>DKSK01000031.1 GCA_002472565.1 Bacteroidales bacterium UBA7258 | reverse complement strand
CTTATTTCAGGACAAGTCAGCGGAACGGAGTCCCCCCGGCACCCCACACCCCTCCCGACAAAAAAAGGCCAACTCACTTTTGAGTCAGCCTCTTAACTGCTCTGCCGATTCGCCCTACCTCGTCGAAGGGAAGAGCCGGAATATCAGATTCATGATGATGTAGGCCATGAAGGTCAGGAAGAAAACCAGCGACCAGTTCAGTCCCAGGCAGGAGACCGTAGCCACGATTATTACTACAATCGTGATGAAGGCGATTCTTTTCTGCTTCTTGAGGTTCTCCTTCATGACAAGAGCCTTCTTTTCATCTTCACTCATGGCGGCGAGAGCCTCTTCACTGAGCTTGTTGAACTTCATGTTGAACATCGGTATCTCGCTGACCATCAAGGCGCAAAGAACAGCTGTAAGGCAGAGGATGAAGACGATGTGGAAAACAGGATGCTCCAGCGCGAGCGAAGAATACTTCTGCACCAGATAGCCGTAGGATCCGCAGATCATGGCCGAAGCCGGTGTCGCGAGGCCCAGGAAACTATCATGCTGCCTCTCATCGAGATTGAATTTCGCCAGACGCAAAGCGGAAAAGGCCGCAAGCAGAAATGGCAGATAGGAGAATAGCGAACGGGGCCCCGCAAAAATCTCCATCAGAGAGAAGAGAATAATGCTCGGAAGCACCCCGAAGCTGACTACATCGGCGAGAGAATCAAGCTCCTTGCCTATGTCTGAATAAGCCCCGAGAGCCCTGGCGGCGAGTCCGTCGCAGAAATCGAAGACCGCCGCCGCGAGCATCAGGACAAAGGCCACGTCAAGCCGTCCCTTGAGACAGAACACGATTCCTATGCAGCCCGAAAGAAGATTCAGGCAGGTGATCGAATTCGGTATATGCTTGACTATCACCATATCTATACTTTCTACTTAATTCCAAGCTTTGCCTTAAGGGCCTTAGGGAGAGCCTCCTTGTTGACCATGAAATCCTCAGTCTTCTCCTTAAAATAATTCTCGGACATATAAAGGATTCCGTCATACTTACCATACTTGCCCCATGAATTCTTAATCATGATGTACTTGGTTCCCCACTGGTCCTCAGCGATACCGAAGGCATGCATTCCATGGTCATCTGTGCTCTGCTTGTTCTCGAACTCCATCTGGCGCATCTCCTGGGAAGCGGCAAGCTCCTTAGGCTGAGCCTGGAGGGTATCTTTAACGGCTGCCTTCTCAGGGTCAATTCCGTTTAGTCTCTGACGGTCCGTCATAGGGCCCGCGGCCTTGACATCCACCAGATACGCAACTCCGTCTCGGGTGAAGCCCGGTTCGCTGACATCTCCGCCCCAGGTCATGGTGTAACCGTGCTCAATGGCGTAGCAGATAGCATCCCAGAACTCGTCGAGAGGCACATTGTAGGCCTGATCTTGACGCCAGTTGTCACCGACTTCAATGGCAAACTTTGAGTAGAAAGGATGATGGGTGTAAGAAGTGAGGGTTACGTAGTCGTCAGGATTGATCTTATAAGAGTCCCTGTAACTTGCAGGCGTATAGAACTTTCCTTTGTAGGTAAAGCCACTGTCAGGGCACTCGCCCAGATAGGCATCGAGAATACCCTTTATAGCCCTTGGCCATGCCGGAGTGAGCTTCTTGTTAGGATTGGTAAGGACAGCGTCTACCGCGCCTTTGAGAACGGCATCCATTTCGTAATGCTCAGGAAGAGCCGTTCCGTAGTTAAGCCCGCGCATAACCTCGTTAGGAACTATGCCGTAATCCTTTATGATATGAAGAACATCCTCGCATTCGCTGCCGGCGCCGAAGGAGATGTTGCCGTCCATGCTGACGTACTTCTTCGCCCTGTCCTGATAGGAATGGCTGATGGTGAACATCTCCGAAAAGTCAGGATAAGCCGTAGTGTCCTTTATACCGTTGATTCTGATGGCCTCGGACTCGAAGAAGCTGGTTGCACTGAAGCACCAGCAGGTACCTGAACGGTTCTGGTCCTTGATTGAAGTAATAGGGTTCTCCTTTATGACTTTGAATTTGAAACCCGGATCTTTGAGTCTCGCCGACTGGGCATTGCCTGCAGCGGGAAGCGCCAGAATCACTGCCGCTATGAGTAAAGGTTTAATATACATGTGATTATTAGTATTGAACACTATTCTTTTCAGCCACCCCAACAAATTTATATAAATTATTTAAATTTGCAAAAGGATGATAGAGCAGACAATATTATATATCCATGGCATGGGAGGAGGCGGAGACAGCCGCATCCCCTCGATCATTAAAGAAAATATCGATGCCTATGCTCCTTCCTCATGGAAGGTCAATGTCGTTGTCCGCACCTACCCCTTCGACCCGGAGGAGGCGGCGCCCCTGATAGCCACCTGGGTAGATGAACTGAAACCCCGGCTGATAGTGGGCGAATCGCTCGGTTCCATCCAGGCCATCCGCATAAAAGGCCTGCCCCATATCTTTGTCTCCCCTTCTCTGGGAGCCCCATCCTACCTTTGGAAACTTTCCTTCCTGACTCTCATCCCCGGAGTGGAGGCCCTCTGCGACTGGATATGGAAACCGAGGCCGGGAGACAGGCAGACCCTCCATTTCTCCTACAAGACTCTGAGAAAATATCATGCCCACCTGAAGGAGGCCTTGGCCAACACTCCCCTGAATGGCTCGGAAGATTATTTCTTCGCTTTCTTCGGGGCACATGACCATTACCGGCGCACAGGGGTAGTCAGCATACGCCTCTGGAACAAATATTTCGGCAGGAGCGGCGCTGTCTCCGGCAAAAGTTTTCCCCATGACTCCGGCGCCTACACCATCTACGACGGGACCCATTTCATGGAAGAGAATTTCGTCCACAGCCTGCTGATCCCGAAAATTCTGGAAGTGCTCGGAAGCCTCTAGAACTTCTTCACCGAAAGGTCAACTGGCCTCTGGACCCCTCGCACCAAGGCCTTGTCGGTGAATTGCCAATAGAGCCACTTTTCCACGCTCAGTCTGTCGGTCTTGTAATGGGCTATCCAGAGAGGATAATTCCCGCTTATCTCAGCAGACAGGACATCAAGCGCGAAGGATTCCGAAGTATAGACTATGGGCCTGACTCCATAATAGGCCTCAACGCTCTTGAGCCATACCAGGACCCTCTCGTTAAGAAGCTTCTTGGTGCAGCCGCGATGCATAGTCTCCACATCCAACACCGGAGGCAGGTCTTCGCTGCTCAGCCGGCCCACCGTCTTGCAAAAATTCTCCGCCTGAAGTTTCGGGTCTTTGCTTGACCTGAAGAAATGGTAGGCACCCCGGGCGAAAGAGTGGCCTGAAGACTCCTTCCAATACACCTTGAACTTCCTGTCTTTCATGGAGATGCCCTCGGTAGCCTTTATGAACACATAATCTACCGGATGAATCTCTTTCGCGGCATTGAAATTGTCCACGAGCCTCCCTCTCCCGTCTATCATGACGGCCAGACTGTCCCACTCGACATCTCCCTCATTATTATGCGAAAGGTCTATTCCATATGACCAGTTTCCCGGAGGCACCTTAGGACCTACGCTCCCTTCCTTCCTACGGCTTAGAACAGGCCAGAAGAGCAAAGCCGCCGCCAGAGAAAGCGAGAGGAGAATCCACAGAAGTTTCTTCCCTTCAGCCTTCTTCTTGCCTCTACGCTTTCTGCCTGCTCTCTTGCCTTTAAGGCTTCCGGCCCTCTTTTCGAGCTTTTCCGCCATATGACCAGGCTTCTTGCCATTAACCTTCTCGGCCATAAGATAAGACTAATAATAACTGATTGGGTTGATAATTTCTTTCAAATTTAATAATTTTGCTGAAATGAAATAAGAAACTATTATGCAACTGAAAGGATCACAAACAGAGAAGAATCTCATGGCGGCTTTCGCCGGTGAGTCTGAGGCTCACACCAAGTATCTCTTCTACGCATCCAAAGCCCGCAAGGACGGTTATGTACAGATCGGAAACCTCTTCGAGGAGACAGCGAAGAACGAAAAAGAGCACGCCAAAATCTGGTTCAAGTTCCTTCAGGGTGGCGACATCCCTACAACCGACTTAAACCTTGAAGATGCGGCCAAAGGAGAAGGCTACGAATGGACTGAAATGTACCCATCCTTCGCCAAGACTGCTGAGGAAGAAGGCTTCAACGACATCGCTTTTCTTTTCAGGAAAGTCGCTGAAATCGAGAAGACTCACGAGGCCCGCTACAAGAAGCTTCTTGAGAACGTAAAGGGAGGCATTGTCTTCTCCAGAGACCAGGACATGATCTGGGAATGCGGCAACTGCGGACACATCGTCATCGGCCCTAAGGCTCCTGAGATCTGCCCTGTATGCAAGCATCCTAAGTCTTACTTCCAGATCAAGGCTGAGAATTATTAATCTTCTTTGAAATCTTTTGCAAGCCCTCCTTCTGCAGTTTCCTTGTAGAGGGAGGGTAAATCTTTGCCCGTCTGCTTCATCACCTCCACGACATGATCGAAGGAGACACGATGGCTTCCATCTGAGAAAGAGGCGTATAGATTCGAGTCCAGGGCCCTGGCGGCGGCGAAGGCATTCCTCTCGATGCATGGAATCTGGACAAGGCCGCAGACCGGGTCGCAGGTCATGCCGAGATGATGCTCCAGACCCATCTCAGCGGCATATTCTATCTGTCTTGGACTGCCACCGAAGAGCTGGCAGGCGGCTGCGGAAGCCATGGAACTGGCGACTCCGACCTCACCTTGGCAGCCCACCTCCGCCCCTGAAATGGAGGCGTTAGTCTTAACCACATCCCCGAAAAGCCCGGCAGTAGCCATGGCATGGAGTATCCTGGTGTCCGAAAAATTGTGGCCTTTCGACAAATGATAGAGCACGGCCGGCAGAACCCCGCTCGAACCGCAGGTAGGAGCTGTCACGATTTCCCCACCGGAAGCGTTCTCCTCGCTGACCGCGAGGGCGTAGGCATAGACCAGAGCCCTCGTCTGAAGGGTCTGCTTGTATCCTGTGGCCTTCACATAGTAGACCGGAGCCTTTCTCGCCAGATTAAGCGGACCAGGGAGCCTGCCTTCATGGTTGATCCCCCTCTCCACGCTTCTTTTCATGGCCTCCCACACCGTCTGCAGATAGTCCCAGATGTCAGGACCTTCGCACTCGTCGACATATTCCCAATAGCTTCTCCCATATTTCTCGCACCAGCGGAGGATGTCAGTCATCTTGTTCATGTCATAGACCTCCGGGGTCGAGAATCTGTCCCCATCCTCCTTCCC
This sequence comes from Bacteroidales bacterium UBA7258, assembly GCA_002472565.1. Classification (GTDB taxonomy): domain Bacteria; phylum Bacteroidota; class Bacteroidia; order Bacteroidales; family UBA932; genus Cryptobacteroides. Next base: position 9,584 of record DKSK01000031.1, on the reverse strand, counting down.
CTCGCTCAGAGCCCCGCCGCCGATGCTGTATACCGTCCATTTATCCACGGTCTCGCCACTCTCGTCAAGAGCTTCGAAATCCATCCCGTTAGGATGGAAAGGGAGAAAAATCTTGGGTTTCCAGAGTATGCTGACAGGCGCCGTCCCTGAAAGCACGTCGATAATGGCCACATCAGTCATGTGGCCTTTGCCCGTAGCGGCGAGACTGCCGTAGAGGGTCACTTTGAAGCCCTTGGCTTCCTTATGCTCGGAAAGGAAGATTTCAGCCGCTCTCTGCGGCCCCATGGTGTGGCTGCTTGAAGGGCCGCGGCCGATCCTGTATATTTCTCTGAGAGATTTCATACTTACAAATTCGTGCAGCAAAGATACAAAATCGTATCTTTGTAATAAAATCTGAACGACCAACAATGAAGATACTCCTCACCAACGATGACGGCTACCTGGCCAAGGGCATAAAAGTTCTCGCCAAACTACTTTCCGGATATGGAGAAGTGACCGTAGTCGCCCCGAAGCACCATCAGAGCGGGATGTCCATGGGCGTTGACCTTGGGCTTCACCGCCTCGCCTACAAGGATCTCGGCCTTGACGAGAACGGAGTCCGCTGGTCATATTTCGACGGAAAACCGGCAAGCTGTGTAAAGTTCGCATTGAACTACCCCTTCAAGGACCTAAGGCCGGACGTTGTCGTCTGCGGAGTTAATCACGGCACAAACGCCGGAGCCGGAGCCTGCTATTCAGGAACTCTCGGCGCCGCCGAAGAAGCCGCCCTGAATGACTGCCGCTCCATTGGCGTATCCATAGACTCCATGGAGGAAAATCCTGACTTCTCCTGCGTAGAGTGCTTCTTTCCCGACATCTTCGAAAGACTGCTCAAAGATTATCCCGGCAAATACGGCATCTTCTACAATATCAATTTCCCGGCCCTGCCGCCCGAGCAAATCAAGGGAGTCAAAGCCGCCCATCAGGGAATAAACACCTGGACTCGAGAAGTGCTGGAGTGGAACCCGGACGAGATTCTCGAGCATTTCGGGATCAACATCTCAAAAGACAAGACAAGCGGCCCCCTCGAAGAAGGCGAAAAGCCTTTCATGCTGCTGGGAACCTTCACAGACGATGACAGAAACACTCCCGGCGCTGATTTCAGATTGAACATGGACGGCTGGATTTCCGTCGTCCCAGACAAGGTCGACATGACGGATTACGCTGAAGTAGAAAGACTTGCAAAACTCGGCTTCAACCGCGAATTCAAGAAATAGCGGCTCTTGGGTCCAGACAATTTATACTCATGAAATATTACATCATAGCCGGCGAGGCTTCCGGCGACCTTCACGGTTCCAATCTGATGAAGGGCATTTATGAAGAAGATCCCGCCGCAGACATCCGTTTTTGGGGTGGCGGACTCATGGATGAGGTTTTCCATGCGCATCAGGAAGGTACGGGTCTTGTCCAGGACTACAAGGACGGGGCCGTGATAGGCTTCAGCCAGATTTTTCTCCATCTGAACAAGTACGCGGGAAGACTCAAGAATTGCGGAGAGGACATAAAACGCTTCGCACCCGACGTGGTCATATTGATTGATTATCCTGGCTTCAATTTCCGCGTAGCCGAATTCTGCCACCGCGAAAAAATCAAGGTCTTCTACTACATTGCGCCGAAGGTCTGGGCCTCTAGAGAAAGCAGAGTCAAGAAACTCAAAGCCTGGGTTGACAAACTATTCATCGTCTTTCCTTTCGAGAAGGAATATTTCGACAAGAAAGGGGTCTCCTACATATACAAGGGCAATCCTCTCATCGATGCCATAGATATGTCCGAGGCTATGAACCAGAAAAGAGAAGACTTCCTCAAGAAGCACGCCTTGGAAGACAGGCCCATGATCGCCCTTCTGGCAGGCTCCCGCAACGGAGAAATATCCTCCATGATGCCTGCGTTCATGGGGTTTGCGGACAAGGCTCACGCTCTGCCAGCCTACCGGGACTATCTTTTCGTCTTGGCCGCCGCACCGTCGAGGTCCATGCAGGATTACTCTCCATACGTTGGCGGAAGGCCATACGTAAAAGTCGTTTTCGGCGACAGCTACGGAGTCATGAAGAATTCTGTCGCGGCTGTAGTCAATTCAGGGACAGCCTCTCTGGAGACCGCCCTGATCGGCACGCCCCAGGTGGTCTGCTACTGTGGAACTGAATTCAATTTCAATGTAGCCAAACAGATAATAAAAATCAATTTCATCTCGCTCGGCAATCTCATTCTCGGCAGGCTCTGTTTCAGAGAGCTTATCCAATACTATTTCACGTCCGACAATATTCTCTCAGAAGTCAGACGACTCATCGAGGATACGGAATACCGAGGAAAGATGCTCTCCGGCTACGCCGAAATCCGTTCAGCCCTCGGAGGCCGCGGAGCATCGCGCGCCGTCGCCGCCGCAATGATCGACGAACTCCGCCGCGGCTAAGTCCCACGAAGCCCTCCGCAATTGCTCCCTTGATTCTCGAGAAGCGAAAGGAAATCCCAATGGCACCCTGCATCCTCCTCGCATATCTACAAAAAAAGGAAGGTGGCCCTTTCGAGTCACCTTCCAATCGTATTCGGCCAAGAATTACTTGGTGTTGTACTTGTTCATGATCTTGATGAGATCAACTACCTTGTGGCTGTAGCCGAACTCATTGTCATACCAGCTGCAGACCTTTACGAAGGTATCGGTCAGGTGAACACCTGCGGTAGCATCGTAGATAGAGGTCAGAGGGCAATCAAGGAAGTCGCTGGAAACGACTGCATCCTCGGTGTATCCGAGAATACCCTTGAGGTTGGTCTCGGAGGCCTTCTTCATCGCGGCATTAATCTCCTCCTGGGTAGCAGGCTTCTTGAGGTTGACAGTAAGGTCAACGATGGAAACATCGAGGGTAGGTACACGCATCGAAATTCCGGTAAGCTTGCCGTTGAGCTCAGGGATTACCTTGCCAACAGCCTTTGCGGCGCCAGTGGTAGAAGGGATGATGTTGCCGGAAGCGGCACGTCCGCCCCTCCAGTCCTTTCCACCCTTGGAAGGACCATCAACGGTCAGCTGGGTAGCGGTGGTAGAGTGAACGGTGGTCATGAGACCGGTCTCGATGCCGAAGTTGTCATTGAGAACCTTGGCGATAGGAGCGAGGCAGTTGGTGGTGCAAGATGCGTTGGAAACGATCTGCTGGCCCTTGTAGGTATCGGTGTTGACACCGCATACGAACATGTCAGCCTGACGACCGTCTTCACCCTTCTTGGAAGGAGCGGAGAGAACTACATACTTAGCGCCTGCCTTGAGATGCTTCTCGGCACGATCCATGGTCAGATAGAAACCGGTGGACTCAACGACGTACTCGGCGCCTACCTCAGCCCACTTGATGTTCTCTGCATCCCTCTCAGCGAAGATGCGGATATCCTTTCCGTTTACAACGAGAGTGTGATCATCCTTTACGGAAACCTCACCGTCGAAACGGCCGTGCATGGTATCATACTTAAGAAGATAAGCGAGATAGTCAACAGAAAGAAGGTCGTTGATCGCAACTACTTCTACATCATTCTTGTTGGCCTCCTCGAGAGTGGAGCGGAAGACGAAACGGCCGATACGACCGAATCCGTTAATACCAATTTTAATCATTGTTCTTTATAAATTAAGAAGTTGATATTGCTTTTTCAAGTGCCCGCAAATTTACGAAAAAATCCGGAACCCGCGTACATTGTCATTCAATTTCGTGGAGATTACATCGCAAAATTTATACCCGAAAGCCCCTCTTGACAAATTGTCTGAAAGAAAAACAGCCTTAAACGTTGCAAATTGAAAGACGCCTGCCGTCAATATTCTCTCGGTCCGAAAATGGCAGTTCCGATCCTGACAATAGTGGCGCCGCAGCCGACCGCAATCCTCCAGTCGTTTGACATTCCTATGGAAAGTTCGTTGAGAGGAAGATCAGGATAAGTGGCCGCCACCTTCTCCCGGAAAGAGGCGATCCTCTCAAAATCAGAGCGGATCCTCTCCTGGTCATCGGTATTGGTCGCCATCCCCATGAGACCGCAGAAGGACACATGCGGATAATTCGAGGCCTCTGAGAAGATTCCACAGATTTCCTCTTCACTCATCCCATGTTTTGTCTCCTCCGCACCGAGATGCATCTCAAGCAGGACACGGAGAGGCTCCTTCCTGACAGGATTGGCAGTCAGCCAGGCCTCGACAGACTGAAGCAGATGAAGCGAATCCACGCTCTGCACCATATAGGCATATGGCAGGACCAGCTTAAGCTTGTTGGTCTGGAGATGGCCGATGAAATGCCACTCTACATCAGATGGCAGCCGCGGAACCTTCTCAGCAAATTCTTGCGGCCTGTTCTCACCGAAGCGCCTCTGGCCCGCATCATAGGCCTCCATCAACTCAGAAACGGGATGGAATTTAGAAACTGCCACCAGCTTTACGGCTGACGGCAGTTCTTCCTTGATCTTCAGAATATTCTCTTTGATCATCATATTCTAATAACCTCTTTTCTTTCTCTGCTCTTCAAGAGCCTTGCGTTGCATCTTCTGCGCTTCCTCAAGCCTCTGCTGCCACTTGCTCTTCGGAGCCTTCTTACCCTCGGTAGCCTTGAGCCTTGCGAGAATATCTTCAGGATGGACAAAGAACTTCTTTATAATGAAAGTCTCGACCATGGTGAGGATATTCGATATGAGATAGTAGTAGCTCAATCCAGAAGAAAGGCTGTTGCAGATAAAATACATCATGACAGGCATCATGTAGAGGCTCATGAATTTCATCATCTGCGCATTAGGGTCGTTCCCCGACATCTGCTGGCCAGAAACCACCTTGGTGTAAAGGAACATGGAGATGGCCATCAGAAGTGCGAAGAGGGAGATATGATCTCCGAGGATAGGGATCCTCGTCCCGAAATCCCAGATAGAATCATATGCACTCAGGTCTTCAGCCCAGAGGAAGCCTTGCTGACGAAGTTCGATGGATGCAGGGAAGAACCTGAACATCGCCCAAAGAATAGGGAACTGGAGAAGCATCGGAAGACAGCCTCCCATAGGACTGATGCCGGCCCGTTGATAGAGCTGCATCTGCTCCTGCTGCTTCTTCATCGCATCCTCAGCCTTAGGATATTTCTCGTTAAGCTTGTCTATTTCAGGTTTGAGGACCTGCATCTTGGCAGAAGATGAGTAAGACTTGTACGCGAACGGAAGCACCACAATCTTGATCATGATAGTCATGAGCAGGATGATGATTCCGAAGTTGGCTATATGTCTGCTCAGAAGGTCGAAAGCAGGGATGATCACATATCTTGTGAACCAGCCGACCATCCAGCCTCCCAAAGGAATAATCTTCTCATATTTGTGGCCCAGGGCCTTGAGTCGATGGAAACTGTTAGGTCCGAAATAGAGCTCGTTATGCCTTACGATCTGGTCGGAGAGCTGGAATTCGTTGCTCATGCTCGCCTCGCAGGTCATCAGAGAACGGTTCGGATCATCCTCCGGAAGGAAGTTTATCTCAACGTTGCCCGAGGAGAACTCCTCCTCACTTCTGACGATAATGGAGAAAAACTGCTGCTGGAAGGCGAACCAACTCAAACGAGTCTGGATTCGCTTGCTTCCGCTCCGGCCCCTGCCGATTTCACCCGGCTTCTTTTCCCCGTCAAAATAATAGTCAAGCTTTGAGTACTGGGACTCGTTCTTGTATCCCTTCTCCATCCTCGGAATGGTAACCTTCCAGTCCATGTCATAGCCGAAGACATTCTTCGGTATGACCTTGTCCATCCCGATGAAGGACATGACGTTGTCGACCATATAGGAGTCAGGCTTGAGGCTGTATCTCTGCTCGATATAGCCGCCCCCCTCAAAAGGAAGACGCATGACCAGGAGGGAATCGCTATGCTCGACCACGTCAAAGACGAAATCTTTAGTGTTGATCTGCTCGCCGGCATAGAGGCTGTAGCCCAGTTCGCTCTGACCCGGTTTGAAGAGGTAGAGGTCTGTAGAATCCTTATAGTAATGATAGCCGAGGATCTGGGCGGAATAAGGCTGGGCTCCCTTCGAAGTGAAGGCGATCTTTACCTTATCATTGCTCAGCATGTAAAATTTTTCCTCGCCTGCATAGCTGGAAGCCAGTAGGCTGTCCTTGTAGGCCGGAAGTGCCGCCTTGGAAGCGGCAAGTCCGAGTGAATCCTCTATCGCAAGGGTGTCGGCGGATGCCACCGCAGAAGAATCCACCGCCGGAGCATTCGCCCTGGCGATGGAATCAGCCCTCATCTGCGCCTCAACCTGTTTTGTGTATTGCCTCGACTGATACCACGTGAATCCGAAAATGACCACTCCGATCAGCACGAAGCCCCAGATGGTATTTTTATCCATTGGCCTTTATTCCTCTCCTTTCTTGTCTTCTTCACCGGCCTCCTCAGACTGGCCGAGTCCGCGGATCTTTCCTTCAAGTTCCTTGAGCTGGGCTTTCGCCGAGTCAATTTTCTTCTGGAACTGGTCGACGAAGGACTGCGCTCCCTTGGAATTGGCGAAGAAGCCGATGTTGTTTTCGTATGTCTTTATCTCCTCCTGGAGCCTGTTGTACTGCTGGATCAGCCTGTCCTTCTCAGAAAGAGCCGTGCGCTGCACCCTCTCCCCTATCCTGCGGGCTCCCCTCTGAATTCTGCCGGCGAAATTATCGTGAGGATTGTAATCTGGAAACTTCGACTTCATGGCCTCGTCAAAGGCGGCGTTGACTCCCTCCTTCTCCTTGAAAGGAACGAAGCCGATCGTCTGCCACTTGTCCAGGTAGGTTTGGAGAGCATCGCTCATGACCTGAGCGTCGGAACTTGGCTCGAAGGCTTTGATCTCCTCGATGAGCTTCTTCTTAGCCTCCAGGTTGGCATGGTAATTCTCGCCAGGCTTGGCGTTGCTGTCTCTTGCGGCAAAGAATTCATCGGCGGCGGCGCGGAATCTCTTCCACAACTGCTCAGACTTCTTCCTCGGCACAGAACCGATTTCCTTCCACTCCTTCTGAAGCTCCTTGAACGCCTCGGCGGCAGCCTTCCAGTCGGTGCTCGTCTTAAGCGCCTCAGCCTTCTCGATAAGGGCGAGTTTCTTGTCCATGTTGGAGTTCATGCTGTCCTTGAACTCGGTGTAGAACTCCCTCTTGCGGTCGAAGAACTTGTCGCAGGCGGCGCGGAAGCGGTCGTAAATCTTCTGATTCTCCTTCTTCGTTGCGAAGCCGATCTTCCTCCATGAAGCCTGGATGTCAATAATCTGTTTCGTAAGATTGTTCCAGTCGCTGGAGCTCTTTATGTCCTCCTTGGCGGCTATGGCCTCAACTTCCTCACAAAGTTTGGTCTTTTCGGCGAGGTTCTCGACCTGTTTATCCTTCTGGTCCTCGAAATAGGCCTGATACTTCTTATTAATTACGGCAGTGGCCTCCTTGAAGCGCTCCCAGATGGACTCACGATGCTCTTTATCCACTGGGCCATACTCCTTCCAGCGCTCATGGAGCTTCTGGAGCTCATGGAAAGCCTCGACGATGTTCTCGTTTTCGGCAAGCTTCTCGGCTTCCTGGCAGAGACCCTCCTTCACCTCAAGATTCTTCTTGAAGTCAAGGTCGCGCATCTCGCGGTTGATCTGGACCTTGTCATAGAAACGCTCCACGTTGAACTGATAGGTCTCGTTCAGCTCGCGGAAACTCTGCTGAGGAACTGGCCCTATCTCGCGCCAGCGTGCCTGGAGGGTCCTGAACTCAGGGAAGAGCGCACTGACATCGTCCTGCTTGTCGATGAGAGTCTTGAGTTCTTCAACAACCTGCTGCTTCTTGGCCAGATTCTCCTCTCTCTCTTCGTCGAGCTTCTTGTTGTACTCGGCGCGGGCCTTCTTATATTTAGAGTATATCTCCTTGAATCCGTTTTCTACGGCTTCGAAAGGATTGACCTTCTCGGCCGGCTCAGACTCGGCGGTTTCGACTTCGGCATTCTCCGCCTCTTCCTCAGTCGGTTCGAGTGGAGCTTCCAGCCCAGCCTCAGCCTTGGCCTTGGAAAGTTTCTTATAGAAGGCGGACTTGATGGCCTCGGCCTCTTTATTCAATTTCATGCTCTCCGGGTCTGCCATAAGGTCCTCGAAGGCCTTTCCAAGTTCGGAAAGGGTCATCGCAGCATAATTGACCTCAGGCTTGGCAGCTTCTTCCGCCTCAGGGGCGGCCTCAGCCTTAACCTCAGGTTCGGCGGCCTTTTCTGCCTCAGGGGCGGCCTCAGCCTTAACCTCAGGCTCGGCAGCCACTTTGGACTCATCCTCTACATCTGAAACATTCTTCAATGGATCAGGATTGATTTCTTCGTTCATTACGATTCAGTGTTACGTTAATAATTCTCGCCATGCCTATGCATGGATTGACAAAGTTACCTAAATTTTCTTTTATTTTTCGTTAATTTTGCAAACAAATAAGTATAAACTGGTTATCAAATGCGGATAGACATCCTGACGGTAGTACCGGAACTGCTAGAAAGTCCTCTCAGCCATTCCATTGTCGGAAGGGCTATTAAGAAGGGTCTCGTTGATATCGAGATCCACAACATCAGGAAATATGGACTTGGCCCCAGAAAGACCGTCGACGACTATAGCTATGGTGGGGACGCAGGCATGGTCATGATGGTAGAGCCGGTAGACAAGATGATTTCTGAACTAAAGGCAGAAAGGGACTATGATGAAATCATATATATGTCTCCAGACGGGGAGAATTTCAGCCAGGAGATGGCGAACGAACTGAGTCTCAAGCAGAATCTCATGATACTCTGCGGCCATTACAAGGGCATTGATCAGAGGATACGCGACCATTTCATCACCAAGGAAATCTCTGTCGGAGACTATGTTGTCAGCGGAGGCGAGATCCCGGCCGCCCTCGTTTCCGATGCCATTGTCCGCCTGATTCCGGGCGCCCTTACCGATGAGACCTCGGCCTTGACGGATTCATTCCAGGACGGACTGCTCTCCCCTCCTATCTACACCCGGCCGGCCGACTACAAAGGCTGGAAAGTTCCAGAGGTGCTTCTCAGCGGCAACCCTAAACTGATAAGGGAATGGCAGGATGAGCAGGCGCTCAAACTCACGAAAGAGCGACGTCCGAAGCTGCTTTCCGATAAAAAACTCTTAAACGATTAAAAATTTTCCCGGAAAAACTTTGCAATTATTCAAAAAGTTGATAACTTTGCAGAAGTAAAACGATAAAAAATATTGCTTTTTCGCTTATTAACTGCATTACATGATAATTTGAGATAAAGTTTTCGTCTAACCATTGATTATTAACCCTAAAGTAACACACTACTAACCTGAAAAGCAAAGGATAAGGTCCCGCTGCGAAGCGGGACCTTTATTATTTCAATCCACCCTGGACAACGCAGTTCCATGACATTGCCAACGAGAAAACGGTCAGGCCGTACCCGACCACGGCTTTCACGTGCAATACCGTTATAGATTTTGCAGGATTAAGTTGACTTGTCGAGGTTGAGGCTTGGTCTTATATGAAAAAGGCTCGATAGTGGATGGCGGTCGCCATACACCCTTTCGAGCCTTTTAGTATTCTGAGTTTTGCATCGTTTTGT
>DKSK01000011.1 GCA_002472565.1 Bacteroidales bacterium UBA7258 | reverse complement strand
TTATGAGAAGCTTTACATAACGTCTTCAAATGGATTAAGCAACATCTGAAGATAAAAAAGTTCTGGGGTACTTCAGAAAACGCAGTACGCATTCAGATTTACTCCGCAATCATAGCCTATTGCATGATAGCCATTGTGCAGAAGAAGATGAATGTTGAACGGTCAATTTACGAGATGTTGCAGATTGTAAGTATCTCACTTACAGACACAACCAATCTCGGAGACCTCTTTGCGAAACCTAACTGCAATATTGTCAATGAACTTGATGATTCAACCGAACCAAATTTGTTTAATTGTTAAACTTTATAATAATCGTCCGGAACTTTTACCGGACAGTCATGTTGGCGCATATATAAATGTAGATATCAAGAACTCAATAGCTTCAGTAAAATCTTTTGACCACTATATAGAACATAATGATCAACTTTATGCTCATGAATATGGTCATACCGTACAAAGTAAGGCATTTGGCTTCTTGTACCCTTTGATGGGACTTATGAGTTTAGGAAGCGCTATAGCCGATTTTGAACTTCATACCAAGCATAATCACCATAGCTTTTTTACGGAAGTAATGGCAAACAGATTCTCCTCACATATTTTCCCATCTTATCATTGGGGAAGCGGACTTTATCATATTAAATATTAGATCATGAAAAAAATAGTTATCTTATTTTTTCTGATTCCTGTCTTAGCATGCTTTACGGGATGTGAAGATTGGATTGCATTTGACTACTGGCTCCCGGATGAATATGATTCAGTATATTGTTTCATTCCGGAAAGAAACAAGACTTGGGTGAACGATACTGCCATATGCTTTTCGAAAGAAGATCTTCGGTTACTTTCTCTGACACCTTGCGAAGACGGAGATGGAAACCTTGGACATGGGCATATAGATTTTGGACTTGGGACAAATAGCCATCTATTCAAGTGGGAATGGCAATGTGATACGGTGTCTTTCTTCATCTTTGACAAAGATACCGTCGACAGCCATCCTTGGGACTATATCGTCAAGAATTATTGCGTTTTACAACGTTATGACTTTACAAAGAAGGATTTGGACAAGATAAGAGATCAAATCTATTATCCGCCTACAGAGGAAATGGCAGACATACACATGTATCCGCGCTACAAGAAGAAATAGATTGCAGACATGTTCCCCGGTCATCTCTGAATGCGGAGCCACCCATGCTTTATCTATAACCGTAGAACATTGATGTGCCGTCACTGGGTTCGCAGATCCGCCTAACTCAGATTGCAGCGCCCCCCTGGAGGGCCCTGGAATGCACATCGCCTGTACAATGGGTTTGGGCCGGCGAATCCAACCTTTTTCCGCGCACCATATTATTACGATTTACATCATTGATTATTAGAAAAATTTGCTAATCTCCAAGCATAACGATATCTCTTTGTCCCATGCCCGTGCGAGAAGCCACAAACGCCAGGGCTGATGAACGAAACGTCCGTCATCCAGTCTTCCGACGGAGGCGTCACCGTCGAGCACTTGGCGAAGCATTTTGGTTTGAGGTATGGGCAAACACCTACTCTAAACAATATTTCAAGAGATATCCAAGCAAGGGCTTGAGGAATGAGGTCGCAAAATCGGGAAACATGTACGATTTAGATTCGCGAGACACGACAGTTGCCAGCGCATGGAGAGCCGGATTTGGTTATGATTTATTATTTCCAAACGAAAGACTTGAAAGCAGAAGCGGTTATTATTCTATCGAGGACATGTCTCCATACGATACCGTGAGAATCTTTGTCTTTGACGGACAGAACCACTATCTGCTCTCCTCAAAGAAAAATCGGGATGAATACTTCGAATCGGAAAAATACCTTTGCCGTTACGATTTGACCGCCGAAGACTTATATGATCTTCTTGACAAAGACGGCAAGATAGTGGTTTCTTACCCGCCGTCTAATGCGATGAGCAGAGTGAAGATGTTCCCGAGCTATGGGGAGCTGACCGGAACACGGTGATGACTGCCCGGCCATGTCGGCAATGCCGCACTTCTTGTCTACCGGAATCTTTCGTCCGTACACGGTCCTGTTCATTTTTTGCAAAGATACTGATCTTCTCGCCGCAACCGGGAGCGGAAATTAGATTTGACTGCAAAGCACCGATTTTTCCAATACTAGCATTAAGTTACTGACTTACTTTTTCAACTATACTTGACAAAAGGAAACTAACTGCATATCTTTGCATCGTCAATCAGTTGAGGAGAGAGCGAGGTGCAGGCGGAAAGGCTGGTTGCGGGAAGAAAATTTTAATTTTTAAAGCAATAGAAATCATGGCAAACGTAGTATTGATCGGTGCGACGGGATTCGTAGGTTCGCACATCCTGAATGAACTCGTGGCACGCGGACACAAGGTAACCGCGGTGGTACGCAACGCATCCAAGCTGGCCAAGAACGACCAGGTGACCCCGGTGGAAGAGGACGTGGCCAACGTCGACGCCATCGCCAAGATTGCCGAAGGCAAGGACGCAATCATCTCCGCCTACAACCCTGGCTGGACCAACCCGGACATCGCGAAGCTCATCGAGACCAACTATCCGCGCATCCTCGAGGCCGCGAAGAAGAGCGGCGTTAAGCGCCTCCTCATCGTCGGCGGGGCCGGCACGCTCTTCTGCGCCCCTGGTCTCCGCGTCGTCGATTCCGGAGCCATCCCGGAGAGCATAATGGGCGGCGTCCGTCCGCTCGGCGACTTCTACCTCAACGTCCTGACAAAGGAGGACGCAATCGACTGGGTCTTCTTCTCCCCTGCAGGAGCCTTCGACGAGAAGGGCGGCCGCACCGGCAAGTTCCGCCTCGGCAAGGACGACCTCATCGTCGACCAGGCCACCAAGACCAGCCACATCTCGGCCGAAGACTATGCGGTAGCGATGGTCGACGAGCTCGAGAAGCCTGCCCACCACAAGGAGCGCTTCACCATCGGTTATTAAGGGTAAATCTCCCAAGGCCCCGCCTCTTGCAGACGGGGCTTTTTTAAATGTAGACGGAATTTATCAAAGGGCGAAGACGATGTTCGGGAACATTTTCGGATCCATGCTGACGAAGGGCGGATCCATGTCGACGGAAGACGGGTCCATGAAGACGGAAGACGGGTCCATGAAGACGGAAGGCGCGAAGACGCTTGACGGACGCATGGGGCTGGCGGCAGAGGCCCTGGCACATGCAGACGCGGTGCTGATAGGTGCCGGCTCGGGGCTTTCCACGGCGGCCGGCCTGCGTTACGACGGCAAGGAATTCCGGAGAGAGTTCCGGCCATGGATAGAGAAATACGGAATCACCGACCTCTACTCCTCGTCCTTCTACCCATGGCCGAGCGAGGAGGAGAAGTGGGCCTACTGGGCGAGGCACATCTACGCCATCCGCTTCCGCCCCGCCGCCATGCCGCTCTACAAGGTCCTCCTCCGGCTCGTCGAGGGCAGGGACTACTTCGTCATAACGACCAACGTCGACGGCCAGTTCGAGAAGGCCGGTTTCGACGCGGGAAGGCTCTTCGCGACCCAGGGCGACTACGCCTACCTGCAGTCCGTAACCGGCGAACCGCGCAGGCTCTATTACGACGAAGACCTTGTGAACGAGATGATTGCGAACACCGAGGATTGCCGGATTCCGAGCCGGCTTGTCCCGCGCTGTCCCGAAAACGGCGAGCTCATGACCCCGAACCTCAGGGTGGACGGCAACTTCGTGGAGGACGGACGATGGAACAGCCAGGCCGAGGCCTATACCGCCTTCGTGCGCAGGGCCTCGGAAAAGAGGCTCGCCCTGCTGGAGTTCGGGGTCGGTTTCAACACGCCTTCGATCATCCGCTTCCCCTTCGAGCGGATGGCAATGGACTTCGGGGATGCCACCCTAGTCAGGTTCAACAGGGACGATTGCGGCACCATGCTCGACGGCCTGCGCCGGTACATCCCGTTCGCCGAGGACCTCGACGAGGGGCTGATAGACGGGCTCGCCGCACGGGCCGGGGCGATGGAGAAGGCCGGGGAGGCAAAGAAGTCAGAGCCAAACGACTGAAATCTTGTACCATGGAAACGAAGAGAGAGGAAAACCTCAGGCACATCATAAAGGCCCTGATGGACGAGGAGCCGGGACGCTTCGGGACGGAGATTCCGGAAGGGCTCAGGGAGCGGAAGGCCATGATGAGGGCCCTGCTCAACATCCGGCCGCCGAGGCCCGTGAGCGAGGAATTTCTCGCCGCCCAGGACGCGGAACTGCAGGAACAGCTGAAGGAGAAGGGCGTGGTAGAACCCGAGGGCAAGGGCCTGCTCCTCTGGCAAGGAGACATCACCCGCCTGAAGGTCGACGCAATAGTCAACGCGGCCAACAGAGAGCTGCTCGGATGCTTCGTCCCGCTCCACAACTGCATAGACAACGCCATCCATTCCGCCGCGGGCGTCCAGCTCCGGCTGGCCTGCAACGAGATCATGACGAGGCAGGGCCACGAGGAGCCTACCGGTTCGGCGAAGATCACCCCGGGCTTCAACCTCCCGGCCAGGTACGTAATCCACACCGTCGGGCCCATCGTCCAGGCCGGATGGCCGAGCCGGTTGCAGGAGGCCCAGCTCGCCTCGTGCTACCGCTCGTGCATGGAGCTGGCCGACAGCCATGGGCTCGGGAGCATCGCCTTCTGCTGCATATCGACCGGGGTCTTCGGCTTCCCGCAGGAGCGGGCCGCGGAGATAGCCGTCGGCACGGTGCGGTCAGCCCTCAAGGGCTGCAGGCACGTCGACACGGTGATATTCAACGTGTTCAAGGACGAGGACAGGGATATCTACCGGCGCCTGCTGGCGGAAGAGGCTTAGGCACGCCTGTGGCGCTCCGGGACTCCCGGGGCGCCTACTTTTTCTTCACCGCGCCGCGGACGGCAGGGGCCTCCAGCGGGTTGTCCGGCCAAGAATGCTTCGGATAGCGCCGGCGGAGCACCTTCCGGACCTCGAAATAGGCGTCCTGCCAGAAGCTCTTCAGGTCCGAGGTCAGCTGGACCGGCTTGAAGCCCGGAGAGAGGAGCTCCATGAGCACCGGGCGCTTACCGCCGTCCACCCTCGGCGTGTCCGTCATCCCGAAGCACTCCTGCAGCCTCACGCGGAGGACCGGCGCCTCGGCCCCGAGGCGGTACTCGACCCTGATGCGGCTCCCCGTGGGCACCTCGATGTGAGACGGCGCCAGGCGGTCGACCTCCTTCTGCTGGCCATAGTCCAGCAGGCTCCAGATGACCTCGCAGAGATCTATCTTCTTGAGCTCGGCCCGGGTGCAGGCCTTGCCGATGAAGAGCGGCAGCCACTGGGGAGCCCTCCTGAGGAAGGCCTCCGTGGAAAAGTCCGGGAGCCCAAGCTCGGGATGCCAGGCAGCCACCGCGGCTATGCGGCGCTGGAGATTCCCGACCTCGTCGGAGAAGTCCAGCATCGCGGTCCCCTCCTTGACCGCCGCCTCGCATATCGCCTTCACAGCCTTGTCCCTAAAGCCCTCGTTCAGTGGCTTCGAGTCCAGCAGCAGGCGCCCCGCCCTCCATTCCTTCCGCGCCACGACGGTCCCCGCCTTGGAATCCCAGGAGACGTTGTCGACCCGACGGCAGCGAGGAATCACGTCCTTCGGGTCGAGCCTCGAGGCGAGGAAGATCCTGCCGTCCGCCCCGACCCTCGTGTTGAGGCTGGCCACGGCCAGGAAGGGCTCGCCGGCGAGGGGGTCGGCGCGGTCCACGGAGGCGATGTCGCCCGAGGCCAGCAGGAAGCGTCCGTAGCCGTCGGGAAGCGCCTTGGCTATCCTCTCCGGGAAGGCCGCGGAGATGAGGTCACCGGCCTCGAAGGGGTCGGGGGCGGAGTCGTCCACGGGCGCCTTGACCATCCTGCGGTACTGTTCCGAGACCATCTCGATGCGGCGCCACTGCCTGTCCGACCGGCGGGAACGCAGGGCCTGGAGGCGGTCGCAGATGTCCGCGGACATGTCGGTGGCGGCCAGCGGGTCCTTCTCCTCGAGCAGGGCCGCGACGTCCGCCGCCAGGGCCTTCTTCTCCGGACTCGGGGCAGCCAGCAGCATCTGGGCGATGCGCGGGTGGCAGGGCAGTGCGGCCATGGCCCTTCCGTGCGCGGTTATCTCCGGCACTCCGCCCGAGTCCTCGACGGCCCCGAGGGCGCCGAGCAGCTGGAAGGCCTGCCTCAGGTGGCATTCCGGCGGCGGGGTCAGCCACGGGAGCCTCTCCGGCGAGGCCTCTCCCCAGGCTAACACGTCGAGGACGAGCGGGCTCAGGTCCGCCTCGAGTATCTCCGGCACCCTGCACGGGGCCATGTTGGCCTCCGTCGCCGCGGACCAGAGCCTGTAGCAGGTCCCCGGGGCCACTCGGCCCGCGCGGCCGGTGCGCTGGGTGGCCATGTCCATGCTTATCCGGCATGTCTCCAGGCGGCTCAGCGAGCTCTGCGGGCTGAACACCAGCTTCCGGTAGAGGCCGGAATCCACGACCACCCGGACGCCCTCTATGGTGAGGGAGGTCTCGGCTATCGGCGTGGCAAGGACGACCTTCCTCCTGCCCGGGGCGCTCGGCGCGATGGCAAGCCGCTGCTGGGCCGGGGGCAGGTAGCCGAAGAGCGGGCAGACCAAGGTGTCCCCCAGGGAGTCGCCGAGGAGTTCCCGGCATCTGCGGATCTCGCCCTCTCCCGGCAGGAAGGCCAGGATGTCGCCCTCCCGCTCCCGGTGGGCCTGGCGCACGACGTGGGCGACGGTCTCGGCGCAGTTTTCCGCCGTGGCCTCGACGCCCGGCCGTACGATCTCGACGGGGAACATGCGGCCCTCGCTCGACAAGGACGGCGCGTCGAGGGCCCTGCAGACGGCCCCGGCATCGATGGTCGCGGACATCACCAGTATTCTGAGGTCGGGCCGGACGAGGTTCTGGGCCTCGCGTGTCAGGGCCAGGGCGAGGTCGGAGGTCAGGCTGCGCTCATGGAACTCGTCGAAGATCACCGCGGCGACGCCCTCCAGGGTCGGATCCGCGACGAGGATCCTCGTCGCCACCCCCTCGGTGAGGACCTCTATGCGAGTGCGGGAGGAGACCCTGCTCTCGAAGCGCATCCTGTAGCCCACGGTCTCCCCGGCCTCCTCGCCCAGCAGCGAGGCCATCCTCTCGGCCACCTGCCGGGCGGCGAGGCGCCTCGGTTCGAGCATCAGTATCTTCCCCTCGCCGAGGGAGGAGAGGAGGGTCAGCGGGAGTATGGTGGACTTTCCCGCGCCCGGAGGGGCGGTCACGACAAGGCGGCCATGTTCCGCGAGCGCGGCGTTGACCCGGGCGGCTATCGCGCTCACCGGCAGGGGCGGGAGCTCCTTCATGAAATCTTTCAGGGACATTCCGCTAAGATACTCAAAATCCCGCAATCGCACCGCCCTTCCCGGCCCTTCCCCGGGAAATCGCCCTCCCGGCCGGGACGGAAGCGGCGCCGCTCCTCGGGAAGGGGTTTGCCGATCGGCGGATTTAGAGTATTTTTGCCTTGACCAACACAATCCGCCATGTTCAGAAGATTCGTATCCGCCATCGCCATCTCCCTCACGGCCGTCTGCCTCGCACAGGGCCAGGAGAAGGCTAAACCCCTCCACGAACTACAGCAGGAGTTCGAGGACCTGCAGTTCGGACTTTTCACCCATTACGCCCTTCCGACCTATGTGACCGCGGACTGGTCAGACCCGGATCTTTCCCCGGAAGTCTTCAAGCCGACTTAGCTGGACTGCGGTCAGTGGGCCGACGCCGCCCTGTCCGCGAACATGAGCTTCGGCTGCATCTCTGTCAAGCACCACAACGGTTTCTGTCTCTGGGACACGAAAACCACCGACTACAACGTCATGAATTCTCCTTACGGGAAGGACCTGCTCAAGGAATATGTGGAAGCCTTCCGCAGCCGAGGTCTTAAAGTCATGTTCCATTTTTCGATTCTGGACACCCACGCCAGGCTCCGCAAGAACATGATAACGCCCGATAAGGTCGAGATGGTGAAGCGCCAGCTGACGGAGCTGCTTACAGGCTACGGGAGCGTGACCGCCATAATTTTCGACGGCTATGAGGCTCCATGGGGAAGAATCTCATACGAGGATGTCAATTTTCAGGAACTATACGGCCTTGTGAAGTCGCTCCAGCCGGACTGTCTTGTCATCGACATGAATTCTTCCAAATATCCTTCACAGGCCCTGTTCTATACGGACATCAAGTTCTACGAAATGGGAGCGGGGCAGAAGATGGACGAGGGGAACAAGCTGCCTTCCATGGCCTGTCTGCCTATCCAGAGGACCTGGTTCTGGAAAGAGGACATG
Source organism: Bacteroidales bacterium UBA7258 (assembly GCA_002472565.1). GTDB lineage: Bacteria > Bacteroidota > Bacteroidia > Bacteroidales > UBA932 > Cryptobacteroides. Next base: position 139,796 of record DKSK01000011.1, on the reverse strand, counting down.
CCCTGGGGAGAGATACGCGACCCGAAAGTCTTCGTTTCGGAAATATTGGACAAGTTTCCTCAGGCCCATTGCAGCTTCGTGCTTAACGTGGCCCCGAACCGCGAGGGCCTGATCGACGATAACGCGCTGGAGGCCCTGAAAACCATAGGGAAGCTCTGGAAAAAGAAGCGGACCTACTCCCTGCCGGAGTGCGAGGCTCCGATAACCCAGAAAAACATCGCCAAGAACCGGCCGTGCGAGTCGTCATGGAGCGAAGACATGCTCATCATGGATCTGGCGAATGACGATGATTTCGACACCTTCTGGCTTTCCTCCGCGACCGTGGAGAATCCATGGTGGGAGGTAGCCCTGGACGGAGAGAGGCTTTTCGACATGGTCACACTCACGGAGCCGGAGGCCGGGGAGGGAGCAGGTTCCATAAAGAGCTGCCACATCGAGTACAGGCATTACGGCAGCTGGCGTACCCTCTTCGACGGAGCCGCCGGAGAGGGCAGGGTCAAGACTTTCCGTTTCCCACAGGTGCGCGGGGACAAGGTCCGCGTCACGATAAGCGGAAGCGACGGGGCTCCCGGCATTGCGGAATTAGGGGTCTACGAACCTTACCTATAAGACCTTAGAGGTAGAGACCTTGAAGCATACGGCCTCCTGGAAAGGCACGTCTGACGGGCAGATCAGATGAAGGCCTTCCGGGGTCCGGCTCTACCTGTAGAGGAGAACGGTCGCCCAGGCCTGGCAGCCCTCGCCGCGGCCGACGAAACCGAGGTTTTCCGAAGTCGTCGCCTTTACCGACACGACCTCAGGACTTATGCCCATGACCTTGGCCAGGGCGGTCCTCATCGCCGGCATGTAGCTGCCGATCTTGGGCGCCTGGAGGTCTATCGAGATGTCGGCGTTCCCGACCTTCCATCCGCGCTCGTCCGCCATGTCGCAGACCTTGCGGAGGAGGATCTTGCTGTCTATCCCCTTCCATTCGTCGTCGCTGTCCGGGAAGAAGTGGCCTATGTCGCCGATGGCCAGGGCGCCGAGGATCGCGTCACAGAGGGCGTGTATGGCCACGTCCCCGTCCGAATGGGCGAGAAAGCCCATGGCGCTGTCTTCGATCTTGACTCCTCCGAGCCACATCGGGATGCCCATGGCGAATTCGTGGACATCGTAGCCGTTTCCGACCCTGAATCTGCAGTTGTTCTCTTCCATAGTCTATAGTGTCTAGTGGTATGGCAAATATATTAAATATACGCTAAATTTGCACCCCGAAATGTACGCCATTCTTGTAATAGTCGGCCTCGTCGCCGGACTGCTCTCGGGATCGGTGGGATTCGGGGGCGCCATGCTGGTGATTCCGGTCATCACCTACATGTTCGGGGTCGAGCAGGCCGTCCCAGCTTCCACCATAGCCCAGCTCATGAGCAATCTGAGCCGTATAGTAATAGGTTGGAAATCAATAGACTGGAAAGCTGTAGGCTATTTTCTCATCCTGGCCGCCCCTCTCACTGCGCTGGGAGCCCTGGGCTTCGCAGAGGTGCCGGCCAAACCCATGACCGTGGCTCTGTGCGTCTTCCTCATAATCTTCGCAATCTGGAAGCTGACAGGGAACAAGGAGCTTCCCCGCCGCAAAGGCACGATGATAATCGGAGGCGGAGTGACGGGACTCATCAACGGGCTGATGGGAATTTCCGGGCCTCTGAGCAGCGCCGTCTTCCTCTCGTGGAACCTCCAGCCGGTGGCCTACATAGCCTCGGAAGCGACTGCCGCAGCCACCATGCACGTCATAAAGGCTGTCATCTACAACAAACTCAGCCTCATCGACCTTGATATTCTGACCAAGGGCCTCACGGTCGGCACTTCGATGATAGTCGGCAACATCATCGCGATGCACTTCATCGGCAAAATCAAGAACAAGGTCTACAAGCGCATCGTGGCTTCGGTGATGATTCTAGCCTGCATCGCGCTTATAATAACTACATTGCGTTAACCCAGGGATAGAAGCGGCCCTATCCGTCCAGGATCGGAGGCTCACTCCGCCGGTCTTTGGTCCGTCTTCGGGAAATGGATGGTGAAGCAGGCACCCTCCAGCGTGAAGGAACGCGAGTAAGAGATGTCTCCCCCACAGCGGTCTATGATATTCTTGCAGATGGCAAGGCCGAGACCGGTTCCGCTGCTCTTGGTTGTGAAGTTCGGGACGAAGAGCTTGTTTCTGTTCTCGTCTTTGACTCCCGGACCGTTGTCCTCGAAGACAATGTCATAGAAACCGTCCTTTGCGGAATTTCTTATGGAAAGGATTATCTCTCCATGTCTTACAGGCATGCCAGCCTCGGAATCATCGTTCTGCTGATTTTCTATGGCCTGCACCGCATTGGTGAGCAGGTTGACGAAGACTCGTGCCAGCTGAGGTTTCGGTCCCATGACCCATGAATCCTGGAGACCCATGTAATGGAAGGTTATGTTCTGCTTGTCGTCGAAGAGAGTTACCTCGTCCTGGGCCAGAGAGTCGAGATTGATCAGCTGAGGCTCCTCGCTGTAGAGTTTCGCAAAGGTCGAGAACTCATTGGCCGTATCAGTGAGAGTATCAATACTTTCAAGGATTACGGGGATAATCGCATCCAGTCTCTCCTCCCAGCCAGGCACCTGCTTCTGGCGCAGGCGGACGATGCGCTGGATCTGAAGCTTCATCGGAGTCAGCGGGTTCTTGATTTCATGAGCTACCTGTCTGGCCATCTGGCTCCACGCCTTGTCCCTCTCGACTTGGGCGGCTTCGCGGCTGCTGACAGAAAGATCATGAACCATGAGATTATATGCCCGTACAAGGGATGAAATCTCGTCGTCCCTCTCATATATGATGTACTCCAGACCGTTCGTCCTTGCCTCCTTCATCTTCGCCCCCATGTCGATGAGCGGGCCGAACATCTTGTCAACCACTCTTGCGGAGAAGAATCTCGCAAGAATCAGGAGAAGTAGAAAAACCGTGATGATGAACATGGAATGGACGATGGCTTCGGACTTGAAATCAAGGCCCCATTCCGAATATGGCGACCTGACTATGGCCAACATAGTTCCTTCAGCATTGAAGATAGGAGCGTACATGGCATAGTACCTGAAGCCGGAATATCTTTCCTTATGGATATAGTACCTCTTGTTCCTGTAACGAATGTTCCTGTAGGCGCCTTCATCGATCCTCGATCCCAGCAGCAGCCTCTCGTAGAGGTCCGGAGCCGTCGAAGTGAGCACCCTGCCGTTCGTCCTGAAGAGAGTGATCTCCGACTTGGTGTAATTGCCGATTTCATCGAGCTTCCCCGTCTCCGCCTGGGTGGCGAAATCCATGGAAGAGGTGAAATAACGCGCGTCATTCTGGACAAGCGACTGGATGGTGTTGATCTTGCTCGTCATCAGCGTACTGACGTTCCTTTCATTTCTGTTGTAGACGAAGAAGATGCTGATGAGCGTCAGGGTGACCAGGGTCGCTCCCAGGGAAACCTGAAGCACCATATTTATCCTGGCCTTGTAGTAGTTCTTCCCGAAAGCTTTCTTGTCCCTGTACGGGATTCCGAGCATGGTAATCACGAAATAGACGACCAGAAGAAGGGTGAAACCGGCCACCATGTACATGCTGACGCTATTCTTAGGCCGAGAAATCACCACCACCTCATCTCCCGGGAAGCGGTCTACGAAATGCATGTAGCCGTCAACCAGGGCATGGCGTATGTCCACGCTGTCGCAGATATCCTTAAGCTTTCCGGAAAAGACTGTCGGATAGGAATAGTCGCCTCTTACTGAGGACATCTTCCCCTCATAATACTTGCAATAAGAGTAATTCAGAGGGACGAAGACGCTCCCGGGATTCGTAGAGTTCACATAGGTTGCATACCAGCCCCCTTCCTTATCGGCCTTGGGCTCGATTCCGAGGAGGAGACGAGTGACTCCCTTGACGCCGCTGTAATACAGGAAGATTCCCGTGTATTGGGCACGCCCGCTCGCCGTTCTGGAATACATGAAGCGGGATCCGTCGCCGATCGGAGTGCCGCCGCGGAGCCTCTCGTTGAAAAGAGCCAAGACGTCGCGGTCAGCCTCCCCGTCGCTGTACATGTAGAGGGAGATGTCATAGTCCTGCGATAGCGAGGAGAGATAATTCTCATTCAGACGGTTCATGATGATGCGGTAGTCCGTACCGTCATCTATCAGCTTCGGTATGAGCGGGTCCACGGCTATGGCTGACTCCAGGTTGCGGAGATCCAGTTCGAAACCGAGATCTCTGTCCACGGAAAGCCTGTTCGCCCAGATTTCCACCCTGTCCGACTCTCTCACAAAGCCGAGATAGCTGGACTCCGCCACAAGGCAGGCCGCCGTGATGGTCGAGAAATAAAAGCGCCATGAACGTGAGAAGACATTGACCTTCTTTCCTGTGAAATAGCGCAGGGGCGAGGTCAGCAGTTTCAGGATCATCAGCAGCGCGACGGCGAGCGAGAGGTAGGAAATGTAGACGTAGACCGTATAGCGGCTGGCAGAAGAAACTTCATAGAGTTCGAGCGTGATGTTTGAATTGAGTATCACGCATCTGAAACTCAGGATTATGTATACAAGGACGGAGAGGAAAACGGCCGCGAGAATGGCGCCGTAAGCGCCCATCCTGAGTTTTGATCTCCATGCCCAGCGGATTACCGGGCGGTTGCCGATGTAAAGGCAGACCACCATGAGCAGGATCCAGAGATTGATTATGAGCAGGGCCCCCAAAGAGAAGAAGATCGTCCCGTAGGCGAAAATCGTCGGAGAGAAAATGTCCGAGGTAGTCTGGCTGCCGTAGCCCGCTATGTAGACAAGAAGACAGATGAGGCTTATCACGACCTCTGCAAGGATGGTCCTACGGTTAGTCCTGTGGGTGTAGACGAAGGCGAGAATACCTATCGTCAGGAGACACAAGATGGCCCAGAGGGCGAAAGCGCCGGGGAAAAGCGGGCTGACCATGGCGTTTTCCTGAATGACCTTTACAAGAGGCTTCCCGTGATATGAAATCATCGCCCCTCCGGTATATTCTATCGGATAAACTCTGAATCTCTGGGAAATGCGGAGCTTGGGATTTACCCCGTTCATGGATGAGGCTTCCGATGAATTGATTATCTCAAGGCCTCCTATCACTTTCACCGTTCCGAGCTCGAGCGCCGTAACAAGGTACCATTTCGGCCCCATGTTGACATATTTGACGGACGAATCGGCGTCGCATAGAGGGGAGACGTCGGCATCGGATCTTCCGGAGCCAAGCCGCTGGATATAAAAACGCCGGGAAATGTCGTCATTATAGGTAGAGAACTGATGGCACCATGACTGGAGAGTATCTCCGATGTACCTGTAGACCACCATGTCGCTGGGCAGCTTGTCGAGATCCAGCATGTCATTCTGCCTCTGGGCGAGCGCCTCGTTCATAGCCTTCTCGAGAATGTTCATGCGCTTTTCGACTGTCTTCTCGGCTCTGCGGGCCACCACCTCGGCAAGGTCTGCCGGCCGCCTTTCGAAGACAGGAAAGAGGATGAGAAGGGTAGCCGCCACAAGAAGAGGCAGCCAGAGGTTCTTCTTCATATATCTAAAGAATCCGCCCATTTAACAAAGCTCCCCTTTAATGATTCCACTCATAATGATACGGCTTCCTACTCATGATGATACGGCTCTCCTTTTATGATAGTGAAGGCCCGATAGAGCTGTTCGGCAAAAATAGTCCTGACCATCTGATGGGAAAAAGTCATCTTCGAGAGAGAAACTTTGCCGTCCGCCCTTTCATAAACCTTGGAAGAGAAGCCATAGGCACCCCCTATTACGAAAACCAAATCTCGCCCTCCGCGCGAAAGCCTGTCTTGAATCCACGAAGCGAACTCTACCGACCTTAGCTCCTTTCCATGCTCATCCAGAAGAATCACCTCGTCCCTAGGCTGAATCTCCCCAAGTAAAAGTTCACCCTCCTTTTCCTTAATCTGCTCCTTGGTCAGCGAAGCGGCCTTCTTCAATTCCGGAATTTCCTTCAGAGAGAACTGGAGATAATGAGAGAGCCTGGAAACATAAAGTTCCAAGCCTTCCCTGACCCATCCGACATCAGTCTTCCCCATTGTGAGCAGGCTTACCTTCATCTCACCTTGTCATTTCTTACACCCCTGCGCCGCCTCAGCATCCGGGCGCATCTTCTTTCCGCTTCAGCTCCCCGGCGACTCACTTCAGGCGACACGCAAATATAGGAATGTGGCTCGTTATTTGCAAAAGAATTGACCCGTGTACAGTGGCAATGCCGCTGACTCTTCACAGTAATGAAGCAACTGGGAGCAATACTTTTCACGATGTCTTTCTTAGCCTTGGCGAGCGTCACCGCGACCGCCCAGCAATGGCGGCCCGTCAATTATACGACCCGCAAAATCATCGCCACTGAGAAGGTCAGCACCGCATCTGTCGACGGCAAGGCCCCGAAGCTCAACACCGCAGCAAAGGCCGTCCAGACCGGAACTTCCCCACAAGTGAGAAACCTCACGCCACAGCAGGTAAAGATCAATTATGATGTCTTCCGTCCCATCGCGAAATACATCAGTGCCGGTGACGCCGAAAGCCTTTCGGCCTGGTTCGCCGACAATCTCGAGATTTCCGTCCTTTCAAGGACCAATGATTCAAGCAGGAATCAGGCTAAACAGATAATGAAGTCGTTCTTCTCGACATACGCACCGCGCTCTTTCGACATCACTCACACCGCAGGCCAATCCAACATGAAATACGCCCTCGGTACGTTGAACGCAGGCGGGCAAGTCTTCGAGGTCACCATCTTCGTCAGCAACAAGAAATCCGACTACCGCATCCAGCAACTTCGGATACAGAAATCAGAATAAGCGGAAAATTCGTTCAGGCAGCTCCTAAATATTGCTTTCCTCCCTTTGAGTCTGCCTTCCCCAGCGATCAGGCCATGACAAAGCCGGCAAACTTTTCTTTCCGGGGCGGCAAGGCTCGCATATTATTTTGAGGGACAGAGAGCAGCAGGGAAGAAACAGAGCGGGGTCGGGTCGGGAACACAAGCAAGCCGGCTAAAAATTGCTTTTAGCCGGCTTGCAGATTTTGTATATTGATTGAGACTTAAACCCTCTGGCCGTAGCTGCGGTCAGTAGTGTTCACAGTGATCTTGTCTCCCTGGTTGATGAAGAGAGGAACCATGATCTTGGCTCCGGTTTCAAGAGTGCACTCCTTAAGCGCGCTCGTGGAAGCAGTGTTACCCTTCACGGCAGGCTCCGTGTAAGTCACCTCAAGTTCTACGTAAGTAGGGAGCTCGCAGGTAAGGCACCTTTCCTCCGGTTCGGTCACGAACATCATCTCGACATGCTGGCCCTCCTTCATAAGGTCAGCATTCTCTACTGCCTCCTTAGGAAGATGGATCTGCTCGAAGGTCTCTTCGTGCATGAAGTTAAAACCGTCCTCGTCCGCATAGAGGAACTGATACGGGCGGCGCTCGACGCTGATAGTGTCGATCTTCGCGCCGGCGGTAAAGGTATTCTCGAGGATTCGGCCGTTCTCGAGGTTGCGGAGTTTAGTCTTGACGAAGGCTGGGCCCTTGCCCGGCTTTACGTGCTGGAACCATACAATCATGCATGGCTTTCCGTTGTAATTAAGATACAGGCCGTTTTTGAAATCAGCTGTAGTTGCCATATATAAAGAAATTAGATTTCAACCGAAATATTCGTGCAAAAATACAAAATCCCTATAAAAACTGCAAATCAAGCACCTTTTCGATTCTTTCCGCAGGAAAAAACTTTCCGATATTTTTTCGAGCAAAGCGGGATAGGCTCATGAGAGAGCCGTGGGTGGGCGGCAGAGCGGGAGAGGTTATCAGAGCTGGAGGGCGCGGACTGCGGCGGCCGCCTCTTCGAGGAGCCATTTAGGGGTGCTGGTCGCGCCGCAGATTCCTACGTTGTCTCCGGGATGGAACCAGGATGGATTGATGGCTGAGGGTTCAGTGATGTGCCAGGTACGGGGGTTTACTGCGCGGCATAGTTCGCAGAGAACTTTACCGTTAGAGCTGCCGGAACCAGAGACGAATAGAATGATGTCATGGGAGCGGGCGAATTCCGAGAGGTCGGCATGGCGTGAGGCCACCTGGCGGCAAATGGTATCATGTATCGTCAAGCCTCCGGCACCAGCCCTGGCACCGGCATTCATCCTGGCACCAGCACCGGAATCGGCATCCGCATCGGAATCAGAATCGGCATCCGCGCTGGAGATGGCGGCTGAGAGATAGCGGCAAATCTCGGCATATTCAGAAGGGCTCTTGGTAGTCTGTGAGAAAATTTCGAGCGGAACACCGAGCCGGATGCGGCCCTCCGCCAGAGCCGCCTTGAGCATATCCAAAGACTCCACCACTACAGCCTCGCCATGAGTCTGCCCAACGAGGCCGAGCACCTCGGCATGGCCAACCTTCCCGAAAATCACCACCTGGCCCCCAAGCGGGCGGACCCGGGCCCAGGCCTCTCGGATATTCTTCTGGAGTCTCAGCACCACAGGGCAGGTGCAGTCAATCGCATCAATCCCCAGTTCACGGATACGGGCATAGGTCTGGGGAGGCTCGCCATGAGCCCTTATCATGAGTTTTCCCCCGGCAGGCACCTTAGCCATATCGTCTTTGCCTATCGGTTTGAGGCCCTTGGCTCCGAGACGTGAAAGTTCAGCCTCGTTATGGACAATCTGTCCTAAAGACCAGAGCGACTTGCCCGGATTAGCGTCCAGATAAGCTTCGGCCTTACCAATGGCACGGATGACACCCCCGCAGAAGCCGGAATGGGAATCTATGTCAACATTGGAAACTTTCATGACATTTTCAGCATCCGAAACGCTCTTGGACGACCTTCCGTATCCATTTCATCTGGTCATCGAAAGTCATCTCCGAATTGTCAAGCACAATCGCATCAGGCGACATCTTGAGCGGAGAAGTCTCACGGTGGGAATCGATATAATCCCTTTCCAGCAGATTCTTCTTGACGGACTCAAAGTCAGGATCCTGGCCCTTGGCCCTCATCTCGTCATAACGCCGGCGGGCACGAACATCAACATCCGCCGTCATGAAAATCTTGAGCTGCGCATCCGGGAAAACCGTGGTCCCGATGTCTCTGCCGTCCATCACAATGCGCCCGCTCTTGCCGAAGAGGCGGAGCCTCGTGTCAACGTAGTCTCTGACCTGAGGGACAGCGGAAACCGGACTGACATGGGAACTGACCTCGAGCGTCCTTATCTCATTCTCGACGTCTCTTCCGCCGATAAAAGTTCTGCTTCCCTCCGGCGTGGCTTCGAAATGGACATCAAGAGCGTCCAAGGCGGCCGAAAGCCCCGCAGCGTCGACCTTCCCATCCGGGTCTATGAGCCCGTTCTCCATGGCATAGAGCGTGACCGCCCTGTACATGGCGCCAGAATCCAGATAAAGAAAGCCGAAATCCTTGGCTATCAGCTTGGCGAAACTGCTTTTGCCTGTCGAAGAGTAACCGTCTACGGCTATGATTATGTTTGGGACTTTCATTGATATGCTCATTGCTTGTCTTACAAAAGTAGCGATTTTTGGATAATCCGGGGAAGTTTTGCACGTTTATTGAGTAACTTAGCAGAAAAAGAAGGAATTGACATGAAAAAGATACTGGTTGTTGACGATGAAAGAGCCATCAGAAATTCGCTGAAAGAGATACTGATGGATGAAGGATATGAAGCTGAGGTGGCGGAAGACGGCCAGAGCGCGGTCGACATGGCGGAAAAGACGCACTATGATGTCATCTTCTGCGACATAAAAATGCCCGGGATGGAAGGAGTGGAAGTCTTGGACAAGCTCGTCTCGGACGGGGTGGACTCGGCCATCGTCATGATTTCGGGTCATGGAGACATTGACACGGCAGTTGAATGCATCAAGAAGGGGGCCTTCGACTTCATTCAGAAGCCTCTGGACCTCAACCGCATCCTGATCACGGTAAAGAATGCGACCGACAAAGCTACTCTCGTCAAGGACAACACCCAGCTCAAGAATGACAACTCCCAGCTGAAGAAAAGGGTCTACGGCCATGAGATGGTCGGAAAATCTCCGGCCATGGAGCATGTCAGGGAAATCATAGACAAGGTAGCCCCTACGGACGCAAGAGTTCTGATACAGGGAGCGAACGGCACCGGCAAGGAATTGGTGGCGAGAAGTCTTCACCAGCAGAGTCCGCGCAGCGCCATGCCTTACATCGAGGTCAACTGTGCCGCCATTCCTTCGGAATTGATTGAGAGTGAACTCTTCGGCCATGAGAAAGGCTCTTTCACTGGGGCCGTAAAGCAGCAGAAGGGGAAGTTCGAGCAAGCCGACGGGGGCACCCTGTTCCTTGATGAAATAGGAGATATGTCGCTGGCGGCCCAGGCAAAGGTCCTGCGTGTCCTTCAGGAGCATAAGCTTTCCCGCGTGGGCAGTGATAAGGATATCGAAGTCAATGTCAGGGTCATCGCGGCCACCAACAAGAATCTGCCAGAGGAAATCAAAAAGGGGAATTTCCGAGAAGACCTCTACCACAGGCTCGCGGTAATCGTCATCCAGGTCCCGACCTTGGACGATAGGAGAGAGGACATCCCGCTGCTGATAGAGTATTTTGAAGAACAGATATCGGGAGAATCCGGCATGCCGAAGAAGGACTTTTCTCCGGAAGCCGTAGACTTGCTCAAGGAGAAACATTGGCCGGGCAATATCCGAGAGCTCAGGAACGTGGTGGAACGCCTGATGATTCTCGGCGGCAGCCCTGTTTCCGTCCAGGACGTAAAGGACTACGTGAACATCGTCTGAAGAGCCTCGGCCTCTGAGCGGCGGGCGTCCTGGAGCGTGTCCAAAGGTTCAGCGCTTGCGGATCAGCGAAAGGCCGTGGCGGAGGGGCAGCATGACGGCCTCGACGCGAGGATCGGCCGCCACAATGTCATTGAAACGCTCGATCCCCAGGGTCTGTCTGTCGGTTTTTGCCGTCTCATAAGGCTTGCCGTCCCAAAGTACGTCATCGGCCAAAATGAGGCCGCCTGTGCGGACAAGGGGCAGGACGAGCTCATAGTAGGAGGAATACTCACGCTTATTCGCATCCATATAGACGAAGTCATAGGGACCTGAAAGGGTGCTGAGGGTCTGGAGCGCGTCACCTATATGAAGGTTTATCTTGTCTGATACTCCGGCCCTTTCCCATCCGGCGCGGATGAGGTCTTCGAGTTCATCGTTGATTTCGAGGCTGTCCACATGGCCGTCTTCAGGAAGGCCCTGGGCCATGAAAATCGTAGAATAACCTGTGAATGTGCCTATCTCCAAGACCCTGCGGGCGGAAATCGCTTCCACCAAAATGGTGAGCAGACGTCCCTGGACTGGGCCGGAGAGCATTCTGGGGTAGTTCGTGTGGATGTTAGTCATCCTTTCGACCCAATCAAGGGCCGGGCCCTGCGGAGCGGTATGTGCCTTGATATAGGCCTCTTGAGGAGTTTCCATGCTCCTATTCATCCTTTGCCGTGGCGGCAAGCTGTTCCTCGTGCTCTTTTCTTGCTTTCTCGACCGAAACAGAGCGCCTCAGGACGAAGCCGGAACCGAGATATTTCGTGCGCACATCCTCGTCGGAGGCCAGCTGCTCCGGTGTTCCCTGCTGGAGGATAGTACCTTCATAGAGGAGGTAGGCACGGTCAGTGATGGCGAGGGTCTCCCCCACGTTATGATCGGTGATGATGACGCCGATATTCTTGTACTTGAGCTTTGCAACGATATACTGGATATCCTCGACCGCGATAGGATCTACCCCCGCGAAAGGCTCGTCAAGAAGGATGAATTTCGGATCTACGGCGAGGGCTCTCGCTATTTCGCAGCGTCGCCTCTCCCCTCCGGAAAGCTGGATTCCGAGGCTCTTGCGCACCTTCGAAAGATTGAACTCGTCAATGAGGGATTCAAGTTTATCCTTGCGCTCAGCCTTGGTCATGGAGGACATCTCCATGACGCTCAAGATGTTGTCCTCGACGCTCATCTTCCTGAAAACGCAGGCCTCCTGCGGGAGATAGCCGACTCCTTTCTGGGATCTTTTGTACATAGGAAGGCTGGTGATGTCCTCGTCATCGAGGAGCACTCTCCCGGCATTCGGGACTATCTGTCCGGTGATCATGTAGAAGCTTGTTGTCTTTCCCGCTCCGTTAGGGCCGAGAAAGCCGACTATTTCGCCTTGGTTAACCTCCATGGACACGCCTTTCACGACGGTCCTGACTCCATATTTCTTAACTAGATTTTCGCAGCGAAGTTTCATCTTCTGACTATTTCGTATCGAGACCGAGGTCATTGACAAGCTTCCTCACCTCTTCGTTCTTCGACATGAGGTCTTCAGCCTGCTCTCTCGGCTTGTAGATTTTCTTTGGTTCTTCATCATTCTCCGGAGGGACATCAACCCTAAGCCTCAGCTTGTCCGTTCCGAGGATTTTCTGTATCTCGCCTTCGAGTTGGAAGAGGAGTTTGCCCTCGATCCAGGTTTTCTGGTTCACGTTAGTAACTTCGAAGGTCAGGATCTTGCCCCCTTCCGCCTCACCGATACTGGTTTTGGCGTTCTGAAGGGCGACTGCCAGCCTTGGCCTGTTTTTGTAATTGTCCGGCAGAGAGTTCCATGCTTCCAGAATTTTGTCGTCATCGGGCACGCCCCCTTCGGTCTTCGGAGCCTGCTCTTTTGTCTCCTCCTTTGACTTCGTCAGCATGGAGAGGGCAGAGGCGGCTTTGGATATATGGCGCCTGCGGGCCGGGGCCTCCGCGGTCTCAGAAGCCGGGGCGGCTGAGACGGGAGCTTCTACGGACCGTGCTGGTTCAGCCTGGGCGGACTGGGCAGGGGCGGGCTCAGGCTCCGTTGCCGGGACAGATTCCACTTCCGTCGTGGAGACAGGCACCGATGGGGAAGACGTCTGCGGTATTGGCTGCGACACTGCTTTAGGTGCCGCCTGTGGCATGGGCTGAGCTGCCGAAGCGGCGGAAACGGCCGGCCGCTCAGCGGCAGGGAGCCGCTGGGCGCGGGCCACGGCAGGCTTCAGCGATACCGGACCGCCGCTAAGGAAACTCAGTCTCATCAGCGTGAACTCGATATGAAGACGCTGATTCACCGCTCCCCTGTAGCCCTGCTCGCAAGCCACATTGGCGGCCAAAGCATCATAGAGGAACTGGAGAGAGCACCTGTCAGCCTGCTCTTTATATTTCTTCTTCAGAGAATCCGGGAGCTCCAGGAGCGCATCCAGCCCGCTGGTCTTGGCGACAATAAGGTCACGGAAATGCTTCGAGAGAGCCGCCACGAAATGCAGGGCGTTGAACCCTTTGGAAAGAATCTCGTCGAATTTCAGCAAGGCGGCGCCATAGTCCGCCCTCAGGAAATCGTCCACCAGCCGGAAACAATGCTCATAGTCGAGCACATTGAGATTCTTTATGACAGCCTCATACTTGATGTCATTTCCGCAGAAAGCCACCGTCTGGTCAAAGATGGTCAGGGCGTCACGCATGGCCCCGTCCGCCTTCTGGGCTATGATATGGAGGGACTCGTCATCGACATGGACATCCTCCTTCGTCGCTATGGCCCTGAGATTTCGTACTATGTCAGGGATGCTGATCCTGTTGAAGTCATAAGTCTGGCAGCGCGAGAGTATCGTCGGGAGAATCTTGTGCTTCTCCGTCGTCGCGAGAATGAATATCGCATGCGCAGGCGGCTCTTCAAGCGTCTTGAGGAAGGCGTTGAACGCGGCCTGTGAAAGCATATGGACCTCATCTACGATGTAGACCGAATATCTTCCTATCTGGGGAGGTATGTTGACCTGGTCTATCAGCTGCTTAATGTCGTCGACAGAATTGTTAGAGGCGGCGTCAAGCTCATGGATACAGTAAGACCTGCCCTCCTGGAAGCTGACACAGGATTCACAATGGCCACATGGCTCCATCTCGGGGGTAGGATGCTCACAGTTGATAGTCTTCGCGAAGATTCGCGCGGCGCTGGTCTTTCCCACGCCCCTCGGGCCACAGAAAAGGTAGGCATGGGCCAGCTGCCCCCTGATGATGGAATTCTTGAGGGTCTGGACTATGTTATCCTGTCCTATCAGCTCGCTGAAGGAATCCGGCCTATATTTTCTGGCCGACACTATGTACTGCTCCGCCATTTGCCTTTCCCGCACTGACCCCTTTATGGGTCCGCATACCTGCAAATATACGAAGTTATTTCTTAACTTTGCGAAAGAGGAATAGGTCCATGAAAAGATTGCTATGCATATTGGTTTCCCTGCTCGTGACGGCAGCATCTGCGGTTTCCGCCATGGGGCAGGCACAGATTACTACGAAGAAAGAGAAACTCAAAGACTTTCCTACGAAGATAACGAAGGTCGTCATGTCAGGTAACAGCATCCAGGACGATGCGATCCGCGGAGCCGTCAAAGGTTCATGGTTCATATCGCCCTATGAGTTCTGCTCCATGGACGAGTTCAAGGCCCTGATGTCCAAGGATGAGTTCTACTTCCTTGTGCCCCTCCAGCTGAAATACAAGGGAGAGACCAAGGAAGGAGTAACCATGCTGACCTTGCTGCGAGGCGATAAGGGCGTCAAGGGCATATCCGACATGATAACAGTGGCCGAGATGCCTATGTGCTCCGCCGATGCTCCTTTCACGGCTTCCGCCTTCATGCCGGCCGTAATAGACATTATCCAGTCATATGTCGGAAATTCTCTGGTCAGCGGCTTCAAGGGCATCGGAAGACAGGCTCAGCCCCTGTCCAAAGCCGGCGGAAAGGAGGCCTACGTAATCAGCGATGACCTCGCCGCGGATGCTTCCGACTTCGCCGCCAAGGACGAAAGCGCCTTCTCAAGGCCGAAGCTCCATATTGTAAGTCCGGCCCAGGCGGACAGCATCATGCTGTCGGCCAGTCCGGATGCCATCGTGGCCTACATCGTGGCCCCGGAAGAACCTGAAAAAGGTTCAGTTTCTTACAAGATGCTCATCGATGCCCGCACCCACGAGCTCTACGGTTTCAAGAAGGGGAAAGTTTCCTCGGCAAAAGACCGCGGCTTCACCCGCAAGGAGCTTCTCAAGATATCTTCTTCACTCGACAAATGATCACAGGAAAAGCTCCCTGCGGCATGAGGTATGCCGTAAAGAAAGACGGGGCGGCGGTAGCATATTGCTCTCTCTCCATAGCCGTAGGCACCAGGTCCGAGGGCAGGCACCACATGGGGATTGCCCATTTCACCGAACACACTTTGTTCAAAGGCACCCTGAAGCGAAGCGCCCATGAAATCAACAGCTGTCTGGACCGTCTGGGCGGGGATCTCAACGCCTACACCAACAAGGAGTCCATAGTCCTCCACGCCACCGTTCTGAAAGAAGACCTCCCTCTTGCCGGGGAATTGCTGCTCGAGCTAGCTTCCTGCCCTACTTTCCCAGATGAAGAGGTCGAGAAAGAAAAGGGCGTAGTGCTAGATGAAATAGGAATCTATAAGGACTCTCCATCCGACGACATCTACGACCGCTTCGAAACCCTCCTCTTCGACGGCCATCCGCTCTCCAGGCTGATTTTAGGCACCGAAGCTTCGGTCCGGAAGATAAGTCCGGCCGAACTGAGGGCCTTTGTCTCAGAGAATTTTTCACCTCGGGTGATGTCGCTTTCCATGGTGGCTGATATCAGCGAGGAAAAGATGGAGGAGCTTTGTCTCCGGCTTATCTCCGAATCTTTCGCCAGGGCTCCGGAGAGCGAGCCTCTCACCGGGTCCAGACCCGAACTCGCCCCCGCGGGCTTTTTGGCAAAACTGAAGAGAGGCGCACGCAAACCGCGTTTCTTCTCCCCGGATATCAATGTCTTCGACAAGGTTGTCCGCAAGGGAAACCATGAGGCCGATGCTATCTGCGGGGCGCTCGCGCCTTCAATCTATGACAAAGACCGCCTTGCCGTCTCTCTGCTCACCAACATCCTCGGCGGACCCGCCTCGAATTCGATTCTCAACGAAGAACTCAGGGAGAAGAACGGCTGGGTCTACGGGGTTGAGGCGAGCTACAACCGTTACTCGGACTGCGGCTGTTTTTCCGTATCCTTCACTTGTGATGAAGAGAATGTGGACAAATGCATGGAAGCCATCTACCGGGAATTCCGGAAGATTCAGGAGGAGCCTCTCTCCGAGGAAGCTCTCGCGGCGGCCAAGAAGCAGATCATAGGACAGCTGTCCATCTCCTCGGACAACGGGGAGAACAGGTGCCTTGGCATGGGAGAGAGCCTGATGTGCTACGGAAGAGTTCCCGATGACAAGGAGTCGCGGCGTCTAATTCTGGAAATAAGCGCCGCGGCTCTTCAATCCGCCGCCCGTAAAGTCCTCGACATAAACAAGCTGTCCCGGCTGGTGTACCAGTAGCTCATGCCTTCAGGCGGCCAGAGGACAAAGAATCATGGACATGACCATAGAAATATGCTGCGACGGGTTGGAGAAGGCCCTTGCTGCAGAAAAAGCCGGGGCTGACAGAGTAGAGCTCTGCCGGGGGCTCACCGTCGGAGGACTCACGCCTCCCCGGGATGTAATCCGCGCGGCCGTCGCGGCCCTAGAGATTCCGGTGAACGTATTGATCCGGCCCCGGGGTGGGTCTTTCGTCTATTCTCCGGAAGAGGCCGGACAAATTCTCGACGATATCATTTTCTGCGGAAACTTGCGCGAGGAGGGGCGCCGTGTCAACGGAGTGGTCTTCGGCGCCCTGCTCCCTGACGGAGCCGTCGACATTACCTTCTGCCGGCAGATGGCGGAGTCAGCCCGGACGCTGGGCCTTTCAACTACTTTCCACAGGGCGATAGACGAAAGCGCCGACATAATGAAAGCCCTTGATGCAATCATCGGCCTCGGCAGGATTGACAGGATTCTGACTTCCGGGGCCGCCTCTGACGCCTACTCCGGAAGGAGGAGGATAGAAGAGATGGTCAAAGCCGCGGAGGGGAGGTCGAGCATCATGGCGGGCTGCGGAGTCACGGCAGGGAATGCCGCCGAAATAGTCAGGACCACAGGTGTCAGAGAGATCCACGGCTCCCGCCCGGAAATCATCAAAGCCCTCCGCGGATAGCCCCACAGAGCATCAGTCTGAAAAGCTGGAAATCGAAGGGGACGGACGCGGAAGGCTTTGTGTCAGGGGCAAGGCCGGACGCAGAAGGCGCTTTACTTGGCAGGGGCCGCAGCGGCACTGTCGGCCGCTTCTTCCGGCTTCGGCATGGAGGCCGGGTCAAGTTTTACGCTCACGATGAAGACAGGATTGAGAGGGCAGTCGCGGTTGTCTACCGGGACTTTGGCGATCTTGTCGATGACATCAAGCCCTTCTACAGTCTCGCCGAAGACAGTGTATTCCCCGTTGAGGCTCGCGCAAGCCTGCTCATCCTGAACGATATAGAACTGGCTTCCGGATGATTCCTTCTTAGGATTGGCGGCGTCCCCGCGGCGGGCGGCGCACAGAGCGCCCTTCTTATGCGTATAGGCAGGCACGAACTCGGCCGGAACGGTATAGCCCGGCCCGCCCTGGCCGTAGCTTTTGTGACCGGCCGCCGTTGTGTCTCGGCTGTTAGGGTCGCCTCCCTGAATCATGAACCCTTCAATCACGCGATGAAACTGGAGGCCGTCAAAATAGTGGGTTAGTGCGAGCTTCTCGAAATTGGCTCTGTGGAGCGGAGTATCCTTATAGAGTTTCACCTTGATAGTCCCGAGGCTGGTCTCGATATCGAAGACAGGTTCATCGGCGAGCATAGGGATAAGGGCCTCGGCATCAGCAGCCGCCTTCTTCTGGAGTTCCACCCGTGCGACGGAATCCGCACGGGCGATGGAATCCGCATAGGCCTTCGCGGCAAGTTCAGCTTTTTTCTTTCCGCCGCAACTTGTAGCCACGGCAAGGAGACCGACGCTGCAAAGCGTCATGAGAATGATACTTTTCATATATTATAGAATTTAGTGTTCATGCATTGGTGGAATCTTGGTTCCGCGCCGACAAAAATAGCCAAAATTGAGTAATTTTGCCCCGTTATGGCGAATCCTTTGAAACAGCTTGCCGGGGAGACCGCAATTTACGGACTCAGCACTATTCTCGCCCGGATTATCAATTTCCTCTTCGTGCCTATCTACACGAGAGTTCTCACAACTGCAAGCTACGGCGTAGTCACGGAGTTCATGGCATATATCGCCGTGCTCCAGGTCGTCCTGGTACTCGGACTCGAGACCGGCTGCTTCCGCTACGCCAACAAAGAGGGAGTGAAGCCCTGGGCAGTCTACACCGACGCACTCGCGGCAACCTTCGCGACAAGCTTCGGTTTTCTTGCCCTAGTGGCAGTCTTCGCCACACCTATCGCACACGCCCTCGGTTATGACGGCTTCGAAAACGTCATTATCTACGTCGGCGGCATTCTGGCTCTGGACGACACCACGGCCATCCTTTTCGCGAAGCTGAGACAGGAGCACAAGGCCCTGAAATTCGCGGTGATTAAGACCGTAAAGATTCTCACAGAGACCTGCGCCAACCTTTACCTTTTCCTGGTCTTCCCGCACCACCCGTTTTCCTTCCTGTACAACTTCGTCTCTCCGACGCCTGACTTCAGCTATGTCATCTTCGCCGTTTTTGTCAGCAGCGTAGTCTGCGCAGCCCTCTTCATTCCAGACCTGATCCGCTTCAGCTTCCAGTTCGACCGCAAACTCCTTTGGAAGCTCCTCGGCTACTCTATGCCGCTTATGGTGGCGGCCCTTCCGGGCATAGTAAACGACTTCCTTGACAGGATACTTTTCCGCTTTCTGGACACCAATCCAGAGTCATGGCAATCAAGCCTCGGAATATTCCAGGCGGCAGTCAAACTGGCCGTCATCATGAACCTCTTCATTCAGATGTTCCGCTATGCCGCCGAGCCCTTCTTTTTCCAAAGGGCTAAGAACCGGGGAAGTAAGCAGATGTATGCAATAGTCATGGAATTTTTCACTGCTTTCTGCGGACTCATCTTCGTGGGGATAATGCTCTATCTGGACCTCATCGGCCTCATCCTGGGTCATGATTTCAGAAGCGGACTCGGAGTTGTGCCGATAATGCTTCTCTCCTACATGCTTCTCGGAATGAATTTCAACGTGAGCATGTGGTACAAGCTTTCTGAGAAGACGAATATGGCGATATGGATCACCCTGGCCGGTCTTGTCGTCACCGTGGTCATCAATTTCTGCTTCATGCCGCGTTTCAGCTATTGGGCGGCGGCCTTCGGACATCTGGGCAGCTATCTTGTCATGCTTTCAGTCAGCACCTGGCTCGGCGGCAAGTACTATCCTATCCCATATTCATGGCCGAGAATACTTTCATTCTTTGTCGTGGCAGGCCTTGTCTACCTGGCTCAGATTTTTGTTGACGGCAGCCTCTTCTTCGGCGTCAAACTCGGTTCCAGCCCCGCCGGTCCAGTCCTCGCCCAACTCGGCATCCATACCCTCCTTCTCCTGGTCTACTGCGCGGCGTCGGCCCGCCTCCTGAGAGGCCGCTATAGCCTCGCCCTGAAAGCCAGCGAAGAATAGCGCCCTTGAAGTCCGGCTGAAAAAGAACACCCCGGAAGTCTGTCAAGACTCCCGGGGTGCATTTGATAAGTATCAGACTAAGTCCTTAGTCGTTGAGGTTGAACCTCTTGAATCCGAGAACCTTGAGGTCCTTGTCGACGGACTTGAGATAGTCAGCTACGCTGATCTTCTCATCCTCAATGAAGGACTGGCCTTCGAGGGTGCGCTCCTTATAGAACTTGGAGAGCTTGCCTCTGGCAATATTCTCAAGCATCGCGGCAGGCTTGCCGGCCATCTTCGGATCCTCAGCCATCTGCTGCTTATAGATCTCGATTTCCTTGTCGATAACGTCCTGAGGGCAGTCATCGGCATTGACCGAGATTGGAGCCATGGCGGTAACCTGCTGTGCGATAGCGCGGCCTACCTCGTCGGAAACAACCTTGTTGAAGGCGACGATAGCTCCGGTCTTGAAGTTGAAGTGCACGTACTGGGCTACGTACGGAGCATCGAGCCAGCCATAGAAGGCGAGGAGAGTCTTTTCTCCGGTCCTTCCGGCCTGGGCGCCGATCTCCTGGTCAACGGTGTAGCCATTGGCGCACTTAACCTCCTTGAGAGCCTCGGCATCCTTTGGCATGGAGGCGATAGCGGCATCGGCAATCTCGTCGACGAGTGCCTTGAATCCCGGGGTAGCGGAGACGAAGTCAGTCTCGGTGCCTACGCACACGAGAATGGCTTTGCCACCCTCGATGCGGGCGCGTACGGCTCCTTCGCTGGTCTCCTTGTCACCACGCTTGGCGGCGACTAGCTTACCCTTCTCTCTGATGATGTCAACGGCCTTCTGGAAATCGCCTTCAGCCTCTTCAAGGGCCTTCTTGCAATCCATCATTCCGGCGGCGGTCATCTCGCGGAGTTTCTTGATATCAGCAATTGTAATTGCCATAATGTCTTTCCTTTTTCTAGAGGGTTAATTATTCTGCCTTCTGAGCTTCGGCTTCAGCCTTGCCCTCGGCATCGGTGTCGATGTCGATTCTCTGGGAGTTCCTGCGGGTGTGCTTCTTAGGAGCCGCATCGCCCTCGGCCTTCTCAGCCTCCGGCTCCTTCTCCTTCTCAAGCTTCTTCTCGTCAAGTCCCTCCTGGATAGCCTGGCAGAGGACATTGGTGATGCACTCGATGCTCTTCGTAGCGTCGTCGTTAGCCGGTATCACATAATCAATCGGGGTAGGATCGCAGCATGTGTCAACCAATGCGATTACCGGGATGTTGAGGCGGTTGGCCTCCTTGACGGCGTTGGCCTCCTTCTGGACGTCAACTACGAAAAGCGCTGACGGAAGACGGTTCATGTCTTTTACGGAACCGAGGTTCTTCTCGAGCTTCTCCCTCAGACGGTCAACCTGAAGACGCTCACGCTTCGCGAGCAGGTCATAGGTTCCGTCCTCCTTCATCTTGTCGATGGTGGCCATCTTCTTGACGGCCTTGCGGATGGTCGGGAAATTGGTGAGCATTCCACCCGGCCACCTTTCAGTAACGAAAGGCATATTGACAGACGCGGCCTTCTCGGCGATTACGTCTTTTGCCTGTTTCTTGGTGGCCACGAAGAGGATCTTGCGTCCTGATTTGGCAAGGTCCTTCATGAAATCCGCGGCCTCGTCTATCTTGACGATGCTCTTGTGCAGGTCGATGATGTGGATCCCGTTCCTTTCAATGAAAATGTAAGGAGCCATTTTAGGATTCCACTTGCGGGCGAGATGTCCGAAATGAACGCCTGCGTCAAGCAATTCCTGGAAATTTGTTCTTGGCATTTCTTTTAATAAAAATTTCGTTGTTTCACTTTTCCCTCGAGGTCCGCTGACGGTTGCCTTCCGGGCTCTTTACTTCAATTCGGGAGCAGCTGTCTTGCGGCAGGTCTTCCGGATTTTCCGCAGTCACGGCAATTTTCCGGTAGCTGTGCGAGATTCTCATCGCGCAACAGGTCTGAAAATTTGGGAACCGGACTGTGCTTGATGTAAATCAGCTCTGCAAAACTAACGCTTGCTGAACTGGAAGCGACGACGTGCACCAGGCTGACCTGGCTTCTTGCGCTCGACCTCGCGGGAATCGCGGGTGAGGAAGCCGGCGGACTTGAGAGCGGCGCGGTATGCGTCACGGTCCATATCGCTGAGGGCGCGGGCGATGCCGAGCCTGAGGGCTTCGGCCTGTCCCTTGATTCCGCCTCCGTTAATGGTAGCCTTGACATCAAACTGGCCGGCAGTGCCGGTCACCTCGAAAGGCTGGTTGGTGATGTAGACAAGAGAGTCCTGGGCGAAATAAGCCTTGACATCCTTTCCATTCACCGTAATAGTGCCTTTTCCGGGTGCAACATAAACACGAGCCACAGCTGATTTACGTCTTCCAAGGGCGTTTACTGTTTTTTCCATTTGCTCTGTTTAGATTTCTTTTAATGTGATGGTTGTTGGATTCTGCGCCTGGTGAGGATGCTCAGGACCTGCATAAACATACAGGTTATTAATGAGCTTGTCGCCAAGACGAGTCTTAGGGAGCATCCCCTTAACGGACCTCCTTACAAGTTCAGCAGGCCTTTTACGAAGAATCTCTGCCGGCGTGGTGAAGCGCTGTCCGCCCGGATGACCGGTGTAACGGACATACACACGATTGGTCATCTTCTTGCCTCCGAGAGTCACCTTTTCGGCGTTGACTACGATGACATTGTCGCCGCAGTCGACGTTAGGGGTGAATCCAGGCTTGGTCTTGCCACGGAGGACAAGAGCAACCCTTGAGGCCAGACGGCCAAGCGCCAAACCAGTAGCATCAATAACGACCCACTTCTTCTCTACGGTTCCCTTGTTCAGGGAGACTGTTTTGTAGCTTTGTGTGTCCACTGTCTTGATCTTTAATGGTTTAACAAATAATATTGCGATCCCTACACATTATAGGGACCGCAAAGTTAGTAATATTTTCGGGCTTTTACAAAATCTTCATCAATCTGAAGCGAATCCGGACGGAAGAGGCTCGGGAACTGAGCTTCAGAAAGGGAAACGGCGGCCCGCAATCTAGATCGAAAGCACGGAGAGGACGTCGATCAGTTCGCGGTCGATCGGCTTGTCGCGCTTTACAGCCCGGTCGATAGGCACGTAGGCGATTTCTCCGTCCTGGATGCCGATCATCACGTTACGCTGGCCCTCCTTGAGAGCCTCTATGCTGGCATAGCCGAGACGGCTGGCCAGGATCCTGTCGTAGGCGCTCGGGGTGCCGCCTCTCTGGAGATGGCCGAGAATTGTGACACGGACATCATAGGCCGGATACTCCTTGCGCATTCTTTCGGCATAATACATGGCGCCGCCGTGGCCGTCTTTCTTGGCCTCTGAAACCAGGACTATAGAGGAATTCTTGCTCTTGCGGACTCCTCTGCCGATGAACTGGGCCAGCTGGTCGACATCGGTCTGGTCCTCCGGGATGATGGCAGCCTCAGCCCCCGCGGCGATAGCGCTGTTCTGGGCGAGGAAGCCGGCGTCACGTCCCATGACTTCGACGAAGAAGATGCGGTCATGCGAATTGGCAGTGTCACGAATCTTGTCCACGCACTCGACGATGGTATTGAGCGCCGTGTCATAGCCGATGGTATAATCGGTGCCGTAAAGGTCATTGTCAATGGTACCCGGCAGGCCGATGACAGGGATGTCATCATATTCCATAGCCAGCTCGTGAGCTCCCGTCAGCGAACCGTTGCCGCCGATGATGATAAGGGCGTCGACCCCGTACTTGAGCAAGTTGTCATGGGCCTTCTTATGGCCTTCCGGCGTCATGAATTCCGCGCTGCGGGCCGTCTTCAGGATGGTACCTCCCCTCTGGATGACGTTGCTCACGCTCTCAGTGGTCAGCTCCTTGAATTCTCCGCTCATCAAGCCTTCGAAACCTCTGTAGATCCCGTAGACCTTCATGCTGTTATATATGGCAGTTCTGGTGACCGCCCTTATGCAGGCGTTCATTCCAGGGGCATCGCCTCCGGAAGTCAGAACCGCAACTGTCTTTATAGACTTCCCCATAGAATTAAAATATTTGTTCAAATATAGGAAAAAGCTGCAAAATCTGAGCCCGAATCCTTAAATTTGCACTTTCCGACCATAGCGTCGGCTGCAATCAATATCGGAAATCAGGCTTCAATGAAAATCGGAGAAGACATAGACCTCGGGCAGATGCCGGTCCTTCTCGCCCCTATGGAGGACGTGACGGACCCTTCCTTCAGGCTCATCTGCAAGGAATGCGGGGCGAGCGCCGTCTACACCGAGTTCGTCTCCTCCGACGGGCTCATCCGAGACGCCGAGAGCGCCATAGCCAAAATGAAGACCGAGGAAAGAGAGGCGCCCATAGGCATCCAGATCTATGGCAGCGATCCTGACGCCATGGTGAAGGCGGCAGAAATGGCCGACCACGCCGACGAAATCGCCGGGGGCTACGGCTGCGACCTCATCGACATTAATTTCGGCTGCCCGGTCACCAAAATCGCCAACAGAGGGGCCGGCTCGGGGATGATGAAGGATCCGGACAAGATGGTCATGATCACTTCCCGCATAGTCGAGGCCGTGCGCAAGCCTGTCACCGTGAAGACGAGGCTGGGCTGGGACGAGGAGAGCAAAATCATCGTTTCCCTTGCGGAAAGGCTTCAGGATGTCGGGATAAAGGCCCTGACAATCCATGGAAGGACACGTTGCCAGATGTACAGGGGAGAGGCGGATTGGAGCCTGATAGGAGAAGTCAAGGCCAATCCACGCATGAAGATTCCTATCATCGGGAACGGAGACATCACGACGCCGCAGAAGGCCAGGGAGGCCTTCGACAGATATGGGGTGGACGGAATCATGGTGGGAAGGGCCTCATTCGGCCATCCTTGGATCTTCATGGAGATGAGGAGCTTCCTGGACAAAGGGGAGCTTCTGCCTCCGCTGCCGGTCCGGGAAAGGGTCAAGCTCGCAAAACGCCATTTCGCGCTTTCGCTCCAATACAAGGGGCGGACGAGGGGTGTCTATGAGATGAGGCGCCACCTCAGCTGCTATTTCAAGGGACTGCCTGATTTCAAGGACACCAGGATCAAGCTGGTAACCACGCAGGATCCGGACGAAGTGGTGAAGACGCTGGACTACATCGCAGACCGCTGGGGAGACACCCCTCTCGAGGAATCGGCCAACGTCTACAATGTCTGAAGTCAGGACAAGGCGTTATATCTAAGGCTCGGAGGAAGTCTCCACCTTCCGGCCTCCCATGAGAGAGGCGTAAAGATTCAAATATTCACGGAACCTCTCCCCTGCTCCGAAGAGTCTGCCTCTTGCCGCGCACTTATCCCTCTGAAGCTTCCTTTCCACTCCAGGACGGCCCGTCAGAGAGATGACAGCCGCATAGAGACCTTCCACATCGCCCTTCTCCACCACCTTTCCCGTTTCGGGAGTCAAGGCTTCCGGGCTTCCACCGGTCCTATAGGTCACGACGGGGGTTCCGCAGGCGAGCGCTTCAATGTTCACGGTCGGGAAGTTGTCCTCATAAGTAGGATTCACGAAGACATCGGCCGAAGAATAGATTTCGGCAAGTTCCCTCTTTCCGGTCGTTCTCGGAAGGCAGATGAGGCTGGATGGAAGATTCTTCCGCAGCTCTTCGGACACGCCGACGGCCACGACCTTTATGTCTTCATGATGGCTCAGGGCGGAGAGGTCGGAGAGTCCCTTCTTCTCATCCCACACCGAAGCCACTCCCAGAACTACCGGTTTTTCCTGGCCGAAAAGCCGCAAGGGAAGAGGAGTGAAATCTTTCAGGTCAATCCCGTTATGGATGGTCATATGGCCATGCCCGTCGAGAAAGGAGTCTTCGATGAAGCCCTCCAGCCATCGCGATACGCTCACTATGAAGAGATTGTCCATGGAGCCGTAGGCCTTTTCCTTCTTCAGAAAGTTCCGCAGCGATCCGTCAAATCTGGTCCGTGGATAGCCGCCGAGGTTAGGACAGTCATGGCAATATACCTTCCATCTGCCACAGCCTATACCGTCAAAATGGGCGCAATGGCCTGTGAAGGGCCAGCAGTCATGGAAGGTCCAGACGACGGGAATGCCGGACTTCTTGAGGTAATGGAAAAGGATGGGATAATTTATCCATGCCCCATGAATATTATGGATCTGGACGATATCCGGGCCGATCGCCTTGATTTTCCGGACGAGGGAGTGGGTGGCAAGCCTGGAGCAGAGGCCTTCGCAGTCGAAGATGCGTCCCAGACGGTAGTGGAGGCTGTGAGAGAGCTTGCCTCCGACCCTGATGAGGGTGGAGGCGCTCGGCGCGGGGCCTCCCCCTGCCTGTTCTCCGAAGGCTCCGTCCCTGCACGCAATCCAGCTTTCCCAGCCCTGGGCCAGGGCAAGACGGCCTATTTCTTCGGCTATACGGCCGGTCGAGCCCCAATTGGCCGTCACATTTATCTGCAGAAGCCTTTTCTTCTTTTCCATGTACCCACTTTTTCTTTATTCCACTTCGTTTCTATCTTCAAATATAGCAATATAATTTACTACATTTGTATAGATATCATGAAGAGAATAGCAATAATAATATACGGAGATCTCTCCGACCGGAAGGGCTACATGAACGCCAGCCTTGGCATGGCCAAAGCTCTTTCCGCCAGCCCCGATCTCGAGGTAGAAGTCTTCTGCCTCACGGCCTTCGACACCCTGCCGGCCTCCCTCGCGAGAAAGGTCCTGGGCATGCCCCCTGCGCCTAGGCTCGGAGAAGATTCCGCCTCCTTCGAGGGGATGAAGGTGAGAATTCTCTGGTACCCCTTCTCCCTGACGGACAATCTGCTCTACTATAAGCTGCATCTCAGCATGGCGATAACTGACTATCTCATAGGGATGTACACCGACATCTTCAAGGATTTCGACCTCCTTTCCTGTCAGTCGCTGATTCCGGGGATGCTAGGACTCAGGGTGAAAAGGCGCCATGGAGTACCTTTCATCGTGACCTGGCATGGCTCCGACATCCACAGCCACCCATGGAAAATAGCGGCCTGCATGAGGCTTACGAGAAAAGTCATGGCAGGAGCAGACAAGAACATTTTCGTGAGCCGCCAGCTGCTCGACAAGTCCGAAGAAATCTTGCGCGGGCCGGAAAAGTCAATAGTCTACCTCGGGGTCGACAGAGAGGTATTCCGCCGCTACGGAGATGCCCAGAGGGCGAAGCTGAGGAGAGAGAAGGGGGTCGAAGGGAAAAAGGTGACCGCCTTCGTCGGCAATCTGGTACCAGTAAAGAACGCCGGGCTTCTGCCGGAACTTTTCGCCACTATCCAGAAACGCCGCCCTTCCCCGCTATGTTTCTGGGTGATAGGCGATGGCAAGCTCAGGGGCGAGGTCGAAGCAGGAATGAAGGCCGAGGGGCTTGAGTGCAGATTCTGGGGGAATCAGGCCGCCGGGGCGATGCCGGACCTGTACAACTGCATAGATCTCGTGGTCATGCCGAGCAAGAACGAGGGTTTCGGGCTGGTTCCAGTGGAAGCCCTGGCCTGTGGGGCGAATGTCGTCGCCTCCAAGGTCGGCGGGATGAAGGAGGTGCTGCGCGAAGAGGATCTCGTTCCTGAAGGCGCGGACTTCATCGTGCGCTTTGCAGAGCGGGCTGTTTCCTACCTCAACAAGCCGCGGCCAGAGTCTCCGCTTCTGGACTTCAGCCTGGAGGAGGCCGCCGCTCAGGAACGGAAAATCATCCTTGAGACGGCTAAATAAGCGGCGGGCGCGGTCTCAGACGTGGGTTTTCCCCGCTAAGCGGCAGAGAAAAGCCAGCAGCTTTTCCGAGTTCACATCCAGCGAGAGAAGCCTTGCGAGGGCTTCCCGCTCCGAATAGTCGTAGGGTTCAGTACGGTCGCAGACGGCTTTCATTGCGGAAAACAATTCTTCAGAAGAATGTCCGCACTCTCTCACAGAGTCCAGACCGGCGAAAAGGCGGCGGGACTCCGAATGCGGGCCTGTTTCGGAGATTATCGGTCTGTCTACCAGGATATAATTCGTGATTTTAGACGAGAGGAAGACATCGTCCGGGAGATCGGCATCAATGTCCAGCAAGGCCCCCGACGCCATATAATAAGGGGTGAGGTCACCGGTTCTGGGGAAAACTTTGACTTTGGCGCGGACTTCCGGCTCAAGTTCATCCAGGCGGGCCTCTATGTCATGAGTACCGACGAAGCGGATTTCGCAGTCAGGCCTTTCTTGAAGCAGTTTGCGGAAAGCTCCGAAAAGATAGTTAAGCCTGCGGGGACCGTAGACAGAACCAGTGAAGAGGAAGATGAATTTTCCATCCGCCCCCTCGCGAGGGTAGCGGACCACCTTGTCCCCGAGGCAGGGAGTATAGATATAGTCCGAAGGAAGACCGGCAGGGGCGAAGCCGCGCTGATACCCAAGCATTTTCGCATTGGAGGAAAGAAGGCCATCGGCCTGAGAGAGCCCCCGCGCGACCATTTTCCCCATGGATTTTCTATACCTTCCGTCCGGAATCCAGCCAAGAGGAGAAGGGATGGCATCTATGAAATATTCCGCCAGAGGGGCTCCGAAGACCTTTTTCGCATAAGTACCGAGGCTCAGGCCTAGGAGATAATAGCCGTAGCAGAAGCCAAGGATGACGTCATAGCCGCCTTCCAGTCCGCGGAGGAGACTACACCTGCGCATTTGGTCGAAAGGATTCCGCGAAAAGAGGCTGATCGACCACTGAACTGCTCTGCGGCGGATCTTCAGATTGCCGAAGACCTGGCCGGAGACATGGACGTTGCGGATTTGCGGAAGAGTTTGAGAGCGAGAGTATTCACAGGTCACGACCTCCACCTCGCATTTTTCCTGCATGGCGCAGAGCAGCCTCTCCGCCACGATTCCAGGCGCCGTTACTCCTATGTCGTCCGCTATGGCCAGAATCCTCATGTCAAAGTCATTATTTGCGTAAAATTACTCAAAATCCGGCGGAATAGTCTTTTCATCGGGGAAATTGTGGTAAATTTGACGGCCAAAGGGAAGAAAATTGAGAGCCAGGGAACTGATAGACAAATACAAGCCGTACATGAAAAACATGGCGGACTATTTCGGGGCCTCGCTGATACCGATGATAGTGACGGTGTTGGCCAACCCGGTCTTCGCAAAATTCCTCTCCCCGAAAGACTACGCCATCATAGGCTATTACACATCTTTCAACTACCTCATCTCCCCTTTCGTCATATTCATGAGCCTCCACTACTACCAGAGGATGTTCTTCAGAACTGACGAGGCTGGAAGAGACAGGCTAAGGGCCATGATGACGAAGACCTTTCTCTATTTCTCCTTGATTCTCATGGCCATGGCCATAGCCGTCCTGGCCGTCTACACTCGTTTCAACGACAACTCCGACCTGCCCTTCCTCCCATATGGCATCCTGGCCGTCCTGCCATGCTGGTTCATCAATTTCTACAGTCTCCGCTGCGTCGACCTGAAGATGCAGAGGCAGAGCAAGGCCTACCTCAAGCTGAACATCGTCAACATGGCCTTCACCACCGGCACGGCCCTGGTCTTCGTCGCCCTCTTCAAAATGGGCGCCCTCGGAAGGATGCTGGGCTCTCTCATAGGGCCGATGCTGATGTTCATTCTGGTCTTCAAAGACCAGAGAAAATACCTTTCCATAAAAGTAAGCAAGTCCGACTTCAAGGCCATGCTGACCTTCTGCACCCCTCTGGTGGCTTCCGCCATGCTGGAATTCTTTTCCAAGGGTTATGACAAGGTCTGCCTGGAAGAGACCGTGGCGATCGAAGTGCTCGGAATCTATTCAGTCGGCTACTCTTTCGCCCGCTACCTCAACATCTTCTCGAACGCAATCAGCGACACCTTCTCTCCTGACATATTCAAATCAGTGAGCGAAGGGAAATTCGGAACCTGCGTAAAATTCATCGGCCTCCAGGCCGCCGTGGTCTCGGTCATCGCCACCGTCTTCCTGCTTTTCTCGCCGATTCTCGTCCATCTGCTCACCGCAGGAAGGTACGACGCTTCTCTGCCCTACGTGAAAATCCTGTCCCTCTCGGCAATTTCTTCATGCATCTTCTACGCCTGCTCGCAAGTTGTCGAGGCGGCCGGCATGACAAAAATCACCTTCCTCAACAAAGTTATCGGAAGCCTCGTGTGCATATGGCTATATTCCTATATGATAGGGAGATGGGGAGCATCCGGAGCCGCCTGGGCCGTAGTATGCAGTTACCTAATCTTCCTCTCCGGTCTGGCGATAATAGTCTTCATCTACAAATTCAGCTTCTTCAAGGGGCTGATGCGAAAGCTTAAGAAATGACGCTTACCTTCTACACCAACTTCATCAACCATCACCAAGTTCCCGTGGCCGATGAGCTCTATTCCCTCCTGGGGGATGCCTACAAATTCGTCGCTACAGAGCCAATGCCCAAGAGTTTCGCCGACTCAGGTTATCCGGACTATTCCGACAAGCCCTATCTCGTCAAGGCCTACCTCGGAGGTGAAGAGGAAAAGAAGGCGGAGGAACTTGCCATGACTTCGGATGTGGTGATAGCCGGACCCGCAGATGAAAAATGGTATTCCTCACGGCTTGAGCGCGGCCAAGTTGTCTTTCTTTACAGCGAACGCCTGCTGAAGACTACCCGGACCGGCTTCCCGAAGCCGTCTTATCTGAAAAAATGCCGCTCCGACTTTGCCAAATTCAAGGGAAAGCCTGCCTGGCTCCTCTGCGCAAGCGCCTTCGCGGCAAGGGACTATAACCTCATGGGGGCCTTCCGCGGAAAGTGTCTGAAGTGGGGCTATTTTCCTGGCACAGAAGACTTTGACCTTAAAGAATATGAAGCAGAGAAAAAGCGGGCTGGCGGGATGCGCATCCTCTGGTGCTCCAGGATGATCGACTGGAAAAGGCCCGAGATGGCCGTCCGCCTTGCAGCATTTCTGAAAGAGAAGGGCTGCGATTTCAGTCTGGAGATGATAGGGAGCGGAGACAGGCTGGGGGCTGTCGAAAGGCTGATTTCCGACCTCGGAGTTCAAGACCGGGTAAGCCTCCTCGGGAATATTCCTAACCGGGAGGTTGTTGAGAGGATGAGAAGAAGTCATGTCTTCATCTTTACCAGCACTCGTCAGGAGGGCTGGGGTGCGGTGCTTAATGAGGCCATGGCCGCGGGTTGTGGCGTGGTCGCGGCAGACAGAATCGGTTCGGTGCCATACCTGATAAAGGACGGGTATAACGGGTTGATTTTCAGGTCATGCAGCCAGCGTTCCCTGAATTCGGAAGTCCTGCGTCTGGCAAGGCGGCCCGAAGAAATCTACGCCCTCGGCGCTAAAGCCTATCAGACCCTCCACTGGGAATGGTCTCCGGAACATGCCGCCGAGAGTTTGCTGAAGCTCTCCGAATCCGCCGTCTCCGGCAGGCTGATTCCCGCCACCTCGGGCCCCTGCAGCCTCTCGCACTTCACCTTCCGATTCTAAGCGGGACCGCGGGATAGCGCCCGCGAACAGTGGGGAGCAACGTACTCTCTGAGTTCCCTGGGAGGCAGGGGTTTTCAAAAGGCGAGAAATTTCGGGAAAATTTTCAGAATTATTGCTAAATTTGCCAGCTATGCTGGAGAAGTTACTATTAGCTCCATATTATCTTACTCTAAAAGTTCGCCACGCCCTTTACGACAGCGGCGTGTGGAAATCGTATAAGAGTGATGTCCCGACAATCTGCGTAGGCAACATTACGGCAGGCGGGACCGGCAAAACCCCTCACACAGAGATGATTCTGAAGACTCTCCTCGCCAGCGAGGACTGGTCTGACAAAAATATTGCCGTTCTTTCGAGGGGCCACAAACGCAAGAGTTTCGGCTTCCAGCAAGTCCCTATTAACGGAAGCGCCTCTTTCTACGGAGACGAACCTGTCCAGATCAAGAAGAAATATCCTGAGGTTACGGTTGCGGTAGACAGACCGAGAATCGAGGGCTGCGACTTTCTCGCTCATCCTGAAAAACTCCAGGTAAAGAACAAGAGGACCAAAAGGTGCAAGGACAACAACTTTCCCCCTTCCGACCTTATAGTCCTCGATGACGCCTTCCAGTACAGGACCCTCAAGGCAGACTTCAACATAATCCTGGTCGACTACAACAGACCTGTTTATAAGGATAAACTTCTCCCTTTCGGAAGGCTCCGCGATTTGCCGGAAAGACTCCATGACGCTGACATCATCCTTGTCACGAAATGTCCTGCCTACATGGAGGACTGGGAAAGGACGAAGATGATCCGAAGCATGCATTTTTCAGACTTTGATCCTGAGACTTGCACAGCCGTGGACAAGAAAGGGAAAAAAATCACGATTCTTTTCACGACCATCAATTACATCGAGCCTACTCCGGTCTTTCCTGATACCGCCGACAAGAGATACATCTACTCCAAATACGTCATCCTTTTCACCGGCATCGCCAAGGACACTCCTCTCAGGCGCTATCTCAGCGACAAATACCGTATCGTAAAGCGTTTCGGCTTCGCTGACCACCACAAGTACTCCGGCTCGGACATGAAGCATATTCTTCAGGCTACTCAAAGCTGGCCGACAGCAGTGGTTGCAACGACAGAGAAGGACAGCCAGCGAGTAAGGGACTACAAGAGAGTCCCTGAAGCCCTGAAAGAGAGGATGTTCCAGGTTCCTATCGAGGTTTATTTCCTGTCGGACAACGAGAAGGAAATTTTCGAAAAGACACTTGGAGACGCCCTGCGCCACTTCCTCAAGAATTAGCGCTGATCTTTCTTAAACTTATAAAATGAGGAGGCTGACCAAAAAGTCAAATTGACTTAGGTCAGCCTCTTTTTTGTTCCTTGATGCTCATAGGGGTCCATGCGAGTGGACCGGTAAAGTCAAAAATGGCCATTTTTGCTCTTACCCTGCCAAGTTAATGGCCCCTATCGTCACATATGTCGGGGAAGGGATACCCTCCAGGGGGACTCCACTTCGCTTCGCTCCGTTCCGGCCCCTCCCATTGTCTCCTTCGTCCCCGCTGTCGCGGGAACTTGTATCCAACGGGCCCCTCCCCCTGCCCTTGTCCGGGGGTGGAGCCCCCTGGAGGGTATCCCTTCCCCGACCAAAAACAGGCAAAAAATATGAGGCTGACTCAAAAGTGAGTTGGCCTCTTTGCATCTAAGCCGAGCCGCGCTATTCCTTACCATCTGCAAGAATGTCGTTCTGGACGGCGACGGACTCGTCATGGATGGCATTGAAAACAGCCTCGATGAATTTCTGGCCCAGACCGTAGGCCTTCCCCTTCTCAACCATGTCAGCCAAGACATTGTCCCACCGCGAAGTCTGAATAATGGCGACATTGTGTTCTCTCTTGTAGCGGCCGATCTTCTCCGACACGGCCATCCTCGACTTCAAGGTGAAAAGCAGATTTTCATCCAGCACGTCGATCTGGGCACGCAGCTGGTCAATACCCTCACGATATTCCTGATTGTCCGAACTTGGCTTGCGGACCACCAGCTCCTTTACCAATTTACCGAGGTCCTCAGGAGTAAGCTGCTGCTTCGCATCGCTCATGGCGCAGCTCGGGTCGCAATGGCTCTCGACCATGAGTCCGTCAAGGCCCAGATCAAGGGCCCTCTGGGACAGTTCGCGAAGATACTTCCTGTCCCCGCCCATATGGGAAGGATCGGCGAAGAAGACCATCTGAGGGTAACGGCTGCGGAGCTCGATGGCGGTCTGCCAGCCCGGTTCGTTGCGGTAGAGTATCTTTTCGTTGGTGGAGAAGCCGCGGTGGATTACGCCCAGCTTCCTGATGCCTGCCTGGTTGATTCTCTCGAGGGCTCCCACCCAGAGGTCGATGTCCGGGTTGACCGGGTTCTTGATGAGCACCGGCATGTCGGTGTCACGCAGGGCGTCCGCGATTTCCTGCATAAGGAAAGGATTGGCGCTGGTCCTGGCACCTATCCACACCATATCTATCCCGTGCTTGACGCATTCGAAGACATGCCTCTCGCTGGCTACCTCGGTGCAGACCTTCATGCCGAGTTCCTTCTGGACCTTCTGGAGCCACTTCAGCCCCGGAGTCCCTACACCTTCGAAACTCCCCGGATGGGTGCGCGGCTTCCATATCCCGGCGCGGAAAACGTTGACGCCCAACTGTTTCAGTCCTCTTGCGGTCATCATGACCTGCATCTCCGACTCAGCGCTGCAAGGACCCGCTATCAGGAGCGGCATCTGTCCCTGAGGGAAAAAGCCCCATTCGGAAACGGGGGCGATGTCCAATGGTCTTGTCATAATATGTCTATCTGATTATCTTCTTTATCTTGTTGGCCTCGCAGATCAGCTCTGCTATCGCCTTTTCGTCATAATTGGCGATGGCTTCCCTGAACAGCTTCATCTTGTCGATGTAGGTGTCGATTACGCGAAGGACGTTGTCCCTGTTCTGGGTCAGGATGGGCACCCACATATCGGCTGAACTCTTCGCCAGTCTGACTGTCGAAGAAAAGCCTCCGGAAGCCAGATCGAAGATATGCTTTTCGTCTTTTTCCTTGTCCAGGACGGTCAGGGCGAGGGCGAAGCTGGTCACATGGGAAATATGGGAGACATAGGCCACATGGACGTCATGATTGTCGGCGTTCATGTAGGTAGGCCTCATGTTCAAGGTGTCATAGAGACCTTCGACGATGGCGAGAGCCTTAGGGTCAGACTCTTCCGCATTGGCGAAGATGACGGCTCTTCCGTCGAAGAGATTCGGTTCCGCAGCCCATGGACCTGAATATTCGGTCCCGGCCATTGGGTGGGTGGCGACAAAACGGCCCCTGTAAGGGTGGTAATGGACACTGCGGGTTATCTGGCTCTTGGTCGAGCAGGTGTCTATCACGATTTTGTCGTCATAGCCCTTTCCCTTGAAGCGGTCCAGAACCTGGGGCAGCAGCTTGACGGCCGCCCCGACCGGGATGGAGATTACTATGAGGTCGCTGCGGTCTATGCAGTCCTCAACCCCGACGACCTCGTCCACAAGGCCGATACGCAGGGCGGCTTCGGCGTTGACAGGCTCCTTCTCGACGCCCAGCACCTTTTCGGCATAGCCCCTTCTCTTCAGGTCTATGGCCATGGAGCCTCCTATGAGGCCGATTCCTATAATTCCGACTATCATTGTATCTTGATTTTCATGTTCATGGGGACTCAGAGCAGGGCGCTTATTTTCTTGTAGGCCTCCCTGTACACGTCACAGTCGGAGCAGAGCGAAATCCTGATGTAGTCCCTGCCGTTCCGGCCAAAGATGAAACCAGGCGTGATGAAGACTCCCGCGTCATAGAGAATCCTGTCCGAAACCCTCTCTCCGAGAGTCTTGGCCGGGTCCGTGCCTCCGAGCAGCTTGTTGTCAGCGCCGACCCTGCCCCAAAGGAAGAGGCCGGCCGAATCATGGTCATAGCGGGCTCCGACGAGGTCCATAATCTTTCCGGCCTCCACCCTGCGCCTCCTATATTCTTCATTCAAGTCCCGGAACCATTCCGGCCCCTGGCCGAGAGCCTCCACGGCGGCAAGCTGGAGCGGCTTGAACATTCCCGAATCCATCTGACTCTTGACTTTCAGGACTTCGGCTAT
Organism: Bacteroidales bacterium UBA7258; assembly: GCA_002472565.1. GTDB lineage: Bacteria > Bacteroidota > Bacteroidia > Bacteroidales > UBA932 > Cryptobacteroides. Next base: position 104,722 of record DKSK01000011.1, on the reverse strand, counting down.
GAGATCGGCCGCGCCCGCCACCATTCCGATACGCCAACCGCTCATGTTGTGGGCCTTCGAGAGGGAATTAAGCTCAAGGCAGCAATCTTTTGCTCCCTCCGCCGCCAATATGGAGAGAGGCCTGTCGTTCAAGATGAAACTGTATGGATTGTCGTTGACGACGAGGATTCCGTGCTTCCTGGCGAAGTCCGTTATCTTCTGGAAGAGTTCCGGAGTGGCCCTCGCCCCGGTCGGCATGTGGGGATAATTCGTCCACATAATCTTGACCCCGTCGAGGTCCATCTTCTCGATGGCCTCGAAATCCGGGAGCCAGCCACACTCCTCCGTAAGGTCATAGGTAAGGATTTCCGCCTCCGTCAGCTTAGAAGCCGAGGTATAGGTAGGATAGCCGGGATCCGGGACGAGCACCTTGTCGCCCTTGTCGAGAAAGGCCAGGGAAATCAGGAGGATGCCCTCCTTAGAACCGACCAGCGGCTGGATTTCGCAAGACGGGTCGAGGGTCACGCCGTAGTATCTCTCGTACCACTTGGCGAAGGCTTCCCTGAGCTGAGGGAGGCCGGTGTAGCTCTGGTAGGCGTGGTTGCCTTTCTGGCGGGCCGCCTCGACGAGAGCGACAATCGCAGCCTCCGGCGGCATGCCGTTCGGGGCGCCTATGCCGAGATTCACTATCTTGTCCAGCCCCTTTTCCGTTCTTCCGGCATTCAGGGCCGCCATTTCCTTATTCTTTCTGGAGAAATAATACTCCTGGACGCTTCCGGTCCTCTTTGCAGGTCTTATTATCATATTGCCGCAGGATATTCGCCCAGAATATTGAAGTCATCCACAAGCGGACGCACCGCCGCAAGCGCCTGGACGTAACGCTTATAGCTCTGGAATTTTATGTCCACGTAGAAGAAATATTGCCACTCATGCCCCGGGATAGGGAGGGACTGGATTCTCGTCAGGTTCATGTCATAGAAGGATAGTATCGTCAGAACGTGGGCGAGGGAGCCTGGGGAGTGGGGCAGGGTAAAACATATGCTGGCCTTGTCTATGGCTTCTTCGGGGACGGTCACCTCATCGTCGAGGATGAGGAATCTGGTGAAATTCTGCTTGTAGGTCTCGATGTCGGGAGCGAGGATTTCAAGGCCGTAGAGCTTCGAGGCAAATTCAGAAGCCACGGCGCCTACTCCCATCAGGTGACCTCTTGCTACGTCTGCTGCACTTTTTGCGGTGTCTTCGCTTTCCATGACTTTAATCCATGGCTTTTTCTCGAAGAAGAGGCGGGTCTGGTTTATGGCCATGTAGTGAGTCCTCACCTCCCTGATGTCTTCTATTTTCTGACCGGGCAGGGCCATGAGATTCTGGCTGATGCGGAGATAGACCTCCCCCTTGATTTTGTATGGATGCTTTCTGAGCAGCTCGAAATTCTGGAGCAGCCCGCCGGAGCTCGTATTTTCGATGGCTATCACGGCCGCATCCGCCTCCCCTTGTTCCATGGAGCGGAAAAGGCCTTCGAAGGTCGGGCATTCCACAATCTCAGGCTCTATGTCCAGGGTCTCCTTGTAGAACTTTCTAGCCGCCTCCTCGTGGAAGCAGCCCGAGAATCCCTGTATCGCCACCCTTGTCATTTTCATTCAATAAAAATGGCCGTCCGAAAAATTCCGGGCGGCCTGCTATATTCGACGCTGTATCTTTCGACTTACACTACGCTCCGGACCATTATCTTGACTGATAATAGTAATAATAAGATGCGTAGAAGTAAAATCGCTTGCTCATTGTCTTTTTCCAGACTTTCTATCGCAAATTTAAGTAAATTTTCCTTAAATCAAACACTCATGACGGCTTTCTCTCGATTCCTCTCTCGGAGAGGCCGCCGTAATGTTTTTCCGGTTCAGACGGTCATGATGTCCTTCTCCTTGGCTCCGACAAGTTCGTCCACCATCTTGGTGTACTTGTCAGTCACCTTCTGCATCTCGTCCTCGGCTTCCGCTTCGGCATCTTCGGTGATGAGAGAAGCTTTCTGGGCCTTCTTCAACTTTTCGATTCCGTCACGGCGGCTGTTCCTCACGGTAACCTTCGCCTCTTCGCCCGCGGCCTTGGCCTTCTTCACGAGCTCCTTACGGCGATCCTCAGTGAGAGGCGGTACGTTGCAGCGGATCACCTCACCGTTGTTCTGTGGAGTCAGGCCGATATTGGCATCCATGATGGCCTTCTCGATGAGTGGAATCATCTTCTTTTCCCATGGCTGTATGGCTATGGTTCTTGCATCCGGGGCGGTGACTGAGGCCACCTGAGTCACTGGAGTAGGAACTCCGTAGTACATCACGATGACGTTGGCCATGACCGTCGGGTTGGCCTTGCCTACCCTGTAGGTCTTGAGATCCTCTTCGAGGTAGTTGACTGCCATCTGCATCTCCTCGTCAGAGTCGCTGATGATCTTCTTTGCGTCTGGTGTTAGCATGGTATTTCAATTTTAGTCTGTTGTCAATAATTCCGGTACCCTCCGCCGGCACTTCTTACCGGGGCCTATAATACATACCTTATTCTACCAGGGGATTCTAAACGTTGACCAAAGTCCCGACCTTTTCACCCTTTAGCAGCCTCGTGAGATTTCCTCTGCAATTCATGTCAAAGACGATTACCGGCATCTTTCCCTCGCCACAGAGGGCGAAGGCCGTCTGATCCATAACCTTGAGGTGCTTCTCCATGGCCTCGTCAAAAGTCAGCTCATCGTATCTCTGAGCCGTAGGATCCTTCTCCGGGTCGGCCGTATAAACTCCGTCCACCCTGGTGCCCTTCAGCAGGGCGTCCGCCTTGATCTCCAAGGCCCTGAGCGCCGCGCCGCTGTCCGTGGTGAAAAAAGGATTGCCGGTACCGCCGGAAATGAGGGCCACTCCGCCTTCCTCCAGCACCTTAACGGCATCATCCCTCATATAATATTTGGCGATAGGCTCCATCGGGGTCGCAGTAAACACCTTGGCCTCTACCCCATGATCCTTAATAAACATGGAGAGGGCAAGCGAATTGATTACGGTCGCCAACATGCCCATCTTGTCCCCGTCAACCCTGTCGAAACCCTTTCCTACTCCCTGCAGGCCGCGAAAGATGTTCCCGCCGCCGTTGACAATGGCTATCTGGAGGCCGGCCTTGGCGGCTTCGGCTATCTCGGAAGCATATGCATCAAGCGCCTGGGTGTCCAAGCCCTTCCCGGCCCTTCCTCCGAGGCTTTCTCCGCTGAGCTTCAAAAGTACCCTTCTATACATTTGTTAAGTGCTTTTAAATGATTTATAAGCAGAAACAAAATTATCGAAATATTATGAAACTTGCAAGAAAGAGACTATATTTGCCCAACGTAAACATTACTCGGACAAAACTTTAATCAACGATATGGCAAGCTTTTTCCGTTCTTCGATCGGGAAGAAATTCATTCAGGCAGTCAGCGGCGCATTTCTCGTCATCTTCCTGCTTCTCCACGGAACCATCAACTTCTTTTCCGTTATCGATTCATTCAAGGGCACTTGGGGCAATGTAGATCCCGACAAACTTATGAGTGCCGGCGATGGAGTCTTCGCGGCAGGATGTGACTTCATGTCCACCGCCGTCATCACGATCATGGTCCCTGTCCTGGCCCTCGGAATCCTTGTCCACATCATCTACGGCATCTACCTTTCCTACCTCAATTACGAGGCTCGCGGAGGTGTGAAGCGTTACGAGGTGGCAAGCCGCGCCAGAACTGACTCTTGGTCTTCGAAGAATATGCTCGTGCTGGGCATCGTCATCCTCGGGATCATCTTCTTCCATCTCACCCATTTCTGGGCTCACATGCAGCTGATGGAGTTCACCGGAAGAGAGGCTGAAAACCCTTACATGCTTCTTGAAAAGACCTTCTCCAGCTGGTGGGTTCTCGCAATCTACATCATCTGGTTCTGCGCGATTTTCCTGCATCTCACCCACGGATTCTGGAGCATGTTCCAGACCATCGGCTGGGACAACCAGATTTGGATGAAGAGGCTTAAGGTCATCGGTGTAGTAGTTGCAGCCCTCATCTGGCTCTGCTTCACGACGGTAGCAGTTAACGCCTTCCTCCACGCCCAGGGCATACTTCCAAGCGTTCTCTAAGGAAGGCAAAGTCCAAGGCTCCCGCCCGGCATCCTTCGGGACAGGACCTCCGGCAAAAAAATGAGAAATGGCGCTCTTGGTCTACAAGAGCGCCATTTCTCATTCCCGGGCATAAGCTCCCGTTCCACCTCAGATCCTATCGCACTTATCGCACCGACGAGCGGCCGAACGGGCAACGCGCACCTCAGATATTGGCTTCCTGTGACACATTCAAGGTTCCATTCCCTCCGTAGAAGCCTGATATAACTTGCGGCGCACTAAGGGAAACGTTTGTTTAAAGCATCAATGGGCCATATATTCGGAAGGAGACTTTCCGTAGACTTCTTTGAAGCAATGGCTGAAATAGGCTGGTGACGAGAAGCCCGTAGAATAAGCCACCTCACTAATCTGTGTCGCTCCCGCCCTAAACATTTCCGCCGCCTTGCTTAGGCGATACCTTTTAAGAAGGTCCGTTGGAGCGATGCCGAAAATCTCTTTAATCTTTCTGTATATTTGCACCCTCGACATTCCGAGGCCTCCACTCATGGATTCAATGTTGAAGTCTGAGTCCGTATAATTATGGTCTAGAAGCACCATGAGCTTGTCTCTGAAGATATTGTCCGCGCACTGGAACTCTTGCATCTTCTTCACGAATGAGCCTTCTCCACCGAAAAGATGTTTTTGCATGTTCTTGCGCTCTTCCATAATTCTGATAAGCTTGGCTTTCAGGTATCGTATGTCAAATGGTTTCCTAATATACTCGTCAGCACCTTCTGCTATTCCGTAAATTCTCTGGGTATCGTCGGTGAGCGCTGTGAGCAAAACGACAGGAATATGACATGTCGCAATATTGGTCTTTATATTCTTACAGAGCTGAAATCCGTTAATTTGAGGCATCAGGACATCACTCAGGACAATAGCCACATTTTCATCCACAACTTTCTTCATCGCCTCAAGTCCGTCATGTACTGCTATCACACTAAAGTTGGCCGAGAGTTCCTCCTTGAGATATTCCCTAATTTCGTCTTCATCCTCAGCTATCAGTAGCGTTTCATCGTATTTCTTGGACAACAATTCTTTGATTGTCACATCACTCTCCGAGTTTTCTGGAATATCTTTGTCTTTGTATGCAAGATCAAATTTCACGTCGGCAGGCAGATGTTTTTTACCTTTCGGAAGTTCAATATAGAAAGATGTAAATTTGTCCACCTCACTCTCCACCTTAATAGTTCCGCCATGCATCTCGACATATTCCTTCGTTAGGTGGAGGCCGATTCCGATACCATGAGAAGTCTCTTGGCCGACAGAATAGAACCTGTCGAAGATATGAACTTGGTTTTCTTTACTGATTCCTCTTCCGTTGTCATGGATCTCAATGATCACCGAATCGACATTGTCCATAATCCTTACAGTGATGATACCATATCGTTTGAGATTCTTAAACGAATTGGATATCAGATTTATAAGTACCTGTTCAATCTTGTCGGTATCTATCCACAGATTCAGAGAAGGGATATCAGAACTGAATTTATAGATTATTTTTTCACTCTCGGCATATGCCTCGAAATACTTAAGCACCTCATTGGTAAATGATACAATATCAACTTCCGATACATTAAGACCCATCTTATTGTTGTCCACCTTTCTGAAATCAAGGATCTGATTCACTATCTTGAGAAGATGCTGGGCATTCCGCTGGATAGTCCATATATCTTTTTGAATGAGCGGGTCCTTCACATTCTTAGAAATTTTATCAAGTGGATTAAGTATCAGGGTCAGAGGCGTACGGATTTCATGGGTCAGATTGGTGAAGAACTGAAGTTTTCTGTTTGTTTCATATTCCACTCTACTATTTTGGGCTACAAGTTCTTCCGACTTTCGCTCAATCTCCTGATACTGGGCGGAAAGCTCTCCATTCTTCTTGACCATTTTTATGGTCAAGAATGCCACGATTCCACCAAGAACGAAGAAAAAAGCCAAGAGAACTGACATAAGCCTAAAGGAAGTCTTCATAGTTAAATAGGCTCCCTGAATGTCTGAAATCCGTCTCCTTTGGTCGTTGATGTGCTTCTGGTACGAAAGAATCTGCGTTGACTGCGACTTAAGAATTGCGGCATTACTCGCATCAACAGTTTCAGAATTTAAGGTGTAGGATTTATCCACGGCCTCCCCATGAAGTATCTTCATGGCCGTCTGTATGACAAATTCCCCTCCTGGAGGATAGAGGAAAGAAGCTGTAAGCCTGCCATCCAACACAGCATCTACACCTACAATAGCATCAATCCCTATAAACTTTATTCTCCTCGCCTCACTCATACTCTTCTTCGAGATGGCATCATAGGCAGCAATGGCCATGTCATCGTTATGACCGAAAACCAAGTCGATATCTGAGTAATTGCCAAGAGCCTCAACTCGAGCTTTGGCTACCGATGGCGACCAATCACCAGAAATTTGCCGAACTTTGTATTTACCGTCAATTACATCACGGAAACCTCTATGTCTGTCGGCAGCCGGGGAGGAGCCCATAAGACCGGTAATTTCAAGTATCTCTGACCCTTCAGGAAGAATTTTGGAAATGTAATTCCCAGCGTCACGACCTATGGCATAATTGTCTGCGCTGACTTCTGTGGTAAACTTATCCGAATTGATTTTTCTATCCCATATAATAGTCGGGATCCCTGATTCATAAGCTCTTACCGCAGGGCTAGTTATAGGTTGAGACTCATTAGGAGAAATGATGATAAGATCGTAATGGTCCTCAATCATTTCCTCAATCTGCCGGATCTGAAGTTTTGTGTCATTATGAGCATCTTTGATAATAAGTTCCAAATCCGGATACTTAGACGCCTCTGACTCCATCTGAATCATCATTATCTGTCGCCACATATCATCGGTGCACTGGGAGAATCCAACCGTAAAAGTTTTCTCCTTCGGTTCAATCTTCTTTGAACATGCAGAGAAGAGAAGCGAGGATAAGAGAATCGCGGCCAGAACCTTAATTCCGAAATTGTTCATGCTGTTGACAGATAATAAGGGTATCCCGGTCCTGCTGAGGAGAATCCGGGACGCCCTAAGATGAGTAAAAAATAAATTATCAAGCTATGAAGATATTCTATTTGTCACTTGATACGAATGGAGATACTACCATGACAATGCCGTCCTTACCCGAAGACAAGATAGAAGGGGCGTATATGTCCTCGGCGTCGGCTACAATCTTCTCACCGCTCCACTCTCCCTCCGGGAGGCCGGAATCGCGATATACCAACCTATTGGTAGTTGCAGAGCGATAAAAAATCATGTAAGTGTATCTACTCTGATCATATACAATGCTCATATCATCCGTAGGGCCAAAGAAGACAGGAGCCGCGAACTCCGGCTTTCCAGCCACCCAAGTCTCACCATCATAGTATTCATAAGAGGAAGGATCACCCATATTGCCATAAGAAGTTCTCGCCACATACGTGCGCACATTCTTGTCCCCTGCTGCAGATCCGAACATATAGACATAACCGCCATGGTCACAATATGATACTTTGACAAAATTCCCTGACGGATCACCTGAGAGTTTAGACCATGTTGACCCGCCATCCTTAGATACGAGGGTCCCTGTCTCGTTGGAATACCAATCTGGGTCGGGATTATCTTCTGTTGCGGCAGGCTTCCCCGCATTTACATAATAGTGCACATATTCAGTCCCATTTACAGCGACTCCTGAAGTAACGACAGCATTGTCGGCAATTGATGTGCCCCCAACCGAGGTGAATGTAATACCATCCGAAATATCTTTATCCTTGGATGTCGCGAAAACATTTCCGAGAGTACTTGATCCTATCACAGCATTGTGTAACACTGCTGAAATAGAGCCGTCGGCTTCTTTCCATGCAACTATCTTGTCCGAAGAAGACACTACGTTCGCACTGTTATTGGTGATATCGAGGCTGGACAAAGTTGCTCTTGATGGCCTGAAAGTATCATAAGAAGTCCCTGTCGGAATTACCTTGAAGTCATCCATCTCTACCCAAAGATTGTCCCAGCACCAGCCTCCTATGAATGCTGTCAGTTCGGTATTGTCAGTATTGCCATAGCTAAGTTTATACTCCGCCCATGCATCGTTTCCGTCCACATTGTTGGTGTTCTGGTCAAGAGCTGGCGCTCCAGAGGCGTTTCTGAATCCCATGTAGACATTCAGTCCCTTCCACGAGCCTGCGTAATTGAGTGTAAGCGTATAAGAAACGTTCTTCTTTGAGGCGATGGTCTGGAGCGCGAAATCTCTCCAATCATGAGAATTTCCGTCAACATGGATAGTCCTTTTGCCACTATGAGCAGTTTCAGCTTCGCTGTCATATTCCGGGATGTACCATAGAGACTTACTTGCCCACTCAGCATCACCTGGGAAGAACTCGAAGCCACCATCTGTCAGCATATTGAAACCTTCCGGATCTGCCTCAAGACTTGCATTGAGAACTTTAAAGCCCATAATTTTGGTTGGGACCACTTCTGGGGAATCAGGTCCGTCCGAACCTCCATTGCCATCATCACCACAAGATGCTATCATGGCGGCTGCAATAGCCATTGTTAAAACTTGATAGAACTTTTTCATGATCTTAAGTGTTTGGTTATTATATCTTATTAATTATGTTTACTTCGGTTCAAGCGAAAAATCGTCTACGAGGACCTGAAGGCCGGAAGCGCCCCACGTACCAAAGAATACATCCAAGCTGGTGTTATCTCCCGAATTAAACTCCACTGTAATTTTGGTCCAGTTGTCTGAGTTCAATGCAGGATGAGCATCGATAATAGTACCATCATGGAGTCTTACTCCGAGATATGACCTGTCACTTCCGGCAATCGAAGATTTGGCCCATGCAGTCAGAATATATTCCTTGCGCTTTTTCACCGTGATACTCTGTGTGCACGCATCCTTCCATTCTCCCTCTGTCCCATTTGATAATTTACATGAGACATCACCGGTATGTGCATCATGACATGATGTAGAATTGGCGGCATTCCACAGCGTCTTATATGTAATGTTCATTGTCGGCTCATCCTCGAAACCTCCTTCCCAAATCATGTTGAAGCCTTCCGGATCTGCCTTCAACTTGGAATGATAAAGGAAGATGTGCCAAGTATCATAAGAAGCAGATGATGTCGTCACGCTGGATGATACAAACCAGATGTCACGGCCGTCACAGAACCATGGGTGTATCGATGGTCCATAAGTTCCATTGAGGATTATTTTCTCGCAAGACCACTCACCTTCAGGTGCGGAAGCATCTCTATAGACTAGCTTTCTCTGATTGACAGAGAGATACATCATTATGTACCTATTGTAATACGTATTATACCTCACAGTCATCTCAGATACCGTTCCATTGGTGACAGGTGTGGCAGCAGACTCGTCAGGTGTCCAAGAAGATCCATTCCAATAGAGATAAGCTGTCTTATTAAGCACATCACCGGCTTGAACCTTAGCAAGATAAGCCTTCCCGTATCGTCCGGCTTTCGTGCCATACATATAGACTGTTTCTCCCATTACGACGAAGGCCGTTTGGACGAAATTACTATTTCCATCCCACCTTACGCCTGATCTGGTCCAAGTATCTCCGTAATCATCGGTATATACGAGTTCACTGTAATTTGCCGACCAATTATCATTGCCGTCAGTCGCCCATTGCCGGACATCCATGAAACTCATGTACTGGCGGTACCCGGTCGCTGTCTGTACAGAGAACCCTCCGGTCGGTATGCACGTAACCTCTCCGTCTGCAGGGTCGATTATTTCTTTTCTTGCTCCTCCGGCATCCCGTAGAACAGAATCATAATAAAGTCCGTCAGCAAGATTTCTGTCAGAACTAATAGCTATAGCATTTGATTTCCAGTCGCCGCCAGTCGCATTAAAGTTGTCGCCGAAAACGCTCCATACTGTCCCATTCCCCGCATCCCACATATTTCCGTAATCAGTTGAGCCTATGCCGAACCTCATGAGTGAAGAATTCGGGTTGGGAATATTTTCACCATTTGCACTCTGCCCGATTACTCTGGCTACACATTCGGTGTTCACTGCAAGAATAGAACCCACAGTCTCACCGCCTGCTATAAGTTTAAAGTCGTCACCGTTTGCCGTCGTATCCGGATTGACATTAGTAGTATCCAAGCCGTCCGGTTCGGGGTTTCTGCCTAAGCTCTCTGATGAACAAGCGGAGAAGCCGGCAGAAAGTGTCAATACTGCCAAGAAAAGCAAAATCTGCTTTACTCTATTCAGGATATCCTTCATTTTGAGCGAGGTTTTTATTTGTCAGTCTTTCATTCTCAGGGATTGGGAATAGTTCCAAATGTTTATCATTCTTCGGGGAATGCCCCCACCATGATCCTTTAGTGTAAACGCCAAAGCGGATAAGCTGTTCCCGTCTCATGGCCTCCCCGGTAAACTCCCTTCCGAGCTCATTCAAGAATTCCCCGTACTTTACATCAACGCCATCCACATTAGTGACAGCTGAGAGCTTTGCCGCAGAGATAGTCCTTACTGATTTATCAAGCCCAGGATTGAAATCTCTTGCCCTCACTTCATTAACAATCTCAGCAGCCCCTGAGGCATCGCCATTACGCAACAGGCATTCTGCTTTCATCAGCAAAGTCTCAGCATATCTATATACGACCCAATCCTGGTCTGTCTCCCACTTCTGGCATATCTTAATTTCGTATTTTCCAAAACGGTATCCATCGTACTCATCTGCTGCAGTTGGGCTCTGAATGAAGTTCTTATAGTTGAACGGCTTCTTATGAGAAGAGTCAAAGAATAGAGAATCACCTGTCACATAATCATACTGCTGGCCCATTACATACGTTTCGACATATCTTTTGTCATGATATGACACACAGTTGTGCGTGGTCGGACTTTCTTCCGCATCAAAAGTATCAGACACATAGGATGGTACAGCCCTTAGTCCGTTGTATCCGGCAGAAGCAGCATTATACATTGGCTTGCACTGATAATGCTGAGTCTTAGCATAAATGCAGTGAAGAATCGGTGTCCCCGTTGTCTCGTCATATGGAATCGCGAATATGATTTCAGGAGAGTTGGAGTTATCCAAACTGAAGACATGGGAATAATCATCGTCCAGGGAATACTTGCCAGAATTGATAATTTCATCACAGAGTATGATGGTACTGTCCCGCTTCGATGCATATGAAGGTCCAAGCCAAGACTCTGCATTCAGATACACTCTTGCGAGCATTTCTTTAGCGGCCCATTTATTGAAACGACTGTAAAGCTTGTCTTCTGAGAGCTTGTCCATGTTGCTGCGGATTTCGCTCACGACGAAGTTGTAGACTTCCTCACGACTGCATGTTTTCGGAAGATAACCATCTGGAACATCGTAGGTAGTTTCTATCGGCACGTTGCCGAAGAAAGTAAGAAGTTGATAATAATAGAAAGCTCTGGCAACCTTCACTTCCGCCACTGTTTGTTCATCAAGGTTGACGTTGGCTTTTCCCAACTGGTAAAGTACTCTGTTGCAACAAGATGAGATACCATACCAACAATGGTTCCATACGTTCTGAAAATGCGGATCAGTTGTCAACCACTCATGCTTGTTGAGTCTCTGCCAAATGCCTCCATCATTCCATCCGCCATCTGTATTGATAGGTATCACCCATGCGTCAGTGCCTATTTCATACAAGTCCCAGACACTTCTGTCCTCGTTGAACCAACGCATCTGCCCATAGACAGGGGCAAGCAGATAAGGTGCATTCTCGTTTGCGTCAGCCATCAGCTTGTCAAGCGTTATGTCGCTATAGACCTTCGGGTCGAGGTCCGTGCAAGAAGCCACAGCCACTGCAATAGTCCCGATTATCGGTATTAATATTCTATTCATTACATCGTGTATTTAGAATGTAATATCAACGCCTGCAGTAATAGACCTTAGCGTCGGAAATTTAAGATAACTGTCGATCCCTGGGGTGAGACCCGTAATTGCAACAGCTTCCGGATCGAGTCCCCTATATCCAGTGATAGTGAATAGATTCTTCGCTGTAACATAGATTCTTGTGCTCTTGATGTAAGGCACCTTCGTGACATTGAAGTTATAGCCGACCGTCAGGTTGTCAAGCTTTACATAGTCGCCATCTTCAACATATCTGTCACAATATGTTGAAGGAGCATAATTATAATACTCGCCCACCTTCCTGAAAGCCGATTTTGGAAGATTATAGCTAGAAATCCAAGCTAAGGTCTCATACATCATCCTATACTGGTTAAGTATCTGGTAATCAAATGCACCATGGAAGGAAACATCCAGATCGACTCTTTTGTATCTGAAATTAAACTTGAGGCCCGCGAACATCTTCGGGATTCCATTACCGAGGATGGTTTTCTGCTCCTCTCCTGCAGATGAATTCTCAGCACCTACGATTCTCCACTGGGTACCCTGACTCTTCAGGCCGACAGTCTTCCAACCATAGAAATTTCCGATTGCCCATCCTTCCTCAAGCCTATGAGAATAAGTCTGGACATGCGTAAGATTACCTAGTGTAAGATAATTAAGTTCGTAATTGTCGTTGGATAGTTTTAGAAGTTCATTTTTGTTGTGAGAGAAATTTCCACTTAATGTAAAGCTGATGTCCTTGGTCTTTATGATTTCTCCGCCGACCTCGATTTCAATTCCTTTATTCATGATGGAACCCACATTTGCCAGCATATTGTTGGAAATGTTCGGAGGTGTAGGTACATTATAAGTGTAGAGCAAGTCCTTAGTATGACGGTAATAGGCATCTACTGAACCATAGAGTCTGTTTCCGAGCATGGAGAAGTCTATACCTAAGTTAGTCTCATGCTTCTCTTCCCATTTGAGGTTAGGGTTAGGATTGTTAGTAGGGATGATGCCGTTGACCCATTTCCCGCCACTGTAAGACATATAGGAAGAATTGAAATTGTATAGAGCTATGTATTGGTAGGAAGCAGAAGGTTCAGTTCCGGTAACTCCATACCCGGCCCTTAACTTGAGTTCGTTTACCCAAGGAATATTCTTCATGAATTCTTCGTTGCTTATTCTCCATCCTGCACTCACTGCAGGGAACCAGCCCCACCTGTTGTTTTCGCCGAACTTGTCACTGCCTTCACGCCTGATACTGGCCATGAACAGGTAGCGGTAATGGTAGTTGTAGTTCAACCTTCCATAGAAGCCTATAAGTTTCCTCTCGCTTTTGGAACTGTTGATAGTAGAAAGCCCGTCAAGAGTCGATTCAGCTGAGCCGATGTTCCATGCTCCGAATCCGTCAATCGGGAAATTATATGCCTTCATATACCAATTTTGGTTGACATATTTATTGTAACTATATCCAGCTGTCGCTGTCATGCTATGGTATCCAAATGTTCTGGTGTAATCGGCCTGTAATTCAAGAGTCCTGTCGTCATAGTGGCCGCCATTCAGTGTCGCGCTTCCGAACTCACTGCCATACCTGGCAGCATAGGTCTTATGTGAACCTGACCACTCTCTCTCGTTGTAATAATTTTGATAGGCGCCAGATGCGCTGAGAGTAAGACCATCAACTGGCCGGAGCTCAACCTTCCCATATAATGAAAGAAGATTATCTTTATCAGCCCCTTTGTACTCATTCATGGCGGCAACAGGATTCTCCCCGTTGCTGGTCTCGTAATAATCGCCATTCTTATCATAAACAGGGAGGGTAGGATTCCTTAGCGTAGCTTGGCCATATATTTCCGATGGATACAGTCCTTTCTTCAGAACTTTGTCATGGATATTCAGAGAGATTCTGAGCTTGTCGTCAAACATACTGTGGCTGATTGCTACTTTTGCAGAAAGCGACTTGTCAAAAGAAGGTTTGTAGAGGCCCTGTTTGTCAGCGTATGTTATAGAAGCAGAATAATTTGTCTTATCCGTTCCTCCAGAAATTGTCAGATAATGGTTATGGCTTACCGGTTTTCTTGTGATTTCGTCTACCCAATCTGTAGAGCCGCCGAAATCTTGCATCCCTGGGAATTCTTTTGTCTTCTCCCGGTACTCGTCCGCGGAGAGATAATTCTCATCGTCTATCAACTTGTCAAACTTGACATAACCGCTATAGGAAACCCTCGCAATCCCTGACTCCGGACGCCTGGTGGTCACAATGATGACACCATTGGTTCCTCTGGTGCCGTATATTGCTGCCGCCGAGCCGTCTTTAAGGACTGAGATTGATTCAATATCTTCAGGTGCGACCGAATTGATTGAAGCCCCGGCCACACCATCAATAACTACGAGTGGAGAAGTAGATGCCGCCAACGTAGATATTCCCCTTAGCGTAATACTAGGAGCAGCAGAAGGATCCCCCGAAGTTGTCGCCATTCCCAATCCCGCGACTTTTCCCTGAAGGAGCTGAAGCGGACTTGCGACTCCTCCTTTGACAAAATCATCAGAGGAAACTCGAGCGATGGCGGTCGTCACCTCTTCTTTTTTGATATTACCGTAGCCAATAGCCACAACCTCCTCGAGACCTATCGCATCCATCTCTAACTTTACGTTTATGACATTCCTTCCAGCCACTTTCTCCGTCACAGTCTTCATGCCTATGAAAGAATAATCCAGTGTAGAGTTTACTTCTGTATTGATGCTGTACCGGCCATCGGGTGTAGTTATTACCCCTGTTTTGCCGGCCCTGTCAATAACATTCGCGCCTGCGACTGGTTGCCCCTCTTCGTCCATAACCAATCCGGTCACAGTCACTTTTTGAGCAGAAGCTTGAATTGTCGTGAATGTCACAACTACCAAGAAGGCAAGCAATTTTTCTATTCTCGTTATGTTCGCCATATTGTACGCTATTTAGATGTCAATTGCCTTCGCGCCCGCGTCGCCATACCAGAAGGTTGTTGCATAATAATCAGAGACTCCCTTCTCCCATGAAATCATTTCAATATCGAAAACCAGACTTTTCTTGAATGGAATATCATCAAGAATTCTAGTTCTAAAGAAAGCATTATAACCATGTGATGTTTCCTCATCGGCTCTCGGTGCTCCGCCCCATGGAGTATAGAACGTGACAATCGGAGCCCACGAACAATTGAAATAATCCTCAGTTCCCGTCCCGAAATGAGAAGGAAAAGATTCTCCATCCACATAGATCTTTTCATCTCCCTCTCCATACCAAGCCGGAGTATGATTATTGACAGAAAGGAGGGTACCTACGAGCTTGCCCCGACCTTGGAGAGTAGCAAGATTCCAGTCAATCAAGCCATCTTCGGAATTTCTCCCATTATCTTCAGGGATGCCCTCTTCTGCCCTATACGATACATGGAAATACATTGCGTTAGAATCCCAGATGAAATCATTCGTAACAACAGCAATTTTAGCGTCTATTACGCTGTTTGAGTCATTTACAAGAATCAATTTACCTGTTTTGCGATAAGGCATAGGGAATCTCAGCGTCACGGTTCCCACCCCATCACATGCTGTCCACCAGCATGAGACCTTAGGCATGCCTATGCCTGCCCCAGCAAGATGGCCGATAGGGACATCAACAGTTTCTTCTCCATCAAATACAGCCTTGACCAGCAACTTTTCTATTGCAATGCTATCAGCTTTCAAACTAAACGTCACTTGGCTGACCTGTCCAGGACCTGCAGGCAAGTCAAAACTCACCTCGGATCCGGCTCCAATTAAACTTTCCTCTTCCTTGAGTTTCCCCACTGCGTCAGCAGGATGACAAAGACCTCCGCTAACCGCGCTCACTATGGATTTGAGTGAGTCATACTCCTGAACAGTAAATGTGCGCACCTTGGTCCCGGTCCTATATGTTCTGTAATTTATCTGATAATATCTCGGCCGGAACTCAGAATCTGGCTCTTCTAATGTTATTTTGCAAGACTTAGAATATGGAAGAGGGAGAAAGAAAGTGTTTCCGCCGACTCCATTGATGTCACTGACATAATGAGTATGCGTCAGCGAAAGCCCTTCGGGAACGTCAAAAGGAATCCGACGCATATCATAGGCAGGTATGACAAAACTCGGATCTTTTTCCCTGTCAAAATAGAACCTCATTTTCCCTCTCTTGTCATTCGTGGTCATCCAGATTCTTGTAATTGCACCTGGCCCGGTCTCGTCGAACAAGACCTTCTCCTTCCTGCCGGCAGAACTATCCATCCTTACATATCCTGCACCGTCATTGTTGGCAAACCAGCCAGGCTGACCCTTTGCAATCGAGCGGCGATCATAGCTACTTACCTGGGATTGCGTATAATCAGGTGAGGGGAAACGCGCCATTGCCTCTCTGTCAGTCATCTCTTCAAGCAATGAGGCTAATGTCACATCTTCTGCCATCTTATTCTTCTTACCAATTTCAGAGCAAGAGACAGCCAATAAAATCAATCCGATATAAAGAACGTTCTTTTTCATGGTGTTATTCATTATTCATTGGTATCCATGCACCAGCCTGAGTGCAAACACGGGCCGATGTTTCTACAGCTGCTCTGTGGGCTTCTCTGACTGGAGCTCCGTTCAACATCATCCCTACGAAAGCTCCTGTAAAAGCATCTCCAGCTCCGACCGTGTCAACAACCTTCACTTTCGGAGTCTTGATTGTTGAAACTTCGCCATCATAATAGATTGAGCTGAACTTATCTCCGCCTGTCAGTATCACGATATTCTGGGAATATCTTTCAGCAAAATACCGACACTTTCCATCAGTATCAAGATCATCAAGTCCGAACATGCCGGTCAGAGTTACAAGTTCTTCATCATTGATCTTGAAAACATTTGACATTCTCAGCGAAGTTTCTATCACTTCTTTTGAATAGAAGTTCTGTCTCAAGTTGATGTCATAAACCTTAATAGCTTTATTTGGAGCATGTTCCAGCAAGGCCTTAGTCGTTGCTCTAGATTCCTCCGCTCTCTGAGCAAGCGTTCCGAAACATATGGCAGCAGCTTCACCGGCAAGTCTAAGGGCCTGTTCGGATAGCGGAATGTGATCCCATGCTACATTTGTGCAGATTGAATATGTCGGCTGTCCGACAACCAGAGAAACCTGAACAATGCCTGTGGGGTAATCAACCCTGTTGACGCACATTTTAATGCCATGTTCGCGAGTAACTCTCTCAAGTTCATCGCCAAGCACATCCTTGCCAACTGCGCTTATCGCCCATCCTTCCGTGCCATGCTGAGAAGCATGATATGCAAAATTTACAGGAGCCCCGCCTGCTCGTCTCCCCGTAGGAAGGCAATCCCATAGATATTCTCCTATTCCGAGAACAATCGGTTTTTTTTCCATATTAATCAGTCAATTTTAAGTTCTTTCTGAATCTGTTCCAGAGTCTTGCCTTTGGTTTCAGGTATCAGGAATGATATAAAAAGAGCTGCGGCCACAAGCAAGGTCGAAAAGATTCCGAATGCGACACTAGGCCCGACATTGGCCTCAAGCCATGGATATAACTGCACTACTATGAAAGAACATATCCAGCTTATTGCAGTTGAAAGGGCCATGGCTGTACCTCTTATTCTGGAAGGATACATCTCTGATGTCACTACGAACATAAGTGGAGATAAAGACAGGGCGAAAAATCCAATGTAGGCAAGTATGGCTATGAGCACGCCAATGCTGCTGGACACTCCCGCACCGAAAGCATAGACAAGATAAGCGAGCGCTATGGCACAACCGATACATCCTGTAACAAGCAATATCTTCCTCGGGAATTTGTCCACAAGCCACAATGCGATGAGAGTGAAGACCAGGTTGGCAGCACCTACATAAATAGTTTGGAGAAGCGGGTCTGAACCAGCTATGTCTAAACTACTGAATATGCTTGGAGCGTAATTGATGACTACATTAATTCCTGTAATTTGTTGGAAAAACGCCAGCATACAGCCAAGGAATACGACTTTTCCTGTCTTGCCTTTGAACAGTTCAGAAAAAGCCACCTCTTCATTTTTATTACCGTTTGCTGAGTTCAGGATATCCTCGGTATCCTCGGGACCGAAGCAGAAAGTCTTGATGCTCGACTTTGCGTCGTCCTGTCTGTTGCACTGAACAAGCCATCTCGGACTCTCCGGAATCCCGATAAGAAATACAATATACAGAATGGCAAAGGCTATAGGCAAACCAAGCATTAGTTTCCAGTTTGAATCCATCCCGAAGAACCAATAATTACAAATGTATGCGATGAAGATTCCTATGACAACGAAAACCTGGTAGAAAGATATGAAAGTCCCTCTGTAAGCCGCCGGGGATATTTCAGCAATATAAGTCGGTATTACGGCAGAAAGCATACCTACACCAAGGCCTCCGATGAGTCTGAAGATGACTAGGTGAGTAGCGTTGAACGAAAGTAAAGAGCAACCAGAGGAAGATAGGAGCAAGAGTATGGCAGACGCCATCATGACTGGTCTCCTTCCGTGCCTGTCACTCAAACTTCCTCCTATGAATGCTCCAAAGAGACAACCTACCATAAGAGCACTCGTCACAAAGCCTTTTGAGAAGGTTGTTAGCCCGAAGTTCCTCTCTATGATGTCAATAGCACCAGATATTCCGCCGAGGTTAAGGCCTACGACTAGCGCACCTAATGCCGCCACCAATGCATAAATAGTAATTTTGGAATATTTCATCATCAGCCTTAGTGTTTTAACGTTACAAAATTACCTAAGACTAATGTGGGTGACGATAAAAATTAATTCAATTTCAATAGAATTAGTTTCATTGAGCTGCATTTTTCGGATACAAGAGTGTTGCGCAGAGGGGAGGCGCTCCGCGGAAGACTATGGTAAATCGAGAATGAAATTCCCATTCGTGAAAAGGGTTTTCACGAATGGGAAGCAGATGAAGTGCTCAAAGGAGCGAATCGCGGGTCAGGATAGAGCCCGGACTGATCCCCGGGCAGAGGCCGGGGTGGCGCCAATGATCCCGTCGAGAGGGTGAGCACCTGTGAGGAGCCTCGCTCTAGAAGGTGTAGCTGAAGCCGAGGTCGCAGAAAATAGGAAGGAGACTGAAGGAGATGGTCTTGAAAGAGCCCTTGAATATGTCGCCGCAGCCCCAGTTGAGATCTGCCATGACAGAGAAGTGTTTGTAGGCTCTCCAGGACCCTCCGATGACTGCGCCCCACTGGAAAGGCTTTAGTTCATCGCCGAAGTCGAAGGTTCCTCGGCTGTCATCTCGGAAAGTAACCCTTTCGCCTATCGGAGTACCGTTTCTCAATACGCCATCCTTCACATAGCCATCGAAGGAACCGTCGAGCAAAACAGAGCAGCTCAGACCCGCGCGGACCTTCCAGCGCTCACCGAGGCGGTAATTAGCCATGATTGGAAGCGTAAGATAGGCGGCGCTGTATCTAGTCCTGTTATATCCGGTGAAATAGCCCTCGACAGTCTGGTCGCCCTTCACTACCTTGGTGTGGTAATTTTTGACCTCGGCTCCAGTCTCCATGCCTCTGTTTTCGAGTTTGAGACCGGCAGAAAGGCCCCAATTCTCATCGGTCAGCCAATATGTGGCGGTTCCTTCAAGCGTACCGTTGAATTTAGGGCTGAAGCTCTTGATTTTTCTTATTTCACGGGGAAGAGGGAGCGGAGCGGCACCTCCGAGATTAACCCCAGCCTTGAGTTCGAACTCCCAGCCCTTCAATCCGGATTTGATGAGATTGTTGTCTCGCTCGTTCTGAGCCAGAGCCGAAGAACTGAGAGAGAGGCATACCGTAAGAGCGGCTATAATTGTCTTGGAATAGAGATTCATTTTCATTGGGAAACTACTTTTTTGTTCATAGTTATGAATAAGGCTCATACAAGTCCGCATATCATGCAAGACGCAAGCCGTTCATGAAAATACGGCCAGGTGACTCTTAATTGACATAATAAAGCTGAATTTCATCAACACAGAGTGTTGATCCGACTGCTCCTGTGAAAGAAGCTCCGCCGACGGAAGAAGTCATCACTATGGTCAGAGAATATTTGCCGGACGCGAGCTTGTCCTGATCTATAGTCTTTCCGTCTTTAGTCTTCAATTCAAAATAGAAATGGTGCCATTGGTCATCGGCGACTTTGATGGAATCATCCATCTGTCCCACGGCAACGATATTGTCGGCGGTCAGGACATTCGTGCCGTCCAGATAAGGAAGCGCATCGGTAGGTTCGAAGAAGACAGCATAGATATCGAACTGGTCGGTGCCATCGACATTATTATTATGAATGTCGGTCATCTGCGGACCAGGCTGATACTTGTAATAGCCGGCAATGTATTTTGGAACCTTTGTATAAGGGACGCCGAAATGGGTAGACTTCAGAGTGTTGGTAATGTCGATCTGGAAGTCACCGAGGAAGAGGTTGCCGGCCGCAATAGGTGAATTGAACATGGCTCCGAGAGGGCCGGTGCTGCGGGTAACGAGCTTGAGGCATTTTCCTGAATAGCCTTCGTCGCTCTGGGCTGTAGGATAATCAACAGCCGGAGCCGAGGAGTTCGTAAACATAAAGCCGGCATTGCCTGATGCCCAGTCGAATGTCGTGCCGTCATCCCTAGTCTCGTAGAAGATATGGAAGAAGTCCTGACCGTCGGAGTTGTAATATCTCACATTCTCGAAAGAGAAGGATCTAAACTCACTTATCGCTCCTGCCGCCGTAAAAGATACGGTATATGTTTTTGTCCATTTCCCGTCTTCGGAAGTTACGGTGTAGGTCTTGGGAGAATTGAAGTTGTGAACGGATCCACTCTCAGGCTCGATTGTTGCGCCTTCGGAGATCGAGAAAGTCGGCGCAAGTGCGCTTCTGTCGTCCCAGCCGTTGACGTAGAATCGGACTTCGTTATTGGTGATTACCGGTTTCTGGGCCAGTTCTATGCCTTCAACGGCACAGGTCAGGATGTCGGCCTCGGTGTTCGGGGCTTCTTCCCTGATACAGGAGACAAAAGCTATAGACATTGCCATGGTGGCAATGGAAGCGGTTTCTCTTAGGATTTTAATCATATTTTTCGTCTTTAAACTAAGCAAAATTAAGAATAGGCTTATGATATACAATATCTACCTAAGCATAAAAACGTTTTCGATACGCAAAATGCAAAAAATTTAATCCGGAAAGAAAACCCGAAGGAGGCATCCGGGTTGACGAAAGCGGGAAGGCAGAGCCACAACTCCTCCCCGCCACCTTTCCAAAAACAGAGGTACCCACTCTCTGGGGTGGTCGGGCTGGGGAAAGTGGCACTCGGAGCGCATATTGAGGATCGCCGTTCCCGATGGGTCTCACATACAGAGGTTAAGGGGGCGAGGATTCATCAGAGAGCTACGGCTTAAGGCCTTTCAAGTACAAATAGCCGAGGTTCTGTACTTGAGAGCTACGGCTTAAGGCCTTTCAAGTACAAATAGCCGGGGTTCTGTACTTGAGAGCTGTCGTGCGGTCTTCAAGGGGAAGCCAAAAAAGCCTCCGGGATAGCGGAGGCTAAAATGATGGGGAGAAGGTATCTGGATTTTGGTCCATGGATCAGAGGCGGTCCCGGAATCAGCCCCGGAAATCCGCCCGAGAATCTAGCCCCGGAATCAGGCGGCGGTCTCAGACCTGTGAACTCAGAGTTTGATGCCGACATTTAGGGCGTCGGCCTCTTTGATGGACTTCTCGAGATCTGCGTCGGAGATATGATAATTCTGGAGATCTCCGTTGATATACTGGTCGTAGGCACCCATATCCACGAAGCCGTGGCCCGAGAGGTTGAAGAGGATGGTCTTCTTCTCCCCCGCCACCTTGCACTTCAGAGCCTCGCGGACGGTAGCGGCGATGGCATGGCAGGACTCAGGAGCAGGGATGATGCCCTCGCTGCGGGCGAAGAGGGTTCCGGCCTGGAAAGACTCGAGCTGGTCGATGTCTACGGCCTCCATGTATCCATCCTTCATGAGCTGGGACATGAGGACACCGGCTCCATGGTAACGGAGCCCGCCGGCATGGATATTTGCAGGCTTGAAGTCATGGCCGAGGGTGTACATAGGCAGGAGCGGAGTGTATCCGGCTTCGTCGCCGAAATCGTACTCAAACTTTCCGCGGGTCAGCTTAGGGCAGGCCGAAGGCTCTGCCGCGATGAAGCGCATCTTCTTCGCACCCTTCTTAAACTGATGGCGGAGGAAAGGATAGGCTATTCCGCTGAAATTAGAACCGCCTCCGAAGCAGGCAATGACCATGTCAGGCTCCTCTCCGGCGAGCTGCATCTGTTTTTCGGCCTCGAGACCGATGACGGTCTGATGCAGGCAGACATGATTGAGCACGGAACCGAGGGTATATTTGCAATTAGGGGTAGTAGTGGCCAGTTCGATGGCCTCGGAGATGGCACAGCCCAGAGAACCGCCGTAATTAGGATCAACCGTGAGGATGTCCTTGCCGGCACGCGTGCTCATGGAAGGTGAAGGTGTCACGTTCGCCCCGAAGGTCTGCATGATGGAACGCCTGTATGGCTTCTGCTCGAAGCTGATCTTGACCATGTAGACGGCGCACTCGAGGCCGTACATCTTGGCCGCGAGAGAAAGGGCGCCGCCCCACTGTCCCGCTCCGGTCTCGGTGGTGATGTTGGTCACGCCCTCCTTTTTGCAGAAATAGGCCTGGGCGAGGGCTGAATTGAGCTTGTGAGAACCGGCCGGGCTCACGCTCTCATTCTTGAAATAGATATGCGCCGGAGTCCCGAGGGCCTTCTCAAGCCCGAAGGCACGCACGAGAGGAGTGACCCTGTACATGCGGTACTGTTCGCGTACTTCTTCCGGAATCTCGATCCAGGCATGTTCCCGGTCAAGCTCCTGGTCGGAGCAGGCCTGGTTGAAGATAGGATAGAGGTCCGAAGACTTGAGAGGCTTCTTGGTAGCCGGATTCAGTATTGGGAGCGGTTTGTTAGGCATCTCTGCCTGAATGTTGTACCATGCCGTAGGGATTTCACTCTCCGGCAGAAGGAATTTTTTCTGTTCCATTGGATTAATAACTATTTGTCAATCGTTTTCTTGATGAGTCTTATGAGTCCCCGCACAATGCCCAGGACGGTGAAAGCCACAGGCTTACCTGTCCTGTCAGAATAGTCGCGGAGAGCCATGGAAAACAAGTTTTCCGGGGAATAATCATCGCGCAGGAGATAGATGCGTTCAGAAACCTCTTCCTCCTTGTCCTTCATCCTCTTTGAAAGCAGGGCCTTGGCCTCGTCCAATTCACGGATGTTTCTGATGTCTGCGTATCTTTTCATTCCGCATCCTCCTTATTGTCAGAGTCATCGAAGAAGATGCTCGTGAACAGTCTTACGAAACTATTGAGGAACAACTTCTTACGGAATATAAACACAAGGACGGCAAGTACAAGGAAGAAAGCGGCCACGATGAAGGCGCCGCCGGCATAGCTGCCGATGGCGCTTCCAAGCCAAAGCACGCTGCCGAAGGCCAAAGCCAGCATGAAGAGCGAGCCCAGGATAAGGAGCAGGCTCATGCTGAGAATATGGTTGGAAGCAACCGAAAGGCCTTTGACAGTACGCAACTTGACCATGTCGACTCTCATGTCGACATAGTCCTTGGCCGCATCCCGTATTTTTTCGACAGGTTCAGTGAAACGGCTCATGCCTAGGCCTCTTGTGAGCCGGTCTGGTCGTCCACGCCTTCTTCGTCCTTTGAGAGGGCCGCCTCAAGCTTTTCCAGTTCCCTGAGAAGTTTCTCGCGGGCCTCGTCGGTGAGTTTCGCGCCCTTTTCGGAGAGCTCCCTGCGGATTTCAGCGAGCTTGATCCTGGCATAACGGGAACGGACGCTTACCCCATGACGGAAATCGGCGGTCTTCTCTTTAAGTTCATCGAGACCTTCACCAGCCGCATCCTTTATCTTGCGCCTAGTCTCGGAACCCTTGTCAGGAGCGAAAAGAACGCCGAGCGCAGCTCCGACGGCAACGCCTGTAAGAAGCGCTATGAGAGAATCTGTTTTCATAATTGCGATGTTTTAACAAACTATATTGATTTGGTCTTGACCTTAAGCCAGACCTTTACCGCTTCAGGCAAAATCGGGGCCAAAGAATCATAGACAAGAGTGTTGTAGGAATTCAGCCACTCTCTTTCTTCCGAGGAAAGAAGTTCAGGCAGCAAGGCAGACGTGTCGAAGTGGCAGAGGGTCAGAGGCTCGAAGCCCAGCCATCTTCCGAAATCGTTGGTCCCAAGATCCTTGCACAGGAGAAGATTTTCATGGCGGACGCCGTGAAGGCCCTCCCTGTAAATGCCAGGCTCATCGGAAGTAATCATCCCAGCCTCGAAAGGAACGGAGTTATGGTCATGACGAATCTCCTGAGGCCCTTCATGGACCCCGAGGAAAAAGCCTACTCCGTGGCCGGTTCCATGGCCGAAGTCGCGTTTATGTTCCCATAAAGGAGCCCTCGCCGCAAGGTCTATCTGGCTGCCGGAAGTGCCGTAAGGGAAAACCACCCTTGCGAGTCCTATATGGCCCTTGAGGACAAGGGTATAATCTTCTTTTTCAAGAGCGGTGCAGCGTCCCAGAGGCACGGTCCTGGTGATGTCGGTCGTACCGTACATGTACTGGCCGCCGGAGTCGCACAGATACAGGCCGCGGCTGTCCAGAAGAGGGGCATCCTCCTTAGGGGTGACATAATGAGGAAGGGCGGCACCCTGCCCATAGGCGGAAATAGTTTCGAAACTATCCCCCATGTATCCGTCAATCATGGATCTGAACTCTCCGAGCTTGTCGGCCGCATCCCTCTCTGTAATAGCTGAACCTGCATCCAACTGTCTTTCAAGCCAATAGAAGAATCTTTCCATGGCGGCCCCGTCCTGAAGGTGCGCCTCTTTCATGCCTTCGATTTCGACCTCGTTCTTAACCGCCTTCCTCAGAGGGACCGGAGAAGGGCCGAGGAGAATTTCGGCACCAGAAGAGTCCATGGCGAGGTGAAGAGCGTAATTCAGGGTAGCAGGATCGGCATAGATTCTTCCCGCCTCTTCTGCGATTTCCATGAGCACCAGCTCGATGTCATCATATTCACGGACCTCAATTCCGTCAGCCTTCAACTCCATGAAACTGTCCCTCGTCTCCTCGTCCGGCCGGCGGAAACTATTCTTTTTGACGCACCAGATGGCCTTGTCCATGGTGAGGATGAGGTAGGACATCACATAGGGGTTGTAGAGGATGTCGGAGCCGCGGACGTTCAACAGCCAGGCTATTTCATCGAGCGCGGTGACGAGGATGGCTCCGCAGCCATTTCCGGAGATGAAATTCCTGAGCCAGGAAAGTTTTGAGGCCCTCGACTCTCCTGTCAAGTCCTCCCCCAAGGTCAGGATCGGGCTTTCCGGGATTCCGGGTCTGTCGGTCCAGAGCCTGTCCATAAGGTCAGGCACGTTGACTATCTTTACTTCCCCGTCATCTGGATTCCGGATGGAGAAGGCCTTGCGGACAGACTCCACGAAATTCATGGACTCGCTCAGTCCGTCTACGGCAACGACAACCTTTCCGGAAGGCTCCGGGAAGGCTTCGTGCGAAAGCCATTCCGGGATGAGGACTGCTCCCGGCACGCGCGTCTTATGGAGCACGAAACCAGTACCGGGCAGGACCTTAGACGCCTGAATGAAATACCTCGTGTCGGTCCAGAGGCCGGCATGATCACGGGTAACGGCAACATCACCGCACTCGCCGGAGAATCCGGTAAGCCACTCGACCTGTTTCCAGCGGGCGGCGGGATACTCGCTCGCATGAGGATCGGAGCCGGTCAGCACGACTGCATCCCAGCCCTTTTCCTCCATAAGTCGGCGCAATTGTCCCAGTCTTTCGAGATAAAGGTTCATGGCGTTATAGCTTTACCCCGAAATTACTTAATTTTAATGCAAAGTCAAACGATTTCGCCTATAATTTCATCGGAAACGAAAAAAAGGTCTTCCGGTATATAAATTCTGCCTCCTTCCCGTCTGAGCGCTCCTTCGTCCTCAAGGCGGCGTAAGATAGCTCCGGAAGAGAGGCTTTCTAGCCTGGCGGCATCCATTCCGCGGGAAGTGCGGAGAGAGAGCATGATTTCTTCCACCCTGACATCCTCCCCGGACAAGGTTTCACTCTCGGCTGAGTAAGAGAGCCAGCTTCCTTTGTTCCAGCTCCTGCTCTTTCCGGAGAAAGAATGCGCCCCGAGGCCAAGACCGACATAGGGCACACGGCGCCAGTAGGCCGAATTGTGCCTGGCCTGATGCCCCGGCAGAGCGAAATTAGAGATTTCATAGTGGAGGTAGCCCGCTTCCTTTAGACGGTGGCAGAGAAGCTCGTACTGGCTCCTGCATACTTCGTCCGAAGCCTCGGCATACTCTCCTCTCTTCCACATGTCGTAGAGCCTGGCGCCCTTCTCCACGGATAGCTGATAGGCGCTGATATGTTCCGGACGGAGGGCGCAGACAGTATCGAGGCTTGAGGCCCACCTGTCCATGTCCAGGCCCGAAATCCCGAAAATAAGATCGAGGCTTATGTCCTCGAAGCCGGCGTCTCTCAGGATAGAATAGGCTTTGAGGCTTCCGGCGGGATCATGGCGCCGCCTCATCCACTTCACGAGCGAGGCGTCGAAAGATTGCACGCCCATGCTGATGCGTCCGCAGCCGAGAGCCTTGAGTGTGGCGGCATAAGACGGGCCCTTGACCACAATATCTTCCGGATTTACCTCGATGGTGAACTCTTCGAAGGTGTGGGCGGACGGGAAAGGCCGGCGGCAGGCCTCGACTATGCGGGCGAGGTCGTCCTCAGGGAGCAGCGAGGGAGTCCCTCCGCCTATGTAGAGGGTGTCGGCGCCACCCCTAGGGGTACTGGCGAGGATTTCTCCGGAACGGGACTCAGCCTCAGCGCAGACAAGGTCCGCATAACGGGAATAGACCTCCGAGGCTGAAAGCGGCGCAAGCCGCCTGCACTGGGCCATCGTGAAAGAACAGAAGGCGCAATAAGTGCAGCGGCTCGCGCAGAAAGGAATATGGACGTATATCACCTGAGCATCAGCTCGGCCTTTCCGAGAAGGCCCTGAGTAGTATAGGCTTCAAGGGTATAGACGCCTTTGGAGAAGTTCTCGATACCGTTCAGATAGATGCTCAGGTCAACTTCCTTGCCCTCGTAATCTACACGGCGCTGGGCTGAGGCCGTCATAGTCTGACCGTTAACTTCGAAAGATTTGCTGTCGCTGTTAATAAGCAGGATGCCCTCAGGATCCTTGACTCTGATGTAGACCACTACATCTCCCTTCGGCGCAAGCTCGTTCTCAACAAGGCTCAAAGATGCGAGAAGGCGATGGGTTCTGCTGCTGCGATCGGTGACCTTGCCTCCGTTGTTGTATGCCTCTAGTTTGAGGCCGCGGGCCTTGATGACCGAACCGGCTGCAACCTGTCCGGTAAGGGTGGTGACCTGCTCGGTCAGCTCCTCGTTGGCGGACTTGGCTTCAGCGGCTTCTTTGCGGGCCGCCGCGGCATCGGCTGTAAGCTTGTGGTTGAGAGTGTTGAGGGAATCGATCTGGACGATGTAATTCCTCATGATGCTGCGCAGCGTGCCGAGTTCCTTTTCATAGGCGCGGATCTTGGCGCGGTCGGTGGCCTGAGTCTTCTTTATTCTTTCTATAAGTTCGGCGACTTCCGCGCGGGAAGTGTCAAGCTGAGAGTTGATGGAATCGTAGTCGCTGGAAAGGTTGGCATAATCCTGCTGAAGGCTTTCCATCTGTTGAGTAAGATCTTCCTTCTCGTCTTCGAGTTCGTTGACGAGGGATGATTTCTGTATCCACACAAAGACCAGAGCGCATGCGAGCGCGGCCGCTATCACGGCAAGCACTATCATCACCGTCCTAAGTCCGCTGTTCTTCTTCTCCTGAGCCTCACGCATTCTGCGTTCGAGGATCGGATCTTCATTAATTCCGTCTGCCATGGCTAAAAATATTGTCTAATACGACAAAAATAGCAAAATTCCTTATATTTGTAAAAAGCAGCATACATGAGATACATCATCAGGGCGATCAAATATTTCTTGTACATAAGTGTACTTTTCTCGCTCATCATAGGCATATTGGTGCTTGCCGGAGTCGTGAGCGCGGACATCAACGTGATGTTCAAGAACGGCTGGAAGTCTGTAGGCTACATCCTTCTCCTTTTCGCGGCAGTCGCCGCCGTCTATCCTAATTTCGGCTACGGCAAATTCGCCGTCAATGCGGGAGGCGAGTATAAGGAGCTGAGGGATAAGGCAGTGGCCTTCATGGAGTCAAGACATTACGTCTTGGAGAAGGAGGAAGGCGAGGACATGAGTTTCAGGAGCACCCGCGCCGCAGACAGGATTCTCAAGGTCTGGGAGGACAGGATCACCTTGAAGAGAAGGCTCGGAGGTTTCGAAATCGAGGGCCTCACAAGGGATACGGCAAGGTTGCGCTCAGCCCTGGAGAAGGCCCTGGAAAGGGCTGAAGACACAGAAGAAAATTAATAGGATCAAAGCCCGGTCACAAAGACGGACAGCAGGTTTTAAAAATATATAGCCATGAAAGAGGAATTCAAGACTGTAGCAGAGTTTCCGGACACGGTGAGCGCAGAAATCACTGCCGGAATGCTCAGGGCCAACGGAATCATGGCCCAGGTTTTCGGGTCGGCCTCGTCCTACCCAAGCATCAACGCCAACATCAATGCCGTACAGGTCAAGGTCAACGCCGAGGATTATGATTCGGCGATGAGTCTCTTGGCAACGAATGACAAGGCGGAGTAGAACTCTTCGCCATAAAGTTTTATCAGTGGCCCGCGCAGGAATTCATAGACGCGGACCCCTTCTTTTCTGCCTTTCTCGAAGCCTCCTCTGCAGATATCCCAATGATGGACGTTCAGCGCATCCTGTCCGTTCGACAGCTTCGTGATGCGGATCGGATAGAGCCAGCATGAAATCGGCTTGCGGAAGGAGCCATGACCCTGAAGAAAACGTCTTTCCATGGAGCAGAAGCAGTTCCCATCTTTGTCGAAATTAGCAAAGGCACACTCTTCGGAATCCTTGCACAATGGGGTCACCAGGTCTCCATCCACATCCACCGAAAAGAAACCATTCTCGGCGACGGAAGAGAGTCCCTTCATGGACATAAGATCCTTGTAGAGGGGATAATTCTTTTCAAGCGGCTCCAGTTCGTCCTCGAGCAGGGGCGCTCCGCTGTCCCCCTTGACGCAGCACATGCCCTTGCAATTTTCGTAATCGCAGGAAAAATACTCCATGACTACGTCTTCCGAGATGAGACAATTGCCTATCTGGATTATGGTGCCGAAATCCGAATTTTTCATTTCTTCATATTTTTGAGAAGATCCATGGCCATAGTCGTCATTCCCGTAGAGTCTTGGGCCGCGACAAGGGGTGGAATCTCAGGATAGGTCGGACGTGAAGGAAGATCTTTATGGACGATGACGTTCTCCTTTGCTCTGACAAGGGAAACCGCCACGCTCT
The DNA here is from genome assembly GCA_002472565.1 of Bacteroidales bacterium UBA7258. Classification (GTDB taxonomy): domain Bacteria; phylum Bacteroidota; class Bacteroidia; order Bacteroidales; family UBA932; genus Cryptobacteroides. Next base: position 75,270 of record DKSK01000011.1, on the reverse strand, counting down.
CCGAAGAGAGGGCAGCTATGATGGAATTGACCCTGGTCTTGTCGGCCGCCTTTATCTTGGACTCATAATTGGTCAGCATATCCTTGCCGTAACTGTATCTGAGGAGGAGGGTGCGGATCATCTTCTGCGGATCCGAATTCAGGGCGGCATAATAGTTCCCAACTATATGCCTGTCCGCATCAAGGGTGGAAGAGCTGATGCCTCTGGAAGCAAGACTGTCCATGGAAGCTCTCACGGCCATGGCCATTTCATCTGCAGAAACGGACCTTACCATGGAAGCAGGCAGGCCCCCGCTTTCGGCAGGATTCATGAACATCCTGATTCTGAACTGCTCGAGAGGGAACATCTCAAAGTCCATCTCCGCGGTGGCTGTCCAGCCTCTTGAAGCCGCCGTCCGGCGAAGTTCTCTGGCAAAGGCCGATCCTGCTATATAGGAAGCTATGAAATTATCAGTCGTGTAATTGAGATTCGCCGAGGCCTCGATGTCCAGCGAAGGGGAGGAGCCGTCCGTGGCGGAAAGAGTCCTGCCCTTGACCGGGCTGTAATCGACCCAGGTCCGGTAGGTAGCCACCCTGTCCGTACTGAAGCCGCCTGCACACTGCGACATCAGCTTCTTCATGTCCTCTTCGGCAATGTCGCCAACGAGTATCAGGACTCCGTCATTCATCTTGGAGAACTCCGAATCGAAGTACTTGCAAGCCCGCCTTGGAAGGTCATCCGAAAGTCCGCTTTCCTTCAGAGCCGGCCAGAAGGCGAAAGTCGGGGCCATGACGCTGTCGAGCCTCTCTCTTCTTCGGTCCATCGGACTCTTTTCATTCAGCCTCAGACTCTCGCAGGCCTTGTACCAAGTCCAGGTTCCCGAAGGCTGAGTCCTTTCCTTGTCCATGGCGAGGAAGGCTTTCATCAGCAGCCTCGACTTGTCGGAAGGTGCCGCTCCCTGGATGGTCATATCCGAAAGAGAAACCTTGACTTCCATGAATATGCCATTGGACTCCAACATATTGCGGAAGTCGTAACCGTTCAGTCCTGAGATTCCCTGCAGCCAGAAAACATCTCCGAGGTAAGGGGCCTCGCCGGCTTTGATACCAGGGACAAGAGCGCTTCCGCCCTTGAGCAGCCATGAATAATAGATGAGCCCGTCCGTGTCCATCTGCTTGTAGACGACTCTGATTCCGTTGGCGAAGGTCCAGACCTTACCTCCCGTCACCGGCTCTTCCATCTCGGATTTGAGCTTCGATTTCTCGAAGGAACGGCGGAGGGAAAGCGTGTCGTCTCCGTCCTGACTCAGGGGAGCCAATGCTTTCGTCCAAGAAGCGTCAAAAGCAGACGATATACTATCTTTCAGCGATGTAGAAAAGTCAGCCGTGCAAAGCAAGGTGAGATTTCTGTCCTTGTCGAGGAGGGCGGAGACGTAATCATTGAAGAGGGCGGCACCTCTCTCGCCTCCGACATTCTTTTTTGCGAAGAAATTCACCTCGTCCTTGCGCGAAGCCAGCGAGGTACCATAGAGGAAGTTGGCGGCGCATTTCCTGACGTATTCTGAATTCTGGATGCTTCTTCCGGAGACGGACATACGGCTCCCGGTGAAGAGCTTGTTCTCGGCATCAGAGTACTCTCCGGCCGAAACTCCGTGCCTGTCAAGTTCGCCGAGAATCGAGGAAAGTATGCCCGCGGCCTTTACGGCGTTACGTCGGCTGACCGTCAGCGAGACATCATAGGACTCATCCCCTGGGCCGTAGGCACTGCCTCGGTAGTCCGCGCTGCAATCCGCCAAAGGAAGATTCTCTTCTTTGAAGGCTCTCCATATGCGCTTTTCCAGGATATTGCCCAGCTCGGAGGCATAGCGTTCCGAGACAAGCGGCTGGACCGTGGCGATGTACTCCTTCGGCGTTCTGGGCGAACTGTAGCTTACAGTGAGGGTAAACGGGGCGGCATAGTCCACCTCTCCACCATCACTTCCGACAGCGCCCTCCTTCACCACTCCGCCATCGCTTCCTGGTTTGAAGACAAAGCGCCTTTGAGTCTGCGGGACCCAGCTGTATTCCTTTTCAGGGAGCTCGGCGGATTTCTTGGTAACCATCAGAGAGAGGACATACATTCTTCCGACTACATTGTCAGGATCTATGTCTCCTGAAATTATAATAGCTTGGTTCTGAGGAGAATACAAATAATCGAGCGGACCGGAGCTGCGACCTATGATGTCGAAGACCATCAGCAGGGTGGAGTCCACGACATCTGTCTTTCCACTGACCACTATATCCTTGAAATCGTAGATTGTCGCGTCCCCTGTCACATTGACATAGCCTCTGTCTCCAGGGAAAATCCCAATTCCGTTCATAAAGTAGAAAGGGGAATAACTTGTGAAATGAGGAAGAGTGCTGAGCGCACCCGTGGCCTGGACTACGGTCTCTCCGGCATATCTCTTTCCCTCATCGTTTTTTCCGACGCGCTGGACCAGGGCGATGTCGGCCAGACCAGTCTGGGCATCGTTCTTAACTATATAATAAGTAGCTCCGTTGCTCAGCCTCCCCGTCCTGATCTTATCTGAAGTCGGGAGAGACGGAAGGGTCTGGGCTGGCACAATTATTGGAAAAATGGCGCCTATTGAAGCCAATATAAATTTGAATATCAATATCTTATCCATACAAAATCATTCCTGAACCTTAACTGAGGCAATTTTCCAGCCGTCATTACAAAATTAAGACAAAATATTATTAAATTTGTAAGGATGACTTTGAAACTAATTAAACACAACATTTATATGAATAAAATTATTCTGACAATCGCCGCGGCCCTGCTTGCCGCGGGCATCGCATCCGCACAGGATCTCAATTCAGCGCTTGAAACATACAACGCCGGAGCCGCGGCCCTCAACGATGGGAATAAGGAGCTGGCTCTCACCAATTTCAAGAAAGCTCTCGAGGCTGGACAGGCTCTCGGCGCAGACGGAGAGGAACTCGTGAACAATTGTAAGAACGCCATTCCTAGCGTAATTCTTTCGATCGGAAAGGAGCTCTACAACAACAAGGACTTCGACAAAGCCCTCGCCAAGATCAACGAAGCGGCCAAGGTCGCATCTGAATATGGAGTAGCTGACGTGGCTTCCGAAGCCAAGGAGCTCGTTCCTACCATCAATCTCGCAAAGGGTACTTCCGCCCTCATGGAGAAGAATTTCCCTGTGGCCATCAGCGCCCTCCAGTCCGTTGTAGCCGCCGATTCGACCAACGCCAACGCCGCTCTCTATCTCGGCCAGGCTCTCAACGCCACCGGCAAGGCTGAGGAGGCTGTAAAGGCTTTCAAGCTCGCCGCCGCCAATGGCAAGGAGGAAGTCGCCAACAAGCAGATTTCCACCATCTACCTCAAGCAGGCCGCCGCGGCTCTCAAGACCAAGGCCTTTGACAAGGCTTCCGAGCTCGCAAAGGAGTCTCTCAAGTACGACGACAACGCCCAGGCTTACCTCGTAGCCGGCCAGGCCGCCGCTTCTCTTAAGGACAACAACTCCGCTCTTGACTACTACACGAAGTATCTCGAGGCAGCTCCTACGGCAAAGAACGCCAGCGCTATCACCTACACTGTAGCCGCCCTCTACCAGACCGCAGGCAACAAGGCCAAGGCCATCGAGTACTACAAGAAGGTGCTCAATGACGCCAAGTTCGGTGCCACTGCAAAGCAGATGATTGACGCTCTGAGCAAGTAATGACTTCTATCGAACTTCTTGCTCCGGCAAGAACTGCGGATATCGGCATCGCGGCCATTGACTGCGGTGCCGATGCCGTATATATAGCCGGGCCTGAGTTCGGCGCAAGACAGGCCGCGGGGAACTCGATAGAGGATCTCAGAAGGCTCTGCGCCTATGCCCACCGCTTTGGTGCTCGAATCTACGTCACCATAAACACCATCCTCTACGAAACCGAGGTAGAGGAAGCCCGGCGTCTGGCTATCGCGTGCCAGGATGCAGGCGCTGACGCACTGATTGTACAGGACCTCTCGCTTCTTGAACTGCGGAGGAACGGTTCGCTTCATATCCCTCTCCACGCTTCTACCCAATGCGCAATCAGGACTCCGGGAAAGGCCGCTTTCTATGCCGGGCTTGGCTACGGCAGGCTGGTGCTTGAGAGGGAGCTTTCGCTTGGGCAGATAAGGGCTATTCATGAAGCTCTTCCTTCCGAGGAGCTGGAGTTCTTTGTACACGGCGCCCTCTGCGTCTGCTATAGCGGGGAGTGTTATCTCAGCGATTTCATTACCGGCAGGAGCGCGAACAGAGGAGAGTGCGCCCAGCCGTGCCGCTCGCGCTATGACCTCGAGGATTCTTCGGGGCGCATTCTGGTAAGGGACAAGGCTTTGCTTTCTCTGAAGGATTACAATCTGACTTCCCGCATTGGGAGCCTGGCAGAAGCCGGGGTCTGCTCTTTCAAGATTGAGGGGAGGCTGAAGAACGAGTCTTATGTCCGGAATGTGGTAAGGGATTGTTCTCTGGCGATGGATGCCTTCATCGCCACTCATCCTGGAGAATACCGCCGCTCTTCTTTCGGGAGGGTCGTTTCCGGTTTTATTCCTGAGCCTTCGAAGACTTTTAACCGTGGCTACACCACGCTTTTCATCGACGGGAAGCGCGGGGAGTGGAGTTCGATGTATGCGCCGAAGAGTATGGGCGAGGAAATCGGGACTGTCACGGCTGTAAAGATTCTCGGACGGGACGAGATAGAACTTTCCGTGCGTCTTGTTTCGGATAAGATCCGCCTCTGCAACGGGGATGGTTTCTCTTTTGCTACTTCTGACGGGGTGACCGGTTTCAGGGGCGATGTGTGCAGCGGGATTAACATCCGCTGCAAGCGGGTCTCGGGGTTGAAGAACGGGACGAGGCTTTTCCGAAACATCAGCGTGGAGTTTGAAAAGGAACTTGAACGTAATGCCTGCCGCCGTCTGATTCCTGCAAAAGTCCGCCTCTCCTTTTCCTGGGGCGGGCAAGATACCGTTGGCAAAGCCGGATTGTCTTCCGGGGAGAGAGGGTGCCGGATTGCAGCTTCTGCCGTGAGCGAAGACGGACGCGAAGCCACCATCAGCCTCGAAGACCACTTTCCCTTCGCCATGAATACAGAAAGACAGAAAGCCCTATTCGAAAGCCAGATAAGCAAAAGTTCGGGCACATATTCCTTCTCTGTGGAAAGCCTCGACTTCGCGGACAGCACCAAAGGCCCCATACCTCAAGGCTCTTCCTCCAGCGTTCCCGAGTCCTCTCCCCTGCCCCTCGTGCCGGCCTCAGCAATCAACGCCCTACGCCGCCGTCTCTCAGACGAGCTCGACAAAGTGCCTTGCAATACTATTCCGATAGCCGCCGGCCTGATCTCCCCCTCTCTTTCCGAATCGGGATTCTCCGCCATGACCGAAGATCGAAACGACTGCATAAGTAAGGATAAATCAATCAATTACAAAGCCAACGTAGCAAACAGTTCCGCCAAGAAAGCCTATCTGGCTCATGGGGCCTCCAATGTCGGAGAGGCCTACGAAATCAAGGCCGTCCATGGAGCCGAACTGATGCGTTCGAAATATTGCGTCCGCTACGAGCTGGGTCTCTGCCATCTCCATCCGGATCCAATCCGGGCACGCCGACATGGCATCCTCACCAAGCCACCTAAAGGGCCTCTCTTCCTCCTCAACAACGGACTCCGCCTCCGTCTTGACTTCGACTGCACCTCCTGCGAAATGACAGTCAAATCCGCCGACTGACCAGCGCCCAAGCGCTCTTAGCCCACAGCCGGGGTAGGGTTTTCGCGTGGGATGCCTGTGCAGAAGACCCCGCGCGGGGATATTGAGAGACGTCTTCCCATTTGTTTTCCTACAGGGATGATCAGGAACGCGGATGTGCCACAGGGGGCGGGATGATTGTGAGGCTTCTTCTGGACTTAATGCAAAGCTCTGGCCCGATACAGGGACATCGACCAGGATATCAAGAAGGACGCACTCAGTGTTTTCGAATAGTTTGTTTATAAATTAGTGCGGTTTTTATTGAAATTGCACTAAAATCAATGCGATTTATTATATTTGTTGCACTAAATAATGTGCAAAGTTATGGATACTTTACTTCAGACATATCGGATTAAGCTTGATCTGACTCCAGTAAACTATGTCAGATCCTTTCATGATACCATTAACTGGAAGAATAGATTAATCGGAATCCTGGGACAAAAAGGTGTCGGAAAGTCAACGATGATACTCCAGCACATCAAGATGTATGACAAGATAGAGGAGTCTCTGTATGTTCAGGCTGATGACTTCTATTTTGCCGGTCATAGGATTTATGATCTTGCTTTGGCATTCTTCCAGCGCGGCGGTAAGAAACTGTACATTGACGAAATACACAAATATGCAGGATGGACAACGGAGATTAAGATGATTTATGATCAGTTGCCTCTTCTGCAGGTAGTTTACTCGGGCAGCTCAATTCTGGATCTCAAGAAAGGTGGTAAGGCGGACTTGAGCAGAAGAACAATCGAGTATACTCTGCCTGTCCTGTCGTTCAGAGAGTACCTGAATATCTCTCAAGGATGGAGCCTTCAGCCGTCTTCGTTGGAGGATATTCTGGCAGGAAAGGTGGACTTTCCATATGGAGAGCATAGACCGATTAAGTATTACCAGGAGTATCTGCATCACGGCTGTTATCCATATTTTACTGAGGAGGATTTCCTGATCAAGTTGAAGCAGGCCCTCAATGCGACTGTCGAGGATGATATCCCAAAGTATGCGGAGATGACAGTTGCGGCAGCGGTGAAATTGAAGAAGCTTACGTATATGCTTGCTCAGTCCGTGCCATATAAGCCGAATCATACTACCTTGGCTAGAGATCTCGACATCAGCAGGAATCTTATGCCTGATTATATAGAGTATTTGGAGAAGTCCGGACTTTTCAATGCATTGCGTGAGAAGTCAACAGGTGACGGCATATTGCAGAAGGTTGAGAAACTTTATCTGGACAATTCCAATATCATCTATGCCCTTGGTCTTGATAAGGCTGATGAGGGGACAATACGTGAGACGATGTTCCTGACATGGATGAAGCAGAAGCACTCTGTATATTCATCAAAGATTTCAGACTTTGAGATTGGTGACATTACTTTTGAAGTCGGTGGCCGCAATAAGAAAGGAAAGCAGCTTAGAGAAGCGGATAAGGGATATATTGTAAAAGATAATATCGAGTACGCCGTCGGCAAGAATGTCCCTATATGGATGTTTGGCTTTATTTATTAGTTTTACGATTTAATGTTTTAATTATTAAATAGTTAAAGTGTTATGAAATACCCTTTCGAAAAGGTTTCAATTTTGGAATTAATGAGGCATCCATTCGATGAGGAAACCGGGGATGTGCATACAAGGATGTCTCAACCAAATTACTGTATTTTTCCGGCATTTAAATGGAATGAAAAGAATGTACAATAGATTGATTTAATAATACTATGGTTCAAGCGAAGTTTATGGTGATTCGGTTGGTGATGAAATATTAGAATTTTAATATGCAGCAAAAGGTGATGCTTGGGCTTGCGTGGTATTGTAGTTGTGTTATGTCCGATCAATATGTCCTTCCATTTACCACCCCCGATTTTATATCGGTTCAATATTATGCAGATACTCCGAAGAAATCGGCCGTTTCCGAAAAACTTTTTGTAAGATAATTGGGAGATGTGGGGAAAATGTGGGAAAAATCTTATATAAAAATGGCCTACAGGTGTCTGTAGGCCATTTACGTGTGCCCGGAGCCGGGGTCGAACCGGCACGTCTTTAAGGGACAAAGGATTTTGAGTCCTTCGCGTCTACCAATTCCGCCATTCGGGCAGTACTGCGGATTGATTTGCAGGCGCAAATATACGAAACTTTCGGAATATTCTCCAAAGTCCGGATTTCTTCTCGGTCTTTGTCTCACACATCATGGGGTTTTGATATTTTCGGGATGAAGAACACCATTGTCTTAAATCAGGCTTGCTTTCTGGAGAGAAAGTTGGTTAAAGGTTGCGGTGGAAGTGGGTGAGGTTGGCTGTGGAAGGGAGTGAGAGGTGCGGAGGTTGTGAAAGGGTGAACGGAGTGAAAAGGGATTGTTGGCGGCTTGTTCGAGGTAGCGATTGAATCAACAAGTCTAACATCATGTATAATAAATGTCAGCCAGGACAAAATATAGGCAGGAAGTCTTTTATAATTTTGTGGAAGAAAAAAAGGAGGGAGAGATGTGGCGGAGGAGAAATGGAGAGTGAGAGAAAGTCGGGAGGGAGAGTGGGGTGGTTTTAAGTAGGACAATCCATGTTTAACATTAATAATAACCAGTAACATGAAACGCTTATTGACAATTGCCGCGGGTCTCTGCATGCTTGCAGGATCTCTGCAGGCACAGGAACTGACCAATTTTAATTTCGGAGGGCGAAGGAAGCCTGTAGTTTCTCCTGAGATCGCGAATGACAGTGTCACTTTCCGGCTCAAGGCAGATTACGCCACCATAGTAAAGCTCTATGGTTCATGGATGCCAGGCTACGGAATGACTGTCGATCTAACCAGGGGCGCGGACAATGTATGGTCCGTAAAGCTTCCTCTCCCGGCGCCGGAAATCTACACTTACAATTTCTTTGTTGACGGAGTCGCTGTCAATGATCCGCAGAACGTAATGGTTCAGCGTGACGGCACTCGTTTTCTCAACATGCTCATCGTTGACGGAGACAGGACGGCCAATGTTCATGAAGCAGCTCACAGGGGCACGGTCAGCCATCCTTGGTATGACAGCAAGATTCTCGGCCTGAACCGCCGTCTTTCGGTCTACACCCCTTATGGATATGAGGCAAACCCTAAGGCGAAATATCCTGTTCTATATCTTCTTCATGGCGCAGGCGGAGACGAGGAGGCCTGGATTTCCATGGGTCGTGCTGCCGAAATCCTTGACAACCTCATCGAGAAAGGCCTCGCCAAACCTATGATCGTGGTCATGCCTAACGGCAATCCAGGACAAAGCGCCGCCCGCACCCTCGGCATCCCTGAGAAGCAGATCGACTATCGCTCTCCTGAATTCGCCAACGCTTACGTAAAGAGCCTTGTCGAGGAAATCGTGCCTTTCATTGAAAAGAATTACAGGGCTATTCCTAAGAAGTCTGCCCGCGCGATCGCAGGTCTGTCCATGGGCGGCGGCCATACCATCGCGGCTTCCGGACTCTATCCTGACGAATTCGATTATATCTGCCCGCTTTCCATGGGCGCCCAGAGGAATGACGAACTCGACGCTCGTCTCCAGGGCATCAAGAAGGCAGGATACAAGCTCTACTTCCTTGCCTGCGGTTCTTCTGACTTCCTTTACGGTTCCGCCAAGGAGCTTGACGCGGCCCTCACGGCCAACGGTCTCGAGCACACCTTCTACGTATCCGACGGCGGCCACACCTGGCCGAACTGGAGGCTCTACCTCAATAATTTCGCTCCTCTCCTCTTCAAATAATGGAAAGAAAGAATGATTGCTGTCAAGAAACTATATCCTTATCTTTTCCTGAGCGTCTTGGTACTTGCCTGCACCGGCAAGCCTGAGACGCTTCAGGATAAATTGACCGTCAACGACGCCCAGATCAACCGGATCCTCTCCCAGATGAGTTTGGAAGAAAAGGTGGCAATGTTCCACAGCAAGACGAACATGTCCTCCGAAGGTGTCCCAAGACTCGGCATCCAGGACATAAAGTACACCGACGGCCCGTTCGGGATACGTGAAGAAGGTCAGCCTAACAGCTTCATGCCTGCCGGATGGACTCTCGATTCCGCTACCTATTTCCCTACAGGTTCGGCACTTGCGGCCACTTGGGATCCGCAGCTGGCCTATGAATATGGCGGCGGCATGGGACGGGAGGCCAGGCTCAGAGGCAAAGACATCATCCTGGGACCGGCGGTCAATATCCAGAGACTTCCTGTCGGAGGAAGAAGCTACGAATACCTGAGCGAGGATCCTGAGCTTAGCGCGGAACTCGCCGAGATGTACACCAAGGGTGCGCAGGACGCCGGGACCGCCGTCTGCGTGAAGCATTTTGCGGCCAACAACCAGGAGACTAGCAGGGGCAGCGTCAACGTGATCCTTGATGAACGCACCTTGCGCGAAATCTACCTCAGACCTTTTGAGGCGGCAGTCGTGGACGGAGGAGCCATGGCCGTGATGCCGGCCTACAACAAGGTCAACGGAGCTTATTGCTCAGAAAACGAGCATCTTCTCAACGAAATACTTCGCGGAGAATGGGGCTTCAAAGGAATGACAGTGTCCGACTGGGGCGGAACCCACAGCACGATGGGAGCCGCCATGCACGGGCTCAACGTACAGATGACGGGAGACACTTATCTCGGTCCGGCTCTTATCGATTCCGTGAAAGCGGGAAAGGTTCCGATGGAGGTCATCGACGAGAAAGCCCGAGAGATTCTGCGCGTCCGCTACGCGATAAAGCCGGTTCCTGAGGACGTGGCGAACACAACGATGACTTCTACCTCAGAAGACCAGGATATCGCATACAAGGTCGCCACAAAATCCATCGTTCTTCTAAAGAACGACGGAGGCATTCTTCCTCTGGCCAAAGAGGCGAAAAAGATCGCCGTCATAGGACAGAACGCAGTTCTCAAGACTGCAAGCGGAGGAATGGGAGCCGGAGTGAAAGCGCTTTACGAAATATCTCCGCTACAGGGCCTGAAAGACCGCGCGGGGGAAGGGGTTGAAATTTCCTATGCCCCTGGCTATAAGTCATATGCGGGAAGAGGCTGGGGAAAGGCTCTGCCTTCCACCGACCCGTTGAAGGCAGATGCCATCGATGAAGCCGCCGACCCGAAGCTTCTTGAGCAGGCGGCAGCTCTCGCCAAAGATGCCGACGTAGTCCTCTTCTTCTGCGGAACGAACAAGAACATCGAGACCGAAGGAAGCGACCGCAAAGACATCGGACTGCCTACTGGACAGAATGAAGTCGCACAGGCCTTGGCCTCGGTCAATCCTAATCTCGTGAGCATAGTCATCTCCGGCGGTCCTTGCGATCTGTCTGAGCTTCAGAAATACTCCGCGGCTATAATTCAAGGCTGGTGGAACGGAATGGAAGGCGGACATGCCCTGGCAGATGTCATCTATGGAAAGATCGCTCCTTCAGGCAAACTGCCTTTCACCTTCCCGGCCAAGCTTGAAGATTCTCCGGCTTTTGCACTTGGCAATTTCCCGGACAAGAATTCCTCCCAGAGGGATCTCTTCATGACCATGTACCGTAACGACATGACAGGAATGTCGAGGGATGAAATCCGCGACGCCCTCGCCAAGCTGCCTGAACCTGAATCAAAGTATACCGAAGGAATGCTCGTCGGGTATCGATGGTTCGACACCAAGGGCATCAAGCCTCTGTATGCTTTCGGCCATGGACTCTCATACGTAGACTTCGGATACTCCGGCCTTAAGGCAAATAAGAAGTCTTACAAGGAAGGAGATGTCATCAAGGTCACTTTCAACCTTGAGAACAAAGGCGGCATGGAAGCTGACGAAGTCGCACAGCTCTATGTCCATAGAAAGGACGCCAAGGTAGAATGGCCTGAAAAGGAGCTTAAAGCTTTCAAGAGGCTTACTCTCGGAGCGGGAGAAAGCAGGCAGGTCACTCTCGAAATTCCGGTCAGCAAACTTCGCTACTGGAATGTAGATACCAACAAATGGGAGCTGGAGGACGGGACCATCGAGCTTATGCTCGGCGGTGCTTCAGATGACATCCGCCAGACTATTCAGGTGAAAATATAATCTCTGACATACCTATGGTTTCGGGAGGACGGCGATATTAAGCCGCCCTCCCGATTTCTTTCACGGAGAGCTTTCCTCAATTCTGAGATTTTTCATAAATTAGCATTGCTAACCACTCAATAACAATGAACCTGAAGCTATTGTCGGGGCTGGCCTTCCTCTTGGCCGCCATATCTATACCGAAATCTTCGGCCGATGACAAAACAGAAAGCACTGCCGCCTGGGCCCCGCTGACCTCATTCACCTTATCAAACCAATACGTCACCTCCATCGCGAGAGACAACCAGGGTTATATCTGGATAGGGACGAGGAGGGGCCTGAACCGCTTCAACGGAAGCATCTACAAGGTTTATTACCAGGACCTGGGCTCTTCCCTCAACAGCGACTACATCCAATCCCTTTCAGTCGATTCCGGCAACAGGCTCTGGGTCGGCACGAATTCAGGAATCAACCTGATTCAGGACGGAGTTGTCGTCAGAAGGGCTAAGGATGAGTTCAACAACGTCATGGCCATAGCCGACCTGAATCCGAAGAAATTGCTTTATGCCGGAAACAAGGGTCTTCTGGAATACGACAAACAGACGGGTTCGGAAAAAAGAATTATCCCGCTGGATAAGATTATCTACGGCGCCGCCCTTCATGTTACTTCAAGTGGCAAAATCCTCGTATTCGGGATTGGAGGAAAGGGAGAAGTGATGGTGCTTGACAGGGCCTACAGAAAGCAGGAGTCAATCTACCCGGACGGTGAAAGAGGCATCGGAACGATAGCGGAGATGGACGATGGAAATCTGTATTTCTCCACGCAGGATGGTCTGAAAGTTTATTCCAAGGATCTCAAGCCGCTTCCTCTGCCCAGGAATCTCTCCGCCCTGACAAAAGGCAGGAAGGTCCTCTTCGTCTATTCCGTCCGCGGGGACAGTACTGCCGTGATAGGGTTGAAAAATGCCGGCTTGTTCGAGTTTCATAGCGGAGGCAGTCAGATAAAGCAGGTCTGGAATGAAGAAACCTTGAGCGGAACCGACCGTGCCATATGCATGGCTAACCGCGACAACATCTGGCTGTCCAAGAATTCCGACGGGATAAATTACATATCGAGAGGAAAAGAGAAGGACAAAATCCCGGTTCCTCACGACTTCGCCGGGGAGGCGCTGAACAAGTTCTATCCGCTCGGAAGAGGGAAGCTGCTGATTCTCACTAATATGCGGATCTTCTTGTGCAGGCTTTCCGACATGAGCTATGAGGACGTGACACCTAAGGATATAAGCCGCGAGGACATTCTCAAGTCTTCACTGATAGACAGGAGGGATTCCTCGCTGTGGCTGGTCTGCAACGGAACTTCTCTTCGTAAATATAGCTTCAGAGCAGCGAGACTGGAAGTGGCCGGCTATTGGAAAGGAGAGGCTTTCGGCAACATCTGGCAAGACAAGAACGGAGACGTACTGCTTCTGGACAAAGACTGCATCTTCAATCCGGCCACGTCCCAAAGGTCAAAGGTCGAGATGCCTTCCCGGGACATAAATTTTCTGGTCTGGGAGAAAACCGGGGAAAGCAGCCCATACTTCATCGATTCAGAAAATCTGTATTATCTTTCCGGCAAGAATAAATTGGAGATTTTCCCCTTCGCTGTTCCCCGCCCTCTCTCTCTGTGCGAAGACAGAGAAGGGACTTTCTGGATAGGGACCTCCAATTCAGGCGTCTTCCACTACAATCCTTCAGACGGCTCCTCAGAGCATTACGGCCTCGGCGAAGGGTTCACCGACACCTCTGTCAGGTCCATCCAAGAGGGTGTCTCGGGAGAGATTTGGGTATGCTGCCGTAACGACGTCGTAAGAATCTCGAAAGACGGGCGGGAAGTTTCGGCTTTCGGGAATCCTGACAAGGCCACATATAACTATAACCTCAACAGTTCCGCCCTTCTGGAAGACGGCAGGGTGTTATTCGGCTGCCGTGACGAGATAGTTGTTTTCTCCCCCAGACAAGTCAAAGGAAAGCCTTCCATCCGCTTCTCACTGGATGTGATGAGAGTAAACGGCCGCCTGATAAGCGACACGTCCAAGAAAATGGTTCTGGGCTACAAAGACAATCAAATTGCTTTCTTTTTCTCTGGCATGAACTTCGACGCAGGTTCGAAGCTCTATTACCAATACCTCCTTGACGGGCAGGACAAGTCCTGGGTTAATTCAGGCTCCGGACAGCAGGTGTACTATTCCGGGCTCCACAGAGGCAATTACACGTTCAAGGTCAGGGCCAGACTCGCCAACGGAGAATGGAGCGATCCGAGCAACCTGATTTCTTTCAGGATTCTGCCGGCACCATGGCTCTCTACACCTGCCCTCATCCTGTATTTCATTCTGACCGTCTTCCTCTTCTACGGGACCATCCGACAGTTTATCCGCTTCAAACTAAGGGGAGAAAGGCTTGAAATGGCAGAACAGGAAAAAAGGCTGACGGAGGAGCTGAGCAAGGAGAAGAGCGACTTCTTCACCAACATCTCGCATGAGTTCAGGACTCCTCTGGCTCTGATCTACGGCCCGGTCAAGGATCTGTCAAGGAACAACAGCCTCGACGACCATGACAAGGCTCTGGTGGGCCTGATCGAGAGGAACACCGGGAAGATGATGAAACTGACAGACCAGATTCTGACTTTCAACAAAGTTGGGAGCGGCGGAGAAAGTCTGCTTATCACCCACACGAACCTCAGCCTGCTCCTTCACACGCTGACGGGGAATTTCAATTATCTGCTCCAGGAGAAGTCTTTGTCTCTTTCGCTTGACATGCCCGAGACGCTGGGCCTGTGGTGCGACCGTGAGAAAGTCGAAAAAATCTTCTTCAACCTTTTCAGCAACGCCATCAAATACACTCCTGAAGGCGGCAGAATAAGTGTTTCGGCCCGTGTCAGTGAAGGAACAGCCTTCATCGAGGTGAGGGATACCGGCATAGGAATCGATGAGGAAATGAGGAAGAAGATTTTCTTGCGCTTCAGCCGTCAGAAGAAACTGGTCGGAGGAAAGGATCCCGGAGGCTTCGGAATCGGACTTAATTATGCCTTCCATCTGGCGAATCTGCACAAGGGAACAATTACAGTTCGGCCGAACGTTCCGCAGGGCTCCATCTTCGAATTCAGTTTCCCGGCCGGAAAAGAAGCATACCCTGAGGATGAAATATGGGAAGGAGACATAGAAGCCAGACCTGTGGAGCTTCCGGAAGTAAAGGAAGAGGGTCGGAAAGAGAACGCCGTCATGGTGGTGGATGACAACCATGACCTGAGGGAGTATCTCTGTGAACTGCTTTCAGACAAGTATGACATAATCATGGCCGCCGACGGCCTGGATGCCTGGGAAAAATTGCAGACCGCCGCTCCAGACATAATCATCAGCGACATCATGATGCCCGGAATGGATGGCTTTACCTTGTGCGCGAAGATCAAGGATTCGGATGAATTCTGCCACATTCCGGTCATACTTCTCACCGCGAAGTGCGACAGAGAGTCTCAGCTCAACGGTCTTGAGACCGGAGCCGATGCCTACATCGGCAAACCTTTTGACCCTCTTATCTTGAAGGCCACGGTGTCCAACATTATCAAAAACAGGGAAAGGATGCACGAAGTGCTCGCCGACAGGACCTCAGACACGAAAGAGGACACCCCGGAGGGAATAGACCTCAGCCCTCGTGACAAAGTCTTCCTTGACAAGCTATATAAGTTCATGGACGAGCACCTTTCGGAGGTGGAATTCAATGTTTCCAGCCTCTCGACGGAGATGTGCATGAGCCGTACCAGCCTCTTCTCGAAGACCAAGGCTCTGCTCGGAGAATCGCCTCAGACCTTCATTACCAACTATAGACTGAATAAGGCCATGGATCTTTTAAAGACCCATGACCTCAATGTAAGCGAAGTCTCTTATAGAGTCGGCTTCGGGACTCTCACCGGTTTTTCGCGCTCATTCAAGAACAAATTCGGAGTTCCTCCGAGCTCAGTCTGAAGAGCGGCGACGCTCTTTATTTGAAGAGCAGTTTGGCGAAGGTGTTGAGATACAGCCTCCAGTTTTTCCATACATGGGCATCCTCGCTCACATATAAGGTGTGAGGCATGCCATTGCGTGTCAGAGCCTCATCCAGCACCAGGGAGCCCTTATAGGCCAAGTTGTCTTCCTTGCCTACTCCAATCCAATAGAGCTTATAACCGGCTTTCTTGATGCCTTGGAGGTCGGCATCCAAGTGGTCGCTCTCGCGGATTCCGCAGCTCATAGGGCAGATATAGTCGAAGACACCTGGGAAAAGGATGGTCGCGGAAGTGGTGTGGCCGCCACCCATGGAGAGGCCTGCGATGGCCCTGCCTTGTGGTTTCGCGACAGTTCTGTACTCCTTGTCGATGAATGGCACGATCTCCTTGACGAGGCTGTTGACGTAGGCGTTCTCCATGGAAGGATCGTTCCTGTCAATGGTCTTCACCGGAAGATTGAGGGTAGGAGCGGCCTGCTGACCAGGGTTTCCGTTAGGCATGACCACGATCATCGGTTTCGCGAGGCCCTTCTCGATAAGATTGTCCATGATCTGGGCGGCGCGGCCCATGGAGACCCAGGCTTCCTCATCGCCTCCGCCGCCATGAAGCAGATAGAGGACAGGATATTTCGCCTTTGGATTATCCTCATAGCCGAAAGGCGTGTAGACGGCCATTCTGCGTCTGATGCCGAGGCTCTTGCTGTCATACCAGCGATAAGTGACTGAACCTCTTTGAGAGGCCTCGTAATAGTTCTCGGACCTCTCGCCAGGGATGAAGAGCATATTCAGATAACGGGTTCCGTCTCTCTGGACAAGATAGTTCATAGGGTCATTTACAGCCACTCCGTCTACCACGAAATTGTAGGTGTAGATTTCCGGCTCTGGTGCGTCGATGGTAACTTCCCATACGCCGCCTTCTCCCTTTGTCATATCTATGGTTCCGGTCCATGGATTTGCCATCCAGTTTCCTGAGAGCTTCACCTGGGTCGCATAGTCCGCGGATAGACGGAAGGTTACCTTGCCATCTTTCACCTCCGGGGACACGATGCGCTGACGTTGTCCCGCGAAATTGGCCAATTCCTGGCCGAATGCGGTGCCGACAGACATTGCGGCGACCGCGAAAAGCATGAAGAATTTTTTCATAAGATTATAATTTAAAACCTGATATTTTTCTTTAGCCTGATGTCATCGGAGGAGGCACCGACCAGAATCTTGGTTTTCCCCTTGCGGAGCACGAACCCGTGACTCTCGGCGTCCCAAAGCTTCAGGTCATCCTCTGGAACGACGATTTCGACACGTTTCTTCTCCCCCTTGGCGAGTGCGATGCGCTCGAAGCCGCGGAGCCTCTTTGAGGCGTCGTCGCCGGGGAACTTGGCGTACAGCTGGACGACCTCTTCCCCGTCCCTCTGCCCGATGTTCTGTAGGTTGAAGCTGACGATGCACTTGTCGCCTTCACGACGGACCTTGGCCTTGGAATACTTGAATTTCGTATAGCTCAGGCCGAAGCCGAACGGAAAGATCGGCTTGCCCTTGAAATACATGTAGGTACGTCCATGGCGGATGTCGTAGTCCAGCAGGTTAGGAAGGTCCAGGATGTCGCCGACCCAGGTCTGCGTGGTTCGTCCGGCGGGATTGTAGTCGCCGAAGATGACGTCGGCGATGGCGTTGCCGAGCTCCTGTCCGCACTGGGTGATGTGCACGATCGCAGGAACGTTCTCCGCCGTCCAGTTTATCGCATAAGGGAAGCTGCTGATCAGCGCCACGACGGTGTTGTGGTTGGCCTGCCACACGACCTTGATGAGGTCTTCGGTCTCAAGCTGGAGGGAGCGGCGGTCGAGGGCCTCTCGCCCGTCGCCGGCGACGGTGCCATAGCCCCATGGAGCCTGGATGGACATCTGTCCCCAGTCTGGGCTTGTCGCAGGATGATTCCCGACGCAGACGATGCAGACGTCGGCCCATTTCGCCACTTCCTGGGCGGAACCGTCAGAGTCCCATCTCTGGAAACGGACCTCGACATCCTCTCCCTTCACGGCATTCTTTATCCCGTCGAGAGGGGAAACGGAATAGGCAGGAAGGGCCCCATACCAGTCCTTCAACACTTGTTCGGCCCTGTTGCCGAAGACGGCAATCTTCTTCGTCTTCTTTTTGTCCAGAGGGAGGAGGTCTCCATCATTTTTCAGCAGGACAACTGACTTCTGCGCCACCAGGCGGGCCTTTTCCTTGAATTCGTCGGTCTCCCATGGGGCCTTGTCCCCGAATTCGATCTTGTCGTACGGGCAAGACGCGTCCATGAGTCCGAGCCTCAGCATGGTGCGCAGATTCGACTTCGTCCGCTCGTCGATGAGTTCGTCGGAAAGGAGGCCGGCATCGTAGGCGTCTTTGACCTGCTGGAAGTTGGAGTCTATGAAGCGGGTCAGTCCCGCCTCGAGGGCGAGCTTGACGGCCTCATTGATGTCCTTCGCATACTTGTGCGCGCTGACCGAGAACAGGAGGGCTCCCGCATCGTCCACGATGGTCCCGTCCATGCCCCACTCCTTGTTCAGGATATCGGTTATGAACGGATTGTCGATGCAAGGGACGCCGTTGTAACGGTTGTAGGCCGTCATCAGGGATTTTGCGCCCGCCTTGGCACCCTTCCAGAATCCGTAGGAATAATAATCACGGAAGAGGCTTTCATCGAAGCGCGAATCGGTGGAATAACGGTTGTCCTCGTTGCTGTTCGCGAGGAAATGTTTCATCAGGGCGGCACCGCGCCAGTATACCGGGTCATCTCCCTGTATGCCCTTCACCTCCGCGGCCACCATCTCACCGACGAGGTAGGGATCCTCGCCGAAGCTCTCCTCTGTGCGACCCCAGCGCGGATCTCTTGCGAGGTCGGCGTTAGGGGCCCAGAGGATCAGGCAATTCCTTTCGGAATTCTTGGAATAATAGCGGGCCTCGTAGGACATGACGTCGCCTACTATGTGGGCCATCTCCCTGTCCCAGGTTTCTCCCACCCCATAGGCCTGCGGGAAGGCGGTGCTGTTGACCATCTTCGGCGGAGGAGGCGTCCGTCGCTTGTTCTGTCCGGCCTGTTGGAACTGTCCCGCAAAGCCCATGTTGGGAAGCTGGTTTGAGCCTCCCCGGACGATTCCATGGATGGCTTCAGTGCTGCCCGGATTTGCGATTCCCAGGCGGGGAACGCCTTGTCCCACTATGGTCGATATCTTCTCGTCGAGGGTCATGAGCGACACGGCGTTGTCCAGCCTCTCCTCCTCGGGGAGAGAAGGATTCTGGAAGGGGTACTCGTAAGACTGCGCGGACGAAACTCCTGGGAGCAGCATCAGTGCGGCAGCTATCGAGCCAAAGACGAAATTCTGTATTTGCATGGCATATTAATCTTTGGACGCCGTTACCAGTCGGTCACCTCCGTGACGTTGAAGTCCTCGCCGATCTTGAAGACCGGCGAATAATTGTAGCGGTTGTAGGCGTTGCTCGGATGGGAGCCGAGGGCTGCGATTCTGACGTAATGCGCCCTCTTATATTTGAACTCCGCTGCGTTGAGCGGGGACTGCGTGTCGATGCTGATGGTGACGAGTGTGGCCCCGTCAGCCTTGACCATCTTCACCGAAGCGCCGGCGTCACGGCTGCAATTGTTGAAACGATTAGATACAAAACGGTCTGTAAAGCAGCACAGACGCACTTCCGTCGCCATCTGTATGGCAGGGAGCCCTCCCTCCACCGTGCAGGTAGCCACGATTTTTTTAGCCGCAGGGTCATAGCTGACCTTAGGGTTGAGAACGCGCATGAAAGGAGTCACCGTGAAATTGACAGTGTTATTTCCTTTCTTGAGAGTGAAGTTCACCGGGTCGGAAACGAAGTTCGCGTTTTTGGTATCCATAGTATAGTCGCCGGCGAACACCAGTTTATTGACATAGGTGCCGTTGCTCTTCACATTCCAATACTGGACGTCTTCGGCATCCCAGCCCTTCTCGATGACGGAGAGGGAAGTGCCATAGCCCTGGTATGTATTGAGAGTCTGCTGCTCAGACTGGACCGGCTCGCCTGTCTTGCTGTCTATGAGGGCGCCTTCGACCTTGGCATCCCAGCCATCCTGGTTGTCAAGAGTGAACCAGTCACAGGAGGTGACAGCGGTCAGCGCCAGAATAAACGAAATTATACTTAATGTCTTTTTCATGATCCACAATATTTATTCCTGTGAAGGATTTGGAGTTACTTTGTTGATGGTGAAATTCTGTATCGCCTGGTAATACTGGCTTGCATTGACGCTATAAGGAGCCGGCCTTACATCGACATCATCACCGAAGAAGTTTGCGCGCACGAAGATATAGCCTGGAGTGCCTGAGTGCAAGTCGGCTATAGGGATGAGGGCGTGCTTGCGGCCTCCTTCAGGATTGGAAGCGGCATCCCTGACGGTGTTGTAGAAGGCACGCCTTCTGTAAAGGGTCATAGGATAGTCATCCTCGAAAGCAAGCTCTACACGGCGCTCATGAAGAACATTTTCGAGAGTCGCGTCGCGCTGGTCAAGGAAGTAGGCCCTGCGCCTGATCTGGTTCAGGTACTGCTTGGAATTCCCGGCATTGGTCCCGTTCTTCTCGACCTCGGCCTCGCAATAGTTGAGGAGGATTTCGGCGTAACGGATGTCATACCATGGATTCTGAGAATATGAGAGAGGCTGCTTCGGATCCAGGAACTTGCGAATGCCGAAGCCGGTTGTGTACCAGCTGCCGTCGTTCGTGGCTCCGCGCTTGTAGAATGCGGAGAAATTGCTCTCGGATGCCGCTCCGTAACCATAATAGGTGACATCTCCTACTTTCTCGCTCGGATTGGTGTCATCATAGATGGTGAGCGTTCCGTCGGACTTCCAGAGTCCGCCCTGGATATTGATAGTGGTATTGCGGAAGGTGGTACCAGGATAGATGACAGAGGCGAGGAAACGTGCGTCCTTGTCCTTGAACGGGCCGTCAGGAGTGTTATACTTGACGAAAGAAACAGCCTTTATGGAAGCGGTGTTGGAATATGGAGTCTGGAAATAGCTGTCTTCCTTCCCGTCAGTGCGGGTCCTGATAGTTCCGTCGACTCCGCTGAATCCTGCCCCGTAGTCGTCATAGGCATCCACCATGTCAAGGGTCACGCTATAGCAGCCGAACTTCCACACTCCGGTGCCGGAACCATGAATCTGGTTAGGAGAATTCTGGAGATCGAAGTTGTTAGTGTTGGACGAAACTCCGTTCTGATAACTGCGTCCGAAGAGCCACTCGCTATCCTGCCTGGAGAGGAAGAGATTGGTGTAGTTGGCAACGGCCTGGTCTACATCAGCTGGCTCGGCTCCATAAAGGGCGAATTTACCGGAATTAATTATCTTCTCGCAGGCATCGATGCACTGCTGATAGTAATTGTCTGCGTAGGATGCATCCATATAGGCAAGTTTCTCGGACACAGCCTTGTAGTTGTCTCCTATCTTGGCCTGGTTCCAATACTTGCTGACGGATGCGGCCCAAAGAGCCACGCGGGACTTAAGTCCGAGGGCCGACCATTTGGTAGCGCGATATTTGCCGGTGGCACGGTCAGACGGAAGCAGATCCGCGGCCTTGTCGAGTTCGGACAGAACAAAGTCCCAGGTATCTTTCTCGGTGCTTCTCGGGATGTAGAGCCCGGCATTGTCTCCGCCGTCGAATTTGTCATCGAGCGGTTCTGTCACGATAGGGACTCCGCCGTAAACCCTCACGGAAGCGAAATAATAGTAAGCCCTGACGAACAAGGCCTCGCCGAGATAAGAATTATATATAGCCTCGTCGATCGTGCCCTTGGACTTGGCTTCATCGATAGCTTTAATGAAGGTGTTGACATCCCTCACGGCAGAATAGTCCCAGAAGGCAGGGACTCCGCCGAACATTCCGGTTCCGCCGGAGGTTTCAGTCGCATTCGGAGTGTTCTTCTCTCCCGAGCTGAAGGCCCCAAGAGGAAGAGAGGCGTAAAGATTGGACATCAGCCTGTCAAGTCCGGCTTCGGAGCCTGTCATGTCTTCCGCCGACATTTTTGTCAAATCCCCTTCGAGGTTGTCGAAAATCTTGTCGCAGGAGGCCGCCCCGAAAAGAAGCGCAAGCGACAGGGTGTAGGTTATTATCTTTTTCATTTATGGATAGACATTAGAAGTTAAGATTGACACCTGCGCTGAAATTCTTCATGAGCGGAGTTCCCGCGACGCCGAGGTAGCTGCTCTGGTCGCGCTCAGGGTCATATGGCTTGAGAAGTTTGTTGCAGAAGGTCAGAAGGTTCGTGCCATTCACATATACGCGCAGGGAACGAATCTTAGCTTTCCTCAACATGGCGGAAGAGAAGGTGTAGCCTACCTCTACGCTCTTGAGACGCAGATACGTGCCGTTTACGAAAGTATAAGGCTGATTGTACCTGTAGGTGGCGTTAGAGTAGGAGTCATATGCGGCGGTGGCGCTTGATATGGCCGGCCAATAGCCTTTCTCCCATTTGGACTGAGGATCGAAAGGATCGGTGTATCCATCAGCAAGCTTCCAACGGTCGAGATAATTCTTGTAGAAGGTTCTGAAGAATCCGTAGCCCATTCCTCCGGAGAGCGAAACGTTCTTGTTGGTAAGGGTGGCCGCATTGAAAGTCATGTTGAAGTCGAAACGCTTATAGTTTCCGGAAATTATGAGACCGAACTGGAGAGGAGGATTTTTCCATGACCAATCATAGTAGACGTCATTCCCGTCAATGATGCCGTCTCCGTTGCGGTCTTCTATCTTGTACATTCCAGGAAGGAGATCATTCTGCGAACTGGAATTACTGTAGAGGACCTTCGAATCATCGATATCCGCCCAACCGGAGAACTGAGGATGGCCGCCGAGCCAGTGGTAGGTGCTTGCCGAGCGGGCATCGCTCCAACGACCCTCAGTATGCTTTGCGTAATAATCGGCGGCTGAAGAATAGACAGCCGTGTCCTCACTCTTGAGATGGGTCATGCGGTAACGGGCGAAGGTGGCGGAGAAGGAAACCCTGTAATTGAAGTCCTTGATATGATAATGATGAGTAAGCACAAGGTCAATTCCCACGTTTTCGCTGTCGTTGAGATTCATCTGAGGGAGAGAGATTCCGTAGAAATCAGGAACAGTGGCCGAAGAAGCGGCCGCGATGCCGCTCGTCCTTCTCCAGAACCAGTCGACACTTCCTCCGATGAGGCCCTTCCATCCTTCGAAGTCAAAGCCGAAGTCCATCATGCGGACATCAGCCCAGGAAATCAAAGTCTGTGCAGGAGAATGGTTTGCATAACCGCTGAGCATGCCTCCGTCATCGAAGACATAGCTTGTGGTTGAGGTGTAGCCAGGAAGATAGGCATATGGCATACCCTGCGCCTGTCCTGTCTTTCCGTCAGACCAGCGGAGCTTGAAATTGTTGATTTTCGGCAAAATAGCCTTGAAGAAAGGCTCGTCTGAAACTCTCCATCCCAGAGAATAGGAAGGGAAGAAGCCCCAGCGATGGCCGGAAGCATACAGATAAGTACCGTCATAACGGGCCATCACCTCGACAAGATACTTGCCTTTGTAATCGTAGTTGATTCTCCCTACATAACCGGCGTTCGCGCTCGAAGATCTTGAACCACCGTTCGTGGCGGTAGAGGCATCACCCTGATTGATGATATCATGAGTGAAAAAATCTCCGTACCTTCTCGCCGCGTTGATATTCTTGCTCTTGTTGAGAGTCGCTTCCATAGCGAAGGTCGCTCCGACGTGGTGGACATTCTTGAAGGTCTGATTGTAGTTAGCCTGGAAACGGCCGTAATACTTGATCATGTTGGACCAATTCTCAGAGAATTGATTCTCGTCCGGATTGTAGGCCGTGCGCTTTCCGGTTTCATAATCGTAGACCGGGAAATGCTTTGTCAGAGAACGGGTGCTTCTGTCTACCAGATCATAGGCGAGAGAGCCCTGGAGAGAAAGCCCCTTGAGGAAAGGAGCCTCGTACTTAAGGTCGAGGTTATTCCTGAAAGTCACAGAATTGCTCTTATTGGAGCCGGCCACGTCCGAATTCATGAGGGCGACAGGATTACGATGCTCAGACATCGAGAGATCGGAATAATGGTTAGGGTTGTCCTTTGTAGTGGCATGAATGGTTCTGTCAGCAAGGAGTCCGTAGTAGATTGCGTTCTGCGTTGTATTTGCAGGCGGCATCTCCTGGTCAGTAACGTTGACAGCCGACTGGAAGGTGAGAGAGAGAGAAGGCGTGAGCTTCGTCGTGAAGTTTCCTGTGAAGCCATAGCGGTGATAATCTCCGGTATCGGTCCTATATATGGAACCCTGATCCGTAAGATTTCCGCTCAGATAATACTGAGTCTGCTGATTGCCGCCCCTGACGGAAACATTGTGAACCTGACTGAAAGAGTGGTTCTTCATGATGGCGTCATACCAGCTGAAATCCTCATAGCCGGGATCGTGGTTGCGATAATGAGCAATGTCGTCCGCCGTGAACCTCGGGCTCTGGCGATGATTGATCCTCATCTCGTTCTCAAGCTCCATGTATTTGGCTATGTCGACTTCCTCAGGAAGGGCGGTCGGAACTCCATAGGTAAGAGTGTTGGAATAGTTGATAGACGGCTTTCCGATCTGACCCTTCTTCGTGGTGACGAGAATGACTCCGTTCTGGGCACCGATACCGTAGATTGACGCAGATGCGTCTTTCAGTACGGTAATGCTCTCGATATCGTCAGGATTGAGTTCCGCCAAGGCGGCGCTCGAGGATGAATTATCCTCTACCCAGCCCCAGTACTTGATGCTCCTGGACTGGCGGGCTACACCATCAATGATGACGAGCGGGGCTCCATAGCCTCGGAGGCTTAGTTCCTGGTCGAACCAGCCGACATTTCCTGAATTCTGACGAATCATGAGGCCCGGGACCTTTCCCTGAAGTGAACTTACCAGGTCAGCCTGTTTGGTTGAGACAATGTCTTCTGACTTGATGTTTGTGATGGCACTGGTCAAGGAGGCCTTCTTCTGGGTTCCATAGCCGACTACGATGGTCTCGTCCAAAAGTTTGGAATCCTCGACAAGCACGATGGTCATTTTTTCCGCCGCCTTGAGTTTCTGGGTCGTGAAACCGATGGAGGAAACTTCGAGAACAGATCCCTTCGGGACATTGATGGTAAATTGACCGTCTTTGTCAGTTGAAGTACCGACAGTGGTGCCGGCCTGAATGACAGCCGCCCCCGGGATGGGAACCTTTTGCTGATCCATGACCGTTCCCGTCACAGAAATGGTTTCCTGTGCGAAAAGCGAAGATGCGCCAAGGAATAAACCTATAGCCAAAACCGCCATCCGCCGTGAAATTTTACAGAATAGCATAAGAATAGTGTTATTGTGGTTTGTTTTGCACGGACTGCCCTTGCAGCCCGATACTCGGCAAAATTAGCAAAGAGGCCCGCGAAGCCCTTTGCACAAAACTCGATGTGTTCAATCCCTTGTTAAGAACAATTCAATAGAATCGTCAAAAAATTGTTCCTGATGTTCTATTATCCCATCCTGAGGGTGTAGAGTGGAACATTCTCTTGCCATATGATCAAAAAATCAAGGCTCGAAGCGGAGACCGAGCCTAAAGATTTATTGGTGCGGATTTGCTATATTTGTCCCTCAGGCGAAGTTGAATTCATTATGGAAGAAACCAAGATTCAGTACGGCGGCGAGGTAAAGAGCCGGATCTATTCCGCAGAAAGAGTCTCCGAGGCGGCGGAAGCAATCTCCCGGACTTGCGGCGAGGCTCCGGTCTTCCTTCTCTATGACATCAATTCCAGGGAATACGCCATGGAACTTGAGACTATCCTCAAGGGTGGGACGCTGCGCTTGGGCGGGGCCATGGGAATTGAGGCCTCTGAAGATAAGAAGACCATGGATACGGTCATGGAGATTTGCCGCTGGCTGTTGGAGAAGGGGGCTGACAGGAAGTCAGCCTTGATCTCGATAGGAGGCGGAATCACTTCTGACATAGGTGGTTTCGCCGCCTGCATATACAAGAGAGGCATCAATTTCGGCTATATTCCAACCACTCTCCTCGCCCAGGTTGACGCAGGAATCGGTGGCAAGACCGGGGTGAATTTTGACGACTACAAGAATATCCTCGGGGTAATCCGCCAGCCAGCCTTCAGTTTCCTCTGCACGGAGACGCTGGAGACTCTCCCCTACCGTGTCTTCAAGTCCGGCTCTTCGGAAATGCTGAAGACCTTCATCATAGATGACTCGAAAGGACTCTATGAGGAGGCAGTCAGGACGCTTTCGGAAATCGAGGCGGCGGGAGGCAAGCCTGAAAGCATCAGGGAGGAAGCCCTGAATTTGAAGAAGCTTATTCGAGAAGCCGCGGCAGTCAAGGCAGGAATCGTAAGCAGAGACCCTTACGAACATGGAGAAAGAAGGAAGCTGAACCTCGGCCACACCTTCGCCCACGCGATTGAACATGAGGCCAGGGAAAAGGGCAAGGACATCAGCCACGGGGAAGCAGTCTCCATGGGCATGGTGCTTGCGGCAAGGCTGTCGGACAAGGCAGGGCTGAGCAACGGAGCCATGGAGACGAAAATATGGAAAGACCTCGCCCGCTGCGGTCTGAGGACCGACTGTCCCTTCGCCATGGAGACCTTGGCCGGCGCCATGGGCAAAGACAAGAAGGCTGAAGGGGGAATCATCCATTTCGTCTTGATAAAGGCCATAGGAGAGGTCGTGACTAGGGACATGAGCGTAGAAGAGGCCATCGGCATGATCAGATGAGGCCATGAATCTGTAAAGTTAGAAGAAGATGATCTGCACAAGCATACAGGGAAAGAATCTCAGGGAAATCAGGGAAATTCTTTCGAGGCCTGACATGGAGATGGCCGAAATCAGGCTCGACCGCTGCAAGCTTTCGGTCGAAGAGATAGACGAACTTTTCGGAGAATCGGATGTTCCGCTCGCAGCCACCTGCCGCACAAGCGAATGCGAGGCCGCCGAGGCAGAAGCGAGGCTCCTTACCGCCATCAAGGCCGGAGCGGCCTACGTGGATGTCGAAATCGAGGCGCCGGCCATGATGAGCAAGCGCATCCGGCGTCAGGCCAGGGAGAGCGGTTCCGTCCTAGTCAGATCCTACCATGACTTCAAGGGCACGGACTCCCATGAGGCTCTGAAAGCTCTCGTAGAGAAATGTCTGCATCTGGGGGCCGACATCGTAAAAATCGTAACCACAGCCTCTTCCGAGGCTGACACCGCCTCCGTGATGTCCCTTTACGGCGACTTCGCACCCCAGAGGCTCATAGCCTTCTGCATGGGCGAGGCCGGCAGACAGACAAGAATCGACTGCCTCAAGGCCGGAGCTCCCTACACCTATGCGGCCCTCAGCCTCGAAGAAGCGGCGGCCCCGGGGCAATGGCCATATAAAGAGATGAGGGCGAAGGCCTATGGCGGCAGACAATTCATAGGCTATCCAGATTGCAAGGTGCTCTCCGTGCCCTCTTCAAAGAGTTTTTCGCAGAGGGCCATCCTCTGCGCAGCCCTCGCGGAAGGGGTATCGCACCTGCGCGGATACACGCCTTGCGGAGACAGCGAAGCCGCCCTCAAAGTGGCCAGGAGCCTCGGCGCAGAGGTCAGCGAAGAGGGCGGGACTCTGACCATCAAGGGAATAGGCGCCGCCCCCGGGAGCGTGGAGACAGCTGAACTTTTCACCGGGGAGTCCGGGCTGCTGACAAGGATGATGATTCCTCTCTGCGCGGCGCTCGGAAAGGGTTCGGCGCATATATCCGGAGAAAAGACTCTCGTCACCAGACCGCTCAAAGGGGCGGCCGAGATGATGGCTCCTTTCGGAATCTCGCTGGAAAGCGACAGAGGAGGAGAGGAGGTCATGGTGCCGCTCACCGTCAAGGGAGGGCTGAGGCCTTGCGAAACGGAAATTTCCGGGAAAGACGGGTCCCAGCTGGTATCCGGACTTCTGATGAGTCTTCCGCTCGAAGAAGAATCGTCTGTCATACGCCTCACTGAGCCGAAAAGCATTCCATACATCTTCATCACGATAGAAGTTCTAAAGCGTTTCGGAATCCGTATCGGAAATGAGATGGAGGGCGGAGAGGATTTCGCCCAGACCAGGGACATGAATCTTTGCGACGCAATCACTTTCCACATCCGCGGAGGCCAGCGCTACCGCGCGGCAGACCTTGACATTGAGGGAGACTGGAGCGCGGCGGCGAATCTGCTGGTCGCAGGAGCCATCTTCGGCAGGACGGAAGTCGCCGGCCTTGACAGCCGCTCTCTACAGGCCGACCTCTCGGTAATGGATGTTCTAATCGAAGCCGGAGCCTCTCTTTCGGAAGACAACGAGTCGCACGTGTTCCACTCCCAGCGGGCTCCTCTGTCGCCTTTCTCGGTGGATGCCAGCAATTGTCCCGATCTATTCCCGATAATAGCGGTACTGGCGGCCTTCTGCGAGGGCAGGAGCCGGATAGGCGGAGTCGGAAGACTGGCGGGGAAGGAGAGCGACAGAGCTTCGGCCATAACCGGGATGCTAACCCAGATGGGCGTGCAGAACGCCGTCAAGGGCGACGAACTGGTCATAGACGGACATTCTCTGGCAAGAAGATGCCTCGAAGGAAAGCTTCTCCATGGGGGTAAATTCACGTCCCGCCATGACCACAGAATGGTCCTGGCCTTGATGACCGCCTCTCTCGGAGCTGACTCTCCAGTAGAAATTGATGACACGGCCTGCGTGTCGAAGTCTTTTCCGGAGTTCGGGAAGGTCTTCGCCAGGCTCACAGGAAAAGAATAGGACATGAATAGCTTAGGAAGAAAATTCAGAGTGTCGATTTTCGGCGAATCGCACGGAGATGCCATAGGTGTTGTTCTGGACGGAGTTCAGCCCGGAATAGCGCTCAGAAAAGAGGATTTCATGCCGGACATTCTCAGGCGCAAGAGCGGGGCTCTCGGGACCACGCCAAGGACTGAGGCCGATGAACCGGAACTTTTGAGCGGAGTCTTCAACGGCTATACGACCGGGGCCCCGCTGACCATTATTTTCCGCAACCGGAACACACGCTCGGGGGATTACAAACTTTTCAATGACATCCCCCGTCCGGGGCATGCGGACTACACCGCCAGCATAAAGTGGATGGAATTCAACGATCCGAGGGGTGGCGGGCATTTTTCCGGAAGGCTTACCCTGCCTATTGTCGCCGCAGGGGTCGTCGCGAAGAAGATGGTGAATTACCAGATCAAGGCCCGCCTTGTCGAGGTGGGCGGGGTAAGGCGCGAGGTCGCCGCGGCCCAGGAACACATGACTGACATGGCAGAAGAACAGGATAATCCGGCAAAGGATTCGCAGATCTGGCGCAGCGTGCTTGAGGCCGCCATCCGAGACCGTGATTCCGTCGGCGGCATCGTGGAATGCACGATAGACAAGGTTCCGGCCGGGCTCGGGGAGCCTTTCTTCGATTCGGTAGAGTCGCTGATTTCTCACGCCATCTTTTCCATCCCGGCTGTCCGAGGCATAGAATTCGGGGACGGCTTCGAAGCGGCCAGGATGCGCGGTTCGGAGCACAATGACCCCTTCGACAAGATCGATGACAGCGGGATGCATCTTCACGTGAACGTGAAACCGTCCAAGAACGGAGCAGGAGGAATCAACGGAGGAATCACCAACGGAAACCAGATTGTGTTCAGGGTGGCCTTCAAGCCTACCTCCAGCATAGGAAAGGGCCAGAAAACCTTCAATTTCGCAACCGGAGAACTCACGAACCTTGAGATACCCGGCCGTCACGACGCCTGCATTGCACTCAGGACTCCTGTCGTGGTCGAGGCCATGGCCGCCATCGTAATGGCCGACTTGACAAGGATCATGTAAGTTCGTATCTTTGTCCCCCACGAAAAACGACATGGACAAGAATAAAGAAAGAGACCTGCTGAACGGTATCGAGCAGGAAGAATATAAAGAAGGTTTCGTCACTGACATCGAGCAGCAGTTCGTTCCGAAGGGACTGAACGAAGAGATTATCCGCCTCATTTCAAGGCTCAAGGAAGAGCCGGATTGGCTGCTTGATTTCAGGCTGGACGCCTTCCGCAGATGGCAGAAGATGACGCCTCCATCCTGGGGCCATCTCGATCTGCCTCCGATAGATTTCCAGGACATTATCTATTATGCCGCCCCGAAGAAAGACTCAGAGAGGCCGAAAGAGATTGACCCGAAGCTTGAAGAGACTTTCGAGAAACTCGGAATCCCTATCCGCGAAAGAGAGGCCCTGGCGGGAGTGGTCGCCGTAGACGCCGTCTTTGACTCCGTCTCCGTCACAACAACCTTCCGCAAAACTCTCGAAGATATGGGTATTATTTTCTGCAGCTTCTCAGAGGCGGTAAAGAACCATCCTGATCTGGTGCGGAAATATCTCGCAACGGTAGTTCCTTCAGCAGACAATTATTACGCCGCACTCAACTCCGCCGTATTCAGCGACGGCTCCTTCTGCTACATTCCGAAAGGAGTGAAATGTCCGATGGCCCTTTCAAGCTATTTCAGGATAAACGCACGCGGAACAGGCCAATTCGAAAGAACGCTCATCGTAGCGGACGAAGGGGCGAGCGTCAATTACATGGAAGGCTGCACGGCCCCTATGAGAGACGAGAACCAGCTCCATGCCGCCGTGGTGGAAATCATCGTAGAGAAGGACGCCGACGTGCGTTATTCCACGGTCCAGAACTGGTATCCCGGTGATGCGGAAGGCAAGGGCGGAATCCTCAACCTTGTCACCAAGAGAGGCATCTGCAAGGGTAGCGGGGCGCATCTGAGCTGGACTCAGGTCGAAACCGGCTCAGCCATTACATGGAAATATCCTTCAACCATACTCAGAGGCGACAATTCTTCTTCGGAGTTCTATTCGGTGGCCGTCACAAACAATTATCAGCAGGCCGATACCGGAACTAAGATGATCCATATCGGACGGAACACCCGCAGCCGCATTGTCAGCAAAGGAATCTCCGCAGGTCACAGCCAGAACAGCTACCGGGGACTCGTCAAGATGCTCCCGGGAGCCTGGAACGCCAGGAATTTCTCACAGTGCGACAGCCTCCTCATAGGCTCGAAGTGCGGAGCTCACACCTTCCCGGACATCCAGAACGAGAATCCTACGGCCGTGGTCGAGCACGAAGCAACGACCTCTAAGATCTCGGAAGACCAGCTTTTCTACTGCAACCAGAGAGGCATCGGACCGGAAGATGCCGTCGGCCTCATCGTCAACGGTTACGCCCGCGAAGTGCTCAGCCGCCTTCCTATGGAATTCGCGGTTGAAGCAACCAAACTTCTCCAGGTATCTCTCGAAGGCTCAATAGGTTAGACTCGCCATGACAATCTTAGGAATCCACAACATAGCCTTTACGCTCGCTGGTGGAGGGGTAAGCTGGCTTGAACTGGCCAGCGTAATTTTCGGTCTGGGCTGCGTAATCCTCGCCGGCCGCAACTCAAAGGCCAACTTCTGGGTAGGATATTTCTACAACATCCTGCTCTTCATGCTCTTTTACCACCAGCATCTCTATTCGGCGATGCTGATCCAGCCTGTAGCCTTTTTCATCAACGCCTACGGCCACTATCGCTGGAGCCATCCTCACAAGGGAGAAGAGAGCGGCGGCGATGCCAAGAAACTTAAGGTCAGAAGGCTTGACGCCAAGGGATGGGGCATGGCCGCGGTCATAGTCCTGCTCGCCACGATGGTCTGGGGCTTCGTGCTCACGAAACTGGGGACATCATGGGGAGTCGGCACCTTCGAGCCGGATCCGAGTCCATGGCTCGATGCCTTCAGCCTCATGATCACCTTCCTGGCCCAGATTCTTTCGGCCATGAAGATGCTGGACTGCTGGTATGTCTGGCTTGTGGTCAACGTCATCAACATCAGCCTCTACCTTAGCGCAGGCCTCGTGTTCATGCCGCTTGTCAGCGTCCTCTACCTGGCCAACGGAATCTGGTCCCTGCTGACATGGAATAAACTTTATAAAAAAGGAAAATAGAAATCATGAACGACATATTACTTAAAATCAGCAACTTGCATGCATCCATCGGGGATAAGGAAATCCTCCGCGGGATTGATCTGTGCATCGGCAGAGGAGAGATCCATGCCATTCTGGGGCCTAACGGAGCCGGCAAGTCAACCTTGTCTTCTGTACTCACCGGCAAGCCCCAATATACCGTGACATCGGGAAGCGCCTTCCTCGAAGGGAAAGATCTCCTGGCCATGAAACCGGAAGAAAGAGCCTGGGCAGGCATCTTCATGTCTTTCCAGTATCCTGTCGAAATCCCCGGCGTATCGATCACCAATTTCATGAAGACCGCCATCAACTCGAAACGCGCCGCGATGGGCCTTGAACCTCTTTCCGCAGGCGAGTTCCTCCGTCTGATGAAAGAAAAGATGGCCTTTGTCAAGATGAAGAGCGAATTTGCGAAGAGAGAGGTCAACGTGGGCTTCTCCGGTGGCGAAAAAAAGAGAAACGAGATTTTCCAGATGGCCATGCTGGACCCTACCCTTTCCATCCTCGACGAGACCGATTCAGGACTTGATGTCGACGCGCTGAAAATCGTGGCCGACGGGGTAAGGGCTCTCCATACGCCTGACAAATCCGCGATTATCATCACCCATTACAAGAAACTTCTCGATTACGTCCATCCGGACTTCGTACATGTGCTCAAGGATGGCAGGATAGTGCGCACAGGCGGCCCTGAGCTTGCTGACGAGATTGAGGAAAAGGGTTTTGACCAATTCTGATCATGCCGGGACATTACATTGACATACCTGCAGCCGTCGGGGAGAAGTCGGTGAGGGTGGGTGAAGGAGAGACCTTCACCAAGGTGGCCGTTCTGGACGGTAAGGCCGGGCTTCCTTTCGACCATATCATAGCTGAAGCAGATTCCAAGGTAGACATCTGCGTCATAGTCCTTCCGCACACCGATTCAGAGGCTTCAGAGACAGCCGGGGCTTCAGGGGCTTCCGAAACAGCCGTCATCGATATTCCGCTTACCGTCGACCTCGTAGGCGAAGGTGCCGAAGTCAAACTTTCCGGGATCTACGTCTGCGCCTCAGACTCGAAGGTCAAGCTCTCGACCATCGTCCGCCATAGAGTCCCACATTGCTCCTCAGACCAGACCTTCAACGGCATAGCCGGAGGAAAGTCGCATTTCAAATTTTTCGGACACATAATAGTGGCCCCGGACGCGCAGAAAACCAACGCCTACCAGTCCAGCCACAACCTTCTGCTGAGCCCGGAGGCCCGAATCGACGCCAAGCCTCAGCTGGAAATCTATGCCGACGACGTGAAGTGCTCTCATGGAGCCGCCATCGGACAGTTGAACGAGGATGAGCAATTCTACCTCCGTTCCCGAGGAATCCCGGAATCAGAGGCCAAAGTGCTGCAAATGATTTCCTTCGTTGCACCTGTCATTTCGGGGATATCCGATGAAGCTCTCCGCGAGAAGATTCATGCGCGTGTCGAGTCCGTCATAAGAGACCTCGCCGAAACGCTTCAATAAGCCATTTTCACACATCTGCAAGACATTTCACATATCTACAAGACATCATGATCTGCAAGCCGGGAGTAAAACTGAATTTCGGACTCAGCGTCCTCAGACGCCGGGAAGACGGCTACCATGACCTCGAGACTCTTTTCGTTCCATGTCCTCAATTCCACGACACCCTCGAAATCGTCACGGGCGACGGATACAGCGAGACCTCCGCGCGGCTCTTCTCAAGGTACGGTCCCCTCTCAGACAACGCTGTTTCCGGCGGCGTTTCCGGCTGCGACGAGGACTGTGCCCCACAGCTTGCCCAGCGAATCTCCCCCGACGGGAAACTCATGATCACAATAGCCCGTGCTGAAGGAATTAACTGGGACCCTCTCAATGACTTGACAGCCAAGGCCTATCGCCTGCTCTCTGCAGACTTCAACCTTCCTCCGGTCAAAATCTTTCTCGAAAAGACTTCTCCCGTCGGTGCAGGCCTGGGCGGCGGTTCCGCAGATGCGGCCTTCGCCCTCAATGTTCTCAATGAAAACTTCTCTCTAGGCCTGAGTCAGGAGCAGCTTGCCTCCTATGCCACCAGGCTAGGCAGCGACACCGCCTTCTTCATATTCAACAAACCGATGTTCGGCACCGGGAGGGGAGAATTGCTCAGCCCACTCGACTCCATTCTTGACGGAGCCCACAGCGATTTCAGTCTCGTTGATTATGACGGCACCAAGCCCCAGCTACCCTACGAGGTGAAAGTAATCGCGCCTGAAGGAATTGCAGTCTCTACCGCCGATGCATACAAAGGAATTGTCACCCGCGAAGCGACATCCGAGGGTAAAGCGCTATCTCTGTCAGACGCGCTGAAGAGACCGATATCAGAATGGAAAAATTGTCTGGTAAACGACTTCGAGAAGACGGTTTTCGTCAAACATCCGGAACTTGACGCAATAAAGAAATCCCTCTACGACTCCGGAGCCATCTACGCCTCAATGTCCGGCAGCGGCTCCGCCCTATTCGCCATCTACTCCCGTTAAGCGCGGACACCCTGTCCGCCATCTATTCCCGTCATGCGCGGACACCCTCGCAAAATACGGATTTAGTCTTCCCAGCAAAGAGTACGAGACTCGTCAGGATTGACCTTGATATGCACACGCAATGTATCATCCGGGATAAGTTCCTCAATATTCTCCGGCCACTCCATGATACAGAGCGCTCCGCTGTCGATATAATCGTAGAAGCCGATGTCAAGAGCTTCTTCAAGCTTGGAGATGCGGTAGAAATCGAAATGGAACATAGGCTGCCCATCCCCTCTCTTGTATTCGTTGATGATTGAAAAAGTCGGAGAACTTACGGCATCATCCCTCACACCAAGTCTATGGCAGATAGCCGTAGTGAAGGTAGTTTTTCCTGCACCCATCGGCGCATAAAAAGCAATCAATTTATGGTCGCCTATCTCATTGAGAAATTCACCGGCCGCCCTGTCCAGATCTACGAGACTTTTAATTTCAATCGTATGCTTCATACTCACTCGACTTGATATGCAAATATATCAAAAATCCCTCATTCTCTCGTCCCACCCTGGAAACATATCAAACTTCCCTATCCCCGGACATTGAACTTCCCTCAACCGAACCTTCACGTAAAAATCCTTGCTCTTTATACTTGAAAAGACGGAAACGAGAGTCCTCCGAAGATTCCCGTCAACCGCGAGATATGGTCCGTCTCCTTTGAAGTCGCTGAGGACGAAGCGCAGCAAATGCCGTTAAGACGCAAATAATACAGAATTTCGCCCTCATATCTTACACATAAATTCTTTCCGATTTTCACTGCGCTTCGCCAAAAGGCAGGCCAGGCACGGGTGAGCCGCCACATTGCGCTTCGCCAAAAGCATCCTCGACGGCACAGTCCGCCGCGACTCAACAATTCTTGTCGATGTGAAAGAAGGACAGATTATAGTTCGGAGCAAATAACCTATATTTGGGGCATGAAAAAGAACATTCCCTATTTTTTGCTCCTTTTGTTGTCTTTGATGATGAGCTGTCAAAGGCAGGATATGGATGCTGTTTTACCCAAGCGGGAAAGCCATACCGTGACAGAGATACTTCCCAACAGTTCCGTTTCCTGTTTCGAGGAAGATGATATGGGGTATATATGGATGGGACTCTCACGCGGACTTGTCAGATATGACGGACATTCATTCCACCATTATTTGAATGACCGGGACAATCCCTATTCTCTCCCGTCCAACATAGTATTGTCAATATACAACGACAAGAAGGGAAACCTATGGGTGGGTACTGCTTCCGGACTAGCCCGTCTTAACGAAAGAGACGAGTTTGTTCCGGTTGAATTTGACCATAGCGAATACAGGTCGGTGAGCATAAAATCTTTTTCAGAAACCTCGGATGGAAGGCTTTTCCTTTCAACCGGAGATATCATTCAGGAATATGACAAGAACCAGTCTTGTTTTGTAAGGCGGATTTTTTTTGACAACGGAAAGGCTGCCTATGCTTTTTTCTTCGACCCGGCAGATCGCATTTGGTATTTGTCGCAGGGATGCGTCCATTGGAGGGAAACTCCTGATTCTCAACA
The DNA here is from genome assembly GCA_002472565.1 of Bacteroidales bacterium UBA7258. Taxonomy (GTDB): domain Bacteria; phylum Bacteroidota; class Bacteroidia; order Bacteroidales; family UBA932; genus Cryptobacteroides. The sequence continues at coordinate 39,434 of DKSK01000011.1, read as the reverse complement.
GGAACATGTGTACGAAGATGCTGGCAAAGGGCTGGTAGGAATGATTCTGTTGCCAAATTCGGTGATTTGCGCCTTCGGTCCTGATGGCTTCCATATATGGTCATCGGAATTGAATATGCCACTTTATCATGGCCGCATTGCCCGTAAAGGGGAGTTCCAAATGGAAGATGTTACGTCCATTCATCCAGGACATAAGACAACTTTCTACATAATCACACGCCAGAGCAAAGTATTTGTATTTGACTATGCTTCAGGAGAGTTGAATCAGGTAGATGCTCCTTACGGGACAAGAAATGTATATCCCGACAATGACGGGAATATTTGGTTTGGTACTGAAAAGAACGGCTTTTCATTTGTCCCTTCCAATGCCCTGACTGAGGTATCGGGTTCGAATGGAATCTATTCATACAAGGGAGTATCTATTGAGAGTCTCTCGAAAGTCAATGACGGACAGATTCTCGTAAATACTTCAGGACATGGCATATACTTGTGCGATTTAGACAAAAGAAAGACAAGCCGTCTTGTCTATGAAAAATTCACTCAATTGCAGCCACTTGCCGTTTTCATGGACAGCCATCAGCGACTGTGGGTGGCTACTTCCAACCGTTGCCATGTACTGGTGGAGAACGCAAGATATCCCCAGACCAATTCGGGAAGAATCGATGAGATAATCAATTATCATGAGTTGTATACCTTTCCTATACAGAAAGGAGAGATGTTTCTTGAAGATTCTTTCGGAAATATCTGGTTGTCAACATTTTCCCATAATATTTATGTGCTTCCTTCCGGTGCATCAAAGATGCAGAGTGTAAGGCTGGACGTGAAGTCCGGCTTTATGTACGTCCCTGAACTTCACCTTTCTTCTTCAGGTAAGGTCATGGTGCTTGCATTCCTTTATGGAATATTTGAAATTGACCCGCAGACATTCCAGGTAAGTTATGCATTTGACATCAGGTCAAAGATAGATTTCAATTTCTATCCCACATGCATGCTGGAAGATGCCTCAGGAAACATCTGGCTTGGAACGAATTCAAACGGAGTCTTCAGGTTCGACCCGCAAAGGGGAGTGTTCAGAGCTATGGATGAATTTGCCTGCGAGAGCATTTTCACCCTCACGGAGTCTTCTGACGGTTCCATCTGGGCGGGGACAGCCAACGGACTGTATCAGTATAGCGACGGACATGTGCTTCATTTTTCCAATAACGACAATATAATCGAGGGTGAACTGACTACACATGCCGCACTGCCCCTGAGAGATGGCTACATGCTTTTCGGCAGTTCTGACGGTTTGTTTGTAGTTGACCCCGATATTGCTGAAATGCAGAGAGAGCCTAGACTTCATTTCGATGACCTCTTCTTGAACGGAATAATGGTGAACCCTGCCGAGGGCGGGATAATAGAAAAGAGCTTGAATCATCTTCCGGAAGTCAATCTGCCGAAAAATGCCAATTCATTGAGAATAAGTTTCAGTAATCCTAATTTTGTAAAAGACAGACCTTTGGATTATTGGTATATGCTGAAAGGTTATGACAAAGACTGGCAGAAAGTCAATGCAGACAATATGGTGCATTACTCATATATCCCTGAGGGTAAATACACCCTTGTACTTCAGGCTCGAGACAGAAGGAGTGGCAAAGTCAGGAGTTCCATAAGTCAGGATATCAATGTGACCTCCCCTTTATTGACATCAAGGATTATGGTGACAGTCATCTATCCACTCCTGATAAGCCTGTTCTTAATCCTGTCCTTGCAGACATATCTTAACAACAGAAAGCAAAGGAACGAGCGGAAGAGAATAATCCAGGAAAAGGAGAATGAAAAGAATCTCAACAAAATGAATGTTTCATTCTTCACCAATATGTCCCATGAGTTCAGGACACCTCTGACACTGATTCTCGGACCCGTGGCAGAGATTGCTGAAGAATTGGATGATACGCCCTACAATCGCAGCCTCATTTCTACTGTCAGGAATAGTGTGAACCGCATGCTGAAACTCGTGGATCAGATAATGGACTTTAGCAAATTGGAGACAGATGCCCTGAATCTCAGCCTGTGCCGGTGTGACATTGTCACCCTTTTCAGGAATTATGTTACTCCATTCAAATACAATTGTTCACAGAAAGGTATCCTTTTGGAAATATCGGATAATATGGATGGAAGGACGATGCTTGTAGATGCGGATAAATTCGAGAAAATAATCAATAACCTCATGTCCAACGCCGTTAAATATACTCCGGGAGGAGCTGGCTCGGTGATAAGGGCATCAATCGAGATTGTTACAAGGGAACAGGCCGGGCATCAGTTCAGAGCCAAGATAGAATCACAGTCGGAAGAGTTCTGTCTGGTAAGTATAGCCGATAATGGATTGGGAATACCTGAAGAGAAGAGGGAAGAAGTGTTTGAACGTTACAGGAAGTTGGACAGCCCTGGTCATGAAAAGGAATTCAGCAGCGGAATAGGCCTGTATTATGCCAGAAGGCTTGCAACGCTTCACCATGGCCTTCTCGAGGCAGGAGACTCTCCGCTTGGGAGGGGTATATGCTTCCGTTTCTTGATACCGACTTCGGAAATTGATTATCAGGGAGAGATTATTGTTGAGGGGCTTCCGTCGGAACTGGCTGAGAATCAGGAATATGTAGTGAGTACGGATAGCCATGGCAATGGCAACCGTCAGGTGATTATGCTGGTTGAGGATGATCTTGATCTGGCTTCGTACATTTCTTCACTTTTGGGAAAATACTATGAAGTGAAGGTGAAATACAGTGCAGATGATGCGTTCAATGAGTTGAAATACCAGAGTCCCGATCTGGTGATAACGGATGTGATGCTTCCGGGGCAGACTGATGGTCTGGGCCTTTGTTCGCAGATAAAAAACAATATGGAGACATGTCATATTCCGGTGATGATACTGTCAGCGAAGTCCACCCTAGATGACCAGATTCGGGGACTTGACACCGGAGCTGATTCCTATGTGGTAAAACCTGTGGCCCCGGCCTACCTGCTCACTCTGACAAAAACCCTGATTTCCAACAGGGAAAAACTAAGGAACAGAATCAGTAAGACCACGGATGTTTCAGACATTCCGGAGAAGGATCTCTTACCTCAGGACAGGCTGTTTCTGGAGAGTTTGTATGAACTGATGGAGAAGCAGTTGAATTCATCCGAATTGAATGTTGATGTTGTTGCGGATGCTATGAAAATATCCCGTTCCAAACTATATTATAAATTCAAGGGCCTCATAAATGAGACCCCGAATACATTCTTCAAGAAATATAAACTCAACCGTGCTGCCGAATTAATCAGGAGCGGGAAGTACAATCTCTCCGAGATTGCCGACATGACCGGATTTTCAAGTCTGTCGTATTTCTCTGTATCTTTTAAGAAGCAATTCGGAGTGAAGCCTTCTGATTATTCATGATAAATCAGCTTCTTGGTCTGAGGATCACGTGAGAACATCTTAAAATAGTTCCACATGAGTTCTGCTCCCGGCTGGAAGTTCCAGTGACCGTATCCTTCCACGAGGATATATCTTATCAGAGGCACATTGTCCTTGGTCATGTCACCAATTTCATATGATATGCCTTTGTTGGTGTCCTCGCGTCTTCTGTTTTCAAGCTTCATTCCGAAATCCTTGTCAATTGAGAAGTCGAGAGTCTCGGTATATGGGAGATTATTCAAAATCTGATATGCCTGCCATGAAAGAAGAACTCTGTTAGGTCCAGTTTCTCCCGGTTTAGGGAATACGACAACTTCGTCAGCCGAGCCGGAAATCGAGAAATAAGGCATGTCGCAGCCTTCACTCTTGAGGATTGCCTCATCGAAAAGGGTCTCCTTGCATGAACCGAATCGGTTTTCTATCATGATTCCGCCTGATTGGGAACCAACTGCGGCGAAGATATGCGTTTTCTTTATGCCCAGAGCCGTTGCGTTGAATGCTCCTGCAGAAAGGCCTTCACAATATACCCTTGAACGGTCTATCTGAGGATATTTTCTGAATAGTTCATAAATTGTCGTCTCGATGCCATCATGGCCCATCGGAGCCCATCCGTTGCCCTGCCATTCGAATTCTGCAACGATGAAGCCCTCGCGTGATGCGATTGGGAGAAATCCGGAAGTTTCTGCTTGGGTGCGCGGGTCGTTGTTGTTTCCGTGCAGCAGGACCACAAGAGGAACAGTGCCTTTCTCCGCATTTGCGGCAGCTTGCGGGATGTATTCATACCAGAGGAAATCGCCCGTACCGTTGAGATTCTCCGTACAAACATTCCTTGTGATGCCAAGGCGGTCGAACATGATGAATGGCTCGAATTCCGAATCACCATGTTCGCAGTATGATTCACCAGTGTACCAGGTGTGCTTGTAGTTGTTGAAACGGTAATTCCAGCTCAGAACACTGTCCCATGCATCTGCAATCACTTTTGCAAGGTCTCTTTCGTCGCTCTGGTTCACCACCACCCTTATCAGCGGCTCATTCCTGTTTACATACAGGCTCTTCGAGCCTTCAGATGAAGCAAGTTCGACATCATTCCTGACAATATATGAAGCGGCAGTCTTGCGTGCATTCTTTCCTATAATATATGCCGGTACAGGGGATTCTCCTTCAAGGGATTTCTTTGGAGCCTTTCCACCGATGCTCACAATGCCGGCGACATTGCCTGCTTTCCTTGCAATGGTTTCATTTACGAAAGTGGCACCTCTTCCGATACCTATCACTTTGATGTTGAATGCAATCCTCATGCGGTCGATGAAGCCATGGTAGGATTCGAAGTCTGCTTTGTTGTCATATTCTTCGGCTAGAGGATTGAAGAAGAAAATTGTGCCAGTATAGTCATCGACTATCTGTTTCATACCGCTTTCCTCAATCATTGTCTCAGCCTCTTCCTTAGAAGTGCGGCTATCAGGGAAAATGATGAAGACGGGTCCAGGATTGTTAAACCTGCCATATATGTCGGCTGGCTTGCTTCTGAAACAATATACATCCTCACGTCCTGTCAGTTTGGCAATATAGTCCGCAAGAGAGGCTTGTGTCTGCTGCGCTGAAGCGACGAAGCATGCAGCTATAGCAATCAAAGAAAACAATATCCTTTTCATGGTGTGTTTATGTTTTTTACAATTTTAATATAATAATCTAGGATATTTTCGGACTTTGGAACCCATCTAAAAAAAAAGAACAAATCTAAAAACTCTTGGAAAATAGTGAAAATGCCCCACGAATATCATTGCATATCTTTGCCTCACACTTTAAAAACCAAATTTAGCTAATAACCAAATTTAGCAATGAAAAGTCTTTTTAGAAACGTTATCCTTACGGCGGCTCTGATTGCAGCCTCTGTAAGTGCGATGGCTCAGCAAGTAACGGCTTCCGGTGTCGTAAAGGACACGAAGGGAGTTCCTGTCATCGGAGCATCGGTCATCCAGACAGGTACCAACAATGGTGTCATTTCCGACATTGACGGAACATTCTCTCTCAATGTTCCAGAGGGAGCAATACTCACAGTTTCAAGCATCGGTTACAAAACTGTGGATGTAGCAGCAGCTTCCGGCATGGAAATCATACTTGAAGATGACAACGAACTTCTTGACGAAGTCGTGGTTGTCGGTTATGGTGTTCAGAAGAAAAGTGATCTTAGCGGAGCTATTTCTTCGGTGAACTCCAAGGACATCGAAAACAGAACCATCACATCAGCCGGTCAGGCCCTCCAGGGAAAGACTGCTGGTGTAACCCTCATCACCACATCTGCCCAGCCAGGAGCATCACCTACAATCCGTGTACGTGGATTCTCATCAAATGGTACATCCGATCCTTTGTATGTGGTGGACGGACTTATCGTGAGCGATATCGCAAACCTCGACCCTAATTTCATCGAGTCGATGGAGGTGCTCAAAGATGCCGCTTCGGCTGCAATCTACGGTGCACAAGCAGGTAATGGTGTCGTACTTATCACGACCAAGCAGGCAAGCAAGGGACGCAGCTCAATATCTTATGATTTCCAGTACAGTATAAGTTCGCTTGCAAGAAGACCGGAGCGTCTTTCTGCAGAGGAAGCTATCCAGCAACAGAGAGAACTTGATCCGAACTTCACCGACACTCAGGTAGAGCAAATGATTGCAGACCATATCTGGGACGGCAAATCTTCTACAGATTGGTACGATGTTGCCTTCACTCCATCTCCAATGCAGCACCACACTGTCACTTTCCAGGGAGCGAACGACAAGGCAAGTGTACTGACATCCCTCAGCTACCTTGACGACAACGGTATAGTAATTGGCGACAAGGACCGTTACAAAAGGCTGACAACACTGGTAAATGCTGACTATCAAGTAAAACCATGGATGAAAGCCGGTGTGAATGCTACATATACGAGGACAAGAAGCGCATCCATTTCCGACGGTAGCGGCAACTCCTCTTATGTAAGTATGATTGCCCCTATCATGACAATGCCTGCATATTATTCATCAGTATATTCAGCTGATGCTCTTCCTTCAACTATGCAGTCACAGCTCGCCAACGGTTACACCCTCCTCAAGGACGAAAACGGTGACTATTACTGTACTCTCGGTAGCGGTGAGATGATTCATCCTGCCGTGAACATCAAGAGATCAGACACATCAAAAACAGGACGAAATCTCACAAGCACTTTGTACGCCAACTTCACTCCATTCAAGGGATTCGTGTTCACAACACGCCTTGGCTACAACTACAATTCATCCAACTACTATAATTATAATCACTTCTTCTACGGTTCATCTTCAGTGAACAACAAAGACCAGAACGCTGCCACCCGCAACAACTCAACCAATGAGTACTGGCAGTGGGAGAACTTTGCGAACTATAGCACAACCATCAAGAAACACAGCTTTGGAGCCATGATTGGTATGTCATACAGCAATAATGACTTCGAATATGTGAATGCAAGTGTCAATAAAGTAGCAAAAGATAATCCTCTTTATGCAGATGTAAGCTATCCTGCCGGTGATGCAACCAAGACAGCTGAAGGATATAGTAGACGCAACAGGAAACTCTCATACTTCGGCCGTTTGAACTACAGCTATGCGGACAAATACATTGCAGAAGCAGTCTTCCGTGCAGACGCAGCCGACTCTTCAATCCTTCCTTTCCAGAATAAATGGGGCTATTTCCCTTCATTCTCAGCAGGTTGGGTTCTTTCAAAAGAGCAATTCATGAGCTTCCTCAAGAGAGGATATGTAGATTTCCTCAAATTACGTGTCAGCTGGGGTCTCAATGGTTCCACCAGCAATCTCGGAGGATATAAATATTCCAACTCACTGACAACCCAGGCAACAGGTTATTCATTCACGAACGATGGCCTCAACTACATCACTTCAGCAAGACCGGCACAGTTGAGCAACCCTAACCTCAAATGGGAGACCTCTGAGCAGCTCGACCTTGGTATTGATTTGAGAATGTTCAAGGAGAGATTCACCCTCTCTGCTGACTGGTATAAAAAGAACACCCGTGACCTGATTGTTTCAGGTATCATCATTCCTTACGAGGCAGGTAACAAGCCTGCCCCTATGAATGCCGGCAACGTAAGCAACTCAGGTTTCGAGTTCGACCTCGGATGGAAAGACCAGAGAGGTGACTTCGGATACTCAATCAACGCAAACATTGCCACCCTCAAGAACAAGGTAACTTACCTTGACCCGGGCGTAGCCGGAGGACGTATTGAAGGTGCTTCAAAGATGCACTCAAACGGATCATTCTCAGCATTTGAAGTCGGCTATCCTGTATGGTATTTCCGCGGATATGTTGTCGATCACCTTGATGAGAACGGAGATCCTGTATATATCGACATGGACAAAAACGGTGTCATCAATGCCGACGACAAGGATATGATCGGAAAGGCATTCCCTGATTTAACATACGGTCTCACATTGTCAATGAACTGGAAGGGTATTGACCTTACTGTATTCGGCAACGGTTCATATGGCAATGACCTCTTCATGTCATATCAGTATTTTAACATTTCATACAGCCTCAAGAAACTCTACGACCAGAGATGGACTACATCCAATCCTAACGGTAAATATGCTCATCCAAGAATTGCCGGTGCAGAGAAATATAACCTCTCCAACCACATGGTATTCGACGGTTCATTCTTCCGCATAAAACAGATTCAGCTCGGTTATACTCTTCCTTCAAATATCAGCAAGAAGGCATTCATCGAGAGACTCCGCATATATGCATCTCTTGATAACTTCTTCCTCTTTACAAAATATCCTGGTATGGACCCTGAGGCTTCAGCATCATCAACATCTGGAATGGGTGTTGACTACGGTAACTACCCTACCACCAAGAAGGTTGTATTCGGTCTTTCTATCACATTCTAATATCTGACATCAATGAAAAAATCAATAATAATTTCAACATTTGCAGCTCTTGCCCTTGTCAGCACTTCCTGCAATCCGGATCTTCTCAACATCCCACAGATGGGTGTGACAAGCGAGGAGACCTTCTACGTCACAGACGAAGACTGTGAACAGGCTACAGCCGCAGTTTACAATGCTTCCAGGAAAGTCTTGACCGGAAAGCCTTCAATCGGTTCATACGAGAATGCTTTTTTCCTCAAGAACCTCCTCAGTGACGATATCCGCACTGGATCTTCACGAACTGATCAGACCAACCTCCAGCAGATTTGGGAATTGCACCTTGTTACTACAAATGACTGGTTCAGAATTATTTATGATGAGTATTACAGATCCATCTATCTTGCAAACCTCGTTCTTGAGAAATTTAATCCTGAGGACAGTGAAATCAAGGCCCGCGATATCGCCGAGTGCCGTGGTCTGCGTGCTCTTTCATATTACGACCTTGTAACCCTATGGGGAAGAGTTCCGCTAGTGACTAAAGTGCTCAAGACCTCTGATGAATTCCAGGTGGAGAACACTGAGATTGCTGAAATATGGAAATTCATTGAAGATGAGTTAAATGACATTATCAAGGGAGGAAAACTTACTCAGCGTCAGGGAATTGGTGATAAGAATGGCTCGGCACGATTCACTATTGATGCTGCAAGAACCCTTCTTGGCAAGGCCTATATGTATCAAGGCAAATATGCGGAAGCAAAGACTGTTCTGACGGATGTCATTAATTCTGGCAACTTTGACCTTATCAGCGATATCACCACATTCTATCATCCTCAGGCTAACGGATGTGAGGAGTATGTTTACGAGCACGTCCGTCACTACGACATGAGTACAGCCTATGATCAGGACGGATGGCACGGAATCCTCTGGAACTGGCCTTTCGCACTCGGATTCAACATGGGTCCAGACGCAAAGAATTTCTACAAGTTCAATGCTCAGGGCTACAGCCAGTGTCAGGTTCCGAAAGATCTCTATGATGCATTCGTTGCAGAAGAAGGCGTTGACGGTATGCGTGTTAATGCATGGATTGTCCCTATAACCAAGTTCCCGGAGATAGGTATCGGTATAGCTGCTGAGAAAACTTATTACAACTCAGAGGGTTATCTCCGACTCAAATGGCTTGCCAGCACAGATGACGAGAATGTCTCAATGTGGCATGCAAACCAGTCAAACACACCGGTATTCAAATACGATGACGTCCTGCTCCTCGCAGCCGAAGCCTGCGTTCAGACAGGTGACAATTCTACTGCTATAAAATATGTGAACAAAGTACGTGAACGTGTACACCTTGCCCCTATTTCTGACATTAACATGGATATCATAAAAAAGGAAAGAAGACTTGAACTAGCAATGGACGGAGTCCGTTTCCAAGATCTCAAGAGATGGGGAGATGCTCCTAAGGTGTTGGCTGAGAAATCTAAGATGCTTCCATACCTTACTATTTCTCCGGATCCATCGAATGATCCTAATGATGGTACATACCATTCATGGAAATACTCTTTCAAAGTGGAGTACAAACCTAACAATTATGATGACAATAGCTGGACAACAGGACGTGACGACTACCTCCCATTCCCACAGAATGAGATTGACGTGAATAAAAAACTTCAACAGAACCCTGGCTACTAATCATGAAAATAATATTGTTCTCAGTCATTGCATCCATCGCCCTCTTTTCTTGCAAAGGCCCTGAATCAGCGCTATGCTCAAGGCATGGTATGATGAATGAGGACGGATGGTTCAATGTTCAGGACATCACTCCGGAGAACGGGCAGGGCAAGGTGTACATGATAAGCGAGCACGCCGCCGCTACTTGCTACCTTGTCACAGGCTCCAGATATGCCATGCTCATCGACACCGGCATCGGTGTCGGAGATCTCTCCGGTCTGGTTGAATCACTTACAGACCTTCCATTGATAGTTGTCACCACCCATGGCCATCCTGACCATATCGGTGGCAACTACCAGTTCTCTCAAGTCTGGCTGCCAGAGAAAGATTTGGACATTATGAAGTCCATGGATCCTCTTAATTCTCCGGACCTTGAGGCTTATGTGGCATCCAATGCAGGTGACTTTGCCTATGATAAAGAGGCTGTAAGAGGAAACATTGCTGAAATCAAAACATATCCAGACTATGAACTTCGCCTTTTCGGTCCCGGCAGAAGTTGGGACCTCGGAGGCAAAGTCATCACAACTCTGGAACTCGGTGGTCATACTCCCGGAAGCATTCTTTTCTTGGATGAAGCCGACGACATGGTTTTCAGCGGTGATGCAATGAACGGTTATCTTTGGATGTGGCTTGACCACTGCCTTTCCCTCGATGAATATGAGAAGAACCTGGCAGCAGTTGTTCCTGAATTGAAAAAATATGGCCATATTTATGGTGGTCATGAATTCAGGCCACAGGGAATGGAGCCCGTCCAGGCTGAAACGATGCTTGCCGACCTGCGCTCTGCCCTTAACGGGGAAATCCAACCGGTACCGACTCCGAAGCCCATGAATGGAGCGGGAACCGTGAATGTATATTATTTTAAAACCTGGCTTCTTTGGGCCAAATAATCCAGAAGAATGAACAAGACAATTGTGTTTGCTGCCGCCCTTGCCTTAGTTGCATGTGCACGCGAGCCATCATTCGAACAAACAGAGGAAGTGGGACCATATACGGTCTCACTTCTAGAAAAGAATGTCTGGCATATTGAAGACTGTACCTCATCCCATCCTCATGGACTTTCAGTCAAGGAAGACGGATCATACAGTTTCTATTCAAGCTCTGACATGTACATTGTCAGAGGAAAGAAAAAAGCCATTCTTATAGACTTGTCCAACAATGTCAAATGGGCAGAAGGGGCAGATGAGGCCCTCAGAACCATCTTCTACTCACGTGCAGGCAAAAGGGACAAGGTCATTACTGTAACCCACAACCATATAGACCACACAGGAATGAGCTACGCCTTCGTCAACGAACCGGATGTCACATTCATGTTGCCTGAGAATGATTTCCAGAATGATACACTTTTCCCACATGACAGGATTCTGCTCAGGGACCGCGACTGCATAGACCTCGGTGGAGAAACAGTGGAATGTGTACAATGTGAAGGTCATACACCTGGTTCAATGGTATTTTTCCTCAAAGGACACAATTGTGCCTTCTCAGGAGATGCTTTCGGCTCCGGAACAGGTGTATGGATCTTCGATGCCAAAGGATTTGACAATTACAGGGCTTCGATTTCACGCCTTGTCGAATATCTCGACTCTCCTGAGGCCGGAATAGACCCGGCAAAATTCAAGTTCTACGGAGGACATACCTACCAGAACTCGGGCTTCGATCTTGGAGTGCAGACCATACGTGATGCCCAGGTGCTCAATGAGCAGATATGCAAAGGCACAGCCCAGAGCGAATCGACCCGGGTCGGTTCCCCTTCAATGGACATTACATTCAAATATGGTCAGGCTATGGTAGTGTGGAATAAGGCAGCAAGTGAGGAATATGTCGATTCATTAGCGCGATAATCCCAGTTCGCTGATGATTCTGTCCATACCGGCATATTTGTCCAATGTCCAGAGAATTAGGCGGATATCATCCAGGGTTTATATCCACCTCGACAGTAACCTTGACAGCCTCGATCCCCAGACACTTAGCCCCGTGAATATTTATCAGCATCGCGATTTGGATTTATAGAACTGTTCCGCAAGACCTTTACTCAACCTTGAGAGAGGAGTTGCAAAAAGCTACAAACTTTGCTTCCCCGATTCGAATCATGGACGGGTTACTCCTGTCTCAAATTCGAATCGGGGAAGTGATGTTATGGGCGAGAAGGTAGTGAGTGTGAGCGAATGCTGTTCCGGTTGTTGCACGTTGCGAAGGCTCGGAGGCTCAAAGACTGGACATCGTGTCATCAGATTGTCAATAAATCATCTTCCACTCTAGATTATTCCAAGTGATTTCCGGAGCAGCGCAGTCCAGAACCCTCACCACTTAATTCTCCTTATTTCAAACTCTTACGAAATTGCAAAAGAAAAAGGTTACGATTCGGTTACCGAATTTGCAAGTTGTCAATGAACTTCCGGATGCAGCAGCATCTTTGATTGCAAACATGCCACTTATCTGTGGAAAGTGCAAGTTATTTTACTGAATCAGCCACTCGTAGGCTGGAATTATCTTTATCAGTTTACCTTCCTGTTCAAATTCACTCCTCTCAACATCAGTTATAAGAAACAGGTTATCACAGCGGGTATGTTTAGATGCAGTAAGCAGACCTCTGATTTCCCTTGCACGGGTTTTCCCCTTGGTCAAATCATAGCTGACTTGATATACCTCTTCAACCTTGTCACCTTTGCAGACAACAAAATCTGCTTCATAACCGTCATCATTCTTAAAGTAATATACATCACGCTCCAAAGGCTTATTCCTTCTGAGAAGTTCTATAAAAACGATGGTCTCCAATCTCCAGCTAAGATTCTCGCCCACCATAGCATCCTCCCTACCATCCATAAGAGCCACATCTATGGGATATACCTTCTCATCGCGTACTCTTAACTTGCTCTTGGTAGAATACTTCTGGAGTCCTGCCAGCAGATACGCTTCTTTAAGATAACCTATATAATTATCCACTGTATGATGAGATTTGAAAGCGAAAAGTCTAGCCAAATCCTTCTCAACTACAACTGATGGAGATATATTCAGCAAGTGATTAGCCAACTGCTCAAATGCCCGTATATATTTTATCTTATGTCGCTGCTCGATATCGCGCTTGAGTATGTTGTCGACAAGATTACTTACATATCCTTTCTTATTCTTCTTGTGTAGGAGTTCCGGAAAACCTCCCTGTCGCAGATATTCATCAAAAGCTCTCCTTCTGAATGCCTCAGCCTTAGTTGTTGGCGATGTCATATCTATCTCCTTGCACTTGCAATAATCAGCAAAAGAGAATGGGAACAGCTCTATCTTGTCATGTCGTCCGGTCAAATGCGTCGCAAGTTCACCGCTTAACAGTTTTGCATTGGAGCCTGTAAGGATGACCCTCATTCCCTGTCTGAGAATTCTGTTCACAAACAGATGCCATCCATCGACATTCTGAATCTCATCCAAGAACAGCAGCTTGAAATCACCATACATTTTATACAGGACTTCAAGCACGGTATTGAGGTCTTTGGAAGTCATCTCCTCGAAGCGTTCATCATCGAAGTTGGCATAGGCAAACAACTCACCATTCTCCTTCAATACATTATAGCACAAAGTCGATTTACCGCATCTTCGGACACCGATTACTACTTGCGCCATATCACTGTCCAGTTCCACCAACTGCTCCTCCGGACGGGAGCATAATACCTTCGAAGACAGATTAGCAAGTTCCAATTGCTGCTCTGCAAGCACCTGTTCTATGATTCTCTTATCTAACATAAGCCTTTATATTTGCCTCAAAAGTAATAACTTTTTCCAACAAACTGCCATATTCCGGATAAAAAATTACTTTCAACTGCCATATTACGGACAGAAGTCACCTATCTAACTGCCATATTCCGGATAATATCGAGATTCAGACTGCCATATTTCGGGCGGTTTTAAGACCATTATTGCACCTTTTCAAGGTTAAGCACATATACTGCCCGATTAACTTGCTGTTCCGGTTGTTGCACGTTGCGAAGGCTCGGAGGCTCAAAGAAAAGATACCTCTGCGCTGAGATAGTGCCGCCGGACACGCAAAGTGAAGATGCAGGAGGATGGTTGTCGGCGATGACTCAGCGGTGGTGGGGGCGGGTTTTGTCGAGGAAGCGGTAGCTGGCAGCTTCGAGCAGATCGGAGATTCGGATATCAGGCACGCCGGCAAGGTCGGCTATGGTCCTGGCGAGTTTGATTACCCTTGAAAAAGCTCTGGCAGAAAGGCCCATTCTGCCGATCAACCTTTCCATAGTCTCTTTGCATTCCGTATCAAGACGGCAGAAGACGTTCATCTGACGATTATTCATCTCGGAATTGGTGTGGATTCCAAGACCTTTGAACCTATTCTGCTGGATCTTCCGGGCTTTGAGCACCCGGGCGGCCACCATGGCTGAAGTCTCGCCCTTCGGCTTTTCCACCAGCTTCGATGCCTCCACAGGATGCATCCAAAGCTGGACATCTATCCTGTCCATTATAGGGCCGGACAGACGGCCGAGATATGCCTGACGCTGCCCTACGGTGCAGGTACACCTGTCTTCCTCGCCATAATATCCGCAGGGACAAGGATTTGATGCCGCTACTAACATAAAGGACGAGGGGTATTCGACCTTTGATCTCAGTCTAGAAATCGTAACCTTTCTGTCCTCAAGCGGCCCGCGGAGAGCCTCACTGACCGACTTTGGTATCTGGGCGAATTCATCAAGAAATAGAATGCCGTTCTGGGCAAGCGAAACTTCCCCGGGAATGATGTTGTCTGAACTTCCGCCCCCGATAATAGCCGCGAGCGAGGCGCTGTAATGCGGAGATCGGAAAGGCCTTTCGGTCATCAGCCCTAAGCGCAGCCTGCCCTTCCCTGCTACCGAGTAAATCTTCGATGTCATGATCGCCTCCTCCTTGTCCATTGGCGGGAGTATCCCGGCAAGAGCCTTTGCAAGAGAACTCTTCCCTGAACCAGGAGGTCCTATCATGAGCACGTTATGGCCTCCGGCCGCCGCTATCTCGAGACCTCTCTTAGCCCCTTCCTGGCCTATTATCTCGGAAAAGTCCATATATCCTCCGCCAGCAGATACTCCCCTGCCCTTACTATACTCGCAAAGAACGGGCATTTTGTTCCATATCAGAAGGTCATCAGAATCTTCCTCATTCACTACAATTCTGAGCACATCCGCAAGAGAACTGACTCCGTAGACCTTGGTGTTCCTAAGGTCAACGGCTTCAAGCGCAGATGCTTCCGGGAGGATGCATCCTTCAAAACCATCTCGTTCCGCCAGCTCGGCTATCGGTATGGCTCCCGCGACCTCCCTTACACTGCCGTCCAGTCCCAGCTCACCCATCACTATGTACTTATCCAGTACTGGCATTTCTAATTGTCCGGAAGCAGCGATAATTCCAAGGGCGATGGGCAGATCATAGCCGCTCCCTCTTTTGTGCATATCCGCCGGAGCCAGATTTATCACGATCTTTTTCCCCGGGATCCTAAAGTTCAGGCACTGAAGCGCGGTGATAGTGCGCAGCAGGCTCTCTTTCACAGCCTCATCTGCGAGTCCAACCAGATGAATGCCAAGGCCAGGGCTTATATCCACCTCGACAGTAACCTTGACAGCCTCGATCCCCAGACACTTAGCCCCGTTAATATTTATCAGCATCGCGATTTGGATTTATAGAACTGTTCCGCAAGACCTTTACTCAACCTTGAGAGAGGAGAGGAAGCCATGGATACGGATTGGCTCAAGTACCCCTTCGTTCCAGACATACGAGATGTCTTTGCCTCCATAGGAGGTCAGAGCTACCCGGAACCTGCCTTCCGAGAGGCTGGCACAGGCTGGAGAAAGCATCCTCACGTCTAAAGTGTCGGGAAGCGTGTGGAGTACTTTGTGGAAAATTCCGCTGACTCTATTCCCTTTACCTATCAATACGGCCGCGAAGTCGCCATTCTCAATTTGAAGCCCATAAGGAGAGCCCCCGGTCCCCATAGTCAGCATCTCTCCGGCCTCTGTCCAGATGGCTGTGGTCCATTCTTCCGCTATGGCGAAGCGTTTCTCTCCCCTGATGAAGATCCTGCCCTGATCTGAAGCGAGGTGGCAATTACGCAGAACGGCAGGGGCACCGGATTTAAGGCTCCTGATCTTCCCGTCAACCGCGAGATATGGTCCGTCTCCTTTGAAGTCGCTGAGGACGAAGCATAGATGTCCGTCGATTTTCCTAGCATCCAAGATGCGATACTCCCCAGGAGGTGGAGAGAGTCTCCACAGTGAAGAGTCTCGGAACTCCATCCATTCGCGATATGCATCGGAGATTCTGAAAGAAGAATAGCAGATATCGTCCCCGTCTTCGTAGATTGCGCCATTCGGGGAGGAGGGGTCGCAGAGATCTCCGGCGGGAAGCCGAAGGCCGTCATGAATAAGTTCTTTTCCGTTCATACGAAATACCAGACCATCGCCTGACTGCCTGACGCCGAGGGTGAAGATGGTGTCAGGGCGGATGAGAATGCCCTTCAGGATTTCTCTTCCGGGATATCTCAGCATTTCCTTGCCGTCTCGGCAGATTACGGTCTCATCTTCGATCATGCTCTCAGTCCAGAGATGTCCTCCTATGCTCCAATGTTGGTCTGGATCGGAGCTGACCAGTCCCGTCAGGCTGGAGACCTCGTGGACTTGCTTGCCGTCGATGAACTGCCTGAGTTTGAAGCCCACGTCTTCATAGGCGGAATCTTGTTTCCAGTCGTAGGATTCCGGGAATTCGACGCCAGTAAGGTAGACCGCTTTTTGATGGATCGGACCCTCGTCGGAACCAGTACCGGACCTTCCTTTCTTTGTTCCTCCTCCATCAGAATTAAGCAGAGTACAGGATGCAGCAAACGCCGTTAAGACGTAAATAATACAGAATTTCGCCCTCATATCTTACACATAAATTCTTTCCGATTTTCACTGCGCTTCGCCAAAAGGCAGGCCAGGCACGGGTGAGCCGCCACATGACGCCTCGCCAAAAGGCAGTCCAGGCACGGGGAGCCGACACATGACGCTTCGCCAAAAGGCAGGCAGGCCTGGGACAAAGAAAAGTAGAAAAATCCGGAAAAGCGGCATAATTTCGCCACATCATCTGCCGTTCGCCACAATTGCATTTTTCTTAATAAAATGTCGATTATTTTAATGAGGTTAAGAAAAAATTTAACATGCCGGCTGGCATAGATTTTGGCCTGCTGGGGACATTTAATGAGACAAGTTCGGCTCTCGGCATGAAAAGATGCTGACATGAGCAGATTTTATGTTATTTTTGTGTGTAATGGAACTGAAAAGAATCATATATACTGTCCTGACCCTTCTCCTTGTCCCGATTTTTGCGGAAGCACAGAGCGGTTCGGCAGACTTCATAGACATGGTCTCGGACTATTCGAACGGAAATTACATCTCCGCCAAACAAAAGGCTGAGGCGATAGTAAAGTCCGAGCCTGGGAACGATGCGGCCTGGTACTACCTCGGACTTGCCGACATGGGCCTTAGAAACTATGCCGGGGCAGAAAAGAATCTTTCTGAAGCAGTAAGACTTGATTCGGGCAACTTCTGGTATGGGCAGAATCTCGCGATGGCCTATGCCATGGAAAACAAGGTCGATGAGTCGATAAGCCAGTACGAAAAGCTCCTGAAACTTTTCCCGAAAAAATCCGACATCTACTACAGGCTCTTCACTTTATATTCTTATAAACAACAGTACGACAAGGCCTTGGGAGCGCTCGACGCAATCGAGCAGACCTTCGGCAAGAACGACCAGACTGAGATGTACCGCTTCAGCCTGCTCGGGCAGCAGGGCAAAACAGAAGAAGCCTATCAGGCGCTGAGGGACTATACAGACGAGTATTCTTCGACCCAGGCTCTCGGAATTCTGGCCGACCACGCCCTCGACGAAGGTAAGGACTCCCTCGCCATTGACTATTACGACAAGGCTCTCGAGCTCGACAAGGACTACGCTCCGGCCCGGCTCGGAAAGGCTGAGGCCTACAGAATGACAGGCAAATACCAGAAATATTTCCCTGTCTTGAAGGGTATAATGAACGACACGGAAATTCCTACGGCCGCGAAGACGGACTATCTGAAAGCTGTGCTCCAGAACGACCATCGTCTCTGGAGGCCGCCTTTCCTCGAATCCATGGACACGGTCTTCAGCGAAGCCATTGCCGCGGCTCCTTCCGACACCGCCATGGCCAAAATGGCAGGAAGCTTCTACTACACGGCCCAGATGCCTGACAAGATGCTCAAGGTGTTCAAGGACATCATCGACAAGAATCCGGAGGACACTTCCTCCACAGTCACCTACATCCAAGTGCTCGGCACCCTAGAACAATGGGACGGCGTCGTCGGGGAGAGCCAGAAGGCCTATGACAAGTTCCGCGACAAGGTCTTCCTCGACATGAAAATATGGGGGCAGTACAACAGCCGGGACATGAAGGGTGTGATCCAGACATGCAAAACCATCTTGACCTCATCGCCGGACAGCGCCTCCGCCTTGAGCGCCTACACCACATTAGGAGACTCCTACCATGAGCTCGGAGAAAAGTCGAAAGCCTACAAAGCCTATGATAAAGCATTGAAGGTCAATCCGGACTATGCTCCGGTGCTGAACAATTACGCCTATTATCTTTCGCTGGAAGGAAAGAATCTCAAGAAGGCCTACGCCATGAGCAAGAAGACGATCGAGCAGGAGCCGGACAACTCCACCTACCTCGACACCTTCGGCTGGATTCTCCACCTCCAGGGCAAGGATCTGGAGGCCAAGCCTATGTTCAAGCAGGCTATGATCTATGGCGGAAAGGATAGTTCAACGGTCATGGAACATTACGCCACGGTGCTGGAAAAACTTGGAGAAACCGACCTTGCCAAGGTCTACCGCGCACAGGCTAAGCAGAAAGCCGAGGAAGAAGCCAAGGCAGAAAAGACGAAATAATTGAAGAAGTTCCTGCTCATATTCCTTTTCATGGCGTCGTTTCTGGCGGTACCGCAACTCGCCCTTGCCCAGGACACCAGGGCGCAGGAGAGCCGCAAAGCAAAGCTTCAGCGGGAGATTGAGCAGATTGACAAACAGCTGAAAGCCAATGCCAAACAGAGCAGCGGAGCCTTGAGCAACCTGACCTTGGTCCGCAAGAAAATCGACAACCGAAATGCCTTGATCAAGGAGAGCGACTCGGAAATTTCCCTTTTGTCGGTCCAGATAGATTCGCTCCAGAAAGAGATTGACAAGATCCATGCAAGGCTCGACACGCTGACTTCATATTACTCCAGACTGGTGCTGAACGCCTACAAAAACAGAGATTCGAGGGTCTGGTACATGTACATTCTCGCCTCCGAGAATCTCGGCCAGGCATTCAGACGCATAGGCTACCTGAGAAGCCTTTCTGGACAGATGAACACTCAGGCGGCTAGAATCAAGGAGACAGAGGCCGAGCTGGCGGAGAGGAACACTGAGCTCCAGAAGATGAAACAGGATGCACAGGAGCTTAAGAATCAACGTCTTGCGGAGGTAAATTCTCTCCAGAAGGAAGAGTCTGAGTCTCAGTCCATGATAAATCAGCTGAAGCGCGATCGTTCGAAATATCAGAAGGAGCTTTCAGCGAAACAGAGGCAGGTCGATGCTCTGAACCGTGAAATAGAAAGGATAATACGTGAGGCGACCAAGCCTTCCACAGGGGCATCAAAATCCAAGAGCGGGAAATCCAAGACGGAAATCGATTACGCGCTGGACGCACAGTTCGCAAACAATAAGGGCAGATTGCCTTGGCCAGTCGATGGGCCGGTGGTGGATCCTTTCGGGCAGCGCTACCATCCTGTTTATAAAGGGGTCAAGCTTCCTTTCAACAATGGCATAACAATAGCCGTGTCAGAAGGAACTCCTGTGAAGGCTGTGTTTGACGGAGTGGTGAAGCAGATTGTTGTCATGCCCGGCTACAACAAATGCCTGCTTGTCCAGCATGGAAATTATTTCTCTTTCTACTGCAAACTTAAGGATGTGAGTGTCAAGGCCGGGGACAAGATAAAGACCGGCTCCGTCATCGGACATGTGGACACTATCGGAGGGGAATCCCAGCTACATTTCCAGATCTGGAAGGGCAGCACGCCTCAGAATCCTGAATCATGGCTACGTCCTTAGCGTTTCGGGCGGAGCATAAAAGAAGCGGGTGGAAAATTCCATCCGCTTCTTTTGTCGGGGTACTGTGACTCGAACACAGGACCCTCTGGTCCCAAACCAGATGCGCTAGCCAACTGCGCCACACCCCGATAAACTAACCTTCGGGTTTTCCCCTTAGGTCCTTCATGCAGGAGACAATCTCCTCAATTGGGACTGCAAATATACTCCACGTTTTTGAAAAAAGCAATTTTTTCGTTGATTTTTATTCGTCACGGAATTCAGGGCTTTCGGGAGGCGTAAAAAATTCGGCAGGACGAAAGGGCCCCGCCCGGTCAGCCGCGGACGCACGTCAGGCCCAGAGATAGAAGGGGCGGACGAGGTCGCGATAGGCCTGGGTGTAGGCTCCATGTTCCTGGATGACAAGGCTTTCCTCCTTAATAGAGGGAGTGGCGGCGCGGATAAATTCGGCGACTATTCTTGAAGGGAGCTTGGCAGAGGTGGTGCTGATTCTCAGAAGTCTGAAAGGCCTCAGACCGAAGGACCGGCCGGCGGCGAGAAGCCGGACCTCCTCCGAGGCCGGCAAAATCAGCGAAAGACGACCCTCCGGGGCCAAAGCCATGGAAGCGAATTCAATGACGCCTCTATAGGATAGACGGCCTCCCGGGAGGGTCTCTTCGTCCGCCGGGGAAGAATGGCGGGCAGTGTTTCTGCGCATATCCGGGTTCTGAAGGCTGCTGTCGTAATATGGCGGATTCGAAAGGATGAGGTCAAAACGTGATCCTGAGTAAGCCTTTGCGAAGTCCGCCAGGGAGATTCTCATGGAAGAAAGGTGGGAGGCCCATGGGGAGCGTCCGAAATTCATCGCGGCTTCTCTCGCAGAAGGGCCATCGATATCAAGTCCGAGTATCTGGAAATCAGGAGTCCAGGGCTGAGAGGAGTCGGAGCTTGGATACGAAGGGGTGCCGAGTCTCTGGGCCGCCATCAAGGCGATGACTCCAGTCCCTGTACCGACATCCAGGATTGCGCGATCTGAAGGCAGGATGGTTGCCGCGGCCCCGAGGAGCACCCCGTCCGTACCGACTTTCATCGCTGACTGCTCATTCGCGACCTCGAAGCGTTTGAACCTGAATACCGACATCGCCGCTTCAAGCTTCAGTCCGCCCGGCAGGCTCTGCGTCGGCAGCCATGAGGGAGTCCAGACCGGGCTTCTCCCCCAGCATGAGCCCGTCTTTCATGAAAAGACAGCGGTCACACATCTTAGCAAGCTCAGGATCATGGGTCACGATGACGATGCTCTGACCAAGCTCATCACGAAGGCGGAAGAAAAGAGAATGAATTTCCCCCTTGGTGACGCTGTCCAGATTGCCTGTCGGCTCGTCAGCGAAGAGGACGGCCGGGGAATTCATCAGCGCCCTCGCAATAGCCACTCTCTGACTCTCGCCGCCCGAAAGCTCCGAGGGCTTATGACCTACACGGTCAGCCAAGCCCACCTTGTCCAGAAGTTCCATGGCCCTTTCTCTGGCGGCTTTCGCACCCTCTCCACCTATAAGAGCCGGGATCATCACGTTTTCGAGAGCCGTGAATTCAGGCAGAAGGTGATGGAACTGGAAGACGAAACCGATTTTCCGGTTCCGGAATTCCGAAAGGGCTTTTCCGCCAAGCGAAAGGACATCGGTGCCGTCGATAGACAGGGAGCCCGAATCCGGGGTGGAAAGAGTCCCGAGAATCTGGAGGAGTGTTGATTTTCCCGCGCCGGAGGCTCCCATTATGGAAAGGACTTCCGACTTGTTGACCGAGATGTCAACGCCTTTCAGGACCTCCAGCGGCCCGAAGGACTTATGGATATTCTTTGCCTCAATGATCATGGCGCAAATATAACTAAAAACGGCGGGCGCTCACCTGCGTCCGCCGCAAAATAGCCTGAGAGTAAGGCTTAGAGATTCTTGTTGACAGTCTTCCAGTCCTCAACCTTAGGGAGCTGGCCGAGGCCGATGACCTGGTCGCGGAGGTTCTGGAGATGCTCGTAGCTTGCTTCGAGGGTGGCGATTTCAGCCTTGGTGCCCTTGAGAGGCCTGAGGTTGACACCGTTCTTGTCGATGAAGGAAGGCATGGCCATCATTACATGGTTGTACTTCTTGCTGTCGACATAAACACCGGAAGGATAGTTGAATACGTGGCCGCCCATGGCGCCTTCGATCATCTTTACCGCGAGATATGCAGGGCTCTGGAAAGAGCTGCGGCGACGGAGTTCGATGATCTTCGCTCCGCCCTGGATTACATCCTGCTGCAGCTCGGCCCACTGCTTTGCGTTGAGGCCCTTGCCGTTAACCTTCTTGCCATTCTCGATGATATCCTCGAGCTTGACGCCGGCGATGGTGGTAGGAGAAGCGAAGACAGCCATCTTCTCGCCATGTCCGCCGTAGGTGTAGGCCTTCTTGACCTCGGTAGCGCTGACTCCGAAGTGCTTTGCGAGAGCGCTCTTCAGACGGGTTGAGTCGAGGGCCGCGAGCGTAGCGACTTGATTAGGCTTAAGACCGCTGTGGACGAGGGTTACGAGACCCGTAACGTCAGCAGGGTTGAAAATTACAACGACAAATTTGACCTTAGGGCAATATTTCTTGATATTGTCTCCGAGTTCCTGAGCTGCCTTGGCGTTGCCTGCGAGAAGATCCTCACGGGTCATGCCCTCTTTGCGAGGTGCTCCGCCGGAAGAGATGATGTACTTAGCATCCTTGAATGCAACGGCAGGATCTGTAGTGGAAAGGATGTTGGCATCATCGAATCCGCTCTGGCGCATTTCTTCAGCGACGCCCTCTGCTGAGAACACGTCGTAAAGGCAAATATTAGGTGTAAGTTTAAGCATGAGTGCGGTTTGCACCATGTTCGAACCAATCATTCCGGCTGCGCCGACGATGACAAGTTTGTCTTTTGTCAGATAACCCATAGTATTAAAAAATTTGAGTGTTTCAAACCAGTACGGCCATAATGCCACACTTCGCAAATATAGCAATTTCGTCCGACACTTTATAGTAATTCCGGCTGATACTTTGCAGATGCCGGTAAAATTTTCCATGAATTGAAAAATTGACTATATTTGCAGGGTTAACAAAAGAAAGAGAGATTTTTATATGGAGCCTCCCAGTTCTATAGCCAACTCCGACAAAGGTTCGGCAGGTTGTTGTCAGCAGACAGATGATCCGCTGTCGCGATTAGCCGACTCATATCTCATCATTACAAATTTAGCGGACGAATATTCCGGGAACGAGTGTCTTGTGTGCGCCTGGTCGGCACGCACAGGTTTGTCGTATCTCGGACGGACCGGATCTATAGAATCCTAACCACAGATTAAGACGACTTATGGCACTATTTCTTAAGAAAGAACTTGATAATGGAGCGACGATCGCGGTATGGAAGATTACCGAGACCGAAGATGAGCTTCTCAAACTTTCGTCGACTCCTACAGACGAGATGGAGGAGATTTCCTACATCAGCAACGCCAACATGCGCAAGCAGAGGCTGGCGGTTCGCGCCCTGCTGAACGAACTTTTCGATGAAAAGGTCTATCTCAGCCACCATGACAACGGAAAGCCTTACATCGAGAACAACGCCACCAACATAAGCATAACCCACACCACTGACTATGTAGCGGTCATCACGGACCCTGACGAAGAGGTCGGGATAGATATCGAGTCCCTTTCGAGAGACTTTTCTGTCGTGGAGAAGAAGGCCTTGACGGAAGATGAGATAGACGACCTCGATGAGGATAAGAAGAATGAGCAGCTGGCGATCTACTGGTGCGCCAAGGAAGCCATCTTCAAGAGGCTGTCGGCCTCAGCCGTAGACTTTTCAGAGCAGATTGAGGTCGAGCGTTTCAGGGTGAGGGACGAGGGCGACCTCGAAGCCACCTTCACCTACAAGGACGGCTACGAGCAGGAGTTCGAGCTGCAATACACCACCTTCGACAATCACGTACTCGTCTGGGTGGTCGGCGACAAAGACTGAGGCGAGGCCTGGAGCGAGGCTTTGACGGTGTCCTGCCGGAAGGCGGGCACCGTTATTTTCTTTCCTGATGAGGACGCGGGCCGAAGCTCCCGAGCTTCTGGATCTGGTTCCGGCGGAACTTTTCTTCGGCCATATAGACCTTGGCCACCTTTTCCGCCGACAAGATGTTTCTGAACATCGGCAGATACTTCGTGTCTATCTCATAGGTCGCCTTCCCACAGTCTATGTATTGCTGGAGCAACGAATTAAGCTCCTTGGCAGGCCGGTTTTCATCCACGGCCTTCTCCAGGGCCTTATATGAGTCCATGGTCTTTCTGAAAGAATCCATCCGCTCATCCTGATACTTGTTGTATATGGGCCAGAAAACTTCCGCCTCATCGCTTGTCAAGCCGACCTCAGCGGTGATGAAGCCGATGCGTTCGACCATCATTTTCTTCTGCCAGCCATCTTTATTTGAAGAAGGATGTCCCTGCGCAAAAGAAAGCGGCATTGACATGGAGAGGGTGGCCAACACAAGCGAAATAATCCTAATAACCTTGTTCATATGCAGAATATGCCAAAAGCTCTGCCGAGGTACCGTTTGCGATGAGGTAATATTCTATCGCCTCCTCATCCGAGGCTTCATCGTAGGAAGGCTCTTCGTGGGAACGGACGGCTACGGCTGTATCAGTCATGGCAGTCTCGGCATGTCCGGACTCTGGAGGTGTCCCGGCGGTATTGCGCAGAATCAGGGTACCGAAGAAGAAAATCGCCACAAACGAGGCCACCAAAGCGGCATACGGAGCAAAACTCCTTATGCCTGCAGGGGCCTGGTCTTCCTGATCTTTCTCAGGAATCTTGGAAAGGCGGCTCTTCAGAGAGGCAAAATAGCCTTCCGGAAGAGAGCCCGGATTCTCCTTCAAGAAATTTCTTTCCTCAGATAATATGTCCTTTTCTCTTGCCATGACAAACGATTAGACGCAAAAAATGATGAAAGGTTAAAATAATTTCTCAAGTTCAGCCTTCACCTTTTCATAGGCAAAGTGGTATGAAGCCTTAAGAGCACTCACAGAAGAACCGGTTATTTCAGAAATTTGCTCATATGGAAGATCCTCGAAATACCTCAGGCAGAAAACCTGACGCTGCCTCCCAGGCAGGCGCGTGACAGCCTTGGAAAGGACACGTTCGGCCTCGTTTCCATTGAAATAAGGGTCATCTTCTATCTTTCTCTCCATGGCCGCGTCGAGGCTCTGGAACTGAAGGGCGGCGCGGACCTTCTGCTTACGCACGAAAGAGAGGCTGAGATTGGAGGCGATCCTCCATATCCACGTAGAGAGGCTGGAATCCTTCCTGAAGGTAGGCAAAGCTTCCCAGACTCGGACGAAAGTTTCCTGGACCAGGTCATCGGCATCCTCATGGCAGGCGACCATACGGCGGATTATCCAATATGTCTTTTCCGAGAATTGCTTAACAATCATACGGAAGGCCTCCTCGTGGAGGCCTTCATCCCAAAGTCGGAATATTTCCTGGTCCGTCAAGGGCGGGCTTATTTACGGGCCAAAGCCCTCTTCGCAGCTTCCGCGATGTGGGCGGCGTCAAGTCCGTAGACGGACATAAGCTGGGCCGGCTTTCCGGACTGGCCGAACTTGTCTCCTCCGTTCACGAACTCTACCGGAGCCGGGAAGGCCTTGGCGAGAACGCCGGCTACAGCCTCGCCGAGTCCTCCGAAGGCGTTGTGCTCTTCAGCCACGACCACGGCCCTTGTCTTCATGACGGAAGCTATGACAGCCTTCTCGTCAAGAGGCTTGATGGTCGCGATGTCGATAACCTCGGCGGCGACGCCCTCGCCCTCGAGGAGCCTGGCGGCCTGGATGGCTTCCCAGACGAGGTGTCCGGTGGCGAAGACGCTCACGTCCTTGCCCTCTTCCATCACGATGGCCTTGCCGATTTCGAAGTCCTGATCGGCCGGAGTGAAGTTAGGGACAGACGGACGGCCGAAGCGCAGATATACCGGGCCTACATACTTGGCCGCGGCTATAGTGGCGGCCTTGGTCTGGTTGTAGTCGCAAGGATTGATGACGACCATGCCCGGAAGAGCCCTCATCAGGGCGATGTCCTCCATGGTCTGATGGGTCGCGCCGTCCTCGCCGAGGGTGATTCCCGCGTGGGAGGCGGCGATTTTCACATTGGTTTCCCCGTATGCGACCTCCTGGCGGATCTGGTCATAGACACGCCCCGTGACGAATTCAGCGAAGGAGCCTACGAACGGCACCTTGCCGGTTATGGCCATGCCGGCGGCGACGCCTACCATGTTGGCTTCGGCGATGCCGCATTCGAAGAAGCGCTCAGGGAACTCTTCGGCGAAAGCATCCATCTTGAGGGAGCCCTTGAGGTCCGCGGTGAGGGCCACGACGCGGGGATCCTTCTTTCCGGCCTCGTAAAGTCCGGCGCCGAAACCGCTTCTGGTGTCTTTCTTGCCTGTATCGATATATTCTTTCATGATTGATTCAGATTAGGGGTTAAAAATCTCCGAGCGTCTCGGGAAGCTGCTTGAGAGCCTCTTCACACTGCTCCTCCGAAGGGGCCTTCCCGTGCCACTTGCAGGTGCCCGCCATGAAATCCACTCCATGGCCCATGTCAGTCTTGAAGAGGATCATCACAGGCTTGCCCTGGCCTTCGGCGGCCTTGGCGAGTTCGAAAGCCTTGAGGATAGCATCCATGTCGTGGCCGTCTGCGACTATCACTTCCCAGCCGAAGGCAGTCCACTTGGCTTCCAGATTCTCTTCCCCTCCAACCGAGGCTACGGGACCGTCGATCTGCTGGCCGTTCCAGTCCGTCATGGCTATGAGGTTGTCAATCTTGTGGTGGGCTGCGAACATTCCGGCCTCCCAGATCTGGCCTTCCTCACTCTCACCGTCGCCGCACATAACGTAGACGGTAGAGTCATCTTTGTCAAGCTTCTTGCCAAGAGCAAGCCCAAGGGCGGCGGAGAGACCCTGTCCGAGGGAACCTGAAGCCTGGGTTATGCCCGGGAGCCCCTTCTCTACCGAAGGATGACCCTGGAGACGGCTTCCGTACTGGCGGAAGGTGGCGAGCTCGGATACAGGGAAATAACCGGCCCTGGCGAGAAGCGAATAGTAGACCGGGGTGAGATGGCCGGCGGAGAGGATGAAGACATCCTGACCCTTGCCGTCCCTGGTCCAGGCCTTCGGGTCACATTTCATGACTCCGAAAAAGAGGGCGGTGAGGAAGTCGGCGCTGCTCATCGACCCGCCCGGATGGCCCGACTGGGCCTTCGTGACCATCCTGACTATGTCACGCCTTACCTGAGATGCGATTTTCTGAAGTTCTTCAACAGTTGGCATAAATATGGTCAAGCGGGCTTTTATGACCCGCTTAACGCAAAGATAACAAATTTATCGGCAAGATTATGGCTCCTTCCCGAAAACGGAAGGCGGAAAGTTACTTAGTCTCAGCGGGAGCGGCGTCTCAGGGCGAAAACCGGCAGGACGAAAACAAAGGTAAAGGCGGAGACGGCCATTCCGGCGATGGTACCGACAGCGAACGAGAACCAGAAAGGTTCGGAAGGTCCGTCGAAAAGGAAGGGGATGAGGCCCAGGATGGTCGAGGTGACCGTAAGCATTATCGGAATGATTTTCCGGCTGAAGGCCCGTACATAAGATCTAGCCGAGAAACTTCCGCAGGAAATTTCCCGCCAGGTAGTCACGATGTAGATGCCCGCATTGACAGCAAGCCCGCTCAGCATGACGAAAGAGGCCAGTCCTCCCTGATCAAAAGAAAAATGGCCGAGGCCGAAGACCAGAAAGATGCCGACGAAAGAAAGGATGACGGTAAACATGACCGAGAGGGGAAGGCGGAAGGACTCGAAGGCAATGGCAAGCATGATGTACATGAGGGCAAGTATCAAAAACACCAGCCATGCCTGGCTCCTGTGAGTCTCCTCTACCCAGTTTCCGTACTTGATCTGCCCGGCCTTGTAGCCTGCCGGAAGAAGATTGGAATTGGCATAATTGATAGCCGAATTCGTAAAAGACTCCGCCTTTGACTGACTTCCTGAATAGTTGAAGGCCGTCCAGAGTGTGAAATTCTGGTTTTTCTTCTCTATCTGCATCTCGGTGTTGCCGAGTTCCAGGGAACCTGCCGAAGAAAGCAGGAGGTAGGCCGAATCCGCAAGCACCGGAGAGTTTTCCATGGCCCACAAATCGTATGTATCTGATTCCGAAGATTTCAGATAGACCGGAAAGGTCCTGGAACCGACAGGGAGATAGCCTATGCCGGAGGGATTGACCAGAGATTTTATTGAATTGTAATAACCTTTGGCGGAGACTCCCTTGTCGGCCAGCGCCTGAAAGTCATAGCTCATTGAAACTTCCGTCCCCGGATCTTCAGAACCTGTAACCTCAGCATCGCTCACATGCTTGTCCCTGGAGATATAGTCCGCCAAGGTCTCGGCGTAAGAGAGGAGCCTGGCGTAATTATAGCCTCTAATACCTATTCGTTGAAACCTTGCCGATGAGCCGTGTCCGGTTGTGATGAAGCTGTCGTCGATTCCGGAAACGGTCCATTGTTCGCCTCCGTATTCCATGGCCTTGGCGCTGACCATCTTCTTGACATCCAGAGGATATGTACCGCCGCAATATTCTGGTTTGAACTGAACTTCAATGAATGCATTGTCATACGATGCGATGTCCGTGGTGTAGACGGCTATCCCTTCGAAACTGTTGAGATAGGACTCCATCTTGGAAACAGTCTCTGAAAGTTGGGCGACGGTGTTACCCTGTTCAAGTGAAGATCGAAGGTAGAGGGTGCGGCTGTCGCGCTGGGAGCGTCTGCCGGAATCATCCTGGATGTTCCTGTAGAACAAGGCGAATGAGGTTCCGAGGACTCTGTCAATGAAATTACGGGAACGGCTGTATGGCTCCCATGAAGCAAACTTGAGCTCTGCCTTTTCGAAGAAATTCAGGTCGTTCCTGTCTACAAGATCAACATACTGCGGGACGGCACAGAGAGGGATGCCGAAAGCGGCAAGGCCGACAAGGAAAAAAGCAAGCCTGTGCCGGCTCCCCCATTTGATGTATCTTCCGTACAAGGCATTCCATCTCCTTGCTCTCGCAAGCTTCTTCTCCGAAGGCTTTCCAGTCATGCTGCCGGTCGGAAAATAGTGGAGAAGAGCCGGGATAAATAAATACGAGACGAAGAGCGAGATGACAAGGTTTATGACCACGACCAGCACGAAATCAGAGAGGTCCGCCCTCTGCTTCTCCGGAAGAAGGAGAGTCATCGCCAGTGCGCCCGCGGTCGTGCCTACAGCCGCCAGAAGGGAAGGGAAGCATTTACGGTTGCGCCATCTCGTGTAGTGGTCTATCATCACGATGGACGTGTCGATGATTATGCCGAGCGACACGGCAATTCCGGCGATAGAATAGATGTGGATCGGAATACCGGAGAAGGCATATATCGCCAAGGCGATCAATATGTTGACCGTCAAAGTTATGGTGATGATCAACAAGTGTCTGAAAGACTTGGAGACTGCCAGCGTGAACAGGAGAAGGATGGCAATGCACATGATCGTCCTCCAGATGTTCTTTACAAGTTCTCTCTTTATATAGATAGACGGGTCATAGACCAGGGACACGTTGAAAGGAAGCCCTTCTTTAATGACTGAGATAGTCTTCCTGACGGCCGCGGCGGTCTTGAGCAAGTTGGAGCCACGGGCCGGGGTCACGGTCATGGTAACGGCATTAAGACCGTTGACCCTGTGGTAGGACAAAGGTTCTGATTCTTCGAAGTTCCACGTCGCTATGTCCCCAAGCATGACTACTTTACCCGTCGGGCTCGTCACGGCGACATTTTCGAAATCACCGTTTTCTCTGAGTACAAGACTGATGGAGCTCGTTCCCTTGGTGACGTTGCCTATCTCCTTAGGGGTGAAATGGTTCCGTATTGCCGCCGAGATATCATCAGGACTGATTTCCAGGGCCTCCGCTTTGGCCTTATCGAAAGTTACGGTCCATTGACGCAGAGGCGCACCTGAAATGCTCACATTCGCCACTCCGCTCACAGCCGAAACATGAGAAATAACCTTCTCTCGGACAAGAGAATCAATATAGGCAGGGGGCATGGCCCCGCTGAAGACATAGGACATGGCGCCCTTTTCCTTGTTTGACGAAGATATGGTCACGGAAGGATAGTCCACGCCTTTGGGCATTTCGACCCAGATATTCCGGACAGAAGACGAAATTTCCAGCCTTGCATTGTCAATGTCGGTTCCGCGGCGGAAAGTCCCTTTGACATAGCCCTTTCCCGGGCTGGAGACAGATTCCACTCCGGAGCATCTCCCGACAGAAGCCACGAGTCCTTCCACCTTGGCAGTGACCGTTCTCTCGACAACCTCGGGAGAGGCTCCCGGGAAGTTATAGGAGACGGTTATCTCATGCCCTTGATTCTCAGGAAGATACTGCACGTCAAGAAGCGAAATGGACACTGCCCCGACCACTGACAGAGCAGCCATGATCAGCAGAGTCGAGAAAGGTGACAAACCCCTATTCCGCCTTTCTTCCTCCATAGACAGAATAGTAAAGGGCAGGAACGACGAAGAGACTGACTAAAGTGCCTATTATCATTCCGGCCACAATGGTGAGGGTCATCGGATACTGAAGATCAGCCCCCATGCTGCCTCTCCACAGGAAAGGAACGACGGCAAGAATAGTTGTCAGAGAAGTCATGACTATGGCTTTGAAGCGTCTCGAGCTTGCAGTCATCACGGCTTCTCTCAGACCGGTTCCTGAACGACGCAGGCGGTTGATGGTGTCTATCTTCAGGATGGAGTCGTTGATGACGATGCCCGTGATGACAACGAGGCCGATCATCGACATAAGATTGATTGTCACTCCGAGGACCCAGAGCACGAACAGGGATACGAAGACGTCGATGACTATTTCGGACAGGATGATCAAAGGCTGGCCGAGCGATTCGAACTGAGAGGCCAGTATGAGATAGAGAAGAATCACCGCGACAAGGAGAATGAGGGAAAGCCTGAGGGCCATCTTCTTGTTGGAGAACCAGGCTCCGACGAAGGAGACGTCGAAATCGCCGTTCTTTCTGACAGCTGAGCCCACGGCAGAAACGGTTCTTTCTGCATCCTTGGCCGGGACATCTATGGAGAGCGGGTAAAAAGCCCCCTCCGGAGCGGAATAGAAGGTTCTGAGATCCTCAGAGTAGCCCTCGTCCATGAATTGGGAAAGAGGAATCTTTGCTCCGTCTTTTTCAACAGCGGCCTCGTCCAGAGGAGCGCCCTCCCCTGTCCCCAAGATTACCGGGAGCATTTTGCCTCCTGCCGAGACAGTCATTATCTTGTTCTGGTCCAGACAGCTGCTGAGCACGGTGGCGAGGTCGTCGAAACCTACCCCGTAGAGCGCCATCATGTCAGGTCTCACGGAAAGAGTGATTTCGCTCCGGACCCGGGGATCCGCGAAGCCAGTCCAAGGGACATCCTTTCTGAGTTCCTTGACCGCCTCCCTTACTGCTCCCAGCTCAATGCCTGAGGAAGAAAGAGGACGAAGCCTCGCCTCTACCTGCGCCTGGGTCTCTCCGAAAACCATGTCGAAGATATTCATGGCATTAGAGAAGGTCAGGTCAGCCGAAGGGTATTTTACTGCAATCAGTTTCCGTACGGCGGCGATTGCGGAATCCGTCTTTTCCTGGGTTCCGCAGTCAAAATAGACCGAGGATTCAGAAGGCCGCAAGGACCCACTATGGCTGAGGACGAACTGCTGCATGCCGACCAGAGACGTAATCTGGACGGCTTCACCCGAGACGGCATTTTCAATTTCGGCAGTTCTTCTCTCATTCTCTTCCACGGAAACAGGTTCGTTCCAGTCAATCGTCGCCACGGACTCATGGCGCGTCATTTCAGGAAGCTTGGATTTCGGCATGAGGACGAAGCAAAGAACCATCCCGACAGCAGAAACTGCTATGGCAAGCCAGGCGATCCGGTCATGATCCAGGAACCACCCCATGACACCACCGTCCCACTTGTCCACCTTCATTTCGTACGAAGGTATCGCCTTGTAATCTGCAGCCGTATTCTTGTACCAGTTGTAGTAATAGACCGGGATGACAGTGATGGTGACAAGATAAGAAGTCAGAAGAACTATAGTAACGGACATGGCCTGGTCGTAGAACATGGCTCCGGCGATTCCGCTGAGGAAAATAAGCGGCAAGAAGACGGCGCAGGTCGTGAGAACAGAACTCAGCATCGGCCCCGTAACTTCGGAAGTCCCGAGGAGAACGGCATCTTTCAAGTCCTCGCCCCGCCTCCACCTCGCGGCTATATTGTCGACGAGAACGATGGAGTTGTCGGTCATCATGCCGACTCCGAGCAGGAGCCCTGAAAGGGATATTATGTTGATGCTCAAGCCTATGGCATAGAACCAAAGCATCGAGAAAATCAAGGACAAGGGTATTGTCAGTACGACAAGGGCCGAGGTTCTCGCTTCTCTCATGAATACGAAAATCACCGCTCCGGCAAGCAGCACGGCCAAAAGTATGCTCCACCCCAAATTGCTGATTGAGTAGCGGAGCAGTTCTGTCTGGTCTCTTGTAACCGTGAAGGTCAGTGTAGGGTTTGCCTCCCGCATGCTCTCCACAAGAGCCGAAGCTGATTTCCTGAGACTGGACATCTTGGCATCGGATTGCTTGATCACAGCCATGGTGACAGCTTCGCGGCCATCAGACCGGACAAGTCCCTCCCTGTCGGACTGGCGGACCGAAACGCTTGCGAGGTCCCCTATAGTCAGGAGCCTTTCGCCAGATTTGATCCAGATACCGGCAATATCTTCAGGGCCTTGCAGGACAGAGGAGAAACGCACGCTGTAGCGGTAGTGGTTGTCGCGGATGGTGAGGTTGGAGAGTTCCAGGTCGGCGGAAGTGATGGCATGCTGGAAATCGCTGAGCGAGATCCCAGCCTCTGCAAGTTTCCCGAGGTCCGGGACAACGGAGATTTCTTCTTCCACGGTACCGCTGACATCGACCATGGCGACTTCCGGAAGCTGTTCCAGCCTCATTGCCGCGAAATTTTCGGCAAAATCGCTGGCCATGGCAAAGGATGAGGAATCCTTCGGCGAGATGTTCACGTAGAATGCAGGGATGTCCGTGGCGCTTGCCTTGATTACCTTAGGGCGAGAAATCCCGCCAAGCGCAGGCATGGTCTGGTCAACCTTTTCGTTGACTTCAATGAAGGCGAGGCCTATATCCGAACCCTGCTCGAAAGACAGCTTTATTACGGCGCCGCCGTCAGAAGACTCGCATGTCAGGTTCTCGAGATTATCTGTTCCCATCAGGGCCTGAATCAGCGGTTTTGAAGCACTTGCATCAATTTCCCTTGCGGACATGCCGGGAGCCGAGACCTTCACCGTGATGTACGGGATATCTACATCAGGAATGAGAGAAACCGGAAGAAGGCCTACGGATACCAAGCCGAGGACAATGGTCACGAAAACCATCATCGTCACGGCTACAGGTCTCTCTATCAGGCTCCTGAGCAACATCACTCCACGATTTTTACCGGCACTCCGTCAGCCAGGCTGACAGTTCCGGATGTAATGACTACATCGCCGGAACTTATTGTGCTGCCCTTTTCGTCGTTGCCGGCGATAGCGTAAGAATCAGAATTGGAACCAGTTACGGTTACATACGTCCATGAGGCCTTTCCGTCGATGAGCTTAAAGACGATGTACTCTTCCCCTTTCTTGACCACGGCCGATTTGGAGACCGCGAGACAGTCAGAGACCGTTCTCCCGAGAATCACTTTTACATTCATTCCGTCGAGCAGCGTACCGTCGTTGCCGATGCTCGCCCTGACGCTGATCTGCCCGTTTTTCCCTACAAGCGGATTAATGTCCGTCACAGTGCCTTTGAAAGTCTTTGAACGGTCGGAGAAAGGCATGACGGATACGCCCATCCCTTTGCTGAGGGAAGCATATTCCGATTCCATCACCGGGAAATCGACGCTGAGAGCCCCATCTCCGACTATGGTGCAGAACGGAGCGGTAGAGACCATATCGTAGCGTCCAAGTTTTATGTCAGCCACCCTTCCGTCAAAAGGCGCCCTCAGAATTGTCGCTTCGGCTTCGTACTTTGCCCTGGCAAGAGCATCCTCCGCGGCGGAATAGCCGGACCGCGTCCTGGCCATGGACAACAAGTCTTTCGGGACCAGGGCTGTGTCGGACTGTGAAAAGCCGAGCCCGGTGATGATATCATAGAAATCCAGTCTCGCCTTTGCGAGGGCGTCTTCGGCGGATCTTACCGCAATCTGAAGGTCCGGCCTGTCAAGTCTGGCGAGAATCTGTCCCCTGGCTACTTTCTGGCCGTTCCTCACATTTACTTCGGCCAGGCTTCCGGTGAGAGGAAATGCCAATGAAGCTTTGTCCCCGGCCCTCAGCTTGCCGTTTGTCACGATTTGCGACTCGAAATCTCCGGTTCTCAGGGTGTCGGCCGTTACCTCTATGGCCGCCGCATCCTCCGAAGTTCCGACTCCTCCGGAATTCATTGTCGTCTTCCCCCTGCCGCATGAAACGGCAATGGCAAGGATAGATATCATGATGGCTGATTTCTTCATTTTTCTGTCATCTCCTCTACGTTAATCTCCAGTTCTTGGCCCTTTATGAAGTCGTACAGGGTATACTGGCGAAGCGAATAATATTGTGTCCAGAAGTCCTCGAGGTCTGAAATATGCTTCTGGATTGCGCTGTCATTGTCGGACTGGGAATTGACGAGTTCAGTAACGGAAACGGATCCTCCGCGGAATTTCTCCATCATAAGGCCGTACCGCTCCGAAGCAATTTCCATGGCCCTTTTCGAGACCTCGCATTTCTGTTTTTGGTTGTTGAACTGGCCTACAGCGGTGAAGATCACCCTCCTCCTGTCGCTTTCGCCCTGGGCGACCTTGGCCTTGGCGACTTCCTGAGCCGCCTTTGCCTTCTGGACTTTTCCGCGTCCCTCGCCCCAATCGAAAATCGGGATAGAAAAGGTCAGGCCGACCACTTCCTGGTCAAGAAGGTCTGCGTAGGCATCCTTGAAATCGGTACCGCTCTGTGAAAGGCCGAATCTGGCGTTCAGTTCCATCGTAATCCCCCTTTCAGCCTTGGCCTTTGCAACATCCGACTCGGCATTCAGCAGCGAGACTTCGTTGTCAAGCGCAAAGGAAGAGTTGTTCATGGCCATGCCAAGGACCATATCGTAATCTACATATACTTCAGGGAGATTCTCATCGAGAACAGCCTCGATTTCATAGGAGTCGTCATAGCCGAGAAGTGAGTTCAAGCTCATCTGGGCTTCCCTCACCGAAACCTCACCTTCGTTAACCGCAAGGCTGTCGTTAAGCATCTTCAGCTCAAGCTGGAGGTATTCATCCCTCGTGACGGTACCCAGCGGAATCCTCTTCCTGGCCAGGGCCGCCATCATCGAAGTATTCTCGAAATCAGTCTTTGCTGTCTGCAGCTTCTGTTCGGAGAGGATAAGATCGAAATATGCCTTGACAACAGACCTTGAGACCGATTCCATGGATTCAAGGTACTTCTTTTTGCCGGCTTCGTAGGACTTTGGCTCTATCATCTTGGCCCACTTGTACTTGTTGTAGGAGAACAAGGGCTGATAATACCTCAGATTAAGCGGCTGGGAGTACCACATGGTACTCTTGTTGTTCCCGAATTGGTCCAGCCTGTTCAGGTCGGAGTAAAGCGATAGGCTGCCACCGGTAAATGAGATGTTCTGCGTTGCTCTGAGGCCGATAGTGTTCTGAAGGCTGTAGGTGTCGGCGTAGCGGAAACTTCCGTCTTCATAGCTCTGCAGCAGGGTCAGCGACCTGTCGAAATTCATGAGGTCGCCGTAGAGCGAGAGCGAAGGCAGCATGCTTGCCTTGTAGGAGCGGTATTGCCAGTACGCAGAGATGAATTCCTGCCTGGCCTGAAGGGCTGGCACAGACTGGCTCCTTGCCACGGCAACTGCCTCGTCAAGAGTCATCTTCTGGGCGGATGCTTCAGCAAGGGGCAGCAGCAAAGCCGCCACGAATGATATTTCTCTGAGGAATCTCATCTGCATACAGGCATAATGCCGCTACAATTTGAAGCGGTAAAGTACGGCGGTCTCTTTATTCTCGTCGAGAATTAGGCCGCTGTAGAAATACGGAGCTTTATAGCCTATGACCTTAAAACCGGTCGGAACTTCGATGTCGGCTATTTCTGTCGTGCCCTTGTAAATCTGCAGCCTAGTCTGATTCTTTGGATTCCCAGTCGCATAACCACGGAAAACGTAACCTCCGGCACAAGTCAAATACGTATAGTGCCCCTTTATCTTTCTCTCCGCCTGAATCTTGTCATACGTTGTTTTCGAGAGTTTTTGCCGCGTGTAGTTTTTGTCCATATCCTTGCCGGGCTGGCCGAAAGAGTAGCGGAGATTGAAGTCCTTGTCATAGACATATATCATGTCGTCGCACTCGTATGTCACTACAAAGTTGCCTGAAGGGTCTATGTCAAACAAAGTCAACCATATCCCAGTCATGTATTCCGCAGCAGGGCTCATTCTGCCGAGATACCTTTGTATGGAATAATCATCGGCTTTGAACTCTTCTATAATCCTGGTTTTCTTGTAATAGCCAGGTGTGATAACATTGGAAACCAAGTCTCCGCCATCTACACTTGCGTAAAGTTTGCCGGCATGGTATCTTAGGACAGGGGCGTCCGGATAAATATAAAACTTTGTATTGTCAAATCGGCTCGATTGATTCTCAAGATGTTTTGAATTATACCACTCGGCATGATGCAATAATTTATAGTTCCTGCTGAATACGTCAAGCGCCGGATTACCATCCATAAAGTAATGAGTCCCTTCTGGGGATATGCAATAGGCAAAAATACTCCCACGCATTTCATTAGGGCCCCCTCCATAATGGATTACCGTACCGCAATCCTTTCCGCTATTCCCGTCGATTGCATGGATGCCGCCGCCATTACGACTGTATCCAGCATAATATATAACGCCGTCATGGAAGGCAGAAAATCCAGTCCAAGCATTGAATCCGGAGCAATCGACGTCAATATTTTCGAGGTTAAGATTACTAAGCCTGAAATCAACTCTGTTTGTTGGAGCTACCTTACCGAAAAATGATTCATAAGGGCGGTCATCACCATCAGAAGCGGCAGCCAACATCGTCAATCCTGTTGCAACAAGCAAATTAATAGCATTCATAGTTTTCTAGTTCGTTCTAATTAAAGATCGTAAGTTCCCGAATGGTTTCAATCAATCCTGAATTTGTAAAGTTCAATGGTCTCTGCGTCCTCGTCAAGGATAAATGTCGAGTAATAGTATGGAGGAATATAACCAAGGACTCTGAAATTCCGGGGAGCGCAGACATCTGCTATCTCTGTTGTACCATCATAAATCTGGAGTCTTGTCTGGCATGCCGGAGAGCCGGTCTCGTAAGTTCTGAAAACCAGTCCATTAGCCTTGCATACTGAAGAATACCATCCCTTCTCCTCGTGTTCCTTGAGATAATCATCATATACATTATCGCTCATGACAAGCGTCACATAATCAGTGTTCATGCTCTTTCCTGCATGTCCGAAAGAATAACGGAACTTAAAATTCTTGCCATAGACGTACATTAGAGAATCCGGTTCATAGCATACTATGAAATTCCCGTCTTCGTCAACCACGAATCTGTCTTTCTGCATAGCGCCCATGACTTTCAACGCTGGAGTCAGTCTACCCAGATATTGAGGATCGGTGCCGTCAATCGAGTTTCTGGATTCAATAATTCTTGCATTAGTGTAGTAATCATTCGTTGTAATATTGCTCACATCATCACCGGAAACGACATTCATGTACATTTTTCCGCCTCTTACCACTAAGTTGATATTACCATAATCCGATGGATAGAAATCAGTATTGTCATATCGGTTTGAACTCTCCTTCTTATTATTCAAGAAGATATATGCATTTACCCTGTTGAAAGAAGAATCGAACTCATATATGTCAGTTGTAGCGCCCATGAAATAATGATGTCCATTATCTGACACCGCATAGCCCTCTACACTTTTTATCGGCAATTCCGCTGAAGACTGCCCATAGCCCAAATGCCTGCCGAGGAGGTGTCCATCT
Source organism: Bacteroidales bacterium UBA7258 (assembly GCA_002472565.1). Classification (GTDB taxonomy): domain Bacteria; phylum Bacteroidota; class Bacteroidia; order Bacteroidales; family UBA932; genus Cryptobacteroides. The sequence continues at coordinate 1,115 of DKSK01000011.1, read as the reverse complement.
TTATCGAATTCGTATAGATAAGAGAACAGCGCATCGGTAAAGAATATTTTCTCACCGAAAATTCCGCTGAAACCACTATACGATGTGTTAATTTCCGGCAAAGGAATCTTCTCAAAGGTAATCGAGTCTACCTTAATATTTACTTTATTCTTGACCGGCGCACCGAAGAAGGAATCGTAAGAACCTCCTCCTTTCGAAGCGCACGCGGCTGCGACAGCAGCCAAAACAGCCAACGGGATAAACTTGTTCATAATCTGACGACCTCTACATCTTGACATTTCCTTTTAGCGCCAACTTGTAAATCCCGGTTTCCGTATTAAGTCTTACGCTGGACTTAATGTCTTGGAATCCCGACTTGTTGCTGGAGCTGAAATTGAGAGTAATCACTATTTTTCCACCAGGTTCCGCATATTTAGAGCTGACTTCATAGCTGGTACATTGACAATTAGGGTTAACGTCAAGCACATACAAAGTATTGTCACCCACATTGGTCAAAGTAAATTCTTCCGAAATGAGTGTATCCCTCGGTATCGTCCCGAAATCAGCAGATTGTCTGTCGAATTCCGCCTTGGTACTCGCCATGCTTCCCTGAGGAATAAATTCTTGTTCTGGAGTATTCGGACCCGGAGTCTCAATATACAGTGTATGATTGCCATCATTCCGACATATATTAATAATAGTGATTATCAGACTGATGGCAATCACAGTAAAGCATCCGGCAATAAAAGTTTTATCTTTCATTGCAAAGGATTGAAGATATTATGAACAATTATTTTGATATTGGTCGCAATCCACATTATAGCCGCTTGCACATATAGCCCCAAAATGATCGGCATAACATCCCTTACGAGAGAAATGGATTGCTCTTTCACATCGGCAATTAACAACGCTTGCTCTTCCTCCCGGATCTTCACCAATAGCAGAAGCTACACTTGAAACCGCTGCTGATAAAGCAGCTGCGCATGTAAGCGCTAAAAGAATTTTTTTTAACATAGTATGTTTGAATTTTGTTGACGCAATTTAGTCAATGAGAACTATATTTCAAATATACGAAAGTATAAATTTCTCCACTGCTGTCCGGAGAAAATTTCATCGATAGCTTTTTAACTGTTTAA
>DKSK01000026.1 GCA_002472565.1 Bacteroidales bacterium UBA7258 | reverse complement strand
AATTCCGCAAGGGGAACATCGGTTTTGTGTTCCAGAGCTTCAACCTGATAGATGAACTGACAGTATATGAGAACATAGAGCTTCCGCTCCGATACCTGAATGTTTCAGCAGGGGAGAGGAAGAAGCGCGTCACGGAGATAATGAAGCGGATGAACATCAGTCATAGGGCGAGCCATTTTCCGCAGCAGCTTTCTGGAGGACAGCAGCAGAGGGTGGCGATAGCGAGAGCGGTGGTCATCAACCCGAAGCTGATACTCGCCGACGAGCCGACCGGAAACCTCGATTCGAAGAACGGGAAGGAGGTGATGGACCTGCTCACGGAACTGAATCAGGAGGGGGCTACGATCGTAATGGTGACGCACTCTCCGAAGGATGCGGCGATGGCCCAGCGGAAGATCGATCTCTTCGACGGTCAGATCGTGGGCGACGTGCAGAATGAATTGTAGAGCAGATCGCGGGCGACGTGCAGAATGGATTGTAGAGAAGTGTCCCATTGTAAAATCTAAGTCTGATGAAATCTTTCTTTAGGTTCCTTTCCCGCAATAAAGCCTATGCCTTGATAGAGGCTGTAGGCCTTGCCGTGAGCCTCGCCTTCGTGGTGATGTTCGGCTCATACGCTTATCAGCAATATTCCATAAATACGCAAAATCCTGACAGAAAAAACATTTATGCCTTCGGTATGCCGGATTGCATAGGTCTTACCTACGGTTTTCCAGATGCTCTCAAGTCCAGGGTACCTGAAGTTGTGAGGGTCACCAGCATAATTCCGCAGACGAGACGTTTCCTCATCGGAGAGGCTGCCGTGAATGCCGAAGTGATGGGTACTGACAAGGCTTTCTTCGACATTTTCCCTTACTATGGTCTCGTGTCAGGCTCGCCTTCATCGCTGGATGCCAAGGACAACATCTTGATAAGCGAGACCTTCGCCGCCAAATATTCCCTGAAAGTCGGTGACCATCTTTCCATTGATGGCAATGAACTTATGGTTTCCGGCATAGCCAAGGATTTCAAGGCTACGCTCATCTCATATTGCGACATAATTGCAAGCAACAAGAGCAATTTGTTCAGCAAGCTTGCTGCCTATGACAATTTCGGGAATGTCATCACCTTTGCGCAGGTGGCACCGGGGACGGACCGCCAAGTACTCTATGACAAGACAGAGGCTTTATGCAAGGAGGTATATCAATGGTATGGAAAGGGTTTCTTCGAGAAGCTGAAGATATGGAGGGTGGACGAGATCTATTTCTCTAAAGACTGGGGAAATGTCAACCAGGGAGACCTCGGCACCCTGAGGCTTCTGTCCCTGGCCGGACTCCTCCTTCTTATCTGCGCGATATTCAATTTCATAAACCTTAATTTCGCGCTGGTGGGAAAAAGAGCAAAGGAGATGGCGACTCGCAGGCTCGTCGGAGAACAACGCTCGGGCATAATATGGAGATATATTTACGAATCAGTCCTTTTCACTGCTTTCTGCTTTATCTTCGCCCTGCTTCTCGCTGTGGCTCTGACCCCGACTATGAATAATCTGCTCGGTAACCCTGTGGTCCCGATATCGATTGAATTCAAGCCCGTCTATATCGCCGCCTTTGTCCTGTTAACCATTCTCACAGGCACTCTTTCAGGTCTTCTTCCAGCCCTCTTTGCCAGCCGTTACAAGCCTGTGGACATCGTGCGCGGGTCCTTCAGAACCAGCAACAAGATGGTATTCAGCAAGATATTCATTGTCCTGCAGTGTGCCTTTTCGGTGTTCCTCATCTCCATGGCTCTAGTCATGGAAGCTCAGTACGGCAAGTCATTGAAGCGGCCGAAGAATTACGATTCCGCCGACAAACTGTATCTCTACACTAACGGGGCCAAGAGGCCGGACATGGCCCTGGCGGATGTTCTCAGGGAGCTTTCTTGCGTGGAACGCATCGGGTTCTCGCAAGGCTGTCCAGCCTTCTTCGCCAATGGGCAGTATTCGACCACATCGGATGGCAAGGACATACTCTACCGTATCTGCTGGATGGACAGTACTGCGTTCTCTATGCTGAATTTCAGGCAGGAAAAGAACTTCGGAGCTCCGATGTACAATTCCGTATGGTTTTCCCAGACGGCGTTCCGCGCCACTGGCCTTGATGACAGTCATCTGCAAATCGACACCCTGAGTCAGCGAGCTCTCGGTTGCGAGCAGCTTGCAGGAGTGTTCCAAGATATTCCGTTGTCAATCGCCAACGAAGGGGAAAGGATGAATATCATTGTGAGCGTGATACGCGACAGTGATATGTGGTGGCCGGGACTGCTCATCGAGACCAAAGGCGATCATGGCGAAGCGATGAATGCCATCAGGCAGGCGTTCGAAAAATGGAACGATACCGGCATGGAAGAGATACAGACCCTTTCCTATATCGATGATGGCTACAAGGATGCTCTCAAGCCCGCCATGGACAACATGAGGCTCCTTGAAATATTCATGCTCATCTCGATAATGATTTCTCTGCTCGGACTCATAGCGATGAGCGGCTATTTCGCCGAAGAGAGGGCCCACGACATCGCCATCCGCAAAGTCTTCGGCGGGACAGTGGAAAGCGAGCTTGTGAAAAATGTCTCGGACTATATGGTCATGGTGCTGATTGCATGCGTGATCGGGGTTCCTGTGGCGGTCTGGGCTTCGCGCAAGTATCTGGAATCTTTCATAGACCGGCTTTCCGGTTATGCATGGATATTCGTCCTGGCTGTCATCATATCCCTTGCCATCTCCTTCCTGTCCGTTTTCTTGCAGACCCTTTCCGCGGCCCGGACCAACCCCGCGGACGAACTCAGGTGAACACACATAAGCTCTTACTCTCTATATAGACAGGCCTCGGATATCAGAAGCGATATTCGAGGCTCGTTTTTTCCGGCTGGGTGTCAGTTTTCCGCTATCAGCTTGTAGCCGGTGCCGCGGACGTTGACGATGCGGACGTGGGGGTCTTTTGAGAGGCTGTGGCGTAGGCGGGTGATGAACACCTGAAGGCTGCGGGCGTTGAAGAAGTCGTCGTCGCCCCAGAGGTCCAGAAGAAGGCTCTGCATGGGGACGATGCCTCCCTTGGCGTCGCAGAGGTGGTGGAGGATTTCGGCTTCACGGTGAGAGAGGTTGACGCTTTCCCCGTCGGGAAGATAATCGAGAGCCTGAGAGGCCGGTGTGAAGCTGTAATCTCCTATCCGGTACTCGCTCTGTTCCGCCTCCTGCCGCTCCGTCATGTAGGCTTTCCCCATAAGAGCCTTTATGCGGACTATGAGTTCCTGGAGGGCGAAAGGCTTCTTGAGGTAGTCGTTGGCTCCCAGTTCGAACCCGGTGACGACATCGTCCGGGGTGGATTTTGCCGTGAGGAAGAGAACAGGGGTGCGGTCATCTGTTTTACGGATGCGGCGGACCATTTCGAAGCCGTCCATGCGTGGCATCATGACGTCGGCGACGAGGACGTCAGGACGGACTTCGAAGAAACGTCTGAGCCCTTCAACTCCGTCGGCGGCGGTCTCGACGATGAAACCCTGCCCTCTGAGGGTCTCGCTTACGATTTGAACCAGGGTTTTTTCGTCTTCGACAAGAAGTATTTTTATTTTCGGCATAGCTGCATCGCTTTGTTCATGGTGACAAGATTATGTTCATGGAAGAATGGCGTCAGGAAGCCATAGGAATGAAGATTCTGAATTCGCTGCCCTTGCCCTGGGCGCTGGAGACGCTGATGGTCCCGCCGTGCTTTTCGACCATGGTCTTGGCGTAGTAGAGGCCGAGACCGTAACCCTTGACATCGTGGATGTCTCCGGTCGGGACCCGGTAGAATTTCTCGAATATGTGCTTCTGCTTGTCGGGAGCTATCCCTATGCCGTCGTCTTTGACGCTTATTTCAACGCCGCCGGGCACAGTCTTCGCCTTGATTACGATATGGACGGAAGGTCCGGAATATTTTATGGCGTTGTCGATGAGGTTGCTGATGACGTTCCCGAAATGGAAGCGGTCTGCGTGAATGACAAGAGCGTCTTCTGACTCGATATGAATCTCGCAAGATTTTTCCGTTGGAAGACGGTGCTGGTCCGCCAAGTTCTGCAGCAGAGGTTTAAGCTCGATGTCCTCTTTCCTGAGCTCGAAGGTCTTACGGCTTTCCATGCTCATGGAAAGGATTTGCTCGATCATTCCTTCCAGTTTTTTCAGCTGGCTCTGGCTGATTTCCAGATATTCACGCCTCTTTTCGGGGTCGTTCCCCGCCTCGAAGTTCAGCAGGGCGTCATTGGCCGCATATGCCACCGCCACCGGCGTTTTGAGCTCGTGGGTGATGTTGTTGGTGAAGTCGCTCTTCATTTCCTCCAGGCTTTTCTGCTTGAGCATGGCATGGATGAGAAACCAGAAGGAGAAGGCGAGCAAAAGGAAAAGTATCAGAGAGGCCGCGATTACCCCCGACATCTCACGGAATACAAGGCCGGAGAGAGGCTCGAGCGTGAGTTCGTATATGTCGCCTGGCGTTATGCCGTAGACGTAGGCGTAATTCCTGGCTCTGCCGGACGGCTTATAGCCTGGGGTCGAAACAGCGGCAGTCGTCGTGCTGTCGCTTAGCATCTGCAGGCGATGCGGTACGTTCAGCCCGTTGTCGGCGAGCATCATGGTAAGCAGGGAGTCCAGCTTATGCATATTCACTTTGGCAAGGACATCCACTCCGGCATGCATTCCACGCTGGTAGTAGCCTGTGTGTTCTTGAGAATCGCTGATTAAATATACGCCTGCATCCTCTTTGTCACTGACGGAATCTTGTTGTACCGTGCTTGTCGTGACAGAAACTGATACGGATTTGGAGCCCTCCACATTTTTGCCATGATTTCTTTCATTTTCGCCAAGGACAGAAACTGATACGGATTTGGAGCCCTCCACATTAATCCCGAACAGGTTCGTGCTGGCGGAAACTTGTGAGGATAAGCTGTCTCGAGACCATCCAGTGTCCAAATCTATCGTCCCGTGGCGGCCGCTTGCGCTGACCTCGCGCAGTCGTTCCATCATTTCGGCATAATCGGCCTTCTGGAGGGCGAGGTTTATCTCGGCTTCCTTCGATTTGATGGAGGAACGGTATAGGCCGGACAGCCAATAAATCTGGTAGCCGAAGAGAGCTGCCAGAGACAGTATCAGCAGTATGACTATATGTCTGGATGGAAATTTCATGTGGCTAATTTAGCGGAATTTGAAAGATTGCAGAGCGTTTTAACACTATTTAACACTTCTTAACTTTATGTTAACACGGTTTGTCGCAGATTCAAGGCAATTTTGCAGTGTGAAATAATGGCCGGAAAGGACGGTCTGCTTAAGTTCGACATGAAAAGAATTTTATTCTTGCTTTGCCTTGCAAGTTCCGCCGCCGTCGCGGCGGCCCAGGAACCTGATTCATTGTCTGTCGCGGTGGCTGACAGTATGTTCATGGAATTGTCCCAAGCCCTGGTTACTGGTGAAATTCCTGTCGTCAAGGTGGATAAAGGCGCTTTGGTATATGACGTTCCGCGTATTCTGGAGAAAACTCCGGCGGACAATGCCTACGATGCGATCGGAAAGCTTCCGGGCGTGACGCCTCAGGGGGACGGCTTTGCCGTCGCGGGAAGAGGAGCCACCGTCGTCATCGACGGCAAGGTTTCCACCCTTTCGGCTTCTCAAGTTAGCGCTCTGCTGAAATCGACCCCGGTGAGCCGGATCGCCAAGGCGGAGGTCATCCCCAATGCTACGGCGAAGTACCAGGTGCGGGGAGCTCTGATCAACATTGTCCTCAGGCATGATTCTGAAAGCAGGAGCAAGCTGCAGGGAGAAATCTACGGGCAGTACCTCAATCAATATTACGGCGGCGGCCAGGGGCGCGGCTCCCTTCAATATTCCAAGGGCAAGTTCTCCACGGACTTGATATACTCCTACGAGTACGGGCGGTCGTATAATGACAATTCTACTCAGGCACGGCATCGGCTCGCCGACGGCAGCGTCCACGATATCGACCAGGAGATGTTGACGGATAGCTGGAGCAGGACTCACCAGGTGCGTTGGGGCGCTGATTATTTCTTCAGCGAGAAGCACAGGGCAAGCCTGGTGTATAACGGTAGTTTCGGGGAGAGCGGAACGGATATCAGTACGACCGGTACGCAGGTTTCGACGACCCATTCAGGCAGAGACCGCCGGCTGCACAATATCCGTGCTGACTATAAGGCTCCTTTCGGGCTCTCGCTCGGAGCTGAATACACGCATTACAATAGGCCGTCCGACCAGCTGATTAATAGCTCGTTCGATGGAGTGGAAAACCATTACCGCACGGAAGACCGGCAGAATATCGACCGCTGGAAGGCTTTCGTCGCTCAGGAGCACCACCTCGGCAAGGGCTGGGAACTGAACTACGGAGCGAATCTGGAATGGGCGCGGGACAAGAGTTTCCAGTGGTACTATGACCCTGTTACCGGCGGCAGAATCAGCGTCGGAGGAGACGGCGGATTCACTTCGCGGCTGGATGAGCAGTCTCAAAATGTTTATGCCGGATTCAGCAAGTCCTTTTCCGAGAAATGGATGATGGACGGCTCGCTGGCTCTGGAGCATTTCAAGAATGCAGCGTGGAATGACTGGTCGGTCTATCCGACGCTCAATGTCACCTGGCTTCCTGCTGCCGGACACATCCTCCAGCTGGGGCTGTCTTCGGACAAAGGGTATCCTGATTACTGGGCTCTGCAAAGCACCACGTCCCACCCCGACGCCTATACTGAAATCGTTGGCAACCCGTCGCTGAGACCACGCAAGGAATATCAGGCCGCTCTTTCCTACATCTTGAAGAGCAAATATGTGTTCACGGCATATTTCAGCCACATTAAGGACTATTTCATCCAGCTGCTGTATCAGAATCCAGACCGCCTGGTGCAGACTTACCGCACTTTGAACGAGGACTTCATGCAGCAGGGAGGCATCCAGGCCTCGATACCTTTCAATGTTGGTGAGTGGTGGACTGGCCGCACGACGCTTATCGGCGCCTGGCAGAGAGAGAAGGACAGTGACTTCTATGAAATTCCTTTCGACAGGGATATCGTCTTCGGGATGGTGGTGATGAACAATACCTTCACCTTGTCGAATAAACACAATTTCAAGCTGCTGGTTAATGGAATGATCCGATCCAAAGGTATCCAGGGCGATTATGACCTGCCTGCTTCCGGCAATCTGGACGTCCAGTTGCGCTGGGGCTTCGCAGGAGGCAGGGGACTCATCAATATTTTCTGCAACGACATTTTCCAGACGAGCATGGTCTCTCCGCTCATCGACTACGGCGGACAGTACATGAAGGCTGATTATAAGTGCTATCGTCAGGTGGGACTGTCATTGTCCTGGAAATTCGGAGGCTATACCGAGAAGGAGCGGCAGGAAGTGGATACTAAGCGCTTCAAGTAAGCTTCCCTCGTGTCGAGCCACGTAAGAAACGGATTTGGATGCAACCGTCATTCCTGAACCTGAAGGTGGCTGCTTTGCATTGTAAAGTTTCCGGGACTTTCCACAAGGAAGCCCTGGAAACTTTAGAATCTGAAGGACCCTGCGCACAGAGTATGGCCTACAGTGCCCTC
>DKSK01000014.1:43890-236860 GCA_002472565.1 Bacteroidales bacterium UBA7258 | reverse complement strand
CAGTCTTTTCAATGTTCTTTCGTTCCCGTTTTTCTCAAACGGGATTGCAAAGATACGCACCTTTTTTGTATTTCCAAACTTTTCCCGACTTTTTTTGCCTTTTTTTTGAAGAAAAGATTCCTCAGGCCTTCGGCGGCTCTCCTGCATAAGATAGTATCTGCCTTATAATCACAGGTTTCCACTCAGAGAGCATCTGCCGGAAAGAATTCTCGTCCTCTTCAAGAATTTTCCTGCTCAGGTTCTTCGAGAGGAAAGGCACGGAGAGAAGACCGTAGAAATTGAAGAGGAGAAAGCGCACAGGCACCTGCCGGATCTCGCCCCTGGCAATCATTTCCTGAATCATGTCCCTCAGATTCCACAAGACATCCATGAATCCCGCCTTCTCCAAGGTGGAGGTCATCAGGTCGGCGTTCCTGTCAAGTTCTCTCATAATAAAGAGAGGCAGAGAAGGATTCTCCACGAAAAGATCATAGTAGGCATCTATGATAATGGAGAGCCCCTCCTCCAGAGTCAGGCCCGAAGTCGATGCCACGACCTGGATTTTCGGAAGAATGGACTTCAGTATGCCTCCGTAGACAGCCTGGAACATGATATCCTTAGTCCTGAAGTAATAATGCAGGGTCGGGCGGTTGATTCCCGCGGCCTGGGCGATATCACTCATGCTCGTCTGGGCAAAGCCTTTCTCTATGAAAGTTTTGCGCGCCGCCTCGATTATCCTGTCCTCAACCGAAACTATTGATTCTATCTTCATATCGTTCCGGCCTCCTCGCGGGAAGCATAGGTTTTAAGGTTATCGATGAACAGGAGGAGCCTGTTGGTGAGATTGACATCGCTCACACCGCTGTCGAAGTCGAGGGAGAGGATATGGATGTCAGGATAGAATTTCTTGATTTTCTTCTCAACTCCCTTGCTGACAATATGGTTCGCTATGCATCCGAAAGGCTGCATGCTTATCACATGGTCGATTCCGGAAGCGGCGCAGGCCATGATCTCTCCCGGAAGAAGCCAGCCCTCGCCAAACTGGGCATTGAGAGAAATGACCTTCTCCGCCCTGGCCGCATACGCTTCAACGTCACCGAAAGGCATGAAATATCTAAACTTACGGCAGAGTCCGTTCACCTTGCGTATCTGTCTGCGAATCAGGATGTAGAGCAGGTGCAGGGCTGCATCGGAGAGAGAGCCGCCCCTATCGACATGGCTCCGGACATTGACCTTGCGATTGACGAATTCCTGGAAGAAAAAGTCAGAGAGAACAGGAGGCGCGACCTCGATTCCCCGGTCTTCCAGCCAGCCGATAATGTGCCTGTGGGAGAAGGGGTTGAACTCAAGGAAGATTTCACCCACAATGCCGACTTTCGAAGTTTCTCTATCGATGCAGGCGGAGTTGAACTCTTCGGCGGCCTGTGACATGAGTCCATAGAGTCCTCTGGTGTTCCAGTTTTCGATCATGGCGCAGGCAAGGTTCTGATACTTAGAGACAAGAGCCTTTGCAAGCCCCTTCTCCTTTTCGCGGACGACGGCCGCATGGAAGAACTTGTTCAGGACATCGCTGAAAAGGAGGATGCGGACGGCGGGGGGAATCATCTTTTTCCATGGAAGATTGAAGCCTGGCTGTATGTTCCCAAGATTCGGATCCATGGAGAAAGACACTACCGGCACCTGCGGATATCCGGCATAGTTCAAGGCTTTCCGGATGAGGCCGAGATAATTGCTGGCCCTGCATTGTCCTCCGGTCTGGCTTATGGCCACGGCGCATTCCCCTGGGTCATATTTTCCGCTGGCGAAGGCTTTTACGATGTCGCCCACCACAAGAGTAGCCGGGTAGCAGACCTCGTTATTCGCATAGCGGAGCCCGTAATCGCTTGTACTTTCATCACTTTCCGGCAGACATTCGACATCATAGCCAAAAAGTTTCATACCCTGGGCGATAAGCGGAGATATAAAAGGAGTGAAGAAGGGCATGAGGATTTTCTTATGCCGGCATCTCTCGTCAAATATTGGAATAGGCTCGTCAGGGGCTGGCTCCGGAGCCTTAAGATTCCCCTCCCCGGCAAGCTTCATGCTTTCGATGAGCGAACGCACCCTGAGCTTCAGAGAGCCGGGGTTGCAGATGTCATCCAATTTGAGCTGGGTCAGGGATTTTCCATGCCTGAGCAGCAGGTCCCTCACCTGGTCGAGGAGGAAAGCGTCAGGGCCGCAGCCGAAAGAAGTCAGCTCCACGAACTGTACGTCCGGGCCCTGGGCGGCACACCAGAGGGCGGCCTTGAGAATTCTGTTCGGATAGCTCCACTGGCGGAGGAAATCGACCCTCTCGTCCCCCACCGTCTTCAGTCGGACAATGTCGTCTGTAATGACATCAGCCCCCATCTCGCTTATCATTCTGGAAATATCGTGCTGAATGAGAGGGTCGGAGTGGTAGGGTCTGCCGGCGAGAAGAATTGTCATCCGCCCTTCCTTGCGGGCCTCTTCCAGAACTTCTTCATCATAGCGGGCCATCTCGGCATTGAACCTTTTCCTCGCCTCCAGAGCATGCGGCAGGGCGGCGGCTACCGTCCTGCCCTCGACCCCGAATCCTTTGAGATAGTCTGAACATTGGCGCAGCAGCAATTTTTCATCCTTGAAAGAAATAGCCGGAGAATCTATCCTGACCCCATCCTCCTGGACGCTCTTGACCACCTCGGAATAACCAGTCACTATAGGGCAGTTATAGCTGTTCTGCCCTCCGTCCGGGGTCTCGTAGATCACGAAAGGCAGGAAGATTCGTCTCGCGCCCTTTTCTATCAGATTGGCGATATGGCCGTGGACAAGCTTCGCGGGGAAGCAGATGTTATCCGACATCACAAGCCTGGCCGTCTTTTCATAGGCCCGCATGTCGCTGGGGTCAGACAGCAAGGTCTTTATTCCGCACTCGGCGAAAAGCGTCTGCCAGAAAGGATAATCCTCATAAGCGTTGAGAGCGCGTGGGATGCCGACAGTGGCGAGCGGTCTACAAGGCTGAGGGACATCACGGAAAAGCAGCTCCGATTTTTTCTCGTAGGCGTTCACGCCTTTCTTATCCCCTCCAGAGCCGCCGAAGACTCTTTCGCATTTGTTCCCCGAATAATAGGTCTTCCCGTTGGCGAAGCGGTAGCGTGTCACAGTGCAACGATTGTGGCAGCCCTTACAATGAAGTCCGGAAGACTCATACGAGGCCTTTTCAAGAATATCTCCTAGATGCAGCCCCACCTTGCCAGGATGAGCCTTGGCATAGAGGGCGCATCCGAAGGCCCCCATAAGCTCTGGAACATCGCACCTTGTCACCTCGGCTCCGCTCAGCAATTCAAGGGCGCGGACGACGGCATCGTTCCGCATGGTGCCACCCTGGACTACGATATGCTTTCCGAGGCTGCTTATATCCTTGAGTTTAAGCACCTTATAGAGGCAGTTGCGGACTACGGAATAGGCCAGACCGGCCGCGATGTCCCCGACAGCCGCCCCGTCACGAAGCGCCTGCTTGACCTTCGAATTCATGAAGACGGTACAACGCGTTCCCAAATCTGACGGGGAGCCTCCCTTGCAGGCGGCTTCGGCGAAGAGGGAAGGCGTGTAGCCGAGAGTCCTGGCGAAAGTCTCTATGAAACTGCCGCAGCCGGAAGAACAGGCCTCGTTGATTTCCACCCTGTCTATGAAACCGTTGTCCACGAAAATGGCCTTCATGTCCTGGCCACCGATGTCAAGTATGAAACTGACCTCCGGGTCCAGATAACGGGCGGCCATGTAATGGGCTATCGTCTCTATCATGCCTCCATGAAGCTGGAAAGCGGTCTTGATCAGGTCTTCCCCGTAGCCGGTAGAGCAGCTTCCAAGAATTTCCAGAGAGGCGCCTGAGCGCTCGCACTGGTCTTTGAGCCGGCGCAGCCCCAGTTCCACGGCATGGACGGGATTGCCCTCATTGGCATGGTAATACGAAAACAGGATGTTGGAAGCCATGTCGGTGACCACGATTTTCGTTGTCGTCGAGCCTGAATCAATTCCGAGGTAAACCTCATGGCAGCCAGCCGTCAAAGGCCTTCTACGGAGGACTTTTTTACCCATTCTCCGCTTCCATTCCTCATACTCATAGGAATTTTCGAAGATAGGTCTCATGCCGGAGCGGAAGACGGCCTCGCCTGCTCCGCTTTCTATCCTGCCGATGAGCTTGCCGAGTCTCATCGGAGCCATTCCCGGGCCGCAGGCGAGGGCGGCCCCATGAGCTGGCAGCAAGGCGCCGTCCTCTGGCAGGACCACGTCAGGACTCAAGCAAGGATCAGCCTCGTTCACAGAAAGTCCGAGATAGGAGATAAATTCTTTTCGGAGGGCCGGGATGAAAGTCAGAGGGCCTCCGCAGAAAAGAAGCGGAGACTTGATATCGAAGCCGTGGGCCAGGGTGACAACGGTCTGGATGGCAACCGCATGGAAAATCGAGGCGGCTATATCTTCACGGCAGATCCCGCGGGAGACCAGATTCTGGATGTCGGTCTTACAGAAAACTCCGCAGCGGGAAGCTATGGTGTAAATCTGTTTAGCATTGAGCGCCAGGGAATTAAGTTCATCTATTCCACAGCCCATCAGAACTGCCATCTGGTCTATGAAAGCCCCTGTTCCTCCGGCGCAGTTGCCGTTCATGCGGAGGTCGTGAGGTTTGCCGTCCCTGAAGAAGACTACCTTGGCATCCTCCCCTCCTATGTCTATCATTGACTTTACCTGGGGAAAGGAGGCCTGAACCGCCCTGGAAGCGGCCACTACCTCCTGGATAAAAGGAAGGCCAAGCCTCTCGCTGAAACCCATGCCTACGCTTCCCGTAAAACACAGCTCCGCTTCGACATCCCCGGCAAGTTCCGAAAGTTCTCTGAGGGCAGGGGCGAGGGTCTCGAAAGCCTTCGCATTATGCCGCTGATACTTAGAGAATATAGTCTTTCCCGCCTCGTCGAGGGCGGCGACCTTGACCGTGGTCGAGCCCACGTCTATTCCGATTCTTATCATTTGACAATACTGTTTGACACATGTGTCAGAGACAAAGATAAGAAGCTTCGGGAAAAGAAAAAAGGCGGCCCTCGCGGACCGCCAATTTCGGACAATTATTCTGTAAAAATTACATCTCAGGCTGAGGGGCAGCAACTGCCGGCTGCGGCTCAGGGATGTCAACTATGCCGCACTCAGTAGTGAGGAACATTCCGGCAACGGAAGCGGCATTCTCAAGAGCGACGCGGGACACCTTGGTAGGGTCGATTACGCCGGCCTCGAACATATTGGCATACTCATCCGTGCGGGCATTGTAGCCGAAGTCATCCTTACCTTCGAGAATCTTGTTGATTACTACGCTGGCCTCTACACCTGCGTTGGCGCAGATCTGGCGGAGCGGCTCTTCAAGGGCGCGGGCGATGATGCGGATACCCGTGGTCTCGTCCTCATTCTCACCCTTAAGATTCTTCAGGGACTCTGCGGCGCGGATGTAAGCTACTCCGCCGCCAGGCAGATAACCCTCCTCGACTGCGGCGCGGGTGGCGTTGAGCGCATCCTCTACGCGGTCCTTCTTCTCCTTCATCTCGACCTCGGTAGGAGCGCCGACATAGAGCACTGCGACTCCGCCGACGAGCTTTCCAAGCCTCTCCTGAAGCTTCTCGCGGTCATAGTCAGACTTGGTAGTCTTGATCTGGGCGCGGATGCTCTCGGCACGCTCTGCGATATCATCCTTGTTTCCGGCACCTCCGACGATGGTGGTGTTGTCCTTGGTGATGGTGATTTTCTCGGCATTTCCGAGCATCTCAGGAGTGGTGTTCTCGAGAGTGAAGCCTCTCTCCTCAGAAATTACAGTTGCACCGGTAAGGGTGGCAATATCCTGAAGCATCTCCTTGCGGCGGTCGCCATAGCCAGGAGCCTTGACGGCGGCTACCTTGAGGGTTCCGCGGAGCCTGTTGACTACGAGAGTGGAAAGCGCCTCGCCGTCTACATCCTCGGCAATGATGAGGAGGGACTGGCCGTCACGTGCGATAGGCTCGAGAATCGGAAGGAGATCCTTCATGGAAGAAATCTTCTTGTCGCAGATGAGCACCTTGGCATCGTCAAGCTCGGCCTCCATCTTATCGGTGTTGGTTACGAAATATGGAGAAATGTAACCACGGTCGAACTGCATACCCTTTACGACATCCACCTTGGTCTCCATGCCCTTGGCATCCTCGACAGTGATGACGCCGTCCTTGCCGACCTTAGCCATGGCATCGGCGATAAGCTTGCCGATCTCGGCATCGTTGTTGGCGGAAACGGTACCTACCTGCTCAATCTTTGAGTAGTCGTCACCTACCTTCTGGCTGTGAGCCTTAAGCTGGGCGACAACAGTGTCGACGGCCTTGTCGATTCCCCTCTTGAGATCCATAGGGTTGGAACCTGCGGTAACATTCTTGAGGCCGACGTTGATGATGCTCTGCGCAAGAACGGTGGCCGTTGTTGTGCCGTCTCCGGCCTGCTCGTTGGTCTTGGAAGCGACCTGCTTTACGAGCTGGGCGCCCATATTCTCGAATTTATCCTTGAGCTCGATTTCCTTGGCTACGGTGACACCGTCCTTGGTAACCTGAGGAGCGCCGTACTTCTTGTCAATCACGACATTGCGGCCCTTAGGACCGAGAGTCGTCTTCACTGCATTGGCAAGCGCATCTGCGCCGGCCTTCATCTTTGAGCGGACCTCAACATCGAATTTGATATCCTTTGCCATAATAATTATCTCCTATCAAAAATTAGATTATTGCCATAATGTCGGACTGACGTACTATGAGGTACTTGCTGCCGGCTACCTCAACCTCGGTTCCGGCATATTTACCATAAAGGACAGTATCGCCTACCTTGACCTCCATAGGCTCATCCTTCTTGCCCGGGCCGGCCGCTACGACCTTTCCCTGCTGTGGCTTTTCCTTTGCCGTATCCGGAATGTAAAGTCCTCCGGCTGTCTTTGTCTCGGCCTCTTTAGGCTCGATGACAACTCTGTCTGCTAATGGTCTGATCATAATTAAAATTTTTATTTATTTGAATTTCCTTTTTCACGGGCTCCGGCCTTGGCCGGCGCATCTGACATAAAAACAAAACAGATGCCAACAAAGGCGACTGCCAAATTGGCACGTTCCGGAAATAAGATAATATTGAGAAAAATGCGTATATTTGGCCAATAATACATATATAAGATGTACAAAGCTGTTCTCCATATCTTGAAGACGGCCGCCCTTGCGGCAGTGACAATTTTACTTGCAGGCTCCTGCGGCGGCGGTTCGAAGAATCCAGATCCTGATTTCGCCACCTATGTCAAGGCATACACGGGAGGCATCATCTCAGAAGACACTCCCATCAGAATAGAGCTCACGGGGAGAGTTGAAGGAGTTGAAGAAGGGAAAATCGACCCTAAGGGGCTTTTCGCCTTCACTCCGCATCTGGACGGAATGACAAGATGGGTCTCAACTGACGCCATAGAATTCATGCCGGACGAGGGCTCCCTCAAGCCAGGAAAGACTTATAGGGGCACATTCAAGCTAGGCAGGGTGATGAAAGTAGGCAGAAGGAGGCTTAAGAACTTCC
Organism: Bacteroidales bacterium UBA7258; assembly: GCA_002472565.1. Classification (GTDB taxonomy): domain Bacteria; phylum Bacteroidota; class Bacteroidia; order Bacteroidales; family UBA932; genus Cryptobacteroides. The sequence goes on along the minus strand of DKSK01000014.1, from coordinate 229,282 downwards.
CTCTCAGATTCATGGTGGCCCCGAAAAGGGTCTCCATGGAAATCGACGGTCTGGCCATCTCCTCATCTACACCCGAACAGGCCGCCATCAGGGGCAGGCTCATATTCAGCGATGCTGGAGATGGTTCCATGATACGGAAAATGCTGAAATGCAGCGAAGCCGATTCCTCCGACATCGAGACCGTGGAGATGTCCAACAGCGGAGAATATGCATTCACGATCTACGGCATTAAGATAAAGGAGAAGGAAAGGAAAGTAGGCATCTCTCTTAACCTTGCGAAGACAGACTACAAGGCTGACGAGATCTCCAAAGAGGTCCTCATTCCTTCCGATACTTCTTTCAAGGTCATCGGGAGCAGACTTGTAAAGGGCTCAGACCCCTACGTGGAAGTAAGCTTCTCCAAGCCTCTCGACCCCGGTCAGGATCTTTCCGGCCTGGTGACGGCGGGCGGGCCTGTCCGTTGCTGGAACCAGGTAGAAGACAATATCATACGCATCTTCTACGAAAGCCCCTCTTCTTCTGTGGAAGTCCGGGTATCTGACGCGCTCCTTTCCGACACGGGGAAGAGGCTCGGCTCCTCGTGGAGCAAGACTTTCAGCGTAGGGGCTCCGCTTCCCTACATAAAGCTCCTCTCCTCCAGCGGCATCATGCCAGACTCGAAGAAGCTCTACCTTCCTTTCGCGGCCGCAAACCTGAAGGCAGTCGACATCAGGATAATCAAGATTTTCGAAGACAATGTCATGTCCTACCTTCAGGAGAATGATCTGGGCTCGGAACAGGCCGACGGTCTGAGAAGGGCCGGGAGGCTCGTCTACGAGAACACCATGAGACTCGACGGCGACCCTTCCAAGGATCTCCACAAGAAAAACATATTCAGCATAGACCTCGGACCTATGTTCAAGAAGGAACCGGGGGCAATCTACCGGATAAGGCTCTCATTCAAGCAGGATTACTATCTTCCTGAAGGGGTCAGCCCGACTTCTGACGGGATGCTGGAGATGAAGGACGGGAAGCCTTCGGCTGATGAAGAGGCCGTCTGGGACGAGGCCAGTCCTGACTACTATGGAGACTATGAGGATTACGACTGGAGCAAGTACAACTGGGACGAAAGGGACGATCCGACCAAGCCGACCTTTTACATGGACCAGGACAACACTTCTGCCTCCACCAGCCTCATGTCATCGAATGTCGGCATCATAGCGAAATACACCGACGCCGGGGACAGACTCTGGGTGGCAACGACGAATCTCCTGACAGGAAAACCTATGTACGCAGTAGACATCGATGTCTACAATTATCAGCTCCGCCGAATCGGTTTCGGCAAGACGGACAATATGGGTCTTGAAGAAGTCAAACTCTCCGGAAGGCCCTTCCTCATAGTCGCAAAGCGCTACAACACAAAGAGCTATCTCAAAGTAACTCCGGAAAACGCCAATTCCGTCAGCAAATTCGACGTCGGCGGAAAGAAGCTCGACAAGGGTCTGAAGGCCTTCATCTATGGCGACAGAGGAGTTTGGCGTCCCGGTGACACTCTCTTCGTCACGGCCATAGTCTACGACCGCCTGAAAGACATTCCCGACAATCACCCGGCCTCTCTCGAAGTCTACACCCCCGAGGGCCAGTTCTATTCCAAGCAGATAAGGGACAGGTCAGTGAATGGCTTCTACACTTTCGCGATTCCTACCTCGCCTAAAGACCCAACCGGGAAATGGAATGCATACGTGAAGATCGGAAGCGCCGCCTTCCACAAGTCTCTCCAGGTCGAGACGCTCAGGCCTAACAGGCTGAAGATCAATGTCGCCTTCGCCTCGAAGGTACTCCAGGGCGGCTCCGCCGAAAAGGTTTCGGTTTCATCGGAATGGCTCACGGGTCCCGCCGCCTCCGGTCTTGAGGCCAAGGCGGAGATGACGCTGACTCCTCTCGCTTCGCCTTTCCATGGCTACGAAGACTACACCTTCTCCAATCCGGCCTCTTCTTTCCGAAGCACCGAGACCAGCCTCTTCACGACTCGTCTCAATGCCGAGGGAAAAGCCACGCTCGAGAGCGTGATGCCGAAGGCCGCCGAGGCTCCCGGCATGCTCAACGCAGAGATAGTCTGCTCGGTAATGGAGGAAGGCGGGCAGGCAAGCTACACTACTTTGAGAGTGCCATACTCTCCTTTCAGCGCCTATGTGGGTGTGAAACTTCCTTCCGGAGTGGAAACTGACACCGACAACTCCTTCAAGGTAGCCGTGCTCGGAGCCGACGGAAAGCGCGTGAGCGGGCACCACGTCGAATACCGCATCTACAAGCTTGCATGGAACTGGTGGTGGGACAGCTCCTCAGATAGCGAGGACCTGGGCGCCTATACCAATGGAACAGCCGCCGAAGCTTATGAATCAGGAAGTTTCATCTCAGGTTCCAATGACTTTTCCATCCCGTTCCGCGTCAATTACCCGGAATGGGGACGTTTCCTCGTCTATCTCAGGGACACGGATTCAGGCCATGCGAGCGGTGGAATCGTGCTCGCAGACTGGCCTTCCTCCAGGGGTCGTTCCAACAAGGTTGACCCGACTGCCATAAGCATGCTTGCCTTCAACCTTGACAAAAAGTCATACAGGATCGGGGAGACGGCCACTGTCTTCATCCCCGCGGCCGTCAAGGGCATGGCTCTCGTATCCATCGAGAATTCCACCAGGGTAATCTGGCGCGACTGGGTCAAGGTCAGCTCAGACCAGACGTACAAGTTCACCGTGAGCGAGGATATGGCTCCTAATTTCTATGTCCATGTCACCATGGTCCAGCCATATTTCCATAGCAACGACCTTCCACTCCGCCTCTACGGCGTCCAGCCTGTTCTTGTCGACGACCCATCTTCCCACCTTGAGCCAGTAATCACCATGCCGGACGTTGTCAGGCCGCAGCAGTCCTTCGATATCAAGATTACCGAAAAGAACAGGAAGCAGATGACCTACACTCTGGCCATCGTGGACGAAGGTCTGCTGGACCTCACTGCCTTCAAGACTCCTGACCCTTGGGCCGCAATGTACGAACGCGAGGCCCTCGGAATCTATACCGCCGACCTTTATGACAAGGTAGTAGGCGCCTATACCGGGGTCTTCGACCCTATGTTCTCGGTCGGCGGCGACCAGGGCCTCCGTGGCGCCGCCAGAAGGGACAACCGCTTCAATCCGGTTGTCAAGTTCCTCGGGCCTTTCACCCTCTCCTCCGGTGGCGACACCCACCACATCACACTTCCGATGTATGTCGGGAGCATCAGGGTCATGGTGGTGGCAGGTCACGGAAACGCCTTCGGGAATGCCTCAAAGACGGTTCCTGTCCGCTCCCCGCTAATGGTTCTGCCTACTCTGCCATCAAGCCTGGGGGCAGGCGAGGAAGTCACTCTCCCTGTCAATGTCATAGCCATGGAAAAGGATGTCAAGGAGGCTTCCGTAAGCGTTTCCGTTGAAGGACCTCTCAAGGTTTCCGGTTCCAAGACCCAGAGAGTTAAGATAGGAGAGCAGGGGGATAAGTTGCTGCGCTTCTCTCTCATCACAGGAGAGGCCGGACATGCCAAGGTCACCGTTTCGGCTTCCGGCGGTTCTCACAAGGCTTCGCAAACCATTGATATAGAGGTGAGGAACACCAACCCTCAGATCACTTCGTCTACCTCCGCAATGATTCCGGCCGGCAAGTCGAAGACCTTCGACTATGGCTCTTCCGCCGTTCTCGAGGCTTCCAGCTTCCCTATCCTGGATTTCGAAGCAGCCTTCTCTTACATGAAGAATTACCGCTACTCCTGCTCCGAGCAGCTGGCGGCAAAGGGGCTTAACGCCATCTACACCATGGACTTTCTGCCAGGAGACTCGGCCGAGGAGGCTAAGGAAGCCATTCCGGTCATTCTCAAGGAACTTTATTCCCGTCAGCTTCCTGATGGAGGCTTCGCCTACTGGCCACACTCCACGAATTCCGACACCTGGGTCACTTCGATGATCGGACAGTTCATGACGGCGGCCGCCGCGAAGGGCTTCGAAGTGGAGAACGGCGTACTGAACGGCTGGTTCCGTTTCCAGGGGCGCAACGTATTGAACTACAGGTCTGACGGGTCGAGGGCAAGGTCTGACCTTGACCAGGCCTACCGTCTCTATACCCTGGCGCTTGCCAATAAGGCCGATGCCGGCGCCATGAACAGGCTCAGGGGTTCCGAAAAGCTCTCGCTGCAAGCCCGCTGGATGCTAGCCTCCGCCTACGCCTTATGCGGGAAGAAAGACATAGCTTCGAAGCTTGTAAGTCAGGGGGAAGTTGAACCTTATACCGACCCTTATTTCTACGGAAGCGCCCTGAGAGACAAGGCCATAGAGACCGAAGCCTTGACCCTGTGCGGGCGTACGGGGGAGGCTCTGAGGACTGCGGCTTCCCTGACCTCGGCCTTCTCCGGAGGCTATTCCACTCAGGAGCTGGCCTTCGCATCTGTCGCCGCATACAGGCTTGCCGCCGTCTCTAATAATGGGGCTCTTTCGCTGGATATCGCTGGCAAGAAAATAGGAAGTCCTAAGGCTGTCTTCTCTACCGCGCTCTCCGGCACTTCGGCCCTTGTCCGCAATGAGTCGGCCGGGCCTGTCTATGTCACCGTAAGCTCGAAATCGAGGGCGGCGGCCGGGACAGCCGTTCCAGCGGCCGCCTCCGGTCTGAGGCTCAGCGTCACCTACACCGGGGCTGACGGTTCTCCTGTCAATCCGGCTTCGCTCAGACAGGGCACAGACTTCACGGCAGTCATCAGTGTGACAAGCACCACCCTTGACGAGGATTACAGGGGGCTCGCTCTGCGTTTCGGCCTGCCTTCCGGCTGGGAAATATCCAATGACAGGATGGCGGGCAGAGTGGTTCCGGAAGCTGACTCCTTCACCTACAACGACATAAGAGATGACAGCGACACCTGGTTCTTCGACCTGGACAGGGGGCTTAACAAGAAATTCACCGTCCGTCTTCGTGCCGCCTACGAGGGGCGCTTCCACCTGCCAGCAGTAACCTGCGAGGCCATGTACGATGGCCGCGTCCACGCGAACACCGCATCGGGCTCCGCCTCCGTTACAAGGTAGCTTACCGTGATTTCTTCCATCCCGCGATTTCCACAACTTCGTCGGAAACGAGATTTCCACACCCCACGGTTCCATCCGCCTCGGGTTTTCTGTGCATTAATGACAAGGCAGGATGAGCAAAAAAACTAAATATGCATGGACACTGGCGGCTTCACTGTTGCTGGCTTTCCTGCTTCTCGTACCTCACCACCCATTCAGGAAGGTCTCTTATTCAACCCTTGTTCTCGGCCGTGATGGAGAACTTCTCGGGGCGAAGATTGCTTCTGACGGGCAGTGGCGCTTTCCTCCTTCGGATACTATTCCGGAAAAATACAGGAAGGCACTGATCAATTTCGAGGACCGCTGGTTTTATTGGCATCCCGGAGTCAATCCAGTTTCAGCCTTGCGCGCCCTCGAGGGAAACATCAGGGCAGGGCACGTGACAAGCGGCGGAAGCACTATCACCATGCAGCTTGTCCGCATGTCCCGAGGTAAACGCAGGACGCTTTGGCAAAAAGTAATCGAATCCGCTGAGGCTCTCCGGCTTGAAGCGAGCATGAGCAAGCGGGAGATCCTCGCCATGTACGCGGCTCATGCCCCGTATGGAGGAAACGTAGTGGGGCTCGAAGCGGCTTCATGGAGATATTTCGGGCATCCTTCTTCAGACCTTTCATGGGGAGAGGCCAGCCTGCTGGCAGTTTTGCCTAATTCTCCTTCCGGCATGAATCCGGGCCGGAACCGCGGAGAGCTTCTTGCGAAACGCAACCGTCTGCTGGATAAACTTTTGAAGCGCTCCCTCATCGACAGCACTGACTACCTCCTCGCCATCGACGAAGCCCTCCCGGCCTCGCCTCATCCCCTGCCCTCTCTTTCCCCCCAACTCACTGCCACCCTCACCGCCGTCTCATCCCGCGCCTCATCCAGAACCTCACTACGCGCCTCCTCTACCCAGACGCGGGGTTCTGCCCTCGGCACCGTAGTCTCGGAAAATAACGGCAGGATTGTCACAACCATAGACGCACACCTCCAGGAAAGAGTAGAAGCCATAGCCGACAGGCACAGCGACGATCTTGCCGCCCAAGGCATAGCCGACCTTGCCGCCGTCGTCATCGACATAGAGTCAGGTGACATTCTGGCATGGGTCGGAAACGCTTCCCCCTACCGCAGCAGACCAGGCTTCCAGGTGAACATCGCCGATGCAGCCCGCAGCACCGGCAGCATCCTCAAACCTTTTCTCTATTGCGCCCTTCTGCAGGAAGGAACCATTCTTCCAAACTCCCTTGTCAAGGACACCAGAATCAACCTCAACGGCTTTTCTCCAGAGAACTTCGACCTGACTTTCAGTGGCGCTGTTCCGGCCTCAGAAGCCCTCGCTAGATCCCTCAACGTCCCCGCAGTTCATATGCTACGTGATTACGGAGTCCCAAAATTCCACGAACTCTTGAAAAAGGCAGGCTTGACTACCCTCAGCCGCCCTTCCTCGGATTACGGTCTCTCCCTGATTCTTGGTGGTGCGGAAGCCAGGCTCGGGGAAATCACCGCAGCCTACGCAGCCATGGCGAAGTCATATCTTTCAAATTCCGACACATCTTTCGTTCTCCATGACAAGGCGGCCCTCTGGTACACCTTCAAGGCCCTGAGTGAGGTCAACCGCCCGGATGAAATCGACTGGCACCTGATAAGTTCAGTGAAAAAGGTCGCCTGGAAGACGGGCACGAGCTATGGGTTCAGAGATGCGTGGGCAGTAGGTGTTGATACCAAATATGCAGTCGGAGTCTGGGTGGGGAATGCTGACGGGCATGGAGTACCTGGTCTTACCGGCGCCAGAGCGGCCGGTCCGGTACTCTTCGACATATTCAACGCCCTATCCGGAGGAGGCTGGTTCGAGGAACCGCGCTGGGGCAGCTATATCACTGCCGAAGTCTGCCATGAATCTGGCTTCCTCCGAGGCGCGTCCTGCGAAGACATTGACACGTTGATGCTTCCGAAAGCAGCTCTCCGAAGCGCTCCCTGCCCCTACCACAAATTCGTCAACGGAAAGAGTGTATTCGTGCTACCTCCAGCCATGGAATACTACTACCGCCAACGGCATCCCGAATACACAGGCGCAGAAGATGCAGGCAGTCAGCAGGCAGTCATGGAGTTCATCTACCCTGAAGAGGGAAGCACCATCTACCTTCCGCGTGAAACGGACGGCAAGAGAGGCGCCGCCGTCTTCGAACTCGCCCACAGATCTTCAGGCGAGACTGTGTTCTGGCACATGGACGGGGAATATCTCGGAGAAACCAAATTCATCCATCAGCTGCGTCTCTCCCCGGAGCCAGGGGAGCACACCCTGACCGCGGTTGACTCCAAAGGCCGCAGTCTCTCCATCAGCTTCACCGTCTCCCCATCAAAACTCTGACGCACGCGCCGATTCACGGAAATCTCCATGCTGCCTTGACACCCATCACATCCTCGATTCAAACATGGCCCGGGAGAACAGCCGGAAAACACCTGGAGAGCACAAGCAGGACGCCAAGAATACGGCAGGAATACTGCCGGAATACGCGCGGAATACGCGCGGAGGAAAATTGCCGGTTTAGTTGGCTTGGTGAAGGCCGAAGCGGTAGGCTGTCACCTGGCGGTAGGTCTGGCCGGGGAGAAGGATAGCGGAAGGGAATGCAGGGTTGTTGACTGCATCCGGATAGTTCTGGCACTCGAGCGCGAGGGCGCTGCGAAATGGCATAGGCCTGCCCGTCTTTCCGTTCGAAGCCCCATTGAAGAAATTGCCGGAATAGACCTGGAGTCCCGGCTGGTCGGAATAGACATCGATCTCGCGGCCACTCTCTGGATCCCATACTTTGCAGACAAGGCCATACTCTCCCGGAGCTTTGTCCAGGCAGAAGTTATGATCATAGCCGCGGGCATATTTCAGCTGCTGGTTTTCCTCGCCGATTCTTTCCCCGATGCGATGCGCAGTCCTGAAGTCGAAAGGCGTCCCTTCAACAGAAGCAATTTCTCCGGTAGGGATGCTGAGAGAATCTATCGGAGTATAATGGGAGGCCGGAATCTCCATCAAGTAGTTCTCCACAAGGCCCTTTCCTTCTCCATTGAGATTGAAGAATGGATGATTGGTTATGCTGAAGGCTGTCGGTTTGTCAGTGGTTGCGGAGTATAGAATCTTGAATTCGCCCTGTGAAGTCGCCAGATATTCCATCTTTATGTCAACGTTTCCCGGATAGCCTTCGAAACCGTCAGGATGTACATATTCCATGGAAAGGGAAGAATCAGTGCTGGCAAGTACGGTCCATACGACGTTATCCAAGCCTATGAAGCCTCCATGCAGGGTGTTGACGCCATTATCATTGGCCGGGGTATGGTAGAGAGAGTCTCCGATCATGAAGCTGGCTCTTCCGATCCTGTTTGCGACCGGTCCGACGCAGGCTCCATAGAAGCGTTCTCCTTCAGGGTGGACATACTCATCTAAGCTCTTATGTCCTATGACTATGTCTTCATATTTTCCGTTTTTGTCCTTTGTGTAGAGGCTCACCACCCTGCCGCCAAAATTCGTAGCCTGGAGGATAATGTCTTTGCCTCGCAGAGTATAGAGGGCGACATTCTGTCCGCCGAGGGTATCGTTGAAAGCCGCAGGATCTATGAGCGAGGGTTCCTGGCCCTTATTTCCGCAGGCGGCGAGGGCTATGGCCGCCGTGAGGATAGCGATGATTTGTTTCATGATTCGTTGATGTTCGTCAATCTTGCAAATATAATGAAAACCCGCCTTGTCTCTTCAGACAGGCGGGAAAAAGATGTCGGGGATTGCGTGCTTCGGAGCCGCCCTCCATGACCCGGGCGCAAGAAGCGCCTGCCCTCGGAACAGCCGCGGTCTAGAAGTCGTAGTTGAAGCTGATGCCGAAGCAGGTGCTGAGCCTGGTCATCTTGTCAGAGCCTGGGACAGCCTTTACTCCGAGTGCGCCAAGACTCTTGGTAATAGTCGGAGCATAGTCAGCGCTCTGCTTGTTGACATGGCTGTAGAAAGTCTTGTAAACAGCAAGATCAGTGCTGAGGTTGTCGGTGAAATGAATCCTCGTTCCCAGACCGAAAGACCATGAATTCATAGAGAAGCCCTGGTCGGAGAGGAAGGAATAGTCATCATCCCAGCCGAAGGTAGTCTTGTGGCCTCCCGCGCTGATTGTGAAGGTCTTGCTCAGATCGTATTCTGCTCCAAAGAGAATCTCGTAGGTGTTCCCGTCGAGGAGCTTCTGCTTGTCATTGGCATCGGTCTTGCTGTTGTAGGTCTTGGCCTGCTTTTCAAAGAAGAGATTGTAGCCGGCCTGGAGACGAAGCCTGTCGGAGAAGTTGTACTGGGCGCCGAGGGCGAGAAGGGCAGGCACGTCACCAGCCCACTTCTTTCCATCTTCGAACATGCTCATCCCGCCAGCATCCTTGGTGTCATTCTCAAGGTCGATAGAAGTATTGAATTCATAACGGGCGGCAAGATCCCACTTGCCAGGCTTATAATGCACGCTGATGATAGGGGCGAGGCCGAAGGCACTCTGCTTTACGTCCACTCTTCTGTCTCCCACGATGGAATTGACATCGAGCTTTCCGCTCGCAATGATGCCCGCTATCGCAGGATTCGAGGCCGCGGCGGCGGTAAGCAAGTTGGTGATGGCTGTTCCGGCTGGAAGCATCTGGCCGCCTACCTCCAGCTGGATATTGGAGATATTTCCATCGTAAGAGGCGGTGGCATAGACGAGCCTGGCGCCCACGGATACGGAGAGCTTCGGGGCCACTTTGAAGCCGAAGTTCAGCTGGCCTCCCCAATAGGTCTGTCCTCCAGTAAAATCAATGTCAGAAGAATAGGCAGTTACGATCTTGGAGCCGGCGAGGGTATTAACGAGGGCCGGAAGCATGGCGTAGTTGGACTCAAAGCTTCCGAGACCGTCGCCATACTTGACTGAGCCGCCGCCAGCTATAGGCCCGAGATGGAGGGAGCCAAACCATCTGCCCTTCTTGTAGGCGAGGTCACCGTGAGGGAGAACAGGCACGTTGGTTATTCCGATGTAACGTCTCGTGTCGCCGCCTTCGTTGTCCTTGCGATATGCGAAGGGTGCGAAGGTGGAGTTGACGTGGCGACGCTGAAATATGGTCTGGATGTCGAGTGAGGCGTGCCAGCCGTCATCCATGAAGCCGATTCCTGCTGGATCATAATATGCGCCTTCAGTCCCAATGGTGGCGTTGTGCGCCGGCATACGATAGAAGGCGGTGTTCTGGTTGGTTGTCGTAAGGTAACCTCCGGCGTTTGCGGTAAGGGCGGAGAGGCCCAAAATCATCACCGGTAATAATTTTTTGTTCATCACTAAGCTATTTTTATCACTTTTGGCCGGCAAATTTAGGGCGTGGCTTTCAGCTTGGCAACAAAAATATCCTTTGAGTATGATATTATTCTCAAATGGCATAATTATCATGAAATATTTACCACTTCAGGGCCTGATGTAGCCATAAAAGCAGGTAAGGAAGAGGCAAAAAAAGCCCCGGGCGGAGGCTCGGGGCTGGAGATATGGAGAGTTCGGATTTTAGTCGGCATCCATCTTATATTCATAGAGACGGATGACATCGTTCTCATCCTGGAAAGAAACCCATACGTTCCCATCTGGATCCGTGGCGGCATAGACGCTTCCCAAACCGTCGCCGGCAGCCTTGGCATCGATAGACGCAGGCTCGCTCCAGGCCATGGTCTCAGGATCGAAAGAGATGAACTTGAGGCTGTGGTCGGCCGTAGAAGAGCCGGTGTCGTAATATGCTATGGCAGGAAGGTCGTTGATGAGGAAGATCGCTTCTACCCCATTATTACTTGCGGCAAATGGAAGAGCGGAGCCTACCCTTGTGAAGTTGGCATCACCTTCCTTGAATTTGTAGACGTTCATCTTCCAGCTGGAGGCCTGATCCTCATCACCGCCGGCGAGGAGATAGACAGTCCCGTCGGAAGCTACGGCGAAGTCCACGTCATAGATGGCGCTCTGGGACACGCCTTCAGGACGGTTATTGACAAGCGTCTGCCAAGCCTTTCCGCCGGCATATTTGGTGACGAAATAGGTCTTGGTCTTGTTCTGGATGACTCCGGCGAGGTAGAGAGTTCCGCCATAGGTCTTCATGACAGGGCACATGGTGTAAGAGCCAGCGAAATCGGAAATCGTGTTGTCCGCCTGCCAGACCGATCCGTCATAGTAATTCAAAGAAAGATCGCGTCTCCCGAGATTCCCGCCCTTGGAGTTGGCCATATAGGCGTAAACAGGGTACTTTGTGGAAGGGTCGATTCCGAGGGCGACGTAGATTCCAGATCTTACACCTCCGAACACGTCGCCGAGCTTCGTCCAGGAACTGCCAGAGCCTGTGATGACGGTGTTCTTGTACGCGGCGGAATTGTAGTAGGACACATAAGCGCGGCCATCGGCATCGAAGGCAAGTCTTGGATATTTTCCCTGAATCGAGACACCCTCCGAATCAGTAATCATGCCAGTACCGACCTTTACGGAGCCGTCGGCATACTCGCCATAAGCACTGCCGTATAGGGTGCCGTCAGCGTTGGAGACAGCCGCGATGAAGGATGGAAGACCGGTCTTAGGAGAAACGGCCATGTAGTAATCCATCACCTTGGCCACATCCTTTCCGAGGGCGGAAGGCTCCACGGCAGCCACGGAGAACCACTTCTTTACGAGGATCTTGCGGATTTCGACCGTAACTCTGATGGAAGTTGCGGAAATGGTGTCGGTGATGACATAGTCTACTGGAGTGCTGAAGTCGTTTGCAGTCACGCCGGAAACCTGCTTGACTCCGCCTACGTAGGCGGCCTGGTTGGTTCCTAGGGTGAATTCAGCCACAAGGGCGGACTTATCCAAAGCTTCAGGCATCCTGATGACGACAGAATTTGTCACGTTGCTCAGAACATAGTCTGAATCAAGGGCAGGATTTCCAGCCTGGGTGAAAGCGTAAGAAATAAACTGAAGAGTCTGGGGGACATAGTCTTCCTTCTTCTCGTCATCTTTGCCGCAAGAGGCAAGGAACGTCAGCCCTAAAGAAAGAGCCGCAATAAATTTAAAATACCTCATGATTTGTTAAGTTGTTAATATTTGGTTATAACGAGCCTCCGGCCTCTCTCCGCAGGGCCCGGCTTTCCGAGTCTTACACCAGCATCGCTGCACTCTGTCAGTTCTATGGTGAGAGTGTTGGAAGCTGAGGCATCCAGAGGATTGCGGAGCCATTCTATCCTTATCGGCATCTGATAGATCCCCGGCTGAAAGGTCAGTGGGCTTGAAGTCGTGGCTATCTTCCTGTAGTCCAAGCCCTCTACCAGGTCGGTAGTAATCACATAGCTGAAGGAGACTGCATCTTTGCGGGCAGGAGTCACGAAATTGACATAATAAGTCTGGAGGTTGCCGTTGCTGTTCCACGGAATATTCTGGCTGGAGGATCCGTCCTCGAGAGAAAGGTAGGCGAAAGCCTCGTCGAACTCGACTTGATCATTCTTGCCGCAGGAGGCCAGCGTCACCATGGCGGCGAATATCATAACGAATTTCTTCATTTCCATTAATAGTTATCGTTCTGGACCATGGCCTCGTTCACATCTATCTCGGTCTGCGGGATCGGCAGGGCGAAGCGATAGTCCGGATAGGTAAGTTCCTTGACGGAAGAATTGGTGTCAGAAGGACGGACTACGTCATCGCCCCATCTCGCGAGGTCGTAGAATCTGGTCCCTTCAAAGCAGAGTTCCTTTCTTCTCTCGGTCTTGATCTGGGACATAAGGTCGTCCTTGCCGTAGTAGACCACGAGTCCTGGGGCGGAAGGGTCGGCTCCATAGGCGCGGGCTCTGACGGCGCGAAGGTCGGCGGCGGCTTCAGCGAGTTTACCCTGGGCGCAGCAGGCCTCGGCATGGTCTAGATACATTCCCGAGCCTCTCAGGATGGTGATGTCATAGAAGCGATCCTTCTGGGAAGAGTGGATGAGGTCATAGTACTTCATGCAGGCGAGACGGCCGTCAGGTCCCCTCAGGAGATTCTTGCGGACGTCCGAATCATCGAACATGGCGTAAAACTCTGAAGAAGGCCGGTATTTTGGAGAGGTGTAGTCGTAGAACATGTAGAGGGAGCCGTTGACGTTCATAGACTTGCCGGTCAGGCGGAGAATCGCTTCGCTTCCGGGGTGTTCGAGTGTGAACATGGCTTGATAAGAGTCTCTCGGAGTAAGTCCTACTCCCATGGCCAGGGCCGAATAGGCCTCAGCCTTGGCATAGTCACCCATATAGAGATAGAGTTCGGCAAGAAGGCCGTCGCAGGCGGCTCCACTGACATAATAAGGGTCGGAGACCTTATCGTCGGAGAAATAAGCCTTCGCCGCCTCGACATCCTTTATCATCTGACTGTATACTTCGGCCACGGTGGAGCGGCCCACACGGTCTTTCGTGCTGAGAATCTTCGTCACCACCGGCACTCCGATATGGGAAGCATCCGGAGTGTAGGAATAAGGCTGGGCATAAGTCCTGACGAGGGCGAAATGGCCGAGAGCCCGCATGAAATATGCCTCCGCCTCGCATCTGTCGACCTCGTCCTCAGCCGAAGGATATGTCTCACGCAGGCCGTCGGCATAATGGAGAATGTTGTTGGCGTTTATGATGATCTGGAAGGCTCTTTTCCAGTAGAAGCCAACCGCCGTGCTTTCAAGAGAGGGGGTCGAAAGGAAGTTATACTGATAATAAAAGTCCGTGCCCGTTCCCGCGGTGACCATCTGGAGATTATCTCCGGCCGTTTCGGCATATTTGAAAAGATAGTCGTCATAGACATCGTAAACCGTCCTATAGAGGCCGTTGCGGGCCGTACGCAGGCCGGTCAGGTCTGCGAAATAGGTATCGGTGTCGCTCTTGCCGCTTTGGTCAACGTCCAGGAAGGAAGAGCAGGAAAGCGCCATGCTCAGAGAGGCGGCCGCCACCATGAATCTGAAAATTTTTTTCATGTCTCGTCCTCCTTAAAAATTCATGTCAAGCGAAAAGGTGAAGGTTCTCTCAACAGGAAAACCGTTCATATACTGTTTGTATGTGTTCCTGTCCGGATCCTGGTCAGGGGTCCAGAGATAGAGATTGTCCACAATGACGGAGGCCCTGCACGACTTCATGGCGATCTTCTTGACCAGCCTCTGAGGAAGCTCATAGGACAGGGTCAAATTCTTCAGCTGGACATTGGTCTTGTCGTAGAGGTAGCGGGTAGACGAGCGGGTCGAGGCTGAAGAGACGGTTGAAATCCTCGGATTAGAGGAGACGTCGCCAGGCTTGCGCCAGTGGTCCTTCTGATTGACGGACTCGTTCTGGTCTATAACCGAATAGCCGTCAGTCTCGCTCGTCGAAGCGAGATAGCACAGGGCGTAACCTCCAATGGAATAATTGAGCTGGAGGGACACGGAGAAAGGTCCGAACTGGAAGCTGTTGAGCATGCCGCCGTAAGCTTTCGGAGTAGCGGACTTTTCCATCCTCCGGTCCGCCGCCGAATAAGTATAGGTGAGGTTGCCGTCGATGTCATACCACATCGGAGCTCCGGTGGAGGGATCTACTCCCGCCCATTTCACGAGGTACCAGGTATTCACATCATGCCCCTCGGCAACAATAGAAGTGGAGTAGCTGATAGGGTTGCCGTCCGCAAGCTTCTCGACCCTGTTGATGTTGTGGCTGATGTTGAAGTCGGTCATCCACCTGAAATGTTCATGATCAATGTTAGTGGACGTGAAGGTGAATTCCAGACCCTTGTTGCTCATCTCGCCAATATTGGCGTAGATTCGGTTGTCACCTATCATGCTTGAGGTGTAGATCTTGCTGAGCAGGTCCTTCGTATAATTGTAATAAGCCTCGATGCCGAAGTCGAAACGCCCCAGAAGCCTGAAGTCAAGTCCGATATTGGACATGTATGTCTTCTCCCAGCTGAGTCCGGGGTTGGCAGGCATGGCGACGACTCCTCCGATGCTCCCGTTGTAGGAAAATGAGTCTCCATAGGAGAAGGTGCCGAGACCTTTCATCAAGGCGCTGTCCACCCTTGAGTTTCCGCTCGTCCCGTAGGAGAATTTCAGTTTCATATTGTCGAGCCAGCCGACTTTCCAGAAGGCCTCCTTGCTGATGTTCCATGAACCTCCGACCGAGAAATAATTCTCCCACTTTGCGTACTTGCCGAAGGAGGAAGCCCCCTGGCGGCGGAAATTAGTCTGGAGCGTGTACCTTCCGTCATAGGTGTAGGCGGCCTGCCCCATGTAGCTGAGCTGCCTTGTCTGCGAACGCGAACTCTGAGCGTTGCGACTGTCTGTCTCCGAAAAGCTGACTTCCTGTTCCTTGTCGCTCATGAAGCCGCTCCCAGAGCCGTAAAGCGTCCTGTAGGCGGCCGACTTGAGCTCGATTCCGAGCAGGCCGGAGACATGGTGCTTTCCGAAAGTGCGGTCATAATTGAGCCTATCGACGTTGTTCCAGTTCAGGGTGTGGCTGGAGCATCTCACCGAAGAGCCTCTCGGCTCGGTGCCGTCCATGCCCCCTAGCGTATACATGGAATCGTAGAGGGTCTCGTAGTTGTGCGTGTAGCTCATTCCGAACTGGACCGTGGCCTTGAGAGCGTCAATAATGACCCCCGTCAGCAAGAAGTTTCCATCGGTGAGGAAAGATTTCTGGGTGTTGTCGTCCAGTTCCCTCTCGGAGATGCTGTTGCCGAAGAATTTACGGTTCAACCATGTCAAATTGCCGGAAGCGTCCTTGCCCGAGACGACTTTGTTGTAGAGTCTGAGAGTGTAGCCGTCAGGATCGTAAGGCGAGAAGATAGGAAGATTCTCATAATAATCCCTCGATGGAGAGAAGATCTTGTTGATATTGTAGGAGGCGGAAATCTGAGGCCGGAATGTCAGTCTGCTCCCTATCTTGTAGCTATTGTTGATTCTGGCAGAGAAGCGCTGCTGGTCATTTCCGTCCACGGTGGAATTCTCGCTGTAGTAGCCTGCGGAGAAATAGCTGCTGGAGACCTTGCTCGAGGAGCGGAGGGAGACGTTTGCGTTCATAGTCTGGCCGAGGCGGAAATACTCATCTGTCCAGTCGGTGTCAGTAGTCGAATAGCTATTGTGCTCATTGTCCTGATATGGGAAGAGGACAGGATCGTTGCCGCCGTTCACCCAGGCCTCCTTCGCATAGGCCATGTACTCTTCCGCATTCATTAGCCTTATCATGGTGCTCCTGTCGATATGGGTGACGCCGTAGCGCAGATTCGCCGTGACGCTGGTCGGAGAGTCTCCGAATTTTCCGGACTTTGTCGTTATGAGGATGACTCCGTTGGAGCCGTCTGCTCCGTAGATTGACACGGCGGAAGCGTCCTTCAGCACGGTAATAGACTCTATGTCAAGAGGATTTATCATTGAGAGCGGAGGTACGGTGTACTGCATGCCGGCAACCATGTTGGTGCCGTCACCGGTGTAGATCGGAACTCCGTCTACGAGCCATAGAGGTTCGTTGGAGGCCGACAGGGAAGCATCGCCGCGAATCCTCACCTGATATCTCGTGCGCACTGATGTAGGAGAGTCATTATTAGGCTGGATGATAAGGCCGGGGACCATGCCTTCAAGGAGATTCTCCACCCTGGTGAGAGGCTTGTTCTCAAGGTCCTTGGAATTGACCTGGTAAACGCTGCCCACGAGGTTCTCCTTCTTCTGCACACGGCCATAACCCTGGACTACAGCCTCGTTTAGGCTGGCATCCTCTTTCATGACGACGAGAAGATTTTTTGTTCCAGAAGTGACAGTCCTCGACTCGGAAGCGAAGCCGATATATGAGAAATCCAGCACTGCTGAAGCACGCTGTCCAAGCTTCACAGTGAAATTTCCGTCAAGATTTGTAGCATCACCCGTAAGCGTGCCCCGCAGCACGACGTTGACTCCGGCTAGAGGCTCCCCATTTTCATCCGTAACCTTACCTGTGACTATGTTGCCGGGGGTCTGGGCCATAGCCGAAACTAAACTTGTAGTGGCGGCAAGCAGCGTCACTATCAATGACCTGAACATTAAGCTAGCTCTATAAATTATTCAACACACAAGGCCTGATTATTCTACCCTCAAGGTTTCAAAGGTAGAAATATTTCCTTTATAAACAAATGAACTCAGCCCGTATGGGTCCCGGACCCGGATATAAATCATTTCAGGGTGGGACTTATTATCTGCTCCGGTAAGCTCCGGAATGAAGGCGCTCCAGATATGCGGAGAATTGGCGCGAAGAAGCGGCTGACGGCGGGCAGGAGGCTCTGGATAGCCTCCGCGGGACTGGAGCAGCCTTATCTTGGAGACTGTAGGGTCCATCATGGACGTTTTCGAGAGAGGAATCCATGTTCTGCCATCAAGGCTGGCCTCGACCTTCGTGGCCTCTCCCCCACCATAGACATTCACGGCGAGGGTTCCATCAGGGAGCCCCTTTAGTTCAGGGGCTTCCACATCGGCCGTTTTCACCCAGACAGACAGAGCCTCATCGCGTCCGACTGGCTTGTAGGAATAGGCCTCTCCTTTGCGGTCTATGTCAAAGACGTAATAGCCGCGAGGCGTGCCGCAATTCATTATCGCCAGAGGGACGCTGTCAGCTCCGCGCTGTCCCGTCCACCACTGGCCGCAGCTCGCCCCGATGCAGACTTCATGGATTTCAGGCGCCCATTCCTTGCGGTAGGCATAGTGCATGTGGGCAGAGATGACAAGAGTCCTTCTCCCCCCGAAAGCCTTGAGGAGCTCGTAACGGTTGGAGACCAGACTGAGGGGTTCATGGAGACAGATGACAAGGCTGAATTTCCGGGGCAGCATCCCCTCTATTTTCCTGACCATGGCTATCTGGCCGGAGTCGAGACTGTCACCGTCTCCCATCATGACATCGTCAAGGAGCAGAAAACAATGACCGGCGCGGATGAATCCGCCGAGATCGCTGCCGGCTTCCGAGAGCCAGGAGGTCGGAGTACGGCTGCGGTATTTTCCCTTCCGGACCGGGTCGAGGTCATGGTTGCCTATCACGTTCCAGCAAGGGATCCCCACGGAGTCAAGCAGACTCAGGGCGGCAGGGAGAAGGTTCATCTTGTCGTTGACGAGATCTCCTCCATGGATGAAGAAGTCGAGGTCGTGGCGAGCCTTAAGTTCAGCGATCACCGACTTCTCGGCCCATTTCAATTGTCCGAGGCTGTCCGCCTGGATATCTCCGACGGCGGCGAAGCGGCAGGAGCGTCTGGGGGAAGTCCGGTAGAGAGGAATGTCCCGCCCAGTTCCGCCGTTGACAAGTCTGTTCTGGAGGCCGCGGGACCTTATCAGATAGCCCTCCGGGGCTACGGCGAAGACTCTTGCGGGGTTGGCGGTAACAAAGGAGTAGCTTCCGTCCGCCCCACTCACCGCCACTTTTTCTCCGTCTGATACAATGACCCCGCGAAGATTCTTCTCGCCTCTGTCTCTCAGACCGTTCCCGTTCTTGTCCACGAAGACCCGTCCCGCGGCCAAAGTGCTGTCCGCCATCTTCTCCTCCTGCCGGACGGGGGCGGCCTGCCTCTCCACAGAGAGAGAAGAAGCGGAAAAAGCCAGGGTAAGAAGAGTCGCGAATATTCCGCCTGAACAAGCCATCACTTATCGCCTTTGAGGGCGGCGTCCACCATGGATATCAGATAGTCGAAAGAGGCACGGTCAAGGTCATCCGAGGCACCGGCGCGGAAGGCGCGAAGCTTCTTCCCCGCCCTCTCAAGATATTTCATGGCAAGAGCCTGAGTACCGACGGTATATTGCCCAGGCACGCTACGGAAGGCCTGGCGGTATGACTCCTCTTCAGCCCCGTCCTTCTCCTCCGCGAGAGAAACGGCCTTCTTCTTGACCTCCTTGAAATTGATTTGAGCCACTGGAGAGAGTGACGTCAGAGCCTTGAGGTAGCTCTCCACCTGACTCTCCTCCTGACCGGAGAAGTGGCCGTCAGAAGCCACGGCAAGCATGGCGTCCTGAAGATCCGTCATGAAATCATCGGTGGTATAGGTACTTCCAGCCTCCCTCGCGGCCATCATGACATTCGGCAGTCTCTTCATAAGCCTTGACTGGCTGAAAATATTCTCCTGAGTATAAGAATCCAGACCTGCCGCGATACCCGACATCTCGATAAGCCTGCGGTTTACATTCATCCATGAAACATCAGAAAGTTGGTCCATTATGGTCTTGAGGCAGGCCCTCTGGATCGCTTCGGGCACGGCAGTGTATTTTTTCGCGTCTGTGCCAGGAGTCACGTTATCGATGAAGATTCCTCCTACCCATGGACTCGCGGCGCGAGGAAGTTTCATGAAGTCGAGCCACAGCCATTCGAGGTAGAGCTGACGGTAGCCGGTCTCGTCCACGTCATCAGCCTCGATCCATTTGTCGGCATTGCGGAAGGCATATTTCAGATGGCTTACGGAAGACTTGTAGGCCTCGAGGGGATCATTTCCGAGATCATTGTCAAGGGCTCTCGGGTCCGGATCCCCGGAGGCGAGAGGAAGATAAAGATACTCAGGGTCACCCACATGCGAGTCCACCATTTTCCGAAGTTCCGACTCCTCGTCCGTACCCTGCGGGAACTCTTTGTAGAGCCACTCTATGGCGAACTTGTCGTAGGTGCCGAGCTTGTCCACGATGGTGGAGACTCCTCTCTGTTTGTCTCCCGGCCTGGCGAGAATGTTGTAAAGCACGTTATCTGTCACGGAAGAACTTATCCCGTGGGTCTTTGTGAATTCAGGATCGCGGAGCTGGGCAGGGCTGTAGGCATAGCTGCCGGCATAATTCGGAGCAAGTCCGAGGCACTGTCCGAAGATGCTCATCACCTTGGCGCGGAGAGTCTCGTAAACCGCGTCGCTCCTGACGTTGAAATTCCTATAGCGAGGGTCCACATCGGCGATGAGCGCAGAGGCCTCGCGATGGATTCCAGTCCGGATGCCGACAGGAACGTTGATATGGACTCCGAAAATCTCTCCTGTCAGCTTGTCGGCATTAACCTGAAAGCTTAGGCTGCCGCCTGAACCAGGCACGAGGGAGACTGTGCTGACGAAGGGATCATCGGCATGGAAATCTCTGGAAACCGAATATGGCAGAACCTCTATAGGCTCTCCCAGACCTATTCTCTTGAAGGCCTCGTTCCAGGCCTTGATTCCGTCGCCGACGGCCCTCGCCATGTTCGGGACAAAGAGGGTGTCCACAAAGATTCTTATCTTTTTTCCGCCACGGAGGTCCCAGCGCTGGGCGGCATTCTCGCTCTTGACGTTGGAACGGGAGTCATAAATCCTGTAAGGGACCTTTCTGACGCCGACTCTGGAATCTTCTTTTCTCATGGGCATGGCCTTGTCGTCCAGGAGAATGATGTCAGACTCGAGTTCCATGGTGACAGGCGTCGTCGCAAGGAAGATCAGGATAGGCTTCTGCAGATCCATGGTGACGGTGTAGCGGACCCCGACGACTTTCGGTCTTGAAACCAGTTCCGACCAGATCGGATTCGATCCGCTATGGACCTTCGAATCATAGATGGTGCCTCCGTCCATGCTCTTGCCCTTGAAACTTACCATGTTTTTGCATGAAGGGCTGAAGAGCTTGGATACGTCAATGACCCAGGCAGTACTGTCGGCGTTGCGGAACCTGGCCGGGAAGGAATAGGCGATGGCAGGAATGTCGGCGTCCGCCACGGCCGCCCTCATGCTGCTGTCCCTGACTACAAGCCGGCCCTTCGAGGCCGTGAGGACTATCGTCGAATCATGGATTCCGACATCGAAGACATTTTCCGAAGAACTAGCGTCCAGCCCGGCTGCGACCCCCTCATCGCTGGAAGTGACGACATGGGAAGTCATCATGATGCTCCTGCCGATCACAGAATCCGGCAATTCAAGGATAATCTTGCTCTCGTCACGGTAAATTTTGGCGAAACTTGCGGAAGACTTAAGCCCGTTCTTCTCGGTAAATTTCTGATATTGAGTCTTTTGCAGCTTCTTTACCACTACCTTTTCGGTTTCCTTCTTCTTGCCGAAAGGCCAAAGGTCATTTTTTGCGTATGAAGGCTCCGGCAACGAAAGCGCCAGGAAGAGGAAGGGCAGAATGAATTTTCTCATATCCATGCCTACTTGGTTCCGTATTCGATAGTTTTCACAAGGATCTCGTAATGGGCCCTGTCATCCGGGCTCGCCGAGGCCATCCTGCTCTTCAGGAGTTTTTCAGCCTTCTGGAGATAATAATAGATCTGTCCCTGGGTGACCTGGGAGACGGCGAAGCTCGTCCTGGCGGAGCCGAAGCCGGAAACCGGCCAGCCTTCGAAATCCACCTGGCTCTCATCACCAAGCCAGAAAGCCTCGGCAGAGGGACGGCCGTCCCCGCAGACATTCTCCGGATCCGCGAAAGAATCCGACTTCCCGGAAGACGGCATAGCGAAGCCTCCACGGTTCATAAGGTTCTCGATAAGAGAGGTCTGGAAGCGCTTTTGGTCGTCCGTCAATTTCTTGCCCGAGCGGGTCGGCTTCCAGACAATGTCGAAGACATCGTCCATGCACTGTCCGAAAGAATACTCTTTCGAAGCCACACCGTCGGTCAGGGCGCAGGCATATGGCGAAGAAAGTATCAGGCTCTCAATTCTCTCCCGCAGAGTCCCAGAAGGCCTTCCTACAACAGGCAGTTTCGCCAGGGCCTTTTCGTTGTCGATCCAATCCAAATTCTCATAGAGTGCGCCGAGATATTTCATCACTTCGCGCTGATAGGAGCCGGGCACGTTCTGGTATTGCGGAATGGTGTCGGTGACAAGAACCTCGTTGGAATAGAGGCCGCCGACATTGTTCGCAAGGTGTCCGAGATAACGCGCGAACTGGTTGATTATGTTCTTGTACAGATCCATCCTCCTGGAATAGTCCGGATCGTCCTCGTCGGAAATCCAGTCCATGAAATTCTCAGTGATGTACCTGAGATTCTTGAAGCCGTAGTCCGAAGCCTTCAGCGCGTCATCGCCGAGATCTTCGGTCTGGCGGCGAGGATCGTAGAAAGAGCGGACGCTCTGCTGGGCGCCATATTGGTACCACGGAGCGACCTTCAGGGAATCGGTAATCCACTGCCTCGTGATAGAGGTCTCTTCATCGAAGTTCTTCGCCCCGAATACAGGAGTGTAGCCCCAGCGTATGGCCCAGAAGTCATAGGAGCCGAACTTCGGAGGATTCAGATTCACTCCCCTCTCGGCGTCTCCTCTCTGGGCAACATAATTATTTCTGGCATAGTCCATTATGGACCTTGTAGTTCCATATTTCCGAGTGAAGGACGGGCTGCGGAGAGAGTCCACCGGAATGGTATAGGAGGCTATCATATTGTGCATCAGGCCGAGCGTATGACCGACTTCATGACGGATGGCATAGAGCAAGGATGCTCCGACGAGTTCCTTAGGGATGCTGGCCTTGCGGACCCTCTCGTCAGAGGCCGCTGTCTGGACAAAGAGCCAGTTGCTGAGCAGATTGACCAGGTCGCTGTAGACATAGACAGAGGCGTTGATGATTTCTCCGCTGCGAGGGTCGACCCATGAAGGGCCCATGGCATTTTCTACCGCGATAGGAGCGAAACGGACACAGGAATACTTGATGTTGTCCGGATCGAATTCAGGGTCATTCTCAGGAAAATCTTTCGCCACTATGGCATTTTTGAATCCAATGCGCTCGAAAACATCGTTCCAGTCCTCGATCGCCGCCCTTATATAAGGTTTCCACCACTCAGGAAAATTAGAATCAACATAGTAGACTATCGGCTTCTTCGGCTCCACCAATTCTCCGCGCAGGTAGGCGGCGGTGTCCGACGGCTCAAGTCTCCAGCGGTTGATATAGTAGCGGCGGAGAGTCGGAGAGGTCTGTTCCCCGACTAGCTCTTTGCCGGTCTTGAAATATCCGATGCGGGAATCGGCGAGCCTCGGATGGTAAACCTCGTCCGGAAGGCGGAGGATGGACCTCGTGAGAACTACGGTCAGCGGCTTGCTGGACTTGACTCCGTTTCTGTTTTCAGAATGGGAATATGACATGACCGATGTTATCGAGACATTGTCAGAAAAGGCCTTGATCCCGGAAATGTAACTAAGGTCCTTCTTGTAGGAGTTCCCTTCCGATCCTGAGTCGCGGCCGGTGAAGGCCCTCATGGAATTGATGTTGGCATTGGCGAGGAAGATGTCCGTAGCGTCGACAACATAGGACTTTCCTCCGTTAAATTTCTTCTTGATCGGGAGAGAGAAGACTATTGTACTGATATGGCTGTCACTCAGAGACCTTATCACATTCGTGTCCATGGAGTAATAGCTGTCATCTATGCTCCTCCATAGGATGAGGCTGTCTATCTTGGTGAGCGTGAAATGGATCAGGTCATCCTTCGAGCCGACGATCCCGACCGCGTTGTCGCTCACCTGCTTGATGGTAGAGCCAAGAATGAAATCTTTACCAAGTACGGAATCAGGAATCTCAACAAGGAGCTTGCCCTTCTGGAGATGGAGGGTGAAAAGGCCCTTGGCCCTTGCGCTCTCCCCCTTGAAATACTTTTCATATGCCGAAGTGGTGTCCCTGGCGGCCCTCTCCGGCTCCTCCTTCGACTTACCCTTGGACTTGGAGAGAGACTTGGACTTCAAAGGCGCGAAGGCAGACTTCGCCCCTTGGTGTTTTTTGAAAATTCCGAGCGCTTCTTCAGTCAGGCTCTCCGTTGAACTTGAGGCCGCAGTCAAAACCGGGAAAGATACGGCCAGACAAGACGCTACGACTGCGGAAACAGCTAGATATTTGAGATTCATTGGTTTATTATCGCCTTTTTCTACATCCAGAAGGCGGATTTTGCGAAAATAGGAATATTTTACCTGCCGTCCAAACAAGCCAGCCTGTCAAACCGATTTAGAAGCAAAGCCCCCGGGACTATCCTACAGTTCCAGGGGCCGAAAAAAGCAATGATTATTTCCAGAAATTATTCCGCTCCGTAGCCGGCATTCTGCTTCATGTTAGGATTGGCGATCATCTCTGTCTCAGGGATAGGCCATACAGCATCCCTTGAAGGATTGTACACGAATTTCGTGTAAGTCCTCAGATTGAATTCGGAGCCGTCCCATGTGGTTTTCTGCGAGTAGTCGCAGTGCCAGTCGGCATCGATGACTGGTTTTGCGTTGGACAGATAGCCCTCTTTGTTAGGAGCGACAAGATCGCCCTGCAGGCACTTTGAAGCTATTCCCCAGCGGCGTATGTCGAACCAGCGGAATCCCTCGTCGCAGAGCTCGACCATTCTCTCATAGCGCAGGGCGCTGCGGAGCGCGGCCTGATCTGTCGCCTTGACTTCAGGCATGCCGACACGATCGCGAATCTTTTTGATGTCCGCCCTGGCCTGGTCGAAGTCTATTCCCAGTTCGATGTCAGCTTCGGCCCTGATAAGGTAGAGTTCAGGGAGCCTCATTAAAGGATAGCTCTTGACACATTTCGAACGGCTGTTCCATTTGTAGTTGCTCGCCGCGAAATCCTCAGGGTCCATGTACTTTCTCCATGCGTAGCCGCTGGCACCCTTTGAACCGTTGGAACCATACTCATTCTTGTTCCCGGTGACCTCGGTATTGGTGATGTCCTGGTTTGTATTGTAGTCATGCACCTTCTTCTTGGAACGGAGAATGGTGTATTCTACGCCAAGCGTCCTTGTGTCGGAACGTGCGCAATAAAGGTCAAGCCTTGGATCTCTGTTTTTCCATGGATTCTTCCAGTCATAGAGAGGAGACTCCGTAATCGAGAGGCCGTCAGTGCACTGGAAAGCATCGATGAGGGCCTGGTTAGGGCTGAACATCGCGCAGCCTCCGATATGCCTCGGCGAAACATCATAACCGGAGGTGTGGGTATTTCCGTCAATGGCGTTAGAATACTCAAGGCCCCAGAGCCACTCGTCGCCCGCCCTGGCGGCTGTTATTCCGAAGATAGGGGTCGGATCCGGCTCACCAAAGGTGTGGTCTTTGCCACATGGGGAGATGTCCACTGAGGCAAGCTTATATCCTGCGCCTTCTGCAAGTTCTATAGCCTTGGTGGCGTATTTCTTGGCGTTCTCGTAAGTGGCTTCAGGGACGGTGTTGTCGCCGGCCCAGTTAAGATTGATTCTTGCCTTGAGGGCGAAGGCAGTGGCACTGCCGATTCTCATGAAGCCGTAATCGTTCTTGTTCCATCTTGCCGGAAGCGCCTCGAGGATATTGTCATCAAGAGACTTCAGGACATTGGCGATGACTTCAGCTTTAGGAGTCCTCCCGTAAGAGTCAGAGAGGGACAGAGTATGGTCGATATAAGGGATATCTCCCCAAAGCTGGCAGCCCCAGTCGTAGAGATATGCCCTCTGGCAGAGAAGCTCGGCCTTGTACTGATTGTACTCGGTTTCAGTCATATCGCCCTTGACCCTGTCAATGTTGTCAAGCACGAGATTGACTCTTGCTACCGTCTTGTACATCCATTGGTAGACCTTTTCCACCCAAATGTTGTTAGGCTGCATTTTGTCACAGACCTGCTGGTACATATATTCGGCTCTGTTGATGCGGCCGGAACCGATGTCCGTTCCATTGTCCTGAAGGCCTGTGAAAGGCGTTCCCGAGTTCTGAAGATCAGTGAAGCTCTTGTACACCGAGAACACTCCGGCCTCTACCTCTGACTTACTGGAAGGGAATGAAGCCGCATTCGGCCCGTTCAGATAATCTTTGTCGAGGGTGCATCCGGCTGCAACGAGACCGCAAAGCAATATTGAAATAAAGCTGTTTCTCATAATACTTTAGAATTTAATTTGAAGACCAAGGGTCCAGGTCTTGACCTGAGGATAGAAATCAACCTCGCTGAAATCAACTATATCATAGTCTCCGCTTTCACTTCCATGGTATGCGACCTCAGGATCATATCCCTGCCAGAAATTGGTGAACGTGAACATGTTCTGGCCGGTGGCGTATACATAGACGGACTGCAGGCCGATCTTCTTCACCCAGTTCTGAGGAAGAGTATAGCCGAGAGTGATGTTCTTGACCCTCATGTAGGCGGCGCTCTTCATCCAGAACGAGGAATCGAACTTGTTGTTGTTCTGTTTTGCGGAAAGGCGAGGGGTCTTACCATCAGGATTATCAACAGAAGCCCAGTCGAGATGTTCCTTGCGGAAGGTGTGTCCCGCGTAACCCGGCTGGATCGACTCGGCCTTGAGATAGCTGTCTACCTTGCCGACTCCCTGAAGAAGTACGTTGAGATTGAGGTTCTTCCAGCCGAAGTTGAAGTTGCCGCTGTAGGTATATCTCGGGATTGTAGTTCCGACATAGTCACGATCCTCGGTAGTAATCTTATTGTCTCCGTCGATATCCTTGTAGCGGATATCGCCTACTTTGACAGTCTCGCCGAATTGAGGACAATTGGCATTGACCCAGTCCGCCTCATCCTGAGTACGGATGATGCCGAGGCTCTTGAGGGTCCAGATGCTTCCGATTTCATGGCCCTCCGCATTGTGAAGAACTCCTGAAGTGGAAGTCTTGCCACGCATATTGAGAATCTGGTTCTTCACATCAGAGATGTTGGCCTGCACGCCGAAGGAGAAGTCTCCCCACTGGTCGTTATAGCCTACGGAGAGTTCCCAGCCATTGTTACGGACCTTTCCTGCGTTCTGATAAGGAGCGTTGAGACCGATTCCCTGAGGGATATCAAGCTGCATGAGGATATCCTTTGTGATCTTGTGGTAGTAATCTGCTGTCACATAGACCTTTCCGAGAATAGAGAAGTCAACTCCGACATCGAACATGGTAGTTTTCTCCCATTTCAGATCAGGGTTCGCAAGAGTGTTGAGAGCGACGATAGGATAGATATTTCCGGCCATCGGAACCTGTCCAGTCGCGAGATTCTGCGTAGTCGGGTAATATGCCGCCGCACCTGTACCTGCAAGATTCTGGTTTCCAAGGGAACCATAAGAAGCTCTTAATTTAAGATTCGTCAAGGTGTGCTTGATATTCTCCATGAAAGGCTCTTCGGAAACTCTCCAGCCTCCTGATACCGAAGGGAAATATCCCCAGCGGTTGCTGGAAGTAAACCTTGAGGACCCGTCGATACGCATATTAGCCTCGAAGAGATACTTGTCCTTGTAGTTGTAATTGAACCTTCCGAAGAAAGACTGGATGGCCCACTGATAACGATGGCCGCCTGTCAGTTGGTTAGGAGTTTCACCGGCATCGATCTGAGAGTAGTCGTAATTGAACTTCTCCCTGTATGCTCTGAGATATTGGTAATCATAGTCGTTGCGCTCGGTACCGAGGGTAAGGATAACGTTGTGCTCGCCGAAATCCTTGTTCGCGGTGACGAGGAAGTTGTAATTACCCCAAAGGCTCTTCTCATCAGTCTGATTGAGAGTCGTGTTAGGCTGCGAGCTGATAGGCTGGCCTAAACCTTCAGGATCCGCCCATGTCTTGACCGTCTTCTTGTAGTTCTTGCCGCTGACAGTTTCGTACTTAGGAGCGACCATTCCTGAAAGAGTCAGCCACTCAACCGGTTTATAGCTGAGAGTCAAAGAACCGCTGAACATCTGAGTCTGGGTCTTATTGTCTCCGCCGAATTTAAGAAGCGCTTCCGGATTCATTCCGAACATTGAGCTGCCTCCATTATAGAGCCCCGTAGAGAATCTGTTAGGAATATCGGCAGGCCTGGTATTCATGTACGTGAATACGTTGGCTTCGTATGGAGAACGGTCGCGCAGACCACCTATGAATGAAATATCAAGTTTCATTGAAAGCTTGTCGTTGAACTTGACGTCCATGTTGTTCCTGAAGGAATACCTGGTGTAGTTGCTCTTCCTCACGAGACCGCCCTGGTCAAGGTAGCCTAAAGTGGAGAGGAGTTTGATTTTTTCCGTACCCATGGCGAGGGAAACGGAGTGATTGTGGGTAAATCCGTCCCTGGAAAGAATAACCTTCTGCCAGTCTGTGTTCGGATAATTGTCCGGATCTTTGCCCATATTCTGACGGTAAAGGTCGAGGTGATCCTTGGAATAAGTAAGGGCGTTTCCATCCTGGATGTCCATTGCGTTCATGAGCTCTTCGTACTGGACCGCGTTGACTACGTCCGGAAGAGTGGTAGGAGCCGACCAGCCCACATATCCGGAATATGTCACGGAAACCTGGTCAGACTGAGCTCGTTTCGTGGTGACAAGGATGACTCCGTTGGCCGCGCGGGATCCGTAGATTGCGGATGATGCGGCATCCTTCAGAACAGAGATGCTCTCGATCAATGCCGGATCTACGCTGTCCATCGTGCCCTCTACTCCGTCGATCAGGACGAGAGGAGATGTCGAGCTGCCTCCGAAGGAATTGATTCCTCTTATACGTATTACGCCTCCGTCAGCTCCCGGGGCGCCGCTGTTGGTAGTGACAGTAACACCTGACACCATTCCCTGCAGGGCGGTGGAAGCCTGGACTATAGGTCTTGAATCAAGTGATTTGGAATCGATCGACGCTACGGAACCAGTCAAGTTGACTTTTTTCTGAACGCCATAACCGACGACGACCGTCTCGTTCAACATCTGGTCATCCGGTTGCATGGTGACGTTTACCACCGCACTTTTACCGACGGTCACCATAAGATCCTTCATTCCCAGGAAACTAAAGTTAAGTACCTGTCCTTCAGACGCTTTTACCGCGTAGCTTCCGTCAATCCCGGTAACAGAGTGGTCTATGGCAAGGGTGGAACCTGGATTAGTAACCAGAACAGCTGCTCCCGCCAATGGCTCGCCATAGTTGTCAAGCACTGTTCCGGTAATTTGTGATTGTGCCAGAGCTACCGCTGAGCCTGCCACAAAAAGCAAAAGAGCCGCAAGAACGGGCCTAAACGATCTTCCTTATCGTTTTAAGCAACTTTCTGCGCTTCTCAAATTAGAGGAATACATTTTCATCTAATTGTTTAAGTATTAATATTGATGGTTAGTATGTAATTTAGTCAATTGCGATTCAACTATCAGCCGCCGGGCAGACAATTCGTCAGGTACTCCCCGACCTAATCTTCTCTGCAGGAAGGCCATACTCAATTCATCTCCACTCCTTTCAGCACTCCTCCCCCACGACACCTCTACCGCGAACTTCCTCTGCTCAATTCAGTCTTTTTGATTTACCATACCGAATGTCATATTCTGGCTTGGCTAATCCTGCAAACTAAAACTGGAGTTTCGCTTCAAAACTTCTTACGAGCCTGCAATAACAAAAGAAAAATTCCCTTAGTAGATGTTTAACGAAGCTAATATAGCTCTTTTCTGAGAAAAGACCAAGGATTTTCAAAAGAAAAAGTCATTTCACGCTTATTTTTCGAAAGCAAGGTCTTCCGAGTTCGAAACTATATACCTATATATAGCATTGATATATTTCAATACCTCATCAGGGCTGAAAGTATCGGAATGGACTGCTCTTGCTCTGCCGAAGCTCAACATGGGCCCCGAGAGGGCGGTTCGCATATCAGAGTTGCCGCCTCCAGGGATGGGAGAAAGCTATGGGCTTATCTTTTTTGAAAAAATTTCTCAAAAAGTTTGGAGAATCAAAAATGATGCGTATCTTTGCAATCCCAACGAACAACAACACGGGACCTTGGGAGCATAGCTCAGTTGGTTCAGAGCGTCTGCCCTACAAGCAGAGGGTCGGGGGTTCAAATCCCTCTGCTCCCACTTCAAGAGGAATGGCAAAAGCCGTTCCTCTTTTTTTTTACACGTTCCGCCGCCCTCCGGCATGGAGAGCGGCGGAACGTATTCCCGGCTCGGATTAACGGAGCGGCGCGGAACGGAGAGGTCCGGTAAAGGCGGCATTGGCGCGGTAGTGAGGGGCGTAGAGGGATTCGATTTCGGCCGCCGGAGCTTTGAAGGAGCCGGCCTGGGTCACGAAGAATTCCTCAACTATCTCACTCTTTTCCTCCGGATAAGAGTCAAAGTAGTATTCGGTCCTGTCAGTCCGCACATTCCTATAGCATCCAGGGTTGAGGGTATACCACCCGTCAAGAATAAGCGGACGCAGGCAAGACATGGAGAAGGAGTATCCGGAGAGTTGGTCTACCGGTCTGAGAGAGGCTTCGCGCGGCGCAGTGAGCCGGACGAAGCTACGGTTCTCTTTGCTCCACACCTTATATTTGATGCTGATCCTGTCTCCTACGGCAAGGCAAGTTCCTTCCTCGATCGGCACCAATTCTACCACATCCTCAGTCTTACCGTCGGAGAGTTTCTTGGTAAGGGTCTTTTCACGGTAGAATTCGCGCGTGAGGGTCAGGTCGTTTCCGGCCGCTTTGATCTCGTCGAAAGGCTTTTCATATGTCTTGGTCATGACGATGACCTTGACGGACTTGATTTCATCGGAGCCTGCCATAATGGATGCTACGGCATCCATGAAGCCTGGTTCCGCCTCCCATTGCTGGGTTTCCTTCTGGAGCATCAGCCAGATCCTGATTCCGTCGGCCACTTCCGAGGCTCTGGAGGCAGAAGAAGGGTCAGCATCATCAGAAGAGGAGTACCTTGTCAGAAGATCACAGAGCAGCGAGTGGGCATAGGCCTCGCTCTCGAGAAGTCCGCGGAA
Organism: Bacteroidales bacterium UBA7258; assembly: GCA_002472565.1. GTDB lineage: Bacteria > Bacteroidota > Bacteroidia > Bacteroidales > UBA932 > Cryptobacteroides. The sequence goes on along the minus strand of DKSK01000014.1, from coordinate 198,649 downwards.
CGGAAGTACGGCATTCGGATAGTAGATGCCTCCGTCTGGATGATCCACAGAATATTCAAGCAGGGAGGTCACCTCATCAAAGGCCGAAGCACGCACTCTGGACGCAGAGGCGAAACGTATTCCCCAGTCCTTTGCAAGACTGATCCCTGCATCTGAGTCCAGAAGATTGAGAAGGGTCGTAAGCCTGCGGGCCTTTCCCAGTATATAGCCCTCAGATCCGCGGCTTCCGGAAGGCACGAGATAGCCTCGGGCCACTTTGCGGAAATCGGAAAGTCTCCTACTGAACTCTTTGGCACGTCCAACCGGGGCTTTGACATCGAAGGAGACGGAAGGATAGAGCGAGCGGACGAGCATGTATTGCTGATCGGAGAGGCCGCCGCACCAGTATGGTCTGGTTATGGCGAACTGATTGTCATCCAGGTATTTGACAGCCTTCGCAAGCTTCTCTTGGTCCAGACCGTCAGGGAGAGAGCCGGCCTTGAAGAAACGCTCCAGGACCACGGCTGTCATGACCGGGGAGGAGCGGAGGCCTTCGAACCAGGAGAAGCCGCCGTCCGCGTTCTGACAGGCCGTGATTTTTGCTTCAAGGGAAGCATTGGATATATGAGCATCGGCTCCATCAGAGTCCTCTTCGGCAGAGGCTTCGGAATCGAGGTCGACGCCTAAGGAAGAAGCGACCTTGCGGATATACCAGGCCTCGGTAAGCGAGAGAAGATCAGGACCTGAAGGCTCGGCCTTGGACGGGATAGCCTCGCGGACCATGTCGATGATGGAAATTTCGGAAGTCACCGCCCCATATGCACTTGTGCCCGTGAAACGAGAGCTGATGGCTTTGCGCAGCGAATCGGCGGACAGCCCTGGCATGAGGATGCCGGAATGAGCCTCGGTGAGAGTCTGACGGTCGGAGAGCAGCGGTATCTTCACGAAGACGGCATCGGAATAGTCGGCCGAAGCCTGGTCGTCACCAGGATAGAAAACCGCCATGAGGCCGATGCAGTCACTTGATGCAGCCTCCTTGGATTCAGGCACTTGAACATCGAAAAGATGGGAAGCGCTTCCGCCTGCAGGAATCCTCACCTTAAAGGAGGACGAGGCTTTAGGCTTGGAGTTCTTGTAATCGGGGCTATCGTATTGGTAAAGGACCATGGTGCCCGAAACAGGAGCATCGGCGGAACTGGACACGGAAACGGCGGCTGAATACTTGTCCCCATAATAGAGATATTTCGGCTCCACTATGGAGGTCTTCACAGGGACGCTCACCACCATTTCACTATCAACCACTGCGTTATGCATGGTCTTGTCATGGGCGAAGATCTGGACCTTGTACGTCGAGAGCTTGCCGGAAGTCTTGAGCGGAACTTCTATTTCTCCGGAAGAGGAGCTGCGCAGGAAAGGTTCGAAGGCAAGGGTAGAGCGGAAAACATCCCTGACAGAGAGCTCATTCGAAGGAGTCTCAAAACCGCCGGCATCTTCAGCGGCATAGACAGCGGAGTCTGCAGCTATCCTGGAAGCCGCCTTTCTGGACCTTTTTGCGCCAAAACCTGTCACCACCACTTCGGAAAGTTCAGCCTTGGTCAGAGCCAAAGATTCGGAGAACACATTCAAAAGGCCGGAGCCTGCGGCATTTCCGCAGACCGTCTCGATATTTACGTAATCCGACCAGTCAAGATCGGGCTGTCTCAGCCTCACCGTGTTCCAATTGTTCGGGTAGATGGTTTCGGTACTCTTGTCGAAAACCGCGGCTAGAGCCTCAATCCCAGGAAGGGTCTTGAGGATGAGCTTGTATTCATGGTCCGGAAGAGCCTTGTCCTGGAAGGAGGTAAAGGCCAGAGGCAGGTCAAGACTCTTTGCCGGACGGCGATATACATGGTCGGATTCATATTTTTCCCCGTCCTTGAAGTAGAAGACCACAAGTCTCACGGCGGCGGGATATCCCGCCTCGTAAGGGAAATCTATCCTGGCGAGGGAGCCTCTGCCGCCGACCTTGCCGTCAAGATGGAAGTTCTTCTTGGCCAGAAGTTTACGGTCCTGGCCATAGAGTTCGGCCACAGCCCATGTCTCCCCTTTCGTACTGCCGAGCAGGGCTGAAACGGAAGGCCTGCCGGACGGAGACGCCATGGAAAGCTTGTCAATCGGAAGGAAGACGTTTTCGACTTCGGTGTCAAGGCAAACCGCATCTTCCGAGAGCCTGAGTATCTTGCAGCTGCTCTTGAGAGTGTCAACCGCCATGCCGGAGCGGTCCTCCACGATGGAAGTGGCGTTCAGGGTCAGGATGCCCTTCGGGACCATGGAAAGGTCTATGGCGACCGTCTTTCCGGACATCGCTGTGCCGGAGAGAACCTTCCCGCTTGGGGCCTTGAGGCTATATTTCACAGGGAGGTCGACAGGACTTCCGTCCTGCCTCTTCACATTGAAGACAAGTTTGACCGAAGGCTCAGACACAATGTAGGCTGGGGTCTCAGGATAGTAGGCGTAGAAAGGCAGGGCTCTTCTTTCATCGCCGTCGAGGGAAAGTTCTCCTTCAGCCGCATTTTCCAAGGCTATGTCGAGAAAATAGCTGGCGCCGGCGTAAAAGGCCGTTGAATACGTATGAGTCTCGCCTGTGTTGTCGGTTACATCGACTTGGACCTTGTACCAGCCGAGCGTCTTGGTCTTATTCGTAACAATCGGAATGGCGAAGCTCCCGTCCGAGGCTGGGCTGAGACTGCCCTCGGTCAGAACAGCTCCATATAGTTCTGCCTTATAGCTTATCCTGGCCTCAGAGAGAGTATGGCCCGAATATGACTTAACATTGCCTCGCACGGTCACAATGTCGCCGGGAAGGATAATCCCGCCAATCTCCTCGAAGCTGACTTCGAAGGTCGGAAGAACGAATTCATCTACCCGGATGGCCTTGTAAGCGCAATCGTAGGAGTCACCGCCGGCGCGGACTCTTATCGAGAAGCTGCCGTTGCGTTTCCCTTCCGGAATTACAAAAGATGAAGCAATTGAACCGAACTCATTGGTCTTCAGTTTCTTGGTTTCAAGCTGGTTGCCCTCGGAATCGTTAAACACCGCGCTGACGGCCAGTCCGCTTTCAGCAGCCCTGGCCATCGTGACTCCGTCTCCGGTATAGAGCACGACCTTGAAATTCACCGTATCCCCGGGATTGAAGGCCCCACGGTCGGTCATGACGAGGGCGTGATGTCCCTGCACAGGAGCTGAAGAAGAAATTCTTGAATCCATGGAGGACAGCTGAAGGGCTTCACTGCTCCTCAGAACCCTGTCTCTGAATAGGGCCGTCAGTTCATAATACTTATTTTTCGAATTTGCTCCCGAGAGAAGCGAAGTCATGGAGGCCGGAAGAGGGGTGAAACCCTCCCTGAGCTCAAAATCCTCGGCCTTGGCAACTTCCTTGCCGTTCTTCGAAAGGATCAGAGTCGCTTTGTCGAGAGGCCTTCCACTCTTCCAGTCTGCGAGGTAGACTCCACAGCCGTCAGAATTCCAGCGGACGGCCATGGAAAGAGTATGCCTGGAAAAGGAACGGCCGCATTTGACCTTGCCATTAACAGCCTCAAGGTAATACGCTCCGTCATCCAGAGGCCCGAGTAAAGTCTCTACGGTATCCTTGACATAGAAATGATTCTTCGTGTTTTTCAGCTCCCTAGTCAGGACGGCCTTTCTATCCGTAGAAGACGTCTCAAGCCCCACGGACTTATAGAGAGAAAGCTTCACGGACGAAAGGTTTCTAAGCAGGACTTTAACGGTGTCCCCGCTTACAAGGACAGCTATATCTTTAGCTTCAAGATCTTCTATAATGTCATGGACGGAAGTGATACCCTTCGCAATGGCGGCCTCCTTCCCAGATAGGGCGCCACGCTCTTTCTCGAAGTGTCTGCATTCTTCAAGAAGAGCCTTGTAATCTTCTGAGGAAGAGGTCTCTGAACGGGAAAGTCCGCTCATTTTGTCCACGAGCAGGCTTGCTCTCGGGTAGAAGGAAACTGCCTTTCCGCGCGCCGCAAGTTCCTCGAGCCTGGCCTTGCTGGCGGCCTGGTCTGAAAGCCTCAGGGCGCAGAGATATTCGGCGTAATCAGCGGCCGGGTATTTCCCGTCCAGGGTTTTGACCAGAGCCTCGGCAGCCAGGTCGTTCTGGTCGAAATCAGCGAGCTTCCAGAGCACATACTGCCAGTCATTCTCGACATACTCCGGCAGGGCTCCGCTCATCAGATTCCCGAGGCCAGAATAAAAAGGCTCAGTCTTGGCCGCTGACAGACGTTTTTCCTCTCCCGAGGCCCAGTCGAAAATTGCAGAAGTTCCATCGTTCTCATAGGCCTGTCTGTAGGAGAAGGTCACTATCGGTTCGTCATAGTCCCCGACCCTCTTCTTGAATTTAGCCATTTCCTCCTCTCTCGCCTTCCAGTTGCGGCGCGAAATAGCTGAGACATATTTTTGAGAAGCGTCCCAGAAATCATAGGAATATCTTTTCTCCATGGACTTGGCTATGATTTCAGATAGGACGGAGGCCATGGTCTGAGGCTTGTCCTTGTCTTCCGCCTTTCGATACTCGTTCCACATGGTTCCAAGCATATGTCCTTCGGAATCCGGTTTCATGTCTGATTGATTTTGCATGCCGACGCCAGAGATAGCAAAAAGTCCCGCCGACACGAGAAAGGTTCCGGCCAGGAAGGCAAAAAACTTCTTCATATTTCTAAACTTCTTATCTAAAACAAGCAGCCGCCTCTGACACCACAAAAGTCGAGCCTCCGATATAGACGAGTGGCTGCGGTCCGTCATCGGTCAAGAGGCTGGAAGCCAATTTCATGGCGCTGAGGACGGCATCATGGACAGAATCCTTGACATGGAGCCTTTCAGTCCCCAGGCCATGAGCCTTCCGCCAGGCCGCCACCTTCTCCATGATCATGGATGCTTTCATGGCCCTCTTCGTCTCCGGGGTCGTGAAGATCCATGTCGCCTGTCGCGGCATGAGAGGAATGATGGCGTCAAGGTCCTTGTCTGCCATGACTCCATAGACTATAATGACCGAAGATATTTTTCCTTGCTTAGAGAGAGTGTCCAATTCGAAGAAATTGTTTCTGAGAGCGGCCGCGTTGTGGCCGATGTCCATGATGGCCTCCGGCCTCCGGCTCACCCTTTCCCAACGGCCGTGGAAGTCCATGTTCCGGGCCGTATGAATCAGCCCGTCAGCAGCTTTCACCCTGTCCTCCAAAGCCGGGAATGTTTTTTCAAGGAGGCCGAGGGCGCAGATGGAGGTACGGAGATTCTTCCTTTCATACCAGCCCTGAAGGTCCATACCTCCCGCAATCTGCTCGAAGTCATAGCCCTCCGGGAGCCTCTCTCTTTCGGCGAAATAGAGGGGCGAGGATGTCTGAGCCGCCTTCGCCCAGAAAACGGGCTCCGTCTCTGGCAAGGCCTCGCCCACCAAAGCCGGGACGCCGGGCTTGAAGATTCCCGCCTTTTCCCCGGCTATTTTCTCCAGAGTGTTCCCCAGAAGCTCACAATGGTCAAGTCCGATGCTGGTCACTATGCTCAGCCGGGGGGTGATGATGTTGGTAGAGTCAAGACGGCCGCCCAGTCCGACCTCAATCACCGCCGCATCCACTCCGCTGTCGGCGAACCATTTGAAGGCCAGCCCAGTGGTAATCTCGAAGAAACTGAGTCCCAGCTTCTCGAAGGTCTCCTGCCACTGCATTATAAAGGCATAGACATAATCTTTCGGAATCATCGCTCCTCCGATTCTCATCCTTTCGCGGAAATCGAGGATATGAGGAGAGGTGTAAAGTCCTGTTTTGCAGCCACATGAAGAGAGTCCCGAGGCAATCATCGCGGCTGTGGAGCCCTTCCCGTTGGTTCCGGCTATATGAATTGTCGGGAATTTGTCCTGTGGGTCGCCGAGCAATCCGGCAAAGGCCCGCATATGCTCCAGGCCTGGCTTGTAAGCATCCTTGAAAGTGGAAGTCTGAACCGAGGGAAAGCGCTGAAAAATCTCCTTCAGCCGAGCTTCATATTTTTCTTCATCGAAGAAATTATTGTCCGAAACGTCTTTTACCATCTGAGATGCACCTCTGAATTTTTGGAACTGGAAGCAAATTTAGTTACTTTTACGCAGAAATGCCCATCAACATGGATCCTATCTCAAAAGTCCTATATTCTGATTATTTCATTGACGGAGTGCCCGCGGATTCCTGCCCCGGAAAGATGCTGGATGCGGAATGCGGAAGGAAGTCACCGGAGCTGGAGAAGGACGAGCCCATCGTCGACGAAAGCGTGGATCCGCTGCCGGCATCTGGATCTTTCGACCCTTCGGAGATTCCCGCTTACCTTAAGCTCACTTCCGCTTTCAAGGGGCCCCGCACTGCAAAGCCCGCCTACGCCGCAGCCTTCACAAGGAGCAGAATCGCGCAGGCAGTGCTGGGGATGATGTGGCAGAAAGGACATTTCAAGCTTGAGGATGTCGCCATCAAGGTGCATTGGAAGTGGAATACCGGGCCCATCGGCGGGCCGGCCTCATTTTATGAATCCGTAGAGGCCGCCTGCGACTATGTGGACGGGATCGGGGTTCACTTTGAGGATTACACTTTTTCCGAGGCTTCGAAGAACAGTCTGTCCGTGCGCTGCAAGGTAGTCGGACAGCCTTCCGATGAAGAGACCGCCGAGCCCGACGCCGCCCAGGCCAGCCTGGGTCGCGGGCGCAAGTGTCCCGGCACGATAGGCGAATGTTCTACCGACTGGCTTATCTACATTCCTTTCGACTCCGGGGATTTTCATCTCGGGAATTCGCTCCTGTCAGAATTGACCGGCAAACCCGCCGGACATGAGGCCGAGATAGAGGATCCGGACTATTTCATCGACTGCTTCGAGGTCGTCCGCGAGCTTGTGGAGGACGGAGTAGTCATCGCCGGGTCCACGGTGGGAGACGGCGGGCTAATCACCGCCCTTAACGGGATGACGGCCGGCGGGAACGGGTCCGAGATTAATCTCGCCGGGCTTTCCGAGGCCTACAAGGATTCCGACAAGGCCGCTCTTCTCTTCGCCGAGGTTCCAGGGGTGGTCGTGGAAATCCGGGACCAGGATTTCGACTATATAGATGCCGAGCTCCTTCTCCAGGATGTAGCCTACTACCCTATCGGGCATCCTGTTCCAGGCAAGAGAGAAATCGAGATCGGCACCGGTAACGGAGGGCTTCCGGAGATTCTCCGCTCTCTTCTTGGCGACGGGGCCCGCGAAGGCGAGGACTGACAAAGACCTATAATAGCAAATAACCAATATCCATCATGACCAGATATTCTAACGTTAAGGACCGCACATCCCTCGGCCATATGTCCGAAGGACGCACGTCCGATGGCTACAAGTCCGGCAGATACAAGTCCGAAGGTCGCACGTCCGGCGGCAACAAGCCGAAAATCTTCGTACTTGACACGAACATAATTCTCCATGATTACAAGGCAATCCACAAATTTCAGGACAACGACCTCGTAGTTCCAATTGCCGTCATCGAGGAGCTGGACAAGTTCAAGAAGGGTAACGACGCCCTGGGCTTCAATGCCAGAGGCTTCATGCGTGACATCGACAAGCTCACCGACGGAAAAATGTTCGGGCCTGAGGGGATCAGTCTGGGAAAGGGACTCGGCCATATCAAGGTTGAGCCGAACCACCCTTTCCCTGAGCAGTTCAAGGACCTCTTCAAAGACGACATTCAAGACCACAGGATTCTGGCCACGGCCATGTGGGTACGCGACAGCCATCCTGACCGTTTCGTCGCCCTCGTCACCAAGGATATCAACCTGAGAATGAAATCGAAAGCCGCCGGCATGGAGGTAGAAGACTACCTGACCGACCGTGTGGAAGAGGCCAGGATAGAAAACGCCCAGAAGGAGCTCCAGTTCCTGAGTCTCAGAGAGGAGGACTTCCAGGCCCTCGTCTATGGACCGGAGAATGCGATTTCATGGAGGGGCATCACTCCTTCCGAACCCGAGGCTAACCAGAGATATAAAATCCGGCATGGCGGCGATATAGTATGCGCCCGCTATGACACCGACATAGACAAGATCGTCCTGGTGAAGACGCTCTCCGCCTATGGAATCAAGCCGCGCAATGATGAGCAGAAATTCGCCATAGACGCCTGTCTGAACAAGAAGATTCCGCTGGTTTCTCTGACAGGCGGAGCCGGGACCGGAAAGACACTCATAGCCATAGCCGCGGCCATGGAGCTTGCAGACCAATATGACCAGATCATCGTGACCCGTCCTGCCGTCGTCCTGTCGAACCAGAACATCGGCTTTCTGCCGGGCGACCAGACAAAGAAGATGGCACCCTTCCTCGAGCCGCTTCAGGATAATCTCAATGTAGTCCGCGCACAGTTCCGTCCGGGCAGCAAGGAGGCCCAGAGAATTGACGAAATGATGAAGAGTGAAAAGCTTGTGATCGAGCCTCTCGCCTTCATCCGCGGCAGGAGTCTCGTCAATTCCTACTGCATCATAGATGAGGCCCAGAATCTGACCCCTAACGAGATGAAGACCATCATCACCCGCGCAGGCGAAGGAACTAAGATGGTATTCACGGGAGACGTATTCCAGATTGACCAGCCTTACCTTGACCAATGGTCCAACGGTCTTACCCACCTGGGCGAAAAGCTTGACAATCAGCGCCTCTTCGAACACGTCTTCCTACGCGTGGGCGAACGCTCCGAACTCTCCGACCTCGCCTCCAAACTCCTCTAGCCCCGCGGCCACTTCCCGCGGGCTGACCGCAGCTCCGCCCTGGTCCCGGCGCCTTTCAACCGAAACTCCACAGCCCTCAGCCACCCAGCCATCGGGCATCCGACTAGTCTTCTGGACCGGCGACTCTCCCCTGTAACTCTACCACAAGAGGGAGACCAAAAAGTCAAGTTGACTTAGGTCACTCTCTTTTTTATGTATTGATGAGTAGACGGTGGAAGGGAAGGCATTTCCGGGGGACTCCGGTAGCTTCGCTCCCTCCGGCCCCTCCCACTGTCTGGCTCGTCCACTCCCTTAAGATTGCGGAGTGAAATTGCTGGCTTTTCTACTCGAATGAGAAAAGTATTTCCGCTATGGGGCTTATTGCATGGTGCAGAGGAACTTAGATTCGGAAGAGGCAGATACTCGAAATATTTTCCATAAGAAATTATTGTAATTACAATATTTTACTTATATTTGCAATGTTTTCCATTGGAAAGTATTCAGCCAGTCTATCAAGAATAACTCCGATTGATGAAGACGCCTGGAGAATCTGATTGAAAGGGAAACCGATTGAAATATGCTTAAAGTAAAGTTTATCTTGTTGTCGGCCGCGACTCTGTTGGCGATCGGATGTAACTCAGCAAAGGGCGGTACGCTGAATGCGGAAAAAGATCCGGCCGGCCAGAAGGTCGAAATGGCGGGAACAAGTTCAGACAAAAAAGAGAAAAAAGCTATGGTACAAGAACTTACATTGAAGGACTTCAAAGAGAAGATCATGGATTACGAAAAGAACAAGGAGTGGGTGTTTGAAGGAAAGAGGCCCGCTATCATCGACTTCTACGCGACTTGGTGCGGTCCATGCAAAGCTACGGCTCCGCATATGGAGGAGATTGCCAAGGCCTATGACGGGAAGGTGGATGTCTACAAGGTAGATGTCGATAAGGAGCAGGAACTTGCATCTCTCTTCGGCATAAGGTCGATTCCTACAATTCTTTTCATCCCTATGAATGGAGAGCCTCGTGCTCAGGTCGGAGCTATGGATTTTGGGCAGATAGAGGGGGCTGTGAAGTCTGTTCTTCTTGTGAAGTAGGTTCATGGAGACGGCTTGTCTTTGCCGCCTTCGTCTTATTTACAAGGCGTTGGGGGCATTTGAGGCATCGCTTGTGAAGCGGCTTGGCATCAATTTCAATGAAGCTATGCTGGTTTGTCTGCTTTCAGGTCATTGCGTGAGTGGCAGGTCTGAGGCGATCGGGATGAAAGGAAGCGGAAGGGAGGAGAAGGATGACATGATAAAGTTGCGGACAAGAAATCGGACTGAGCTGCCCGGAGAGGAGATAAGAGTGAAGAAAGGGTGCGGGGGCTTGAAGGCGAGTGAGATTGCCGATGAGCTTGGGCTGTCCTGTTCTAATGCTTCGAAGGTTATCGCTTCGGCTGAGAATTCCGGCCTGGTGAAGAGGAAAGCGTGTAAGGAAGATGCGAGGTGCATGAGATTCAGCCTCACGCAGAAGGGGATGGAGATGTTTGGAAGGATTAGTTGTGACGAACTTCGTCTGCCGGAGGAGCTCGCCGACCTGATCAATGGCGCCCTCAGGGATTAGTACCAGGAACGGAAGATGCCCGGCAAGGAAGATGGTTCGCCAGGAACGGAAGATGTCCGGAGGGAGAGGAGATCTGACTGAGCGGAAGGTGGTGGCGCAAAATGATGGCTGATATGCAAATTCGTCTAAAATTTCATGTTATATATTGTAACGTTTACGAGAAATTTAGAGTATCTTTGCAACATAACAGACGCCAATTAACGATTTAACTTTACTTATGTTCGAAGAGAAGAAAAGAGTCTACCGCTTCGGTGGCAAATCAGCCGAAGGTAACGGGAAGATGAAGGAACTGCTCGGAGGAAAAGGCGCAAACCTTGCCGAGATGAGCCTTCTTGGGATGCCGGTTCCAGCCGGCTTTACCATCACCACAGAATGCTGCGCAGAGTATTACGCCCTCGGAGGCGGTTACACTCAGGAACTCCGCCGTGATGTCACGGACGCCCTTCATGCTACTGAAAAGTTGATGGGCAGAACTTTCGGCGATCCTAAGAATCCGCTCCTGGTAAGCTGCCGCTCCGGTGCAAGGCAGTCCATGCCGGGAATGATGGACACCATCCTCAACATCGGTCTCTGCTCAGAAACGATTCCGGGACTCATCAAGAAGACCGATAATCCACGCTTCGTGTATGACGCCTACCGCCGCCTCATCATGATGTACTCAGATGTAGTCATGGAGAAGGCCGAAGGCATCGAGCCGGAGGACGGAAAGGGCATCAGGCAGCAGCTCGACAGGATGATGACCGAGCTCAAGGACAAGAAAGGATACAAGTCTGACACCGACATCACTGCCGAAGAGCTCAAGGATCTCTGCGAAAGATTTAAGATAAGGATCAAGGAAGTTCTCGGAGTCGAGTTCCCGGACAATGCCGAGGATCAGCTCTGGGGCTCCATCGGAGGTGTCTTCAAGTCTTGGAATGGCAAGAGGGCGATCGCCTACCGCCGAATCGAGAAAATTCCTGATGACTGGGGCACGGCCGTAACGGTTCAGTCCATGGTCTTCGGAAACATGGGCAACACCTCGGCTACAGGAGTCGCTTTCTCCAGGAACCCGGCCAACGGCGACAATCATTTCTACGGAGAATGGCTCATCAACGCCCAGGGAGAGGACGTGGTCGCGGGAATCCGCACTCCTAATCCGCTCAACGAGGCCACCAAGAACGACAAGAACAAGAATATGCCTTCCCTTGAGACCGCCATGCCGGAGGTTTACAAGGAGCTCGACGAGATTCGTTCCAAGCTCGAGAAGCATTTCCATGATATGCAGGATATCGAGTTCACGATCCAGGACGGTCAGCTCTGGATGCTCCAGTGCCGTGTAGGCAAGAGGACGGGACTCGCCGCGATCCAGATGGCTCTCGACATGGTTGACGAGGGAATGATCGATGAGAAGACAGCGGTGATGAGGGTCAGCCCGTCTCAGCTGGATGAAGTTCTCCACCCTATTCTCGACCCTGCGGAGGAGAAGAAGGCGAAGATCATTGCACATGGCCTCCCTGCATCTCCAGGCGGAGCCGTCGGCACCATAGTCTTCACCCCTGAGGACGCGGAAAAAGCCTTCATGGAGGGACGTGATGTCATCATCATCCGCGAGGAGACTTCTCCTGAGGACATCGAGGGTATGCGCACCGCTGCAGGAATCCTCACTACGCGCGGAGGTATGACCTCCCACGCGGCTCTGGTAGCCCGTGGCTGGGGCAAGTGCTGTATCGTAGGCTGCGACGCCATGAAGATTAACCTTGAGAAGAAGGAAGTCACTTTCGGAAACGATCCTAAGGTTTATCATGAAGGCGACTACCTGAGTCTCAACGGCTCTAAGGGAACCGTTTACGCCGCCAAGCTCGGAACCATGGACGCATCCGACAACCCGGTTTTCGTCAGGTTCATGTCAATATGCGACAAGTTCCGCACCCTCGGTATCAGAACGAACGCCGACACTCCGGAGGATGCCCAGAACGCCATCCGCTTCGGAGCGGAGGGCATCGGACTCTTCCGTATCGAACACATGTTCTACGGCAACAATTCTGAGGTTCCTCTAAACAAGCTCCGCAAGATGATTCTCTGTACTACCGACAAGGAGAGAGAGAAGGCCCTAAGCGAGCTTGAGCCTTACATCAAGGCCGCGGTGAAGAGCACCCTCAGGATAGCCGACGGCAAGCCTGTAGTCTTCAGGCTCCTCGACCCTCCTCTCCATGAATTCGTTCCGAAGACGAAGGAGAAGAAGGAGGAGATGGCGAAGGAACTCGGCATATCCGTATCCGAAATCGAGAAGAGAGGTGCCGCCCTCCAGGAGGTCAATCCTATGATGGGACACCGTGGAGTCCGTCTCCATGTATCCTTCCCGCTCATCGCCGAGACCGAATACAGGGCCATCTTCGAAGCTTCAGCTGAACTCCAGGAGGAAGGCCTTGACCCTCAGCCTGAAATCATGATTCCTGTCACAGTTTCTTCTCGAGAACTCGGTTTCCAGAAGGCTATCTGCGACAAGGTGAAGGCGGAGGTTGAAGGCAGGACCATGCAGAACCTCGAGTACCACTTCGGCACCATGATAGAGATACCTCGCGCAGCCCTTACAGGCGACCGCATGGCACGCTTCGCAGAGTTCTTCTCTTTCGGAACCAACGACCTCACCCAGATGACCTATGGTTTCTCAAGGGACGATATCGGAACCTTCATGGGCGATTACCTCGGCCACAAGATTCTCGACAGCGACCCATTCAAGACGATCGATACCAAGGGTGTAGGCAAGCTCATCGAGTACGGCATCCAGGCCGGAAGGTCACGCAGACCGGCTCTCAAGTGCGGTGTCTGCGGAGAGCATGGAGGAGATCCTGATTCTATCAGGTTCTTCAGCAAGATCGGAATCGACTACGTTTCCTGCTCTCCTTTCCGTGTTCCTATCGCCCGTCTCGCCGCAGCCCAGGCCGCGATCGAGCAGAACAAGGGATAGGCTCTAGATACAAAAAAAGGAGCGTCGCAATCGCGGCGCTCTTTTTTTTTGCATACGGTATTTCGGATGCTCATCGTCTGGAAATATATTCCGGGCAGAGAGAGGTGGACTATTTCAAGGCCTTGATACTTGCGGAGAGCAGTTTGCGGAGCATCTTGTCCTTCATAGAAGAACGGAGTTCGGCAATCTCATCGGCGGCCTTCTTCCTGTCCTCCTTGACGATGCTGTCTGGACAATTTCTGCACAGAGAATAGATTTCCGAAACATAGGCGGTGGCATCATCAGAGCTGCCGGCACGGTCTATCTGGCGGTAAAGCCTAGAAGACCAGGAACTTTCACGATCGGAAGATATAGCCTGACCCTTCTGCCTACCGGAACCCAAGTGCTGACCGAACCCCATGTGCTCAGACTCCCCCATATGCCCGTCAGGCTCCATACGCATAGGGCCGTCGAAATAGAATCTATAACGGCGCTTTGGCTGCCGGTTAAAATTCCTGAAAGCAGCTGTTACTGAATCGATTGCAACAGATATGGAATCGCTGTAGGCATCCCAGTCAAGGTCCTCGTATTTCATGGATATGCTGTCGGCAAAGGCCTTCCAGTCAATTTTGTTGATCTCCCGAGTTATCGAATCAGCGAAAGAATTCATGTCATCGGCTATGGAGGACAGGTCTATATTCTTCAGCCTTCCATACCTCAAAGCCTGCGGTCTCGGACCATAATCCGACATGAACCTGAAAGCAGATCCGTTCTGGTTCCATTCCAGAGCATAGGCCTTCCTCATGGAGGCATCTTTCTTGTCCTCAAAGCAGAGAACATAATAGGAATCGTAATCCGATCCGATGACGACATCCCCTATTTCGATGAGATCTCTCCCCTTCCCCTCCGACTGATTGACGTAGTAGGCTCCGTCCTTGTCGGCATCGAAGGCGGAAAGGATCTTTTCAAGAGCCGCGTCCCCGTCCTTAGGGGTGAAGGTTACGAGCCTCGTCTCCCTATTGTTGCGTTTTCCCGTCTTGTCGAGGGTCACTCTGGACTTGTTCGTCATAGAGTACTCATCCTTGCTCGCAGAATACCTGTCCTCGGCCGCCGAGACGGCAGACTCGATCCTCGACTGGCCCCAAGCCTGGCTTGAGGCGATAAGGCCAAGGATAGCCACGATTGCAAATCTTGTTTTCATAGCTCAATGTATTTGATTGTATTTTCTTCATAATATTTTTCCGTGCCGTCTTCATTCTTTACAAGGACGAAGCCGGCGCCTTTCATTGCCGCATCAAGGGCTGCTGCACGAAGCTTCTCTCCCGCGGCCGCGACCATGGCTTCACGCACCTTTCCGATCACTGCGGCGCGAAGCTCCGCTTCGGAAAGCGCCCTTCCGGATTCGTCCAAGGCCGTTTTCGTCCCGGTCGGCTGGCGGGATTCCGCCATCCGTTCCGGAGTCTGGTCCTGATGGGGAACAGCCGGATAGACCGAAACAGGAGGGTTTAATGTCTGAGCGGCCTTCACGCCGCGGACAGCCCCAGACCCTTGGCTGGCCTCGGCGATCCTGACAGACTGGCAAGAGGATCCGGAGATTTCAGCCGGACGGATATCCGACTCGCAGTTTGCCGCGGGAACAGATTGTTGCTGGGAGGCGGGATCGGTTTGGGCGCCCATTTCCGCCGGGGAGGCAAGGCTGTCAACCTCGGAGAGCACCTCGCTCTCTGCACCTCTGTTCTTTACAATCAAGCCCACGGTAAGGAAAAGAGCGATGAAGCAGGCGGCCGCAAGCGTCCTAGCCCATATAGGGAAGAAAATCCGCCTTACCCCCGGCAGCGGCTCCGCAGGCACAGGCTCTCCTTTCATACCTCTATACAAGTAAAGGAACATGGACCGGTAATCTCCCCATTCGGAAGGAAGGTCTTCTGCAGAAGTAAAGTAGTCCTCAAGGACTTTCTCCTCCTCAAGAGAAGTCTTCCCTTCCATAAACTTATCAAGCAAAGTCTCTATGTATCTATTGTCGTGTTCCATGGCTACTTCCTTTTTCTAATTTCTTCCAGAAGTCTTCTACGCGCCCTCGAAAGAAGGGTGGCGACCGAAGTCTCCCTGATGCCCAGACGCCGGGCCATCTCTTTGGCGCTCAGCCGCTCCACCTGCCTCATGTGCAAAAGCGCATATTCCGTAGATGGCAGGTCTTGCAATTTCCTCTCAAGCCAAGCCAGATTGTCCTTCGTCTCCATAGCCGCATCCGGTCCTTCAATCTTTACCGAATCGGGCAAGGCTTCCACGTTTCCGGCGAATTTCCGCGACTTACGGAAAGAGTCTATCGCCAGATGCCTTGAGAGAGTCGCAGTAAAAGCATCCGGCGAGGCAAGAGTCTCCAGTCTGTCAGACATCTGCCAGAGGCGTATAATCACCTCCTGGGCGATGTCTTCGGCCTCTTCAGCACTCGCCCCGGCCCTTCTGCCCGACTCAAGCGCAAGCTGTCGCAGATGCGGCACCAACGTTATGAACTCATTCTCTGTCATCTATACTTTGCCGCCTCCAGGATGGCTTCAGCTCTTCAATGCAAGGACGGCTCAGGTTGTTTATCTACCTCAATGCAAGGGCCGCCCTGCATGGCTTCATAACTATGACGCAGGAGACGGCCGTTTTTAAACAAATTTTTTGATAATTTTGCAAATATTATGGAAGTGCTGAGAGACAAAAGCAAAAAAGGGGCCGATATGCTCACCCCGCCGGCGGAAGGGCCGATCCTCCTCCATTGTTGCTGCGCCCCCTGTTCGACGGCCATCCTCGAATGGATGGCAGGACAGGGATTCAAGCCATGCATCTTTTTCAGCAACTCCAACATCGTGCCCCTGGCAGAATACCAGAAACGCAGGGAAGAGCTCGTAAGATACGCAAAGCATTACGGCTTCGAAGTCATTGATGACGCTTATGACCATGCCGCCTGGCTGGACAGCGTCAGGGTCGGCTGCGCCCCGGATTCCCCGGCATCCCTGCCAGAACGATCCAAGCGCTGTCTGTCCTGTTTCAGATTCAGGCTTGAGCGTGCCGCCGAATTTGGCGCCACCCACGGTTATACAGTGCTGACTACGACCTTGGCATCTTCCAGATGGAAAGACCTCGCCCAGGTAGATGAAGCCGGACTCGCCGCCTGTGAAGAGGCTAATGCCAGGAGCGAAATGTCTCCGGAGCTCACACCGCCACGCAACATCGTCCGTTGGTGGGGCCGGAACTGGCGGAAAGGCGGCCTCCAGGACAGACGTGGCAGCCTCATCCGCGAATGGCAGATGTACAATCAGCTTTATTGCGGCTGTGAATTTTCCATGCAAAGCGGGGCGGCCTCTCTGAAAACCGACGGCAAGATAAACTCCTTCCAGTCATGCACGACAGAAAACTCCTCGGAATAGAGATGGGCCGGGTAACGCCCGAAGAATACAAGAAGCTCCCTGAATCAGGAATCATCGTTGTTCTTGACAACATACGCAGCGCTCACAACGTCGGCTCCGCCTTCCGAAGCTCTGACGCTTTCAAGGTGGATAAAATTTACCTCTGCGGCATCTGCGCAGTCCCGCCCTCTGCCGAAATCCACAAATCAGCCCTCGGAGCAGAAGACAGCGTGGAATGGGAACATGTTGATGACACCCTGGAGGTCTTGAAGCGGCTGAGGGAAGAGGGATATATCATCATAAGTATAGAGCAGACTGTCAACTCCGTAAAGGTCAACAATTTCCGTCCTCTGCCCGGACACCGCTACGCCCTTGTCTTCGGCAATGAAGTAGAGGGCGTTGGTCAGGATGCGGTCGACGCCTCGGACTTCGCCCTCGAAATCCCACAGTACGGGACAAAACATTCCCTCAACGTGTCCGTATCCGTGGGAATCATTCTCTGGCACTTCACCCAATTCAGGCAGGACGTCTAAAGCAGAAGGGAGCTTAGAGGAAGGAGCGCAGGAAAAGCCGCACCCTAATTGATCTGACTAAATTATCTATAAATTGTCATAGGGTCCTTTTGCAAAAAAATAAAAAGAAGCTATATTTGCATCATCGGATGATGATTACCTGAGACCTAACAGCCAAGAAGGTTTTTCGTATTCCCCTGAGCGTTACTGAGTTCCGTTGCCCTAAAGAGGCGACGATAACGACGGCTCCGCTATCGAGGGCAAGTTTTCCGAGAAAATTTCAGCCGATAGGCTTCCTAATAATATTTGATAATGAAGTGCGGAAATAGTCACCTCGTGAGGGGGTGGCTATTTCATTTTACCAAATTGTCGTTCCATGATTTTGGTTGACTCGGGATTTCCCCCACGAACCTGCCAAATGCAAGGGAAGCAAAAATTACATGATGGACAAAAATTGACAGGAGGATGACTCGAAAACGGGTCAACCTCCTGTCTTTTAAATCCGTGCGTGGGATGCGCGAATTCGTCACAGAAATACGCGCGGTTCCGGCTTAATACCTGTTGAGAGGTCTTCCTGCCGTGAGCATGTGAACCTGCTTCTTGACCTGCTCGAGCACAGCCTTGTGCTCTGCGAGTCCGGCCTCCTGCTCAGGAGTGAGCGGCTCCTTAGAGGTGATTTCGGTGATATGCGCCGCGCAGGAAGAAAGCACCGTGTCGATGAGATCTACGATGACCTTCATGTTGTTCTCCACGAAACCGCGCGAAGTCACCGCCGGAGTTCCAATGCGGAAGCCGGAAGTCTGGAACGGGGTACGGGTATCATAAGGCACCATGTTCTTGTTGATCGTGATGGCCGCCTTGACAAGCTCCTTCTCGGCAAGGCGTCCGGTCACCTCGGGATACTTGGTGCGGAGGTCAATCAGCATGAGATGATTGTCGGTACCGCCGGAAACCACCTTGTAGCCATGGGCGATGAACTCCTTGCACATTGCCTGGGCATTGGCGAGGACCTGCTTCTGGTACTCCACGAACTCTGGCTGCATAGCCTCGTAGAAGGCCACCGCCTTGGCAGCGATGACGTGCTCCAGCGGACCGCCCTGAACTCCAGGGAAGACCGAGGAATCAATGATCTGGCTCATCTTCTTGACCTCGCCCTTCTTATTGGTGCGGCCACGCGGATCATCAAAGTCCTTGCCTATGAGTATCACTCCGCCACGAGGTCCGCGTAGAGTCTTATGGGTGGTGGAAGTCACGATATGGGCGTATTTGACTGGGTTCTTGAGGAGCCCCGCCGCGATGATTCCGGCCGTATGGGCCATGTCGATCCAGAGGATGGCGCCCACCTCATCAGCGATTTTGCGCATCCTCTCATAATCCCACTCGCGAGAGTAGGCGGAAGCGCCGCCGATGATGAGTTTAGGATGAACCTCAAGGGCAGTTTTCTCCATGGCATCGTAGTCAATGAGACCGGTGTCCGGATTCAGGCCGTAAGGAACCGCGTGATAATACATTCCGGAAACGTTGACCGGAGAGCCGTGAGTGAGGTGTCCTCCCTGGGACAGGTCAAGGCCCATGAAGGTTTCTCCCGGCTGGAGGACAGAAATGATCACGGCCATGTTGGCCTGGGCGCCCGAATGAGGCTGCACATTGGCATACTCCGCTCCGTAGATAGTCTTAAGGCGGTCTATCGCAAGCTGCTCGATCTGGTCTACGATTTCGCAGCCTCCATAATACCTCTTGCCAGGATAGCCCTCCGCATATTTGTTGGTGCAGATGGATCCCATGGCCTCAAGGACCTGGTCGGATACATAGTTTTCGGAAGCGATGAGCTCAAGGCCGCCCGCCTGCCTTTCCTTTTCCTTTCTGATCAACTCGAATAATTGAAGATCTTGTTTCATGTCTCTTATTTTGTGTTGTTGAATATTCTTTCAAGAACAGTGTCAGGGTAATAATGCCTGAGAATCTGTTCGTAGGTATAGCCCCGGGAGGACATTACGGCCGCCCCTATCTGGCATAGGCCCACTCCATGTCCCCAGCCCCTGCCCTTAAGTGTCAGTCTGTCACCTTTCCACGAAGGGTCGAAGGCCGAACTCTTAAGATGGCTTTCGGAGAGGAATCTCCTTATTATCAATTCCTTGCCTATGACGACCGAAGACTTGTCCCCTACGACGCGAAGACGGATGATTCTTCCGGAACCACCTCTCTCGAGAGGAATGAGATCCCTTATGGTGCCGACGTCCATGCCGGAACGCCTGCGGAAAAGTTCGGTAATCTCGTCACGGGTATAGCTCACGCTCCACTCGAAGAAGTCCTTGGTCTCGAGGTCATAATCGTTGAGCACCTGGGAGAGAATGGCCTTGTCGCGGGTGTCGCAGAAAGGCCTGCCACCCTCCGGAGGAGTGTCAGGAAGGACCCTGAGATACGGATAGTCTTTGTCCTCCCAGCAGGCGGAAAATCTCTCCATGACTCCTCCGCAGCACTTGCTGAAACGGCAGTCGCAAATTTCGCCTCCATAGGTCAGGACCTCGCCCCAGGTCTGGTCGATGGCCTTGCGGACATTCTCGCCTATGGCGAGGGTCAGGCCCTGGTAGCGCTGGCAATGGTCATCGGCACAGACATCGAATTTGTCGCCATGATCGCTGTGGTCAAACCACTTGATGTATTCTGTTTCGCCGTTCTTGTCGTCCGGGGAGTGCTTTTTCCCCTTATTCATGGCAGTGTCCAGCTGAGTCACGACGGCCTGGACGCAGCAATCTGACTTAAGCTGCGAGGGGACTTTGCCTTCATGAACCTTAGGTCTTGCAAGCTGGGACATGACCCATGATCGCGAGATGACTGCATGAGTCTTCAGGAACTCAAGATTGGCCGAAGCCCTCATCTCCGAAGAAATCACGCTGAGGAGGTAGTCCTCGACCCCTATAATATTGATAGCCTGGACCTTTCCGTCTATCACCTTGAACTTGAGGGAGCCGGCGAAGGTCTGGGTCACCTTTCTCTGCCAATGGAAATCTATGCCTATGACGACTTCATGGAGGATGAATGTCGGCACGGCGAAGAGGGTTGACGGGGTCTGAGCCTCGAAGAAGAGTTCGTCATAAAGGGCTCCGTTGTAGCAGATTTTGCCATCCTGATAGCTGACTTTCTGCGGACCTGCCCCGTCCGAGATTATTTCGAAGACGATTTCGTCCGCAGCCATGATTCCGACCCGCAGACTTGGCTGGGTGCGGCGCAACCTCCATAGTATGCCGTCTTCGACATCCTTGCCGACTGAGACTTCCTTGACGAGGGAGCCCAGAAGGCTGCTGTCAAGCTTCTTGAAGTCGTCCTCATGAGGTACGACGAAATAGCCCATCATGTCGGCGCAGCCAGGACTCATGCAAAGATGGTCGGGACCTTCGGAATAATAATGATGGGAACGGTGGCGGGAGCGGAAGACCACTACGCAGCGATATTCGAAGGCCGCCAGCCCGTGGGTCATGCCGGAAGGACGCTTCTCGTCGGAAAGAGGCTCGTACCAGGTCAGGAGATTGAAGCGAGGTTCTTTCTCGCCGTCCTCCACCGGGGCACAATCAAGGAGCCTGTAGAAAAGTTTGGCCAGCGACTTGGAAGTACGCGAGCGAAGGAAGAAGACCCCGTTAGTAAAGTGCTTGTAATGAAAGACCTGTGCCTCCTGTACAGAGGCTATGTATTCTATGTCACCGCTCAAATGGGCCGGGACCGAAGCTATCTCGGAGCCATTCGGCACTCCCTCGTCGCTCTCCGTCTCGGCGATCTGTCCCAGCAGCCTGTCGGCCTCCCTCTCAAGGGGCATCAGAGACCTCGGGCAGGCCTGGAAATGCATATGGTCCGGGGCAGAAGCTCCGCTTGAAGGCCCGTTGTAGAAGAAGGTGAAGCCGTCGAAATGATGGGCCAGGTCACACATGTCCGAGAAGCGATGCCAGATGGTCTGGTCGGTGTGGAGAGTGCTTGCTATGACCACATGATCCGGAAAAATCGGATAAGGATTGACAGCGATGTCGTAGGTCCTGCCTTTCCTGCCGTCGAAACGCAGGGTGCTCTGCTCTTTCGGCCTATGGCAGAAGAAACATTCCCTCGCGCGGATCTCCTCCATGTCCACCGGCCCGGCGGTTGAGATTATCCGCTCGGGATTGTGTTGCAGCACTACCTCAAGGCCTCCGGAATCCAGACTCCTCGTTTCGGCGTTCTTCGCCGAACGGAAGTTGGCTGCCGCCATGGGCCAGACTGAAAGCTGGTCCCGGACTAATTTCGAAATTATGCTGTTTTCTGACATTTAGAGGAGAGCCTCCAGCGTGGTTCGAATCTGGCGGAACTCTCCCTCAAAGTTAGGAGTAAAGACTGATTTTCCAAAATTTTCCTCTATCTCTTCCATCGTCCAATAGCGGCCTTCTGAAACCTCATCCCGATCCGGGTGCGGAGTGAAGTTGCCGACACAGGCGAAAACATTCACCACCTCCCTCTCCTGCTGACTTTCGAAGACATATGACTTGATGAAAATAGGGTTGTACTCGGTAAAGTTGAGTTCCTCGGAGGATTCCCGGAAAAGGGCTTCGAGCACCTGCTCGCCATAGTCGATATGGCCGCCGACAGCCGTGTCCCAACGGCCTGGGAGAAGCTTTTTCTTTGCCGACCGCTTCTGGAGGTAGAGCTCGTCGTTGCGGTTAAGGATATGGAGATGCACCACAGGGTGGAGCGGCTTTGCTCCGCCATGCGCATATTCCCTTGTCATCCGGCCGATAACCTCCCCGTCTTCTTTGACAAGGGGCAGAATCTCCGCTCCCGCAGGAATCGTGGCCGAGGGATGTTCGCTCGTAGGAGCCGGATAGACAGGCGCCGGGAATGGCGGGTAAATCAGGCCCGTCATCCTAGAGAGCGAAAAGTATCAGCAGCTGCGCCGCCAATACCCTCATGAACATGGTCAGCGGATAGACGGTAGCGTAATTTATCGAGGTATAGTCTGTCCCGTACATACCCTGGGCGAAGGCGAGGACGGCAGGATCGGTCGTGCCTCCGGAAATGAGACCCGTAATCTGGTAGAAATTGAGGTGGAAGACAAGACGGGCTATGATTATCACGAGCGATACCGGGATGAAGGTTATGAGGAAGCCGTAGAGTATCCACCAATAACCTCCGTTCATGATCGACTCCACGAAACCCGCCCCGGCGCCGAGTCCGACGGCCGCCATAAAGAAGGAGATGCCGATTTCGCGGATCATCAGATTTGCGCTCATGGTGGTGTAGGTCGTGAT
The DNA here is from genome assembly GCA_002472565.1 of Bacteroidales bacterium UBA7258. Lineage (GTDB taxonomy): Bacteria > Bacteroidota > Bacteroidia > Bacteroidales > UBA932 > Cryptobacteroides. The sequence goes on along the minus strand of DKSK01000014.1, from coordinate 176,255 downwards.
GTGCCACTTCGGGCCTATGAAGCCGAGAAGAATGGCAATTATGAGCGGGCCTCCGGCAAGGCCTAGCTTGACCGGCTGAGGAATGCCCGGGAAGGCGATAGGGACTGAGCCGAGGATGACTCCCAAGACGATTCCCATGAAAATAGGGATGAGGTTAGGGTGGTCCAGCTGCGCCCTCTTGTTGCCGAGCATGGTGGCAAGTTTCTCTATATCCTCTTCCATACCTACCACTCTGAGCGTGTCTCCGACCTCGATGTAGCTGTCAGGTCCGGCTACGAAATTGATGTCAGCCCTGTAGACACGGGTCACCGTGACTCCGAAACGGTGGCGGATGTCGAGTGACCTGAGAGTTTTTCCCGTAAGTTTCGAATTAGAAACCAGGATCATGCCGCTGTGGAGATTCTGGCTCTCGTCCTCCACCTTCTTCTCCCAGTCGGAGAGATGGAGAGGAATCTCTTTTCCGAAGATGAGCCTGATGTCGTCGACATATTTCTGAGTGGTAACCAACATAACCTTGTCTCCTTTCTCGAAGACGGTGCTGTCGTCCGGAGTGAAAATTTCGTCATGACGCATCATCCTGGATATGACGAAGCTGTCCTTTCTTGATTCCTTCAACTCCTTGACACTCTTGCCGTAGAGGGCTGGGTTGGCAACCTCGCAATGCATTCGCCTCGCTGATTCTTTGCCTCCCGTCATGGCCTGATAAGCATCCTGCTCTTTCTGAAGGTCCACTTTGAAAAAGGCCTTCGACATGATAAGAAGGAAGATGACGGCAAGAACGCCCAGAGGATAAGCCACGGCATAGGCGGAGCCAAGTTTGGCTGAATCCACGGAGGCGTCCGTTGCCCCGGAGGCTATCGCGTCGTTAAGAGTCTGCTGGGCGGCTCCAAGACCAGGAGTATTGGTCACGGCGGCCGACATGACTCCGGTCATGATCTTCAAATCCTCTCCAGTAATCGCCTTTATCGCAACGGTAACCCCGACCGCGAGGAGGACAAGCAGCATGGCCAGAAGGTTGAGAGTGACTCCCCCGCTCTTGAAGGAACGGAAGAAGCCAGGGCCTACCTGAAGTCCGATAGCGAAAACGAAGAGTATGAGACCGAAGTCCTTCATGAACGAAAGGACGGTCGGATCGGACATAAAGCCGAAATGGCTCATTATGATGCCGACGAAAAGAATCCATGTAGACCCTATGGAGATGCCCTTGACCTTGAATTTTCCAAGCCAGAGGCCCAGTGCTATGACAAAGGCGAACAAGAGAATGGAATGAGCGATTCCTGTTCCCACGAACAAATCTGACATAAGCTGTTATAATCTTAATTAATTCCTTTCCAATTCTATCAAGGCCACAAAAGAGGTCTTGCCTTCCACCTGGCCTTCAAGGCAATAGCGCCTTCCTTTCTGCGTCTGCTCGATGACCCTTCTGATGGTTACAAGGTCTCCGTCATGGGTCTCATGGTTGAAACCGATGCGCACATCACGAATATCCATCTCCAGAGTATCGGCATAGTCAACCGCGTTCATGGCCCAGGCCATATATCTTGAGTTATTGGTGTGTCCGATGAAGTCGACGTCGTTGTAGCCTACCACATGGGTTCCTACGACCTCAGGCTGCACACCATGAGGCATCATTACCTTGCCGCAGACCTCATCTATCGCACTCTCCGCGCAGATATATTCCGGGCTGATGAGGCCGTATGCATTAGGGTCTCTGGCCATCTTGCGGGCATTAGAATCCAGGACGATCCAATTGCTCGTGCCCACAACCATCCTCCCCCCGTCTTTTCCGAGAATCTCGAAATCTCTGAGGAAGAAGGGGCCCTCGGTACCTTTGGCCCAAGTCCTGAGGCTCAGCTCGTCACGCCAATGAGGGACCTTCAGGTAATGGAAGTGAAGACGGGAGATAACCCATGCGCAGCCATACTTTCCCATGTCGTCGTAGCCGAAATGGAGGGTCTGTGCGGCGCTGTAGGCAATGTCCTGGGCATAATCCATAAAGGCAGAAGGACGCAGCCTCTTCTTCATGTCAACTTCATAACATGCGACTGTCAAATCCCTTACCAACTTCTTGTTTTCCAGCAACTTATCTGCCATATCATCGTCTATTTCAGCAAGGTCCTCGCCTTCGGTTCTTCACCTTGGGCGAAAATATGCCGTCTACTTATAATTCGGCAAAAATAGCAGATTCACGTCTATTTCCAAAAGAGTATAACGATAAATGGGTAATAGCAAATATCTGCATTTTTACTACCTTTGTAAGAAACAGACGACCGGTATGCAATTCATCGAAGCTTTTCACCTGACAGGAATCGTCATAGGGCTTGCTACATTCATCATTATCGGAATTTTCCATCCAATAATCATCAAGGCCGAATACTATTTCGGCACCGGGTGCTGGTGGGTCTTCCTGTTGGCCGGGATCACCGGGCTCGCCGCTTCCATCTTCGTCGAGTCTACCTTCTGGTCAGCTATCCTTGCCGTCGCCGGAGCCTCGTCACTCTGGGGCATAGGCGAGCTCTTCCAGCAACGCAAGCGCGTCGACAAGGGCTGGTACCCGGCAAATCCGAACCGTCTCAACCGCCACAAATAAGAGCACACTCCCTTAAGATATTTTTGCTACCTTTGCAACAAAGAGCAAACAGATGGATATTGACCTTTTGTCCAAGATGGTCAAGGAAATCATCCTCGACCATGATGAAGTGACGTTGCCGGGCGTAGGGACTTTTGTCGCCGAGCTCGTTCCGGCCTCGTTCACCGACAAAGGCTATATCATAAATCCTCCCTACCGCAGACTATATTTCGTCCAGAGCAAAGACGGTCAGGACGAGGCAATCGCCAACCTTTATGCGTCTTCCAACGGAGTAAGTTTCCAAGATGCCGAGGCAATAGTCAACAAATTCCTCTCAGAGATGAAAAGCATCCTGGAGGAGAAGAAATTCATCATCTTTCCCGGTCTGGGCAGGCTCCGGGCTACGAAAGAGAATAATTTCTTCTTTGTCGCGGACGAGGATCTCGACATTTTCCCGTCCGGCTTCGGACTCGAGCCGGTTTCTCTCCGCACCCACGAAGAGTCACGCGAGGAAGTCAGCGCCGCCATCCGCGGCATCTCCGACATAATCGAAGCAAAAGCCGCCTCGCCGCGCGATGTGGCCGGTGATGACTCTGATGCCGAAGAAGCCAGCGAGGCTCCTGCCGAAGAAGTCAGCGAGGCTCCTGCCGAAGAGGTCAGCGAGGCTCCTGCTGAAGCGGACACAGAGCCTGTCGCCGAAACGGCCGCCGAACAAGCCCAAGAGGCCCCAGCCGAACAGGTCGCCGTGGCACCAGTCGCTCCTTCAGAGTCTGCACCAGTCGCCAAAGTCTCAAACGAGGCTACTGCCCCGGGAGCAGATACATCGTCGGTCATTAATACAACTCCGGCCGCAGATAGCACCCATACCGTTTCGGAAATATCAGTCTCACAAGAAGATACGGAATCAGAGCCAAAGCCGGCAAAAAACATGACTGGAATATGGAAAGCCCTGATATGGATAGCAGCGATCCTCCTCTTCCTGTTGCTCACCTGGATACTCCTCGGACACCTGGCTCCGGACTTCATCGACCGCTTCCTATTCAACGAAGACGAACTCGAAATAATCAACAACACCGTTATCTCCTGACCCTGAGTGGAAACCAATCTATTGGCAAACAAAATAACGTGTACTGAAACGAGAGCTTAAGTACAAAGCCACCCCTTTTGCACTTAAAGGACCGGGAGGACAGACAACTAAGTACAAAGCCACCCCTTTTGCACTTAAAGGACCGGGAGGACAGACAACACCGGTATTAGATGAAATAGCCGCAATTAAATGAAGAGGTCGTGGCTTGATGAAAAAATAGAAAATTCACCCGAAAAATTCCTTAAAAATAGTTTGCAAAATCAGAAGTAATATCTATCTTTGCAATCCCGAATTACAAAAAGTGGGCGCTGAAGAGCGAAAATACTAAAATATTCCTCAATAGCTCAGTTGGTTAGAGCATCTGACTGTTAATCAGAGGGTCGCAGGTTCAAGTCCTGCTTGAGGAGCAAAAGCGGACAAATTGGTTGAAAAATCGGTTTGTCCGCTTTCTTTTGCCCGTAATTTCCCGATTTCAAACCATATGCAAACAGGAACTTGTTCCTGGACAGAGGTTCAATATCGTCGTTTTCTGTGTAATAATTTCGCAACTCTGAAACAATTTGTCTATCCTTAGGCATGCTAGGCGTATATTGTTTTACCACTTTAATATGCTTATATTCAATGAAATAAACAGAACTTCATGATTTTCAACCTAGCTTTTCTCTTTTATTTTTTACTTGCGAAACTTAAAGAAGTAAAATGAGGGGCGATGTCCGGAGAAAGCGCGGAGAGGCGCGGAAATCACGGAGAGGCACGAGAGAGAGAGGTGGCGAAGAGGCGCGGAGTTGTGGATGGGAGGGTAAAAGCGAAAGGAAATGGCGGAAATTGTTTCGTTTCGAAGATAAAAAGTTATAAATACGAAATGGATTCAAGGATATTTTGTATATTTGCGCTGAGGGGCACACCTCGGAATAAGACCACAACACTAATACTGAACGAAACAGCATTTAGCTGAATAAGTCCGCATTCTAGGGCACCCGTTAAATTTTATTAGCTATGAGCGAATTAACTGCAATCCATGAAGAGGCGCGTGAAATTCCTGTACGCGCAAAAACTGACATTCTCGTAGTAGGCGGGGGTCCTGCCGGAATCATTGCGGCTCAGGCCGCGTCAAAGCGCGGGCACAAGGTGATGCTCATTGAATCCCGCGGTTTTCTGGGCGGGAACCTTGTAATCGGAATTCCAATCCTCGGATTCCTCGGAAGGAAAGGTAACCAAATCATAAAGGGTCTGCCGCAGCAGTTCATCGACAGGCTGAAGGCTCTTGGCGGCGCCACGGAGCACAGGCCATGCCCTCTCCATGTCAGCCTGACAATGATCAATCCTAACCTTGTGGACAGAGTCGCATGGGAAATCATGGACGAATGCAAAGTGGACGTTCTGATGTACGTCTTCTGTGCCGGAGTGATCAAAGATGGCAACAAGGTCAAGGGTGTGATAATCGAGAGCAAATCCGGCCGCGAGGCCATTTTGGCGAAGGAGATCATCGACTGCACGGGAGACGGTGACGTAGCATTCCGCTCCGGTGTCGAGTGCCTCAAGGGTGATGAGAATGGCGGACTTCAGCCGCCGACCCTGATGTTCAACATGAGAGGCGTAAACCTTGAGGAGTTCCGCCGCGAGATTTCCGGCAACCCGGACAAATACGAGGTCGACACAATCCCTAACGAATTCTTCAAAGAAGACAAGAATTTCGTGCTTGTAGGCCTCAGAAACCTCATCATTAAAGCAAGAGAAGAAGAAGGGCTGGAACTCCCTGTCTCAAGGGCCATCATCATTACCGGCATGCGCAAGGACGAAGTTTGGATCAACATGTCCAGAGTGAGCGGAGTCGACTCCACAAAGCCTGAAAGCTATACGCATGGAGAAGAAGTGTCGCTTCGCCAGAACGGAGACGTTGTCAAGTTCCTAACGAAATATGTCCCTGGCTTCAAGGATGCATGGGTAGACAGAGAAGCTCCTTTCCTCGGAATACGCGAAAGCAGGCGAATCGTGGGAGAGTATGTTCTTACAGGGGACGACATTCTCTCTTGCCGTCATTTCCCTGACGTAGTAGCGGTAGCCAGCTACCCTATCGACCTCCATCACCCGAAAGGAGGAGACTGCACTATGAAATGGTGCCCTGACTGCTATGATATTCCTTTCAGGTGCCTCATTCCGGAGAAGGTCGACAATCTGATAGTCGCAGGACGCTGCATTTCAACAACCCACGAGGCTTTGGCTTCGATCAGAGTCATGTCGACATGCATGGCCGTCGGAGAGGCCGCAGGAAAGGCTGCGGCACTGGCGGTAGAGGAAGATGTCGCTCCAAGGAATGTAGATATCAGCGCTCTCCAGAAAGCGCTCAAGGAGGAAGGAGTATATTTCAGGGATCAGGCATAATGAAGAAGACTTGCGTGCTGGGCCTGGACTTCGGCACAGCATCGGTAAGAGGCATCATTGTGGACACCGCGGACGGCGAATGCCTTGCCGAAGCCACGGTTGAATATCCGGGATACAAGCGCGGGGATTTCTGTGACCCATCGAAGCAGCAGTTCAGACAATATCCGGCAGACTATCTTGACTGCCTGGAGAAGGTCTGCCGTGAAATCGTGGGGCCTTACAAGGATTCCATCGCCGCTCTCAGTCTCGACACCACCGGCAGCACCCCCTGTCTCGTGGACAAGAATTTCACACCGCTCGGACTCACGGAAGACTTCAAGGATGATCCGGACGCCATGTTCATAATGTGGAAGGACCACACTTCCGATGCCGAGGCAAGAGAAATCACAGCCCTCTGCCAGTCCTCTGAGGTAAATTATGCCAAGAACTGCGGCGGAGACTACTCCCCGGAGAATTTCTGGTCGAAGATACTCCATATTTTCAAAACGAATCCCAGAGCGGCCAACGCCGCCTGGGGCGCTGTTGAATGCTGCGACTGGATACCCGCAGTGCTGACAGGCTGCAAGAGTCTCGGCGAGTTAAAGGCCGGGCACTGCATCTGCGACCTCAAGCATATGCATTCAGCCGAATGGGGTGGTTATCCGCCAGAAGGCTTCATGAAGAAGCTGGACCCGAGGCTTGTCGAATTTTCATTCCACCTGCCGCGCAAGCATTATTTTTGTTCGGAGAAGGCCGGCGTTCTGACAAAAGAATGGGCGGAACGCCTCGGCCTGAATGAAGGCATCGCTGTGGGTGTGGGGAACGTTGATTCTTATTCCGGGGCCGTGGGCGCCGGAATCAAGTACCGGAAGCTCGTAATGAACATGGGCACATCGGCCTGCTATATGGCCGTGATGCCGGAAGAAACATTCCCTGACAAAATCATACCGGGAGTATTCGGACAGGTACCTGACGGAATCATCCCCGGCCATATCGGCTTCGAGGCTGGTCTCTCGGCCTTCGGAGACGTGTTCTCATGGTTCAGGAGTCTGGTAAGCTGGCCTTTGGAGGAAGGAAGGGAGCTGATAGGAGAGGAAAAGGTGAAGACGCTTGAGAACAAGTTGCTTTCAAAGCTCGACAAGGCCGCCTCTGAGCTTCCTTTCCGCGATGATGCGGCCATAGCCACGGACTACCTCAACGGAAGAAGGTCTCCCTCTCCTGACACTTCCCTGACGGGGACAATCATGGGCCTGAGGCTTTCGTCATCGGCGCCTGAGATCTACAGAGCCCTCGTTGAAGCTACCGCCTTCGCATCTAAAGCCGTGATCGACAATTATATGAATAACGGAATCGAAATCGGGGAGCTGATGGGAATCGGAGGCATATCCCTGAAATCGCCATTCGTCATGAAAATGATGGCCGACACCTTGGGGATGGAAATCTCGGCGGCGGCGAATTCAAATTCATGCGCCATCGGGGCCGCAGTCCACGCAGCCGTATCGGCCGGCATCTACCCGGATGTGGCTTCTGCGCGGGATGCCATAGCTCAGAAGGCTGTAAAGACATGGAAACCTGATCCCCAGATGCACAGAGTCCTCATGAGAAGGTATTTGAGGTACAGAAAAATAGCCGGTTTGGAACAAGCACAATGAATCCTAATAGACATAGAAACTACATAGTCGCAACTATCTTCATAGCGATAGTCTGCAATTATCTCGACAGGCAGCTGCTTTCAATCCTGAAGCCTGAGATTCTCACGTCTTTCAATGTCGGCGACTTAGAGTATGCATGGATTGTCAATGTCTTTCTTATCTGCTATGCCTTGATGTATCCGGTAGGCGGAATGCTGATAGGCCGTTTCGGATCGAGGAAAGTCATGTTCGGCGGCATACTTCTATGGTCTCTGGCCTGTATCGGAGGCGGTATTTCCAGAAACATAGCGGAATTCACATTTTTCCGCGGGCTTCTCGGGATCGCCGAGCCGATTATCTTCTCCGGCCAGGTCGTTGTCGTAACCGTATGGTTCGAGAAACAGAAAAGGGCCCTGGCGAACAGCCTGTGCCAATTCGGAGGCTCCATCGGGGCGATGATAGCTCCGGCCGTGATCGCCTGGCTCTCGCACTATCTGCCATGGAATCAAGTCTTCATCATAGCCGGACTCATCGGAATCATCATTTCCTTAATATGGTTCATGATTTACTCGGAGCCACCGAAGGAGATTCTGGACCAGAGCACCGCAGCCGAGTCCGGCGATGATGGCAAGACCGATGAGTGGGCCTTCTCATTAAAGGATCTTTTCAAGACCCGCTCCCTCTGGGGCTGTCTCCTCGTCAGGCTCGTCAGCGATCCTGTATGGTACTTCTGTTCTTTCTGGCTGCCTGGTTTCCTGCGCACTATGGGAGAGAGGCAGGGTCTGTCGCAACAGCAGACTCTTGACATGATACAATATATCGGTGGGATTCCGTTCCTTGTTGGAGCCATCAGCGGAGTGCTGGCATCGGCCATCTCGGACAGGATGGTCCGCCACGGAACGCCGTCTCTCCTCGCCCGTAAAAAGATCATGTTGGCTTCTGTCATCTTCGCTCCGCTTTGCGCCCTCGTGCCCTACGTCAGCGAGTGGCAGGGAATAGGTTTCAATGCGAGGCTTGCGCTTGTCATCATAATATTCTGCCTCATCGCAGCGATGTGCCTCACATGGCTCTACAATATCGGGGTCGTGATGGCAGAGTCCTTTCCGCTGCCCAATGTCTCTACCGTTGTCGGTATAGCCTGCGGGGCCGGAGCTATAGGCGGATCTGTCTTCAACCAGCTTGTGGGCTCGATGCTTAACACCATGGGAAACAAGCTTTTCTTCATAATGTCTCTGCTCCACATCATTGCTGCATTCGTCTTATGGAAGATGGTCAGACGTGAGCCGAAGCCGGAAGAAGTCAAAGCAAATTAACATACACAACACATTAAGAATAATTCCAATAATGAGCGAAATCAAGAGAATCCATGAGCCGGCGCGTGAAATTCCTGTTCGTGCCGAAACCGACATTCTTGTAGTAGGCGGAGGCCCTACAGGCATTATTGCCGCATGGGCTGCCGCCAATCAGGGGAAGAAGGTAATGCTGATTGAATCCAGAGGCTTCCTCGGGGGCAACCTTGTCCTCGGTCTGCCGCTGAACGGCTTCCTCGGCCGCAAAGGCAACCAAGTCATCTGGGGGCTTCCGCAGAAGTTCGTAGATCGTCTCAAGGCTCTTGGAGGCGCAACCGAGCACAGACCCTGCCCTCTGCATGTCAGCCTTACCATGATTGATCCTGACCTCGTCGGGAAGGTATCTTGGGGCATCATGGAGGAGAACCACATCGACGTTCTGATGTACGTCTTCTTCACCGATGTCATCATGGATGGTGATAAGGTCAAGGGCGTAATCATCGACAGCAAGGCCGGCCGTGAGGCCATTCTCGCCAAGGAAATAATAGACTGCACAGGAGACGCCGACGTAGCCTTCAGGGCAGGCGTTCCTTGTCAGAAAGGCAACGAGGGCGGTCACATGCAGCCACCTTCCCTCATGTTCGACATGAGAGGCGTGGACATGGCGGAGTTCCGCAAGGAGATTGCAGACCATCCTGAGAAGTACGAGTCAGACACCATTCCTAACGAGTTCTTCCGCGAGGACAAAAATTTCGTCTTCGTGGGCATGAGGCAGCAGATTATCGACGCACGCGAGCATGACGGGCTCGACCTTCCTGTCGACAGGACGATTATCGTGACAGGAATGAAGAAAGACGAGGCGTGGATCAACATGAGCCGCGTCAACGGAGTCGATTCCACAAAGCCGGAGAGCTACACCTATGGCGAAGAAGTATCCATCAAGCAGAACGAAGACGTGGTCAAGTACCTCAAGAAGTACGTGCCGGGCTTCGAGAACGCCTGGGTTGACAAGACAACTCCGTTCCTGGGGATCCGCGAGAGCCGCAGAATCGAAGGCGAATACATGATGACTGCCGACGACATTCTCAAGTGCCGCCGCTTCGACGACGCAATCGCCGTAGCCGCCTACCCTATCGACCTACATCATCCGATTGGAGGAGACTGCACGCTCGAATGGTGCTCTGATTGCTACGACATCCCTTACAGGTGCCTTGTCCCTAAGAAGGTGACAAACCTCCTTGTCGCAGGCCGCTGCGCATCGATGACCCATGAGGCCATGGCCTCGACCCGCGTCATGCCAATCTGCATGGCAATGGGAGAGGCTGCCGGCAAGGCTGCCGCAATAGCCGCAAATGACGGAGTTCCTGTTCAAAAGGTGGATGTGGCAAAACTCCAGAAGCAGCTTCGTGAAGAAGGAGCGTATCTCCGCGACTAGGCTTTCACGATAAACTAACGTGGCCATCTGATTATCAGTCAGGTGGCCACTTTTTTTGTGTATTAACGGGAGAGATGAAGGAACAGAGCCTTGGCGGGTGCTTATCTGAGAGTCAGGCGGGCAGACTTAACGTCACGGCTGTTGCCGCCGATCATGATGTCGAAATCGCCAGGTTCCGCTACCCACTCAAGCTCATGGTTATAGTAGGAGAGGAGGTCGGCGTTGATCTTGAAGCTGACGACCTTGGACTCCCCCGGCTCGAGAGAAAGCCTCTGGAAACCCTTGAGTTCTTTCACCGGACGGGTAGAGGTCGAATAAATGTCATGGATGTACAACTGCACGACCTCGACACCCGGACGCGATCCGCTGTTGGTCACCCTTACGGAAGCCGTGACGGTCCCGTCTTCAGGCATCGAAGCCTCAGAAAGGGAAACATCCCCGTAAGTAAAGGTCGTATAGCTCAAGCCGTAGCCAAAAGGATAGAGAGGAGCGTTGATGACATCCTGATAATTTGAGCTGAAACGCTTATAAGACTTATAGTCCGGCCAAGGCCTTCCGGTAGACTTATGATTATAGTAGACCGTCGGGAGCTGGCCGACCGAACGAGGAAAGCTTGCGGTAATTTTCGCAGAAGGATTCACGTCCCCGAAAAGGACATCGGCCACGGCATTACCGGCCTCGGAACCAAGGTTCCATGAACATACGATGGCGTTGACCGAAGGGTCGGCATCCTCCTCGGTCAGCACGAGAGGACGGCCGGTCGAGAGGAGAAGAACGATCGGCTTTCCGAGCTTGCCGAGGGCCTTGAGAAGCTTTTTCTGAGGCTCCGGAAGAGAAATGTCCGAACGGGAAGAACCCTCGCCGTTCATTGCGTTGAGCTCGCCCAGGGCCGCAATCACTACGTCCGCGCCCACAGAGGCTCTAAGAGCCTCGTCTATCATCTCGTCAAGAGGTCTCTGATGAGCCTTCGGAGCAGAAGGTCCGACGCCGAAAAGACCGGCTGTCATGCCGCCTCGAAGAATCTCCTCCTCGGTAGAATCGGCCGTGACCCAGCAGCCCTCGGCCACTGAAACATTGGACGATCCAAGAACTGAGCGCAGTCCCTGGGCGAACGAAATACAATCAGCACCATGACTTGACATAGACCATGAACCCAGCATCTCGGAAGGATTGTCGGCGAGAGGGCCCACTATCGCCACCTTGACACTCTTCTTCAGAGGAAGAACGCCGTCGTTCTTGAGAAGGACAATGCATTCATCCGCAAGGGTGCGGGCGAAGGAGCGATTCTCAGGAGTGTAGACCTGTTCCGCCGGCGCATTGACATCCAGGGCGTTATAAGCATCATCGAAGAGACCGAGCTTCCATTTCACGTTGAGAATGCGGCGGACGGCAAGGTCAATGTCATCCATGCTGACCTTACCCTCGTAGAGCGACTTCTTGAGGGTTCCGATGAAGCCATTCGAATTCATGTCCATGTCGAGCCCGGCCTTCAGGGCAAGGGCCGAGACCTCCTGGAGGTCGCCGAGTCCATGCCTGCTCACTTCCATGACGGCAGTCGCATCGCTGACGACGAAGCCCTTGAAGCCATACATACCACGTAGGACATCGGTAAGAAGATAATGGTTGGCGGTGGCTGGGATTCCTTCAAACTCATTGAATGAACTCATGAAGGATTCGGCTCCCTCGAGGGCGGCCTGCTGATATGGCCTCATGTAGCCGTTGAAAGCCTCTTGACGAGAGAGGAAGACAGAATTGTAGTCTCTTCCTCCGAGGGCTGCGCCATAGAGAGCATAATGCTTTACGCAAGGGATGACTCCGGCCTCATGATAGCCCCTCACATAGGCTTTGGCCATCTCTCCTCCGAGGAAAGGGTCTTCGCCATTGCCTTCGGCTATTCTGCCCCATCTAGGGTCGCGGCAGATGTCCACCATAGGACTGAAAACCCAGGTGATGCCGGTCGCCCTTGCTTCCGTTCCTGCTATCTTCATGGCCTGCCGCACCATAGTCGTGTCCCATGAAGAAGCCATGGCCAAAGGAATCGGGAAGGCTGTTTCAAGCCCATGAATTACGTCCATGCCGAAAAAATATGGAATCTTGTTCGGACTCCCTTTGATGGCCTCTTCCTGGATTTGGCGGAGCTGGGCAACGTCATTGAAGCCATAGAGAGCCCCGTACATCCCCTTTCTGACTCCCTCCATCGTTTCTTCCTTCTGGGAGTCGGAGGCAGTGGAGCGGAACATCCAGGATGAGGCCAAGTTGAGCTGTCCGAGTTTTTCCTCGAGGCTCATCTTGGACATAAGATCGCTGACGAAGGCATCTCTCCGCTCATCATCGCCTGTCTTGAAATGGAATTCTTTTGTGGCTGGTGTCTGTTTGGTTTTTCTGGCGGAAGCATTTGAGCCGGCCATGGTCAGGGCCAGAGAGAGGGCTCCGATAATCAATATTTTGTTCATAGTGTTTAGTGGATTTTCCCGCCTAAAAATAATGAAAATATCCGGATATCCGGACGTTCGAGGCGGATATTCGGATATTCAAACTTTCAGGAGCGGGGCTGCGCGAGAGAAGGCTCCATCCGAGGCTAGGGCTTATTTTATGCGGATGCGGCGGCCAAGTTTGAGAGTTGTCCCAGAACTCAAGTTGTTGTTGAGGGCGCAGATACGCTTGACACTCGTATGGTAGCGGAGGGCAAGGCTATATAGGGTGTCGCCCTTCCTTATCGTGTGATAAACCGCAGAAGTGGAAGAGGCCGGAGAAGACTTTGACGCCTCACGGGCGGTATTTACACTCTTGGAGTCCGCCAGAAGATTTGCTTTCTCATCGGAATCAAAGCGGCTTCTGATATCAAGATAGCTGCGGTCAAGGGTGAAGACGCGATTGCGCAACTCCCCACTCTCAAAATCGATAATCCTCTGAGGATCAAAAGCATAGCCCTTATAACGAGTCTCGAAATGCAGATGAGCCCCGGTGGCGCGTCCAGTCGCCCCGCCCAGACCTATCTGCTGTCCGGCGTCAACCCAGTCTCCCTCCTCTACATTTCTCTTCGAAAGATGGGCATAAAAGGTCTCCAGTCCGTTTTCATGTCTGATTATGACGAGATTGCCGTAACCGTGGTAATACTTCGAGAAACGGACTTTTCCTGCGAAGGCGGCATAGACAGGGTCGCCCGTACGAAGAGGGATGTCGACTCCGCTGTGGCGGTGCCCATGGCGGTAGCCGAAGGGCGAATAGATTTTCGCGATGTCAGGGCAGCGGTAGTCGCTCAGAGTATCTACCACCCAGATTGTAGTCCTTTCAGGGATGCTGTCAAGCGGAATCCTGTATGAATCAGGATAATTTGAGGTCCATTTCTCATCAAAGACCGAATTGTCCAGAATGTAGCCGGGGCCCTTGTAATATTTCCATGTGTTGTCAGAGTAAAGGACTATCTGGAGACCGGAATCATCAAAATCCAAGGTGTCGAGCACCTTCTTGGAAGCATCCATAGAAGGAACTGATTCGAGGGACGGCCTCGGGACCAGAACCTCGGGCTTCGACTTCATGGTGTCATTCTGGGCCGGTAGCGCGAGTGCGGATATGATGGTCACGGCCGCGGCCATAGAAAATTTCAAATATGTAAGATTCATGGGCTATCTGGTTGCGCCGAAGCGGGTCCTTAATATCTCGTCGGTCTCGGCGATTTTTTCATCGAGAACTTCCTTTGTGGTGGCTTCGCAGATGAAGCGGAGATATGGTTCCGTGTTCGAAGGCCTGATGTTGAACCACCAGTGAGGGAACTCTACGCGGTAGCCGTCAAAATCCATCATCGCAGTCGGTTTCTCCTTGGAGGTGAAATACTCACGGACGGCATCCATGGCCGCTTGTTTGTCCTCAACCCGGTAATTGATTTCTCCCGAATTCTGATACCTTGCTATACCCCCGATAAGCTCGCTGAAAGTCTTGCCCTCGCGTCGGGCGCGGGAAACGATACGCAGCACGAGAAGAGAAGCAAGAAGTCCGCTGTCCGAATAGAAGAAGTCACGGAAATAGTAATGCCCGGCAAGCTCGCCTCCCCACAGACCGTCGAGTTCGCGGAGCTTGACCGCGGCATTGGCGCGGCCGACCTTCCAGGTGTGGACATCAAGACCCATCGGAGCAAGATACTCGGCGATGGCCTTGGAACTGCGTATATCCTGAAGGACAATCCCCTTCTCTCCTCTCTCGTCAACAAAATAATGGGCAAGGAGGGCGATAATGAGGTCCGGCGCTATGTTCTGTCCTTTCTCGTCGACAAACATCACCCTGTCTGCATCCCCGTCATAGATCACGCCGGCATCGGCATGGACCTTTTTGACCAGATTCTCCAGAGGGATGATGTTGTCATGAATCAGAGGATTAGGCTCGTGGCCGGGGAAGGAACCATCCAAGGTGTCATTGATATAGTAAGGCTCAGCTCCGTAGATTTTCTTGGCGAAGAGATTGGCCATGCCGTTGGAAAGGTCGAAAGCAAGCTTGAGAGAGGAAAGATCGGCCTTGTAACCCATGAGGAAAGACAGATACTCTTCCTTAATGTCCATCTGATGCACTACTCCCGGCTTTGCAGACTTAGGGGTAGGGCGGCCTTCAGCGATCCAGTCCCTTATCTGTCCGAGTCCGCTGTCAAGTCCGACCGGAAGAGCGTCAGCTTTGCTTACCTTCATCCCGTTGTATTCCTTCGGGTTATGGGAAGCGGTAATCTGGACTGAGGCTTTGAAACCGTACTTTGCCGTCCCGAAATAGACCAGCGGGGTCGTACTGAGCCCGAGATCATAGACATCAGCCCCGGCATCCGTAATACCAGAGATGAGGGCATCATGAATCTCCGGCGAGGAGAGTCTGCAATCCCTTCCGACGAGCACCTTGTCCGCCGAAAGAAGCTGAGGAATGAAATAACCGACCTTGTAGCAGGTGTCCTTGTCGAAATCCTTGTTCCAGACACCTCTTATATCATATGCATGAAAGGCTCCCATGGCTTACTTGATTTTTGTTGCGTATCTGGCATGTTTCTTCCCGAGGGAGATGTCTTTCAGCTTGCGGGAAATCATTTTCTTCCTTATCGGGGAAACGATATCCACGAACATGTGGCCGTCCAGGTGCTGGAGCTCATGTTCAACCATTCTGCAGGCGAATTTGTCAAATGTTTCGCTGACCTTTTCGAGATTCTCGTCGTAATACTCCACGGTAATGGATTCAGGACGGGTGACTGTCGCATATAAGTCCGGAATGCTCAGGCAGCCTTCTTCATACTCGCAGGTTTTCTCGCTTCTGGCCGTCACCACGGGGTTGATCATCACCCTCTTAAAGTCCTTGAGATAGTCATAGACCTCGGTCATGCCCGTTCCGTCGACAATCAGCACCCTCTCGCTGACCCCTATCTGAGGGGCCGCCAGACCGCAGCCGTCAGCATGGGCGAGGGTATCCTTGAGATCCTGGACAAGAGCGGCGAGATGTTCTTTCTGGGTCAGATCCGCTGGTTTCGCGACCTCTCTGAGGACGGCGGAACCATATAGGTAAATTGGTTGTATCATTTTAATATGTAAGCGGCGAGGACTGCCTTCCGCGTCCTCGCTAATGTTTTCTATGCTTGCGCCTGGACACCTTCGATGAAAGGGATTCCGGCACGGAATCAAATGCAGGCTTGGGAATGTCAGCAAAAGATGTGCCACCAGCAGAGCGGTCAAGCCAGCTCTGCAGGATGATGGCGGCGCTGATCTTGTCGACGCTTTTCTTGTCCCTCCTGTCGGAAGCCTTCATGCCGCCGTCTATCATGGCCCTGTGCGCAAGGACGGAGGTGAAGCGCTCGTCTTCGAAATCCACAGGCACCCCGGGAAAAGCTTTCGAGAGGGTCGTCGAGAGGGCCGCCGCCCCGGCGGCCGCCTCGGAAGGAGTCCCGTCCATGTTCTTCGGATAGCCGATTACGAAGCGGACAATCGTCTCCTTTTCTGCATATTTTCTGAGGTAATCTATTATATTTGCAGTAGGAACCGTGTCCAGGGCTGTAGCGAAAATCCGGAGAGGGTCGCTGACCGCGACGCCTGTCCGTTTCTTACCGTAATCTATGCCTATGACTCTTTCCATGGAATACAAAGTTAGCAAATGAAGCCGAATGTCAAAACAGAATAAGGAACCGAAGACGGAGAATTTCAGGCTTTCGCTCGTCAACGACATCAATCATAAAACGCTGTGGGTCACAAGATTCACCAGGAACGGCCTCTTTATCAGGATTTTTTCTGCGACCCTTCTGGTCTTGGTTCTCGCCTTCTGTATCTTCGCCTTCACTCCTCTGAGAACCTTCATCCCGGGCTACCCTGATTCATCGACCAGACACGCGGCCATCACCAACGCAATCAGGCTGGATTCTCTGGAGCGTCAGGTCAAAGAATGGGAATTCTACTCCGCGAACCTGCGGAAAGTCTTCGAAGGCGAGGACCCGATTAGAATCGACAGTCTTGTCAGGCAGCACGAACCCGACTCGGCCATCGTAGCCAAGGCTTCTGAGGTCTCCGCGAACGACTCTCTGCTGAGCGAGGACATAAAGGCCTCTGAGCAGAAGGCCATGATGGCCGGAGCCCCTAGGTCTCTTCCAATCGAGGGCAAACATTTCTTCACCCCTCTCAAAGGCGTGGTGAGCCAGGGCTTTGATGCCGTGCTCCATCCTTGCGTCGAGGTAAGCGCCCCGGCCAATTCCGTTGTCATGGCTACCCTGGACGGGACCGTGATTTATGCCGGCTGGAGCGACATGGGAGCATATACGGTAGTTATCCAGCATGATGACGACATTATCTCCGTCTACGGACATAACCAGAAACTTCTCTGCTCTACCGGCGACAAGGTCAAGGCCGGGACTCCCGTAGCCCTTATCGGCAACAACGGCACGGTCGAAAACGGGGACAATCTCCGCTTTGAGCTCTGGTACAAGGGCGAGGCCGAGGATCCTGTCAAATACATCAATTTCTGAGAGAATGGGCAAGAAACACATAGCGATTTTCGGGTCCACCGGCTCCATAGGACGGCAGACCCTCGACGTAGTACGCCAACATCCTGACCTCTTCGAGGTCGAGCTTCTCACGGCGAACAACAGCTGGGAGAGGCTCTCGCAGCAGGCCAGGGAGTTCGGGGCTAAGGCTGCGGTAATCTGCAACAGAGACTTCTTCCAGGATACCCAAAACGCCCTGGAAGGCTCCGGAACCGCGGTCTATGCCGGAATTGACGAGGCTTGCAGACTAGTCTCCGGCGAAAATATCGACATGGTCGTAATCGCTCTGGTCGGTTTCAGCGGCCTCAGACCTTCCATCGCAGCTATAGAGGCCGGAAAGACTCTCGCCCTGGCGAATAAGGAGACTCTTGTCACGGCCGGAGGCCTCGTAATGGACCTCGTGAAGCGGAAGGGAATAAGCCTGCTTCCGATAGATTCGGAACACTCGGCGATTTTCCAGTGCCTCCAGGGCTCAGAGGGCAACAAGATCAGCAAAATCCACCTCACGGCTTCGGGAGGTCCGTTCAGGACCTGGTCGAAGGAGGAGATAGCCAAGGCCACCAAGGATCAGGCCCTGCGCCATCCGCACTGGTCGATGGGTGCGAAGATCACCATTGATTCGGCCACTATGATGAACAAGGGTTTCGAGATGATCGAGGCCAAATGGCTCTTCGACATGGCGCCGGAGAAAATCAACATCATAATCCAGCCACAGAGCGTCATCCATTCTATGATAGAGTTCGAGGACGGTTCGGTGATCGCCCAGCTGGCCTGCCCTGACATGAGGGAGCCTATACAGTACGCCCTCGCCTACCCTCAGAGGCTGCCTTTGGAGAGCAAGCGGCTCGACTTCGCCCAGCTCGGAAGCCTTACCTTCGAGAAGCCCGACTACGAAAAGTTCCCGGCTCTGGGCCTCGCCTTCGAAGCCACGAAACGGGGAGGCAACATTCCTTGCGCCATGAACGCGGCCAACGAGGCCGCGGTCGCCGCCTATCTCAACGACAGAATCAGCTTCTACCAGATACCTGCAATCGTGGAGCACTGCATGGACCTGACTTCCTTCGTAAAGGAACCCGGGCTCACCGAAATCCTGGCCACCAACAATGAGATATTCGCCAAGGCCAAAGAATTGATAAACAAAGTATAATGGCTATTCTGCTGAAAACCGTCCAGGTAGTCCTGGCCCTTTCCATCCTTATAGTAATCCACGAGTTCGGCCATTTTTCCTGGGCCAAACTCTTTCATATCCGGGTAGACAAGTTCTTCCTCTTCTTCGACGTGGGGGGCTTCCGTCTGCTTTCGACCAAACACGGATGGTTCTCGAAGCTCTTTCCTTCCCTCAAACATAAGGAAACGGAATATGGAATAGGCTGGCTGCCCCTCGGAGGCTATTGCAAAATCAATGGAATGATAGACGAATCCATGGATACGGAGGTCATGAAACAAGATCCGAAGCCATGGGAATTCCGGACCAAGCCTGCATGGAAGAGGCTTCTGGTCATGTTCGGCGGCGTCCTGAACAATTTTCTCTTCGCCATCTTCGTTTTCATCCTGATAATGTGGATCTGGGGAGACAACTTCGTCTCCAACAAGGATAATCGTATCTATGTCAATGATTTGGCTTACGATATGGGCTTCCGCACGGGGGACCGCATCCTTTCCTTTGACGACTACGTACCCCAGGATTTCGACATGCTCCAGGCCGATCTTGCCAGGCGCCAGGCACATGAAGTCAAGGTCTTGCGCGGGAAGGACACGGTCACTGTCTATGTGGACCAGAAAATGATGCCTCAGGTGCTGAACACTCCCGGGATGTTCAATATCGCGGTGCCTTTCGTCGTCGACACGATTCCTCCTCAGTCTCCGAACTACGGGGCAGGGTTCAAGAGGGGTGACAGAATTGTATCCGTTGACACGACTTCCTTCGAGTTTCTCCAGGATGCAAGGCCTCTGATCGCGGCTCACGCCGGCGGAAGCGTCGATGCCGGCGTAGTGAGAGACGGGGACACCCTGTCCATCCCAATGGCCGTGGATTCAAGCGGAAGCGCCCTTATCTACGCCCGCATTCCCGGAGTCGAAATCCGCAGCTACAATCTTATCCAGGCCGTACCGGCCGGGCTCAAACTGGCCGGACGCCAGATGAACGGCTATCTCCAGGACCTCAAGATGGTGGCAACACCGTCCACAGGAGCCTACAAGAGTGTCGGCAGTTTCATCGCCATAGGCCAGGTCTTTCCTTCGACATGGGACTGGTACCGCTTCCTCTACCTCCTCGCCCTTTTGTCGACAATGCTCGGAGTGATGAATCTCATCCCTATACCGGCACTGGACGGTGGGCACATCGTCTTTACGCTTTATGAAATGCTCACGGGACGGAAGCCGGGGCTCAAATTCCTCGAAGCAGCCCAGGTCTTAGGCATGTTCTTTCTTCTTCTGCTGATGTTCCTGGCCTTTGGGAATGATTTTCGCAGGCTATTCTGACATAATTAATTAAAAGAATGATAAATATGAAAAATTTTTTATCATACGCAATCTGTGTGATCGCTCTCGCGGCGGCCGCGATCTCCTGCAAGGACAAGGGAAAGAGCCTGCTGCCTAACGTCAGCGGCAAAGCCGGTGAAATAATCATCGTGATGGACAAGGAGAACTGGGACGGTGACCTCGGGGCCTCGGTCAGAAACGTCATGGCGGGAGACTGTCCGTGGCTGGCCAATCCGGAGCCGATGTTCACTCTGGTTAACGTCTCCCCTTCCGGCTTCGCGGACCTCTTCAAGATCCACAGGAACATATTCACCTTCAACATAGACCCTTCAGTGACAGAGGAGGGTGTTGTCTACCGCACAGACCGCTGGGCCCATCCGCAGACTCTCGTCCAGCTCAACGCCAAGACCCCGGAGTCCGCGAAACAGATCTTCGATGAAAACGGAGAGAAAGTCGCCGGAGTCTTTGAGCAGGCCGAGCGGGACAGGATCATCGCCAACTCCAAGCTCTACGAAGAAGTAAGCATCGCCGAGGCGGTACGCAAATTCACCGGAGGCGGCGCGCCACATTTTCCAAGCGGATACAAGCTTCGCAAGGAGACGGACGACTTCATGTGGATAACCGATGACAAGCAGTACACCACCCAGGGCATCTTCATCTACAAGTACCCGGCTTCAGAGGTGAACAATTTCTCGCTCGAGAGTATAATTGCGCACAGGAACGAATTCATGAAGGCGAATGTTCCTGGCCAGAGAGACAGTTCCTACATGACTACCAGCACCTTTATCCAGCCGAGCGTCGAATTCATCCGTTTCCGCGGACGCCAGTTCGCCCAGTGCCGTGGCTTCTGGGAGGTTGTCAACGACTACATGGGTGGGCCTTTCGTCTCCCATTCATTCTATAGCAAGGACGGAAAATGGATCATCGTACTTGACGGCTGGGTCTATGCGCCGAAGTACGACAAACGCCAGTATCTGCGCCAGGTTGAAGCCGTCATGTACTCCTTCGAATGGGATAATCAGAAGGAAGATGAGAAGGAAGAATAAAAAATATTTTGAGATACGGGAAAGATTCCATATCTTTGCATTCCATTTAGAAGAATCCGTTCTCGCAAGTTCGCGGGTAAGAGTCAGCTGATGGGGATTTGGTGGGTTCGTATAACGGTTAGTACCCAGGATTTTCATTCCTGTAATATGAGTTCGATTCTCGTACCCACTACTAATATTAAAAAGTAGTAAAAATGGCTAACACAGCATCAGCAGAGAAGTGCATCCGCCAGAATGAAAGGCATCGCTTGCACAACAGGTATTATGCAAAGACAACGAGGAATGCGATACGTGACATCCGCAACACCCGCGACAAGGCTACGGCCGAGGCTAACGCACCTAAGGTTTACGCGATGATCGACAAGCTCGCCAAAGTCGGAATCATTCACAAGAACAAGGCGGCAAACCTCAAGAGCGGAATCGCCACCTATATCAACAAGCTCGCCTAATGAGTTACGGCCTCGCCCGCAAGGCGAGGCTTTCGGGATGTAGCGCAGTTGGTAGCGCACTACGTTCGGGACGTAGGGGTCGTGCGTTCGAGTCGCATCATCCCGACAATTCAAAAAAAAGCTGACGGAAATTCCGCCAGCTTTTTTCGTATCATCTCCTCCGGATCAAGATCCTTGTCAAGGGTCCGGAAAAATTATTTCAGACTTTTACGTTGGGGTCGATTCCCTTGCGCCAGAAACGAGGGGTAAGATCGGTGCGCGAGCCGTCGGCCTCAATTTTATAGAGACGCTGATTGGTCGAGCGCTCGTTGAGAGGGCCGTTGCCAGGAATGTACGGTCCGACTTTGACATAATCAAAGGACTTCCAGACCTCATCCTCTACCTCAGGCCGCCCCGAATACAGAGCCGACTTCAGACCGCGGGAACGGACATGCGCCGCGAGTGAGAGAAGAGTCTTAAGATCCTTGCCTTCGCCCAGGAAGAGGAAGCAGTTTACGCCGAAATTAGAGTCGATAAGAGAATCAATAACCTCGCAGGTCAGAGGTTCACCTACATCATTGCGCAAAAACGGAGAGTGGCAGCCGATACAATTACCCTGGCAGTTGCTGATGTCCACCGCCAGGGTAACCATATCCGGGATCTCCTCCATGACCACGGAGGTCATTTCAGGGACGTATTTGATCATTACTGAATCTCCAGAGTACCGGCGTTTACCGTAACCTTTCCGCTCTGATCGGCGGCATCAGACCTGCGAGCTTCGCTGGTCATGTCTACATCCTTGTTTTCTTGGATATAGAAGCGCCTTCCGGCCTCCTCCTGCCTCATCTCACTGAAGGAAGACACCCTCTTGAGATAACCGATGACCCTCGTCAGATAGTCGAGATTCTTGCTTCCGCACTTAGGGCACTCGACAAGAGTATCCTTGCTGATATAGCCGCAGTCGTTGCAGACCGTGTTGCGGCAGTTGAAGGTGAAATAATTGGTCCCGTAATGGGCGGCCACCTTCAGAAGCTGTCTGTACTGATCTTTGGTGAGGTGCTCGGCAATATTCATATGGAGGGCGGAACCTCCGTCAAGGTACTTGACATATTCTTCGCCGTGAAGCTTGAACTTGTCGATCATCGAGACGCTCTCATCCTCCGGGTTGTAGAAGTAGGAAGAGTACATATTGTGCTTAGGGGAAACGAAATAGCCGTCTCTCTTGTCCCACTTGTAATTCTTGCCGGAAAGATTCTCTCCCGGAACGAATTCGGTGTTGAACATCGTCTCCCTGGTCTTGTCCTTACGGTTGGAGATATTGATTGTCTCAAGGATCGAATTGACGAACTCCCTGTAATCCTCGTTAGGAGAAATCTTGAGTCCGAGGAATTCCGCCGCATCAGTGAGTCCGTTTACGCCGAGGGTCAGATACTGGCGCTTCATGTCGATGAAGCCGGCCCTGTAGACGTCGAGCATATCTGCCTGCAGGAAGTCCTTGATGGTCTCGTTGAAGGCCGTCTGATATTTGTGGACCTTCTCGCACATCGCGGTGATATCCTCGTCCATGTACCTGTAGAAGTCAGCACGGTCGTACTTGAGCGACGGGTCGAGAGGCTTGCCCTCAGGCAGGGTGAGCCCGAACTTCTCCTTGAAATACTTGCGGGCGGAATTCTGGATGAGCCTGTTAAGGTTGATGGTCATGACAGACTTCGAGCCCGTGGATACGGAAGCCGTACCCATGGAGTACTGATGGGTGTTGTGGTTGTGCTCCTCGTCGGACACATCGAGGTCCTTGAGAGAGTTGCGAAGACGGCAGCAGCTCGAAAGGCTGTCAGGGCTGTTGGAGAGATAGCAGAAGAAGCTGTGTCCCTTGCTCCACATCTCGGCGGTGAAGTCGGCATAGTCCTTGTCAACGAAATCGTCTCCTCCGTCGGTGAGCAGGGCCATGGTCTCGACCGGGAAGGTCAGGATGTAATGGTTCCTCTCCTCGTTGAACCAATTCATGAAATGTTTCTGGAGCCAGTCCAGGGTCTCCCACTTAGGGGCGGAGCCGTCCGGGAAGCGGAAATCGCTGAACACTCCCTCGAAGTATGCCTTGTCGAAGTAGCTGATGTTCCAGAAGACGGTCTGGTAACCGCGGTTCCCCGCAGGCATGTTCATGGAGTGCACGACCTGCTGGAAATAATTGTCGATCACCTTGGTCAGGGTGCGCTGCTTGGCGTTTAGCTCGACCACGGTGTCAAGT
Source organism: Bacteroidales bacterium UBA7258 (assembly GCA_002472565.1). Taxonomy (GTDB): domain Bacteria; phylum Bacteroidota; class Bacteroidia; order Bacteroidales; family UBA932; genus Cryptobacteroides. Next base: position 152,692 of record DKSK01000014.1, on the reverse strand, counting down.
TTGGTAAGATAGTCCTCGCCATAGTCCTTCCTGATGAAATAATCCATGTACATCAGGAATTCAGGGGTCGCCACTGCGCCCATGAACTGGGAGGATACGGAATAGACAAGATTGATAAATTCTCCGCAGAATGATTTGAGATCGGTAGGGGCCACAGACACGCCGCCCAGCTCACGCAGTCCGCTCACGAGGAACGGATACATCGTGATCGCGACGCAGTAAGGATAGCCAGGGGTGCCGCTTTCATCATGTTTGTAAAGGACATGGGATTCAAGGTCAGCGATGTACTGGTTTGCCAGCTGGCGGCCGTACATGGCCTTGATCTTGTCCTTCATGATGTAGCGGTTCTGCTTGATGTTGTTCTCCTTGTACAGCTCCTGGCCGAGGGTCACGATGTTCTTTCTCGTGACGTTGGCGTTGGAGTCGAACTTCGAACCCGTAGCAGGGTTCGAGGCGGCGATGTAATCCCTGATGAAGTCACGCTTCTTTCTCAGGTCGATTCCTGCATCAAACTTCTGAATGTAGGCTATGGCCACCTTCTTGTTGATGCTCATCAAGCTTTCTTCTACCTGTCTCCTAATTTCACGGCTTGTGATCTTGTCGTAAGTGTAGAGGTTTTCGGCAATCGAAACGACCACCGCCTCTGGACATTCTTCGCCGGCCGTTTTGTAGGCCTCACGAATGCCATTCATTAGTTTGACCTTATCGAACTCCTCGTAGGAGCCGTTGGTCTTTCTTACAGTTACATCCATAATGGACAGAAGAATTTATGATAAATAAAGTGACGAAGAACGGACCGGAGCTTCCGGCCCGTTCTTCATGAACAAAGATATGAAATTATAGTCAGCTTAAACCAGCCATGGCTCTAAAAAGTTATCAACACATTGATAACATCTAAGTTACTCATTTCCTTTGACTTTCGCCCGAAGAAGCTGAATTCCAAAGCCTTGGCCAATTTTTAAAGATTCCAAAACAGGCTTTTACAGGCCTAGAAGTCAAGCTTGGTAAGGAAGAGGAAGCGGTTGTTGACAACCCAATGCTTTCCGCTCTCGACAAGGCCGTTCTTGCTCTGGACAGGAGCGCCGGTTTTTCCATACTGGAACCCGGTGTTGTCATACTCGAAGCCTAAAGTGAGATGCTTGCCTACCGAGTAGGTGAGGGTCGGGGTCAGCCTGTAGCCCTGAAGGAAATTGCCCTCGTTTTTGCTGTGAAGCCAGAAGAAGTCAGAGCCACCGCTGACGAGTTCGTCACGCGTTCCGAGCTGCTTGATGTAGCCGACCATTCCGAGGACCTTGAGTTTCCCGCCGTACTGGGCGGAAATGAAGGAGACGGAGCTCTGCATCGGAGTATAGTCGTAGCTGCCGTCAGTGTTGATCTTGCTTACTCCGTAGCCTGAGAGGAGATTCAAGTGCTCCCCCGCCTCGGCCAGAACGGTCTTGGCCTTGATCTGGAATTTACCGCTGGTGTACTGAGCATAGGCGAACGGAGAAACCGTCGTGAGACGGTCATCCACCGACTTGCCGTTATACCTCCATCTTGGCTTTATGGAAAGCACATCCACGCCGATGCGTCCGAGGAAGCCGCCATCGCTCTTGTAAGAGAGTGAGAGGAAGGCCTCAGGTAGCATACTGTATTTGATGTAATTCTGAGACGTACCGGCAGGGCCGGTAGAGAGGTACTGCATCTGAGAAAGGAGGGCGCCGGTGAGGCTGAAACCAGGGGCGAAGGTCCATTCGGCCTTGATCTGAGGAGTCCTGCTGAAAGGCGCGAACGGCATTCCGGTCTCAAGGCTGATGGAGTTAGGCTGATCTGCGGCGAGCGGATGCCAAGCCTGTCCCATGAGAAGGACAAGCTTCTGGTCTCCTTCCCTGCCGAGTTTGTTCCAGGTCGAAGTCAGATAGGCCTGACGAAGTCTCATGACAGCGGCAGAACCACTCTGGAGATAGAAGTCGGCTTCAATTTTCCCGCCGAACTGGGCCTTGCCGACCTTAGGGCCGGCGATATCCAGGCCGAGACGGGTGGTAATGGCTGCAAAATGCCAGTTAGGATTGCCGTTGGCGTCATCTCCGTCGGCATTCTTCGCATAGTCCTTAGGACCATAATAATAGATGTCCTGAGTGCCTGTCTTGACGTCGCGGGTATCAAATATCATGTAGTTGCGCACAAAGCCATATGGCTTGAGCTTGACCTCGTCGATGACGCGGGCATCTTTGTCCTGCGCGCCGAGAAGGAGAGGCGCAAGGGTAAGGGTGGCGGCCGCCGCAACAAAAATCTTATTCATGTTTTATTATCTCTAAACTACTTATACAGCGAATGGGAATATCTTGGTAACCCAGAAGAAGCCGAGCACGAAGCCGACTACTCCGATGATGATTCCGACCTTCGCCATGTCCTTTGTCTGTACCAGACCCGTTGACGCGGCAATAGCGTTAGGAGGAGTGGAGATAGGGAAGCACATCGCTATTGATGCGCAGATGGCTATGAAGGAAATCATCGCACGTGTGCCGCCAAGGGCCGTAAAGCTGGCGTTGTTGGAAGCGGCAGGGTCTGCCATTCCGGTGGCGACTACGATAAGGATAGGGATCAGCAGGGCCGCGGTGGCGGAGTTGCTGATGAAGTTGGACAGGAAGTAGCAGACAAGACCCGCTATTACAAGAACGAGAACGACGGACATGGTGCCGAAAGGAATGGCCTCGATGAGGACCTTGGCGAGTCCGGTGTCCTGGAGGCAGGTTCCGAGGGCGAAGCCTCCGGCGACGAGCCAGAGAACGCTCCAGTTGATTTCCTTTATATCATCCTTGGTGAAAAGTCCTGTGGCGGTGAAGACCGCAAGCGGAATCAGGGCGACTACGTTGGAATTGATCTTGGTGATCTGTTCGGTGGCCCAGAGGAGAATCGTGCCGAAGAAAGTTATCCATACGAGGATGGTTTTCCAGTCCGACTTGCGCTTGTTTTCAGGGATTTCGATAACCACTTCCTCGGACTTGAACGGGAAGAGGAATTGAAGAAGAAGCCAGGAGAAGATGATCATGATGATGACGAAAGGTATCATCCTTACCGCCCACTCACCGAAGGTCACATCGTAACCGGCCTCGGCGAGGTACCTTGCCGCGGTGGCGTTAGGCGGCGTTCCGATGAGAGTACCGATACCTCCGATATTGGCGGCGATAGGAATGGAAAGCGAAAGCGCGATCTTGCCCTTGTCGTCAGACGGGAGCACGGAAAGCACCGGAGCCAGGAAGGCAAGCATCATGGCGGCGGTTGCCGTGTTGCTCATAAACATGGAAAAGAGGGCGATCACTATCAGGAAGCCGAGGAGGACGGACTTGGACTTCTTTCCGAAGAATTTCAGAAGGAACTTGGCCAAGGTGACGTCCAGACCGTATTTCTGGGCCATGATGGCAAGCACGAAGCCGCCGAGGAAGAGCATGACCACAGGGTCGGCGAAGGATGCCATGAGGGACTTGTAGTTGACCAGCTGGCCGTACTTAGGGTCGCAGAAGAAGCCTATACCCTTGTTGGATACGGTCAGGAGGGCTACGACGATGAGCAGGACGGAGGTCGTCCAGTTTGGAATGATTTCCGTGATCCACATCAGGGCCGCGAAAACGAAGAGGGCTATTACACGCTGCTGGGTAATCGTCAGGGCGTCTATGCCATAAAATGAAAGAGGTACGCACCAAAGGAAGATGGTGATAAGCAGTACTATCGGAAGAAGTACCGCGTACTTCACATTGAACTTAGCGTTTGCCATCGGTTATTGTTATAATTATTAATTTTCAAATTCAAAAGCTATGTCCGCAGGAATACCCTCAAGACGGAGATTTGTAAGATCGGCGTTGAAGGTCACAGGGTACTTGGCGTAGTCCTTGACGATCTTGGCGGCGGCCTGTACATCTCCGGAAGCCTGGATCTTGACAAGCTCTGATGTCAGACTTCCGGCGGCCTCCAAGGCTTTGGCATAATCGATATGATACTTACCGTCATCGTGTCTTGTGAAGGCGCCGTGAGCATAGAAATAGTTGTAGATGATAAGGTAGGCCTTGCCCAGTTCCTCATTGGAGCCGAAACGTTCGGAGCGGATGAGGTTGGCGACGAAGGTCGAAATGGCCTGCTCAGGAGTCGAGATGGCCGGAAGCTTGTGGTCGGCGAGAAGCTTGCATACAAGATAGAGGCCGGCAGCATTAGCTTTCGCATCCTCGATCGCGAGAGCATACTGGCCCATGGCCTCGTTCACATCGCGGCCGTCCGTGGTGCGGATGGCGCCGAGGTTATGGGAAATCTCCCTGAAGGCGATGTTCCAGAAGAAGGCGTCGGCATCGAGGTCGGCAACCTGGTCAGGTCCCAGGACGACATGGCCCGTCGGAGAAACTATCATATTGAACTTGTAGTCCATGATGTTGCGCAGGAGGATGGTCCTAGTCCCCTTTCGGAGGGCCACTTCTACATTGTTAGGCTCGTTGAGCGCGATAAGTTTCGTGCCGGCATTGGCGTGACCAGCCATGTAGATGGCGTCATAGACAAAGATCTCGGCGTTGGAGGAAGGATTCATGGACTTGTAGGCATCGTCGCATGGAAGAAGTCTCTGCAGGTCAGGAAGCATGGCGGCGATCGGCCCCATTTCCTCCGTCATCTTGAGATCTTTGAGCAGGACGTAGGCTTCATAGGAGGCCTTGAGCCCATAGAGCTGGTCGTCGTTGATTTCGTCCGGGCCGAGGATGAGATCCATCTTGCTATCTTTCATGTCGAGCCAGGCCTCGTCCGCCTCGTCGTACTGATCCGTGAGCAGGGCCTGCTTCTTGGCGAGAAGGTAGGTCCTTACAGAAGGCACGATCGTCAGGTCCGCCGCCGACTGGAGGAGACTGCCTATGATTTCGATACGGTCTTTGTAGGCTGTGTGGTAAGGGACGATCTTGAGTGCGCCGGCCGAATCCCTCCTGATAAGGGTGTAGGGGCTGTTCTTCAGAGAGTCGTTCAGGGATGTGAACTCCTCGGCGGTCATGTCGGCCGGATAGAAGTTGGCTCCCTTAGGCTGGTCGCCGTAACCGGCTATGAAGGCCTTGCCCGTGAAACGGTCCCACGGACCGTAATTGATTTTAGCGAAGTCCTTCTCAGGACCTTCGTCGAGGGCGTCCATCTCTTTCTGGAGACCGCTGTACTGGTCCCAATAGATACTGTCCGCCTGCATCGCGGCGAATCTGTAGAGATTCAGGACTTCCCTGCCGTTTACTGAAATGTAGGAAAGGTCAGGAATGCCGATCTTGACCGTGGCATAATCCTGGACCTTCGCGCTGACCGGATTGGTCTGCTTCCGTCCGCAAGCCGAAAGGACTACGGCGGTTACAGCCAATGCAAAGATCGCTCTTCTCATATTTTATTCTGATTGAATTTAGATTCAAGCATAAAGTGGTAGACTGCAAAGTTAGCCATTTTAGCGATAAAAAGAAACAATTGTACCATGACCAGGGACCTCCTGGCCTGTGGCGGGGAAACGACAATAAGAGGATAAACGGCCGGCGGTGGATATACACGAAACAGCGGCCTTGCCGGGTAAGGGCTGGGCCGCTGATATAAAGGAATGACGTAAAGCTTTAGATGACGCCCTGCTCAAGCATGGCGCGGGCAACCTTCATGAAGCCGGCAATATTGGCTCCCTTGACGTAGTCTACAGTACCGTCAGGACGGCCGCCATACTGGACGCACTGCTCGAAGACGCTGGTCATGATCTGGTGAAGCCTCTTGTCGACCTCATCAGCCGTCCAGCTTAGATGCTGGGAGTTCTGGGTCATCTCAAGACCGGAAGTGGCGACTCCGCCGGAATTGACAGCCTTTCCAGGGGCGAAGAGAATGTGCTTCTGGAAATAGGCGATGGCCTCAGGCTGGCAGCCCATGTTGGAAACCTCGCAGCAGCAGAAGCAGCCGTTGGCAACGAGCTCCTTCGCATCCTCCTCAGCGAGTTCGTTCTGGAAGGCGCATGGAAGAGCGATGTCGCAAGGGATGCTCCAGCTCTTCTTGCCGGCGCGGAACTCGGCCTGGGCCGGGAACTTGTCGGCGAGATCCTTAACCATGTTGCGGTTGGAGGCCCTCATCACAAGCATATAGTCATTCATCTCAGGGGTCATGCCGTCCTTAACGTAGCAGACTCCGTCAGGTCCGGAGATCGCGACAACCTTCGCGCCGAGTTGGATAGACTTCTTCACCGCTCCCCAAGCCACGTTGCCAAAGCCGGAGATGGCGATTTTCATGCCCTTGATGTCCTTGCCAGCCCTGTTGAGCACATGCTCCGTGAAATAGAGGGCACCGTAGCCGGTAGCCTCAGGACGGAGAATGGAACCTCCCCAGGTCATGCCCTTGCCGGTCAAAACGCCAGTATGGTACTGACGGGCAAGCTTCTGATACATGCCGTTGAGATAGCCGATCTCTCTTCCGCCGACTCCTACATCTCCCGCAGGGATGTCCTCGTCAGGGCCGATGCAGCGCCAGAGCTCAAGCATGAAGGCCTGGCAGAAACGCATGATTTCGTTGTCTGACTTTCCTACCGGATCGAAATCGGAACCTCCTTTGGCCCCTCCCATAGGAAGGGTCGTTAGGGCGTTCTTGAAAATCTGCTCGAAGCCGAGGAATTTCAACATGGAAGGATTCACAGCCTTATGGAAACGGAGACCTCCCTTGTATGGTCCGATGGCGGCGTTGAACTGTACGCGGTAGCCGAGATTTGTCTGGATCTGGCCCTGGTCGTCGACCCACACAACCTTGAAGGTGTAGATGCGGTCCGGCTCGACCAGCCTCTCTATGATTCTAGCCTTCTCAAACTCAGGATGCTGGTTGTAGACATCCTCGATAGACTCAAGAACTTCCTGGACAGCCTCGAGATACTCGTTCTCTCCCGGGTGCTTGGCCTTAAGCATGGCCATTATTTCACTTGTCTTCATTGTAATATGACTGGTTATTATGTGTTATGACGACCGTCCCTTCATGGGGCGGCATGGTTTCTATTTAGACTCCCAGACCGATCCACTGCGGATGAGTTCGTCCACGCTGTGGATCTTGGACTTTGCTGTGACATCGGCCACCTGAGAGCAGACCCCTTCTTCATAAGTAGGCTGGTCCACATCGCGGATGACGCCAAGAGCAACAGGAAAATCAGGATAATTCATGTCGGCGAGCATCATCTGAAGTCCGAGGTTGTCGGCATGGGAATCATGGACAAGGATGTCGTCAAGAGTGATTCCGTCCTGACCTATGGTGACGACCTTCAGCTTGCGTCCGTCAAGGATGAGACCCCTGTCATGGTTCTTGCCGAAGACCATCTTCTCTCCGTCCTCGAGCACTATGGTTCTGTCTTCCTTGACGTCCTTGGCAGAGATTTCCGTATGGCTTCCATTATTGAAAATCATACAATTGGTCAGGAACTCCATGATGGAGCAGCCATGGTGCCTCGAAGCCTTAAGCATGATTTCGCAACTGAGAGCGAGCTCAGTGTCAATGCTCCTGGCGAAGAAGCTCCCCTTCGCACCGATAACCAGACTTCCCGGATTGAACGGAGGCTCTACGGTCCCGTAAGGCGAAGTCTTAGTAATCATGCCGAACTTGGAAGTAGGAGAATACTGCCCCTTTGTCATGCCGTAGATGCGGTTGTTGAAGAGCATGAGATTGATATCTATGTTCCTGCGGATGGCGTGGATGAAATGGTTGCCGCCGATCGCGAGGGCGTCTCCGTCGCCGCTGACCTGCCAGACCGAAAGTTTCGGATTGGCCACCTTGATTCCTGTGGAAATCGCGGTCGCGCGGCCATGAATGCTATGGAAGCCGAAAGTGTTCATATAGTAAGGCAGGCGGGAAGAGCATCCGATACCGGACACCACCACCACCTCTGACTTGTCCAGACCCTGCTCTTCGCAGACCTGGGGAAGAGTCCTCTGAAGGGCCGCGAGAATCGCATAGTCTCCGCAGCCCGGGCACCATCTGACCTGCTGGTCACTTTTGAAATCACTGGCTGTATATTTTGCCATGGTCGAAATCTCCTATAAAAGCTCCTTGATAGCGTTTTCAATTTCCAGGGACAGGAAAGTCTGGCCCTGAACCTTGTTGCACTGAATGTAGTTGAACTGTGGCAGAACGGACCTGAGATACTCGGCGAACTGGCCGTGGTTAAGCTCGCAGACCAGAATCTTTTTGAATCTTGACAGAACTTCCTCCGTGTTCTGGGGAAGCGGATTGATATAGTCGAAATGGGCGTAGGAAATCTCGGTTCCTTCGCTCCTGAGCATATCTACGGCCGTAGAGATATGGCCGTAGGTCCCGCCCCAGCCCACTACGAGAACGTCTCCGCTCTCCGGGCCGTCCACGGCGAGGTCTGGGATGTCGCGTGCGACAAGGGCTATCTTCTCCGCGCGCTCACGGACCATCATCTCGTGATTGTCAGGATCGGTGGACAAGACTCCGTCGTGGTTCTTCTCAAGACCGCCGACACGGTGCTCGAAACCCTTGCGGCCAGGGGCCGCCCACTCACGGGCGAGAGTCTGAGGGTCCCTTCTGAAAGGCTTGAACGCCCCGGCCTCATCCTCCTTTGCAAAGCGTGGCTTGATCTGAGGATAGTCCTTCATCTGAGGGATTCTCCACGGCTCGGAGCCGTTGCCGAGGAAACCTTCGGAAAGCAGGATGACAGGGGTCATGTGCTCCAGCGCTATCTTGGCCGCGTTGAAGGCGGCGTCGAAACAGTTGGCCGGAGAATGGGCCGCCATCACCACGAGAGGACTCTCTCCGTTGCGGCCGTAGAGGGCCTGCTGGAGGTCGGCCTGCTCTGTCTTCGTAGGCATGCCGGTGCAAGGGCCGGAACGCTGCACATCGATTATCACCAGAGGAAGCTCGGACATGACTGCCAGTCCCATAGCTTCGGATTTGAGCGAAAGGCCAGGGCCGGAGGTCGAAGTCACGGCAAGATCGCCTGCAAAGGCGGCTCCGATGGCACAGCAGATGCCGGCTATCTCGTCCTCTGTCTGCATAGTCTTGACGTTCAGGCTCTTGTATATCGCCAATTCCTCAAGAATAGCGGTGGCAGGAGTAATCGGATAGGATCCGCAGAAGAGCTGGAGGCCGGCCTTTTCGGCGGCGGCCATCAGTCCCCAGGCCATGGCCTGATTGCCGGTGATGTTCCGGTACAGACCCGGAGCGAACCTGGCCGGGGCTATGCGGTAGGTGTTAGGCACCGCCTGGATATTCTCTGCGTAGTGGAAACCGTCGGAGAGGACCTTGCGGTTAGGCTCGATCATCTCAGGGTGCTTCTTGCGGAAGCGCTGCTCGATATAAGAGAAAACGAAATCGAGGGGACGGGAGTAGATGAAGCAGGCCATGCCCAAGGTGAACATGTTACGGCACTTGTGGATGGACTGGAGGTCCATGCCGCTGTCCTTGAGGCTTTCCTCTGTCAGTTTGGTGATCGGGGCGATGATGATGGTCCTGTCCTCGATGTGTAGCTCCTCGAAAGGATTCTTGGTGAAGCCGGCCTTCTTGAGGTTGGCGTCATCAAAGGCATCCTGGTCGATGAGCACCATTCCCTCGCGCTTTGCCCACTTGGCATTGGCTTTGAGGGCGGCGGGATTCATGGCCACGAGCATGTCACAATAGTCTCCCGGCGTGCTGACCTTATGGTCGCCGATATGCACTTGGAAGCCGGAGACTCCCCCTATGGTTCCCTTCGGAGCTCTGATTTCAGCCGGATAATCCGGGAAGGTCGAAAGGCCGTTGCCATAGACGGCAGAAGTGTTGGCGAAGAGGGTTCCGGTCAGTTGCATGCCGTCTCCGGAGTCCCCCGCAAACCGTATTACGACGTCATCAACGTCTATGATGTCATGTCGCATCAGTGAATTTATAATTTTTAATGCAAAGTTGGCAAAATAAAACGTATTAGCAAATAAATGCTAAGAAAAAAAGGCAATTGATAGTTCAATCGCCTTTTTTAATAAAAAATTGTCAAATTAGTTCTGTCCTGCCTGACTCTGGGCCTGAAGTTCCTGCTGGAGGCTTTCCAGAGTCCTGCCAGCAGGTATTCCGAGAGCCTTGCGGGCCGCCGGCGTCAGATCAGTGCTCTTGGTAGAATCCACATAGAGGAGAGAGCCGGACTCGAAGACGTAAATATATCCGCCCTCCTTGGCAAGCTTCTGAACCGCTTCCTGAGCCTTCTGCTGGATAGGGGCCATAAGCTGGCTCTGCTGCTGGGAGAGCTCCTGCTGGATATTCTGCTGGAACTCGGAGATTCGCTGCTGGATGTCATTAAGCTCCTTCTCCTTGCTGTCCCTTACGGCAGGAGTCCATGTGGCTTGCTTCTCCTGGTACTGCTGAGCCTTGGTGTTGAACTCATCGACCATGCTCTGGTATGTGTCCTGAGCTTCCTTCTGGGCGGCGTTAAGCTGAGCCCTGGCAGAATCAGCCTCAGGCATCAGCATCACGAGCTCATTGTAATTGACATGAGCGAACTTGTAGGTCTGCGCGGAGGCAGAAACTGCAATGATTGCCGCGGCTGCGGCCATGATGATCTTTTTCATTGGTATTGTGATTTTATCAGAATTCCTGTCCAATTATGAAGTGGAACTGGCTTCCGCCGTTCTCCTTGTCGTCAAAGCCATAGCCCCAGTCAATTCCGAGCAAGCCGATCATAGGAAGGTAGATTCTCACGCCGACACCGGCAGATCTCTTGATTTGGAAAGGATTGAAGTTCCTGATGTCAGACCAGCAATTACCTCCTTCCAGGAAAGCCAGGGCGAAAATCGTCGACTGAGGCTGGAGTACAAGCGGATAACGGAGCTCGAAGGTAAACTTGTCGTAGACGTTTCCGGCATAGGAATAATTGGAGCTGTACGAGGTGTATTGGGTAGGGGTGAGAGAATAGTTCTCATAACCTCTGAGGCTTATCACATCGGTACCGTAGTTGCTGTAGCCGCTCATTCCGTCACCTCCGAGAAGGAAGCCCTCGAACGGAGAGTAGCCCCACTTGCGGTTGTAGTAGCCCAGATAGCCGAACTGTACTCTCTCTCTTGCCACGAGGTTGCCCACAATCTTCTGGTACATGTCGGCCTTGAAGGTCCACTTGTGGTACTCGATCCACTTGTACCTGTCGTTGGACGTCCACTTGTCATAGTTGATGTCCTTGTAGCTGCCTACCTTGACAGGGTCTCCGTCGGCGTCAAGCGTGCCCTTATCCTTCTTTCTAAAGAGGGAATATGGCGGAGTGAGCTGGAGCTGGAGCTGGATGATGGAACCGGACCTCGGGAAGATCTGCTGGTCGGTAGAAGTTCTCGAAAGCGCCACCGTATAATTGATGTTATGCGAAAGTCCGTCTTCGAAGATGAAGGATCCGGAGTACCAGTTGTTGAGCTTGTAGGTCTCCCAGCCGAGCCCGTTGTAAAGGGTGAAGTAATTATCCGGCCACTTCAGACGAGTACCGATTCCCGCAGAGAATCCGAAGACCTCGAAAGAACGGTCGTTGTTGAGGATGTTCCACGCGAGGTAGGAGTCAGTCTGCCTGGAATAGAAGGCGGAGAGACTGAGCGAAGTAGGCTTCTTGCCGAAGAGCCACGGCTCGACGAAGCTGGCGGAAAGGGCAGTATAATAGGTTCCGCTGGTCTGGAAGTTAAAGGCGAGATTCTGCGCGTCTCCGAGCGGAACAGGCCTCCAGGCTCCCTTGTCGAACATCCTCTTGGTGGAGAAGTTATTGAAGTTGACTCCGACAGTGGCCACGAAGGTATTGCCTCCCCAGCCTCCTGAAAGCTGCAGCTGGCTGGACGGCTTCTCGGTGACGTTGTAGGCTATGTCGACGGTGCTGTTGACCTGGTCCGGGATGATGGAATAGCCCGAAGGGGAAGAAATGGCCTCAGGGTCGAACTGGCCGAGCGAGGCGATCTCCCTGATCGACCTTTCGAAATCCGTCTGGCTGAAGAGGTAGCCCGGGCGGGTGAAGACCTGCCTGCGGACAACTCTCTCGCTCGTGAGGTCGTTGCCGTTGATGATGATGTTGTTGAGCGTGGCCTGCTTACCCTCGGAAATCCTCATCTCCACGTCCACGGAATCGCCCTGGATGTTCAGCTCGACCGGCTGGACGCTGAAGAAGAGATAACCATTGTCCCTATATATCTTGCTCACGTCGGCATCTGACTGCTTTCCGCCTCCGGTAAGTCTCTTATTCATGGTGACCATATCATAAGGGTCGCCTTTTTTGATCTGGAGAACGGAATTGAGCTGGTCGGCGGTGTAGACGGAGTTGCCGGTCCAGGTCACATTCCTGAAGTAGTACTTGTCGCCCTCGTCAAAAACAAGGTCTATTCCCAGCCTGTCAGGCGAGACGTAGTAGATGGAGTCTCTCAAAAGTCTCGCGTCGCGATAGCCCGCCTCGTTGAAAGCGCTGATGAGATTCTTCTTGTCCGTCGGATATTCCTTCTCATTGAACTTCTTGCTGCTGAAGAAGTTGTAAATCTTGGCGGACTTGGTCTTCTTCATGGACTTGGCCAGTTTGAAATCACTGACATCAGAATTCCCGATGAAGTTTATCGTCTTGATTCTCACCCTGCTGCCTCTGTCGACATTGAAGGTTACCCTGATGGCGTTCTTGACTATGGTGTCTTTCTTGACCTCGGGGGTGACCTTCACGTTCATGAAGCCCTTGCCCTTATAATATCTGGAGATAATTCCGCAGGAAGTGTTGCTGACGTAATCGGAGAATTCTCCTCCGCGCCTGAGATTGAGCCTCTCTTGGAGGTCCTTGCGCTCGCCGCTCCTCACCCCTCTGAAATCCCATCTTGAGACCCTCGGCCTCTCCTTGATGGCTATGACGAACCAGGCCGAATCGCCCTGGGCCGAAAGACTGTCAATGGAGACCGAAACGTCCTGAAAGTAGCGCTGCGCCCAGAGCCTGTCCACGATGGAAGAAATATCCTCTCCCGGAGCCTTGACGCTCATGCCCTTCTGAAGTCCTGTAAGTTGGATAATCTGCTGGTCGCTGAAGTAAGTGTTGCCGTCGACTCTCACCCCGCCCACGACATAGTTCCGGGGGTGGTTGAAGTCGATTTCGACTCCTCTCCCGGACTGAGCCTGGGCGAAGGAGGCCCCGAGAACGGCCAGCGCCGCTGAAAGAATTATCTTGCCTGCTATTCTTAACACGGTAATTTCCATTGAACTTACAAATATAAGAATTATTTCACTTTCCCATACCGCCTGTCCCTGAGGGAATACTCCAGGAGGGCCTTGCGGTAGTCTTCTTCACGGAAATCAGGCCAGAGCACCGGGGTGAAGACCAACTCCGAATATGCTCCCTGCCAGAGGAGATAATTGGAAATTCTCTCCTCTCCGGAGGTTCGGATGATAAGGTCAGGATCGGGAATATCAGCGGTTACAAGGTAACGGCCGAAGGCCTCGGCGTCAACCCCGGCGAGATCTCCGGGATGAGACGCGAAGTCCTCCGCCATGCGTCTGGCGGCTTGGAGAATGTCCCAGCGTCCGCTATAGCTGAGAAAGAGGATGAGGGTCAGGTTCTTGTTGTCTTTTGTCGCCTCCATTGCTCCGTCAATGGCGGAAAGCACAAGCTCCGGAAGATGTTCCCTGTTGCCCAAGGCGAGGAACCTCACACCGTTGCGCATGAAATTGTCAAGCTCCCCCGCTATGCTCTTTATCATCAGATTCATCAGATAGCCGACTTCGCTTTCCGGACGGCTCCAATTCTCTTCCGAAAAAGTATAGAGAGAAAGGTACTTTATACCTAGCCTTACACTCTCTTCGGTGACGGCGCGGACACTTTCCACGCCGTTGAGATGCCCGAAGACGCGTTCTTTGCCGCGCTCACGGGCCCACCTCCCATTGCCGTCCATGATGATGGACACATGTGTGGGGATCTTGGTGATTTTCTCTTCCATTCTGTACTCCTGGTTTCCGTTCCGGGGCTAATCCGGATTGTTTCTAATGTCCTCGCCCCAGAAAAGTTTACTTCTCAGTGCATTGAAGAAGTTTGACCTGGCGAGCCGGATTCGTTTCAGCGAAAAGTGTGCCATACAGACCTCGATCCTCCATGAAGGGAGGATCCGAAGATTCCTGTTGTCCATGCTCAGAGTAGCCTCTTTGTCCCGGGTCCGTATGCTGATTCCTATCTTTGTGGTACGCGGAACCACGAGAGGCCTGACATTAAGATTGTGAGGGGCGATAGGAGCGACTATGAGCACATGCGCATCCGGCATGCAGATAGGGCCTCCGACACTGAGGGAGTAGGCCGTGGAACCCGACGAAGTGGAGACGAGCAGACCATCGGCCCAATACGTCGGAAGCTGCTCCCCGTCCAGAGTGACGGTTATTCCAAGAACAGCCCCGCCGGACCTGTGCACGGTAACCTCATTGAGCGCATAGGGCCAGAAACCGATGTCCTTTTTCACGTCGTCCCCGATTATCGAGGCAGAAAGCATAGTGCGCTCCTCTATAGTATAATGGTGTTTCTTGAGAGCCTCGGCGACATCTTCAGGGCTGTATTCCGAAAGAAAGCCCATCCTGCCCAGATTGACTCCGAGAATAGGCACTCCGGAGTCGGCTACCCGCTTGGACGCGGAAAGAAAGGTTCCGTCTCCGCCGATGCTCAGGACAAGGTCGGTGCCAGGACGGACATCGTTTCTTGTCTCGATATTATAGAGTTCATAGTCAGAATTAAGGAGGGTCTTCCGGAGGGACTCCAGTCTCTTGTCATTGATTATGACCTTGTTCTTGACGTAGACGCCTATCTTCATTTCATGTCATTATGAATTTCAAAAGTAGCACTTATTTTGTAAAGAATGGACGTAATTGGCCAAAATTTTATATTTTTGGCTGAGCATAAGACGATGAAGACATGACAAGACTCAGCGTTAACATCAACAAGATCGCAACCATCCGCAACGCAAGAGGAGGGAACGAACCTGACGTAGAAAAAGCGGCCGTGAATATTGAGCATTACGGGGCGGAGGGCATAACGGTCCACCCCAGGCCGGACGAAAGACACATCAGATATTCCGACGTGAGGGCCATCAAGCCGCTCATCACGACCGAGCTCAACATTGAAGGCAATCCAATCGCGAAATTCAGGGACCTGGTCTGCGAAGTCGTGCCTGACCAGGTCACCCTGGTGCCGGATGCGGTAAACGCCCTTACCTCGAACGCCGGCTGGGACACCATCGCCAACAAGGCTTTTCTCACCGATGTCGTGGCACTCTTCAAGTCCAAGGGCATCAGGACTTCCATCTTCATAGACCCGGATCCAAAGATGGCTGACGGGGCGGCGGAATGCGGGGCGGACAGGGTCGAGCTCTACACCGCGGCCTACGCCGCCTCTTACGCCTCGGGCAGGGAAGAAGCCATCGCACCCTATCTTGAGACTGCCAGGGAGGCCAGAGAAGCCGGTCTGGGACTCAACGCCGGCCATGACCTCAACCTTGTCAACCTTGAATATTTCATAAGGACGATTCCATGGACGGACGAGGTCTCGATAGGCCATGCCCTCATCTGCGACGCACTCTACTTGGGGCTTGAGAAAACTGTAAAGGCCTACCTTTCTAAAGTCAAGATATTTTGATACCTTTGTAATTCATTTCGAACATAATATAAATTTCATCTTCATAAAATGAAAAAGACTTCATTGATACTCGGCCTCACGGCGGCAGCCGCAGCCTCAGTACTCTCATTCAGCCAGTGCACTTCAAGCAAGTCCGCCAAGGCGGGCGCAGGCGCTGATTCTACCTCCACGGTATCCGCAGCACCCGGTTCCATCGTCTTCGTGAACCTCGACAAGATCATTGACGGCTACGATATGGCGAATGAACTCAACACATCCGTCCAGACCAAGATCCAGAGCATCAGCGATGAGGTCAACAGGAGAGGCAACAGGCTCCAGAGCGATGTAAACGACTTCCAGGACAAGGTCAACAAGGGCCTCATCACAAGGTCCACGGCCGAAGTCCAGGCCAATCAGCTTCAGCAGCGCCAGAATGATTTCAACTCCTACGCCAACCAGAAGCAGCAGGAGGCGGCCGAGGAGCAGCAAGTAGCCCTCAACCAGATTTCTGACGCAATCAAGAAGTTCCTCGACAAATACAACCAGGAGAAGCACTACGCCCTCATCCTCACCACGTCCGGCGATCTTCTTCCGGCTCCTGTAGTGGCCTGCGACAGCGCCCTCGATATCACGAATGATGTCATCAAGTGTCTCAACGAGGAATACACCA
Organism: Bacteroidales bacterium UBA7258; assembly: GCA_002472565.1. Classification (GTDB taxonomy): domain Bacteria; phylum Bacteroidota; class Bacteroidia; order Bacteroidales; family UBA932; genus Cryptobacteroides. Next base: position 136,466 of record DKSK01000014.1, on the reverse strand, counting down.
AGACCAAGGCCCAGGGAGGCGCGGCAAAGACTGCCGACAAGCCTGCCGAGAAGTAAAGCGGAATGAAGCGCGCACTGGCATACATAGCGGCTATCCTGCCCCTGCTCTCGGCACCGGCGGGCCTTTCAGCCCAATCCTACACGCAGGAGCCCGTCAAGGTCAGCACCGAAAAGGTGCGCGGAGGCGACGGGAAAATCTACTATTCCCACGTCGTAGGCGAACGCCAGACACTCTATTCCATCGCCAAGGCCTACGGGGTGAGCATAGACGAGATCTATGCCGTCAACAAGGGCCTCAAAGAGGGTGGCTTGAAGAAGGACGCCATTATTCTGATTCCGATCAAGCCTGGCGCGGCAAAACCGGTGCAGACCGCTGTCAAGGAAACTTCCGAAAGCGAGGCGGACGTGGAATCCGGCGACTACTTCATCCATAAAGTGCAGTGGTACGAGGATATAGACGACATAGCCAAGAAATATGATGTGCCTGCCGATGTCATCCTCAGCTACAACAACCTGAAAGGGAAAAGGCTGAAGGCCCGCATGAAGCTGAAGATTCCTCGGGACTACTCCACGTCAGAGAAAAAGAAGGAAGCTGCTGAGGCGGTGAAGAGGGAAACGGAAGTTCTCCATGAGGCCGATGCCGTAAAGAAAGAGAAGACGGATCTCGGGGAAGAGAATATGAAGAAGGGCACGGTCAGCGCCGCTCTCATCCTGCCTTTCGGAGCCACTGGTTCGGTAAAATCCAGCTCCATGGATTTCTACGCCGGTTTCCTCCTGGCCGTAAAAGAGCTTGGAGAGAGAGGAATAAGCACAGACCTGAGCGTCTTCGACACCGAGGGCGGAAATCCCGTCACCACGCTAAGACTCACAGAGAGCGACATCGTAATCGGCCCTATCTCATCTTCAGCCCTTAGCAAGGTAATAGCGCTTGACCTCTCCCACACTCCCATAGTATCCCCTCTCGACCAGAGAGCGGCCTCACTTGCCGAATCCCATAGTTACGTGATCCAGGCGCCTACTCCGACCAGCGAGCAGTACCGCGACATAATTTCCTGGGTAAGAGAGGAGCGCAGAGGGGGTGACAGGATATTGGTGATGAGCGAACGCGGAGAAAAGCCGAGCGCTGCGGTGAGCGAGTTCTCATCCATTCTCGCCGGATCCGGACTAGACTACTCTTCCTTCTCGTACAGCATCTTCGAAGGCAGGACGGCCGATACCGAAATCGCCGCGAGACTCTCAAAGTCAGGAGTCAACAGAATCATCCTGAACTCTGATAGCGAGGCCTTTGCAAACGACCTGATGCGCAATCTAAACGTCCTCGCCCACAAGGGCTATGAAATCGTGATTTATTGTCCTGCGAAAATCAGAGGATTCAACACCATAGACATCGAAGATTTCCACAATCTCCAGGTGCACGTCTCCTCTTCCTATTATACGGACTACGACTCTCCGCAGGTGATGAATTTCCTCTTGGAATATCGCGCCCTCTACAATGCTGAGCCAAGCCAGTTTGCCTTCCAGGGCTATGATGTCGGCAAGTTTTTCCTCACGGCCGCCTCGGAAGGAGGCAGAAACTGGATGCACAGCCTTGCCGGGAAGTCTGAGACCAAGATGCTTCAGTCCGACTTCCGCTTCGAGAGCGAAAAGAGCGGCGGACTTGTGAACAGAGGGATACGCCGCTTCATCTACGGCAGCGATTATTCCGTGGAACTTGTGAAATAAGGCGTGAGCCAAGTGCCTAAGAAAGCAGGCTCTTGGCGTTGGCTATGGCGGCCGGAGTGATAGTCGAGCCGCTCAACATTCTTGCAATCTCCGTGACCCTTTCGGTCCCGGAGATTTTCTTTATCGAGGTCGTGTCTTTCCCGAAGACATCCTGATTCTTCGAAACAAGATAATGAGCTTTGCCCTTGGTGGCGACCTGCGGTAGGTGCGTGATGGCGAAGACCTGCATATCCCTGCCCATGGAACAGATCATGGCGCCCATCTTGTCAGCCGCGCTGCCCGAAACACCCGTATCAATTTCATCGAAGACGAGCGAAGGCATATTGGCATATTTTGCCATCATGGCCTTGAGGCAAAGCATTATCCTCGACATTTCTCCTCCCGAAGCGCATTTCGCTACATCCTGTGGGTTCTTCCCGGTGGAAGAGAAAAGAAATTGGACCGAATCCGTACCGTCCGGACCCGGATCGGCCAGGCTCAGGTCCACCTGGAAAACCGCCTTCTCCAGCTCCAGAGAGCGGATCGAGGCCTCTATCGCCGCTGCGAAAGGCAGGGCCTTCTCGGCGCGGGCATCGTGGAGCCTCTTGCAGATGTCCTCATATTCCTTTTCTTCTGCAGCGATTTCCTTCTTGAGGGTATCTCGGCGCTCCTCCAGCTTAGAAGTGTCATGGAGGGAACCGCTGAGCGAATCACGGACGGCTATGAGAGAGGAAACGTCTCCGACATCGTGTTTCCTCATAAGGCCGTAGAGCAGGGAAAGTCTGTCATCAACTTCCTGGAGGCGCCCAGGAGAGACCTCCACCGCCTCCTCCTCCCTCTGTATTTCATCAAGGATATCTTCTACCTCAAGGCGGGCGGATTCAGTCCTTTCAGAGAGTTTTCCGGCTTGCGGGATGAAGGATGAGACCTTGGAGAGAAGTCTGGATACTTCTTTCAGAAGAGAACCGACGCTCTGCCCCTCCTCTCCGGGGTCCAGAGCCTTCGCCGCCTCATCAAGATTCTCCTTTATTTCCTCGGCGTTGGAAAGCCGTTTCTGCTCGGCTTCAAGTTCTTCCGCCTCTCCCTCTCGCAGAGAGGCTTCTTCCAGAGTGCGAAGCTGGTCTTCATTGAAATCCTTCTCGCGGGCAAGTTTGTCCAGCTTATCATTGACTGAGGAAAGTTCGGAACGAAGAGCGGCCAGCCTCCTGTAAGAAGAGCGGCAGGAGGACTTCAACTCATTGCAGAGGGCATAATTGTCCAGCATGTCAAGTTGGAACTGCTTGTCGGAGAGCAACCTAGTCTGATGCTGGGAATGTATGTCAATGAGCCTGTCGGAGAGAGACTGGATGACAGGCAGGGCCACAGGCTCATCGTTGACGAAAGAACGGGAGCGTCCGGTACGGTTAAGGACACGGCGGATTCTTATCTCACCGCCGTTCCAATCCAGGTCGGCCGCCTCCATCCTCTCCTCAAGCTCAGAGTCCTTTGCTATGCGGAATAGAGCCTCAACCACACAGGTGTCACCGGACTCCCCTACCATGGAAGGCTCCGCCTTGGCACCAAGCACGAGAGAAAGGGCGCCGAGAAGAATGGACTTTCCGGCTCCCGTCTGGCCTGTAATAATCACAAGACCCGCCGGAAAATCAATCTCCAGCGAGTCTATCAGGACGTAATTTCTTACTTCTAGAGAACTAAGCATCAGGTTTATTCTCTTCTCCGCCCGCCAGCTTATACTCAAGCTCGCCGGCCTTGAATTCCTCGATAGCTACGAGAACCGGCTTAGGCTGGCGCTCGTAATATTTCGAGATTTCGATCTGCTCCTTGTTTTCGAAGACTTCCTCCATGGTGTCACGGTCATTCTTGAAGTCTTCGAGCTTCTTGTAGAGCTCTTTCTTTTCTGCCTGGGCTATCTGGTTAGCCCTCTTGTACATGACGACAACCGCTTCGTAAATGTTGCCCGTCTTCTCCGCAAAATCAACGGTATTGCGGGTGACGGTGTTTAGCGGAACTTTCTTTCTATCCATTTCTATACTTTTTCTGGGGACTCAAATGCCGCCCCCTCTGCTTTTCTTAACGGGCCGCTTCTGGCCCTCATTAATATAAACCGCAAAGTATCGCGGATTGTTTCAAAATTTTCCGCTCCTCTAATAATTTCCGGTCTTGTCCTTTCTGGAAGCTTTCTTGGCGTTCCTTGCCGCAGCCTTTTCCTCTTGTTTCTCGGCCTTCAGGTCAGCCTTGTCCCGACTTGAAAGCTTGGCTTTCTCGGCGGCCCCGCTAAGGGTCACTCCGTTGAACTTGCCAAGGGCCTTCTGGGCGCGGGCGTAGTTATTGTCAAGCTGCCTGCGGTAAGGAGAATCCGGAATTTCGCTGACGAAATTCATATAGTCATCCTCGAAAGTCATGTAGCGGTCTTTCTGCTTCGACTGGACGCTGTTCTGAGCATATTTATAGGAGGCCATGGCTATATAATATAGTATATCCTCTCTATAGATATTTTCAGAGTCATCCTTCAGGACATTCTTAAGCGCGACCCTGGCCGCCTTGTAGTCCTCCATGGTGTAGTATAGTTTCGCCGCCTCGTAGGCCTTTCTGTCGAGCCTGTCATTCAAGGTCTTCACAATAGGCAGGCACTCATCCTTGTAGCTGTTGTCCGGATAGTCCTTGTTAAACTCGTTGATTGCGTTGAGACAGGTATAGGTGTTCTTCTGGTCTAGCTCCCAGCGGAGCGTCTGGCGGTAAAGACACTCTATCCTGAGGAATCGCGCGTTTTCCGTGAAAGGACTGCGCGGGAAAGTCTGGACGAACTTTGCGAAGTTGGCCTCCGCAGTGTAATAATCCTTGTAGTAATAATTGCTCAGGCCCCAATAATAGAGGACTGTATCCTCTCTCTCCGTGCCGCCCACCTGGACCGACATAGATTCGAAAAGGGATGCGGCCTTCTGGTACTTATGCTTATCGTAGTACTTGAACGCGGCCGCGTACTTCGTGTCGACGTCGTTACTATTGAGCAGGGCGTCATACTGTGAACGGCAGCCAGCTATAGCGGCGGCCGCCAGGATAAGGAGAGGAATTCTTTTCAACATTGTCATACTATGCCCTATGTTCACTGAGGAAGCGTTCCGCGTCGAGGGCCGCCCTGCATCCGGAACCCGCGGCGGTAACTGCCTGCCTATAGGACGGATCCTGAACATCTCCTGCGGCGAAAACACCCTCCACAGTAGTCTTCGAGGATTTTCCGTCTGTCTTGATGTAGCCATTCCCGTCGGTCTCAATCCACTTGCTGAACAATTCGGAGTTCGGATGGTGTCCGATCGCCAGGAAAAAGCCGTCCACTTTTATATCAAAAACCTTACCATCCGTGTTGTGAAGGAGCCTGACTCCGGTAACTCCGCTCTCATCCCCGAGAATTTCCTGTGGGTTGCAGTTCCACAGGACCTCGATATTCGGGGTCGAAGCCACCTTCTCCTGCATGGCTTTAGAAGCGCGGAAGACATCCCTGCGGACAATCATATAGACTTTGTGGCAGAGATTGGCGAGATATGTCGCCTCCTCACATGCCGTGTCCCCTCCTCCGACGACGGCGACATCTTTCTTGCGATAGAAGAAACCGTCGCAAGTCGCGCAGGCGGAGACCCCGAGACCCTTGAATTTCTCCTCGGAAGGAAGGCCGAGATATTTTGCGGACGCGCCGGTCGCGATGATGACCGTCTCCGCGACAATTTCTTCGCCATGGTCATCAAGGGCGTGGAAAGGCCTCGAACCAAGGTCTATAGTCTTGATGCTTCCGGAAATTATTTCTGCTCCGAAGCGTTTGGCCTGAGACTTCATAGACTCCATCAGCACATTGGCATCCACTCCTTCAGGAAAGCCGGGGTAATTCTCAATCACGGTAGTGGTGGTGAGCTGTCCGCCAGGCTGGATTCCTTCGTAAAGAATCGGCTCAAGGCCGGATCTCGATGTGTAAATCGCAGACGTGTAGCCTGCAGGGCCGGAACCAATTATCAGACACTTTGTAGTTTTCATTTCAAGACATTTTAACAAATTTATCGATTTTTTCGCATAAAAATATATGCTGGGGCATTTTTTTGGCTTGAAGCCTCCGAATCAGAATTTCAGGTAAATATTATGACAGTCCTGGCGCTTCGCCAGCTTCGCTCTTGGCGACTGTCGAGAGAGAGAGAGTAGACTGAGATATGGAGACGATTATAAATAGCTGATTTACCGCCTGATAGACAGAAGCTCCGAAGCAAAGAGGGACATAACCGTTTTTATTATACACTTTCCCGAAAAAGTTACTTAAAATATAGTAAATATAAATTTATTGTTTAAATTTGCACAATTATAATTAAAGACAAGCAGAATATTTTTTAATAGATTTATTGCCAAATGGCGACACAAGCCCAACACGCTCCAGACATGGAGGAATTCAAGATACTTCTCAGAAAATTCAATCTTAAGGCAACAAACCAGAGACTCGCCGTGCACGAAGCGATGCTGAGACTCGGACACGCATCTGCCGACATGGTGACTGAAGCGATACGCACGGACGGAACAGTCAAGATTACCGTAGCGACAGTCTACAACATTCTCAGTCAGCTCGCAGCGCTGGGGATCTACAACCACAGAATGAGTTCCAACAACAAGATGTACTTCGACGTGAACACTTTCCAACATCTGCATCTATATGACACCGTGAACAATACCTACCGCGATGTCATTGCCGATGACCTCATGGAAGAAATCAACGACTGGCTCTGCAAGAAGAAGTTCAAGGGCTATAAGATTGACGGTTTCGATCTGCAGATTATCTGCCATCCGAGCAGGATGCGCAGCAAAATCAGCTGAGCCAAAGCGCCGGCCAAGCCCGCTTGTCGAATCATCGCCGTAATCGTCAAAAAAAAATCCCGGAGTCTCTGCAGGCCCCGGGATTATTATTTCAGAAAAGACGGCTCTTACTTCTCCGCCTCAGCCTTTACGCCTTCCTTTTTCTCGGAAGAGGCATCTGCCGAGCCCTCGATGAAGGCTACGATCTCTCCTTTTTCAACCTTCTCACCCTGCTTGCCGAGCGTGGCTACTACCCTTCCGTCAACGGCAGGTATAAGTTCCTCCATTCCATAATATGTCTGGACGAAGCCCATGCCCTTGCCGGCCTTTACGGCCGTGCCGGCAATAGGAGCGGCGGAATCGTTGTCGACATCCACCTGCCAGAGCAGCTGGCCCTTGGCCGGAGCCTGGACAGGAACGGCATGAGGATAGCGCTTCGCGTACTCATCCACGTCGAACTTAGGCATCTCGATTACCGGACGCACGACGTTGATAGGGGCGTGAGACTTCTCTTTCAGGTCGGCGAGCTCCTTGTTGAAGCGCTCTTTCGCTACTCCGCTCTTGTAATCGCGGTACTGACGCTCGTGCATGGCGAACTCAAAGAGCTCCTCCTGATCCTGGCCTTCATCCCAGCCCTCATCCTTCATCATCTGCTGGAACTTAGGAAGTTCATCAGGATAATTCGTCTGAGGATCCTCGTCATGGAACTCATGGCCGGTCTGCTTTGCGAGCTCAACAATCTCCGGAGCGAGAGGCCCAGGCAGTTTACCCATCTTGCCCTGGATCATCTTCCAGGTGTCAGGGTCGATGGTCGCCCAGCGACCCTTGCCGTTGATGGTATTGAGAAGATTCATCAGCGCCGTATTCTTGACGTACTGGCTGAACGGAGTTACGAGTGGCGGATAGCCGAGCTTAGGCCAAACATACTGCACCTCGGAGAAGAGCTTCACCATGAGGGTGTCGAGGCTCATCTCAGGTCGTCCGTGGGCCCTTTCGCCCATATTGATGGCGCCCTGGAACTTCTGAAGGTCTGCCATCATGGATCCCATCATGCCTCCCGGAAGGCCGCAGCCCACGAGGAGAGAGGACATTTTCGCATTGCTCGGGTTGATCCAGTAGCCGAGGAAGTCGTCTATGAACTTCTGGGTCAGGCGGCGGACCTCCATGTAGGCATCCATGTTGATATCCTTGACCAGGAAGCCGTCGGCCTTCATCATCTCACGGATGGTGATGACGTCTGGATGGACCTTGCCCCAGGAAAGAGGCTCGGTAGCCACGTCGAGGTAGTCTGCGCCGGCTCTCGCTACCTCAAGCATGGAGGCAGGAGAGAAGCCAGGGCCGGTGTGGCCATGGTACTGGACGAGGATGTGAGGATACTTCGCCTTGATCTCATGGACGAGCTCCGCGAGCATGGTAGGACGGCCGACTCCGGCCATATCCTTGAGGCAGATTTCCTGGGCTCCGTACTCTACGACTTTGTCAACGACTCCCATGTAATATTCAACGGTGTGGACCGGAGAATAGGTGATGGAGAGGGCGACCTGGCTGATCATGCCGGCCTTGCGGGCGAATTCCACTGAACGGCGGAGGTTTCTCGGGTCGTTGAGACCGCAGAAGGAACGTGAGATGTCCGTGCCCTGAGCCTTCTTGACCTTGTACATGAGGGCCCTGACATCGGCTGGAACCGGATTCATACGGAGGGCGTTGAGTCCTCTTTCAAGCATATGGGTCTGGATTCCGACCTTATGGAAAGGGGCTGTCCACTTTCTGACGGCTACGTTAGGATTCTCGCCGAAGAGCAGGTTGACCTGTTCGAAGGCACCTCCATTGGTTTCCACCCTGTCGAAGCAGCCCATGTCAATGATGGCCGGGGCCACCTCTACAAGCTGGTCAACTCTCGGGACATATTTACCCGAGGATTGCCACATATCCCTGTATACCAGGGAAAATTTTATTTCGCGTTTGTTAGTCATATCGATGAATAGTTAGATATTTCAAGTTAAGCCACAATTCTGACAAAATTAGTCATTATTTTGAGAAAATCGACTTGATACGGCCAACATTTAACTTCAAATACTACTGATTATCCTCCCTGATGATTTCCCCGGGCGGAATCCCGGGGTTGCGGTAGCGGGCCTGAGGGTTTCTCTCCCCAGGCATTCCGCCGAATCTCGACTTGAGGGTGATGGCCTTCTGAGGGTACTCATGAGCAGGGATAGTGCCACACTGTGGCTGCGACGTCTTTGCGAAGGGCTTGGAACGTTTGAATATGGTTATGAAGATTTTTTGCTCCGGTAAGGGTAATTCTTGAAAGAGACCGTCCCTTGTGAGTATGAATCAACTAATTCCTTCAGACGTCGTATTGTCGACGCATTAGACAGAACAAATTTGAATATATCAAGACGATATTCTATATTGGACTGAGTAATAATAATCAGCATTCGATTTTTCTCTCCCTTCTCGTTGGTCAAATACCGGACCGAAACCTCTTTCAGATCTTGCCACTCAAAAGAATGAGGACGCTTATTGTGAAAAAAGATTCCATGTTCATCCATCTTGAAAACAATTTTATCCCTCTCCGAATCTGTCAAAAAAAAGCGGCCATGAACTACAATACATATACTGAAACAAATTATAGAGGAATAAAAAACAATCGGATTGTAATTAATCAATATCGGATATGATACTATGGTAAGTACCATACCAGCTAGTCCGCCTATTACGCCTACTGCATCCTGATCTTTATTCCTCACAACCAAAGGCTTAATACTTATTTTTGAATTTCTCATAATAATTCGTAGCTGCTTTTTGAGTCCATCGGCTATTCAATTCTTTTTGAGTTGCATTCACAGCTTCTGCGGTTTTAACCACTATGAACTCATCACCGGATTTTAAGGTATTGATTCTTTCTGCTGTAGTCTTATTAATTAAAGACATGTTTCTGTACCCTGTGGAACGCCCTGCTTCTTCTAGCTCCTGCTTCACTTCCTTACGAAGAGCCTGCACACTTTCTTCCGATTCATACTTTTTCTCTATATTCACAATAGAACGATTCGATACTATCTCTATTTTTTTCTCTCCAAATTTCGAAATTGTGCCTGCAACGGCTCCTCCAGCAGCATCAGCTGCAACTTTTCCAGGATCAACCGTCTGGCCGGCAACGAACTGTTCTGTGACACTTCCTCCAGCACCGCCGAGTGCCCCAATTATAGATTCTCGCAGTAAAACAGTAGCAGCATTTTCACCCAATAATGCCAGACCTCCAGTCGCGCCGATGATAGCACCGGAAACGGCTCCGCCACAAACCGCTCCCCAAAAGTCACTGCCTCTTTTTCCATCGATAAAATAAGCGAAGCCTCCGCTTATGATTCCACCGACCAATGCCCCACTGAGAGCTCCTACAACTTGGGGAGAATTACCCTCATCGTCCACTAGATTAACAGGATTCCCATTGCAATAAGCATACGGGCTGATGTCATAATACTTCTCCCCCATCGGATCCGGAACTAGCCAACGCGAGATGGACGGGCTGTACTGCCGGGCGCCGAAGTCTATGTACGGCAGGCCGAAGTCCGGTTCCTGGTCCTCCTGGCCAGTGTAACCATCGCGGAGGGAGACCGTTGAGCCAGTGGATGCCAGACTGACGTAAGATGAAGCGCTTGAAGTAGATTTTGTCCCGAACGGAGCATAATTATCGATAGAGTAGAACCCGGCCAGCGGGTAAGTGGTCATCGATGCGTTGCCGTTAATGACGGCCCTCACGCTGCCGAGGTGATCGGTGACATAGTAACGGGTACCAGCCTCGGTAAAGCGCCCTCTGTCGAACGGGGCACTCTCGAATGTAAGTTTTCCGTCGGAACTGCGCCGATAAGTAAACGGCCCGCGGTACACAAGTCCGGAATCGAAAGCGTCCAGTGCGGAGACCTTCGTGCCGTCGGCAAAGTAGGAGTACTTTACTTTCAATGTGGAACTCTGTGAGAGTTGTTCCGGAAGATTAAAGGTGTTGTAGGTTATGGAGAGCCCGGACGCTCCATCGCTAGTCATCCTGGCGAAAGAGTCATGGGCGAATGAGACTGGCGCGGCTGTTCCAACCTTCCGAGTAGCGAGAAGGTCGTCCGTATAGGTCTGGATGACAGTCTCCCCTGACCCGTGTCTCGGGACTCTTCGAGTGATGTTCCCCCTGGCATCGTAGGAGATATCCTCCCCAGTAGAGGAGTCATCCCAAGCGGACAGTCTTGCCGCATAATCATATTCGTAGTCCTCCGTCCTGGATACGGTCTGGATCAGGGTCGGACCCGTCGGGATTGACCACGTCTCACTTCTCCTAGTGATGAGCCCGGTGTATGATGGACCGCCAAATGAAGTGGTCGGAGAGTCGTAGTCAAGCCTCTCCGAGAAGACAGCCCTGCCGCCGAGCGTTGTAGTTAATGACGACGTAAACTGCTGGAGGGTATAGGTGTACTGCGATTCAAGAAGACCGGCGGAAGATGTCGGGCCCGACGACAATGCCGACCTGCGTCCAAGCGCGTCATAGGTGTAGAGCGTCGTGTTGCGGGCCTTCTCTACGCCTCCTGTCGTCAGGACGGAGACAGTGCTTAATGGACGCTCCCTGGCGTCGTACGTTGTAGTTACGGAGAGCTCGTCCGTCAATCCGCCGGCCGGGCGTACGCCCGTCACTACCGCTGAAGTCGGGTTGCCGGCGAAGTCATAAGTGATGACCGTCGTGTTCTTGTGTCCGTCCGGATACAGAGTCACACTCCTGGCAAGTCTCCCGAGTTCATCGTAGGCGTAAGCAGTATTGGTTGTACCGAAGAACCCTCCTTGTCCGTCCGTAACGGCATACGACGTCCGGGTCTCAAAGCCCATTCGAGGGCCCGAAGTGTAAGAACTCCCTCCTATGAGTGCGACGGCCGAAGGCGAATAGCTATCATACTCATGGGTCTCTATTACAACGGACGCGGCAGTGCCGGACTTCAAACTCTTGGAGGTGATGCGGCCGAAGGCGTCATAACTGAATGTAGTAACCTCGTCCCCGCGTGTGGCGGATGAGATGCGGTTTTCACTATCGTAGGTGTAGTACTCCCGCACGCTCCCTGGCACGCCCTTGGAGCCAAGCCTGCTGAGGCTGTCGTATCCGTACCGCCACATGGACAGGGTGTCGGACAGAGGGATACCGGCACCGATCACTGCTGCAAGTCTATCCATCTCATCGTAGACGTAACGCGTGGAGGAGGCCCAACCCGCTCCGGCCCCCTCGCGTTTTGTCGCGAGCAGACGTCCCAGATGGTCCTTCACCCTGTACGAGAGACGTCCGTCTGCGTCCTGTGTTGACTCAGCCACCAGTTGACCTATAGAATAGACGCCTTTTTCCGTCACGGTGCCATGCTTCCACAGCAGAATCGGAAACCCCGAGACTACGTCATCTGAAAACTTCTCCGGGTGCTCGGAATATTCCGGGAGAGTGGTTTCAAGCACCTTATCGCGAGAGGACTCTTCATAAGTGCGCCCATGGAAGGCTGACCCGCTGCCGTGATATGACGATGATGCCGATGCCGCTTCGGTGCGGAACGACCCCGCGGTTCCGGTCGCCGGGTACGGCAGCCACCTGCGCACGTCATCGTGGAACATGTAGTCGGATTCATAAGCGGTGACGAGGTCTGAACCGTCCGCTCCGGAAGAGGCCACGGCGACGTCCTCCAGCTTCATTCCGATAGTATTCCACCAGGAGACATCGCGGTACGAGGCCGACTTCCCGGTGCCGGTATATTTATAATGAGCGGCGCTGAGAAGATTGTTGCCGCTGTTGAGAAGGCTGTAGGCATACTCGTCGGTTGTTTCCCCGAGGGTGTTCACTACCGATGCCAGCCGACCGCCGTTGTCATAGGAATATGAGGTCTTGATTCCTGCGGGGTCGGTCACGGAAAGCACTCCGACACCAGGGGCGTGGGTCATCGTAGTCACATGCGACGATGATGTAGACGACGCCGTCCGCAGGTCCTCAAGTGCCTCCAGTTGTGCGGCGGACGGAACAGATGCCCGTGTGAGAGCGTCGGCTTCGTCTTGACCATTAAGGGCGGACAAGACAGACTGCAAGGAAGCACCTTCCACGACTGCAACCGGATACAGACCGTTGTAGCTCCATACAATTGATGTCACGGGCCTTCCTTTCTCCTTGACTGAGGCGGGATTGCCTAGAACATCCCGGGAAAGTATCTCCTCGCGCCATGACTCTACTCCTCCCACGTATTCGATGGTCCGCGCAGGCATTAGTCTGCCATTGAACATACCATATTCCGTTACTATGCTTCTTAAGCTGGAGGAATCCGGGCTTGAGATTTGCTGAGCTCCGACTCTGTTTGGGAACGGGCGTAAATCCAGGGATTCGCCATCAAACGGTAACACAAGGCTGTACGATCTCCGTACGGGCTCTGACAGGGCATGAGAGGAGGTCAGCGCGGAGACCCACGACGGTGCTTCAACGGGCCAGGTGTCCGGGTAGGTCATGGCCACGGTGCGGGCGGTGTCCGAAGAGGTCAGCGTGACTGACAAGTTCCGGACTGGCTGGCTGTACGAATTGCGGGTGGCTCTGTATTCGATGAGCGTCGTATCATTGCCGGAAGGGTGATAGCCGATATGCGTCACGGAGGAAGGGGCGGAGCCCATGCGGCGCTGGCTGTAGAGTGGATAGTGTTGGAAGTCTTGGTCGTAAACTGTTCCCTCCTCGAGCCGCTGCATAACCTGCACTGCCTTGTAGCCCGTCAGCTGGGAGGAGGATCTGAAGGAGAAATATGATGTCTCTTCCTTCTCCACGAGCTCCGGTGCCCCCGTGGAAGGGTTCCGCCTCCAAGTCTCCTTCCGGACAAGGCGAGGCGCTTCTGTCGCACCATCATAGCAGTACTCGGACTCGACCCCCGAAAAAGGAGAAATGCCGAGGAGCACTTCGGAGTATGAATTCCGCCACCTAGAAGGGAAACGAGCCAACGTGTTGTAGTACGTGTTGTGGATTGGGGTAGTATCGTAGGTGTATACCGTCCTGTTCCCGACGGGCGACCCATCGGCAGAAACCTCCTCGGAGACGGAACCGTACCAAACCCTTGCGGACGAGAGTGTCTGCCCGTCCGTGACGGGACTCTCGTAGAGGGAGAAGGACCAAGCTGTGCCAGAAGAGAGGAGGGTACCCTCATTCAATGTAATCCGAGCGGAAGTGCGCAGGTATGCCTCTAGGAGTGGATAGAAAGATATGTTCGACGAGGGGTTGCCGTATGTAAACGAACGGACCTGCTTTAGCGTGTTCCCATCCATCACACGGATCTCCTTCACGCGCACCCCGATACTCACGGGGACGGTTTTTCCCGCAACCGACATGCTGGTGCCCGTCTGCCCGCCCTCATAGGCCCAGCTCGTGCGCGCACCGTCATGATCCGCTGACGTCAGCATCATGTAGGTGGCTTCCCGCGCATCGGGTGCTCCGTAGGTCAGTTTAGCCGTATAGTTTGGCGAAGAATTCAGAACGTATGGGCAGAGGTCGCTTCTTGATGCTGCGCTTCCGAAGGGATGAAGCATGATTCCGTCCCCGTTCTCTCCGTTGAAGTAGCCATACCAGTCCTGTGAGTATCGGGATATCATATGGAAGGGGGTGTCGTACGTGAATGTCCATCGGTCATCCAGAGCCCCGGACCTGTATAAGTTTATCCCGCTCAGCAGAAAGCGTCCGTCATAGGCATGCCGCTCAGTGGTGGTCTCTGCCTTAACAAGTTGCGTCCCAGAGGCGTTCGTCACGGTGATACGAGTCAGTCGACGTGGATAGTTGGCGGCGTCGGTGCCGGTCGTCACCGAATGGAGGGAGTGTGAGGAAACGGAAGCGTAGTCGAATGAAGCGGTGAAGCCTGAAAGGCTGATGCCGGTGAGCACCTTTGTCTGGTAGGAGGCCTTTACCGTCTCGTACGAGTTGTCTAAACTCTCATCGTATCCGCTGGTATTGGTGCTCGGCATGGCCGTTATCCTCTTCGTGACCGACCGAGTGCTGCGGTCCCACGTCCCGCCGTCCTGGTAGGTAAAGAAGGCCGTCTCTGTCCCGTCACGGCTCGTCACCCGCGTTATGTACCATGCGGTCGTGGCACTCCAGTCCATCCGCTGACCGGAGGAATAGGTCTCCTCCCGATACTGGTCTTTGCGGGTTCCCGTCTCGCGGCAGCCGAAGGTGTAGACAATTCCGTCAGGGCCGACGATGGTGAAAATCTTCTCCACCTTTCCTCCGATGTTGACCTCATCGTATGTTATGTCCACTCCGTCCCCTTGGAGTTGGATTATTTTCCCGTCAGGGTCAATTATGAACTGTCCTTTCAAGCCCTGGACGCTGTAGCTATAACGGTCGGCGTTTGTGTCAATCCGGTTCCAGGCCACCTCACGCAGGAAATCGAGGGTAGTATTGTCAGTGGAGCGGGAGAGGAGGTTCCGAAGAATGGTGTTGCCTGGCCACGTGTATGAAAAGGTCCCGTCCGAAAACTCATCAGGCATGTACACCACCTCCCGGGTAATGCAGCCGCCGGCATTCAGCGTCCAGCCCAGGCCGGCTACCCCGGCGATCTCATCCACCTTAATTCCGTTACTGCAGTAATCGAGACTTATCGGAATTTTCAAACGGCGGCCCTTCATTACATAGACGGGCACACTGTACTCCGCGGCACCCATGCTGTGGGTGAAAGGAACGTCGGAGTATTTCACTTTCGATGCCGCCTCGGGAGATGGTGGAAGGATATCTTCTAACTGCGTGGCTCCGCGTTTATAGGATACCTCTGTCTGGGCAAAGGAAGTAATGGATAGCGGCAAGAGCGGGAACATGAGAATTCCAGCACGCAGAAAGCCGAGAAGTGAATGAGTCCGTATCATAGTGGTCAGTTATCAGAATTTCCGGCAAGATACGAAGAATTATGGAAAACGTTGCATAAAAGGCGATTAATGAACATTTTCATTTCAGCATCGCCATGGATGCTTCCTCCTTTCGGAACGGCGGGGAGGATAAGCTTAAGGCCACCGCGTGAAGGCAAGGGTGAACGCAGCGGTGAAGGATTTTTGAAGGATTTTTGAAGGATTTTCAAAAAAAATTTGGCCTGTAAAAGGAATTTTGTAACTTTGCAGACCCAACAACACATGGTACTCGTAGTTCAGTTGGTTAGAGCACTAGATTGTGGATCTAGTTGTCATGGGTTCGAGTCCCATCGAGTACCCCAAGAGGCTGAGCCGAAAAGGCCCGGCCTTTTTTATTGTCTTGATTCGGACGGAAATGAGAGCCCGCTGAGAGGGATGCCTGTGTCCTGCTTGATTTCGTCCATCACGAACCAGGACTGCACGGAACCGAGGCTATCTATTCCTCCCAGCACATTTATCAGAAACTCTTGGTAGTATTTCATGTCAGGAGAATGGATCTTCAGCAGATAATCATACTCCCCGGAGATATTGTAGCATTCGGTCACCTCAGGAATATCCCTTACCTTGGCTACAAAATCATTGGCGATTTCCTTGCTCATACGGCGGAGCTTCACACTGCAATAGACCACAAAACCCTGGCCGAGAAGCCCGGCATTCAAGATGGCCACATACTTTGTTATATATCCTGCTTTCTCCAGCCTCTTTAATCTCTCGAAAACAGGCGTAGTCGATAGATTCACCTTAGCCGCCAGTTCCTTCGTGGTCAGGCGGGCATTCTCCTGAAGCGCTTTCAAAATCAGGATATCTGTCGCATCGATTCTATAGTCCATGGTAAAGAATAATTTTCCAAACTAGGCCGGATTGCACATGTCTTCTATGCATAAATTCGGCTATAGATTACAAATATAGTTATATTTTCTTAGTTTAGTAAATTATTTGTTTGTTTTTTCCATGAATTCTAAATTTGCCATGGAAAACAACAAGAACAAGAGTATCATGAGCGAGCAGAAACTTCACTTCGAAACACTTCAAGTCCATGCAGGTCAGGAAGAAGCCGATCCGGCAACCGATTCCCGCGCAGTCCCTATCTACCAGACTACCTCATATGTCTTCCGCAACTGCCAGCAGGGCGCAGACCGCTTCGGACTCAGAGAGCCCGGAAATATTTACGGCAGGCTCACGAACACCACTCAAGGCGTTCTAGAAGAGAGGATAGCGGCACTTGAAGGAGGCGTCGGAGCACTCGCGCTTGCCTCCGGAGCGGCGGCAGTCACCTACGCGCTTGAGAACATAGTCTGCGCAGGAGGACACATAGTCTTCGCCGACAACGTTTACGGAGGAACTTATAATCTCATCGAGCATACCCTCTCCAACTTCGGAATTACCTCTACCGTAGTCAATCCGAGAAATTTCGCGGAAGTAGAGGAAGCAATCAGACCCGAAACGAGGGTAATCTATGCTGAAACTTTGGGGAATCCGAATTCAGATGTAGCCGACATTGACGCCCTGGCAGAAATAGCCCATAGACACGGCCTTCCCCTCTTTGTCGACAACACCTTCGGAACCCCTTATCTCATAAGGCCTATCGAGCACGGAGCAGACATCGTCATCCACTCGGCGACCAAATTCATCGGCGGACACGGAAGCACTCTGGGCGGAGTCATCGTGGACGGCGGGAACTTCGACTGGAAAGCCAACGCCGACAAGTTTCCTACCCTGGCCAAGCCGGATCCGAGTTATCATGGAGCCGTTTTCGCCGAAGTGGCGGGAAGAGCAGCCTTCGTGACAAGGGCGAGGGCTGTGGTCCTCCGAGACCAGGGAGCCACCCTTGCGCCTATCGCGGCATGGATCCTTCTCCAAGGTCTAGAAACCCTCAGTCTCAGGGTAGAGCGCCAGGTGAGCAATGCATTGAAAATCGTTGACTTCCTCGAAAAGTGCCCGAAAGTCACACGGGTCAATCATCCTTCAGTCCCGACCCATCCGGACCACGAACTTTACAAGAAGCTCTTCCCGCAGGGAGCCGGTTCCATCTTCACTTTTGACATAAAAGGCGGAAAAGATGAGGCTTGGAAATTCATCGACAGCCTTAGAATCTTCTCCCTGTTGGCCAATGTCGCCGACGTCAAGAGTCTAGTCATTCATCCAGCCACGACTACCCACTCACAGCTCAGCCTGGATGAGCTTGAGTCAGAGCACATTTACCCTTCCACGATAAGGCTTTCCATAGGTACGGAACACGTAGATGACCTCATCGGCGACCTCAGACAAGCCTTCGAGAAGATATAAATACGTAGTCTTTTCGTATCTTTGCACAGAAAGGCTGGCGGAACTCCTTATCAGAGAGCCTTCGCCAGCCTGTCTATTTTGTAATATATGAATCAGAACTACAACAAAACTTTGACCCCTGAACTCAGGGAGATGCTCGGCAAGGTAAAGCACCTCGCCCTCGACATGGACGGTACAATCTACATGGAGAACAATATTTTCCCTTTCACCTTGGGCTTTCTCTCCGACATGCGCAAGGCCGGAATCGGATACTCCTTCCTCACCAACAACCCGACCAAATCCGTCCAGGACTACATCGACAAGCTCGGGAAGATGGGGATCAAAGCCACTGAAGACAACATGTACACGACTTCTCTCGAAGCCATAGACTATATAAAGGAGAACTACCCTTCCGCCAAAAGGCTCTTCATGCTGGGAACTCCGAGCATGGCGGGGCAATTCGCCAAGGCAGGCTTCGAAGCCTGCGCCGACGACCCTGACGACAGGCCGGACGTGCTCGTGCTTGCCTTTGACACCACCCTCACCTACTCCCGATTCTGCAGGGCCGCCTGGTGGGCCTCACAGGGAGTCCCTTACATCGCCACAAACCCGGACCGAGTCTGCCCTACCGACCAGAGGACGATTCTGATTGACTGCGGTTCTCTTCAGCAGGCCATCTTCCATGCCACCGGAAGACGCCCCGACATAGTTCTCGGGAAGCCGGACCCGACCATGCTTTACGGAATCATGAAGAAGCATGGACTTAAGGCCGAGGAAATAGCCATGGTCGGTGACAGAATCTACACGGACACGGCCATGGCCCACAACGCCCATGCGGTAGGAGTGCTGGTGCTTTCCGGCGAGACCACGCTTGAGACTGCGCTGAAAGTCGCCGAAGATGCCAAGAACAATCCAGCCCCGCAACTCTACCCGCCCGAGGTGATCGTAAGGGACATCCGCGAGCTCGGAGACTTGCTTCTCGAATCCCACGGGATTTAAAAATAATCATTCCAGCTTAAAATAAAATTTATCCCCTTTAAAAAAGAAAAAAAATCCGCCTGAGTCGAGTCACTCCTCCTTCGTATTCTGTCTAGCGCAGGCTATCTTAGCACTCGGCTAAAACAAGAATACGATGAGAATATCTGAATTGTGTGAAGACGAGAGGCCGATGGAAAAACTCATCGGCAAGGGCGCGGAGTCCCTCAGCAATTCCGAACTGCTGGCGCTTCTTCTAAAGACGGGGACAGGGAAGGAAAATGCCGTGGACTTGGCGAGGAAATTATTGCTGAGCGCCGGAGGTACATTGACAGGCTTGTCGTCGAATTCACTCGAGACCATGACCGAAATCCCCGGGATCGGGAGAATGAAGGCGGCGACGATAGCTGCGGCCTTCGAAATAGGCCGCCGTTTCGCCTCAGAGCGCTGCAAGTTGACGAAAGAGAGCGTCACCAGCCCGAGGATGA
Organism: Bacteroidales bacterium UBA7258; assembly: GCA_002472565.1. Classification (GTDB taxonomy): domain Bacteria; phylum Bacteroidota; class Bacteroidia; order Bacteroidales; family UBA932; genus Cryptobacteroides. The sequence continues at coordinate 117,286 of DKSK01000014.1, read as the reverse complement.
TCTACAACCTCATGCATCCTGTCATGATGGGGCTTGACCATGAGGAGCTGTGGCTCGTCTTCCTCAACAGGGCGAACTATGTCCTCGACAAGGAGCAGCTCACTGTGGGAGGAATGAATTCGACGATTCTGGACACGAAAATGATCGTCAGAAAATGCCTCGAGAAAAAGGCTTGCGGACTGATTCTGGTCCACAATCATCCTTCTGGGAATCCGCGGCCGAGCAGGGAGGACATGAGGCAGACCGAAGCCTTGAAGAAGGCTCTGCGGCAGGTTGACATCTCTCTTGTCGACCATATCGTCATGGCGGACGATTCCTATTTCAGCTTTTCGGGAAATGAGGTCTCTGAACTCGAGCGGACGGACGGATAAGGGCGACGCTATTCCCGGAATGAGAAGCAGACGCAGAAAATATATGGATGATGAAGGATGTCGAAGGATGTTGAATGAAGTATGTCGAAAGGTGAGGGGGAGCATGGATATCAGGAAAAATGACTATATTTGAACTTCGGAAAACAAACACATCCGATATGAAAGTCATCAACCTTGGTGAAACCAACTCCGTTCTCAACAGCTTCGTAGCACAGATGCGCGACAAAACAGTCCAGAAGGACAGAGAAAGATTCAGGAACAATCTTGAAAAACTCGGCAACATCTTCGCTTACGAACTCAGCAAGACCCTCAACTACAAATCCGTCAAGGTGGAGACTCCGCTCGGGATTTCAGAGATTAACGTTCCGTCTGACAAACTCGTCATAGCGACGATTCTCAGGGCCGGTCTTCCTCTCCACAAGGGAATTTTGGATTTCTTCAGAGAAGCAGAATGTGCCTTCGTGGCGGCGTTCAGGAAATATGACAGAGGGGATGATTTCCATGTGAACGTAGAGTACGCGACTTCGCCCTCGCTCAGCGGGAAGACTCTGATTCTCGCTGACACCATGCTTGCGACTGGAACTTCTATTGAGGTGACCTACAACAAGCTTGCTGAAGATGGGGAACCGGACTATCTTCATCTGGTATGCCCGATTGCAAGCGTTTTCGCCATCGAATATCTCCAGAAACATCTTCGCGCCGACAAGGTTACGCTCTGGACGGCCGCCATTGACGAGGAACTTACAAGCCAGTCCTATATTGTTCCGGGACTCGGCGATGCAGGGGATCTCTGCTTCGGGAAAAAACTTTAGACTCCGGTCTCCGGAATCGACTTTTGACTCGGTCTGCGGGCTCTGGCTTAGGGAGGCAGACCGGGGAAGGTAAGTAGTTTTCCAAGAAGCCAGGCGCGGTGCCGGATCAGAGCTGTTTACGGAGACGGGCTTTCGGGATGCCGAGCTGGTCACGGTATTTTGCGATGGTCCTGCGCGCCACCTTGTATCCCTTCTGGGTCATGACATCCACGAGCTGATCGTCAGTCAAAGGCTTGTGCTTATCTTCGGCATCCACACACTCCTGAAGCACCTTTTTAAGCTCCCTTGTAGACACTTCGTCGCCATCCTGATTCTCCAGGCCCTCCGAAAAGAAATATTTCAGGGGGAAGATTCCGAAATGGGTCTCTATATATTTTGAATTCACGACCCTGGAAATGGTGGAGATGTCGAAGCCCGTCTTCTCCGCTATATCCTTGAGAACCATAGGCCTGAGATGAGACTCATCCCCGTCCATAAAATAATCATGCTGATAGTCCACGATGGCCTGCATGGTGCTCATCAAGGTGTTGTGCCTCTGCTTCAAGGCCTCAACGAACCATTTGGCCGAATCCAGCTTCTGCTTCACGAAAGTGGCAGCCTCCTTTTTCTCTCGCTCGCTCGAATTGGCGGCGTCCATCAGTATGTCAGCATATTTCTTGTTGACATGAATCTCAGGTATCGAGAATCGAGGCATTGATAACTTCAGTTCTCCGTCCTCGAGGTCAAGCTTGAAATCAGGCACGATCTGCTGGGCCTGGTCATTGTAGGAATCGTCAATCTGGCCTCCAGGAGAGGGGTTCAGCTTGAGAATCTTCCCCATGGCGGCCTTCAAGGAACTTTCGCTCATTCCCAGGGCGTTCATTATCTTCTGGAAATGTCTGTTCGAAAATTCCTGAAAATATCTGTCCAGAATGGCCTCTGCATCTTTGACCACCTTAGTCTGCTCCATGGTCTTGAGCTGGATGAGGAGGCATTCCCGTAGATTTCTGGCTCCGACACCTGAAGGCTCGAAGGTCTGAATCACCTTAAGCATATCCTCGACCTCTTCCGGCGTCGTCTCTATGTTTTCCCTGAAGGCGAGGTCATCCACGAGGCTGTCGATGTCCCTGCGAAGATAGCCGTCATCATCGAGGCTTCCGATTATGAAAGCGGCGATGTCGTACTGATGCTTCGAAAGGTTCCTGAAGCCGAGCTGGTCCATGAGACTCTGCGTGAAACTCTCCTTGACCGAGAAGGTGTTGTACTGCGGTCTCTCGTCCTTGCCGTAATTGTTAACATGGAGCCTGTACGAAGGGATAGGGTCGTCCTCGTTGATATTCGAGAGCGAAACTTCTCTCGGTCCGTCTTCATCCTCCTTGTCATTTGGAACATCGTCGTCCAAAACAGGATTCTCTTCCATCTCCTTGCGGATACGCTGCTCCAGTTCCTGGACCGGCAACTCGATGAGCTTGATGGTCTGGATCTGAAGCGGGGAGAGCTTCTGCTGGAGTTTCTGAGTGAGTTCCTGTTTTATCATAAGCTCCCTCTGATGACCTTGACGGTGTCTACAACGTAATTATGGGACTTGTTGACAGCCGGGTAATATATATTCTCTTTGACCAGGAAGGCTTTCGGAAATTCGGATTTTATCGAGGTCAGAAGCTGCATTGCTTCGCTCCTGGTGCGGAAATCGCCCACGGTGACCTTAAAGAAAGGATTTTCATAGCTTCTATATGCGGCTATGCCGGGATGGGACGCCATGAATTCACGTTCAACCCTTTCCGATGCCGAACGCGCCGACTGATGATTATCAAAGAAGATGCGAACCCTATAGCCCTGACGGCTGCTCTTTCCGTTGGCGTCGACATAGGAGTTGAAGGCGTTGAGTATAGCCTGAGACTGGTGGATCTTTACATCGGCCGCGTCTCCTCTTGACTTCTGCGGCATGAGTGAGAATATTGACTTGCCCGTAAGGGACGAATCTATCGCCGGAGCCATCCTCACGATGACCGAATCAACGACATCATAGTCCTGTGCCTTCATGGCTCCAGGAAAACATGCGGTTAAAAAAGCGGTAAGGAGTATGATAAGTGTCTTCTTCATATGCAAAATTATTTCCGGGATACGTTCTTCCCATCCTTGGCGGGCTTGCTTTCTTTAGCAGCCTTGACAAGATCGGCTATCGATATGTTATCCTTGCTCACGGTCTTAGACAGGCCTGCTTTCGTCGAGACCTTCGCCTTGACAGAAGTGGTGAAACCGTTGAAATTGCGGGTTGCGGCAAGCCCCATGACGTCCAGCAGGGAGACCCCGGCGGAAAGCTTGCCGGAGCAGCTGAGCTGATAGACTCCGGAACGGCGGCCTTTCACGGTGAGAGGTTCGGCCGAATAGGTGGCGAATTCCACTCCGTCTCTGTATACAGTACCGCTGAGGTCGGAAACAGTGAACTGGATGGCCGGGTTGTCAATCTTCAGGTCAAGCACGGCACTGGCCGCCCTCGTGCCCTCCGGAGAAAAGGAATGCAGGGCGACATCCGTCACCTTTACGTTCTCAACCCTTTCCTTAAGTCGCGAGCAGCTTGTAAAAAGAGCCGCCGTCAGCACCAGGAATGAAGCCAATATAAAGCCGAATCGTTTTCCCATAACCGCAAAGATAGGAAAAATTATCCTATCTTTGCGCCGGGGCTCACCAATAGTTGTGCCAAACTGTCGGCATGCTTTTTTATAAATCTTGTAATAAAATGTCTAATAGGAAGTTATACATAGAAACATATGGCTGCCAGATGAACGTGAACGACACCGAAGTCATCTTCTCAATCATGGGCCGGCATGGCTACGAAAAGACTGAAGATATGGCGGAGGCGGACGTTATTCTGGCAAACACCTGCTCGGTCAGGGACAATGCCGAACAAAGAATCTGGGGTCGCATCGACCAGTTCGGAACTCAGAAAAAGGAGAGACCCTGGGTCCTGGTCGGCATAGTAGGCTGCATGGCGGAGAGACTGAAGGACAAGCTTCTGGACAGCCACAAGGTAGATCTCGTGGCCGGTCCGGATTCATACCGCCGGCTTCCGGAGATGGTTGAAGCCGCCACTCCGGGGCATCCGCAGATCGATGTCCAGCTCTCGAGGGAGGAAACATATGCGGACATTAATCCTGTCCGGCTGGACAGCAACGGGGTCTCAGCCTTCATATCCATAATGAGAGGATGTAACAATGTATGTTCCTATTGCGTAGTGCCTTATACCCGCGGAGCGGAACGTAGCAGGGATCCGCATACCATTGTAAGGGAGGCCTGCGATGTGGTTGAACGCGGTTACAAAGAGGTGACTCTGCTCGGGCAGAACGTGGACTCTTATCATTTCGGTGATGAGAGTTTCTCAGCTCTTCTGGAGATGGTGGCGGAGATTTCGCCTTCTCTGAGGGTGCGTTTTTCGACTTCGAATCCACAGGACATCAGCGACGAGGTGCTCTACACCATGGCCCGCCATGAGAATATATGCAAGCATATCCATCTTCCGGTCCAGTCCGGAAGCGACGAGATGTTGGTAAAGATGCGTCGCAGATATTCCAGGGAGTGGTATCTGCAGAGGGTAGCGAAAATCCGCGAGGTGCTGCCGGGCTGCGGGCTGACCACCGACGTGATCGCAGGATTCTGCGGGGAGACGGAAGAGGACCATCAGCAAACTCTTTCCCTCTTTGATGAGGTCGGTTTCGATTCGGCCTTCATGTTCGCCTATTCCGAGAGGCCGGGGACGCTTGCCGCGAAAAAATATCCGGATGACGTGCCGCAGGATGTCAAGGTGCGCAGGCTCAATGAGATTATCGCCCTTCAGGGGCGCAAAAGTCTGGAGCGCTATAGGGCTGACATCGGAAAGCGTTTCACCGTGCTGGTCGAGGGCCCTTCGAAACGTGACGCGGCCATGCTCTGCGGACGCGCCTCGAACTACAAGATGTGCGTTTTCCCGGCGGTGAAGGGCGTTACGGATGGCGAGAGAGTTATGGGTGGGAAGGATGCGAATGTGCTGAAAGCCGGAGATTACGTCGACGTTATCGTCCGCGACTGCACAGCCGCCACCCTCATCTGCGACCTCGCCTGAGTGCGCGGTGACTTCGCCCGATAGCACATCGACTTCCCCTGAGTGCGCGGTGACTTTGCCTGTGTGCGCCAGACGTAAAGGACGCGTCTCACGCCAGTTGGCAGCGGGCACGATGACGTCCGGACGCCCTTACTTAGGGTGATAATGGCAACATGAGCTAAAAGGCCATGGCCGTCCAGTCCGTAGAAGAGCCCACGCTGCCGAGACTTGTTCCAACCGCAAGTACAAGTAAAAGGATGACAATCAAAATCAAGATGGCCAATGCGCCAAGCACAATCCCGATAATTGACAAAGTCTTGGTAGTGGACGAATATCTATAGGCCTTCTCTTCGAGGCCTTGCCTCCATGCATCATCCGTCATGGCAGAGAAGACAATCGCCAATATTCCAAAAATTCTGCTGAACAGGATGGCCACAATTTACGACTGGCGCGGCAGCCTCAGCGCCGGCATTATCGTCCGCTCCGAGGGTTTCTCCTTTCTCCGGAGAGACAGGTGGATTTTCAATGATAGGGAGTTCTTTGCCGCAGGCGCCGCAGAACCTCTCTCCGTCAGGGTTCTCTTCGCCACAATAAGGACAGAACATCGGTAGTCAGAATATTGGGAAAGGGAGTTAGCCACAGGAGTACCGACTCTGCGAACGGGAGGCGGCTGGAAAGGAGTGACAACGGGAAAGGAGTGACAGATGGAAGGGATCGGTCGGGGGCTGTGGAAGGGAATGGTGGTTGTGGATAAGTAGGTGGAAAATTTTGGAAGCGTGTGGAATAAAGTGTAAAAGTTTTCGTATCTTTGCGAAAGCGTGAAAGAAAAACAGACAAAAGTCGGCATGACCACATTTATCGGGGAATATACAGCCAAGATAGACGACAAGGGAAGGATGGTTTTCCCGTCGGCTTTCAAGGGCATGGTATCCGGGGATGAGGAGATGCGCTTTGTCGTTAAAAAGGACATTTTCCAAGATTGCCTTGAGATGTACACCTTCTCGGAGTGGGAACGCCAGAGCGAGGAGGTGAAGTCCCGTCTTGACTTCTTTAATAAGAAGCACGCTATGTTTTGGAGGGAGTACGTACGCAATCGCGCCGTAGTCGAGCCAGACGCCAAGCTCGGAAGAATCAGCATCCCGAAGAAACTTCTTGAATCCATCGGCGCGGTCAAAGAGGTGGTTTTCTCAGGCAATGATTTTAAAATCGAGATCTGGGCTAAGGAGAGGTATGAGCTGAGCTCTCTTTCCGGTGAGCAGTATGTCGAACTTGCCGAGGAACTGTCTCGCGAGAGATAGGGAGGGCGGAAGATGTCGAAGTTTCATACGCCCGTGATGCTCGAAGAGAGCATTTCCAATCTGATTATTAATCCATCTGGAATCTACGTCGACGCCACCTTCGGAGGCGGCGGCCACACCGCCGGTATTCTTTCACGCTTGACGCCGGAAGGGAGGGTGATCGCCTTCGACCGTGACATCGACGCTATTCATAACGGGGTAGATGCGGAAGGACTGATCCGGGACAGCCGCCTCACCCTGGTGCACAACAATTTCCGTTTCGTAGAAAATTTCGTCCGCGAACTGGTACGTCAGGAGCCGGATGCCGCCGGAATTGAGACCAGAATTAAGACCGGAAGAGAAGACGGAATTGAAGCCGGAAAAGTTGACGGGATTCTGGCGGACCTCGGGGTGTCATCGCACCAGTTTGACACGGCGGAGAGAGGTTTTTCGTTCCGTTTCGATGCGCCGCTTGACATGCGCATGAACCAGGAAGGGCAGAAGACCGCGGCGGATATAGTCAATTCCTATTCAGAGGAGGACCTCGAAAAGATTTTCGCGACTTGGGGCGAAGTCGACAACGCGAGGAGGGTGGCCAGGCTCATCGTGAAGGCGAGGCCGATTCTTCGGACTTCAGACCTGAACAAGACGCTGGAGCCGATTCTTCCGAAATTCCTTGAGCATAAGTATATCGCGAAAATTTATCAGGCGCTCAGGATCGAGGTCAATCAGGAGATGCGCTCGCTGGAGAAATTCCTTGACGGGGCCGCACGTTCGCTCAAGGTGGGCGGGAGACTGGTAGTTATCACTTACCAGTCGCTGGAGGACAGGATGCTGAAAAATTTCATCAAGACGGGGAATATTCATGGCGACTTAGTCAAGGATTTCTATGGGAATCCGGTGGCTCCGCTAAGGGCCGTGAACCGGAAGCCCATAGTCCCGGAAGAGGCTGAAATAGCGGAAAATACACGTGCCAGAAGCGCCAAGCTCAGAGTAGCGGAAAAGGTCGGTTTGGAAAGAGGATCGGAAGACGGCATGAAGCTGAAAAATATGGAGGAGAAGGGTCATGGCAGAAGGTAGAAGAGGGTTGAAGGGGATTTTGAGCAATGTTCTCAGGTCGATTCTTCAGGGTAATTTTTTACAGAGGATTCATGCCGACAAGGTATTTCCTCAGATCATCTACATTTTTCTGCTGGCATGGCTTGCAATCTTTCTGAATATTCAGATTGAAAAGACCATGGCGAAGGTAGAGAAGAACAAGGAGAAGCTCGAGGAGACGGAGATTCACCACGCACAGAAGACGGTCGAATACGTGAGTCTGGGGAGATTGTCGACGGTGAAGGAGCTGCTGGAGGAGAAGGGCTCGGAGGTCGGAATCCCGGACAAGCCGGCGGCAAGGATCGATAAATAGGGGAGGACAGGCTTAGGACGGCGATATTGGACTGCAAAGGGCTGAGGACAAGAAGTTTGCGGCAAGGTAATGAATATGGCTGAAGAGAAAAATACGAAGAAGGGCGGGGACAGGATGAGCAAAATCCTGTACGGCTTCTATGTGCTCTGCCTTCTGAGCTTCTTTGTCATCGCCGCAAGGATAATCGGCATTATGGCCGGCTACGAGCCGGACAATCGCATCGCCCGCTTCTTCCGTCCCAACAGCCGCCGCGAAGTTCTGGTCCCTACCCGTGGAAGAATCTTCGACCGCAACGGAAGACTCCTGGCCGCCTCAACTCCGATGTACCAGGTCACCATGGACTGCACCGTCCTCAAGGACCGCTTCGCCGCCGAGACAAAAGATGGCAAGGGCAAGAAGGACGAGGCGGAATGGAGGGAGAAGGCCCGCAGGCTCTCCGAGGGCCTGTCCAGAATATTCAAGGACAAGACGGCCGATGAATATTACCGCCAGATTATCCGCAACCGCGAAGAAGGCAAGATGTACATGAAGGTCGGCCATCAGATCAATTACGACACGCTCCAGATGATCAAGGCCCTGCCTCTTTTCAATGAAGGCCAGTTCAAGGGCGGAATGAGGGTCGAGGCCAAGGACACCCGCCAATACCCCTACGGCTCGCTCGCCAGAAGAACCATCGGCTATGTCAAAGACAACTCGAATTCCAACGGTAACAATCACATCGGGCTTGAAGGCAGATACGACTACGTCCTCCACGGCACCGAGGGCGTGGAGTATCTCAGGCTGACAGACAACCGCCAGACGATACGCGACTATGACAGCACCTACACTCCCGCCAAGGACGGTGACGACATACGCACTACGCTAGACATCGACATCCAGGACATAGCGGACAACGCCATTCGCAGCGTAGTGAAGGACAACTACAAGAAGGTTGAAGGAGCCACCTGTGTGGTGATGGACGTGGAGACAGGGGCGATAAGGGCCATGGTAAACCTCTCCAGGAATGCGGCTGACACGTCCGACCATGAACTCTACGAGCAATTCAACTACGCCATCTCTACCTCCGGCGAGCCTGGCTCCGTCTTCAAGACGACCACCCTGATGAGCCTGCTCGAAGACGGAAAGATCGGCCTCCATGACTCCATTCCCACGAACCACGGCCATGTGCCCGGCTTCAGCGACGACGCCCACATCTGGGATTACGAGAGAGAAAACCACACGAACAGGATTTCAGTTCTGCACGGATACGAGATATCTTCCAACTACGTCTTCCGCTACCTCGCCTACCGTTATTACGGGGAGAGGCCGAAAAAGATGATCGAGAAGCTCTACAATTACAAGCTCGGCGAGAAGTACGACTTCGACCTCGAGGGTTTCAGTTCTCCGAAGATTCCGTCTCCGGAGTCTCCTTCCTGGAGCGGAACCGATCTGGGGTCGGTGGCCATCGGCTACGCGGTCCAGGTCACTCCCCTGCACTTGGTGACTTTCTACAACGCCATAGCCAACAAGGGGCGGATGATGAAGCCCTACCTTGTCGAGACCGTGGAGAAAGACGGAAAGGTGGTGTCGAAAAAGGGGCCCTCTGTGCTGAACGGGCAGATTTGTTCCAGGGCCACGGCAGACACGCTCACAAAGGCGATGATGAGGGTGACAGAGGAAGGCACGGGAAAAAGGATGCTCGGGAGCTCGCTCTGCACGGTGGCTGGCAAGACCGGCACGGCCAGAATCGCCCAGGGCGGCTCGGGCTACTCGGACAAGCAGGGAAGAATCCAGTACCAGGGGACCTTCGTCGGCTTCTTCCCGGCAGAGGCCCCAAAATACACCTGCATAGTGACGATGTATTCGAGGCCGGGTACGGGCATCCTCTACGGAGGAACGATGCCTGCCATGGCTTTCAGGAAGATAGTTGACGGAATCATCGCCATGGATTCGTCCAACGGCAAGGTCATACACAGGAGCTCAGCTATGCCAAGTATGACGGCCGGGACAGCAAAGCCTGCCCAGAAGGGCATCATAAGAGATGTAAGAGGACTCGGAGTCATGGACGCCGTCTACCTCTTGGAAAATGAGGGTTACAAGGTCACCTACAGAGGGACGGGCCATGTCAAGGTCCAATCTCCGCAAGCAGGGTCCAAGGCCGCTCCGGGAACCACGGTGACGCTGACCTTGGAATAGGAAAGGGATGGAAGAATATTTAGAAATACGATAATATAATGATACTCAAGGACATAATCGCAGACAGCGGCTTCACGGAGCTACGTGGAGACGAAGCCGTAGATATAAAAAGCTTCACCAACGATTCGAGGAAGGTGGAGAAGGGCTCTATGTTCATGGCGGTGAAGGGCCATGACAGCGACGGACACGCCTACATCGCCTCGGCCATAAAGGCCGGAGCAAGGGCGGTAGCCTACGAAGACGACGAGGCGCTCGCGGCCCAGCTCGCGAAGTTTTCTCCCTCGGATGACCTGGAGGCGAAGTCCGGCTCGATAAAAGCGCTCAAAGCGGTCACCTTTGTCAAGGTGGCGGATTCGAGACACGCTGAAGCTATCATGGCCGACAATTACTATGACCACCCTTCCCGCAAGCTCACCCTCGTCGGCATCACCGGCACGAATGGCAAGACCACTACTGTGACCCTGCTCTACCACCTTTTCATGAACCTCGGCCATAAATGCGGCCTGATTTCCACCATAGCGAATTACATCGGGACCGAGGAGGTACCTACACTGAATACGACTCCGGACCCGATAACGATCAATTCGCTCATGGCCAGAATGGCCGCGGAGGGCTGCGATTACTGCTTCATGGAGGTCAGCTCCATCGGAATGCAGCAGGAGAGGGTGACAGGCCTCAAATTCAAGGTCGGCATATTCTCGAACCTTACCCATGACCACCTGGACTACCACAAGACCTTCGAAGAGTACCTCCGTTGCAAGAAGCTCTTCTTCGACACGCTCCCGGAAGATGCCTACGCCATCACGAACCTCGACGACAAGAACGGTCTGGTCATGGTCCAGAACACCAAGGCCCATGTAGTGACCTATGCCCTCAACCACGCCGCCGACCACATGTGCAGAATCATTGAAGAGAGCTTCGAGGGCATGGAGCTCAGGATAGATTCATGGGATTTCTGGACAAAGCTGATAGGCAGGCACAACGCCTACAACCTTCTGGCCATATATTCCGCCGCGGTAGTCCTCGGCGCTGACCCTCAGAAGACCCTGCTCTCGATGAGCCTGCTCAATTCCGCGAAAGGCCGTCTTGAGACAATCCATGGCAGCAGGAATCTCACAATAGTCATCGATTACGCCCACACTCCGGATGCGCTGGAGAATGTACTCAAGACCCTGCGCGACATCTCTTCCGACCATGACCTGGTCTGCGTTTTCGGCTGCGGAGGAGACCGAGACAAGACAAAGCGCCCGGAGATGGCCGCCGTGGCCGAGAAATATGCCGACAGAATCATCGTAACCTCCGACAATCCGCGAACCGAGAATCCGGACGCCATAATCGATGACATCCGCAAAGGCTTCTCCCGCAACGGACTCTCCCGCACACTTTTCATCACCAACCGGCGCGAAGCCATCAGGGCTTCCATCATGCTTTCCAAGGAAAGCTCCATAATTCTCCTTGCAGGCAAGGGTCATGAGACCTATCAGGTAATAGGCACCGAGAAACACCACTTCGACGAGCGCGAGGTGGTAGCGGAAATATTCAAAGAAATGAGCAACTAGCCATGCTGTATCACCTTTTCCAATGGCTCAGCCAGAGCTATGACATACCTGGTCAGCGCCTCTTCACCTACCTTTCTTCAAGGGCGATGATGGCCTCCGTAGCCGCCATGCTGATAGCCTTTTTCGCTGGCCGCGGGATTATACGCTATCTTCAACGCAAGCAGATAGGAGAGACCATAAGGAATCTCGGCCTCGAAGGACAGATGCAGAAGAAGGGGACGCCAACGATGGGAGGAGTCATCATAATTATCTCCGTCGTAATCCCCGTCCTGCTCTTCTGCGACCTGAGCAACATCTACACCCAGCTTCTTCTCCTCACCACTCTCTGGTGCGGCGGCATCGGCTTCGCCGACGATTACATCAAGGTCTTCAAGCATGACAAGGAAGGCATGAGCCCGAGGGGCAAACTGCTGCTCCAGATCGCTCTGGGCTTCATCATAGGCCTGACGGTCTGCTTCAACGATGACATCGTGGTCAGAGAAAAGGTCAAAGTCACCGACGGCACCGAGTATGTCAATACGGACGGGGAAAAGGATGTCAACAGCGAGGTCGTCGTGAACAACGAGACATGGAAGGACATGGACGTGGTAAAGAGCACCAAGACCACCATTCCCTTCGTCAAGACACATGAATTCGACTACAAGTGGCTCTCCCCTTTCAAGGGAGTCATGGGCTGGTATTTCAAATGGGCGGTGTACGTCCTTATGATCGTGGTGGTGATTACCGCCTGCTCCAACGGCACGAATCTTACGGACGGGATGGACGGGCTCTCGGCCGGCTCTTCAGCCATAGTGGGGATTGTCATAGGCGTCCTTGGCTGGCTCAGCGGCAACGCTCTCAACGCCAACTACCTCAACATCATGTACATACCGGGAACCGGAGAGATTGCCGTCTTTATGTCGGCCTTTGTCGGAGCCCTGCTCGGCTTCCTCTGGTACAACTCCTACCCGGCCCAGGTCTTCATGGGCGACACGGGGAGTCTCACCATAGGCGGGATCATCGGAGTGAGCGCCATCCTGGTCAGAAAAGAGCTGCTGCTCCCTCTTCTCTGCGGGATTTTCCTCGTGGAGAGTCTGAGCGTCCTCATCCAAACCTCGTATTTCAAGTACACCAAGCACAAATATGGGCGCGGAAGGCGTTTCTTCAAAATGAGTCCACTGCACCACCATTACCAACGCGACATGGCTGATTGGGACGTTTCGAAACTCGGTCCTCTTCCGGTGCTGCGCAGACCTGAACATGCCATACCGGAGCCGAAGATAGTTTCGAGGTTCTGGCTCGTGGGAATTGTCTGCGCCGTCGCGGCACTGGCGATACTTAAGATAAGGTAGATGAGGACCTTGAGAAGACAGGTTTTTAAAAGAGAATCAAAAGAAATAAAGATATGGCAAGAATCGTGGTTTTAGGTGGAGGAGAAAGCGGAGCCGGCTCCGCAGTCCTCGCGAAGGTCAAAGGTTTTGACGTATTCGTCTCCGATTCCGGCCCGATAAAGGACAATTACAAGGAGATGATGGCGAAGTGGGAGATCCCCTACGAGGAGAAGGGGCATACCGAGGAAAAGGTCCTGAGCGCCGATGAAATCATCAAAAGTCCAGGTGTGCCTAATTCCGCTCCGATAGTGCGCAAGGCCGAGGCCAAGGGCATCCGGATAATCTCGGAGATAGAGTTCGCCGCACGTTACGACTCCGCCAAGAAAATCTGCATCACGGGGAGCAACGGAAAGACGACGACGACCTCGCTCATCTACTACCTGCTTCAGCAGGCAGGCCTTAACGTGGGTCTAGGCGGGAATATCGAGAAGAGCTACGCCTACCAGGTTGCCACCACCCACCATGACTATTACGTTCTGGAAATCAGCAGCTTCCAGCTGGACAACTGCTACGAGTTCAAGCCTGACATCGCCATAATCACCAACATTACGCCGGACCATCTCGACCGCTATGAATACAAGATGGAGAACTACGTCAAGGCTAAATTCCGCCTTGTGCAGAATCTTTCCCCTGAGGACTGCTTCATCTTCGACAATGATGACGAAATCACCATCAGCCATCTCAACCAGATTGTGGTAAGAGCCCAGAAGCTGCCTTTCACCCAGAAGGGTAAAGTGGAAGAGGGCGCATATGTAGACGGAAACAAGTTCGTCGTGAAGGTACCAGGCAAGGACGACTGTGAGGTCTACCTCGAAGAACTCGCCCTCGGAGGGAAGCACAACATCTACAATTCCATGGCGGCGGCCCTGGCAGCCAAGGCCGCGGGCATCGACAACAAGATAATCAGAAATTCCCTCGAGACTTTCAAGCCGATAGAGCATCGCCTGGAGCCGGTTCTGACAGTAGGAGGCGTGGAATACATCAATGATTCGAAAGCGACCAACGTAGATGCCGCATGGTGGGCTCTCGAGAGCATGAAAAAGCCTGTGGTCTGGATTGCCGGCGGAGTGGACAAGGGCAACGACTACAGCCAGCTCTATGACTTGGTGCGCAAGAAGGTGAAATTCATAGTCTGCCTCGGGAAGGACAATAGAAAGCTCCATGAGTGCTTCGGCCCTATCGTGGGGGAAGACAAGATGAAGGACGTGCTGAGTGCGGAAGAAGCCGTAAAAGTGAGCGCGGCGGAGGCCGTGGAAGGCGACGTGGTTCTGCTGAGCCCATGCTGCGCAAGCTTCGACCTCTTCCACTGCATGGAGGAGAGAGGCGAAAAATTCAAGGAAGCGGTAAGGAATCTTTAGGAAAATGGCAAAACGCAAGGGAGGAATCTGGACTGCTCTGGACAGTTTCGAAGGCGACAAGGTTGTGGCCATGATCATGATGCTGCTGGTCATGATCTCATTCCTTGCTATCTCTTCATCGACTCCTCTGCTCGCCCTGCAGAATCGTTCGACACGCAACTCGGTCATAATGGGTCAGTTCGGAACTGCATCGATAGGGCTCCTGTTTACATGGGTTTTTTACAAAATAAGCAGCGAGAAAGTCTTGAACTTCCTCGCCTGGCTCGGGCTCTGGGGTTCGCTCTTTCTCCTCTTGATGCTTGACCTGCGGATAAGAGGTCCGATAGTCAGGGCGGAGAAAGTGAACGACGCCTACCGCAGCCTGAGGTTTTTCGGAGTATTTCCTATCCAGGTCTTCGAGGTCGTGAAGCTGGGAATGATTCTCTACATAGCGAAGGCAGTAGTGGCATGGAGACGCCGTGAATCCTGGTTCTACAGGAAATTCGCAGGTTCGGCTAAGCTCGGCTTCCTTGCCGACCCTTTCTGGGACAAGGTGCTCACCATCTACCTTCCTATCGGGATAGTAAGCCTGCTTGTGGCAAGGGGAAGCAATTCCTCGGCGGTCATCATCGGCGGCATTCTCTTCTTGATAGCCCTCGTTGGAGGAATTGAATTCGGAAAGAAAGACTTCATACTCTGTATAGCGGCCATCTCTCTGGGAGGAATGGTTCTGGTTCTGGGCAGTTCCGGGAGCGGAGAAGGAGAAGGAGGCCACGGAAGAACCGGCACCCTGGTCAGCCGTATCAACTCATTCTTCGAGAGCGACACCGAGAAACAGCTCGTGGCCACCCTCGACGAATACGGCCAGAATTCCAAAGAATTCACCGAGCTGCTGGACAAGAACAGGCAGCAGATAAGCGCGAAGATAGCCGTCAGCGAAGGAGGCTTCATAGGCAAAGGCCCGGGGAACAGCACTCAGCGCTACGTCGTCCCTGTCATGTTCGAGGACTACATGTACAGCTTCGTAATCGAGGAATACGGCTTGTTTGGCGGGCTTTTCGTCCTCGCCCTCTACATAAGCCTGCTTGCAAGAGGAGCCATAATAGTGAGGAACAGCGAGGACGACTTCATGAAGCTCATCGTCTCGGGTCTGGTGATGCTCATCGTCTTCCAGGCAATGATCCACATCCTAGTCAACGTCGATCTCATGCCGATGACGGGCCAGACTCTTCCTCTGGTAAGCTACGGAAAAAGTTCCTTCTTGATATTCTGCACGGCTTTTGGTATAATCATGGCGATAAGCCGTCAGGCCCGCAAGAAGATCGAGATGGAGAGCAAGGAGGCGGCCCCTCTGATGGAGAGAAAAGATGACAGAAGCGAAGAATTGGACCAGATAGACAAATTATAGCGATATGGAATACAAAAAATTACGCATCATCATCAGCGGCGGGGGAACCGGCGGACACATCTTTCCGGCGATTTCCATAGCGAACGCCTTGATGAAGCTCAACCCCGCCAACGAAATTCTCTTCGTCGGGGCGGAGGGAAAGATGGAGATGGAGAAGGTTCCTGCCGCAGGATACAAGATAGTGGCCCTGCCTATCGTGGGGCTCCAGCGCCAGCTCAACTGGCATAACATAAAGAACGACATCCAGGTTCCTTTCAAGGTGGCGGAGAGCATACGCAAAGCCGGAAAACTTCTGAAAGAGTTCAAACCTGACATAGCGATAGGAGTCGGCGGCTATGCCAGCGCCCCTCTGCTCTGGCAGGCTGAGCGGAAAGGCATTCCGACGATGATTCAGGAACAGAACGGCTTCGCGGGACTTACGAACAAGATCCTCGGGAAGAGGGTCGGGAAGGTCTGCGTTGCCTACGAGGGCATGGAAAGATTTTTCCCGGCAGAGAAGATCGTTATGACCGGGAACCCGATAAGGGAGGAAGTCAGCCATAGGGCGACTGAGGAGCAAAAGGCGGAGGCCATGAAATTCTACGGTCTCGACCCTGGGAAAAAGCATATTTTCATCGTCGGAGGCAGTCTCGGAAGCGGCACCCTCAACAAGTCCATGGAAAAATGGATTTCGGACGGCTGCCCCGGCGGAGAAGGAGTCGAAATCATCTGGCAATGCGGAAAATATTATAAAAAGGGCGTGGACGCCTTCATGGAAGAGGCCCGCGAGCGGGGACTCGGAGGGCAGAGTCTCTCCTTCGTCCACCATTCCGACTTCATCAAGAGGATGGATCTCGCCTACGCCGCGGCAGACATCGTGATTTCACGTTCCGGAGCCTCGTCGATTTCAGAGATCTGCGCGCTCGGGAAGGCCGCCATTTTCGTGCCTTCGCCGAATGTTGCCGAGGATCATCAGACCCATAACGCCATGGCCCTTGTTAACAAGGGAGCGGCCATGATGGTGAAAGATGCCGAAGCCGCAGAGAAACTTCTTCCGACGGCGCTCAGCCTTCTGCATGAACCTGAAAAAATAGCTTCACTTGAGAAGAATTCCGCCGCTCTGGGGCTTCCGGACGCGGGGCAGACCATAGCCAAAGAGGCATATAAACTTTTGGAGAACAAATAATTATGGCAAAGTACGAGAACGTCTATTTCATAGGCATCGGCGGTATTGGAATGAGCGCCGAGGCAAGGTATTTCAAATTCAAGGGATTCAAGGTTTCGGGCTACGACAGGACTCCTTCTGATCTCACCCACAAACTTGAGGAAGAAGGCATAGAGGTCCATTACGAAGACAGGCCGGACCTGATACCTCAGGACAAGGAAAAGACCCTTGTCGTCTACACTCCTGCCATTCCGGCCGAACTAGAGGAGCTTCAGTTCGTCAAAGAGAACGGCTACAGGGTTCTGAAGCGTTCTCGCCTGCTGGGAGAAATAACGGAAGGGCAGCGCTGCCTCGCGGTCTCCGGCACTCACGGCAAGACCACTACCAGCACCCTCATCGCCCACATCCTCACCCAATGCGGAGAGGGATGCACGGCCTTCCTCGGCGGAATTTCAAAAAACTACAGGACCAATATGCTCGTGAGCAAAACAGAGACGGTCGTGGCGGAAGCCGATGAATTCGACCACAGTTTCCTCCAGCTCCATCCTGAGATAGCGGTAATCAGTGCCATGGATGCCGACCACCTAGACATCTACGGCAACCTGGCCAATTACCAGCAGGCCTTCCGAGACTTCGCCGCCCAGGTAAGCGGCACGGTGATAGCGAAAGCCGGCCTGCCTGTAAGTCAGGCAGATACGAAAGCAAGGCTCGTTCGCTATGCCTTCGAGGGCCCTGCCGACTATTATGGGAAGAACATCAGTCCTGACGAAAGCGGGCACTATAGCTTCGACCTCGTATATCCGGAAGGAGAAATCAAGGGAATCAGGGTTGGAATACCGGGCTGGGTCAACGTAGAGAACAGCGTCGCGGCCGCCGCCGTCTGCCTTATCTACGGGCTTTCTCCGGAGGCTGTCAAAGACGGAATCGGGACCTTCAAAGGCGTATGGCGCAGACTGGATTTCCACATCAACACCCCTGAGCTGGTCTATGTGGACGACTATGCGCACCATCCGCAGGAGTTGGAAGCGGCGATATCCTCTATACGCGGGATTTTCCCGAAGAGGAAGCTCACGGCCATCTTCCAGCCGCACCTCTATTCCAGGACACGCGACCTGGCCGAGGGCTTCGCGAAGGCCCTGAGCGCTGTAGACAAGCTCATCCTGCTGGACATCTATCCTGCCAGGGAGGAGCCCATTCCGGGAGTGAGCTCAGAGCTTATCTTCGACAAGGTCACCGCGAAGGAGAAGGTCCTGCTGAAGAAGGAGGAGCTCATGGACTACCTCGCCAAAGAGCCGGTAGACATTCTCGCCACCTTCGGCGCTGGCAACATCGACAGATTCATCGAGCCCATAACGGCTCTCCTCGAAGGAAGACTCAGGTAAAGAGAGATGAAGACAGGGCTGAAATATCTCATCTTCATCACTATGTCGCTGCTCTTCGCGGGGCTGCTTGTCATTTCCGGAGAGATGGCCAGGAAAGAACGGGCCAAGAAAACCTGTTCCGGTCTGGTGGTCGAGATAGCCGACTCCTCGAAGCTCCACTTCGTCACGGCCAAGGACGTGCGCAGCTACATTAAGGAAGACTACGGGACTTTCTCCGGAAAGAGACTGGACTCCGTCGGGCTGCGGAAAATCGAAGAGAGTCTGGTGCGCCACAGCGCTATCCTCTCCGCCCAGGCCTGGACGGTTACGGACGGAAAAGTCCATGTCTCCGTCACTCAGCGCGAGCCCGTCGCCAGGTTCATGACGGCGGAAGGCGGCTTCTACAGCGATGAGAAAGGTTATCTCTTCCCGCTCCAGAACCATTACACTTCCAGGGTCCCAATCATCGACGGGAATGTTCCTCTCAGCCTCTCGCGTTGCAAAAACGGGATTCCGGTCTCGGAGAAAGAAAGAAAGTGGCTGGAAGGTGTGATAGAACTCATCTCCTACATCGGGAACGACAAGGTATGGAAGGATGCGATCGTTCAGATTTCCGTGGATTCAGACGGAGACCTGGTAATGGTCCCGAGGAAGGGACGGGAGCTCTTCATCTTCGGCACCCCGCAGGACTACGAGGAGAAATTCGCGAGGATAAAAGATTATTATTCGGCGGTGGCCCCCTCCGCGGCCGCCGACTCGATAAAATACAGATACGTGACAGTAAAATACAGGGGGCAGATCATCTGCAGATAAAAAGTTTCGAATATGGAAGAAAGATATATTGCGGCCGTAGACCTGGGATCTACGAAAATAGCCCTGACGGTGGCTAAGGTTGCAGGAGACGATATCCAGATTCTCTACTACAAAACCCGCCCGTCGGACGGAATACGAAACAGTGCGGTCTTCAATCCGGCCAAGGCCCTCGTGCCAATCAAAGCCGCCATCAATGAGGCCGAAAAGGAGCTCAATATCAAGCTGATGCAGGTCGTGGTCGGGCTGCCGCGCTGCGACGTGCGCCAAGACACGGCAACGGGCTCGGTGGAGCGCACCGATGCGGGCGAGAGCATCAGCGCAGAGGAGGTGGAGAGCCTCAAGGAGTCCGCCCAGGGCACATATCCTATCGAGAACGCCCACGAGGAGCTCTATGGTTCGATAGCCCAGTCCTTCTCCACCGATGAGGATTTCCAGGTGAACGAGAACGACGTAGTCGGCATGGTAAGCGACAAACTAGAGGGCAACTTCAAGCTTTTCGTCGGAAAGAAGAGTTCCGTCAAGACCATCGACAAGGTCTTCAACAACATCGGCATAGCCATAGCGAGGAAATATTTCACCCCGGCCACTATCGCCAAGGCCGTCTTGACTCATGACGAGATGTACGGCGGGGTCGGGCTCATTGACCTGGGTGGCGGCGCTACTTCGGTCACGATCTACAAGGAAGGGGTGCTGCGTTTCTACGCCGCCATTCCTTTCGGCGGAAAGAACGTTACCTCCGACATCGTGAGCGAGTGCTCGATTTCGGCAAATCTCGCGGAAGAAATCAAGAAAGCCTACGGTGCCTGCCTTCCTGACAAGCTTCAGACTCTTGAGGAGAAAATTCTCCAGATCGAGGGCGACGAGATTGAAGGGTACAAGCAGATTCCGGTAAAATACCTCTCCGAAATCATCACAGCGAGAGAAAAAGAAATCATTGAGGCCATACTCTGGGAAATCCAGCAGAGCGGCCTTTCGGAAGGGCTGCGCAATGGTCTGGTGATAACGGGCGGCGGAGCCGGCATGGCCAACATCGGCACCATGATAAAGGATCTCTCCGGCTATTCGGTCAGAGTCGGTCTTCCGAGGCATCTTTTCTCCTGCTCCGAAATCGTCGGGGTGAACGATGCCGAGGCGGCCAATGTCCTGGGCATGGTGCTCGCGGCCAAGGGTGACGCTACACCTTCCTGCATCGATCTTCTCCCTGAGATCAAAAGCGGGGCGGAGGAGAAGCCTTCCCAGACACCTGCCATTGCCAAGGATGCCGAAGTCAGGGAAACCGTGGCGGAAGAGCCTTCCGTGGCCGAAGTCTCCTCGCCTGAGATTCCGGAAGATGCCGAGGAGGGAGAATCTGCCCCGCTGATCGACATTCCGGAAGAGACTCCGGAGGAGAGAAAGAAGAGGGAACGGGAAAAGAGGAAGGCTGAAAGGCTCCAGCGCGAAGAGGAGGAGAGAAGGCGCGCGGAAGCCGCAAAGCACAGAAAGAACACCCCTACATGGTTCCGCTCAATCAGCAACCTTTTCAACAGTACCTATGACACCGCCACCGGCGAGGATGAGGAAAAATAAGATTAGCCATGGAAGAAAGAATTGATACTCAGATAGTTCCAAGTGACTGGACCCCGGAAGACCAGATGATCAAAGTCATCGGTGTGGGAGGGGGTGGCTGCAACGCCGTCACCTACATGTACCAGCAGAAAATAGAGGGATGCAGCTTCATAGTCTGCAACACTGATTCTCAGGCCCTGCACAAGAGCGATGTGCCTGTCAAAATCCAGCTGGGCGAAGGGCTCGGCGCCGGAACTGATCCGGTGAAGGGGCGCAACGCGGCCATGGCCTCCCAGGAAGAAATCGCCGCCAAGGTGCTGACCCCTATCACCAAGATGGTCTTCATCACGGCCGGCATGGGTGGAGGCACAGGTACGGGAGCATCGCCTGTCATCGCCAAGATGGCCAAGGAGAAGGGCATACTCACGGTAGCCGTCGTCACTCTGCCTTTCAAGAACGAGGGCGAGGACTTCCTCACGAAGGCAGTAGACGGCATCCACGAGCTCCAGGGCAACGTGGACAGCCTGCTCATCATCAACAACGAGAAGCTCTACGACTTCTACGGCGATATGCTCATCCAGGACGCCTTCCCAAAGGCGGACGAGGTTCTGGCCACGGCGGTGAGGGGCATCATCGAAATCATCACCAAGGAAGGCTACATCAACGTGGACTTCCAGGATGTCTGCACCATGATGCGCAACAGCGGCATGGCCCTTATGGGCGTGGGCGAGGGCGAAGGAAAGAACAGGCTGGACGATGCCGTTCAAGGTGCGCTCGAATCCCCTCTCCTCAACGACTTCGACCTCTCGACATGCAAGAACCTTCTCCTCAACATCACTGTCTCCAAGACCGACAAGGGTCTCAAGATGGAGGAGCTCAACAGTCTGACCGACAAGATCAAGGAATATACGGGCAATACCAGCAAATTCAAGAGGGGCATCATCTTCTCCGAAGACAAGAATTTCGGAGACAAGGTCAGGGTTACGGCTATAGCTACGGGATTCAAGCTCAATCTCGTGGATGTGGCAGGAGCAGACATGGGCAAGCTCATCCTCATAAACAAAGAGAGCTTCCGCTATGATCCCCATCCACAGAAGAGCACGGAAGAAGGAGAAATCGAACTTCCCGATGAAGAGATAAGCATCCGCAGAGTCGGTTACGACAAGACCGAAAATGTGCCTAAATTCCATTTCGCCGAGGATGAAAAGCCGGTGCTGGTTCTAAGGCCGGGTCAGAACAAGGCTGAACTGGAAAACACGGCGGCCATCCGCCGCTGCGCCCCGAAGAAGGCAAAGGAATAATAATTCGCTATATTTGCGGATAAATAGAGATTTGGCTATGGAAAGAAGAACCAGAGTAAGGTTCGCGCCGTCACCTACCGGACCGCTCCACATGGGCGGTGTCAGAACTGCGCTATACAACTATCTCTATGCCAAGAGGCACGGAGGAGATTTCATCATAAGGATAGAAGACACGGATTCCCATCGTTTCGTGCCAGGAGCCGAACAATATATCATCGAGGCCCTCAACTGGTGCGGAATAATTCCTGACGAAGGAGTCGATGAGAACGGAAAGGTGGTCGAGACCCCTTCCGCCAAGCATCCTCACGCCCCATACCGCCAGAGCCAGAGGAAGGGAATCTACCGCAAATACGCCGAGCAGCTGATAGCTAACGGCTATGCCTACTATGCCTTCGACACTCCTGAAGAACTTGAGGCCGAGAGGAAGAAGGCTGAGGAAGAAGGCGAGACCTTCATCTACAACCAGGTCTCAAGACTGAGGCTGAGAAATTCTCTCACCCTCCCGGAAGAAGAGACCAAGAGGCTGCTGGAGACCACCACGGACTGGACCATAAGGTTCAAGATGCCCCAGGACACGGTCGTCAAGATGGACGACCTCATCAGGGGCCATATCGAAGTGAACACCGACACCCTCGATGACAAGGTGCTCTGGAAGAGGGCCGACGAATTGCCGACCTATCATCTCGCCAACATCGTGGACGACCACCTGATGGAGATCACTGAAGTCATCCGCGGAGAAGAGTGGCTTCCTTCCCTGCCCCTCCACTATATGCTCTATAAGGCCTTCGGCTGGGAGGACAGCATGCCGCGTTTCGCCCACTTGTCGCTTCTGCTCAAGCCGGACGGAAAAGGCAAACTCTCCAAGAGAGACGGAGACAAGATGGGTTTTCCTGTCTTCCCTCTCAAATGGACTAGCTCCACGGGAGAAGTCTACAGGGGTTACCGCGAAGACGGCTACTTTCCCGAGGCCTTCGTCAATATGCTGGCTCTCCTCGGCTGGAACCCTGGAGATGACAGGGAGATAATGTCCATGGAGGACCTTATCGCCTCCTTCTCTCTTGACAGGGTGATAAAGTCAGGGGCCCGCTTCAACATGGAGAAGGCCCACTGGTTCAACCGCGAATATCTCAGGATGAAGTCTGAGGAGTCCCTCGCAGAGCTCCTCGACCCGGTTCTGGCCGAGATGGGGATGCAGGTAGTCGACTGCCCTGTCTGTGCGATCACGGCCGGGGCTGAGTTCAACGAGACCGGCATGGACTTCACCAATCACATACTCACCAAGGACTATGTCCGCAAGGTCATCGCCATGACCAAGGACAGGGTCTCCTTCGTCAAGGACTTCTGGACCGTGGCATCCTACCTCTTCGTAAGCCCGGCCTCTTTCGAGCAGTTCATGATAAAGGCCGGTTCCTGGCTGCCTCAGAAGGCCGTGGACCCGAACAGAAAACCTGATCCGAGGGCTAAAGTGGCAGATGACTCCAAGACGGCTCCGTTCCTGGCAAAGGACGTGGAGAAATATTGGAACGCCGACACTGATTCCTATGTCGGGGGCCTGGTTTCTTTCGTAGAGAACTATTCTCTCGAATGGACTCCGGAGGCTCTCGCCGCCGCGATGGAGGACTACATCAAGGCTCAGGGCTGGCCGATGGGGAAGGCCATGAACGGACTCAGACTCGCCCTCACCGGAGCGGCGAGCGGTCTGGGAGTGGCTGAAATAATCACCGTAATCGGCCGCGGAGAGACCGCGCGCAGATATCGCTACGCCTCGCTCCGCCTGAAAGAGTCCTTAAACGCTTAAACGGGACATAAGCACCCCATAATCCGGAACATTATCATGAAGATAGGAATTTGCAACGACCACGCAGGCTTCGCCTACAAGATCAAACTTGTGCCATGGCTCCAGAAAAAAGGCTATGAGGTAATTGATTTCGGGACTGACTCCGAAGCGAGCGTCGACTACCCTGACTTCGCCCATCCTCTCGCCGATGCCGTAGTTTCTGGCAAGGTGGACTGTGGGATAGCGATGTGCGGAACCGGGAACGGCATGGCCATAACTCTCAACCACCATAAGGGGGTCAGGGCAGGCCTGGCATGGACTTCCGAAATCGCCAGGCTGGTCAAGGCACACAACAAGGCCAACATCCTGGTGATGCCTGCCCGTTTCGTTTCCTACAGCATGGTCCAGCACATGACTTCCATGTGGCTCCAGACCTCCTTTGAAGGAGGCAGACACCAGCGTAGAATCGAAAAAATAGAGCAGTTCTGATGGTGCTTATCGCCGACAGAACTTTTCTGGGCGGGGGTCCTTCTCCCCTGATTCTGGAGGGAAGCATGGATGCCTATCCGGAAGGGATAATCATCCCCGTGGACAAGCCTCTGAGATGGACTTCCGCAGATGTCATCCGCAAAATCAAGTTTTCCGCCTGCAGGCATTTCCACAACAAGGGCCTGAAGGTGGGTCACGCCGGCACGCTCGACCCTCTGGCTACCGGCGTGCTGCTGGTCTGCATCGGCAAGGCGACCCGTCTGGCCGAGGAGCTCCAGAAGCATGACAAGGAATACGTCGCCGGCCTCACTTTCGGAGCCACAACTCCGTCCTACGACCTAGAGAAGGACATTGACAGGGAGTGCCCGCTGGACGGAGTCTCGGAGGAAGCCCTGCGCTCAGTTCTCCCTGCTTTTCTCGGGGAGCAGGAGCAGATAGCCCCGCTCTTTTCGGCGAAATCCGTGGACGGACAAAGGGCCTACGAACTTGCCCGCAAGCTTTACCGCAAGGCGGCTAAGGCGAAAGAAGAGGGAGAAGAGACGGACGTGAAGGCTTTTGACGAGGCCGCCGCCATCCTCTCGAAACAGATGATCCGCATTTCCGAAATAGAGGTTCTGCGCTATTGTCCTGAAGGGATTCCGGAGGGGGCTTCTCTCCCGGAGAGATACCGCATCCAGGCCGAGGCCTTCGCGAAGGCCCATCCCGACGAAGCCGCGAAGACCTTGGAGCGGAATGAACGCATCCACCTTACTGACAACTCCTCCCGCCGTCTTCCTCATGCGGAGATACGGGTAGTCTGCTCCAAGGGGACCTATATAAGGGCCCTGGCGAGGGACATCGGCGAGGCTCTCGGTTCCGGGGCACATCTCGACTTTCTCCGCAGGACAAGGAACGGGGGTTTCAAGTCGGAAGACGCCCTGAGCATGGACGAGGCCGCCGGCCTCTTCGCGCAAATTTAAAGAGACACCGAGATGGACAGAAAGCATTTCAAAGTCGCAGGTCTGGGCTTCAACATCGAAGTGGAGAAGCCATGGAAATTCATGGAATACACGCCTGCCGTCCTCGCCCGGATAAAGGCCCTTTCCGAGGGCGGGAGTGCGGAGATCACCCCGACCCGCGCGGGAGACAAGATTCCTCCGAGAACCCTGGTAAGGTGCAAGAGCGATATCCCCGAGGAGATGGACCGGAGGACGCTGGATCTCTCTCAGTACGAACCTTTTGCTGAAGAAGGTTCCGACGGCTTCACGCTGAGGGTCTGCGCCTGTGAGCCCGACTGGCTGTTGCGCGCCCGTGGCGGAGCCCCTGAGACGGAGCCCGAAAGAGAGCAAGCGCCCCGTGGCGAAGCCCCTTACAAGCCGGGGACGGCCCGCGGCATGAAACTCATCATGAGCGTAGACGACTTCTCTCCCGAGTACTACATCTACAGCCGTAACCGCGACACCATCTTCGAATTTTCCATAGACGGCAAAGTCACCTCCACCCTGCTCTTTTCTTCCGACCATGCCAAGGGCGAGCTCTATCTGCCCGAAGATACCAAGGCATACGGCGCCGTTTTAGAAATCGGCACGGCCCTGATGATGATGTACGGTTTCTGCGGAGTCTTCCACGGCCGCGTCCTCTTCCATTCTTCGGTAGTGGAGACCGGAGGCAAGGCCTACATGTTTCTGGGCAAGAGCGGGACAGGCAAGAGCACCCACGCCAGAGCGTGGCTGGAGAACTTCCCGGACTGCGAGCTGCTCAACGATGACAATCCGATAGTCTGGGCTCACAGGGGCAAGACCCTTGTATACGGTTCTCCATGGAGCGGCAAGACTCCTTGCTACAGAAAAACCTTTGCAGAAGCTGGTGGCATCGTAAGGCTCAGGCAGGCCGGAGAAAACAAGATTTCCCGGATGGAAGGCCTTGATAGTTTCGCCGCCATCATGGGCTCAACGGCCACTTTCCGCTGGGAGAAGGACTTTATGGACAAATTGTACCTCATCCTGGAAGAAATCGCTACCCGGACTCCTTGCTGGCAGCTGGACTGCCTCCCGGACAAAGAAGCCGCAGAACTCTGCCGCGAAATGATAACTGCGCCATGGAAGTCCCAAGCCGGAACCTCCATGGACCAAAAACAATAGCGCACGATGTTACATACTGACAGTGAAACCCTCAAAATCCTGATAACGGCCCTCCTCATCCCCTTCCTGGGCACAACCATAGGCTCCGCTTTTGTCTTCTTCATGAAGAAAGAAATCAAGCCCGGAGTAGAAAAAGCCCTCATGGGCTTCGCCGCCGGAGTTATGATCGCCGCCTCCTTCTGGTCCCTGCTTATCCCAAGCATCGAGATGGGAGCCGACAAAGGCAATTGGGCCGTCTTCCCTACCACGGCAGGCCTCCTCGCGGGCTTCGCCTTTCTCCTCCTCATAGATTACATCACCCCGCACCTCCATCCGGACGGAAGCAAAGAGGGTCCGAGAAGCCGTCTCTCCAAGACAGCCATGCTCGGTCTTGCCGTGACCATGCACAATTTTCCTGAAGGCATGGCCGTAGGCGCGGCGATCGCCGGCTTCATGGCAGGTTCCGCCGACATATCTCTCGGAGCCGCGGTGACCCTGGCCATAGGAATAGCCATTCAGAATATCCCTGAAGGCGCTATCATATCCATGCCGATGCGAAGTGCGGGGAACTCCAAGCTGAAATCCTTTGTTCTCGGAAGCATGAGCGGCATAGTCGAGCCAATCGGCTCTGTCGTAGTCATACTCCTCGCCAGCATCACTTTGCCGGCCATGCCATACCTCCTGGCCTTCGCCGCCGGCGCCATGCTCTACGTAGTCTTCGACGAACTCATCCCCGAAGCCGCCGGCGGCAAACACTCCCACCTCGGCATCATCGGCTTCGCCCTCGGCTTCACCCTCATGATGGTCCTCGACGTCGTCCTCGGCTAAGCCCCGATGCGCCTCGGCGTTGATTGAGGCCCGGATATGGAGGCCCGGCTTGGAGTTTCGGGCAAAGGCGTGCGGCCGCCCCGCGCCAGCCGCGCCAGCTGAATGCACAAGAAAGGCCGCGGAGGTGCCGGCTGGAATCAGGGAGCACCTCCGCGGTTATTTGCAGTTAGTTTAGAATCAGCGCCTTTAGCTCATGAACGGAGTACCGTTCTGGGCGGGCGCGTCCAGGCTACCATTTTTCGAAATGGATTTTTGACTGGTCGTATTTCTGCTTTGGTTCTTCGCTTCCCTGCTCGTAGCCGACAGGGATGATTGACATCGGAATGATGTTCTCCGGAAGACCGAGAGCTTTCTGAGTCATATGGTAGAATTCATCCCATGGATATGCGGCATTCCAAACGGCACCAAGCCCCATAGACTTGGCGGCGAGAAGGATGTTTTCGGTCACGGCCGAGCAGTCCATCTCCCAGAGCTTGTTGCTCTGGCCTTTGTTGTCGAGAGTATCCCCGCACACTACAATCACGGTACCGGCCGCAATCCAGGTATCCGCGCCCCAAGGCGTCATGGCCTTCATGGTGGTAGTGTCAGTCACCACCACGAATCTCCATGGCTGGAGGTTCATTCCTGAAGGGGCGGCCATGCCGGCTCTCAGCAGAGTATCGATCTGCTCCTTGGAGACTTTCTGGCCGGTATAGCTTCTGACGCTGTACCTGGTCATGATGGTCTCAAGGGTAGGATTCCCGTATTCAGGCTTCTTGGCGTTCTTTTCAACGCAGGAGGCAATGGCCAGCACTGCGCCAATCACTAAGATGAGTTTTTTCATATTGCTTTGTATTTATGGGTCTTCTTATTCCTCCCAACCAGGATTCTGGGTCAGATGACCATTGGTACGGTCGATTTCGCTCTGGTCAATCGGGAAGTAGCGGTATTTCTCCGTCCAGCCCTTCGAGCCGAGAATTTCAGTTCCCTTGTCGAAACGGAGGATATCGAACCAGCGCTGCATCTCATCCTCGAATTCATAGCCGCGCTCATTGAAGATGGCGTCCAGGATTTCTTGCTTGCTCATCCTCGTAAGGTCAATCCTGTGTTCCCTGTCACGGAAGGCGCGGTCACGGACCTGGTTGAACCAGCCCTGAGCTTCGGAATTAACCTTGCCGTTGATTCTTGCATAGAGTTCGGTGCCAAGAAGAAGGACATCGGAATAGCGGTAGAAGCGGAAGGATACGGCGAGATTATTTGCAGGATCTATGGCTCCTGCACTCTCTTTCCTCGGGCAATACTTGTAATGGCCGTAACCCTCGAAATTCTCCTGCTGAGAGCTTACGCTGAATTTACTGCCCTCAGGCAGCTCACCGATGGCCACAAGAGAATCGACCTTTCTGGCCTCGTCGGCATAGACAAGGACGGTACCTTCACGGCGATGATCACCAGGTGCGAACATATTATAGACAGTGGAAGGCATCGTGCACTGGCCGTAGCCCTCGAGAAGGCCGCCCTGCTCCGCACTGCGCGGGTCTACGAGGCTTCTGCCTCCGAGCCCGTGGACAAAGCCCATTCCCGTGCCGTTCGTGGAACCGGCCGAAACCTCATAGATAGACTCTTCACCCCATTCGGCCGACTTGTGCCAGAGGGCTGAAAAGTCCGGGTTGAGTTTGTAGACGCCGGAATTGATGATGGTCTGCATATCCTGAAGGCATTTCGGATACATGGCCTCGTCTCTCGCGAAGAGGACGATCTTGGTGCGGAGGACGCGGGCTGCGTCGGCGCAGGCCCTGCCCTGCTCGGTTTCAGTCCTAGAAGGAAGGGCGGCGATGTTCTCGTCCGAAAGGTCGGAGAGCATGAAATCGAGGATTTCCTGTCTCGTTCCCTTCGGCACGGTATACATCTCGCTTGCGCTCATGGTCTTGGTGATTAACGGGAATTCTTCATAGCCCATGAAAAGATAATCATAGAAGAGAGCCCTGAAGAAGCAGGCTTCCGCCCTGAGAGGCTTGAGGAAACTCTCCGGCAGAGAGCTCTGGTCAATCTTGTCGATAAGGGTGCAGGCGGCTATGACTCCGTTATAAATGCCGAAGTCCCATTCATTCCACCATGAACCGTAGCCCCACTGTCCGAAGCAGGAGGTAGGAGTGTAGGTGAAAGTATCGAACTTGGTCTTCCACTGTCCTTCTCCGAGTCCGCCTCCTGTCTCTGCTTCGTCGGAAAGGATGCAGGAATAGTCATGGATTTCAAGGAGTCTTGTCTTAACCTCCCAGATCACATTGTTCAGGCCCATCATCATCTCGTCCTCGGTCTTGTAGAACTCATCCTCGGACACCTGCGTCCTCGGTGTGGTCTGAAGAAAATCCGAGCATGAGGGCAGAAGGAGAAGTGCTGAAGCTGCTGCTAAAAATATCTTTTTCATATCGATGTGCTTTATGGATTAGAACTTTATATGGACCCCGGCGGTAAAGATTCTGGCCTGAGGGTAGGTACCTCCGTCGAGGCCGCTTCTGGTGCCCACTTCAGGATCGTAGCCGTTATATCCGGTGATGGTGAAGAGGTTTTCGCCCTGGACGAAGAGCCTGAGGCTCTTTACGAAGAACTTACGGGTAAGGGTCTGAGGAAGGGTGTAGCCTATCTGGAGGGTCTTGAACCTGAGGTAGGAACCGTCCTCTACGAAGAAGTCCGAAATCTGGTAATTGATGTTGTCGCCTTCCACGATTCTAGGTACGGAATTGGAGGTGCCATCGCCGTGCCAGCGGCTCATCCACTTATGGTCGAAATTGGCAAGAGCTACGTTGGAACGGCGGTAGAGACGGTAGATGTCGTTGCCGATGGCACCTTGGAAATAGGCCGCGAGGTCGAAGTTGTTCCATGCCGCGGTAAGGTTGAAACCGTAAGTCCAGTCCGGGTTAGGGTTTCCAATCATTGTCCGGTCATCGGCGTTTATTTTACCGTCTCCGGTGACGTCCTTAAAACGCAGGTCTCCTGCGTGCGGGGCGGAGCCGACATTCTGGCCCGAAGCGGCAGCTTCCTGGTCTGTCTGGAATACTCCATCAACCTTGTAACCATAGAAGAAGCCGTAAGGACGTCCGGTCTGGCTGAATGACACCTGCCCGCCCATTCCTCCGCCGAGGGAATTGAGGCCCACCATGTCAGGGCCCTGGTCGCTCACCTCGTTCTGGACATAAGAAGCGTTGGCTCCCACGCCCCAGTTGAACTTGCCTGTCGCGAACCTGTAGTTGACATCGAACTCAAAGCCCTTGTTCTCTACAGAGCCGGCATTCACGGTCATGGAATTGAAGCTGGTATAGAGAGGAATAGGCTTGTCGAGGAGCATGTCCTTGGTCTTTTTCTTGAACCAGTCGAAAGTGAAGGTGAGGGCGCTGTTGAACAGGCGGATGTCGGTACCGAAGTCAAGCTGCTCCGAAGTCTCCCATTTGAGATCCTCGTTGGCATAGCCTGAAGGATACATGCCGGCATAGGACTTTCCGCCGATGATGGCATTGTGGCCGGAAGCCATCATGGTCGTGTACTTGAAGGCTCCTATGTTCTCGTTTCCGTTCCGGCCCCAGCTTGCACGCAGTTTCATGAAATCAAACCACACCGGTCTGTCCTTCATGAAACTCTCTCTCGTGAGCACCCAGCCGAGGGAGACGGAAGGGAAGGTTCCCCACTGGTGTTTCGGCCCGAAGTTGGACGAGCCATCCCTGCGGATCACGAACTCGGCGAGATATTTCTCGTCATAATTGTAGTTGACCCTGCCGAAGAAAGACGCGAGCTTGTGGTCGGCACCGCTGCTGGAAACAACCGAATTCTCCTCGGAGGCTGTAGCAGTGTCGATATAGGCCTTGTTGATGTCTACGGTCAGAAGGTCATAATCGGTCGCTCCGATGTATTCCGAATGGTAGGAAGAGACGCTGGTTCCGAGCATGGCTCCGACAGCGTGTTTTCCGAAATTGACATTGTAGGACAGAGTCTCGTCCCACTGGTAGTTGAAGCCGGTAGACTTGCTGTCGTTTACGTATGAAGTGGCGTTATAGTTCGTAGTATTGAGCTGATAGACAGGGACCACCTTCTTGGTCTGCGTCGTCATGTAGTCGATGCCGAAGGTCGTCTTGTACACGAGCCCCTTCCAGAGGTTCGCGGTGAGGCTGGCCGAACCGGTAAAGTTCCTCGGAATATAGCGCTGGTTGTGGTTGACCTTGAGATCTGCCAGAGGGTTGCAGATTTCACGCATGTCTATGATGTTGTAATATCTTCCGTCGGAAGAAGTCACGGCGTTCGGGAAAGTGGTCGCATAACGGGCGAGCTCGGACAGGTCATCCTGATATACAGGCTCCGTAGGTGGAAGCATATTCATGGAGGCGATGATTCCGCTGCCCTCGCTGTTCCCGATGGTAGTGCCCTTGCTCTTGGCCTGGGTATAGGCGAAATTGGTTCCGAGCTGAATCTTGTTCAGCCAATCGCGGTCCTTTACGTCAAGGACGGTGGTGTTGTACTTGGCGCGGAAGTTATATCTCTCGTAGTCCGAATATCCCTTGGCATAGATACCTTCCTGGCTGAGATAGCCGAAAGAGATATAATAGTTGGAATTGTCCCCGCCTCCAGAGATGGAAGCCTTGTGGTTTATTATAGGGGCGTCGGAATTCTTGAGGACATCCTGCCAGTCAGTGTCATACTTTGGAGCCGTGGTGAAATAAGGGCTCTTTCCGCTGTTCGAGGCCATTTCGTTGATGAGCTCGACATATTCCGAAGCCTTAAGCAGATCAACCTTGCGGGCCGGGTTCTGAATTCCGTAGGTGAATTCATAATCTACGGTAGCCGGTCCTTTCTTTCCTTCCTTGGTGGTGACAAGGACTACTCCGTTGGCTCCCCTGGAGCCGTAGATTGCCGCCGAGGCCGCGTCCTTGAGGATTTCGACCGACTCGATGTCAGTAGGGTTAAGATAGTCGATGCCGTTCTCCGTAGGCATTCCGTCGACTATATAAAGCGGATTGGAATCGTTGATGGTGCTGATTCCCCTGATTCTGACCTGGGAGCCCGCTCCCGGCTGGCCGGAATTCGAGATGACCGAGATGCCGGAAAGCTTGCCTTTGAGGGCGTTGTCCAGGGAAGTCGGATGACCCGCGTCCAGTTCGTCTCCGGTAACGCGGCTTACGGAAGAGGTCAGTACGCTTTTCTTCTGGATACCGTAGCCGACGACTACAAGTTCGTCGATGGCGTTCCCCTCATCCGAGAACTTCACCACGAGATTGGATACAGGGCCTGTGACATTGTATTCAAAGTCCTTGTAGCCGATGAAAGAGAAGACGAGGGTGGAACCGGCAGGGACATTGATGTGGAAATTACCGTCTATGTCCGTTGTGGTGCCTTTGGAGGCATCGCCCTTGACAAACACGTTCGCTCCAGGAATGGTCACGTTGCCGGGATCGTAGACAACGCCGCTGACATCGACCGGATTCTGTGCGAAAAGCTGAGTCGTAAACAAAATTGCTGACAAGAGCAACAAGCTGATCTTTGTTCGCATATAGTTTGGTTTTATGTGGTATCTATTGGTTCAATGTGGTTTTCCGCGATTTTCTCAGGTTCGCGGGAACAAAACTATCCGATAAATATCGTGTCGTGGTTTAGAATCAGACTTTTTTGGTTTGAATTTAAACGTAGATTGTTTTCAAACCTTTTCCGGCGGTAATCAAACCTCCGTAGGAGGAAATCTTGTTATCTTCGGACCGCATAATTAATAAACCATCCACATGGATACTTATTTAGGCCTAGATCTAGGCGGCACCAAACTACTCATCGGAGAAATCGATGAACATGGAAATATCTTGCGTTACAAGAAATACGCATCCGGATATTTCAACCAGCGGGCCGCATTCGGAATAATAAAGGACTCCCTTGATGATTATATTAAGACTGTCGGCTGGACAAACGGCAAGCCGGAGGGAATGGGAATCGGACTCATCGGAAGAGTGGATCCGAACGCCGGCGTCTGGCTCCAGATCGACCCCTCGCACACGGAACCGATTGACCTCGCCGATGAAATCACGGGGATCTACGGCATTCCCTGCCGGATTGACAATGACGTCAAGAGCGCTACCCGGGCGGAAAGGGTCTGGGGCGTCGGCCAATATTCGAAAGATTTCGTCTATATCAATATAGGGACCGGGATTGCCGTGGGGACCGTGGTGAACGGCCGCCAGATACGCGGAAGCCATTTCAACGCGGGAGAGGCCGGCCACATGAGGGTCGGCGTCAATCTCGGCATAAAATGTTCCTGCGGAAGATACGACTGCGTGGAGGCGATAGCCTCAGGAAGCGGAATCGACCGTTGCGCAAGGGAGTTCAAGTCCAGATACACGACTTCGCTGAACATTCCGGAAGACGGGACGAGGGTCGACGTCAGAGATGTATACAAGCTCTGCCAGGAAGGCGACAAGCTTTGCAAGTTCCTGACCGACAACGCCGCGGCAGCCATAGCGAACCTGATAATGAACATGGTCCGCATCACCGACCCGGACACGGTCGTCCTCGGAGGAGGAATCGTGTCGGACGGCTTCATGTACCAGAAAATCCAAAGCCAGCTCAACAAGAACACCATGAGATTCGTGACCAACGGGGTCGTGCTGACGAAGCTGAATCCCGAATTTATCGGACTTCTCGGGGCGGCGGCAGTAGCGATGAACAAATAGGCCATGAAGACAAGGATACTTGAGAACAGAACGGCCTTCAACAGGGCCTGCGCGGAGATGGTCCTCGGCCAGATGAGGGCGAAGAAAGACGCGGTAATCGGCCTTTCCACCGGCCGCACTACAGGCGATATCCACAGGGAGATAGCCAGGCTCTACAAGACCGCGCCCTTCGACATTTCCGGGCTGACCTTCTTTGAAGTGGACGAAGTGGTGAATGTTCCCCTGACATATTCAGGAGCCTGCTACACCATGATTCACTACGAGCTCCTCGATTCCATAGGAGTCGGCGACAGCCAGTTCGTCCACTTCCCCACCAAGTCAGACGACTTCGCCAGGGACTGCGCAGCCGTCGAGTCAGAACTGGCCCGCAGAGGCGGAATAGACTTCATAGAACTGGGCCTCGGAGAAAACGGGCACCTGGCCTTCAACCAGCCGGGCTCCGATTTCAAGGGCAAGGCCGGCCTCGGCGAGATGTATCCGGAACTTGAAGAGAGGATACGCAGGGAGACGGCAGCCCCGGCCGGGCTCTGGCTCGGAGGCGTAGGACTCGGGATAGCCGACATCATGGGGGCGAGAAAAATCATGCTCGCCGCCTGCGGCCTGACCAAGGCCCCGGTCGTGGAAAAAGTCCTGAGAGGGCCCGTGACCGAAGACGTTCCCGGCAGCATCTTGCAAAGACATCCAGACTGCGAGGTCATCCTTGACAGGGAGGCGGCCTCAAGACTATGACAACGACATGAGAAACGATTCCAGACAAACAGCTTATTTGGGACCATTCCTCCTGATGGTCTTTCTTTTCTTCATCGTGGGCTTCCTGACTACGGCAAACACCCAGTTCCAGGCCCCGCTGAAGTCAGTCTTTCTGGGAGGAGCGGGCAGGCTCAAGAACACTTTCGCGACCCTTATAACCTTCTCCTGGTTCCTCGCCTATCCTATAAGCGGGCCTATAGGCTCCAGATGGGTGAACCGCAGAGGCTACAAGGTCACCCTGCTCAGAGGCCTCCTCGTCATGTTCATAGGACTGGGCCTGACCTTCCTTTCCTCATGGGAAACGGTAAGATATCCTGACTCCTGTCTTCATCTCGGCGACCTCTCCGTCAACTGGGGCTTCATCATCTTCCTGGCAGGCTCCTTCGTGACCGGCGCTTCAGCCACGATTCTGCAAGTCGTCCTCAACCCTTACCTTTCCGCCTGCAACGTCAGAGGCACGCAACCGATACAGAGGCTGGCAATCGGAGGCACCTCCAATTCCATCGGCACCACCATAGCCCCCTACTTCATTTCAGGGATAGTTTTCGGAGGACTCGCGCTTGAGGATGTCTCGGTTGCCCAGATCCGCCTGCCGTACCTGGTGATGATGCTGGTGATAGCCGTCGTGCTTGGCTGCCTGGCCGCTTTCCGCCTTCCGGACATAGAGGAGACGAGGAGCAGAGACGAAAAGCTCGAGAAAAGCGTCTGGTCTTTTAGGCACCTGACCCTCGGAGTCATGGCCATCTTCATCTATGTCGGCTGCGAGGTCTGCATCGGAGGAAACATCAACCTCTATGCGATTGACAAAGGCATCGGGGACCCGGCCCTGCTGGCCACGGTCTACTGGGGTCTGATGCTGGTCGGAAGAGCCTTCTCCAGCACTCTGAGCAAGGTCCCGGCCAAGACTCAGCTGACAGTGACAACCACGGGAGCCACGGTCATGGTCGCCCTTGCCGTAATCCTGGACAGCCCTTGGCTGCTGGCCTTCACCGGCCTCTTCCACTCCATCATGTGGGGAGCCATCTTCACCTTGTCCACGGCCCATCTCGGCAGATACACTTCCGCCGCTTCAGGAGTCTTCATGATAGGAGTCTTCGGCGGGGCCGTCATGCCTTTGCTCCAGGGAGGGGCGGCTGACGCGGCAGGCAGCTGGAGACTGACCTGGCTGCTCATTCTTGCCGGAGAAGTCCTGATGCTCCTTTACGCCAGATACGGATCTAAAGTCATACAAAGAGGAGATTGAAAATGAAAACACATTGCAGGCCGATAGCATTGTGGTTTGTCCTTCTGTCAGCAGCGATATCCGGCTGCGGACAGAAGGATTTTTCTTCAAAACAACTACCGCTGGCGCCGGACCGCTCCGGGGCGCTAGAGACAAGGCTGCTCTCCAAGCCGGTATCAGACCGCCTTTCCATAGACTTCCGGGAAGGAAGATTGAGCAGTGGCGGCACTGCCTCCATGGCGTTCTCCGACAGCTCATTCACGCTTTCATACCCGTCCCAGCCGTCTCCGAGGCCTGTCGGACCGCCGGACGACATAGATTACGGAACCTATGGCCAGGCCTGGGCTTCCCTGGACCTGGGCGGAGCCGACCTCGAAGGCTACAACCGGATCTTCATGAGAATCCGTCCCCTCAACCCGGGACAGAAGGTCAATGACCTTGAACTTTCCTTCACCAACTCGGACCAAGGCCCGAAAGAGGGCTACACCAATCCGACCGGTTCCCACCTCATTATCCTAAAGAACATGGAATGGAATGACTGCGTGCTGGAGATAGCCGCTTTCCGCAGGGACAAGGCGGCCTCTCTGGACCTGTCATTCGGACTCAGAGGAAAGGACAAGACAGGGCCTGACACCCTCCGCTTCGAATTCAAGGATCTCCGTTTCGAGAAGGTCGACGAAGCCGAAAAGACCATAGGCTGGGAGCCGATGGACGGCAGAATCATCCGTTCCTCTTCCGGCTATCTTCCCGGATTCCGGAAGACCGCGATAATCAGCGGGAAGTCCGCCGCGGAGACTGATTCCTTCGAGCTTGTCGACAAAAAGGGCAGGACTGTCTTCAGCGGCAAAGTCAAGAGGGATTCCACCAGCATAGGAGAATACGGAGTCCTCGATTTTTCAGGCTTCGACAAAGAAGGGGACTACCTTATCAGGGCCGGGAAGGCCGAGGCCGGGCCTGTCCGCCTTTCTTCAAGGCTCTGGGACGAAGCGGATTTCAAGATCCTCAGCTATATCTACGGCCAGCGCTGCGGCCAGGAGGTGAAGGGTGTCCATTCCGACTGCCACCACGACCTTTTCGCCGACTTCGGAGGCAGGTCATACTCCTACGCCGGAGGCTGGCATGACGCCGGGGACCTGTCCCAGCAAACCCTCCAGACCGCCGAGACGGCGCTCGACCTTCTCGAGGCCGGCAAATCCCTGAAAAACAAGAACAGGCGGCTTGCCGAAAGCCTGATCGAAGAGGCGAGATGGGGGCTTGACTTCGTCATGCGATGCCATCTCCCGGACGGGAATCAGACATCCAGCATGGGCCTCCTCCATTGGACTGACAATGAAGTCGGGACGGCTGACGACATCCACACGGTACGCGTCCAGAACCTGGCTTTCGACAGATTCGTCTTCGCGGGAGTCGAAGCCTACGCCGCGGCCTGTTTCGAAGGCGGCTATGCGGACAGCCTCTCATCCTATGCGAAGAAAGACTTCGATTACGCGATGGAGAGATTCATCAAGGAAGGTTTCGAGCCTTTCAGGTTCATCATGGAACACAGCTGGAACACCTCTGAAAGTCAGTACGAAGCCACGATTTCCTGGTCCGCCAGCCAGCTCTACAGGCTGACGGGAGAGGAAAAATACGCCAGGGCGGCGGCTGCGGCAGCCGGCTACTTCCTCGACTGCCAGCAGAAGACCACACTTGCGGACGGAACGGCCGGCTTCTTCTACCGGAACAAGGAGAAGAAGTCCATAGTCCATTTCATCCACCAGTCCCGCTCGCAGATTTTCGCCCTGGCCCTGGCCGAACTTCTGGCCACCCAGCCTGAAAGCAGGTGGGCGCCGGAATGGAAGGCCGCGATGGAAAGGCTGGGCTGCTACATCAAGGGCCTGCTCAAATATACGGCTCCTTACGGAATGATTCCGAGCGGGGTCTGGGAGTTGAACGAGTGGAAGGACTCGGCGGCCTTCAACTCCGTCCATATCTTCGCTCCTTCAGATTATCCGGAACGCTACGTCTCACAGCTCAGGAAGGGGGTTCAGATAGATTCGACACATTTCGTGCGCCGCTTCCCTGTCTGGTTCACTATCTTCAACGGGAACAACGCCATCCTGCTTTCGAGCGGCAAGTCGGCGGCCGTGGCCGGAAAAGTCCTCGGGAACAAGGAACTGCTCCAGGCAGGTCTCGAGCAGCTCTACTGGGTCGTAGGGAAGAATCCTTTCGGACAGTCTCTCATCTACGGAGAAGGCCGGGACTATCCGGAAATGAATTCCTTCTCCAGCGGAACCCTTACCGGTGAAATCCCGGTAGGCATCAGAACCATCGGCGATGAGGATATCCCGTTCTGGCCTTCGATAAACAACGCCTGCTACAAGGAGGTCTGGGTAACTTCCGCGGGAAAATGGCTATCTCTCGCCTCGGAATATACGGAATGACATTGAAAAAGCTTCTCATATGGGACATAAACTCATAATTGCGGCCCTTCTCGCCGCTGTCTGTCTTCCTGCAGCGGGTCAGGGAGGCTTCACCAAGACCACCCGCGAGGGAGACGGGGAAATCCCGTCCGAGGCAGTCAGAAAGGGCTATTCCGTCCAGAAAGTCATCCTCGCCCAGATGGACGGCGACCCACAGCTGGAACAGGTCATCCTCTTCGGTCATGACAAGGGCCATTGGCCTGAGTGCGACCTCTTCATGGCCTATTACGCCATAGTCGGAAACCATGACAAGAAGGTCAAATACCTTTCAGACGAAGTCGTGACCGAGAACTACAACATGAAGGTCGAAGACCGCAATCTCGACGGCATTTCCGAACTTTACTACACCTACATCAAGGAGGGTTCTTTCAAGACTGACCCTGACGGCTGGCACATGAAGTGCAGCCATCTGACCGATGTCATAGAATTCATCCCCGACTCCAAAACCACGAAAAAATGAAGAAACTGATATTGTTCGCCGTGGCTCTCGCCCTCTCCTTCACCGCCGGTTCAAAGACAAGGGTCCTGCTGATTACCGGCCAGGACGGAAGCCACTGGGACGAGGGTTCCTCGCAGGTCCTGACCAAAATTCTCGAGAATACAGGCGAGTTTGACGTCGAAACCGACTTCCTCGGCTGGGACGCCGACATAGACCATTTTTCTCCGAAGTTCAAGGACTATGGCCTGATAATCATCAACTATGGAGGAAAGACCTGGACGGAAGAGACCAGAAAGGCTTTCGAGAACTACGTGAGCGGAGGCGGAGGAGTGGTCTTCATCCATTCTTCCATCATTCCCATGGAGGACTGGCCTGCCTACAATGAGATGACCGGCCTCGGCGCTTGGAACGGAAGAGACGAAAAATGGGGGCCTTACCTCTACATCGAAGACGGGAAATATGTCTATGACTACACTCCCGGCTGGGCTGGTCACCATGGACTCCAGCACCACGAAATAATCAGCACCCAGGCTCCGGAGCATCCGATCATGGCTGGCGTTCCGGCCAGGTGGCATCATTTCAAGGATGAGATCTACACCAAACTCCGCGGCCCGGCGAAGAACATCGAAGTCCTCGCCACTGTCAATGAAACTGGCCGAGACGAGCCTGTTATGTGGACAGTCAGCTATGGCAAGGGCCGGATTTTCGTAGACGTCCTGGGCCATTGCGGGAACGACCCGGACATGACCTATTCGATGACCTGCACCGGTTATCAGGTTACGCTTATCAGGGGCTGCGAATGGGCGGCGACCGGTTCCGTGACCTACCCTGTCCCGTCAGACTTCCCTACCGAGAAACATTACTCTCTCCGCCGCGATTTCAAGGCTCCGGAGACCGCGGAATAAATGCTGCCGCAGGCCGTCATATCAGTCCTTCTGCAGCCAGGCCGGACACCGGGCGCCGCCTGCCTCTGTCTTCTCCTCCTTCTTCTGGCCGCCTTAGCCTTCGGACTGGCTTCGGTTCTCAAGCGGAGGAAGAGAGAACTGCTGGCCAGGGAGAAGATGAGATCCTTCATCACCGTCGCTCACGGGCTCAAGACCCCGGTATCACTGGTCAAGTCTTCGCTCTCCTCCCTTGAAGCGGAAGAGAAGCTGTCGGAGGACGGAAAGAAGGCCATCCTTACTGCTTCGGCCAATGTAGAGAAGATGATGGAGATGGTCAACGACCTTCTCGACCTCTACCGCCACGACGAAAGCGATTTGGCCCTCAACCTCACCATGACGGATGTAGCGGACTTCATCACAGACATGACCGCAGGGCTGATGTTGACTGCGAGGAACAAAGGAATCGAAATAAGAAAGGAGATAGCTCCCGACCTCGGCTCCGTACCTATCGACAGGGAAAAGATGAGCCTTATTCTCGGGAATCTTCTGTCCAACTCCCTGAAATACACCGATAAAGGCAGCATCGTCATTTCCGCAAAGATTTCGGGAAAGTTCTGGGAATTGAAGGTCCGTGACACCGGAACCGGCATATCCAAGGACTTCCGAGACAAGGTCTTCAGGGATACGTTCCGCGGAAGGAACGCAGTCGAAAGGGATTCGTCGGGCTACGGGATAGGGCTTATCATC
Source organism: Bacteroidales bacterium UBA7258 (assembly GCA_002472565.1). Classification (GTDB taxonomy): domain Bacteria; phylum Bacteroidota; class Bacteroidia; order Bacteroidales; family UBA932; genus Cryptobacteroides. The sequence continues at coordinate 76,971 of DKSK01000014.1, read as the reverse complement.
ACGAGCCAGCTAGTCAGGCAGCACCATGGGGACATATCTTTCGAGAGCACCGAGGACAAGGGCACTTCTTTCACCATGCGTTTCCCTCTGAAGTACAAAATCCACGGGAAGATTACCCTCGAAATGGAGAAGGAGCCGGTTCATGGCGCTGAAGTCCGGGAGGAGAAGGCCGCAAGGCCGGCCGGAGGCGGGAAGAATCTGATTCTGATCGCGGAGGACGATTCTTCCATGAGGGATTACCTCATGAGCAATCTCAAGGACGAGTACGACGTCATCACGGCAGGTGACGGGACAGCAGCCCTCGAAATGGCCAAGCAGAACAACCCAGACATCGTAATCACCGATTTCCTGATGCCGCTGATGTACGGCGACGAGGTCTGCAGACAGCTGAAATCTTCCGTAGAGACCAGCCACATCCCGGTCATCATACTCACCGGAATGGACGACAAGGAAGACATCATCGCCGGTCTCGAAGCCGGGGCTTCTGACTACATAGTCAAGCCTTTCGACATGTCCATTCTCAAAATCAGGATCCACAACATCCTGAAGGAAAGGGAGACGATAAGACAAAACGCCTTCGAAACCAAGAAGAAGCGGAGCTATGAGAACTACCTGAGCACACTTGACAGAGACTTCATGGACAAGGTGCATTCGGTAGTGGAAAAAGAACTTTCAAATCCGGACTTCCAGATAAATGATCTCTGCATGGAAATGGGTATGAGCCGGACTGTCTTTTTCAACAAGATAAAGTCTCTTACCGGACAGGGGCCCGCGGATTACATAAGAATCTTCCGTATGGAAAAGGCCATGGAGCTGCTCCAGACCCACCATTATTCGATAGCCGAAGTCGCTGACGCCGTGGGCTTTTCGGATCCTAAGTATTTCAGCGTAAGCTTTAAGAAACAGTTCGGCACAAGCCCGAGCAGAATATAAGAAATTCAGAACTCATGTATATGAAAAACCTATTGATATCGCTGGTTTTGAGCCTTGCCGCGCTCCTCCCCTCTACCGCAAAGGAGAAGGTTCTCGTCCTCTATGAAAACGGGGGCTGGCACAAACCTTTCACGGATCTGGCGGTTCCCTGGCTCCAGTCTCAGAAGGACCTGGAAGTCACGGCCATAACCGACACGAAACCCATCACTGAGGACTACCTCAAAAACTTCGACGTCTTCATCCAGCTGGATTATCCGCCATATATGTGGACACCTGAAGCCGTAGTGGCCTTCGAGAAATACATCGGACTCGGCCTTGGCGGCTATGTCGGCATGCACCATGCCACCCTCCTCGGAGAATTCGACGGTTACCCGATGTGGACCTGGTTCTCAGACTTCATGGGAGGCATCCGCTACCGCTCCTACGTCGCAAGCCTTTCCGACGGAAAAGTCTGCATCGAAGACAAGGAGCACCCTGTGGTCAAGGGCCTTCCGCCCTCCTTTACGATTCCGGACGACGAGTGGTACACCTACGACAAAGACCCGCGGTCCAATCCGGACATCCATGTCATAGCAAACGTCGACGAGACCACGGTGAATGCTTCCGACGACCTCAAGATGGGCGACCATCCGGTCATATGGACCAACACAAAGGTCAAGGCGCGCAATGTGTATTTTCAGTTCGGACACAGCCCTGAGCTGCTTAAGGTAGACAGCTGGAAAAAACTGATGCTCAATGCGATACATTGGACGGCGGGAACCGTGGAGTCGTCCCTGGCTTCCGAGCCGAGGTATCCCCGGTTCAAAGCCCTCGTCTATTGGCGCAAAGATGCGGAAGAAGCCCACATCCAGTTCGCCAGGCAGACCCTCGAATTCTACCGCAGGCTGAACTTCGGCGACGGCTTCGCCCTTGATTCCGTCACCTCGCTTTCCGAACTCGGCTACTCTAAGCTCAAGGAATACAGCGTCATCATCCTTCCGGATGAGGCCCCCAAAGAAGACGCAGACAAGAAACTCTTTGAACAATACATAGAGAACGGCGGCGGAGCCCTTCTTTTCCATGGAGCCGGCTTCACGAATTATTCGGACATGAACTGGCCATGGCTGAGGAACTTGATGGGCGGCTCTGTCTTCAAGGGCAATTCATGGCCTCCTGTAGCCGCCAAGTGTCAGACCGAGGGACATGACAATGCGATTACGGCCACGCTTCCGGACACATTCATATCCCCTGAGAACGAGTATTACGTCTGGGATCCGAGCCCGCGCAAAAACCCTGACGTCAAGGTTTTCGTGTCTCTTTCTCCGGAGAATTTCCCTCTCGGACTCAAGGACGTTCTCTACGGCGGAGATGACTACCCTCTCGTATGGTCCAACATGAAATACAGGATGGTCTACCTCAACTTCGGCCACGGAGACCAGCTGTACTCGGATGCCGTGATGAAGCTGCTCTTCTACAACGCCCTCCGCTGGGTCGTCTCGCGCGACCCGCGCGGGAATCCTTTCGCGAAATAGACGTGGCGGAGGCCCGTTTTTCGGGCGGATATGCTATATTTGCAGAGGTGGGAAAAATTCCGCCTCTTTTTTCATGAAAACACTTGCGGCGGGCCTCGCGGCCCTTTGCCTCTTCTTCACGACATCCTGCGGCGTCAAAAGCCTCACCATGGGCAAGGCTTCCCCCGAGATGGACGAGGCATTCAAATCCTACATCAACGCGGCAGATTCCGCCAAGGTCAACATCCAAAGCGTCATGGTCATACAGCATGGAAAAATCCTTGAGCAGAAATGGATGAACGGAGGCGATCCGGACAGCGTCCATACGATGTGGTCGGTCAGCAAGACCTTCACCGCCATGGCCGTCGGGCTTGCGATAGACGAAGGCAAGCTCCGTCTCGACGACAGGCTCGTCAGCTTCTACCCGGACTTCGAGGTGCCGGACAGCAACTTCTACCTCAAGACTGTGACCGTCAGGGACTTGCTCACCATGACCTGCGGACATGACAAGGAGCCTGCAAGAAAATCCGACTCCCTGACGGCCGAGCAGCTCTTTCTCTCAGCCCCCATCAAGCACATCCCTGGAAGCTTCTACCTCTACAACAGCATGGGCACATACATGCTTTCATGCATAGTCAGCAAGGTGACCGGCCAGAAGGTCAACGACTACCTTGAAGACAGGCTGTGGAAACCTCTCGGAATCGAGAAGCCGGTCTGGGACGAGAGCCCGGAAGGCTACAACTGGGGCGGCTGGGGCCTCCATCTCAAGACCATAGACATGGCCAAGGCAGGAGTCATGCTCCTTGACAAGGGCAAATGGAACGGAAAGCAGGTCATTCCAGAATCTTGGGTCTCCGAGATGAGCAGGTGGCAGACATGGAGCAAACCTAGCGGATGGCCGATAAAAGTCATCATGGACACGCACACGAGCAGGGACAACAACGACTGGCTCCAGGGCTACGGCTACCAGATGTGGCTCTGCCGTCACGGCGCCTTCCGTGCCGACGGCGCCCATGGCCAGTTCATCTTCATCTTCCCTGACAAGGACGCCGTCATCGTCAACACGGCCATGTCCGAAGCCTACCAGGGCCAGATTGACCTCATGTGGAAATACCTCTATCCGGCGCTGTAGACCTCTCCGGGCGCACAGCCGCCGGCTAAAGTATTTTCAGGGCGATGGCTGCGCAGGCCTCGGCATCGGCGAGAGCGTCATGATGCCGGGTGAGGTCGAAGCCGCACTTCGCGGCCACGGTCTGGAGCTGGTGATTCGGCAGAGACTTTCCGAAGACCTTCAGAGACGCCATGAAGGTGCAATGGAATTCGTAATCGGGATAATCCATCATGTAGGTTCGGAATACGGCCTTAAGGCAGGACTCGTCGAAACGGCTGTTGTGGGCCACGAGGGGCAGGCCGGCAATCAAGGGCTCTATTTCCTCCCATACCTTAGGAAATACAGGCGAATTCTCCGTGTCTTCCAGCCTGAGCCCGTGGACCTTAGTGCAGCCAGGTGAATAATATTCCGGCTCCGGCTTTATCAGGCTGTAATACTTTTCAGCGACAAGAGCGTTCCTCACGACGACAAGACCGACGCTGCAGACGCTGGAACGCTGCTCGTTGGCCGTCTCGAAATCTATCGCGGCAAAATTATCCATAAGGTAAATATTCTGAAAATCACTGTTTTTTCTCCTCCGCCCAGGCTCAGCCGGCTCTCATAGAGAACGGAAGCAGCGAAAACTTCGCGAGGCGGAAATGCATGAGCCCGAAGGGGATGCCTACGACCGTGACACAAAAGAGCAGGCCGAAAAAGGCATGGACGAGGGCTATCTCCCACCAGCCGCAGAGAATCCATAGCACATCGAAAACCAGCATGACGCAGCCTCCCCCCTCGGGGCTCAACTCGACCTTCTTGCCGAAAGGAGCGAGAGCGAGCGCGCCCATCCGCCATAGGGCAAGACCGAAAGGGATTCCGATGATTGTTATGCATGACAACAGCCCGGCGATGAAATACATCAATGAAGTCAGAAGGCCGCCGAGTATAAGCCATAGGACATTTCCCAAGAAATTCATAGACTGAAATTTGTACTAAGATAAGGATTTTGTCCCGTTTCTTACACTACCGGCTTCACGGTAATGCCCCCGGGCGGGCGGTAATTGCGGAAAAGAGGCGATGGGATGGAAATACGAGCGGAATTTTTGTATTTTTGTTTTGAGGGGGTCATTAAGCCCCTGATGAAAATATGAGAAAATTCGAAATCAAGATGGCGGCGGCCGTCATGGCAATCGCTGGAATGGCAGTATGCTCAGGAGTTTCCGCCAAGGAGAAAGATGATTGCTGCACAAAGAGTAATCCGGCTTATGACGTTATCATGTCGAGGAAGAGCGTCAGGACCTATGCCGACAAGCCGGTGAGCGAGGCTCAGATAGATTCCCTGCTCAGAGCGGGGATGGCGGCGCCTTCCGCCATGAATATTCAGCCATGGGAACTTATCGTCATCACTGATGACGCCGTAAAGGCGGCCATAGGAGGAGGAAACAGAGTCATCACTTCGGCTCCGCTTACCATAGTGGTCTGCGCGGATACGGTAATGATGATGAGGCCTCGCGGCCAGCAGGGCGGGGAGCCGGTGGCTCAGCCTAACCAGTTCTGGCAGCAGGACGCTTCCGCCGTCGCGGAAAACATTCTGCTTGCGGCCGAGTCCATGGGGCTCGGGGCCGTATGGACAAGCGCGAGCAGGCCTGACCGTGCCGGAGTCATTCAGAAGGCTCTGGGTCTCCCTGAGAATATTCACCCGCTTGCGGCTATCGCCATCGGCTATCCGGCCGGGAATGACAAGCCTAAGGACAAGTGGAAGCCTGAGAAAGTTCACTACAATAAGTGGTAGTCCGTAAGGCAAAGGATTAAGCTCCGGTCTGCATTCAGCAAGCCGGAGCTTTTGTTTTAGCGCTAAGATGTCGGCAACCGGCCTAGCTCTACCTGGTCAGCGGGCGGAGGCTTCGGACGCTACATCGAAGGATTCATGTTCGAGAACCGGGGCCGGCACTGACCGCGAATATTAATATCCAGGATTTTGCCTTATGTTGGAATTGACGCGAAGTTCGACTGCCGGGAAAGGAAGAAGCTCGTTCTTTCCCTTCTTGAAGCCATATTCAATGTTGTTGAGGTCCCTGTAAGTTACAGTGCCGTCGGTCTGGAGGTACGCCATCTGCTTTCCGCAGTCTTTAAGTTTGTCATACGCTATGCCCCAGCGCGTCAGGTCTTGGAAACGGGTCCCTTCAAAGCATAGCTCAAGACGCTTCTCCCTCTGGAGCATAGGAAGAGTAAGCGATGTCACTTCAGGAGCTTTTGCCCTTTCACGTATAATGTTGAAATATTTGACAGCCTTGTCCGGATTCACTGTGATGTTAGCCTCGGCTGCCATAAGCAGAACCTCGGCATAACGCATCAGAATCACGTTGCGGGTGCTGAACCAAGGCATACCCATAACGATCTGGTCGGATTTGAGACGAGTCTTCCACATGAAGTAGCCCTCGTTGAGATTGGCTTCCGTCACCGTAAGCCCGATTTGTTTGTGAAGCTGAGCGTAAGTCCGCATGGTCTGATTGAGACGATATCCATCAGCGCCCTCGACAGAGAGGAACTCATCATAGAGGCTCTTTGTAGGAGGGAAGAACCCATAGCCGTCAGCCGCGTATTTCGGCCTTTGGTCAGCGTTCATAGAAAGTTTGCTCATACGCCACATCGCCATTCCGTTCAGAAAGTTGAGAGTGAGGTTCGAGTAATCAACCGGATGGTCAAATTCTATGACAGACTCGCAATTATGCTTGTTGGCGAGATCCAGCATCTCTCCATATTGGTCAAAGAGCTTGTACTTGCCGCTATTTATAACTTCGTCGAGCACCTTGGCGGCTTCTGCGTTCTTCCCCTGCCAGAGGTAGACCTTGCCAAGAATCGCCTGGGCGGCTTCCTTGGTAATTCTCCAAGTAACATTATCGTCGAACGAGGTTTTAGAAGGAAGGGCGCCGGATGCTATCGCCTCAGTGAGGTTTTTCTCCGCATATGCCCAGAGCTTCTCAGGGGTACTGTTACCCATCTGGTACTCGCTTGCATCTTTGAGCACATGATCAACAAGAGGGACATTGCCCCAAAGGGTGATCAGCTCAAAATAGGCATATCCGATGCAGACTTTGGCCTCGCTGACGGTGCGCTTGGCAATCGGAGAAATGGACGGATCCACGTTTTCAAGTATCACGCAGGCGTCATGGACGATTGTGTAAAGCCCCTGAAAATATCCGGATATATTGGAGTGCTCTGCATCGAAAGTAAACTCATCGAGCTGTTCTATCAAGGAATTATCGCCTCGCCCTCCGCCTCCGGCATAGGCGTCATCGTCAATTGCGTCTTTGATTATAAGGCCATTGACGACTTGGTCGCGAAGGTCGGAATATAGCGATGCCCCGGCAGACTCTATTTCGGCATCAGTCTTATAGTATTCACTTATATTAGTGACTCCATGCTCGTCAATATCAAGGTTGCCGGAGCATGATGCCGCCGAAATTGCAGCCGCTCCAACGAGAAGAGTCAACGATAATTTATTCATATTCATGATAATATATATTGACAGGTTAGAATGTTAAGCTTAAACCGAATACGGCTTTCTTTGAGTTCGGATAGGAACTCATATCCACTCCGAGCGCATTGCCCGTGCCGGCAACTTCAGGATCGAAGCCAGGATAATTCGTGAAAGTGAAGAAGTCTTCAAGGGAGACATACACTCTTGCATTGCTGATCTTCACGATGTCGGTCAGGCTCTTCGGAAGCTTGTAGCCTAACTGCAGCTGTTTGATCTTGAAGTAGTCGCCGCTGAAGACAGATGCGCTTGACTGCATCCAATCTGTCTGAGAAGAGGCGCCGGCGCGAGGGTTCCTGGCCTTCGTATTTGTAGCCGTCCAACGATCTTTTGTGAAAATCGTCAACTTGTTGACGGCATAGTCGACACGGTTCAGGGCGCAGAAAAGGTCGTAGCCTGCAGCCCCGCTTCCAAACACAATGAAGTCAAGATTCTTCCATGAAGCTGTAAGCGTGATTCCGTAGGTAAGCTTAGGAATTCCGGAGCCGAGGTCAGTCTTGTCCGCCGCGCTGACCACTCCGTCCTTATTCACATCCTCGAACATAGCTTCGCCATTGGAAGGATCTACGCCCTTGAACTTATATCCGTAGAAATGCCATGCAGGATAACCCTTCTCGAATTTAGTGATAGGAGAAAACCTGTAGCTGACACCATCTATACCGTTCTCCAGCGAAGGATGAAGGTAGGTCACCTCGTTCTTCAAAGTGGCGAGATTTCCTCTGACACTGTAGCTGAAGTCTCCGATCTGATCCTGCCAGAGAGCCTCGAACTCGAAGCCGCTGTTCTTGACATCTCCTGCATTAAGCGGGGAAGCAGTGACACCGATAATAGTAGAAGGAGTGAAGCCGGAAACCAGCAGGTCCTTGGTCTTCTTCTGGAACCAGTCAGCCGTGATAGTGAGTCTGTCATTGAGCAAACGCATATCCACTCCTATATTCAACTGTTCGGAAGTTTCCCACTTCAGATCGTTGTTGCCTGTCGCAGTAGGCTTGTTTACAGGAATATATGTCGTACTGTTGCCGACCGGGTAAACTCCTGACGAGCCGATCACAGAAGCATATCCATATGCCATAAGGTTAGCGGTCGATCCGTTCTGGCCCCAGCTGGCACGAAGCTTCATGTATGGAAGATAGTTCTTAAGGCCTGAAAAGAACGGCTCTTCAGATAGGGTCCAGCCGACTGAAGCTGCCGGAAAATATCCCCAGCGATTGTCCGAAGGGAGGACTGAAGAGTCTGCGGCATCAGCTCTGAGGGAGGCCTGAACCATGTAGCGGTTCTTGTAGTTCCATCCGAGACGGCCATAGTAGGAAAGATTCCTGGCATAGATGGTCTCGCCTCCGGAGACTGTCTTGTTGGCAGAAGGAGTGGCGAACTGGAAATAATAGTAGCGAGGATCGTCCTTTATCACACCAAAGTCGCTCTCTGACCCTGCTGTCTGAGCTCCAACGGAGAATCTCTTGTCCTGACTATAGGACATGCCGGCCATTGCGGTGATAGTATGTTTGCCTATAGTCTTTAGATAGTTGGCGAAGTTCTCCCACTGATAGTAAGAAGGAGTGCTGGTGGAAGAAGAAAGCGTCATGTACTCCTGATGCTTGTAGGAATTGGCATAATAGTCATTGGTATATCCGTAAGTGGAATTCTGGAGGAAACGATAGCTCAGGCGGGATGTAAATGTGAATCCAGCGAATGGCTTAAAGTTCAGGGCAGTAGTTCCACTGAGAGACGTACCGGAGGCTTCCTGATGCCTGGAGTCCCTGAGAATCAGAGGGTTAATATTCTCGCAGTCATTCACCTGCGAAATAGCATAATAGTTGCCGTTCTTGTCACGGAGAAGATTCTTTCCTCCGGAGATGTATGCCTGCATGAAAGCAGGAAGATTGTCGGGAGAATATTTAACCGGCGTGAGAGGGTCGAGCTGTATTGCGGAAAGGAAAGCGTTCTCGGATTCAGCATTAGAAGCACTGGCCCTTTCTGATATTTCCTTCACCTTGAATTTATTGAACTGGTTATTGGATGTCAGTTCCAGCCAAGGTTTGATATTCCAGGATGCGTTCAGCATTCCGGTAATACGCTCGAAGGTATCGTCATTACCGACGAACATTCCGTCATTATTCATATAAGTCGCCGAGGCGTAGATGGATCCCTTTTCATTGGAGGCATCGAACTTGACGCTGTGACGCTGAATAAAAGACGTCTCAAAGATTTCCTTCACCCAGTCGGTGTCAGTCTTGCCGTCCCAACGCTGGTCAATGAAATCCTTGGTGAACCTACCGTCCTCTATATAATATTGGATGTACTCCTTCGCATCCATTACGTCAGGAATCTTTCCAAGGTACTGGGAGGTTAGCTGCATCTCATACGATACGTGACCGTCTCCGGATCCCTTCTTGGTGGTTATGAGCACGACTCCATTTCCCGCCCTGGCGCCGTAAATGGAGGCAGAGGCTCCGTCCTTCAGGACTTCCATGGACTGGATGTCATTAGGGTCGATGTTGGAGATGTTGTTGGTAATCTGCCCGTCAACCACATAGAGAGGGTCTGATGTGCCGTTCGAGGCGATTCCTCTAATTCTTACGCTCGGAGAAGCGCCAGGACGTGCGGAAGAGCTGAAAAGCTGGACACCGGCTGTCTTGCCCTGAAGGGCCATTTCCGGAGAGGTGATCGTCCTTGACTTGAAGTCGCTATCTTTCACAGAGGAAATGGCTCCGGTCAGGTCGCTCTTCTTCTGAACGCCGTATCCGACTACCACCAGCTCGTTAAGAGACTGAGTGTCCTCAGCAAGCACTACTTGCATCCCGTCCTTCGCAGCGACCGTTTTTGTGATATAATTAATGGACGAGATCTCAAGCTGTGTTCCTTCCGGGACATTGATGGTGAACCTTCCATCAATATCTGTAGCGACGCCATTTGTAGTTCCTTTTTGAATGACTCCTGCGCCGATGACCGCAAGTCCGGATTCATCGACCACTGTACCAGTGATGGGATTCTGAGCCAAAGCGAATGTCGGAACTAGAATCAGGCAAGCGGCTAAGACCGCCTGTCGGAATCTGAATACAAGACACTTCATTCTGATAAGTATTTAATGATTATTAATGTTGTGGCGATATAGTCAGGGATATATGAATCCTGTATGCAAAATTAGCTCTGAGGCCCGTACAAGCATGACAATATCGTCCAAACTTGGCAATTCCCGTACAAACATCACGTCAGGAATTAAAATCATATTTCCTGCTATCATCAATAATTTTATATTTGTATCAAGATGATTCGCTTCCCGATAATAACACTCCTAACACTAAGCGTTTTCTCCTTTCTAGCCATTTTCTCATGCACAAAGGAGGACATACCCACCGGATCCTTCACCGGCGAGGTCGTATCAACAACGGGAGGCGGAAGGATAAAGAGCTTTCTCTTCGATGATGACGGCTTCGTCTGGATGAGCTGCGAAAGCCAGCCCTGTCTGCTTAAGACCGATGAAGCCGAAATTATCAGATACACGCACACTGAAGATGATCCGGGAAGCCTCTCCTCGGACCAGGTGAATGACTGCATCATTGACGATGAGGGTACCGCATGGTTCGCCACCCAGAAAGGGGTCGATCGCTACGACAAAGAAAAAGGCTGCTTTGAGCATCTCAAGCTGGACGGGACGAACTCCTACGTCGTATCGATTGCCGCAAGCCCTGAGAGGAGAATTTGCATAGCGACCAGGAGGAACATTCTCGAACTGGACTCCACCTCGAACATATTTCTACGGAAGCTGGAGCTCCCATTGCTTACCCTCCGTGAGCCTTCCGTATGCTTTGATAAAGAAGGGAAGCTATGGGTCAGGACCGACGAGGGGCTCGAATGTTACGGACCTGGCTATGATCTCCTCTACTCTAACAGATTCGATGCTCCGATCGAATTCAGCTTTTTCGATGGACTGCATACAATATGGGTGGAAGAAGGAGGAGAACTCCTCTTGTTGGACACCGCGACTTTCAAAAGCCAGAAGGCTTCCAGGGTTTATCCCGAACTATTCGGCTTGACTCCGGAGTCAATCAGCTTGGTAAGGAAAGGTTTTGTGCTTGTGAAAGCCAAGGAAGAAAGCATCTGCATAGATGTCGGACATTCGAGGACATATGACATGGGAAACGCCTCCGGCCTCATGAAAAAGCTTCTGGAAAATTCCAGGAAAGGCTCTCCGGCTTTGGCTTTCGGCCCGAGGGGCGGCCTTTGGGCGGCTCATTCTCAAGGAGGATATATCCACTACCCTTCAATTGAAGGTCCCATCTCTCGATATGAAAATCTGACAGAGCTTCTTACCCTCTCCAGCGGGATGGAATATGTACTAGACATGCGGCATTTCTGGTTCTTGTCCGGATCCTCTGTTCACTGCTTCGACATTGCGGGAAGAAAGCCTCTCGGATCAGTTGATGTCTCTCGCCATCTGGACGGGGCAGAGCCGTATGCCTTACAGTCCAGCCCGGACGGAAGAATCATTGTGTCCGGCCCTCCGCGTCGTTCGGCCAAGGCCGTAATACTGGCGCTAAATAAAGGCAAGACGCCTATCGTCTCCGAGACTTTGCAGACCGACATGCCTGGCATATTCGCTTTTGACGGACATAACGACATCATTTTCGCCGGCATCGAAGCCCATCTTTTTCAGATATCAGATGGTGGGAAAGAAGAAATCGCCCTCCCTTTCAAGGACAACGCCACCTACGCTTCGCACATTGCCAGACTCTCGGACGGCAGAGTCCTCGTGTGCTATACTGACCATAGCCCGATGATCTATGATCCAAAGAAGAATGAAGTCCTTACTCTCGACATCCCGGGTCTGAAACAAGCTTTCTTCAACACCTCAGCACAGGACGGTAAGGGGAATTTATGGATCGGATCCACTGACAACGGGCTGTTCAGATACTCCGGCACCGACAAAATAATCCATAAGATTGCAGATTTTCCCGAGCCTCAGGTAACATCTCTCGCCATAGACGGAGACGGCAACGTCTTCGCCGTCGGCTCGAAAAATACAGTATACCTCTTCGCCGCAGGCACACAAGAGGCGAGGGTGATTTGGACAGACACCTCAGAATATCCTTCAGCAAGACGCGCCTATACACTTCCTGACAACTCAGTCGTGTTTGCGGGCGAGGGAGGCTATGTGTGGTTCAACAGGGAGGAGCTCTCTTCCCAAAAGCGGCCGGAACTGCCCGCCCATGTCATATTGACCTCAGGGAAAAAGGTCTTGACCACCTTCTCACCCAGCTCATACTCCCGCCGGAAGGCCACTATAAGGCTGTCTCGCAAGACTGAAGGGCTGAACCTCCATCTCGGGCCGGTGCCGGGAAGCTACGGTTCCGCAACATCCTACTCATACATGTACAAAATCGGTGGCTTCAAGACAGGGCCGAGAGAGTCTTTCAATAATTCCTACATTCCTCTCTACGGAGTCTCCGGCATACGGAACAAGGTCAGATTTTGGATCAGGGACAATAACAGAGGGACCAATAGCGACGACTTCACCCTCATCGTCAGGATGAACCTCCTATGGAGCGAAGTCCTCATCACCCTATTCATCATTCTGCTTCTGGGCGGCAGCTCGGTACTTGGATATATCATGATGAGGAAGAAGCGCGAAGCAGGCGAGGAAAGGATGAAAAGAGAGATGACCGAGAAAATGAACATGGAGAACATAGACTTCTTCGCCAATATCTCCCACGAATTCCGCACTCCCCTGACACTAATCCATGGTGCCGTCAGCTCTCTTGAATATGCTCCCGCCGCAGATGCCGCCAAGTCTCGCGGCATAATCAGAAGAAACACAGACAGACTCCTTAAACTTGTAAGTCAGCTGCTTGACTTCAACAAGCTGGACCATGGAGTTCTCAAACTCAACGTTAAGATGGAGTCAGTCTCCGAGATTCTCAGACAGATCAAGATGGACTTTGAGATCGGAGCCTCGCTCAAGAACCTCGACTTGTCCCTCAAGCTGCCGGAAAAAGACATCAAGGGAATGGTGGATCGTGACAAGCTCGAGAAAATACTGTACAACTTAAGCTCCAACGCCCTGAAATACACTCCCCCGGGAGGAAAAGTCGAAATCCTCGCTTACGAGGACGAAAACCATGTGTTGAACGTATCCGTATCCGATACTGGCATAGGGATTCCGGAGGAGGACCTCGACTCGGTGTTCGACAGATTCTATCAAGCCAACGCCACGAGGAAATCAGGTGGAACAGGCATAGGCTTATACTACACGAAAGCGTTGGTAACCCTTCACCATGGCAAAATAAGCGTCGCCCTTAGAAAGACGGACGATGGCAAGACTGCCGGCTCCATCTTCAGCTTCTTTATTCCTTTATCTGAAAGCGAATACAGCGGCGATGAGAAGGCAGAAGCCGCAGACAGAATCGTAAGCATCGACAACAAAGAGATGATGAGCGAATTCGTCCATGAGAACCCGACTCCAGGCAATGATGCAAGCAGGAAGCGGAAGCTGCTTCTCATCGATGACGATTATGAGATTGTCTACTACCTTAAGTCCATATTCTCAGACGATTACGATGTCTCATTCCGCTTCGATGCCATGAGCGGATATAAGCTAGTGGAGGAACTTGCCCCGGACCTTATCATATGCGACATCATGATGGTGGACGTCGATGGAATCCAGTTATGCAAAATTGTGAAAGGCAACACCTCGATGTGTCACATCCCGATTATAATGCTGACTGCTAAATCCACCATGGAAGACCAGATAAAGAGTCTTGGAGCAGGCGCCGATGCTTACGTCGTGAAGCCTTTCAATACGGAATATCTCAAGGCCTTGGTAAAAACGACTTTGGACAACAGAGATAGGGTAAAGGAGATGCTCACCCGGTCCATAAATATGCAAGACATGCCGAAAGAGACGCTTGGAGACTATGACAGAGCCTTCATGGAGAGCCTTTATTCTGCAATGAAGGACAGTTTGCAAAAGGGCGAACTCGATATAGATTCCACCGCAGAGCAACTAAGCGTAAGCCGCTCAAAATTCTACTACAAGCTAAAGGCTCTCACCGGACAGACTCCGAATGAGTTCTTTACGACATATAAGCTCAACTACTCTGTGGAACTTTTGAAAGCAAGAAAATATAAGATCGCCGCGATTGCCGAGATGCTTGGCTTCAGCTCCGCGTCTCATTTCGCGGCAATCTTCAAAAAACGCTATGGCGTACTTCCAAGCCAATACCTTAACGGTGATGCCCCAACAATGACAAGATGCCATGAGACTAAAAAAAATAACGCTGACTGCAATTGTTCCGGGATTATATGATAGTCGTTACGCCGAACTCCGGAGTAGTCGCAGGAACTGTTTCTCTATCTTAGCATAAATAATCCTCAAAAAAGGCACATTATGAATAAACTAATTGCACTCACACTGACACTCCTGCAAGCAATGGCCTGCTGCAGTGGCGTCGAGAACCACAGCCTCGTCTGCAACAGCACCGACGCTCTCGTGAAAACATCCTATGGAACCTTGTCCGGCTACATCGAGGATGGAATCTACACCTTCAAGGGAATCAAATATGCGAAAGCCAAACGTTTCGAGGCCCCGCAGGATCCTGACAGCTGGGAAGGCGTCGAGACTGCCCTTTACTACGGACACCAGTGCTTCCAAGCGCCGAGGAAGACCTGGGAAGACGACTGCGAGGCTTTTCTTTATCAGTGGGATGACGGCACTCAATCTGATGACTGCCAGTATCTCAACGTCTGGACAAAAGGTATCAACGACGGGAAGAAACGGCCTGTCATGGTATGGCTTCACGGTGGCGGGTACGCTATGGGAGCAAGCAGCGAGCTTCCTTTCTACGACGGTACCAACCTTGCCAAAAAGGATGTTGTTCTCGTAAGTCTGAACCATAGACTGAATGTCCTTGGATTTCTCGACCTTTCGGACTTCGGGGAGAAATACAAATATTCAGGGAACGCCGGTATGCTTGATATCGTGAAAGCCTTGGAGTGGGTTCACAAGAACATAGCCGCCTTTGGCGGAGATCCTGACAACGTGACGATTTTCGGCCAGTCTGGCGGTGGCGGAAAGGTCAACACCATGCTTGTAGCACCTTCCGCAAAGGGACTCTTCAACAAAGGAATCATTGAGAGCGGATCGATGATCAATTTCATGGATCAAGCCAAGGCTAAGGAAGTCGGCAGAGAAGTCGTCGCCAACCTCGGACTCGACAAGAATACCATCGACAAAATCCAGGATATCCCATACTCTGAGCTGCTCGACGCCGCGACGAAAGCCATTTTAGCACAGAATCCGGACAATCTCTTCTACAAGCTCTATGGCGCGGGAATGTGGTTCGGCCCGGTCTTCGACGGCGATTTCATTCCTTACCAGCCCTCAGACCCGCGTGTGGCCGAAATATCAAAGGGCATTCCGACAATCATCGGATGCAACTACGCAGAGTACAACATGCTCCAGAGCGTCTACAATAACGCTGACATAAGATACAATCTTGGAGACACCAAAGAGTATCTCTATATTTTCGCCAAACCTTCACCACACATGGACGGCACCTTCGCAACCAATCATTGCACAGAAATGCCATATGTCTTTGACAACATCTGGCTGGGCCGATTCATGGTAGGCTGTGACAAGTCCTCCTACAAGCTGGCAGATTTCATGAGCGACGTTTGGATTTCCTTCGCCAAAGACGGGAATCCTAATGTGAAGAGATTCAAATGGGAAGCCTATAATCCAAGCACTAAGCCGATGGTTGTTTTCAATGACAAGACGACCACTGTTCATGAAGGCGACCAATTCTTCACTGATATGAAAAACTACAAGCGTGACACTTGGGTCTACCGAAAGCCATACATCTTCGACGCAGACTGATTCCAGCTGTCAGAGAAGGCACACTACAATAAGTGGTAGTCCGTAAGGCAAAGGCTTAAGCTCCGGTCTGCATTCAGCAAGCCGGAGCTTTTGTTTTAGCGCTAAGATGTCGGCAGCCGGCCTGCCTCTACCTGGTCAGCGGGCGGAGGCGGAAGCGGAAGGTGCGCGGAACGGCGTGGAGGCGATATTTTTCCAGAGGCTTGGAACCCCAGGTGTCAATGCCGGCCACTCCTTGCTGGGCCAGGTCGAAATGAACGACGGTCTTTCCGAGCGAGCGTTCCCCTTCATGCGCGAGAGCCTTGAGTTCAAGAGAATGCAGGGCATTGCCGGCCTGGAAATTGGTCGGGTTAGGGCGCGGACGAGGATCGGTCAGGGCCACGTCAAGTTCTTTCTGGGAGAACGGCAGGGCAGAACCGGAGAAAAGCGAGTCAGCACGGAACTCCAGGCCGAGGCCGGAGCCGTCAGTCAGCCTCATCCACCTGAGCCCGCAATGGTTGCCGGACTCCTGAGGACGGACATAGCCATAGTGGTACTGGTCCTCAACCCTTTGTGAATAGACGCCTACAAGGGCGGAGGAATTGCGGTCGGAGTAGTTTTCCCATGGACCGAGCCCGTAGAAATCAAGAGTCGAGAATTCGCCCGGCATGGTCAGTTCCATGCCGAAGCGGAAGAGGTCGGGGGCATCCGAAAGTCCGCCGGCATCGGCCATGGACTCTTCTCCGTCTATGGTTCCGTCTCCATGGATATGGTAGGTCATGGTGAGGGCGGCGCCGGCGAAGGCTTTGTATTTCACGGTGACCCTGGTTCCGGAGGCTTCGGACGCCATGTCGAAGGATTCAGGTTCGAGGTCAGGATAGCGCCATACGTTCTGTTTGTCCTGGAGCCCGGCTCCGAGGTCGTTCTCGGTAGGGGCACGGCCGAAGGACGGGGTCAGAGGGGCCTTGAGAAGTTCGCGGCCGTTCACGGTGTAGGAGGCGAGGGAGCCGGAAGCCTTGTCAAATTTCGCCGTCCAGACGGAGGTCCAGGTGGAGCCGGAGTAAAGGGTCGAGGCATCCATAGAGGAGCCGGAAGGTGCGGAAATAGAGCTGGCGGGGACAAGGCCGCTGAGTGTCAGGGCCGCGGAGTCCTCGGTGAAGGCAGGAGCGACGGAGCATCCGTGGGCGTCAGAGCCGGAAGCGTAGTCCGGAAGACCGAGCCTCCCCTTCTGCAGGCAGAGCTGCCCGTAGGCCACCTGCGCTCCTGACGGCAGGAGGCCGTCGGCGGAATTGAGCAGATATCTGACATTCAGATAAATGTCCGTATCAGTCGGAAGAAGGCCGGAGCCGAAGCCGAGGTCGATAATTTCATCCTGGCCAGGAGCGGCGTGAAGCTTGGGAACGACTCCGGAAATTACAGGTCTGCCGTCTGCCAAAACCTCCCACTCCATTCTGTAAGAGCTCAGGTCCTTGAAGAAGAATTCATTATGGACCTTTATCTTGGACCAGTCGGCGCGGGCGGGATAAGGCTCGGAAGAAGCCGGAGCCGTCCAAATGTCCTGGTACTGGTAGCGCACCTCATAGGCATGAGGATGATAGGACCTGTCGGCCGCAAGTACACCGTTGCAGTTGAAGGAGCCGTCCGAAGGATCGAAGTCATTGAAATCTCCGCCATAGGCGAAAATATGGTCGGTGCCAGGGGCGGAAGAAGGCCGGCGGAGAGCCTGGTCCGCGAAATCCCAGATGAAACCACCCTGATAGGTCGGAAGAGAACGGACAAGGTCCCAATACTCCTTGAAATTACCCATGGAATTGCCCATGGCGTGGGCATATTCGCAGCAGATGAGCGGTTTGCGCGGTTCCTGGGAAACCCATTTGAGAATCCCGTCGGGGCTCGGATACATAGGACAATATATGTCGGAGTCCCAGTCGGTCACGGCCCTTTCGTATTGGACAGGACGGGTCGGGTCGGCGGCTTTCACGGCCTTGTAGGCGGCATAGAAATTCTCTCCGTTGCCGGCCTCGTTTCCCAGGCTCCAGATTATGACCGAAGGGTGGTTGTAGTCACGGCTGACCATCCTGAGATCCCTCTCGAGATGGGCCTGCGCATAGTCCGGACGGGCGGCGAGGGTCTTGTCACCATAGCCCATTCCGTGGGACTCGATGTTGCCTTCATCGACCACATAGAGGCCGTAAAGGTCGCAGAGGCTGAGCCAGCGCGGGTCGTCAGGGTAATGGCAGGTGCGCACGGCGTTGATGTTCAGGGACTTCATGACCCTTATGTCGCGTATCATCTCTTCCTCGCTGACTACATAGCCTCCGTAAGGGCTCATCTCATGACGGTCTACGCCTTTGATAAGCACCGCTTTACCGTTGACCAGAAGCTGTGCGTCCTTTATTTCCACCGTTCTGAAACCGAACTTCACTTCGGCAGTCTCGATATCGCTTCCCTTCTTGTCCATGGCCTTCACCTTGAGCGTATAAAGGACAGGGGTTTCGGCGCTCCAGAGAGAAGGATCCGCTACGCTGAGGCTTGCTCCCCTGGCTGAAGCCTTTCCGGAAAGAGAGGCCCTGGCCAGGCTCTTGCCTTCCGGAGACAGGATTTCAAAAAGCACGGAAGCGACTCCCCCGGTCACAGGTGCCTGCACGGAGGCTTTACCATCCATTCCGGCGCACACGTGTATGTCGGTGATTCCTTCCGCAGGGCGGGCGATAAGCTTGACCCCGCGGGCGATTCCGGTGAAACGCCAGAAATCCTGGTCTTCAAGGTAGCTTCCGTCGCACCAGCGGAAAACCTCCATGGCAATGGTGTTCTCTCCTGGACGGAGGAATTTGGTTATGTCAAAATCTGCCTGGAGCTTGCTGTCTTCGCTATATCCGGCCTCTTTTCCATTGACCCAGACCCTGAGATTTGAGGTGGCGGAACCGATGGAAAGGACGATCTTGCGCCCTTTCCAGGAGGAAGGCAGCATGAAGCCACGCCTGTATTGGCCTACATAATTGTTTTCCTCTGGCACGTAGGGAGGATTATTTTTGAAATGGCCTCTCCATGCATATCCGATGTTAAGGTAGAGAGGGTCCCCATAGCCGTTGAGCTCCAGCATACCGGGGACAGGGATCTCTCCCCATGAGGAATCATCGTAATTCGTGGCTTCGAATCCATGGAGACGCGTCGAGACACTCTTGCAGAAATTGAATTTCCACATCCCGTCCAGGCTCAGTTCTTCACGGGCATCGGTAGTGAAGCTTGTGGTCATGGGAAGGCGGCCCTCCTCGTTGAGGCCTGGGTCCCGCCAAGCTTCGGTCGCCGCGGCCAAGGCCGGGAGCGCCATAGCCAGGCTTATCAGCGTTAGTATTATCTTTTTCATGGTCAGGCAGTTGCGTTATCTGTTATTAGTAGGGGCGGAGAGGAGGCTTACCGTCCCGTCCATCGTCGAACAAAGGATCATTATTCTGTCATTCTTCACCCAAGCCGAAAGAGGATTGACGAGGGCGGTGGAAATCTTGTGAGCCCAGAGGAAGTCTCCGTTCCTGGAATCAAGGGCGATGATGTTACCCTTATCGGTAGGTATGAGCAAGGTTCCGGCAATCTCCTTAAGGGCGGAAGGAGAAATATCGTAGCCGGTGCTATCTTCCACCTCCCAAAGCCTCTTTTCTGAAGGAGCTCCGGTGTCGAGGGCATAGACATGATGGAACATGGTCTTAGAATAGAGAGTCTTGCCGTCTTCGCTCAGGCAGATGGCGTCTCTTCCTCCGTTCGCGACATAGAGTTCCTTTCCCGTCGCGGCGTCGAGGGCGTAGACCTTGCGGTTAGGCACGGCGATGAAAATCTTGCCGTCCGCCTTGACCGGAACCACGTTGGCCGGGGAAATCATTCTGGACGAGCTAGGTCCTGTCCATACCCACTGCAAGGCCCCGGTCTTCGGGTCGAGAGAGTAGAGTTTACGTCCCCATGTACCGAAAACGACCTGCTCATTGTCCACATACGGGGTCGAAGACATATGACCTTCAACGCCTTCGAATTTCCAGAGAATCTTCTTTTGCCTCACCCTGACGGCATAAAAGACACCCTGCGAGGTTCCAATGTAAGCGACCCCGTCCATCACAACTGGAGAAGCCACTGAATACACTATCCTTCCTTCATCCTTGACGAAAGACGCTGCAATATTCATCTTTCCGTTCCTGATCTTTAGAGATAGCAGGCTTCCTCCGTAGGTAGGGATTACCAGCGAATTCCCGCTGACTGCAGGAGTGGAGAAAAGTTTGCCGGGAACGATGCGCTTCCAGACGAAGGAGCCGTCGGAGATCTTGACCGCATGCACCCCTCCGGAAGGATAAGATGCCAGAGTGTAAAAAGCCCTGCCTCCTTTGACGGCGAAACCCGAAACGACGTTGGCGGAATCCTGGATCTTCCAGACTTCCCTGACCTGAGGATACTTGTCGTTGACCTCATATCTCATCCATGGATAATCGGAAGGGAGGCCGTGAGAGTCATATCTTACAGTGTCGGGAACATGTTTGAGAGGCGTTTCATACCAGTTAATCTCCGTCCTGCTGCCACCGGAAAGATATATTCTCCTCTCAGACGCCTCGACATGATCATCCCACAGACGGAAGACGGTGTAGCCGGAAGCCCCGTTGGCGGCAAGGGAGGAGCGGCAGATAATCCCCGGGATTCCGGAATAATTGCGAACCTTGTTTGCATGGAGGTGGCCTCCTATTTCAAGGCGGACGTCAAGGCGTTTCAGCTCCCGGGTGACGTCGAAATAATTCAGGACCGAAGAGTCCATCGGGAAATGATTGACGAAAACCGCCTTGGAGCCCGGCTTTAGGTCTTTGAGCCAGTTCATGGTCTCACGTGGCACAAGGGCAGGGGCCATCCTCATGTCAGGGCCGCTGTTGCAGCCTAAGAATCTCCAGCCTCCGACGGTGAAATCCATGGTCTCATAGCCGAAGACATCCGGATAGTCATTGCAGCCGCTCGCCGACCAGCAGGCATCGTGATTGCCCGCCAGAATGTACCATTCCTTATTGAGCGAATCAGCCGAGGCCTTGAATCTACGGAACTCCGCCTTTGTACCGAAGTCCGTGATATC
This sequence comes from Bacteroidales bacterium UBA7258, assembly GCA_002472565.1. Taxonomy (GTDB): domain Bacteria; phylum Bacteroidota; class Bacteroidia; order Bacteroidales; family UBA932; genus Cryptobacteroides. Next base: position 55,977 of record DKSK01000014.1, on the reverse strand, counting down.
CCCTCCGAAAATCACGAAGCGGAGGGAATCATCAGCGTTTATGTCTTTTATCACCGCGCTCAGAGCCCGCTCGGAGGCTGAGCCTAAGGCGATGTGGGTGTCGGTTACGAAGGCGAAAGTGAGCGGTTTTCCGTCTTCAGCACAAACAGAAAGCCCTCCTGACAGCGTCAGAAAGGCCCCGAGAATAATATTTCTGAGTTTCATAGAGCCCTATTTGCCCTAAATTTACCTCCTTGCAGGGAGAAATCCAAATCAGATTATCTCGATATCTCCGAATTTCACCCAGCCCTGCCTGCCGTCGGCGAGTTCGACATTTTTCCATTCGCCCACCTGATCAAGAATGCGGACCTTGGTCCCTTCATGTAGAACGAAGAGATCCGTTGCCGATTCTCTCGAAGGAGAACTCTTGACCGAGCAGACCGGAGAAATGACTATCGCTCCGTCGGAATGGGTATAGGCAGTCCTCCCCCAGAAGGAACAGCCGGCTGAGATGAGGCTCAAAATCAGGGCGGCAAGGGCCGCGAAAAAGCCCAGCCTGCGTTTTGCGGCCGTATCTCCGAGCAGGAAAAGCAGGAAGAGGGCCACGACCAGTGCGAAGAAGGATAGGGCCAGCACTGCCCAGGTGTCGGAAGTGAAGATGTAGCTGAAATTGCGGGCCCAGCTCTTGAGGAAGAACTCCGGGACCGGGTCTATCTTGTCCTGAATGAAGGTGTTGGCATAGGCGAGATTGTAGCGGGCGTCCGAATAGGAAGGATCTACCTTGAGGGCGCGTTCATAGCAGAGTATGGAACGGGTATAGTCTCCGCCCTTGAAATAGGCGTCCCCGAGATTCGTGTAGACCTCGGCGGACTCCACGCCGGCGTTTTCCAGCGAGGACCAGTCGCGGACCGCGTCGTCCCACCTTCCGGCCTGATAGGCTTCAGTGCCGGCCGTCCAGAGCGAGTCCAGATAGGCGTCGGCCCTGGCTCCGGCCGAAGGCAGCATGAGGAGGGCCGCCAGCACCAGTGCGGCGGCTCCTGGGCCGTTTTTCTTCTTTCCTTTCATCTGAGATTCAATGTTCGAAATCGCGGTCACGGCGCTCTCATAATGGGCGCTCATGGCCTCATGTCCTGCGTCAGGAGAATAGCGGGCATAGTCACAGGCATCAAGCAGGCCGATGAACTGGCCTACGACTTCCTCCGACACCCCGTTCTCGGCAAATCGGGAGGCGATATTGTCCTTGTCAAGTTCTTCGACGCCCATGTTGAGTTTGTCAGAGGCATAGCCCAGCAGGGCCCTGTGCAATTCCTCGTAAAAGGCTGAATACAGATTCTTGGAGAGGAAGTCTCCTGCCTTCTTGAGACGATTTCTGGCGGCCTTGACCGCTCCCCTGTTGCGGCTCAAGGCGACATTCGCCCGCATGGAAGCAGCCTTACGCATGGCAAGCCATACTCCGGCGCCGGCCGCGGCGAAGAGGCCGAGGAGAATCCACCATGCAGGAGAACCTGCGAAGAAGCTGCGCCCAACCTTGAGCGAGGGCTTTTCTGTCTTGATGAAGCGGATATCCTTGGCGAGGTCCTTCACTCCCTTCTTTTCCACCGAAGGAGCGGAGGATGAAACCGCTCCGGCATCGGAATCCCCACCCTCTCCCTTGGCCACATGGACACGGATCGGGGCGGATCGCAGAGTGACATATTTGCCTTGCTCAACGTCGTAATAAGAATATTCTACCGGATCTATGGTGAAGTCCCCATGGCTCCTCGGTATGAACGGGAATTCAAAGGTCTTGCCGCCCGAGGTTCCGCCGTTGGACTTGTCGGTATTGTCGGTGGTCTTCTCATCGTAGGCTTCGAAGTCCGCCGGGAATTTCACGGTCGGGGCTTCCAGGAGAGAGACATTGCCTCGTCCCTGAACTGTCACCATGAGCGAAGCGGCGTCATGAGTCTTAAGCGAATCCTTGTCAAGTTTCACGTCCATGGTGAATTTACCTACTCCTCCTCCGAAAGAAGAAGGCTGGCCGGACGGAAGCTGTCTTACATTCACGGTGAGGGCAGGAGTCGTGACTCTCTTGCGGACCGTCTGATATCCGGTATCGAAAAATTCATCGAAAATGCTGCCGTGGCCGGAGCTGGTCTCGACATTGACCAGGCAAACGAGTTCGGCCGGATCCACCTTGAGGGCTCCTGCCTGCTGAGGAATTATCACCCAGGACCTTATGACGGCCGCCTGATAGAGTTTGTCGTCGATGGTTTCGCGCCTGAACTGGATATTCGTAGGGGCATAGGTCTCCTGACTCCAGAAACCGTTGAAACTCGGAAACTTGGCGTTTTCGAAACCTGCGATGTTGACCCGCTGGTAAAGCTTGAGAGTCGCTGTTATGGGTTCCCCTATGACGGCACTGGAACGGCTGAGGCTCAGCCTCATGAAGAGGTCTACAGAGGCGATGTCCCCCGTAGCGGCGGCAGAAGAGGAAGACGAGCGAGGAGAGGAGGAAGAAGATGCGCCGTTAGAAACCACCTGGACGCTTGCCTCTTCCGAATAAATCTGTCTGCCGTTTACCTTGGCCGAGGCGCGGGGAAGGGTGAAGGTTCCTGTCTTCTTCGGCATGAGCACGTAGGTAAAATTCGTCTGAACGGACTTGCTGCGTTTGCCGTTGATTATCTGGATGCTGGTAGAAGAGCCCTTCTGCGGTCCCCAGACAAGCTGGAAATCATTCCCCTGGCTCCATTGGAAATCCACGGGGCTGTTCTCTCCGTCGATGATGAAAGTCACATTGAACTGTTCATCAAGGGCCACCATATTCTCAACCTGGACCCTTATGGAATTTTGCGACCATAGCTGAACGGCCACAAAAAGAAAAATCAATATGGATATTAATCTTTTCATGTCTCCTTCCTCCTACCAGTTTTTCTCCTTCTGCCTGGACCCTGCCGCCTGAGCCTTCTCCTTGTTGACCTTGTCCTTAGTCTGTTCCTCCTTAGCCTGGATAGCCCTCAAAATCTGCTGGGCCTGCTGAGGGGAAATCTTTCCCTCTCCTCCTCCGTTCTGATTCATTTGATCCTGATTCTGGCCTTGATTCTGCTGATTCTGCTGATTCTGTTGATTCTGCTGATTCTGTTGATTCTGCTGATTCTGCTGGTCCTGTTGATTCTTATTCTGGTCCTGTTGATTCTGCCCCTGGCCGCCACCCATCTGCTTGTCCAGCATCTTCTTGGCATAGGCATAATTCTCCTTGGCCTCCAAATCCCCAGGATTCAGCAGAATGCTCTTCTTGAAGGCATCCACGGCGCTCTGCCAATCCTTCTTTCCTATGGCTATGTCCCCGAGATTATAATAATAGTCGGACGCATGCGATGAAATAGGAGCCGTCCCTGAAATCCTCCTCATCGTAGAATCAGCGAAATCATAATGACCCTCCTTGTAAAGGGTATTGGCAAGATTGTAGGTGGCCGCCAACGAAGTCGAATCCCTCACCAAGGCCTTTCTGTAACCAATCTCGGCCTCCTGCCAGTTCTCCTTGCCGAACTTGCGGTTTCCCTGGCGCACAAAATGCCTGTCTGCCTGGGCCGAAGCACCGAGAGAAAGGGTCAAGGCCACGATTAAAGAGAGTATGTATTTGAAATTCATCATCTTACAAACAAATGTTTCTTGCTTTTGCGGCTCCCCGTCAAGGCAGCCAGCGCAAGGAAGAACAGGGACGCCGCGAAGAAGTACATGAACTGCTCATCGTACTCCTCGAAGACGACGGAATTGAATTCCTCGTCCTGCATCTTCTTTATGTCATCGATTATCGGGTTGAGCCCGAATTCCTCGTTTCCCGCATGGACATAGGCTCCCTTCCCGGCCTCCGCTATATCACTGAGGAGTTTCTCGTCAAGCTTGGTCACCACCATGCTGCCGTCCTTGTCCTTGAGCATGCCGCCTCCTTCGACTGGAATAGGTTCGCCACGAGTCGAGCCCACGCCGATTGTATAGACTTTAATGCCCATGTCTGCGGCATCCTTGGCGGCCTGCACGGCGTCATCCTCGTGATTCTCGCCATCGCTTATCACTATTATCGCCCTGCTGTTCTCACTCTGGGTGGAAAAACTCTTTATGCAGGTCGTGATCGCGTCTCCGATGGCAGTACCCTGGACCGGTACCGAAGAAGTGCTGATGTTGCCGAGGAACATCTTGGCGCTCACGTAATCCGTGGTAATAGGCAGCTGGACAAAACTCTGTCCCGCGAAAATAACCAGACCTATACGATCCCCGTCAAGACGGTCGGTAAGGCGGGAGATGGCCAGTTTGGCCCTCTCCAGACGGTCAGGAGTATAGTCTCTGGCCAGCATGGAATTGGACACATCAAGGGCGATCATCACCTCCGCTCCCTTACTCTTATGCTCCTGTAGCTTGGCACCGATCTGGGGTCTTGCCATTCCTATGCATAGGAAGAGGAAAGAGAGGCTGAAAAAGACCATCTTCAGCCAGCTCTTAGCCTTGGAATAGGAAGGCATGAGTTCGCCGACGAGCTCCTCGTCTCCGATCTTCCTGACGCGGCGCCTGCGCAGATGAATCAAGATCCCGTAGACGACCAGGAAAAGCGGGGAGAGAAGAGAGAGAAGCAGGTATTGTGGTTGTGCAAATATCAACATGGTTCAGTCCTCCTATGGCAGTCTCCTCAAAAACAGATTTACCAGAAGGCCCAGCAACATGCAGACTAGGGCGCCCAGACCGAAGCCGGAGAACAGCTCCTTGTACACTGGGAAACTGTCGATGGTAGTCCTGGCCTTCTCCATCTTGTTAATTTCGGAATATATTTCCGCAAGCTTGGTGTTGTCGGTGGCACGGAAATACTTTCCACCTGTGGTTTGAGCGATCTGCTTCAGAAGGTCCTCGTCTATCTCGACCGGCACATTCTGGAGTTCTACGCCCCAAGGAGTGACGACCGGATATGGAGCCTCGCCGTTGGCGCCCACACCGATTGTGTAGACCCTGACCCCGTAAGTCTTGGCGATCTCCGCCGCGGTCTGAGGGGTGATTTCACCGGAATTGTTGACTCCGTCCGTCAGCAGAATCACGACCCTGCTCTTCGCGTCGGAATCTTTCATCCTCGCCACTGCGGTGGCAAGTCCGTTGCCTATGGCCGTGCCGTCCTCGATGAGCCCGGTCTCGATTTCTTTCATGAGGTTGATAAGGGTGGCCCTGTCGGTAGTGAGAGGGCACTGGGTGTAGCTCTCTCCGGCAAAGACCACGATTCCCATACGGTCAGAAGGCCGCTGGGAGATGAATTCAATGGCTATATCCTTGGCGGCGCTGATCCTGTCAGGCTTGAAGTCTCGGGCCAGCATGGAGGTAGACACGTCCATATCGAATACAATGTCGATGCCCTCGGAGTTGACCTTGTCCATCTGGGTGGACGAGCGCGGCCGGGCTATCACTATGACCATCAGGCACATGGCCATAAAATAGAGGAATGGCGGAAGCCACCTTACAAAAGCTGTCAAAGATCTTCCTCCGGCCTTCCAGGGAGAGAGTGAAGAGACCCTGAAATGAGGTTCACGATCCTTTATCTGCCTATAGAGATAGAGCAGGGCCAGAAGGAGCGGAACCGCAAGGAGGAAAAGAAGTTTCGGATATTCAAAATGCATGGCTCATCCTCCTATACGTTATCATGCGGCATGAAGCGGCTGTTATCCTCTTCCGGCTTTTCGGCCTCAGAGTGCTCCGCCCCCTCTTCCCGCGGACCTTGCGTCCCGGCCTCGGCGTCCACTTCGGTCTGATAGGTGTCAGTCACGAATTTGACCGCTGTCGGCAGGACCTTGGCGTTATCCTCGTCCGAAACCGTCATCTTGGCGAATTTCACGAAGTCAGAAGTCTCGAAAAGCTTCTTAGTCTGGTCGAAAAGCTCGCGAGGTATGTCTTTGTCCTTAAGGTCGGCGAAAATCTCCGCCGTAGTGGATTCCATGGCATCTATCCCATAACGGGCCGCCATATATTCGCGCAGTGTGTCAGTAACCCCGCTGTAGAATTGCTTCTGCTTATCGGGAGCCCAATACTTGCTCCCCCGCCAATGGTCAAGTTTTCGCAAGGCGGTAATGTGGGCAGGCTCTTCAGAAAGCCCTCCGACCTTAATTCCGCGGCGCTTTCTAAGGTACCGGATCAAGGCCGCGGCGATGAACGCGAGGATGAGCAGCGAGCCCATGTAAGGCAGCAGTTCTTTAAAAGTCAGAGGGTAGCGTATCTGCCCCTTTATGTCGTGGGGCTTATAGGCCGCGGTGTCTATCTGGAAAGTCTTGACCTGGAGGCTCTGTGGGTCGAAGACCAGGGTGTCCACCCTGGAATCCCCGGGGAGACGCCTCAGCAGGGAAAGCGGCCTGAGAAGGTAGGAGCCTTCCTCGAAGGAGGTGATCTTCACATAGAATTCGGCGTCAAAGAGTTTTTTGCCACCCTCTTTCCAGGTCTTCAGGGTGTCGCCCTGCCACTCGGGGCTGACTACCTCGACGCTGTCCATGAAGCCTTTGCTGAAATCCTCGAATCTGAAGGATGTTCCCTCGACGATGCTTTCCAGCTTCACTCCATAGTCAAGCTGGTCGCCGATCAGCACGGAATCGCGCTTCTGCTCCTGGCGGAGGAAGGAGCCCTTCATGTCTATGACCTGAGCCGACGCTGCCGGGGCCAGAAAGGCCGCGGCGGCAAGAAGGACGTATATCTTGGTTCTCAAAATCATCATCTCCTCTCGAAGAATGTCATCAAGCCTTTCACATAGTCCTCATCTGTGGCTATGCGGACCGAATCTATCTGATATTTATTAAAAAGCTTCTTTTCCCTGTCCCTGAGGCCGCCGAACCAGGCCGAATACGCCTCGCGGACCTTGCGGCTGGAAGTGTTGACCCAGGCCGAGTCTCCGGATTCTCCGTCCTTCACATGGACCAGGCCGACGGAAGGAATGCTCTGCTCTCTGGGATCGTAGACCTCTATGATACCAAGATCATGGCGATTGACGGCGACCTTCAGCGCATCCTCGTAGCGCGGGCTTCCGTCCGGCAAGGCATCAATCATGTCGGAAAGGAGGAAGGTCGTACACTTTTTCTTTATGGCGTTGGTAAGATAGCGCAAGGCCCCGCCGATGTCTGTCCCGGAAGACTGCGGCTTGATTTCAAGGATTTCCCTGATGATATGGAGCAAATGGCCGCGGCCCTTCTTCGGCGGGATGAATTCTTCCACATGGTCGCTAAAAAAGAGGGCTCCGACCTTGTCGTTGTTGATAATGGCCGAAAAGGCTATTACGGCCGCTATCTCCGCCACCAGTTCGCGCTTTGTCATCCCCACAGTACCGAAGAGGCCTGAACGGCTGATGTCTACGAGCAGGACGACGGTCAGCTCTCGTTCCTCCTCGAAGACCTTCACATAAGGCGAGCGCAGACGCGCGGTGACGTTCCAGTCCATATTACGGACATCGTCGCCGTACTGATACTCACGCACCTCGCTGAACGCCATTCCCCTTCCCTTGAAGGCGGAGTGGTATTCTCCCGCGAAGATCTGATGCGAGAGAGCCCTCGACCTGATCTCTATCTTCCTGACCTTCTTGAGCAGGTCGGTGGATGACAATTCTTCCCTCATGACAGATTTATGGTACAATCACCGCATTCAGCACCTGGGAAATGATTTCCTCAGGGGTGACATTCTCAGCCTCCGCCTCATAGGTAAGTCCGATACGATGGCGGAGAACCTCGTTGCAGACAGCGCGGACATCCTCAGGGATGACGTAGCCCCTGCGCTTGATGAAGGCATAGGCCTTAGACGCCGCGGAGAGAGAAATACTGGCACGCGGAGACCCTCCATAGCTTATCAGGCCCTTGAGATCCTTCAGGCCATAGTCCTCAGGAGTACGGGTCGCATAAACGATGTCGACTATGTATCTCTCAATCTTTTCGTCCATGTAGACTTCTCTTACTACATTTCTGGCGCGGATGATATCCTCAGGTTTGACCACAGGCTGGGCGTGCGGAAATTCTCCGGTGTTATTCATGCGGATGACCTGTCTCTCCTCGTCCTTCTTCGGATAGGTCACTATAACCTTCAGCATGAAACGGTCGACCTGCGCCTCCGGAAGAGGATAGGTTCCCTCCTGCTCGATCGGGTTCTGAGTGGCCATCACCAGGAAAGGCTCCGGGAGCTTGTAGGTCTGGTCGCCGATGGTCACCTGCCTCTCCTGCATCGCCTCGAGAAGAGCGCTCTGAACCTTCGCAGGGCTTCGGTTGATTTCATCCGCCAGCACGAAGTTGGCGAAAACAGGACCCTTGTGGACCTCGAAGCTCTCATTCTTCTGGGAATAGATCATGGTTCCGAGCACATCGGCCGGAAGGAGATCAGGGGTGAACTGAATGCGGCTGAACTTGGCATCTACGGCCTGGGCCAGGGTGTTGATGGCCAAGGTCTTGGCAAGGCCGGGGACTCCCTCGAGAAGGATGTGTCCGTTAGCCAGGAGACCGATCAGAAGGTTGTCGACGAGCTGCTTCTGCCCCACGATCACCTTTCCCATCTCCATGGTGAGAAGGTCTACGAATTGGCTCTCCTGTTGGATGCGGTCATTCAATTCTTTGATATTTACGCTGTCCATTATCTTTCTTTTGTTTTACAATTTCCTAATTTTGCGTTCTATGCGTTACAAAATCACACTCTCCTACAATGGTTCCGACTTCTGCGGGTGGCAGAGCCAGAGAGGCGCCCCGACGGTTCAGGAGACGCTTGAAAAAGCGCTTTCCTTACTTCTGGGAGCGGAAATCGCGGTCATCGGAGCCGGTCGCACTGACTCGAAAGTCAATGCTGTCGGCTATGTCGCCTCCTTCGATTTCCCTGCCCCCTCGGGACCCGTCCCGCCGACTCTTGAGAGAAGCGAAACAGACATAGAAACAAGGCAGATCCGCTACAAATTAAATGCCATCTTGCCCCGTTCTATCGTCGTACACTCCATAGTTCCCGCGGCTCCGGATTTCCATGCGCGTTTTGACGCAAGGGCGAGAGAGTACACATATTTTCTACACCGCCGCAAAGACCCCTTCATGGAGGGAAGGTCTCTTTTCTACAGTTTTCCTCTGGATGTGTCGGCGATGAACGAGGCCGCGGCGGGCCTTCTCGGCACCAGGGATTTCGCAGCCTTCCAGAAAATCGGCGGCGACAACAAGACTTCCGTCTGCACCGTCACGGAAGCGAAATGGATAATCTACAAGCCGGACCACGTCAGACTCATGGGCTACAAGGCCGCCGAGGGCGACTACATGTATTTCAGAATAAGGGCAGACCGTTTCCTTAGAAACATGGTAAGGGCGGCTGTGGGCACCCTTCTGGAAATAGGGCGCGGGAAACGCGAGCCTCGGTGGATCGAGGAAGTCCTCGCCTCGGGCAGCCGTTCCTCCGCCGGAGAATCCGTCCCCGGCTACCCTCTCTTCCTCTCGAAGGTGGAATACGGGGACAGCGAATGAAAGTCCGCATTTTAGCTTCGTTTAAAATAGGAAAACTAGAAGAAAATCGGATTTTTTGAGTACTTTTGCATTCTTATTGTATTCAGGTTGATCAATAAAAGTCACAAGATAACATGTTATTCTCTCTTCTTCAGGCCGACACCGCAATTCAGGCGGGGGCCGAGGCCCTTGAGCAGGCCGTAGGCGGAAGCTCCGCGGGAGTCGCCGCAAGCGCAGAGCCGACAGTAGAAAAGACGATGAGCCTCTTCCAGATGTTCAATCTCGGAGGCTGGCTCATGTGGGTGCTCCTCTTCCTTTCCATCGTGGCCATCTACATCTTCGGGAAGAAGTGGTGGATGATCCACAAGGCAGGCTCAATCGACAGAAATTTCATGAAGGACATCAGGGACTATATTCATGAAGGGAAGCTCAAGAGCGCGATAGCCCTTTGCCAGCAGTTCGACTCCCCAGTCGCCCGCCTCGTCCAGAAGGGTATCGAGCGCATAGGCCGTCCTCTCCCTGACATCCAGACCGCGGTCGAGAACACCGGTAACGCAGAAGTCGCCAGACTTGAGAAAGGCATGCCTATCCTCGCTACCATAGCCGGAGGAGCCCCGATGATCGGCTTCCTCGGAACCGTTCTCGGAATGGTCCAGGCCTTCTTCAACATGTCCAACGCGGGCAGCAATGTCGACATCTCCGTACTTTCCGGAGGTATCTACACCGCCATGATCACGACAGTCGGCGGTCTGATTGTCGGCATCGTAGCCTACTTCGCCTACAACTACCTGACTTCCAACATCTCCGACCTGGTCTTCAAGATGGAGAGCGCGACCATCGACTTCATGGACGTACTCCATGAGCCGGCCGAAGAGGAGGAAACAAAGTAAGAGGGAGGCTCTCATGTACAAGAGACAGACAAAGATCATGTCAGACATCGGGATGTCCTCGATGACAGACCTGGTGTTCCTGCTCCTGATCTTCTTCCTCATAACTTCGACGCTCGTCAATCCGAACGCGCTGAAGCTTCTGCTCCCGAAGAGCACCAACCAGATTTCCGACAAGGCGACCGTGAGCGTCAGCATCAAGGACTGGCACGACGGGAACTATTCCTATTATATCAACGGCGATGACAAGACGGCCCTTTCTTTCGAGGAAGTGGAGGACGCCCTCGTCGGACAGCTTCAGAGCGAGGAAGACCCGACTTTCGCGATTTATGCCGACGAATCGGTACCGGTCAAGGAGGTCGTTGCCTGCATGAACATCGCAAAGCGTAACCATTACAAAGTCATTCTGGCTACTTCGCCGGAATAATCTTTTCATAAATTGACAAAAGGCCGGGAGATGGCTGACTACAAGGACAAAAGGCAGAAAGAAGAGCGCAAGGCCACGGTGACGGGGCTCCTGCTTACTCTCGGCGCGCACCTTATCCTCATCCTATCTCTCGTTTTTTCCGGTCTGAGCTACCTCTATCCCCCGCCGCCCGAATCCACCTTCGTGATAGATTTCACCCAGGAAGAAGTCCCGGACAAGCCGGTGATCCAGCCGAAAGTCGGGAACCAGCCTCAGGCGGAGACAGTCGACAAGTCCAAGCCGGTAGAGCTGGTCCAGAGGGCCGAAGCCCAAAACAAGGGCAAAAAGCCTAATGAGGCCAAAGAAGCCACCATGGGAGAAGACGGCGATGTCGAAAGATATGAACCGAAGCGGGATAAGCCTATAGACAACAGGGCTCTTTTCCATGCGGCGGACAACAAATCCTCCAAGGATACCATCGCCCCGCAGACTTCATCCAGAATCAGCGACGCCCTTAAGGCCGGCCACCCGGAAGGAAACACCAAGAATGGGAAGGTGACAGGCTCGCCTAACGCCCATCTCCAGGGGAGGAACGTACTCGGAACTTTGCCGAGACCTTCTTACGGAGTACAGGAGTCCGGCAAGGTTGTAGTCAGCATCTGGGTCGACAATTACGGAAACGTCAAGAAAGCGGTCGCAGGAGCCGAGGGGACGACGGTAAACAACAAGGAGCTGTGGAATGCCGCCAGAAAGGCCGCTCTGGAAGCTCATTTCAACGTCAGCGCTGATGCGCCGGCGCTTCAGCAAGGTACGATAACCTATGTATTCAATTTAAAATAAAGGTTTTATTAATCATTTTTCACATCTAATCCAGATGGCGTGAGCCATCGCAATCATTATGGAAGACAACGAGAAGAGCGGGTTCACCGCCGAAGGAAGGAAGCTCAGGCCAAGAAGGCCTCGCCTCAACAAAGACATGTCTGATTCTCATTCCGCCGAGAAAGGCGCCGAGAAGGTTTCTTACAACGCAGAGGACGCCGACTACAAGCCGCGTGAATATCGCGGAAGCGAAGGCGGACATGGCTACAGCCGTGGCAACGGCGGCTACAATCGCGGCTCCTACAGTCGCGGAGACTATAATCGTGGCAGTTACAACCGTGGAGGAAATTACCTCGAGAGAAGAAATCCGCTTACAAGACAGATAGAGAACCGCTTCCGCAGTGCGGAGAACGGTTCTGACGACAAGCAGGGTGGCTACCAGCAGCGCGGAGGCTTCAGCCGTGGCGAGGGCGGCTACCAGCAGCGCGGAGGCTACAGCCGCGGGGAAGGCGGCTACCAGCAGCGCGGAGGCTACAACCGCGGCGAAGGCGGC
>DKSK01000014.1:0-43836 GCA_002472565.1 Bacteroidales bacterium UBA7258 | reverse complement strand
GCGAAGGCGGCTACCAGCAGCGCCACGAAGGCGGATATCAGCGCCACGAAGGCTTCAGCGGCCAGAAATCTTTTGGTGGAAACAAGTCTTATGGCGGATCTAAATCTTTCGGACACTCCGGCGGAAACCGCGGGGGTTTCTCCAAGGGCCCGAAACAGGGCTTCGGCAAGGGTCAGAGGGTTAATCCTTACACCTTCAACAAATCAGCCGAAGAGGGAATCACCAGGATGCTCAGCAAGAAACCTATGCTTGATCAGATCCAGGTTTCTGACAACGACTATGTACCTGCACCGATTCCTGAAGCTGTACGCCTCAACAAATTCATAGCTAATTCAGGGGTCTGCTCCCGCAGGGAGGCCGACCAGTTCATCCAGGCCGGCGTGGTAAGCGTCAACGGCCAGATTGTCACCGAGCTCGGAGTCAAGATCAATCCGCAGAAGGATGTCGTTAAATTCAACGATGAGACTCTCCGCGGCGAGGAGAAAGTCTACATCGTCATGAACAAGCCTAAGGGCTACGTAACGACGGCGAGCGACCCCCATGCCGAGAAGTCCGTCATGGATCTTCTTGGAGACTGCAAGACCCGCGTTTTCCCTGTAGGAAGACTCGACAAGAACACCACCGGAGTACTCATGTTCACTAATGACGGCGAGATCGCCGAGAAACTCACCCACCCTTCCTTCGAGAAGAAGAAGGTCTACCAGGTGATCCTCGACAAGCCGCTCACGGACGAAGACCATGACAAGATCCTCTCCGGAATCACCCTGAGCGACGGCGACATCAAGGCTGACGCCCTCGAGTACATCGACCCTGAGGACAAGAAGAAGCTCGGAATTGAAATCCATACCGGAAGGAACCGCATCATCAGAAGGACCTTCGAGTCTCTGGGCTATGAAGTCATGGCTCTGGACCGCGTCTACTTCGCGGGACTCACCAAGAAGGGTCTCAAGAAGGGTGAGTGGCGCTACCTCTCAAAGGAAGAGGCCAACGCCCTCCAGATGGGAGCTTACGAATAATGGAAGAGAACAAGGGGAGGGCCGCTGAGAAGTTCAAGGCCGGCTTCGTCAATATCATCGGCAATCCTAACGTGGGCAAGTCCACTCTGATGAACGCCCTCGTTGGAGAAAAGCTTTCCATAGTCACGGCAAAGGCGCAGACCACCAGGCAGCGCATAATGGGGATCGTGAACGGGGAAGACTACCAGATCGTATATTCCGACACCCCCGGCATCCTGAAGCCTAACTACAGACTTCAGGAAGACATGCTGGGCTACGTGGACACGGCCATCGGAGACGCTGACATAGTCCTCTATGTCACGGACATCGTCGAAAAGGCCGAGAAGAATACGGAATACGTAGACAAGCTGAAAGACCTCGGCTGTCCGGTCATCATCGTGATAAACAAGATTGACCTGGGCGACCAGCCGAAAGTTCAGAAACTAATCGACCGCTGGCAGGAAGAAGTTCCCCTCGCCATGGTCATACCGGTATCCGCCAAGGAGAAGTTCAACCTCGACAGCGTCTTCGATGCCATCCTGAAGAATCTTCCCGAGGGCCCGGCCTGGTACGACAGGGACCAGTTCACCGACAAGAATCTCAGGTTCTTCGCCTCAGAAATTGTCAGAGAGAACATCCTCAAGCAGTACAGCGAGGAGATTCCATATTGCTGCGAGGTAGTGGTCAACTCTTTCAAGGAAGGGGAAGAACGCTATGACATCGACGCCACCATCCTTGTGATGAGAGATTCCCAGAAAGGAATCATCATCGGCAAGGGCGGCCAGTCCCTCAAAAAGCTCGGCACTAGTTCCAGACTCGACATGGAAGACTTCTTCCAGAAAAAGGTCTACCTCCACCTTTTCGTGGCGGTGGACGAGGGCTGGAGAGAGAACCGCCGCGAGCTGAGAAAATTCGGCTACGAGGACTAAGACTTGGCGGCGAAGGAAAAAATCGCTATCTTTATTACCTAAAAACACAGCAAAATGAGGCCAGACGACTGGGACGGAGACGACAACGACATAAGCGGAGAAGGTGAACAGCCTATCGATGATGAAGGAGCGGGAGAATCAGGAAAGTTCGACAAACTACTCAGCGAGGACAGCAAGAAGTTCAAGCTCAGCGGAATGTTCAAGGACTGGTTCCTTGATTACTCCTCCTACGTCATTCTTCAGCGAGCCGTCCCTAACATAATCGACGGCCTTAAACCTGTACAGAGGAGAATACTGCACGCGATGTACAGGATGGACGACGGCAACTACACGAAGGTGGCCAACATCGTCGGACAGGCGATGCAGTACCACCCTCATGGAGACCAGTCCATCCTGGGCGCCCTCGTCCAGCTCGGACAGAAGGGCTATCTCGTCGACTGCCAGGGAAACTGGGGAAACATCCTGACCGGTGACAGCAACGCCGCCCCGAGGTACATCGAAGCCCGCCTGAGCAAGTTCGCCAAGGAGGTCGTCTTCGATCCGAAGGTGACTAACTGGCTGACATCCTACGATGGGCGCAACAAGGAGCCGGAGGAACTTCCGGTGCGTTTTCCTCTGCTGCTCGCCCAGGGCACGGAAGGAATCGCGGTCGGAATGGCTTCGAAGATTCTCCCGCACAATTTCAACGAGCTGATAGACGCCTCAATAGCCATCCTGCGAGGAGAGGACTTCACCATCTACCCTGACTTCCCTACCGGCGGAATGGCCGATTGCTCGAACTATAGGGACGGCGCCCGCAAGGGTTCCGTAAAAGTGCGCGCAAAGATAGAGAAGGTAGACAAGAGTACCCTGGTCATCACCGAGATTCCTTTCGGCAAGACCTCTGGCGATGTCAAGGACTCCATCGACAAGGCCGCGCAGAAGGGAAAGATCAAAATCAGGAGGATAGACGATTTCACCACGGAGAAGGTCAACATCACAATCCATCTCCCGAAGGACGTGTCTCCTGACAAGACGATCGACGCCCTCTATGCCTTCACGGACTGCGAGACCAACATAGTCACGAACGCCTGCGTCATCAAGGACAGCAAGCCTCAGTTCCTCTCTGTCAAGGATATTCTCATCTACGATACCTTCCACACCAAGGACCTTCTTCTCCAGGAGCTCCAGATAAGGCTGGGCGAACTCAGGGATGACTGGTTCTACTCCTCCCTCGAGAAAATCTTCTTCGAAGAGAAGGTCTACAAACTGCTCGAAGAGGACCAGAAGACCTGGGAAGAACAGCTTGAGGCGATCCTCTCCAAGATGAGAACCTATGAGCCTCAGGTTCATAGGACGATCAATATGGAGGACATCCAGAAGCTTGTCGAAAAGCCTGTACGCAAAATATCGAAATTCGACACCAAGGCCGTGGACCTCAAAATCAGCGGCATCGAAGACGAGATGAAGCAGGTCCAGGACGACATTGACCATATCACGGACTACACCATAGCATGGTTCCGGAGCCTGAAGGACAAATACGGCAAGGACCATCCTCGTCTGACCGAAATCACGAATTTCGAGAGCATTACAGCCACCAAGGTTGTCAACAACAACGCCAAGCTCTTCGCCAACCTCTCCGAAGGCTTCGTCGGCATAGGCATGAAACGTGACGACGGAGGCCAGTACATCTGCGACTGCTCCGACCTCAGCGAAATCATCGTCTTCCGCAGAGACGGCATGTACAAAGTATCCAAGGTCAGCGACAAAGCTTTCTTCGGCAAGGATCTGATCTATGTCAACGTCTTCAACAGAGGCGACGACAGGACCATCTACAATGTCATCTACCGCAACGGGGCCGACAAGAGATATTATGCCAAGAGGTTCAATATCAAGAGCATAACCAGGGACAAGGAATATGACATGGTCCATGGCGACGCGGGCTCTACGGTTCTTTGGTTCACGGCAAACCACAACGGGGAGGCGGGAATCGTGAAAATCTACCTGAGGCCGAGACCGAAGCTTAAGAAGACCAAATTCGAATACGACTTCTCCACTCTGGACATCAAGGGCAAGGCTTCAAAGGGCAACCTTGTAAGCCGGAATCCTATCCAGAAGATAGTGCTGAAGTCCAAGGGCGTATCCACAATCGGAGGCAAAGACATCTGGTTCGACGGCGACGTTCAGAGGCTCAATGACGAGGGGCACGGAATCTTCCTCGGCTCCTTCGAAGGAGAGGACAAGATTCTCGCCATATTTAAGGACGGAACCTACTATACCACCAATTTCGACCTTGCGAACAGGTACCAGGGCGACCTTCTCAGGATAGAGATGTTCGACGAAGACAAGACATGGACAGCCCTATACTACGATGGAGAAGCAAAGTCCTTCTATATCAAGAGATTCTCTTTTGCCGAGGCAGACAATATGCCGACGTCTTTTATCTCCGACGGGAAGGGTTCGTATCTCGTGGCCATCTCCGACGACCTCCATCCGCAGGTTATCCTGACTTTCGGAGGCAAGAGTGCCGGACGTGATCCGGAGACCCTCGATGCCGAGGAATTCATCGGAAAGAAGGGAGTCGCGGCCAAGGGGAAGAAATGCTCTGCCCTTAGCGTGGAGAGCGTGACCTTTGGCGAGCCGCTCCACAAGCCGGATGATGACTTGCCGGATGATGCCGAGGAGGATGAAGATGTGGAAGGGGACGATTCCGCGGAAGATGAGTCCATCTCTCTGGATCTTTCGGAGGAGGAAATCAAGGAGTCTCGCAGAGAGTCTGCGAAAGTAGTTGCAGGCTCCGAGGACAAGTCGTCCGAGGACAGAGGAAAGGACGCCCTCCCAGGGTATGTCATCGACCTCAGCGCCGACGACGTTCCCGATAAAGAGAACTCAGAGGACACTTCTGACAAAAATTCCGATGAGGATTCCGACAAAGACGGCGATGAAGAAGAACCAACACTCTTCGACCTCTGATGTTCCATTTTAGTTCAACCTCAGGCGGACGCTAATGATTCGGCCCAAGGCGGACCATCCTTACACTGCCTCAGTCGGACACTCATGATTCGGCCCAAGGCGGACCTCCTTTTTTACGGCTTAAGACACAATGATTATCTCCCTATGCGGATTTATGGGCTGCGGTAAAAGCAGCGTCGGAAGAGAACTGGCCAAAGTGCTGGGCTGGCCCCTTACCGACCTTGATGACCTCATAGAAAACCGCGAGCGCAGAAAAATCAGCGACATATTCACAAACGACGGCGAGGCGGCCTTCCGGACAATGGAACTGGCCGCACTCCGCTATTTCTTCTCCTCCCGCCACGTCTCCGACACCTGTCCGGCAGACCGCTCCAGCAGCGAAATCCTATCCCTTGGAGGAGGCACAGTTACAAGCCCTGAATGCGCGAGACTTGTACGCGAATATTCTCACTGCATCTACCTCAAAGCCAGCGTTGACACCCTCGTCTTCAACCTCACGATCTCCCCAGGAGACCGCCCGGTCCTGAAAAAAGAAGAAGGAGACCTGCGCACAAAAATAAGCGGACTTTTAGCCCGACGGGAAGCCGCCTACAAAGCCTCCGCCACAGATATTCTCAACATCGACGGCCTCGACTCCGTCCAGATTACCCACGAGATAATCACCCTCATCAACCGCTGAAAGCGAAGCCATCCCTCCCCCACAAAATGGGGAGCGCCGTTCCCATGTACCTCCCGGAGGGGGGATCGGGAACGGTAAGTGTCAAGATGGTCGGGTGAAATCGGGCGCGGTGGCGCGGGGCTAGATGAGTTCGTCGCGCTTGTGGATGTCTTTGAGGCGGAGCTGGATGGTGGTGTTTTTGTTGAAGTAGTTTTCGACTACGGAATAGCAGATGTCGATCGGGTTACCACCGCTGATGTAAGGGTAGTAGTCGGCCATGTTGAAGCCTATCGCAGGCTTGGGATTGTATGGCTGGGCCTCTTGGATAAGATTGAGTTTCAGATGCCGGGCATCCGGGCCGACCTTGCGGCCCATGCCGTCGTCATAGACATTCTCGGTGAGGAAGACAGGCATGATATTGCCCGGGCCGAAAGGCTGGAACTGGCGGAGGATGCGGCAGAACTTCGGCGTTATCTGGGCGAAATCAAGACGGCTGTCCACCTCGATTACCTGCGTCTCCATCTCCTCGGTGATATGCCTCTTCGTGTAATTTTCTATCCTGGCGGCAAACTCCGGCAGATTCTCCTCTTTGAGAGTAAGCCCCGCGGCATAGGTGTGCCCGCCGAAATTCTCCAGAAGATCGGCGCAGCTTTCGATGGAATTATAAAGATCGAAGCCCCTCACGCTCCTGGCCGACCCCGTCACCAGCCCGTTGGACTTAGTGAGCACGAAAGAAGGCTTGTAGAAAGCTTCGACCAGACGGCTGGCCACAATCCCCACCACGCCCTTGTTCCAATTCGGATTGTAGACGATGGTCGCATATTCATGGGCAAGGCTGTCTCCGGCTTTGACCATCTCCATGGCAGCCTTCGTAATCTCCCTGTCTATGCGCTTGCGCTCGTCGTTATTGTCATTGATCTCGTTGGCGACCGAGCGGGCTTTGGCATCGTCCTCGGATGTCAGAAGTTCTACGGCCAGACGGCCTGTCTCCATGCGGCCTGCGGCATTGATCCTCGGTCCTATCTTGAAGATGATGTCATCGAAAGAGATGTGTCCCGTCTCAAGTTTAGAGAGGTCGATAAGCGCCTGAAGCCCCCTGCGCGGACTCTCGTTAAGGCGTCTGAGTCCGAAAAAGGCCAGAATCCTGTTCTCCCCAACGACGGAGACAAGATCGGAAGCAATGCTCACGACAAGAAGGTCAAGCAGAGGAACGAGGTCGTCGAAAGGAAGGCCATGTGCCTGAGAATATGCCTGAACCAGCTTGAAACCGACTCCGCAGCCTGAAAGGTCGTCGAAAGGATAGGTATTGTCATGGCGCTTCGGGTCGAGGACCGCCACAGCGTCAGGAAGGACCTCATCCTGAAGATGATGGTCGCAGATTATGATGTCGATTCCCTTGGACTTAGCATCGGCAACTCTCTCCACTGCCTTGATTCCGCAGTCCAGCACTATGAGTAGGCTGAAGCCGTTTGCCGCGGCGAAATCTATACCCTTGGCGGAGACTCCGTAACCCTCGTCATAGCGGTCCGGGATGTAGAAGTCGACCTTAGGCGTAAGCCTGCGGATATAGGAATAGACAAGGGAAACAGCCGTGGTCCCGTCGACATCATAGTCGCCATAGACCAAAATCTTCTCTCCCCGGGCGATGGCCTCCTCAAGCCTTGCAACAGCCTTGTCCATATCCTTCATGAGGAAGGGGTCATTGAGAGACTTAAGGTCGGGACGGAAGAAAGTTCTCGCTCCTTCGAAGGTATTGATGCCTCTCTGGACAAGAAGCGTAGCCAGGACAGGGTCGACGCCGAGCTCGGAAGCCAGCTGATCCACCTTGTCCACGTCCGCCGGATCTCTAAGTATCCATTTCTTCTCTTTCGCCATACGTACAAATATAGCCAAAATAAGAGGAATTTTTCCATATTTGTGGAATATAAGTGCTACTTTTGCAAGAAAGATTTTAAGATTCATCATGGCAGATATAGAAAGAAGCGAGCAGGAAGAGCTTCGCAGAGAATCTCTTCGGAAACTCAGAGAATTGGGAATCGAACCATATCCGGCGCCACTCTATCCGGTCAACGCGACCACAAAGAGCATCGCCGAAGGATACGATCCGGAGAAAGGTAATTTTCAGGACGTTTGCATAGCGGGAAGGATGATGTCCAGGCGCATTATGGGCGCGGCGTCTTTCTTCGAACTTCAGGACTCCGAAGGCAGGATCCAGGTATACATTAAGCGTGACGATGTCTGCCCGGGCGAGGACAAAACAATGTACAACACCGTCTTCAAGAAACTCCTCGACATCGGCGACGTAGTCGGAATCAAGGGTTTCGCCTTCATCACCCAGACGGGCCAGCTCTCCGTCCACGCCAAGGAACTCACCCTCCTGAGCAAGTCGCTCCGCGTTCTTCCTATCGTGAAGGAGGCGGACGGAAAGGTTCATGACGCCTTCACGGATCCGGAACTTCGCTACAGGATGCGCTATGTCGACCTCATCGTGAACCCTCAGGTCAAGGAAGTCTTCATCAAGAGGGCGAAGATCATCTCCACGATGCGTAAATATTTCGACGAGGCAGGCTGCCTCGAGGTCGAGACTCCTATTCTCCAGTCCATTCCGGGAGGAGCCACTGCCCGTCCTTTCATCACGCATCACAACGCTCTCGACATTGACCTCTACCTGAGAATCGCCAACGAACTCTACCTCAAGAGGCTAATCGTTGGAGGCTACAGCGGAGTCTACGAGTTCGCCAAGGACTTCAGGAACGAGGGCATGGACAGGACCCACAACCCTGAATTCACCTGCATGGAAATATATGTAGCCTACAAGGACTACATCTGGATGATGAACTTCACCCAGAAGATGCTTGAGACTATCGCGCTTGCGGTGAACGGCACCACCAAGGTCAAGATCGGGGACAACGAAATTGACTTCGGCGGAGAATATCGCAGGATTCCTATCCTCGATGCGATAAAGGAATATGCCGGAGTAGACGTCAAGGGCATGGGCGTAGAAGAGCTTCGCGATACCTGCAAGAAGCTCAAGATCGAGACAGACCCTTCCATGGGCGTAGGCAAGCTCATCGACGCCATATTCGGAGAATACTGCGAAAAGAATTTCATCCAGCCGACCTTTGTGACGGACTACCCTGTAGAGATGTCCCCGCTGACCAAGCGCCACCGCAAGGATCCTTCACTGACCGAGCGTTTCGAACTCTTCGTCTGCGGAAAGGAGCTCTGCAACGCCTACTCGGAGCTGAACGACCCTATCGATCAGCTTGACAGGTTCAAGGAGCAGGCCGCCCTCAAGAGCCATGGCGATGATGAGGCCATGTTCATTGACTACGATTTCGTCCGCGCCCTCGAATACGGCATGCCGCCTACTTCAGGCATGGGCATGGGTATTGACAGGCTCACGATGTTCATGACGGGACAGACGACCATCCAGGACGTTCTGTTCTTCCCTCAGATGAAGCCGGAGAAGAAGAACGTGGAATGATCGCCGAAACCATCACATCTTTAAAGAACCCGAAAATCAAGACTCTTCTCGCGCTCCAGGAAAAATCCCGGCTCAGACGCGAGAAGTCTCTTTTTCCGGTCGAAGGCAGAAGGGAATTGTTCCACTGTCTTGAGTCCGGCTATGTGCCGGAGACGCTTTTCCTCTGCCCCGAGATTCTCGGGAGCATGGAGGAAAAAATCGCTGACGAGGCTCTGAAAATTAACCCGGACTGCGGAATAGAGGAGGTTCCGGCCTATGTCTACGCAAAGATTGCCTTCCGCGAAGGCACTGAGGGCATCATAGCCGAGATGCGTTCCAAAGACAGGACGCTCGCCTCTCTCGAGCTCCCTGACAAGCCTCTGGTAGTCGTACTTGAATCCGTCGAAAAGCCGGGAAATCTCGGCGCAGTATTGCGTTCAGCCGATGCGGCCGGGGCTGATGCCGTGCTCATATGCGACCCGCTTACGGACCTCTACAATCCGAACCTCATCCGCGCCAGCATCGGCGCCGTCTTTACCGTTCCGACGGTGGCCTGCTCTACCGGGGAAGCCATCAAATTCCTGAAAGACAGGCACATAAACATACTCACAGCCCAGCTTCAAGACTCCTCTCCTTACTATGCAGTAGACATGAAAAAAGGTACTGCCATAGTGATGGGCACGGAAGCTACCGGCCTCTCAGTGACCTGGCGTATGGCCGCCGACGCCCATATCATGATTCCGATGCTCGGGAAGTTGGATTCCCTCAACGTATCCGTCTCCGCCGCCATCCTCCTTTTCGAGGCGGTGCGGCAGAGACAAAAGACTTCTCCGGCAAACGGAGAGCGGGAGAAGTAAGGGGGCGGCAGAGGCAGGTTGAAAGAGAAATAGAATCAAAATGAAAAAATACGGACTGATAGGGAACCCGGTCAAGGGTTCGAAAAGCCCTCTCCTCTTCAATGCGGCTTACAGGGACGCAAGGCAGGAAGACGGTTCAGAATACAGCTACGACCTCATAGAAAACGAAGACTTCGAGGATGCATGGAAAAGCTTTCTCGACGGCTATGATTCCGTGAACATAACAGCTCCCTTCAAAGAGCTGGCCTTCAGGAAGATGACGGAGCTCGCCGAGAAGGGCGAGGGCTTCATCTCCGGGCCTGCCGCCCGCATCGGAGCCACGAATCTCGTGGTAAAGACGGACAAGGGCATAGAAGCGCACAACTCCGACTTCACAGGCATCATCATGGCCGTGGCCGAAGCCTATTATCCCGGGATAGTCGAAGAATTCATCAGAGAATTCGGCGGCCGCTTCTACATCAAGGTCCACCAGTTCTTCAAGATGAATCTGGAGGCGAAGTTCGGCCAGCTGCCTCAGGCCCTCATAGTGGGTTGCGGCGGTGCTGGGAAGGCCGCCGCCATTGCCGCCGCAGAAATGGGCTTCGGCACCGTGCTCATGAACAGGACGCTCTCGAAGGCGCAGGAAATCGCCGCGAACAATCCTCAGTACGGCTTCATTCCGGATCCGGTTTCCGATTTCAGGGAGGCGGTCAAGGAATGCGACCTCATAATCTACACTCTCCCGATGGCCCTTCCGGAGATAGCCGGATTTTCAGCCGACGATTTCATCATGGATCAGGGCAGGAAGGTGGTACTGGAGGCCAACTACCGCAATCCCTCCTTCAATGAGGACACTCAATTCAAGCTTTCGTCCGCCGAAGGCACCTATATCCACGGCCACCGCTGGCTCCTCTACCAGGCCCTTACCGGCTACGGTCTCATGACAGGCCGGACTCCGGACCTTGCCGCCATGGAAGCCGCCATCAAAGGTCTATGACCGCCGGAAAACGCTTCCGCCTCCGGTGAAGAATCACTGGAGGTTATAGTTCTCGATCAGGAGCAAAGCCTCGTTCATCGAGCCGACTTTCAGCTTACGAAAGATATTCTTTTTGTGAGTCTTTATCGTGCCTCGGACAGAGAGAGGTCTGAGGCTATCTCATGCGTGGTAAGACCTTTCATCGCCCGATATATTACCGCCTTCTCCATCAGGGAAAGTTTCAGATTCTCGGTATAGGGGTAAAACAATCTCCTGCTGGAATCATAGGCGAAGCGGAAATCGCCGCCCACTATCGCGAAATGACCGCTTGCGGCATGAAGAGAAGGCACAACACAGAAAAGGCCGAAGCGGCAAGATCCGTCAGGGTCTAAAAATAGCGGACTGAATTTCTGCGTGACCACGTAAGTTCTCCGTTTCAGGCAGATTCGATAATCCGTCACATACATATGATGGAGTTTCTGCTCATCAGTGAATGATTCCAGGCAGCGCTGATACGCTTTTCTCGCTTCAAGGAGTTCCGCATAATCTTCCTCAGGGGCAAGAGACAGGTAGAGGTTCGCGCTCTCCCGACGTCTGTCTTCTGGGGAAGCGGCATCGGCCAGACTTGGGATATCAGATTTATACATCAGTTTATCTTCTCGCAGGTCGATTACGAAAAAGCTTGCGTTGGCAAGCCTTGACGAGGCATCCAAAACACTGACACATATTGAGTTAATCTTGCTATCTTCTTCCATATTATTAAACAGTTGACCGTTTTGCTGTCAATTTGTAATTCCAGCGGCACCACCGCCCGGCCCAGAAGGGTGATTTCTCCGTCGATACTGCTGAAAATCACCCAAAAGGGTGATTGCAAGATAAGAAAAATTCTCGTACATTGCCAACAGAATCCGGTACCGATTCATAACATTAACCACTATCTTTTAAAAAAAACTAAAGATGTGAAGTTTATTAACTTTAATTACTGTCATCGCAGGATTATTTGCATTTGTCCAGCCTAGTCATGCTGATGGGGACAATATATACCATTATGGTTTTATTCTGAGTTGCGGCGAAGCAGTTTACAGATCATTCGATCATAAATTGACGGATGATGAACTCCTTCGTTGGACTGACTTCTTCGAAGATACCATTTGCAAGGGACTGACTCCTGGAGAAGGTGAGATTCAGTAGTCTATTGAATTGATTTCGGTCCGAGGAGGATGACGGCCAATTTTCCCCGGACCTAATTTGATGAAAAATATGAAAAAGCTTTTAGCACTGTCTGTTGTCCTGGTTTTTCAGACTTTTCATCTTGCGGGGCAAGACTCTTATAGGTTCTCGTATCTGCAGTTAAGGAAGAATGACCCTTCTGCGGATAAATATTTCGCGGACAATATGACTCTGGACTTCGACGGCCGGACATCATTCTATTACGATGACATTTCTCTGAAGAAGGACTCTCTTTCGGTGCTCGCCTTCAGCAAGAGCGGAGAAATCGCCGACCAGAAAGCGTATGGGGAAAGCACAAGACTTCCTGGAGGCAGGACCAACGACAGGGCGGTCATAGACTTTTCAAAAGGGCAGATGTTCCTCTACTACTTCGAAGTAGCGTTTTTTGACGGCAAGATGCCTCTCGTACTGCCTCAATGGAAAACTACAGGGGAGGAAGAAGATCAGTCCGGCTACAGATGCAAAATAGCAAAAGGCAATTATCTTGGCCGCGAATGGACCATCTGGTTCACAGATGAAATTCCTGTCAACGTAGGTCCGTGGCTGCTCTGGGGAGCTCCCGGTCTGATAGTCTACGCGAAAGATTCGGAGAATCTTTTCAGTTTCAGGCTCCTGGGAGTCGAAAAAATCCCCGCAAGCAGCTTGCAAGAGGCTCTCGCCTACCGGAAAAACAGAGAATCAAACCCTGGGTCGAAAGTCTTCTCCTATTCCATGAAAGAGATGGAAACTATGCACACGAAGTACAGGAGGGATGTGGAATATTTCAACAAAATCCACGGAATAGTCGGGGGCTACATGGAAGACCGTAACGGAAACAGGATTGAAGAACCCAAAACATTACCATATATTCCTTTAATTTCAGAAGAATACTGGAATGGCAGATAAAGTTCCGCTTCGATATGGGCTTATACTTGCATTCGCGCTTCTGCTTGCAGGGATGCAGATTTGCCGCGCACAGCAGACCATATCCGGCAAAGTCATTTCAAAAGCAGACAAGTCCCCTGTCGCCGGGGCTTTCATCTTCGCCTACGGAGGAGAGGAGCTGAACGGCTATGCCATGTCGGACGGAGAGGGCGTCTTTTCCGTCACTCTGCCCGAAGGGAAAAAGGCGGACCGCCTGACCGTGTCCTGCCTTGGCTTCGATCCGGCTACGGCAAGCCTCGACGGCAGGACAGGGCCCTATGAAATCTATCTTTCGGAGAATCATGCGAGCATCAAGGAAGCCAAGGTCCAGGCCTCGGTCATAGAAGAACAAGGAGACACTGTCACATATACGGCCGGAGCTTTTGCCGACGGCTCCGAGAGGGTCCTTGGTGACCTTCTCGAAAAGATACCCGGAATTACGGTAACCAGGTCGGGAGGAATTCTCTACAACGGGAGCTATATCAACAAATTCTATATTGAAGGGCTGGACTTGATGGGAGCGGAATACGGTGTCTTGACCAAGAACCTGTCCACGGACAAAATCGCGAAGGTGGAGGTCTACAAGCACCACCAGCCCATCCGCACCCTCGTCGGAATTAATGAGACAGACAGGAGCGCGGTTAACATCGTCCTGAAAGAAAACGCCAGGAGCACATGGATGATTACGGGGGATATCATCGGCGGCGCCCCGGATTTTCCGCTTTTCGACGCCAAGGCCATGCTCTCCAGGTTTTCCAAGAAGAGCCAAGACCTCTACCTTCTCAAGGGCAATAATGTCGGCGGAGACATCATCAAAGAGCTCACCCGCCAGCAATACATGGGAAGGACGGGGGCCTTCCTGATTTCCGACGAGAGCCTGGACGCGGATTTCAACAGCCGCCTCAATCCCAGGCGGTCTCATCTCCAGCTTCCCCAGGAATATTGGAATGACAACCTTTCCGGTATCGCTTCTTTCAACCATCTCAGTAAGATTGGCTCCGACAGGGAGCTGCGCATCTCCGTCCAGGGTGCGGCCGAGAGGTACAAAGAATCCTCGGAAAGCACCCAGACCATAAATTTCTCGGATTCGGACTCTCTGGTCATTCAGGAAACTGACCAGATGAGGGATACGAAATACTACGTCTCGGGCAAGGTCGACTACGAAAAGAACGCCTCCTCGCAGTACATAAGAAACCAGCTCTCCTTCTCCGGGCAGCTAAGAGACAATGACGGCTCCGGCAACGGCTATTCACAGCGCTACGACCTTCCTGCTTTCAAGATTGAAAACGACTTGAAGGGGGTCTTCCGTTTCTCGGACAAGAGCGCCTTCTCCCTGCAGAGCCTTACCTCATTCGTGTCAAACAACCATGAAGCAGACTTCAGCACGAGCAGTTTCTCTGCGCATCAGGATTTGACCCGAAACAGTCTTTCGTCCTACAACAACATCTCTTCCCATCTGGTCTGGAAGGGAATCGGGCTGGACCTGAGTGGCGGGGTTGATTTTGAATACACGAGGATTGATGCTCAGCTTCATGGAATCAACATGAGCGGCCTTGTGTCCGATGCTTCTGGCGGCCTCTTCAGCCTGTCTCCATCCCTGTCCATGTCGACAAGGTTTTTCATGGGCAAGACGGAAGCCCGTCTGAGCCTGCCTGCCAGACTAGTCATAGTCAACGGAGGCTTTCTCGATAAGACGGCCGTCTATCCGACTCTCGCCCCGTCACTCAGCCTGCGCAGACAGCTGTCGGGCAAGCTGAAGGCCGCGGCCTCCGCTTCATACTCGCTTTCACGAAGCGACATTGAATCTCTTCTGCCCTCCGCCGTGATGAGCTCGTACAGAGGGCTCTCCTACTCCGACAGTCTCGCGAGAATTCGGACGGGCAGGGCTTCGGCCAGCCTCAACTGGGAAGACAATGTCAACATGTTCTATGCAGGTCTGACAGGTTCAGCCTTCATGTCTTCTTCCGACCGCATGGCTTCAAGCCTTTACTCAAGAGAATTTACCCTGACTGGGTATTCGGACGCGGACAGCAAGACGAAGAGCTACGGTCTGTCGGGGAGTGTCAGCAAATTCATCGGGGTGAGGGCCTTCATAATCGAGGCCGGCGGAGGCTGGAACAGAACGGACCAGGACTTGCAGCTCCAGAGTGTAGGCAGGACTTACACGTCGGATCAGTGGAATGTCTCGCTGTCGCTGAGAACCAGCCCCGCGAAGTGGATTTCGGCCGAAGTTAAGAACGTTTACACGCACCAGTCGGTCAGCGGGAACATTTCATCCGAAAGCGACATCGTAGAGATAGACGGGAGGCTTTCACTCAAGCCTTGTGAGCCGCTGACGATTGACTCCTACGTCTACTACCTCAAGGAGAGCGTCCCCGGGATGAAAATTTCCGACACTCCCCTGCTCAAGACTTCGGCGAGCTGGAAATTCCGCCGCTTTTCCATCGTAGCGGAATGCCGCAACATCCTCGGCTGCGATGAATTCAGCCGCGCAAGCGTCAGCTCCTTCCTGACCAGCAGCTCGAAAGTCAAACTCCGCGGCCGGCAATTCCTCCTCGGCATCAGATTATCTCTCTAAGCCTATTGCAAGCCCGGCCAGTTGTCACTGGCTGACATAGCTGCATTCCTGCCGTTCACAGGTTGTCATATTCGGGAAAATTGACTAACTTGCAACGCTAAAACAAGGAATGTATGTCTCTCAATAAAGTTTTGTTGATCGGCAACGTCGGGAAGGATCCTGAAGTACGATATCTGAACAACGGCAATCCTGGCGATCAAAACGCCAAGGTCGCCACTTTTACCTTGGCGACGACTGAACGCTATAGGGACAGGGTGAGCGGCGAGATGAAGGAAATGACCGAATGGCACAATATAGTGACATGGCGCAGTCTGGCCGACAGGGTAGAACGCTTTGTCAAGAAGGGAAGCCAGATTTTCATAGAGGGGCATCTCCGTACCAGGAATTGGACCGACCAGAGCGGGCAGACTCATTATACGACAGAAGTGATAGCTGACAATCTTCAGCTGCTCGGAAAGCGGCCTGACAATCCGTCCGCCCAATATCACCAGGGCCCTCAGCAAGGAGGCAGGCCGGCCCAGGGTGCATGGCGGCAGGGCCAGCCGAATCAGGATGCATGGCATCAGGGCCAGGCCGGGAGTAAGCCCTCGCAGGCGCCCGAAGCGGCATCCCGGCAGAACGACGGCTCCGAAGTAGACGACCTGCCGTTCTGAAGCCATGAGGGGGCGACGGCCCGCGGACAGCAGGTTTGCCGGGAGAAAATGAACAAATAACACAAAAATATACCATGAAAATAGACGTTGTTCTCGGCCTCCAATGGGGCGATGAAGGAAAAGGGAAAATCGTAGACGTACTCGCAGGAAGATACCCTGCGGTCGCAAGATTCCAGGGCGGACCTAACGCCGGCCACTCCCTCCATTTCGAAGGCAAGAGCTTTGTCGTGAGAAGCATTCCTTCGGGAATCTTCCGCAAAGGAAGCATCAACATCATCGGAAGCGGAGTCGTCTTCGATCCTATCGCCTTCCGCAAAGAATGTGGCCAGATCGAAGACTTCGGCATCAAGCCTCAGGATAAAATCTTCATCTCGAAGAAGGCTCATCTGATCCTCCCTACGCACAGGCTGCTTGACGCCGCAAACGAAGCCGCCGCAGGCAAGGGCAAGATCGGCACGACGAACAAGGGCATAGGCCCCTGCTACACTGACAAGGTGAGCCGTCACGGACTCAGAATCGGTGACATTCTCGCCCCGGATTTCAAGGAGCGCTTCGAGGCCCTGAAGGCAAGGCATATCCAGATGCTCAAAGACCTGAGCTATGACTGCGATCCAGACAAAGAGGAAAAAGATTTTCTCGAAGCGGTTGATTTCGTGAAGAGTTTCAATCTCATCGACTGCGAATATTTCGTCAACGACCTGCTGAAGGACAAGGCCCTTCTCGCCGAGGGCGCCCAGGGCTCCCTCCTTGACGTAGACCATGGCTCCTATCCTTTCGTGACCTCCTCCTCGACGACGGTAGGAGGCGTATGCACCGGCCTCGGAGTCGGCCCTTCCAAGGTCGGAAAGATTTACGGCATCTTCAAGGCCTACTGCACCAGGGTCGGAAGCGGCCCCTTCCCTACCGAGCTCTTCGACGAGACCGGAGAAAGGCTCCGCCAGATCGGCCATGAATTCGGAGCCGTCACAGGGCGTCCCCGCCGCTGCGGCTGGCTCGACCTCGTAGCCTTGAGATACACGGCCATGGTGGACGGAGTCACCGACCTCATCATGATGAAGTCCGACTGCCTCGATGATTTCGACACCATCAAGGTCTGCACCTCCTACAAAATCGGCGGCAAGGAGAGCCAGGTCTTCCCGTTCGACACCAGAGAGGAAATCGTGCCGGTCTACAAGGAGTTCAAGGGCTGGAAGCGTGACCTCACCGGAATAAAGGACGAAAAAGACCTTCCGAAAGAATTCACTGATTACATCAAATTCATCGAGGACTACATCGGAGTCCCTGTGAACATCATATCTCTCGGACCTGACCGTGAGGCCACTATCGAGAAAAAGTAAAGAGGTATAGTCTGACTACAATGACAGAAATAATCCAGAAAAAGCTGAGCGATTCGCCAGCTATGCGGTGGACGGCGCTTATTCTTCTCGCCACCGCGATGCTTTTCGCCTACATTTTTGTAGACATTTTATCCCCGCTGATGGACTTGCTCCAGATTCAGCGCGGCTGGGACCCTGAAGCCTTCGGACACTATGCAGGCTCTGAGCCTTTCCTCAACGTGTTCGTCTTCTTCCTTGTTTTCGCAGGAATCATCCTCGACAAGATGGGTGTGCGATTCACGGCGATACTTTCGGGTTCGGTAATGGTGCTGGGAGGAGCGATAAACTATTTCGCCGTAACGGCGGCCTTTGAGACCAGCGGAGTCAAGACCTTCATGGACGGGATCCTCAATCTTCCAGCCTCATGGTGGAATGTCACTCCATGGTACGCCGGGATGCCGGCTTCCGCAAAACTCGCGGCCATCGGCTTCATGATTTTCGGCTGCGGTTCCGAAATGGCCGGAATCACCGTCAGCAGAGGAATAGTAAAATGGTTCACAGGGCATGAGATGGCCCTCGCCATGGGAATTGAAATGGCCATAGCGAGAGTAGGAGTAGCCATAGTCATGCTGCTTGCCCCGATTCTGGCGCACATGAATCCGGTAAGCGTTTCTCGTCCCGTAGCGGCCGCCCTCTTCCTGCTTTGCGTCGGCCTCATCCTCTTCATAACCTATGGCTTCATGGACAAGAGGCTCGACGCCCAGGGCGCCAAAGAAGAGAAGGACGACCCTTTCAAGGTCAAGGATATCGGCAAGATATTGTCCCTCAAGATGTTCTGGATAGTGGCGCTGCTCTGCGTCCTTTACTATTCGGCCATCTTCCCGTTCCAGAAATATGCGATCAACATGCTGCAGTGCAACCTCCACTTCTCGGCGGAGCAGGCCAGCCACGTGTTCTTCGTCTTCCCGCTCGGTGCCGCCGCCATAACCCCGTTCCTCGGGAACTTTCTGGACCGAAAAGGCAAGGGAGCATCCATGATGATTATTGGAGCGATTCTTATGATCGCCTGCCACCTTACCTTCGCCTTCATCGTTCCTGCAACCCAGTCCGTGGTGATAACCCTGGCGGCCATCATCATCCTCGGCATATCTTTCTCTCTGGTTCCTGCGGCGATGTGGCCTTCAGTTCCTAAGCTCATCGACAACAAGCTTCTCGGAAGCGCTTACGCCCTGATATTCTGGATTCAGAACATCGGTCTCTATGCCTTCCCGATGATTATCGGTTCTGTGCTCAAGAAGGTCAATCCTGGAGTGAGCGACCCTCTTCAGTACAACTACACCGTTCCTATGTGCATCTTCGCTTTCCTCGGCGTTCTTGCTCTCTTCCTTGGCATCGCACTCAAAGCGCTGGACAAGCAGAAGGGTTATGGTCTTGAGGAACCTAATATCAAAAACTAAAGATGGATCAGTCATTAAAACAAAAATATAGCTATTGGCAGTGGCGCACGATTATCGTGCTGATGATCGGCTACGCACTCTACTATTTTGTAAGGAAGAATCTAAGCATTGCCATGCCGGCGCTTGAGTCCGAACTCGGGCTCTCTAAGGCCCAGCTAGGTCTTTTCCTTACTTTGAACGGAATCATCTACGGACTTTCAAGATTCGTGAACGGCCTCCTGGCAGACCGCTTCAGCCGCAAGAAGATCATGGCCGCCGGACTCTTCCTCTCCGCCATGGTCAGCATCATCATCGGCATGAGCCCGAAGATGAACGGAGTCTTGAACCTCCTTGACTCAGACGGCAAGGCCACCATCGGCCTCGTCTACCTAATCGGCTGCCTCTGGGTGATGAACGGCTATTTCCAAGGCATGGGAGTTCCTCCCTGCGGGAGCCTGATGGCCCATTGGATAAAGCCTTCGGAACTTGCCACAAAGCAGAGCATCTGGAACACCTCCCACTCCATCGGAGCAGGCCTCGTAGCGGCCATCTGCGGCTGGATTCTGGAGAAATTCACTTACAGCGCCTGGCAGTGGTGCTTCTTCGTTCCTGCAATCATGGCCATATTCGGAGTCGTGATCATCCTCCTCGGGCTCAAGGATACTCCTGAGTCTGTAGGACTTCCTGAAGCGAGCGACCTCGAAGCCATGGAAAAGGCGGAGAAAGAGGGCAGAACCTTCGACCAGTCCAAGATCGAGAACGTCAAGGAAGAGGATGATGCTGTCACGGCAGCCGCCTTCAAAAAGTTCCTCAAGAAGCTGGTCTTCGGCAATCCGATCATCTGGATTCTCGCCCTCGCGAATTTCTGTATCTATGTCATCAGGCTCACGATCCTTGACTGGGGCACCTCCTTCCTTACTCAATTCAAGGGGATGGATATAGGGGCGGCAGGCAGTGTCGTAGCCTCTTCCGAAATCATAGGAGGCATCATCGGCATGCTCGTGGCAGGCTGGGCAACAGACAAATTCTTTGGCAGCCGCGCCCACAGGACCTGCCTTATCGGCACTCTCGGAGCTACGCTGAGCTTCCTTATCTTCTGGAAGGCGGCCAATGTCAACGTCGCCATAATCTTCCTGGTACTTTCCAGCTTCTTCATATATATGCCGCAGGCCCTGCTCGGAATCGCGGCCTCGAACCAGGCCACTAAGAGGGCGGCGGCTTCCGCCAACGGCATTCTCGGCATCTTCGGTTATCTCAGCCAGATAGTCTCGGGCATCGTCTTCGGAGCCAT
Organism: Bacteroidales bacterium UBA7258; assembly: GCA_002472565.1. Taxonomy (GTDB): domain Bacteria; phylum Bacteroidota; class Bacteroidia; order Bacteroidales; family UBA932; genus Cryptobacteroides. The sequence goes on along the minus strand of DKSK01000014.1, from coordinate 23,617 downwards.
GGCTGACACAGCAGGCGGATGGAATTCCGTATTCACCGTGGCTGTGGCTGTAGGTTTCGTTGGCGTGCTCATCACCGCCGTACTCTGGAATGTTCCTGCCGACGGCTATGCAAAAGCAGAGAAGGTCATGGCTGAAGTAAAAGAGGAACTTGAGAAGAAATGACGTACGATTTGCTCGACAAGATAGATTCTCCAAAGGACCTCAAGAAACTGAACCTTGACCAGCTGGAGCTTCTTTGCTCACAGCTGAGGGACTATATGGTCCGTTGCTGCGCCGTGAATCCCGGACACCTGGGATCCAGTCTCGGCGCAGTGGAGATAATCGTCGGGCTCCACTACGTCTTCAACTCCCCGAAGGACAAACTCGTCTTCGATGTCGGGCATCAGGCCTACGCACACAAGATCTTGACAGGCAGGAGGGAAGCCTTCAAGGGGAACCGCACCCGCGAGGGCATAAGCGGTTTTCCTCAGATAGCCGAAAGTCCTTACGACGCTTTCGGTACCGGACACTCATCGACCTCCATTTCCGCAGGTCTGGGCCTGGCCCAGGCCGCCAAGATGAGAGGCTCAGACGAAAAGGTCGCCGTCCTGATCGGAGACGGGGCCATGACAGGCGGTCTGGCTTACGAGGGCCTGAACAATGCCGGCGCCTCCAAAACCGACATTCTTGTCATTCTGAACGACAACAACCAGAGCATCGACAAAAACATCGGGGCCATGCACGAGGCGCTGCTGAAGCTGACCACCGACCAGACCTACAACAAGGTCAAGAGCCATCTCTGGGATTTTCTCGGTGAAGGGAAGCTCCGTCACAAGGTCCAGAATATGACGAAGAACGCGAAGACGAACATCGTCCGGGCAACGGGCGGCTCCATCTTCGAAGCGCTCGGCTTCAGATACTTCGGACCTATAGACGGAAACGACATCAAGGCCGTCGTAGACACTCTCGGCCGCCTGAAGGACATGAAGGGCCCGCGCCTTCTCCATATATTGACAAAGAAGGGCAAGGGCTTCGCACCGGCAGAGGCCGATCCGACTACCTGGCATGCCCCTGGACGTTTCAACCCGGAGACCGGGGAGAGAATCCTCGGGGACCGCCACGCTGACCGCTACCAGGATGTCTTCGGACAAACTCTGAGCGACCTTGCCGCCCTTGATTCGAAAGTTGTCGGAGTGACGCCTGCCATGTCGACGGGCTGCGGGATGACGGTCTTCGAGAAGGCATATCCGGAGCGCTTCTTCGATGTGGGAATCGAAGAGGAACATGCCGTTACCTTCTCAGCCGGACTTGCCGAGGGAGGCATGAAACCTTTCTGCAACATCTACTCTTCCTTCTCCCAGCGCGCCTATGACCAGATCATCCATGACGTCGCCCTGCAGAATCTGCCCGTCGTACTCTGCTTCGACAGAGGAGGTCTTGTGGGAGAAGACGGCGCCACCCACCACGGAGTCTTCGACCTGGCGGCATACAGAAGCATCCCGAACGCCATAATTTCGGCTCCGCGCGATGAGATGGAGCTAAGAAATCTCATGTACACCGGCCTCTTCACAGAAGGGGGTCCCTATATAATAAGGTATCCCCGGGGCTGCGGAGAAGGACGGGCCTGGAAGGACACTGAATTCACGAAATTCGAGGTCGGAAAGGGCGAAAAGCTCCGCCGGGGAAGCGGGCTCGCCATCCTGGCCCTCGGGCCGGAGGCCTGCAGGGCCATGGAGGCGGCCACACTGCTCAAAGAGAAGGGCTCTGGAGACCCGGCAGTCTTCGATCTGCGCTATCTTAAGCCACTCGATGAAGAGATCCTTAAAGAAGCGGCCACATATGGCAGGATACTGACCGTTGAGGAAGGAAGCCTCAAGGGAGGACTCTTCGGAGCGATCACCGAATACATGGCCTCGCACGATGTCCTGGTCAGGATTCACGGTCTCGGGGTTCCGGACCGCTTCATCCGTCAGGACAGGCAGTCCAGCCAAAGGGCGGAGTGCGGGCTGGATGCTGAAGGGATCGCGAAGGCCGCGGAGGCTCTTCTCAAACTGACGGTTTAAAACATCGGAAGAAAAAAGTCAAAAGTTTTTGGTAATTCAGAAATATGACTTATATTTGCAATCCCTTTGAGAGGGAACAACGCCGATGTAGCTCAGCTGGCAGAGCACGTGATTTGTAATCTCGGGGTCGTGGGTTCAATTCCCTCCATCGGCTCAAAGGTCCGGAGAGCCGGAACCTTAAAATACTGAAATTCGGGAGGATCGCATAGTGGCAATTGCGGCGGACTGTAAATCCGCTCCTTCGGGTTCGGTGGTTCGAGTCCACCTCCTCCCACAAACACGCGGAAGTAGCTCAGTTGGTAGAGCATCAGCCTTCCAAGCTGAGGGTCGCGAGTTCGAACCTCGTTTTCCGCTCCATTTAAAAGCCGGTGTAGCTCAGGGGTAGAGCGCATCCTTGGTAAGGATGAGGTCATGAGTTCAATTCCCATCACCGGCTCAATTTTTTGTATTGTCAAGTACAATAACATTCAACACATAATATATTATGGCAAAGGAAAAATTTGTTAGAACCAAGCCGCATGTCAATATCGGTACAATTGGCCATATTGACCACGGTAAGACTACCCTCACCGCCGCTATCTCCAAGACTCTTCACGACAAGGGTTTCGGCTCTGAGGATGTCAAGTCATTCGACCAGATCGACAACGCGCCAGAGGAGAAGGCCCGCGGTATAACCATCAACTCCGCTCATATCGAGTATGAGACCGCGACCCGCCACTATGCTCACGTAGACTGCCCGGGCCATGCCGATTACGTAAAGAACATGATCACCGGTGCAGCACAGATGGACGGCGCAATCCTCGTAGTTGCCGCAACCGACGGTCCAATGCCTCAGACTTATGAGCACGTTCTTCTCGCCCATCAGGTAAACGTTCCTAAGATGCTCGTCTTCATGAACAAGGTTGACCTCGTTGATGACAACGATATGCTCGACCTCGTTGAAATGGAGATTCGTGACCTCCTCAAGAAGTACTCCTTCGATGACGAGTGCCCTATCATCCGCGGATCCGCCCTCGGAGCCCTCAACGGAGAGCCAAAGTGGGTCGACAAAGTCATGGAGCTCATGGATGCAGTTGACACTTACATTCCTGTTCCAGAGCGTGACAACGAGAAGCCGTTCATCATGCCAATCGAGGACATCTTCTCCATCACCGGCCGTGGAACCGTAGTTACCGGCCGTGTTGAGCGCGGAACCATCCATCTCAACGATCCGGTTGAGATCGTAGGATTCTCCCAGGAGCCTCGTCAGACTGTAGTTACCGGTATCGAGATGTTCCGTAAGCTTCTCGACGAGGGTGAGGCAGGAGACAATGTAGGACTTCTTCTCCGCGGTGTGGACAAGAAGGATGTCAAGAGGGGCGAGGTTGTCGCCAAGCCAGGCACCGTTACTCCTCACAGCCACTTCAAGGCTCAGATCTACGTTCTGACCAAGGAGGAAGGCGGACGTCACACTCCATTCCACAACCATTACCGTCCTCAGTTCTTCATCCGTACGCTTGACGTAACCGGTGAGATCACTCTCCCGGAGGGTGTAGAGATGGTAATGCCAGGAGACAACGTCGAGATCGATGTTAAGCTCATCAACCCAGTAGCCCTTGACAAGGGCGTCCGCTTCGCGATCCGCGAGGGTGGCCGCACGGTCGGCGCAGGACAGGTGATCGAAGTCCTCGACTAAATCGGGCAAAGCCAATTTAAGAGGGATTGCCAAAAGTAATCCCTCTTTTCCAGGGGAATAGAACAAGGGTAGTTCAGCGGTCTCCAAAACCGTCGATGTGGGTTCGAATCCTGCTTCCCCTGCTAGATATCAAAGGTTACGATTTGGTAATGTTTAACAGATTCCGCAAAGCTTCCAATCCGCGGGGTCCATTAAAAGTTAAAGATGAGAAAGTTCATTAACTATTGCAAGGAGTCCTGGATTGAGTTGACCCAAAAAGTCACGTGGCCTACGTGGGAAAAACTTCAGAGTTCGACCTACCTTGTCATGATAGCCACTGTGATCATTGCGGTTGCCCTGTTCGTTATGGACTTCGCTTTCGAGCATCTGATGACGGCGATCTACAAGTTGTAATTCGATCATTACCATGGGTGAAAAGAAATGGTTTGTCCTCTGGACAGCCGGTGGAAAGGAAAAGAAGGCCAAAGAATATCTTGAGAAAGAGATTGACCGCATGAATCTTCAGGACGTTGTATCCAAGGTCCTGGTTCCTACGGAAAAAGTCTATGAGCAGCGCGGCGGAAAGAGGGTCCAGAAAGAAAGGATTCTCTATCCGAGCTATATTTTCATAGAGACGGAGGAGCCGATCAATCCGGAACTCGAGTATCTTATCAAAGGTCATCTAATCCCCGGCGTCGCTGGATTCCTCTCAACGAGGAACTCTCAGGACAAGTCCGCAAAGCTGACTCCGATTCCTCTTCGCGACGATGAGGTTACGAGGCTTTTGGGCAGGCAGGATGAACAGGCCGAGAACCCTGGCGAGCTCCTCGTTGAGTTCGAGAAGGGCGAGCAGGTCAAGATCACTGACGGACCATTCACCGGGTTCACAGGAACAATCGACGAGATAGTCGAAGACAGAAGCAAGCTCAAGGTGATAGTTAACATCTTCGGCAGAAACACCGTGCTGGAGCTCAGCTTTAATCAAGTATCTAAAGTAACTAAAAGTTAAAAATCATGGCAAAAGAAGTAACCGGATTCATCAAGCTGCAAATTAAGGGCGGCCAGGCGAATCCTGCACCTCCAGTTGGACCTGCACTTGGCTCCAAAGGCCTGAACATCATGGACTTCTGCAAGAAGTTCAACGCAGCCACTCAGCAGCTGGCAGGCAAAGTTCTTCCTGTAGTGATTACCGTATATTCGGACAAGTCCTATGAATTCGTAGTAAAACAGTCCCCTGTTGCGGTATCCCTCAAGGAAGCGGCCAAAGTTCAGAAAGGTTCTGGAGAGCCTAACAGAAAGAAGGTGGCAAGCATCACCTGGGACCAGGTGAAGGCCATAGCAGAAGAGAAAATGCCGGATCTCAACGCGTTCACCCTCGCCTCAGCGATGAAGATGGTCGCAGGAACGGCAAGAAGCATGGGAATCAAAGTCACCGGAGACTTCCCTCAGGACATCAAATAATTTACATGCATCATGAGCAAGCTTACGAAAAATCAGAAGGCGGCCGCTGAAAAATTCGACTCGACCAAACAGTACGGACTTGATGAGGCATGCAAAATCCTTAAGGAAATCACGTTCACCAAGTTTGATTCTACCGTTGAGCTCACGGTCAACCTCGGAGTAGATCCTCGCAAAGCCAACCAGATGGTCCGCGGAGTGGTAACTCTCCCTAACGGAACCGGAAAGGTCACCAGAGTCCTCGTCCTCTGCACAGAAGACAAGGCTGCTGAGGCCAAGGAAGCAGGCGCCGATTACGTCGGACTCGACGAATACATTGAAAAAATCAAGGGTGGCTGGACTGACATCGATGTCATCATCTGCACCCCTTCAGTCATGGCTAAGGTCGGCCCTATCGGCCGTATCCTCGGTCCTCGCGGACTCATGCCAAACCCTAAGACCGGCACTGTAACCATGAACGTCGGCCAGGCGGTAAAAGAAGTCAAGGCTGGTAAGATCGATTACAAGGTCGACAAGGCCGGAACGGTCCACACAGCCATCGGAAAGGCTTCATTCACCCCTGAGCAGATCGCACAGAACGCCAGAGCCGTGCTCTCTTCCATCGCGAAGCAGAAGCCGTCAAGCCTCAAGGGCAACTACATGCTGAGCGCTTCGATCTGCACCACCATGAGCCATGGCATCAATCTCGACATTAAGGCTACTAGCGCCGAATAAAACTGAAGAATGCTATGAAGAAAGAACTTAAAGGACAGATCATAGAATCTATCTCGGCACAGCTGAAGGAGACCCCTAACTTCTATGTAACGGACATCTCCGGCCTTAACGCTGAGCAGACCACCGCTCTCCGCCGTGAGTGCTTCAAGAACGGGATCAAGCTCACCGTCGTCAAGAACTCCCTTTTCACTCACGTGATAAAGGGCGGCGACAACGAAGAGCTCAAGACCCTTCTTCCTACTCTCAAGGGGAACAGCGCAATCATGTTCACGACAGTGGCTAACGCTCCTGCGAAGCTCATCAAAGAGTTCACCAAGAAGAACAATATTGACAAACCTGGCCTCAAGTCAGCCTACGTCCAGGACTGCGCTTTCATCGGCGCTGACAAGCTCGAAGAGCTTGCAGCCATCAAGTCCAAGGAAGAGCTCATCGGTGATATCATCGCCATGCTCCAGGCTCCTGCCCAGAACGTCATCTCCGCCCTCCAGTCAGCCGGCGGAAAACTCGCGGGAATTGTCAAGACCCTCTCGGAGAAAGAAGAGAAATAATATTAACAATCTAATAAATCATAACAATTATGGCAGATGTAAAAGCACTTGCAGAAGAGTTGGTTAACCTTTCTGTAAAAGACGTACAGGAACTCGCTAAGGTCCTCAAGGAAGAGTATGGTATCGAGCCAGCCGCAGCTCCTGTAGCTGTAGCAGCCGCTCCTGCAGAGGCAGCCGCCCCAGCTGAGCAGACTGAGTTCAACGTAATCCTCACCAACGCCGGCCAGGCTAAACTCCAGGTTATCAAGGCTGTCAAGGAGGCTCTCGGACTCGGACTTAAGGAGGCTAAGGATCTCGTAGACAAGGCTCCTGCTACCGTAAAGGAGAAAATCTCTAAGGCTGACGCCGAGGCGCTCAAGGCTACCCTCGAAGAGGCCGGTGCAGAGGTTGAGGTTAAGTAATCCCAGCCTCTCCCATTAAGTTGGGAACAAAAACAGGTATAGAGCCGGGGGAAAAGGCTCTATACCTTTTTGTCGTATAAAAAGTTTTTCCCTTTTCAAAGGCAGAATATGTCAAAGAAGACAAGCAACAAACGAATAAATTTCGCCACTTCAAAAATCTTGGATTACCCGGATCTTCTTGAAGTTCAGCTCAGGTCCTTCAAGGACTTTCTCCAGCTGAATACCACCCCTGAACAAAGGAAGAAGGAAGGTCTGTACAAGGTTTTTCAGGAGATTTTTCCGATTGAGGACACGCGAAACAATTACAAGCTCGATTTCATCGACTATTTCGCAGATCCGCCACAGTACTCAATCGAAGAGTGTCTTGACAGGGGGCTGACCTACAGTGTCCCTCTTAAGGCAAAACTCCGCCTTTCATGCAGCGACAAGGACAACGAAGACTTTGAGACCAGGGTCCAGGACGTGTTCCTCGGGAACATTCCTTACATGACTCCTGCCGGAACCTTCGTAATCAACGGATCCGAAAGAATCATCGTTTCCCAGCTCCACCGTTCTCCTGGAGTGTTCTTCGACCAGAGTTTCCATGCCAACGGAACCCCTCTCTTCTCTGCGAGGATCATCCCGTTCAAGGGTTCATGGATCGAGTTCTCGACCGACATCAACAACATGATGTGGGCCTACATCGACCGTAAGAAGAAGCTTCCGGTAACCACCCTGCTGAGGGCGATCGGTTTCGGTTCCGACAAGGAAATCGCCGATATCTTCAACATAGCCGACCAGGTGGAAGTCACCGACGAGAATCTCGAAAAGAACAAGGGCAGAACCTTCGCCACCAAGGTCATGAGGACCTGGAACGAGGACTTCGAGGACGAAGACACCGGAGAGACCATCTCGGTAGAAAGAAGCGAAGTCATTGTAGAAAGAGGCGAAACCCTCAATGACGAGAGCATCGAAAAGATCAGGGAGGCCGACGTGAAGACGATCCTCCTCGACAAGGACGATGAAGAAGGCAAGGACACCGCCAAGAAGTTCGAGTGCATCTTCAGGACTCTTGAGAAGGATCCTACCAACACCGAAAAGGAAGCCATCGACTTCATCTACAAACAGCTCCGCAATTCGGAACCGCCTGATGAAGCGACTGCCAGGGATGTCATCGACAAGCTGTTCTTCTCTGAGAAAAGGTACGACCTTGGTGTGGTCGGAAGGTACCGCCTCAACAAGAAGCTGGGCCTGGACACCGACGAGAACACAAGGGTCCTCACCAAGAATGACATTACCGAAATCATACGCTGCCTCATCCGCCTCGTCAACGGCGAGGCCAAGGTAGACGATATCGACCACCTGAGCAACAGGCGCGTGAGGACTGTCGGCGAACAGCTCGCCAACCAGTTCAACGTTGGCCTTTCAAGGATGGCAAGGACCATCAGGGAGAAGATGAACGTTCGCGACAGCGAGCAGTTCGGCCCAGTCGACCTTATCAATTCCAAGACTCTCGCTTCGGTCATCAATTCGTTCTTCGGAACGAGCCAGCTGTCCCAGTTCATGGACCAGACCAACCCGCTTGCGGAAGTCACCCACAAGCGTCGTCTTTCGGCCCTCGGTCCTGGAGGACTTTCCAGGGACAGGGCAGGCTTCGAAGTCAGGGACGTCCACTATACCCATTACGGACGCCTCTGCCCTATCGAGTCGCCTGAAGGACCTAACATCGGACTTATCTCGTCTCTTTGCGTTTACGCGAAGATCGACGACTTCGGTTTCATAGAGACCCCATACCGCCATGTGACGGACGGAAAGGTTGACCTTGACGACAATGACGTAGAGTACATGAGCGCCGAGCAGGAGGAAGACAAGTATGTCTCCCTCGCCAACGTGCCTATGGACAAGGACGGCAACATCAAATCAAGCCGCATCCAGTGCCGTCTCGAGGCCGACTTCCCTGTCGTAGACAAGGAAATGGTAGACTACATGGACGTCGCCCCTAACCAGATGGCGTCCGTGGCCGCATCCCTCATTCCGTTCCTCGAGCATGACGACGCACACCGCGCCCTCATGGGAGCCAACATGATGAGACAGGCGGTTCCGCTTCTCCAGCCTCAGGCCCCTATCGTGGGCACCGGACTCGAGGAGAGGGTCTGCATCGACTCCAGGACCCAGATCCAGGCTACAGGCAAAGGTGAAGTCACCTATGTCGACGCCAACGAGATCAGGGTTAAATATGAGAGGACCGAAGATGAGAAATTCGTAAGCTTCTCCCCTGAAGAGACCGTCTACAAGCTTCCTATATGGCGCAAGACGAACCAGAACACGACCGTGACCCTGAAACCTATCGTCCGCAAGGGCGACAAGATCGAGCCGGGCCAGATTCTGACAGAAGGCTACGCGACCCAGGGTGGCGAACTCGCGCTGGGACGCAACCTCATGGTGGCCTTCCTTCCATGGAAGGGCTACAACTACGAGGACGCCATCGTGCTCTCTGAGAAGATGGTCCGCTGGGACATCCTTACTTCCGTCCATGTCGACGAGTATCTCACCGAGGTGCGCGAGACCAAGCGCGGAATGGAGGAACTCACCTCCGATATCCCTAATGTCAGCGAAGACGCAACCAAGAACCTCGACGAGCAAGGAATCATCCGCGTCGGAGCTCATATCGTGCCTGGAGACATTATGATAGGCAAGATCACCCCTAAGGGTGAGAGCGACCCGTCTCCTGAGGAGAAACTTCTCCGCGCGATCTTCGGCGATAAGGCCGGCGACGTTAAGGATGCCTCCCTCAAGGCCAACCCTTCACTGAGCGGAACCATCATCAGGACTTCTCTCTACAACAAGGCCGCCAAGATAAGCAACACCAAGGCCGCCAGGGCTGAGCAGAAGGGCAAGCTCGACAAGATCACCGAAGCCTACGACAAGAAGAACGCCGCTCTCAAGCAGGACTTCCTCTCCAGGCTCGCTCAGCTTGTCGACGGGAAGAAGAGCGCAGGCGTTAGCGACCTCTTCGGTGTGGAGATAATCCCTAAGGGCAAGACCATCAAGGCCGAAGACCTCGGGAATATCGACTACATCAACATCGAGTCTGAGAAGTGGACCTCCGAGAAGAAGACCAACGAGCTGGTTAACGGACTCATCAACAATTATTGCGTAGCCCTAAAGGAATCTGAGGCGAGGCAGAAGCGTGAAGAGGACAAGATCAAGGTCGGAGATGAACTCGCCAACGGCGTAATGCAGATGGCGAAGGTCTATGTAGCCAAGAAGAGGAAGATCACCGTCGGCGACAAGATGTCCGGACGTCATGGAAACAAGGGTATAGTGGCCAAAATCGTCAGGGAGGAAGACATGCCTTTCCTCGACGACGGAACTACGGTGGACATTGTCCTCAACCCTCTGGGAGTTCCTTCCCGTATGAACCTGGGACAGATCTACGAGACCGTCCTCGGCTGGGCCGGAAAGAACCTCGGACTGAAGTTCGCGACCCCTATTTTCGACGGAGCAAAGCTCGACCAAATCAACGAGTACACCGACAAGGCCAATCTTCCAAGATTCGGAAAGACCAACGTCAGGGACGGAGGAACAGGAGACTGGTTCGACCAGCCTGCGACCGTCGGCATCATCTACATGATCAAACTCGGCCATATGGTCGACGACAAGATGCATGCCCGTTCCATCGGTCCTTACTCCCTCATCACCCAGCAGCCGCTGGGAGGTAAGGCCCAGTTCGGAGGCCAGAGATTCGGAGAAATGGAGGTTTGGGCCCTCGAAGCCTTCGGCGCGGCAAACGCCCTGCAGGAGATTCTGACCGTCAAGTCCGATGACGTGACCGGCAGGTCCAAGACCTACGAGGCCATCGTCAAAGGTGATCCTATGCCGACACCTGGCATTCCTGAATCCCTCAACGTGCTCCTCCATGAGCTCAGAGGTCTCGGACTCAAGGTAGAACTGGAATAAACACCATATATCAGTCAGAAATATGCCATTTTCCAATAATAAAGACAACAAGGTCAGCAGCAACTTCCACAAGATCAGCATCTCGCTGGCCTCTCCGGAGGACATCATAGCGAGGTCCCATGGTGAGGTGACCAAGCCAGAGACCGTCAACTACAGGACATACAAGCCTGAGATGAACGGACTCTTCTGCGAGAAGATCTTCGGCCCGACCAAGGACTACGAGTGCTACTGCGGAAAATACAAGAGGATCCGCTACAAGGGAATCGTCTGCGACAGGTGCGGTGTAGAAGTTACCGAGAAGAAGGTCCGCAGGGAGAGGATGGGACACATCACCCTCACCGTCCCTGTGGCTCACATCTGGTACTTCAAGTCGGCTCCTAACAAGATTTCCGCTCTGCTCGGGCTTCCTTCAAAGAAACTCGAATCCGTAGTCTACTATGAGAAATACATAGTGGTCAAGCCAGGAAAGAGCCAATACCTGAAGATGGACCTGCTCAGCGAGGAAGAATACCTCGACGAGCTCGACAGGCTTCCGGCAAACGACGAGCTCGCCGACGAGGATCCTGACAAATTCATCGCCAAGATGGGTGCTGAGGGCATTTACGACCTCCTCAAAGAGATCGATCCGGTGGCCCTCGAAAAGGATCTCCGCGCCCAGCTCGCGAATGAGTCTTCCCAGCAGAGGAAGGCCGAAATCCTCAAGAGGCTGACCGTGGTCAAGTGGTTCGTGGAGTCCAAGGATGTAAACCGTCCGGAATGGATGATCATGAAAGTCATCCCTGTAATTCCGCCGGATCTGCGTCCTCTCGTTCCGCTCGACGGCGGAAGATTCGCGACCTCGGACCTCAACGACCTCTACCGCAGAGTCATCATCAGGAACAACCGTCTCAAGAAGCTTCTCGAGATCAAGGCTCCTGAGGTTATTCTCCGCAACGAGAAGCGTATGCTTCAGGAGGCCGTCGACTCTCTGTTCGACAATTCCAAGAAGTCAGCTTCCGTAAGGAGCGACTCCAACAGGGCTCTCAAGTCTCTCTCGGACAGCCTAAAGGGAAAGACCGGCCGCTTCCGTCAGAACCTCCTCGGAAAACGTGTGGACTATTCCGCGCGTTCCGTAATCGTCGTAGGTCCTGAACTGAAGATGCACGAGTGCGGTCTTCCTAAGCTTATGGCGGCGGAGCTCTACAAGCCTTTCGTCATCCGCAAGCTCCTCGAAAGAGGCATAGTCAAGACCGTAAAGTCTGCCAAGAAGATCGTCGACAGGAGAGATCCTGTGATCTGGGACATCCTGGAGAACGTCATGAAGGGACATCCTGTTCTTCTGAACCGTGCGCCTACCCTCCACAGGCTCGGTATCCAGGCCTTCCAGCCGAGGATGATCGAAGGCAAGGCTATCCAGCTTCACCCGCTGGCCTGCACCGCCTTCAACGCCGACTTCGACGGGGACCAAATGGCCGTCCATCTGCCGCTCGGAAACGCCGCGATCATGGAGGCTCAGATACTGATGCTCGGTTCCCAGAACATTCTCAACCCTGCCAACGGCTCTCCTATCACCGTTCCTTCCCAGGATATGGTGCTCGGTCTTTACTACATCACCAAAGAAGGCCACGGAGTCAAAGGCGAGGGAATGAAGTTCTATGGACCTGAGGAGGTCATCATTGCCCTCGACAACAAGGCGATTGACATTCACGCCAAGATCAGCGTGAAGCTCCCTGTAGACAAGAAGGACCCATCCAAGGGTACGCACATGGTGGACACGACGGCCGGAAGGGTCATCGTAAACCAATTCGTTCCTACCGAGGTACCTTATGTCAACGAACTTCTCGGAAAGAAGGCTCTCCGCAAGATCATCACCGAAGTCATCAAGAGCACTTCCGTCACACGCACGGCCCAGTTCCTCGATGACATCAAGAATCTCGGATATGAGCGTGCCTTCCGCGCAGGTATATCCTTCAACCTCGGAGATGTCCTCATCCCAGAGGAGAAGAAGAGCATGATCGAGAAGGGATACCAGCAGGTCAACGAGATCAAGTCCAACTATGAGATGGGTCTCATCACCAACAACGAGCGTTACAACAAGGTCATCGACCTCTGGGGAAATATCGACAACAAACTTGCCCAGAAGGTTCAGGACCAGATCAAGAACGACCGTGACGGGTTCAACCCTATCTACATGATGCTTGATTCCGGAGCCCGCGGATCCACACAGCAGATCAAGCAGCTCTGCGGAATGCGCGGCCTTATGGCCAAGCCTCAGAAGTCCGGATCCGGCGGAGCCGAAATCATCGAGAACCCAGTAACCTCGAACCTTCTTGAGGGAATGAGCGTGCTCGAGTACTTCATCTCCACCCACGGAGCCCGCAAGGGTCTGGCCGATACCGCCCTCAAGACGGCCGACGCCGGATACCTGACCCGCCGTCTCGTAGATGTCTCCCACGATGTCATCGTCACGGAGGAAGATTGCGGCACCCTGAGGGGCCTCGTAGCCACGGCCATCATGAACAAGGATGAAATTGTAGAGTCTCTCGGCGAGAGGATTCTCGGACGCACTTCCGTCCATGACATCTTCAATCCTGAGACCGGCGAGCTCATAATCAAGGCCGGAGAGGAGATCAAGGAGAAGGATGCAGCCGCCATCGAGGCCGCACACATCCAGCAGGTCGAAATCCGTTCCGTCCTCACCTGCGAGGCCCGCAGAGGCGTCTGCGCCAAGTGCTACGGACGCAACCTCGCGACTAGCAGGATGGTGGAGGAAGGAGAGGTTGTCGGCGTAATCGCCGCGCAGTCTATCGGAGAGCCTGGCACCCAGCTTACCCTCCGTACCTTCCACGTCGGAGGAGTCGCCTCCAGCCAGGCGGCAGATTCCAGCATCGACTCCAAGTTTGACGGAACGATCCACTTCACCGACCTCCGCACCATCGAGAGGACCAACAGCGAAGGAGAGAAGGAAGCTGTCGTAGTCAGCCGCGGAACCGAACTTCACATCTTCGACGGCAAGAACAAGACGACCTACACCTACGATGTACCTTACGGCTCCATAATCTTCAAGAAGCAGGACGACAAGGTAAAGGTAGGCGACCACATCTGCGAATGGGACCCTTACAACGCGCTCACTATCGTCGAGCATGATGGAACGGCCCGCTTCGAAGGCATGGCTGCCGGAGTTTCCTACAGCGAGGAAGGCTCGGTTGATGTTCTCTCTGCCAACAAGGACAAGGTCATCATCGAGTCCAAGGACAAGACGATAAGCCCGGCCCTTGATATCCTTGACGAAAACGGGAACACCCTCAGGCAGTTCAACCTCCCTGTCGGAGCCCACATCACCGTCTCAGACGGCCAGAAGCTCCATGTCGGCGATGTGATCATGAAGATCCCTCGCGTCATCAGCAACGCTTCCGATATTACAGGAGGTCTCCCTCGCGTGACCGAGCTCTTCGAGGCCAGGACTCCTTCAGCCCCTGCTATCCTCTCCGAAATCAACGGAGTCGTCGAGATCGGCAAGAAGAAGAGGACCAACCGCGAGATCATCATCACCGACCCTAAGTCAGGAGTCAAGAAGACCTATCTCGTACCTCTGACCAAGCAGATCCTCGTACAGCAGGATGACTACGTAAAGGCAGGCTCCCCTATTTCTGACGGAAGCATCGCGCCTGTTGACATCCTCCGCGTGCTCGGACCGGTGAAGGCTCAGCAGTACATCGTGAACGAGATCCAGGCCGTCTACCGTCTCCAAGGCGTGAAGATCAACGACAAGCACTTCGAGGTTATCGTCAGGCAGATGATGCGCAAGGTCCTCATTACAGATGCCGGAGACACCGACTTCCTGCAGGAGGAGCTTGTGGACAAGTGGGATTTCATGGATACCAACGACAACATTTTCGGCAAATATTTCATCACGGATGCAGGTGATTCCCAGCGTTATTCCGCCGGCCAGATCATCTCTCTCCGCGACAGAAACAACGAGAATGACTCCCTAAAGAGGCAGGGTCTCAAGATGATGACTTGCCGTGAAGCAAAGCCGGCCACCGCCGACCTTCTTCTCCAGGGCATCACCAGGGCCGCCCTCAAGACTGACAGCTTCATCTCCGCCGCCTCCTTCCAGGAGACCACGAAGGTGCTCAGCGAAGCAGCCATCAGAGGCCGTGTGGACAACCTGCAGGGCTTGAAGGAGAACGTTATCTGCGGTCACCTTATTCCTGCCGGAACAGGCCTTTCCAAGTACGAGAACCTGGAGGTCCGCTCCAAGGAGGAGTACGCCAAAGAGATGAACGAGCTTTAACGTCCGTTCATATATATGAGAGAAAGGATGGCCTTCCGGTCATCCTTTCTTTTTTACTTCCGGATTTTGCGGTCCGGCGGCTAATATGTAATTTCGGTAGATGTTTACTAAAAGAACGCTGGAAGAAAAAATATTCATGGACGAAGAACTCGGCCCCGTCATAGCTCGCAGAGGCCCGGGAGCGAGGAGCGTCAGCATAAGAGTCACGCCGGAGAAAATTCTTCTAAGGCTTCCGGCCGGCATAGCGTGGCAGAGAGGACTGGACTTCCTCGCGAAGAAGAGGCCCTGGGTGCTCAGGGCGAGGCAGAGGCAGGAGGCCAGGGTCGAGAATTCCGGTACGGCAGGCCTCAGCGACGAGGAAAAGAAGCGGCGGATTCTGGAAATGCGCCGCGAAGCTGAAGTCTGGGTGAGGGCAAAAATGGACGAGCTTATAAGGAAATATGGCTTCAAGGTCAACACGGTGAGGCTGAAGCTCCTGAAAAGCAGGTGGGGAAGCTGTTCGGTCCGCCGCAACATCAATATCAACATCAACGTGATGCGCCTTCCCGAGGACTGCAGGACCTACGTACTTCTCCATGAACTCAGCCACCTGCTCTTCATGAACCATGGACCCAAGTTCCATGCCTTCCTAGAATTGCTGTGCATAAACGAGACAGGGCGCAGCCGCCTGGATCTCGAAAGGGAAATCAGGGGCTACACCATGCTCGCGAATTGAATAAGAGCAGGCCTGAACTGAAAGCGCCGCTAACAGCAGAGAGACCGAACCTGTCATTGCCATGGCACAGACAGCACCTATGATGGCCGCTCCCGAAAGAGAAACCACATCACAGCCTGCCGTTATGCCCACGAGGCCTGCAAGTATTCCGTTGCAAAGCAGAGACAAGGACGGCTTGCCATAGAGAATCCAGGTGAGGAAGACGGTCGCGAGACCTCCGTAGCAAGAGAGAGTGTACGAAGGGCGGTTTATGAAGGGGAGAAATTTGAAGATGCAGCCCGAAAATGTGCCTCGGGGGATGTAGCTGAATGATAAGACGCTATGGACAAGAGAATTATAAGTGGATATATTGGAATAGTTTACAAAAATGCCTACCTTTGTGGGCTGTTTCTCCGAAGGACCGGCCGTACGGATTCGAGGAGGAACAAAATATTGGTTTTAACTATTTACAAATTTCTTGCATTATGGCAGAGTATTTACAGTCTGACGAGAAGCAGAAAATCTTCTCAAAGTACGGGAAATCCGAGAAAGATACCGGTTCTCCAGAGAGCCAGATCGCGCTTTTCTCCTATCGCATCGACCACCTTACTGAGCATGTGAAGAAGAACCGCAAGGACAATGTTACGCGCCGCGCACTTCTCGGTCTGGTTGGAAAAAGGCGTCAGCTTCTCGATTACCTCCAGAAGATTGACATTGAAAGGTACAGGAGCATCGTGAAGGCCCTTGGCCTGCGCAGATAGTCCCTGTAAAGGAAGAAAGGGGACAGATCCCGGAAGGGATGGTCCCTTTTCTTTTTTTATGTTTCCGTTCTATATCGTTTAAGACCGCGAAGGAGAGGAAGCGTCAGAGGCGGCTCAATGGTCTCAGGGTGTGGACGGAAGCGGAATGAGATGTTGGAAGTTACAGATCAACAGAATAATGAATATCATCACAAAAAAGATCGTATTGCCCGATGGTAGGACAATCGAGATTGAGACCGGCAAGGTGGCGAAGCAGGCCGACGGATCGGCCGTCGTCAAAATGGGAGGCACAATGCTTCTCGCTACGGTAACTTGCGCGAAAGAAGCTGACGAGGAGGCTGATTTCCTCCCGCTTCAGGTCGACTACAAAGAAAAGTACTATGCCGCAGGAAGATTCCCGGGCGGATTCATGAAGAGGGAAGGAAAGGCTGACGACTATGAAATTCTCATCTCCAGGCTTGTAGACAGAGCCCTCAGGCCTTTGTTCCCGGACGATTTCCACCTCGCAGTATTCGTAAACGTATGGCTCATCTCCGCCGAGAAGGACATCCAGCCAGATGCCCTCGCCGGCCTCGCCGCTTCCGCAGCCCTTGCGGCCAGCGACATTCCTTTCCTCGGACCTATCTCCGAAGTAAGGGTGGCCAGAATAAACGGAGAATTCAAGATTGACCCTAACTTCTCTGAAATGGCGGACGCCGACCTCGATCTCATGGTCGCAGCCACCGAGGAGAACATCATGATGGTTGAGGGTGAGATGAACGAGGTGCCTGAGGATGTAATGCTCGAGGCTATAAAGTTCGCACACGAGGCCATCAAGGAACAGTGCCGCGTCCAGAAGGAGCTCAACAAGGATCTCGGAAAGGACGTCAAGAGGGATTATCCTCACGATGAGGAGGATGAGGACCTCAAGAAGGCCGTTCATGAAGCCGTATACCAGAAATTCTACGATCTCGGAAAGGCCGCGAAGCCTAAGCAGGAGCGTGAGGCCGGATTCGAGCAGATCAAGAGCGACTTCATAGCCACCCTCTCCGAAGAGGACCAGGAGGCCAAGAAGATGATGATCAACCGTTACATCGCCCATGAGCAGAGGGAGGCCCTCCGCAATCTCGTTCTCGATGAGGGCAGGCGGGTTGACGGACGCCGCACCGATGAGGTGCGCCCTATCTGGTGCGAGGTCGGCGTACTTCCTTGCGCCCATGGTTCGGCCATCTTCACCCGTGGCGAGACTCAGTCTCTCGCAACCGTAACCCTCGGAACAAAACTTGACATGAAGGAGACTGATGAAGTGCTCGAGCAGGGCACCCAGCAGTTCGTGCTCCACTATAACTTCCCTCCTTTCGCGACCGGCGAAGCCAAGGCTCAGAGGGGTGTAGGCCGCCGCGAAATCGGTCACGGAAACCTCGCGATGAGGGCCCTGAAGCCTGTCGTTCCGCTCGCCCCGGAGAACCCTTACGCAGTCCGCGTGGTATCTGACATCCTCGAGTCCAACGGCTCTTCATCTCAGGCATCAATCTGCGGAGGCTGCCTCGCGCTCATGGATGCCGGAGTTCAGATAAAGAAGCCGGTAGCAGGAGTCGCCATGGGCCTCATCACAGATGAAGAGCACCCTAACGACCGCTACGCCATTCTCACCGACATCCTCGGAGACGAGGACCACCTCGGAGACATGGATTTCAAGGTAGCGGGAACCGCCGACGGAGTTACCGCCACCCAGATGGACATGAAGGTCAACGGACTTTCCTATGACGTTCTCGCCAAGGCCCTCAAGCAGGCTCATGAAGGCAGAATGCACATCATGGGCGAGATGCTCAAGTGCATCGACAAGCCTCGCGCAGACTACAAGCCGTTTGTTCCGAGGATCCAGCAGATCAGGATTCCTCAGGACTTCATCGGTGCCGTCATCGGAAAGGGCGGAGAGACCATCCAGAAGATCCAGAAGGAGACCGGCACCACCATCACCGTAACCGAGGAGAACAACGAGGGTGTAGTAGACATCTTCGGGAACGACAAGGACAGCATGGACAAGGCTCTCGAGTGGATCAAAGGCATCTGCGCTGTTCCTGAGGTAGGCAAGGTTTACCATGGAACTGTCAAGTCCATACTTGAGTTCGGCGCCTTCGTGGAGATTCTTCCTGGAAAGGAAGGCCTTCTCCATGTATCCGAAATCGCATGGGACAAGACCGAGAACGTTTCCGACGTGCTCAAGGAAGGTGACGAAGTTGACGTTAAGCTTCTCGAGTACGATGAGAAGAGCGGCAAGATGAGACTCTCCATTAGGGCTCTCACCCCGAAGCCGGAAGGCTACATCGAGCCTGAGCGCAGGCCTCGCCAGGGCGGTGACCGCCGCGGAGGAGACCGTAGGGATTCCCGCCGCGATGATCATCGTGACGACCGCAGGGGCGAGCGCCGCGGCCCTCGCTTCTCAGACCGCAGAGATGACCGCAGAGATGACCGCAGAGATGACCGCAGGGATGACCGCAGAGGTCCACGCAGGACTTTCAACAGACCTGAGAACGAGGAAAGCTCCGAAATGAACGAGAGCTACGAGCAGCCGGACTACGGCGGAAGCTTCGACAACGGAAATAACGAGCCGGAGATGTTCTAGTCCCGGTCCTCCGGATAATTCTTAAAGACAGGTTGACTCACGTACAACCTGTCTTTTTTTTGATTATTTTTGAAAAAGACCAATTTATCAAAAGATGAAAAGACGGGGATTCTTGAAAACAGCCTCCCTTGCCATCGCAGGCATGGGACTCATGAGCGCAGGAGTGTCCTGCAGAAGTAAGAGCAAAGAAGACGAAATGATTCCCAGGCCTTATCCATTTGACCCTTCGGCCGGAAAAAAGATGAAGCTCACCTTCGCCCCTTACGAGCTCAAGCTACAGCACGTCTTTACGGTATCATCATATTCCCGCAAGACGACCCCCGATGTCCAGGTCCGGATAGAGTACGACGGCTTCACCGGCTACGGAGAGGCCTCCATGCCTCAGTACCTGGGCCAAAGCGTCAAGAGCGTCACCACCTTTCTGAAGAAGGTCAATCTTGAACAGTTTTCCGACCCATTCCAGCTTGAAGACATTCTGGACTACGTAGACTCGATAAATGAGGGCGACACGGCGGCGAAGGCAGCAGTGGACATCGCCCTGCACGACCTCGTGGGGAAGCTCATGGGCGAGCCATGGTACAGAATCTGGGGTCTCAACCCGGCCAAAACCCCGAATACCACCTTCACCATAGGCATTGACACTCCTGAGATAGTCAAGGCGAAAACAGAAGAATGCAAGGGCAAGTTCAAGATCCTGAAAGCCAAGGTAGGAGTGGAAGGCGACAGACAGACAATCGAGGCGATTCGCTCGGTGACCGACGTTCCCCTGGCCGTGGACGCGAACCAGGGCTGGAAGGACAAATACAAGGCGCTGGACGAAATAGGCTGGCTTCAGGACCATGGCGTAGTCATGGTGGAACAGCCCATGCCGAAGGAGCAGATTGACGACATCGCCTGGCTCAGGGAAAGGACGGAGCTGCCGATTTATGCAGACGAAGCTGTCCAGAGGCTCAAGGATATCCCGGCATTGAAGGGGGCATACGATGGAATAAACATCAAATTGATGAAATGTACGGGGATGAGGGAAGCATGGAGAATGGCTTCTTACGCCAAGGCAGAGGGAATGAAGGTCATGATAGGATGCATGACGGAGACCTCCTGCGCCGTTTCCGCGGCCGCCCAGCTCTCCCCTGTGGCCGATTTTGCCGATCTGGACGGAAATCTCCTCATCAGCAACGACTTATTCACGGGAATGACTGTAGAGAACGGGAAGATCTGCCTGCCTGACCGCCCGGGAATCGGAATCTTGCCTCTGGAATAATGAGTCGGCTCCAACCGCTCGGATAAAGAAGATATGCCAATGAAAGTATCAGGGAAGGCGCTTCTCTGCGCCCTGCTATTGTTCTCCGCCGCCTCCTGCGGAGAGACATACTCATGGAAAAAGGACCTGGAGTACAGAACGGCCGTAGATTTTTCTAAAGACCGCGCCCAGGTAACGGAATACATAAGAAAGTACATACCAGACGTCAGCGAGGCTCAGATTGACGCCTGGACAGCCTCGGGAGAGCTTGAGAGCGCCGAAGTGGGAGGCGTGAGAAAGTATTTCAACAATGCGGCGCCCAATCTCTTCAGAACAAATCCACTCTGCAGGGCCATAAAGGAAAAGGCAGACGGAATCCCTGGGCTGAGCGGGAAAGACAGGGACACCTATGTACAGATTCCTGAGATCCTTTCGGCGGACACGAAGATGGCGGCACCGCGGCGGATGAGGGTGAAATACACCCTGAGAGTAAAAGCCGGAGTCGTCCCGGACGGAGAGACAGTGCGATGCTGGCTCCCCTACCCCCGCAAGGACATTCCCCGCCAGAGCGAGGTGAAATTCATCAAGGCCGGCGCCAAGTCAGGCAGTCTTGACTATTTCGATACCGCCGACCCTAATTCGGCTCTTCTGCACTTCTCCGACTCCGCCTGCGCCCACTCCACCCTCTACATGGAAATCAAGGCGCGGAAAGATCTGCCGGTAACCTTCTTCGAAGAATTCGAATACACCTCGTCCGGAGAATACAACCGCGACATTGAGAAGCGGCTCAGGCCCTACGACACTTCAAGGGCGGAATATCGGAAATACACGGCGGAAAGAGAGAAGCATGTGATTTTCTCGCCTACAATTAAAAGCCTCGCCGACTCGCTCACCGCAGGAATCAGAAGCCCCTACCTCCAGGCCAAAGCCATGTTCAGATGGATCTGCGAGAACATTCCATGGGCTTCTGCACGTGACTACTCGACCATCGAGAATATCCCGGAATATGTCCTGAAGAACCGCCGCGGGGATTGCGGACAGGTCAGCCTGCTCTTCATCACCATGTGCCGTTACAAGGGCATTCCGGCCCGTTTCGAGAGCGGTTTCATGATGCACCCACATGAGCGCAATCTCCATGACTGGGCTGAGATATATTTCGAAGGCGTAGGCTGGGTGCCTGTAGACCAGAGCTTCGGGATACCTTCCTTCGCCGATGATGCCTACCTTGACCTCAATCCGGGAGCAGACTATTTCTATCTCGGCGCCATAGACAGCTGGAGGATGGTGGTGAACAACGACTTCGGAATGGACCTCGACCCCGAGAAGAAATATCCGCGAAGCGACATGGTGGACTTCCAGAGGGGGGAGGTTGAGTGGAAGAAGTCCAATCTCTATTACCCGATGTGGGACTGGGACATGGATGTCACCTATCTCTAGAGAAACAGCCAGGCCGGCGGACAAGCTGGCATCGATTTTCCGCCTTGTTGACCAAAAAATGTCTATTTTTACTCTCTTTTTGTTTTAAAAATCGGAATTATAGACATAAATCAAAGAAAATAGATATCTTTGGGTGAATAAAGGTCAGAATCATGGCAGAATATAAAGACAACCACGTTCCTTTGGTAGGACTGAACTCCATGATCTCAGGAGCTCCAGGAACCTCGCTGGGAAACAAACTGATAATTTCCGAATCTTTTGACAAAGATATCCAGATCAGTTCTAGTCCGAGAGAAAGGCTCTACAACAATTCCAACAGAGACAACCCTCTGAAATTCATGTTCAGCCTCGTGACTCTGTGCACGAAAGGCGAGTTCAGGCTGAAGCTGAACCTTGAGACAATCACCCTGAAGAGCGGCCAGATGCTTTTGTCAAGTCCCGGCGTCATCCTCAGCAGAGTAGAGATGGCTCCCGGCACACGAGGCGGTTACATCGCCTTCGACGCTTCTTCGCTGAATCTTCTTGAAAGTAACGCCATACGTTCCACCAGGATAATCCGCAATGCCATCATCAACCCGGTCACGATTAATCTTTGCGACAAGCACAGAAGCATAGCAGAGGGGATTTTCAAGGCCATGGACACTGCCTTGAAGAGCGAGACGTTCCAATTCAAGGAGGAAGCGGTATCCGGGCTGCTCATCTGCCTGGGTTCCTTACTCGCACAATTGATTTCCGAATCAGGGGAGGATTCTTCTGATGGCAATTCAAGGGGAGATAAGCTCGTCAGAGACTTCTTCACCCTGCTTCAGCAATATTGCAAACAGGAGCGCAGCGTCAAGTTCTACGCCGACCAATTCTGCCTTTCTCCAAAATATTTTTCGAAACTGATCTACGACAACAGCGGGAAGCATGTCGGGGAATGGATAAGGGACTTCGTGATACTCGAAGCCAAAGCCATGCTAAGGACCGGAATGTACACCGTCCAGCAGGTTAGCTACGCTCTCAATTTCCCGAATTCTTCCTTCTTCGGGAAATACTTTAAATCCGCGACGGGAATCTCGCCGCGGAAATACATAATGGAGGGAGACTAGACTCCCTGATTCTACTTTTTCTGATTCTTGAGGAGGTCGCGGATCTCTTCGAGAAGAAGAACATCGTCAGGCTTAGGAGCCGGAGCCTGGGGCGCCTTCTCCTCCTCCGGCTTCTTGAAGGCGGAAGTAGCCTTGCTGACGGCCTTGATTGCCAAGAAGATACAGAAGGCTATGATGAGGAAATCCACGGTGACCTGAAGGAAATTTCCCCAGTTGATCGTGGTGGCCTCTTTGACGACGGTATCGCCATCCATAACGGCCTTCTTGATCGTCAGTTTCCAATCCGTAAAGTCGACGCCGCCAGTAAGGGCGCTGACAATCGGCATGATGATGTCGCTGACAAGTGATGAGACAATTTTACCGAAGGCACCGCCGACAACTACACCGACGGCCATGTCAATAACGTTCCCCTTCATGGCGAACGCCTTGAAATCTGACCAGAACTTGCTCATAAATCTGAAGTTGATACTGCAAAGTTACTACAAAAAAGTGAAATGCGGAAAGATATAGTGATAGAATTGAGTTACAAGGGTTTTAGTTGAAGTGGCAAAAATTCGTGAAGCCATTACAATCCCTGCCAAAGCCAAATCCTGACGCCGCAACGTTACTTGTTCGTAACCATGCCCGAAAATGCGACAAACGGGTACGGATGACGAAACAAGACGCTAAGGAATAGTGAGTTACCGACAACTCACGCGAAAAATCCGGTTACGGAAAAAGATTGCGCCGTTCCTCGGGAGTTTGACACTTCGGTGA
>DKSK01000030.1 GCA_002472565.1 Bacteroidales bacterium UBA7258 | reverse complement strand
CTTTGATACGCTCTGGATGCCGTGCGAGAGTCTTATTGCTTTCCTGGACTATCTTTCAGTATTTTTATATAGTCCTGTAGCTCAGTTGGTTAGAGCACCACACTGATAATGTGGGGGTCAGCAGTTCAAGTCTGCTCAGGACTACTCCAGTTCGGGGGTATAGCTCAGCTGGTAGAGCATCTGCTTTGCAAGCAGAGGGTCGCCGGTTCGAATCCGACTACCTCCACAATTTAAATAGCTGACAATCTGGATTCCCTCTGTGTCCGTTTGTCAGTTTTTTGTGTCCTCTGCGCACATCTCCTTCCCCTTTCCCCTTGCGGCCTGTAGAGTACCTTGACGGTGATGCCTGCCTCCCAGATGGCGGAATCCTATAACGTATATATTTTCATAAAGTCTGATTGAATGGTAAAAAAGGATGATAGAAGTGCCGAAAATTCAATTTTCTGAAAAATATACGTAATTTTGTAATTTAATGGCAAAGGAAGTTTGGGGTTAATGTCAATTAAGACTTTGCAATTTAATGTCAACAAGGACAGCAAGCACAAATACGGAATTGACGCCGGCTTATAAGGCGCTCAAAGCTTATCTGAGATTTCTCATAAATACTTGCTACTATGACCGCACCTATGTCATAGGCGCAGAAAATATTCCGTCGGACGGCACGCCGGTTCTCATTGCGTCAGACCATCAGAACAGTCTCAATGACGCCTTGGGCATCCTCTTCGCGATAAATGACCGCAAGGTGCATTTCATAACCAGGGCCGACGTCTTCAAAATCAACGACCTAGCCAGCAAATTCCTCTATTGGATCGGCCTGCTCCCGGCTTTCAGACTCAACTGGGAAGGTGAAGACGCGCTGAAGAACAACGAGGGCACCTTCAAGATCAGCGAACAGAACCTTGTCAACGGTAAGACTGTGGTTATCTATCCGGAGGCGGGGCATCAGGACCACCATGTACTCGGAACCTTCAGTTTCGGCTATACGAAGATGGCTTTCGAGGCCGCGGAAATGGCGAATTTCGAGAAAGAAATTTTCATCCTCCCTTCGGCCAACCATTACGATGATTATTTCGCCCCGAGATCCCAGCAACTGATTCGTTTCGGGACGCCTATTTCCCTGAAACCTTATTACGAAAGGTACAGGACTGAGCCCCGGGCGGTCCAGAGGGAAGTCAACAGCCTCGTGAGGGCGCAGATAGAATCCATGATGCTCAATATCACGGACAAGGAGAATTACGGGGCGATAGACATCATTCGTGGCGGACGTTTCGGCCGTGAGTACGCTATATCGCTGGGAAAGAATCCGGACGAACTTCCGGAAAAACTGGAGAGCGAGAAGGAACTTTTCAAGACTCTCGAGGCTGCGAAGGCGCAGAATCCTGAAAAAGTCCAGGACCTCTACAGTGACATCACGAGGCTTGACGACTCTCTCAAGGCCATCGGCTGCACCCAGCGCAACATAGATGAGGAACATCCTGCTTCGGATATCGTCTTCAGGGCGATAGGCATGCTGATTTTCCTGCCTCTGGCCTTCTTCTGCCTCTGGCCGACCCTGCTATCCTGGCTGATTCCGAGGTACTTCATCAGGAAGGTGGGAGACAAGATGCTCACCGGCTCTTTCAATATCGCGCTCAACGCCCTCTTCATCCTTCCGGTCTGCGCCGTGCTGACGCTCGTCTTCGGGTGGATCAGCTACGGCTTCATAAGAGGCTTGGCATGGACTCTTCTGCTTCCTTGTCTGGTCATCTTCGACTGCATCTACTGGAAGTGGGGTTGCGATTTGTTCCATGACATCAATTACGCCAGAGCCGAGAAGGCCGGCAAGACAAAGGCGATAACGGACCTCAGAGATAAGATCCGTGCGAGCCTCTACAAGATACTGATCAAAAAAACAGATGAATAGGGTTGTGATTACGGGCATGGGGATTTATTCATGCCTTGGAAAAACACTTGACGAGGTGAGGGATTCCCTCTACAACGGGAAGTCCGGTATCATCTTCGACCAGGAAAGAAAGGATATGGGTTTCCGCTCCGCTCTCACCGCTAAGATGGAAGAGCCTGACCTCAAAGCCGAATTGCCGAGAAACCAGAGGGTTTACATGCCTGAGCAGGCGAAATACGCCTATTGCGCCACCCGCGACGCGCTCAAGGATGCCGGCCTAGACCAGGATTATCTCAACACCCACGATGTCGGCCTGCTTTACGGCAACGATTCTTCTACCGTGCCGGTAGTCAAGGCGGTGGATATCATGAGAGAGAAGAAGGACACGACCCTTTGTGGTTCCGGCGCCATCTTCCAGTCCATGAACTCGACCATCACCATGAACCTTGGCTGCATCTTCAAGCTCAGGGGCATCAATCTGACTGTGTCTGGAGCCTGCGCCAGCGGTTCCCACGCCATCGGCCTCGGCGCCCTGCTGATAAGGGACGGACTGCAGGAGATGGTGGTCTGCGGAGGAGCGCAGGAAGTTAATCCATATGCGGTGGGCAGTTTTGACGGAATCGCGGCTTTCTCCACCAGGGAGAATGATCCTACTAAGGCCAGCCGTCCTTTCGACCGCGATCGTGACGGCCTCGTTCCTTCGGGCGGAGCGGCCACCGTCATCATCGAAAGCTACGAATCGGCGCTGCGCAGGGGAGCCAAGATTTACGGCGAAGTTCTCGGTTATGGTTTTTCCGGGAACGGCGACCATATTTCGATACCGAATGTCGAAGGTCCGAGCCACTCCCTTGAGATGGCCATCCGAAACGCCGGCATCAGCAAGGAGGAGATCGGCTACGTCAACGCCCATGCGACTTCCACCCATGTGGGGGACGCCAACGAGGCCAAGGCCATCTACAACGTCTTCGGTGACCAGAGGGTGGAGGTGACCAGCACCAAGTCCCAGACCGGCCATGAGATGTGGATGGCGGGAGCCAGCGAGGTCATCTATTCCATGCTCATGATGAAGAACGACTTCATCGCCGCCAACCTTAATTTCGAGAATCCGGACGAGGATTCAGCCAAGCTTCTCATCCCTGACCATAGGGTAAGCAAGCATTTCGACATCTTCCTGTCGAACTCCTTCGGTTTCGGCGGAACGAACAGCACTTTGATTGTCAAAAATATATAGTATAAATATTACGATGGAAAAGACAGAACTGATCGAGAAGATCAACTCGGCCCTCGCCGAGGAGTTTGAAGTTGAAGAGAGCATCATCAAGCCGGAGGCTCCTATCAAAGAGACCCTTCAGCTGGACAGCCTCAGCCTTGTAGACTTGGTAGCCCTCATCGAGAACAACTTCGGAGTAAAGATCAAGGGCACTGAAGTGTCCCAGATCCAGACTTTCGGAGCTCTCTATGACTTCGTCTACGATAGAATGGCAAAGTAAGTGACCGACATTGACAAGCTGATCCCCCAAAGACCTCCGATGAGGATGGTCGACACCTTCTTCGGGGGTGACGCTGAATCCTGCGAGACGGGGCTCTCCATAGGGCCGGACAACGTCTTCTGCCTGGAAGGAAAACTCATCGAGCCGGGACTGATTGAGCATATGGCGCAATCGGCCGCGGCTTTTTCAGGATTTGGTGCCTTCATGGAGGGTTTCCCTCCCAGGGTGGGCTACCTTGCCGAGATTAAGTCTTTCTCTATCAGACGCCTGCCCTCGGAAGGAGAGAAGCTCAGGACAAGGATAAGCCACGTCGAAGAAATTCTCGGCATGACGCTTGTCCATGGCGAAGTGACCTCGGACGGGGAGAAAATCGCAGAGGGGGACCTTAAAGTCTACATCCCGGAACTTTCATGAGTGAACTTAGCGAAACTATCGAGGTAAGGGTGCGCTTCAGTGAGATAGACTCCCTGAGGATGGTGTGGCACGGCGCCTACGTCCTGTACATGGAAGACGCCCGCGAGGCCTTCGGCCGGAAATATGGCCTGGAATACATGACGATTTTCAGGGCAGGCTACTTTGCCCCGGTATATGACATGCACCTGCGCTTTCTCAGGCCTGCCACGATCGATGACATACTTACCGTGAAGATAAGCTGGAAGCCTGCCGTCGGAGGTAAACTCTGCTTCGCCTATGAAATCCGCCGCAAGAGCGACGGGGAACTTATGCTCATTGCTGACACAATACAGCTCTTCACGACGGCCGAAGGAGATTTCGACCCCTCGGCCCCGGATTTCTACGAGGAGTGGAAGAAGAAAAACGGCGTGATTTGATATGTCAAGGTTTTTCGTTCCTGTTTACCGTTATTTCAGGTCGCACAGGGTCCTTATGTGGGTCCTCATGCTGGCCTCTCTGGCAGTCTTTGTCTTCTTCGGAGCGAAAGTGCAATATGAAGAGGACATAACGAAGCTCTTGCCTCAGGATAAGGACAACGTCGGGGCTCTGACCTTCGGAAACATAAGGGTCAAAGACAAAATCTTCCTCCAGTTCACTTCGGGAGACTCCCTCCTCGACGCCTCCACTCTCTGCTCGCTGGAGGATGAGTTCATGGACAGTCTCCAAGTCCGCGATTCCGCAGCCGGACGCATCGCCAACTCCCTCTATAAGTTCGATGACGACCTCCCTGTCATGGCCCTTGGCTATGCGATGACCCATGTGCCTTCTTTTATAGACACTTCCGCCTACGCCTTCTTCGACGAGGCCGCGGCGAAGCCATATGTAGATTCCATGATGGC
Source organism: Bacteroidales bacterium UBA7258 (assembly GCA_002472565.1). Lineage (GTDB taxonomy): Bacteria > Bacteroidota > Bacteroidia > Bacteroidales > UBA932 > Cryptobacteroides. The sequence goes on along the minus strand of DKSK01000030.1, from coordinate 88,532 downwards.
CGTAGACTATGGTCTTGTCATGGATGACTGGACGGGAAGCTCTACGCAGATGGTCTCGACCGACCCGCTCGGTCTGAGGAATGTCGTCATAGGAGGACTCAGCCCTGGTTTCAGCCTCGTGGACGGCCATATCTTCTGTCCGGACTCCACCGTGGCCCTGGCTTTCATCTCGCCGAACTTCACTTCCTTTGACTCCGGCATGGGTTCCAGACTCTGCGAAGAGATCAAGGGCCTTGCGGAGAATTTCAAGGCTGCTCATCCCGGTCTTAAGATCCTTGTCCACGGCCAGGCTGTCAGAAGCGCCGTCAATGCCGCTAGGATAAAGACCGACCTCCTCGTCACCGTAGGCCTTTCCCTGGTGATCATCCTGCTGGTCCTGATCCTCTGCTTCAAGTCCCTGAGGATCGTCCTCCACACCCTCTGCCCGATACTATGGGGCACCTTCTTCGCCCTCTCCTGCATGTATTGGATCAAGGGCGGAATGTCTCTGATGGCCCTCGGCATAGGAGCCATAGTGCTGGGAGTGGCCATGAGCTATTGCCTCCATGTCATTATCCATCAGAAATTCACCCTTGACGCTCAGACAATGCTCCGGGATGAGTCCACTCCTGTCATTCTTGGCTGCCTGACCACCGTAGGAGCTTTTGCCGGCCTGCTTTTCACCAAGAGCGAACTGCTTCGCGATTTCGGACTCTTCGCCTCTTTCGCCCTGATCGGCTGTACCTTCTTCGCCCTGGTCTTCACTCCTCAGTTCCTTTCCAAGAGGGATGAGGGAAAAAGTGAGAAGGCCTTCAAATTCATCGACAGAATCAATAATTATCCCTACGAGCGGAAACTGCCGGTGATAGCGGCCGTGACTCTCATCGTCGTTGCCGGCTGCCTCTTCGCCCCGAAGGTCAGATTCGACAGCGACCTCAAGCATCTCGGCTATGAAACCCCGGAGCTCAAAGAAGCTCAGGATCTCTATGCCCAGAAGAATCAGGAAGGTCTCCTCCAGCGCTATTATGCCGCCCTCGGGACGACTCTTGACGATGCCCTCGAGGCAGACGTCGCCATATCCTCAAAGCTTGATTCTCTACGCCGGAGCGGAGATATTGTTTCCTATAACGGAGTAGTTTCCAGACTCTTCCAGTCCGAAAAGACCCAGAGAGAACGCATCGCCGAGTGGAAGAATTATTGGACTGGCGAGCGTGTGGACTCCCTCATGAACGAAATTTCCGCTTCGGCCCGCGCTTTCGGACTTGATCCGGAAATGTTCTCGCCTTTCAGGGTCATGCTCACCTCCGACTATGAGCCGGGCGACCTCTACGGCGCGGGAATCCTCCCGGAAGGCTTGCTCTCCAACTTCATAGAGCAAACTTCTGACGGCACCTACATGGTCTTCAATTCCGCCCTCATGGACGAGAACAGCCAGGCAGAGGTGGACTTCGTCATGGACAAGAAGGCCAAGGCGGCAGTCGTGGATCCATTCTACTACATGAACAATCTTGTTAAGATCATCCATGACGACTTCAACATCGTCCTCTGGGTCTCTTCCCTCTTCGTGCTGCTCATCCTTCTCCTCTCCTTCCGGAACCTTTGGGTGAGTGTCCTTGCCTTCCTTCCGATGTTTCTGAGCTGGTACGTAGACGAGGGCTTCATGTCCATCTTCGGCCTTCAGTTCAACCTCATCAACATAGTCATCTCCACCTTTATCTTCGGAATCGGAGTGGACTACAGCATCTTTGTCATGAATGGGCTGCTTGCCGAAGCGAGAGGCGAGGGCTCAAACCTCCTGGAGTATCACAAGGCGGCTATTTTCTTCTCCGCCCTTGCGCTTCTGGTGGTGATGCTTGCCCTCCTTTCCGCAGTCCATCCTGCAATCTCCTCCATAGGGGCAAGTACCCTGATAGGCATGGTTTCGACTGTACTGATCACCTACACCCTTGAGCCTTTCCTCTTCAGGCAGGCCATGAAGGTGGACTTCCTGGCAAGATCCATAAAGAAAACGGGAGGAAATTAGGGCCATGGAAGGCAAGAGCGTCGTAATCATAGGGAGCGGCCTTGGCGGCCTTGAATGCGGCTACATCCTGGCCCGCCATGGCTACAGAGTCACCGTTCTCGAAAAAGACAGACAGATAGGCGGCTGTCTCCAGACCTTCAGGCGTACCACGGCCTACGGCGGGAATCTCATCAGCGAGGTCTTCGACACCGGTTTCCACTATGTGGGCGGCCTCGGGGCCGGGGAGTCCCTGAATCCTCTCTTCGCCTATTTCGGCCTGCTGGATCTGCCATGGAAGCAGATGGACAGCGAGTGTTTCGACGAGGTCTGCTTCGAGGGCGGCGGGCGCTATGAGTTCGCCAACGGGGAGCGCTTCGTAGAGCGGATGTCCGCCCATTTCCCCGATGCGAGGGACGGCTTTGAGAAATTCCGTGACTTCCTCGGCGGAGTGGGGGAGCATATCTTCGACGCCTTCCAGGAGGGCGAGTCTCCTTCCGCGGCTCTTTTCGGCCGAAGCGCCCTGGATTTTCTTATGGGGACCTTCGGCGGGGACATTGCGGCGGTGAGGGCGGTTTCCGGGACTTCTCTGAAGATGGAGCTTGGGGAGAATCTTCCGCTCTATGTCTTTGCCCAGATTAACAATTCCTATATCCAGAGCGCCTGGAGGCTGGCCGGAGGCGGAAGCCGCATTGCGGCGAGGCTTGCGGACGGGATCACCGCCATGGGCGGAGAAGTGATCATGGGGACCCGCGTCGCGAGAATCGTCCCGGACGGGGACAGGGTGACGAGGGTGGAACTCTCGGAAGGCGACGGAATAGAGGCGGACTGGTTTATCTCGGATCTCCATCCAGCCCTGACCCTCGGGATGGTCGGTGAGACTCCCGCCGTCCGCCGTATCTACAGGTCCAGGATCACGAGTCTTCAGAACACCTACGGCATGTTCACGGCTAACATCATTCTGAAACCGGGCGCCGTGAAGTATCTCAACCGGAATCTCTACATTCATGCGCGCGGAGCCGACCTTTGGCATCCCGACACATCCAGAACGGAAAGCGTTCTGGTGCATTTCTATCCGGTCGAGGGGGAATGGGCGACACATCTCGACCTCATCAGCCCCATGACCCTGCATGAAATCGAGCAGTGGGAGGACTTTCCGGTCGGCAGGCGCGGAGCCGAGTATGAGGAGACCAAGGAGAGAAAGCTGGATGAGGTTCTGAGGCTTACCTACACGGCCTTGCCGGAGCTGAAGGGCGCCATAGCCCAGGTCTGGACTTCGACCCCGCTTACTTACCGGAGTTATACCGGCACCATTGACGGCTCCGCCTATGGCATCCGCAAGGACTGGACGCGGCCGCTCGCGACCGTTCTTTCTCCTCGCACTCCGCTCCGCAATCTTCTTCTTACGGGGCAGAGCCTCAATCTCCACGGGATACTCGGGGTCAGCATGACCTCTGTCTTTACTTGTGGGGAAATTCTCGGCCTTTCCGACCTCTCCCACGAGATTCTTGTCTCGAAATAGCCTCCTCTCGCGGCTCCGGACTTTGCCGCCGCTCTCCGCCACCTCCTTTATATCTCGGTGGCGGGCGGCCTCAATCAGGCTTTTCGTGAAATTGCTTATATTTGCAAGTCAAACTTAATTCGATGAAAACAGCACTCGTAACCGGCGGAAGCCGTGGAATAGGCCGGGCCATCTGCAAGAAACTCTCTCAGATGGGCTACCACATAATTGTCAATTACGTTTCCAACGACTCCGCCGCCGGGGAGACCCTTGACGAGATTTCCTCTGCTGGAGGAAGCGGAGAGCTCATGAAGTTCGATGTGAGCGATCCTGACGCGGTCCGCATGAATATCACTCAATGGCAGAAGGCTCATCCCGATGACTACATTTCCGTGCTCATCAACAACGCAGGAATCCGAAGGGACAACCTCATGCTCTGGATGGAGTCTTCTGACTGGAACAAGGTTCTCGACACCAATCTCAACAGCTTCTACTACGTGACCAAGTGCGTGCTTCAGCCGATGGTTCTCCATCGCTGGGGACGTATCGTCAATATGGGCTCCCTCTCCGGGCTCAAGGGCCTCCCAGGACAGACCAATTATTCTGCCGCCAAGGGAGGAATGATAGCCGCGACCAAGGCTCTCGCCCAGGAAGTTGCCGCCAGGAGGGTGACTGTCAACGCCGTCGCCCCCGGCTTCATCAACACCGACATGGTCGAAGGACTTGACGAGAATGCCCTTAAAAGCCAGATCCCGGCCAAACGTTTCGGCGAACCCGAGGAGGTGGCGGACCTTGTCGGCTTCCTCGTTTCGGATGAGGCAAGCTATATAACGGGACAGGCCATATCCATCAACGGCGGCCTTTATGAATGACGGACATGAAAAGATTCATTTTCATTATCTTCTCTCTCCTCCTCCCTCTCTTCTTCTGCGGAAGGGCAGAGGCTGCGGAGAATGCTATCCTGACCAAGGTCAAAAGCGCCAATGCGGCTGTCAAGACCATAGAGTCGGCTTTTACCCAGTCGCGCACTATAAAGGCTGCCGGCAGGACTATAAAGTCTTCCGGGACCCTTTACTATGATGTCACCGGAAAGATGTCCATGTTCTATGACGCTCCCTCAAGCGACCTGCTCGTAATCAACGGAACTTCTTTCTACATGAAGAGAGGAGGACACGGGAGTACTTTCGACACGTCCAAGAATGCGCTCATGCGCGACCTTTCCTCTACTCTGCTGAACTGCTTGGGAGGGAAGGTGCAAGAGGTGGCCGATGCCAATAATGCCAGCGTCTGTGCCGAGGAAGTTTCCGGAACTTACCTCGTCACCTTGAAGGCACGCAAGGTTGCGACCAAAGGCTACTCCCGGATTGTCCTTACCTACCGCAAGTCCGACTGCCTGCTGGTGAAGATGCAGATGGACGAATTCGGAGGCATAAGTACAATCTACTCAATGTCCGGTATCAAGACCGGTAGCGGAGTCTCCGCCGACAAATTCGCCATACCTGCTAAATAACAGATACCATGATAACACTAAAACCGATAATCAGCATGCTCGCCGTGCTGGCTTTTGCCGTAGGCGCAAAGGCGGGCGGCCCAGACAAAGTCATCCCGCGTCCTGTGGAATTTACGCTCAGGGAAGGCTGCTTCACGCCGAAGAAGGCCTCTGACACCAAGGTCTCCCTCATGAGGGGAAGCTGGAAGGAACTTTCGGGGCTGAAAGATTTCCAGAAGGAAGCCTATTACCACATCACGATAGACAAGAGGGGGATTTCCGTCAAGGCGGCGAGCCCTAAGGCGGCCTTTTACGCCAGGCAGACTCTTTCTCAGATGGCTGCGGACGGAACCCCGTACAGCTATTGCGAAATAATTGATTATCCGAGATTTGAGCATCGAGGCCTCATGATAGACGAGTCCCGTAATTTCAAAGGAAAGGACTGGCTGCTCAAGCAGCTTGACCTCATGGCTTCTCTTAAGATGAGCGTTCTCCATCTCCATCTCACCGATGATGCCGGCTGGAGGCTTGAGGTGGACAGCTATCCGGCTCTCAACCGTCTCGCTTCGTGGCGCAAGGGCAAGACCTGGAAGGATTGGAGGAACGGCGGCAATGAATATGCCCTTGAAGGCTCCCGGGATGCCGAGGGAGGCTATCTTACCAAGGATGAAGTCAAGGAAATAGTGGCCTACGCCTCTGAGCGTTTCATCGATGTGATTCCGGAAATAGAAATGCCCGGCCATAGCCGCGAACTATGCGCCGCATATCCCCAGACTTCCTGTTATGATTCAACCTTCAGCCATCATGTCCTCAGCAGTGATCTCTGCCCTGCCTCCGATTCGACCTACATCATTCTAGAGGCCGTCCTGGACGAGGTCATGGACCTTTTCCCGACGAAGTACATCCACGTGGGAGGTGACGAGGCCGGAATGCGTTCATGGAAAAACTGCCCGAAATGCCAGGCCCTGATGCACGAGAAAGGCTTCACGGATGTCTATGAGCTTCAGAATTATCTTGAAGAAAAGATTGCCTCTTACGTAAAGTCCAAGGGCAGGGTCATGGTGGCCTGGGACGAGGTCGTCAGAGATGAGGGGCTCGACAAGGATGCCGTCGTCATGTCATGGAGGGGTACGACCAATGGAATCCAGGCCATCGGCCAGGGCCACAAGGTCATCATGTGCCCTACAAGCTATTGCTATCTTGACTATTACCAGGATGTCTCTTTCAAGGAACCTGAGGCCATAGGAGGTTACGTCCCTCTTTCGAAGGTCTATTCTTTCGAACCCATGGAGGGCGTTCCGGATGGAAGTGAAGACCTTCTTTCCGGGGTTCAGGGCAACCTCTGGTGCGAATTCGTGCCGACTCCTGAGCATGCGGAATATATGCTGTATCCTCGTGCCCTCGCCATCGCCGAGGTCGGCTGGACTCCTGCCTCCGCCAAGGATTATGCATCCTTCTTCCAGAGGGCCCTGTGCCTGACCGACCGTATGAAAGAGGATGGCTACAAAACTTTCGACCTTCGTTCAGAGGCCGGTGACAGACCGGAATCAAAGCTGCCGGTAAAGCATCTCGCGCTCGGAAAGAGTGTGAAATTCGACTCCCAATGGAGCTCTGCTTATCCTGCCGCTCTCGAAAAGACTCTTACAGACGGCCTTCTCGGTACTTGGACCTATCATGACAAGAGATGGCTGGGCTTCCTTCGTCCGATTGACGTCACCGTAGACCTTGGGGAGAAGACAGTCCTCGGCTACATCTCCGCTACCTTCATGGGTCAGCTCGGAAACGGAGTCGGGGTTCCGGAGAAGGTGGAGTACTGGGTTTCTGATGACGGGACTTACTTCACTCTTGCGGCGACTGTGACCCGCGAAGTTCCAAATGCCGATCCCCGGCAGGTTTCCTTCGTCAATTACGGGGCGCCGGTGGACCTCTCCGCGAGATTCGTCAGGCTCAAGGCCGAGCAAAACTCGGACAAGAGCGCTCCTTGGCTCTTCATAGATGAAATAATCATTAAATAATCAGTTTCGAAATGAAAAAGATATTCTTGGGACTCTCCGTTATTCTTACCCTCGTGCTGGCTTCCTCCTGCCTTAAGAGCCAGAATTCTTCTTATAAGAACGAGTACTATGCAGTGTGTGGCTTCGATTATTCTTTGGACCAGTATAAGGACAGCGTTCTCAACTATTTCCGTTCCGGCTATCTTTTTGCCGAAGGTGCCCTCTTCTTCTACGACAAGGGTGACGAGGATGAGCTTGCCGGCGGTTTCGGCCTTTCCATGAAATGTGACCCGGTTGTCAAGCCTGGCCATAAGACCCGCAGCGTGATGGCGGTCTGCGACACTGCCGCCTATCGTGAATCTACCGGTTTCGCGGTTTTCCGCCAAAGTTCCCAGATGCCTGACTACGGAATCACCTTCAATTATGCTTCGGAGCCTGACTGCTATGCGCAGATACGGGGAATGTTTGTCTGCAACACCAATTATATGGCTAACATCATGGCTTATGGTCAGGACGGCATTCCTGCTTTCCGGGAGGGAGATTATCTGCGTCTTACCGTAAACAGCGACAGCGGAGCTTCCTCCAGCATTGATCTCGCCTCCTTCAAGGACGGCAAGCTCACATATATCCATGACTGGACATCCTGGGATGTGTCCAAGGTGGGAGCTTTCAAGGCCCTTCAGTTTACCCTGACCTCCAACAGGTCCGACATTCCTCTCTACTGCTGCCTCGACGATGTCACAGCCTACGTCCATGTAGAATACTAGGGTGGCTCCGCCGGGGCGGCCGGCGCCATGAAAAAGAAATCCCCGGCGGGCTAAATAAGCCCCTCGGGGATTTTCATAATGAGGGTCTTGCTCCTCTTGTCGACTTTTAGCAGCAGGTCCTCATGAAGTGGCAGCATAGCCTCGCCATGGCCAGTATCCACATCAATGCAAGGATTGCCAGGAATGTCTTCGAAACCCGTAACCGTCCCTGAGAGCCTTCCATCAGCATCTTTTACCGTCCAGCCGACCAGAGCTCCGAAATCATCTTCCTCCTGCCCTTCTTCCCCCTCGGCGAAAATTTTTCTGCCGACGATTTCGTCTGCATCCTCCAAGCTTCTGACCCCGGTCAGCCTCACAAGAGCCCTTGAACTTCCTTTAGGGCTGAGAGCTTCAATGAAAAAAGGGACCGGAAGCCCATCGAAATAGATGAACACCGGTTCCTTACAGTCGAATTCCTCTGGTGCGATGTCGAAGAAGCCTATGACCAGCTCTCCATCGGTGCCATTGGATTTCAGCACCTGACCGATCTGAAGCAAGTTTCCGCCTGTTTCAGACATGGGGAACTTACTTTGCCTCGTCAGCCTTAGGGGCTTCCTCAGCGGCCGGAGCAGCCTCTTCAGCGGCCTTGGCGGCTTCCTCAGCAGCCTTGGCAGCCTCTTCGGCAGCCTTCTTTGCCTCTTCCTCGGCCTTCTTCTTGGCAAGAGCCTCCGCCCTTACGGCGTTGACCTTAGCCTCTGCATCTGCTGCAGCCTTGGCTTTGTCGGCGGCACCCTTAGCGAGGGCTTCCTTCTTGGAAGCAATCTTGGCGTCGCGGTGAGCCTGCCACTCTGCAAACTTCTTGTCCGCCTCTTCCTGGGTGAGGGCTCCCTTCTTGATACCTCCGTTGAGGTGGTTGCGGAGAAGGACTCCTTCATAGGAGAGGATACGACGGGTGACGAGAGTTGTCTCGGCACCGAGCTCAAGCCACTTGAGGGCCCTGTCGAAATTGAGGATGATGCTTGCAGGATTGGTGTTCGGATTGTAGGATCCGAGCTGCTCGATGTACTTTCCGTCGCGAGGTGCGCGCGTGTCCGCTACAACAATGTGGAAGAATGCGAAATTCTTCTTACCGTAGCGCTGAAGACGAATTTTAACAGCCATTGTGAATCTGTTGCTTTAATTGTTTATAATGCCTTTTGAACCCATCTCGTGGATTCAGTTGGCAAAGATACGAAAAAGATCTGAAATAGAAACTGATTCCCGTCAGGATCTTTGACACTTGACTGAACTATAAATATTTGCAATATCGACTAGGAGGAAAACCACTTCGATTTCTCCAGCTCTTGATCTTTTGCCCTCGGCACGGTGGGCTGTACTTCGCTCTCGCTGTCTGGATTTTATGATACGATCTTAATTCCGACCACCGAGGCCACGAGAGTGAAGGTAAAAAACAGCTGCGGGGCCGAGGTCGGCTCATTCAGTACGAAAATCCCCAGCAGCACCGTCCCCACCGCCCCAATTCCAGTCCATACGGGATAGGCTATGCTTAAGGGAAGAGTCTTCGAGGCACGCATCAGAAGATACATGCTGGCCACTGAGAAAAACAGAAAGCCGGCCAGCCATAGCCAATGGGCCGAGCCACTAGTCTCCTTGGCCTTTCCGAGGCAGAATGTAAATGAACATTCGCAGAGCCCTGCGATGATGAGAATCAGCCAATTCATGTCCTTGTACTATTCAAAAATGTATTCCGATAACCCGCCGCAAAAGCTCCGCCACTTCCTCCGGCGCTTCCTTCTGTGCTTTTTCAGCGCTCTTGCGCAGAACCCTGCAAAATAACTGCGTCAGTCCAGCAGTGAGCCTGCAAAGATAGCAAATCCCCACAAAACCACCTGCGCTCACTCTCGCGGGCCCATCGCTGACCAATCGCAGGCTCATCACAGGCCCATCGCTGGTCCCAATCCCTCGCAAGCATCCCGTCTGCTTTCCCTGCCTTATCAACGCCTGCCCGAGCCTTAAGCTATCGTTAAGATCTGTATATGATAACTCTGATCGGGATTTTAAAATATCTAGTGAGAAAAATGAAGAAAATTTTGGTAATTCGATATTTCGAGGTATATTTGCAGTCCCAAAGCGGAAACATTTGCGGTTGTGGCGAAATGGTAGACGCGCTACTTTGAGGGGGTAGTGAACTTAGTTCGTGTGAGTTCGACTCTCACCAACCGCACAAGGAGACAAGTTCGTAAGGATTTGTCTCCTTTGTTTTTATGTAAGTGCCTGAAAATCTACTCATTAAATCAAAGAATTCGCTTGTCTTTGGAGTTCGATAATTTTTCGTTCCACCCCTGCATTTCCAGCGTAAATGTATCCTTCCGGGATTGCAGTTCCTGCATACCAGTAACCGCTTTCCATCCTGCTGCGGATGAGAGAGCGCTCCATTGAGTTGAACTGCGCGAGGATGCCAAGCACCAACTGCGCGATCGGGTTCGGAGTTCCATTGGGGAGGAGGGTTTCCAGACTATCCCATCCGCTCTGCATAGTCACGCAACTCCACCAACTGGCGGTCATACTCCTGTCCCTTGGTGCTCACTCGAGCGTAGATGCACGTCTTGATCATTTCCATAAAAACTATTGATCTTTATACTTGATAATAATATCATTTAATTCTATTACAGAGATACATAAAAGTTAATTGCCCGGCAAGCTTTTGAGCATCTTAAGTTGATACATTTGCAGGTCATGTCCTATGGTTACTTGATATTTCCGTTATTTTTGAGTACTTTTAATCGCAATGCGTACTGATATGGATGCAACAGAAATTCTAACCAGCAATATAGACCGCCTCTGTCAGGAGCGGAAGTGGAAACGTAAGGATTTGGCAAAGGCGATGGGCGTCCAGGCCGAGAGCCTGTCACGCTCTCTTAGTGGCTCGCCTCGCCTTGATACCATAGAGAAGATAGCGAAGGCCCTCGATGTCTCCATCAAGAGCCTTTTCGACACACCGGACGCCATCGAGGGTTTCGTATCTGTCCGTGGAAAACTTCACCGCATCCACAGTCGGACGGAATTTGAAAAGATTGTCCGGGATAGCCGCCCTAAACTGAACGCCACTATAACCTCGGTGTCAGTCAATGATGAATAAAGGACGATTTGCCGTTCTGACATTAAAATTAGCCTGTATGAGTAATCGTATTATTTCTGTTATAGCATTATTGCTCATTAAATCCATCATCTGTTTCGGACAATTGGAGGATGTTTTACCTCCTCCTGAACCGGATGGGAGAAATGTTTATTATTTATATGGCGATGACGGTTGGGGACATGTCCCAAAAGGTTGGAAATCGCAGCAGAAACTGTTAAAAGAGACGTCAGATACAGACCTTGAGTCTATGGCTCTTCAGTCCAAAACTCCGGCTCATAGGGCTATGGCATTTCACACCTTGGCATCCAAGCATAGTGAGAAATGTTATGACATCCTTCTTCAGAAGTTGGAAGATGATGATAGTTTCATGGTAGCTTCTTTTGATGTTTGGTGGGGGACAAATGTAGCCTACTTTATGTTAGAGGTCGCAGAATCGGACACTCTATTATTAACGAAGGAACAGAGGCATTGTATAGATAGCGTCATTGTATTTCGTCCTAGGCTGAAACATCTTGACAAACTCCCTTCAGTGTCCAGGTTGAAAGGAATGGATGGTTTGTATAACAGGCTGAAAGAACTCTACCTAGATGGAGATTCAAACTTGCTTCCTTGCATCGCTGAATACAGAAACGAGGCTGATATTCCGATGATTATTAAAGCTCTTCGAGAATACAAGAAGGGCTTGGATAGACATGGAGCAAATTCGAATGGCCCCAAAGGGAACACCAACGAAGCGTTGAACGCTCTGATGAAATGGAGAGATGATGCCTACATGCCTGTGTTGGAAGAAGTGCGCGATTTTGAACTATCTCGGAAGTATATCGACTATTATAGGGTGAAGATGCTCTTCAAAGTTGTTATGGCATATGATAATGATTGGGCCTACCATTTTATAGAAGATACTTTCGAAAACAAGGGCGGTAAAGAAAAGTACTCATATCCAGAGAATCTATTCAGAGCTTATTACGAAGAAGAAAAACCTCGTTTCCTCCCTCTCATTGAAAAGTACGGGAAAAAACCTTTTGAATGGGATTATCTGTATAAATAATCTTTTAGGTCAAAGTGATACAGTTTTGAGAGAGTGTTGGCCTTGCTGGCAAAATGAACCTGATAACTCTGGGCTTTCTGGTGGAGCCTCAGCTTGGACGAAAGAGAAGCTGCTGGAAGTCGTTAGATGATGATTTTTCCAGACCAAAAGTTCTCGGCAGACATTGCGTGATTGAAAAGAACTTGTACCTTTGCAAAAGTCATCGAGAGTTAGAACGATAGACGAAGATATGGACAGGCATCTACCCTTAATAGGTGCCTGTTTATTATTAAGAAACACAACCGAGGGGAGGTACTGATACAGGGAGGCCGTTTTTACTTCATTCTCTTTCCCCGCCCGCACTATCTTCATTTTCACCCTTCCCTGCCGGTTTTCGTGGGAAGCAAAGTTTGCGTTGTTTTGCAACAGGTTGTGTGTCAATAGATTACAAATGAACCCGAACTTTACTCCCGAGAGTAGTTGGCGAGAGTGGCTCTTGAGGACGGATGAGCCGCTGCACGCTTGCCTCACCGCCACATGCGCCTTCCGTCTCAGGCGAAGAGGGAGGCGGCGCCGAACATGGCGGCGCGGTCGAGCAGGGTGGAGGCCTTGACGGTAACGCTCATTCCTCCCTGACCATAACGCCGCTGCATCGCGTCCGCGAAATTGTTGAGGTTGCGCGAGATGTTTCCGCCGAGCAGAACGTTCGAGCAGCCGAAGTTCTTCAGAAGCGGAATGGTGAATTCGGCCAGACGCGAGCCGAATTCCGTGAAAAGCCGTCTGGCGTTCTCATCGAAACCACAGCGGATCGCCACATCCCTGGCCCCTGGCACATCCTGCCCGGTCAGCTCCTTCCACCGCTTCACGACCCAGCGTGTGCTGAAAGCCTCGTCCGCAATCCCGTCCTCGAAAGGCAGATTCCAGACTTCACCGCCCTCAGGTACATATCCGCCGGTGCGCACTACCTTGTTGTCCTCAATGAAACCAGATCCGAGACCCGTACCGAGCGTAAGAACAAGCACTTTGCCCATCCCCTTGGCCGCGCCGAAATTGCTCTCGCCCAGAGCGAAAGCCCCGGCATCGTTGACGAAGCGGAACTCCAGCCCAGGAAACTCCAGCATCCTGTCCTGTAAGATTCTGCCCACTTCCAGTCCCTTGATAGACACGAACTTATGCTCCATATGAGAAATTCCTTTCTCATAGTCGAAAGGTCCGGGGAAGGCCATGCCGACTTGGCGCACATCCTTGCATCCCTGGTTTATTGTCAGTCTGAGATCAGTTGTCCATGCCGAAAAAATCTCCTCGGCCGAAGCAGTGTGGGCGATCTCAACGCTTTGAGGCTCCCCTATGATTGAACCATTCCTAAGATCGATTACTGCCGAACTTACGTGGCTTCCTCCGATGTCAACTCCAATTGCGAGATTTCTGTCCATGATGATTCTAGTGTTATTCTTCATGCAAATTTATGAAATCCCAGGGAATGATGGGGCCCAATATAAAGGACTTTGACCCAAATGAGCCAAAAAGTGATTATTTTTGCAGAGTAATAGAGATGCAATGAAACTTTCTGAACTCAAGACAGGTGAAATCGGAGTCATTTCCAAGATCGGCGGTCATGGCAGTTTCCGCAAGAGACTGATAGAAATGGGCTTCATCTCGGGCCAGAGGGTCGAGGCGATCCTCAACGCGCCGCTGAAAGACCCGATCGAATACGAAATCTTGGGCTATAAGGTCTCTCTGCGAAGAGAGGAGGCAAAACTGATCGAAATTGTCAGCGAGGAGGAAGCCAAGAACCATATAAAGGAGAAACATGCCGACGAGGTTATCTATTCCGATGACGGGGACGAGGAAACCATTCTCAACAGGGAACTGAAGGAACTTGCGGAAGAGAGGCATCACGTCATCCGTGTGGCCCTCGTGGGCAATCCTAATTGCGGCAAGACCTCGCTTTTCAATATCGCTTCGGGGAGCCACGAACATGTGGGCAATTATTCGGGAGTCACTGTAGATGCCAAGGAGGGACGCTTCGAGTATAAGGGCTATAAATTCGTCCTTGTTGACCTCCCGGGAACTTATTCCCTTTCCGCCTACAGCCCTGAAGAGCTTTATGTAAGGAAAAATCTGATAGAGGCTGTTCCTGACGTCATCGTTAACGTGGTGGACGCCTCCAACTTGGAAAGAAATCTTTATCTTACCACCCAGCTCATCGATATGCATCTTAAGGTCGTCATGGCCTTGAATATGTATGATGAACTTCTTGCTCATGGCGACAAACTTGACCTTCCCCAACTTTCGAAGCTCCTTGGAATGCCTATCTGCCCTACCGTCTGCCGGGACGGGGAAGGGGTGGACAAGCTCTTCGATACGGTCATCGAGGTCTATGACCATGAATATGACGCCCCGGAGCTTGCACGCCACATCCATATCAACCATGGGGAGGAGCTTGAACGCAGCATCAAGGCAGTCCAGGCACCCATCCGCTTGAACGACGGCATCAAGGAGAAATATTCGACAAGATACCTGGCCATCAAGTATCTGGAAGGGGACAAGGATATCGCCCGGGTCATCGAGACTCTGCCGAACAGGGACGAGGTGATAACGGTACGCACTGAGGAGCAGAAACGGATCGAAGGTGTGCTAGGAACTAATGCGGAATCGGCGATAGTCGATGCAAAATACGGATTCATACAGGGAGCCCTAGCCGAGACCTACCGGCCGCACGTGGGTAAGAAGCCGAAAAGGACGCTCACGGACAAGATTGACGCCGTGGTCACCAACAAGTGGGCAGCCTTCCCGATTTTCATCACCATTCTCTATGTCACTTTCTGGGCTACCTTCAAGGTGGGACAGTATCCGATGGACTGGATTGATTCTCTGGTACAGAAGACGGGAGAATTCACAGCCATGTTCATGAAGGACGGCTGGCTGAAGGACCTGCTCGTGGACGGAATCATAGCGGGAGTCGGCAGCGTCCTGGTCTTCCTGCCCAACATCCTGATACTCTATTTCTTCATCTCCATAATGGAGGATTCCGGCTACATGTCCAGGGCGGCCTTCATCGTGGATAAGTTCATGCATAAGATCGGACTCCACGGCAAGAGTTTCATTCCCATGGTCATGGGCTTCGGCTGCAATGTGCCGGCGGTCATGGCTACAAGATCCATCGAGAGCCGCAAGGCCAGGTTCATCACCATCCTCATCATCCCCTTCATGTCGTGTACGGGACGTCTGCCGGTCTTCGTGCTGCTCTCCGGAGCCTTTTTCGGAGGACATGCCGCCGCGGCCCTGCTCGGAATCTACCTCCTTGGAATAGTCATGGCCATTGTCTCGGCCAAAATTTTCGCGCACTTCGTCCCGGAAGACGACCTGCCTTTCGTCATGGAGCTTCCGCCTTACAGGATGCCGACCGGTAAAGCCATTCTCAGGCACACTTGGGAAAAGGGAAAGCAATATCTCCAAAAGATGGCCACGACCATTCTCTTCTGCTCCATGCTGATCTGGGCTCTCGGCTATCTGCCTGTCGGCCATAAACAGTTATCTGACAGTTACATAGGCTATTTGGGCAAGGCAGTGGCCCCGGCCCTCGATCCTATGGGCTTCGACTGGAAGATGGATGTCTCCCTCATCACTGGAATCGCCGCCAAGGAGCTGGTAGTCAGCACTCTGGGAGTAATGTATTCCGAGGACAGCCCCGAGACGGCTCAGGCCGCCAGCCAGACCGGAGACACCTTGCTCCAGAGCCGGCTCGCCTCAAGCCTCAGCTTGCCTTCGGCGGTCGCCTTCATGGTATTCATCCTGCTTTACTTCCCTTGCGTGGCAACTTTCGCCGCGATTAAAAACGAGACTGGGAAATGGCGGTATGCCATTGCGGACTGTACCTATACCATGTTGGTGGCCTGGGTAATGTCCTTCCTGGCCTACCACCTCACCGCCCTGCTAGTCTGAGGTGGCGGAAGCGTCCGCACGCCTTGCTCAGGCGCGGCGGCCCCGCGAATAGCGGCGCGGAAACTTGAAAATGATGGCCAGGCAGGCCACCCCGAAAAGTGCGAAAGGATAGTAGAGGCTCCCGATTATCCCGAAGGCCGGAACACCTGCCAGCCCCGAGGCCATCAGCATCTGCGCCCCGTAAGGAATTATGCCCTGGACTACGCAAGAAAAAATATCCAGAATGCTCGCGGACCTTCTCGGGTCCAGCCCGAATTTGTCCGTGATATCCTTTGCTATGCCGCCTGTTGTGATGATGGCTATGGTGTTGTTCGCGGTGCAGAGATTGGCCAGGCCGACCAGGGCCGCGATGCTGAATTCGGCTCCTCTCGGACCGGGGATCCGTTTGGTCAGGCCTCGGATGATAAAGTTCAGACCTCCGTTATAGCGTATTATTTCCAGCATTCCGCCAGCCAGCATGGTCACGAAAATAAGGCTGGCCATCTCCGCAATACCGTTTCCGCATTCCGAGAGGAAGCCTATCCAGCTGAAGCTCCCCGTGGCGAAGCCGAGCACGGCGTTTATTCCCAGACCAATCGCGAGAACCACCAGAACGTTCATCCCGCAGACGGCGAGAAAGATGACGGCGACATAGGGGAGAAGGAGGAGGGGATTGACGCTTCCTGCCTGCGGAGAAGAATCGAGGTTGAGACCGATGAAAAGATATATCAGCGCCGTCAGCAAGGCCGCTGGAGCCGCAATCCATATGTTCGTTCTGAATTTGTCCGCCATGGAGCAGCCTTGAGACTGGGTGGCGGCGATAGTCGTGTCGGAGATGAAAGAAAGATTATCCCCGAAAAAAGCCCCGCCCACAATTATGGCCGTGGCCAGGGGAGCCGTGATCCCTGACTGTGAGGCCACCCCTGCCGCGATCGGCACGAGGGCTACGATCGTACCCACGCTTGTTCCTATGGCCATGGATATGAAGCAGGCCGCCACGAAAAGTCCGGCGAGAATGAGTTTGCCGGGCAGGACCATGAGTGTAAGATTCACGGTGGCGTCTATGGAACCGATAGCCTTGGCGGTGCTGGCGAAGGCCCCAGCCATGGCGAAAATCCAGATCATCAGCATCACGCTCGGGGCCCCTGCTCCCTTCGAAAAAATGCCGACCCTTTCCGAAATCTTGCCCTTGGATATGGCTATGGCGTAGACCGAGGCTATGAGGAAGGCCGAGGTGACGGGAACCTTGTAGAAGTCCTTTGCGAGAAGCGAGGAAAAGAGGTAGACCAGAAGAAAAACGAGCAGAGGGCTAAGCGCAAGCCAGCCTCTCCAGCCCGTGGTCTGCCTGGCAGGGGATTCATCCATACTATTAATGTCCATTTGTCAGTCCGTTTCGCAAAATTAGCCAATTATCCCTAAATTTGCATACTAACCAAGCTTCTGAAGATCAGACATGAAAATAATGACACTACTCTCGGCCGCCCTTCTGTGCTTCTCTTGTTCAAGACCTTCCGGCGGCCAGGCGATATTCTCTCCATCTGATTATGTCAGCACCCTTACGGGCAGCGAGTCTACCTACAGCCTTTCCGCAGGTAACACCTACCCGGCCGTCGCCAGGCCATGGGGAATGAATTTCTGGACGCCTCAGACCGGGGCCGACGGGGACGGATGGACATACACTTACACCGCCACGAAGATCCGCGGCCTCAAGCAGACCCATCAGCCGAGCCCCTGGATCAATGACTACGGCGAATTTTCAATAATGCCGACCACCCGCGCCGCCTTCGACGAGGAAGGCCGGGCTAGCTGGTTCAGCCACAAGGCCGAGACTGCCCGTCCCTATTATTATTCCGTCTATCTCGCCGACCATGATGTCTTGGCTGAGATGACGGCGACCTCAAGGGCGGCCGTCTTCCGCTTCACCTATCCGGAGAAAGACACTTCTTATATAGTGGTAGATGCCTATGACGAAGGAAGTTATGTGAAGGTTGACCAGTCTATGAGACGTATCGAAGGTTACACGACCCGCAATTCCGGCGGAGTGGGGCCGAATTTCAGAAACTGGTTCGTGATAGAATCCGATACTCCTTTCGAAGTAGTTGGAGTGCTCAAGGACGGAGTCTTCTCTTCCGAAGCCGAGGCCTCGGGCGGCCATATGGAGGCCGTCGTCGGTTTCAAGACGGTAAAGGGCCAGAAGGTAGGTCTCAAGGCCGCCTCATCTTTCATAAGCCTGGAACAGGCCAGCTGGAATCTCACTTCGGAGCTTGGCAACAAGACTTTCGACGAGCTTTGCGCCGAGGGTAAGGCCGAGTGGGACGCCGCCCTCGGCCGAATCAGGGTTGAGGAAGGAGGCACCACGGACCAGCTAAGGACCTTCTACTCCTGCCTTTACCGCTGCCTTCTCTTCCCAAGAAGCCTCTCCGAAGTCACACCGGAAGGACGCAAAGTCCATTACAGTCCTCATACCGGCAAGATTGAGGAAGGAGAGTATCTGACTGACACCGGCTTCTGGGACACTTTCCGCGCTCTTCTTCCGCTGATGAATCTGGTCTATCCTGAAAGAAGTTCCCTGATGCTAGAAAGCCTCGCGAACTATTGGAAAGAGAGTGGTTTCCTGCCGGAATGGGCCAGCCCGGGACACAGGAACTGCATGGTGGGAAACAATTCGGCCTCTGTCGCCGCAGACGCCTATATCAACGGCGCCGCATGTGACAGCCTGACGGCGGAGAGCCTCTGGAACGCCCTTGTCCATGGGACCAGGGCCTGCCTGGACAGCATACCTTCGACCGGCAGGCTCGGATGGCAGTACTACGACAGCCTGGGCTATGTGCCTGACGATGTCGGGATCAATGAGAATGTGGCGAGGACCCTTGAATATGCCTATGACGACTGGTGCATATGGCGCTTCGGCAAGGCGATCGGAAAGCCTGAGGCCGAACTGGAGGCCTTCGCCAAGGCCTCCGGGAATTGGCGGAATGTCTACAATCCTTCCAGAAAGCTGATGCAGGGCCGCAATTCCGACGGCTCCTTCCCGGCCGCCTTCAGCCCTTTCAAATGGGGAGGAGATTTCACGGAAGGCAATTCGCTCCACTATACCTGGTCGGTTTTCCATGATATTGCCGGTCTTTCGGAGGCAATGGGAGGCGACAAGGCCATGGAAGCCATGCTTGACACTGTCTTTGCCCTGCCTCCTGTTTATGATGACAGCTATTACGGCTTCCCTATCCACGAAATCATAGAGATGACCGTCATGAATATGGGTAATTATGCCCATGGCAACCAGCCTATCCAGCATATGGCCTACCTCTATGACTATTGCCTTGCTCCGTGGAAGACCCAGGCGAGGGTGCGAGAGGTCATGGACAAGTTCTATTCAGCGGCTCCTGACGGCTATTGCGGCGACGAGGACAACGGCCAGACTTCCGCCTGGTACGTCTTCTCGGCCCTGGGTTTCTATCCGGTGACCCCGGCCGGAGACCAGTTCGCCCTTGGCTCGCCGCTCTTCCGCAAAGTTACCATCAGCCGCCCTTCCGATGATTCAAAGAAGACAAAGACTGTGGCCGTGATAGAGGCGGAGAATAATTCTTCCACCACCCCATACGTCCGCTCTTTCCGCGTCAACGGCCGTGCATGGGAACATAATTATCTTAATATCAGCGATTTCTCCAAAGGCTCCATGAAGCTTGAATTCACCATGGATTCGATTCCTTGCACCGGCAGAGGCATCAAGCCGGAAGATAAACCATATTCATATTCGACCGCAAAATGACAAGCTCAATGAATAAAAAAATCATCCTTGCCCTTGCTCCGCTCCTTCTTCTCGCCTCTTGCTCGGGAGAAAAGAAAAACGAGGCTCCTTCGTATGCGGAAGCCTTCAAGGCCGTCCAGAATCCCGCTCCGGGAGAAGACTATGTTTCCTGCCGTCCGGCCCAGGCCGACAGGCTCTTTGTCTCAAAAGTAATCGATGAAAAGATAGCCGAAGTCCAGGCCCTGCTCACCAATCCGAAACTCCGCTGGATGTTCGGCAACTGCTTCCCCAACACCCTCGACACCACCATCCATTTCGGGAAAGATAAGGACGGGAATTTCCGTACCTTCGTCTACACAGGCGACATTCCTGCCATGTGGCTCCGCGATTCCGGCGCCCAGGTCTGGCCTTACGTAGAGTTCGCCGCCGAGGATGAGAATCTCCGCGACATGATCGCCGGGGTCATCAATTGCCAATTCTCGCTGATTAACATCGACCCTTATGCCAATGCCTTCAACGACGGTCCTACCGGGGCCGGAGCTCAGACTGACGAGACCGAGATGAGGCCGGAGGTCTTCGAACGCAAATGGGAGATTGACTCCCAGTGCTATCCGGTCCGTCTTGCCTATCATTATTGGAAGGTGACCGGAGACACTTCCGTCTTCGGAGACATCTGGCTCAAGGCAATCCGCAATATCCTCGACACTTTCAAGACCCAGCAGCGCAAGGACGGCTTCGGCCCTTACACCTTCGCCAGGGTGACCGACCGCCAGCTTGACACCAAGGCTTGCGGAGGAAAAGGCCAGCCTGCAAAGGCTTGCGGACTCATAGCCTCTTCATTCCGTCCTTCCGACGACGCCACCCAGTTCGAATTCCTCATTCCCTCCAACTTCTTCGCTGTCAGCATTTTGCGCAAGGCTTCCGAGATTCTCTCAAGCGTGAACCACGACGAGGCGATGGCGGCCGAGGCCACGGCGCTCGCCGATGAGGTTTCGGCCGCCCTGCAGAAATATGCCATTGTCAACGACCCTGAATTCGGCCAGGTCTATGCCTTCGAGACCGATGGCTACGGCAACCACTATCTCATGGACGACGCCAATGTGCCGAGCCTCCTGGCCCTGCCGTATCTTGATGCGATTGACCCTTCCGACCCCCTCTGGCAGAACACCAGGCGCATGGTCTGGAGTGAGAGGAATCCTTTCTTCTTCAAGGGCAAGGCCGCGGAAGGAATTGGCGGACCCCACATAGGCTACGATATGGTATGGCCTATGAGCTTGATAATGAAGGCTTTCACCTCGGATGACCCGGAGGAAATCCGCCAGTGCATCAAATCCGTGATGGATAACGATGCAGGTACCGGCTTTATCCACGAGTCTTTCAACAAAGACGATCCTTCCGACTACACCCGCTCCTGGTTCGCCTGGGCCAACACTCTTTTCGGCGAGCTGATTCTCCGCCAGATCGAGGAGGGCAGGCTCGACATGCTCAATTCTATATAATAAGAATCATTACGCCCATAAATAGGTATCTTTGTCGTCATGAAAAATAGGCTTATCATAGGATTCGTCACCCTCGTGGCCCTCGTCGGAGGAGCGGCCATTTTCGCGCAGCCCATCTCCCAGGATGACATGTTCATCAAAGGCCTTGACGGAAGCATTTCTTATTGCCCGTCCAGAGACGGGGACGGCGGAAGAACTTTCGGTTTCTCTTCCGGAGGCCAGGAATTCAAGGCCTCGGCCCTCTGGTACAAGGGCGGGACCATCGTCACGATAGAGGGTGACAACAGCAGGCCAGATATTCTCTTCGCTAACGGAAAAATCACCAAGAAGTCTGTGTCCCCCTACCCATACCCTGCGATAGGGCTGGTTCATGGGAAAGATGACCGCGGCAACGAGTTCGTGATAGGAGCTCATGATTTCACCAATGACAACAGTCCGGAGCTGGTGGTCGCGGAACGCGAGCCGGTCGGAGACGGTATAGCAATCTTCGTCTTTCAGTTCGATGGTAGTTCATGGTCTCCTATCGGCGAGATCGTTACCAGGGGCAAGGGCCTGAGCAGTCCGAGGATTTTCCGCCAGGCGATAACTCTGAGGGGTTCGGGAGGACTTTACACCTGGACTTATCATGGAAGCAAATTTGATTTTGTCGCCAGCGATGGCTCCTCCAGCCCTGAATTGCTTTTTTAGCGGGGCGCGAGGCTTTTTTAGCGAAGCGCAAGTTTCACTTCCGTGCCAATCGGTCCTGATGCAGGGCTTGTCTGCCCCTGCCTCAGGACCGATTTGTGTATGATGCTAAGCGTTCTGCCCGGCCGGCCGGTGTCAGCCTGAAATCAGGGCACTTAAGTCTGATTTCCGCTAAAACTAAGAGAAATATTTGTTGGATAAGAAATATTGCTTATCTTTGCGGTGTACTACTAAACTATTACACGAGTAGAATGCAGATTGAACTTAAAGAAGTCAACAAGACTTATTTCGGAGCCCAGCCTCTCCATGTACTCAAAGGAATAAACCTGGAAGTGGAGAAGGGTGAGTTCGTTTCTATCATGGGCGCCTCTGGCTCCGGAAAGTCAACCTTGCTCAATATCCTGGGCATCCTTGACTCCTATGACTCAGGAGAGTATCGCATCGACGGGACTCTGATCAAGAATCTGAGCGAAAACAAGGCCGCGGAATACCGCAATTCCTTGATAGGCTTCATTTTCCAGTCTTTCAATCTGATTGGTTTCAAGACTGCGGTCGAAAATGTCGAGCTGCCTCTTTTTTACAAAGGTGTCGGAAGGAGGGAGCGGCATAGGATTGCCATGGACTATCTTGACAGGATGGGTCTTGCGGAATGGGCGTCCCATTATCCGAACGAGCTTTCGGGAGGCCAGAAGCAGAGGGTTGCTATCTGCCGCGCTCTCATCGCCAAGCCGAAGATCCTTCTCGCGGACGAACCTACGGGAGCCTTGGATTCAAAAACCAGTCTTGAGGTCATGCAGCTCCTCGGTAAGCTCAATGAGGAGGAGGGAGTCACCATAATTGTAGTGACCCACGAAAGCGGAGTCGCCAATTCGACCAACAAGATCATCCATATCAAGGACGGAGTCATAGGAAGCATTGAGAATAACACAGCCCACAAGCTGAGCCCGTTCGGAGAAACCACAATAATGAAGTAGCCATGCTGGAACTCTTCAAAGAAGTCTGGAGTACCCTCAAACAGAACAAGCTGAGGACTGCCCTGACCGGCTTCGCGGTAGCCTGGGGCATCTTCATGCTGATAGTCCTGCTTGGCGCGGGCAACGGAGTCTTCCATGCTTTCACTGCGAATGAAAACATGCTTTCCAACTCCATGACCATTTACGGCTCCGTGACCTCAAAACCATACAAGGGCTATGACACCGGGAGGCTCATCAGCCTCAAGAGAAGCGACATGGATCTCCTCCGTTCCCCGGAGCTGGCTGAAGTCGTGGATGAGGTTTCCGCCGAATATGAAAAATCGGACACCTTGGTCTTCAATGATTTCCACGCCTTCGTCAACGTTGACGGCGTTTCTCCTCTCGAACAGAAGATCGGCTCAGTCCAGCTCTATTCCGGCCGCTTCATAAACAAGATTGACGAGGAGGAGAGGCGCCGCGTAGTTGTAATCCCTTCGAATCTTGTTGACCAGATCAAGGGCCAGGGCTGTGATTATTCTACCATGGTGGGAGAGTATATGAATCTCGGCGACCTTAGATTCAAGGTTGTGGGGGTCTATAAGAGCCTTGATGTGGAGAATAATATTGAAGTCTATTGCCCTTTCGAAACCATCACGGCAATCTACAAGGCCGGGGACAATGTCGAGAGCATAAAATTCACCTTCCACGGCCTGCTGACCCCCGCGGCCAATGAAAATTTCATACGGCAGCTCAGAAGCATCTTCAATCTTGCCCATGACGCCGATCCGGAGGACAATTCGGCCATCTACGTCTTCAATTCCTATACTGCGGGGCAGAGCCTTGGCAAGGCCGAAAGAGCCATGCGCATAGCCCTCTGGGTGCTCGGCATCATGACCCTGCTCAGCGGCATCGTAGGAGTTTCCAACATCATGCTCATAACCGTCAAAGAAAGGACTCATGAGTTCGGCATCCGCAAGGCCATAGGAGCGAAGCCGAAATCCATATTGAGCCTTATCCTCGTCGAGAGCGTAGCCATAACGGCCTTCTTCGGCTACATCGGCATGGGGCTGGGCGTCTTCGCTACCAAATTCATGGACGCGAAGTTCGCCGACCATCCTACCGATGTCGGGATAGCCAAGGTTACCATGTTCGTAGACCCTACCGTGGGTATGGACGTGGCCTTTGAAGCCACCCTTCTCCTTATAGCCGCCGGAACCATCGCCGGCCTTATTCCTGCCTGGAAGGCGGCCCATGTCAAACCAATCCAAGCCTTGGCGGCAAAGTAGTCATGAAGTATTTCGACATAGACTCATTCAGGGAGATTATGGATTCCCTGTCAAGGAACAAGTCGAGGACCTTCCTGACAGGCTTCGGCATCTTCTGGGGAATGTTCATGCTGGTGCTCCTTTTGGGCGGAGGCAACGGGCTCTCGACCTACATCACGGAAACGCTCGGAGGAATCTCTACCAATTCGGCCATCATCATCCCTGGCGAGACCTCAAAACCATATAAGGGCTTCAAGTCGGGGCGTACCTTCAGTTTCAAATCTTCCGATCTCCAGATGCTTAAAGCGGGTCTTGAGGATGCGGATGTGATTACTGGCATGGTGGCCTCCTGGAACCAGAATGTCATTTATGAAGACAAGAAAGCAAGTGCTTCATGCAACGGAGTCACCCCCGAGTACCAGTACATGGCCCTCCCGGAGATGAAGTTCGGAAGATACATCAACCAGATTGACATCGACATGGCTAGAAAGGTCTGCGTCATAGGGAAGAGAGTCTATGAAGGGCTCTTCACGGAGGGCGAGGATCCTTGTGGGAAACTGGTCCGTTATCAGGGGATCTATTTCGAGATCGTCGGGGTCGATTTCTCTAACAGCAACATGAGCATAAACGGCACCCCCGACAGAACACTCACCATACCCATGAATGTCGCCCAGCAGATTTTCCGAAGGGGAGACAGCGTTGACCTCATCTGCCTGACCGCCAAAAAGGACGTCAAGGTCACCGGCCTTGTGGACAAGGCCCTCGTCGTTCTGGGGAGGGAACATTATTTCGACCCTTCTGACAAGAAGGCGGCCGTGATCATCAATGTGGAGCAGATGTACAACATCGTCAGCAATCTCTTCAAGGGGATAAACATACTCATCCTGCTCATCGGACTCGGCACCTTGCTGGCAGCTGCGATCGGAGTCTCCAACATCATGCTGGTGACGGTCAAGGAGCGTACTGTCGAAATCGGCATACGCAGGGCGATCGGGGCTACGCCGAAGATGATAGTCTTCCAGATTATGTCCGAAAGCATACTCCTGACCATAGTCTCCGGCCTCTTCGGGATAGTCTGTGCCGTATCAATCCTCAGCATCCTGGAGAATAAAGTCGGTCCCGGCTTCATTGTAAGCTTCGGAACGTCCATGTTAGCCCTGGGAGCCCTCATCTTGCTGGGGGTCCTCGCCGGACTCGCTCCGACTTCAAGAGCCATGGCCATAAAGCCTGTGGACGCCATGCGTGACGAATAAAAATGAAACAAAAAAATCAAGACATAAAATGAAAAGAGTCATCAAGTACATTCTTGCGGCCGTCGTCGCATTGATATTCATCGGTACTTTCATCCTTCTCTTCAATCATTCGAAGAAGAAGCCCGATGTCTATGAGGATGTCACGGCCAAGGTTGACACCATCGAAAGGATGGCCGTCGTGACCGGGAAGATAGTCCCGAGAGATGAGGTCAACATCAAGCCTCAGATCAGCGGCATCATTTCCGAGATCTTCATGAAGGCCGGCCAGACCGTAAAGGTGAACGATGTCATAGCGAAGGTCCGAGTCATTCCTGACATGGGCTCCCTGAGTTCGGCCGAGAACAGGCTCCGTCTCGCGAAAATCAATGAGGCCCAGGCTCAGACCAATTACGACCGGGAAAAGAATCTCTTCGACAAACAGCTGGTCTCCGCCGACGAGTTCGACCAGATCCGCCAGGCCCTCGACCAGGCGAAGGAGGAGGTCCGCGCCGCCAGAGAAAGCCTTGAAATCACCAGGGACGGCGTCTCTTCGGGCAATGCCTCTACTTCCACCACCCTCATCAGGTCTACCATCGACGGCCTGATCCTTGACATCCCGGTGAAGATTGGAACGACCGTGACCCTTTCCAATACCTTCAATGACGGTACGACCATCGCCACCGTGGCGAATATGAATGACCTCATCTTCGACGGGAACGTGGATGAGACCGAGGTGGGGAAACTTTCCGAGGGTATGCCTGTAGAAATCACTGTCGGAGCGCTCCAGGGCGTCACCATGAATGCGAATCTCGAATATATCTCGCCTAAGGCGACCGAGAATAACGGGGCCAACCAGTTCCAGATCAAGGCGGCAGTTGCTCCGCAGGATGGCGTCACCATCCGTTCAGGCTACAGCTCCAACGCCAAGATCGCCATTGACAGAGTCGAGGGTGTCGTCGCTGTTCCTGAAAGCACGGTTGAGTTCGAAGGAGAGAACGCTTACGTCTACAAGAAGGATGGAGAGACCTATGTCCGCACCTCTATCACCGTCGGCCTAAGCGACGGGGTCGAGATAGAGGTCAAGAGCGGGCTCAAGAGTGGTGACGTAGTACGCGGGAATAAGATCATAGAAACTAAAAAGACTTCGGAAAATGAGTAGAAGACTTGTACTTGCGGTCCTCCTGGCCCTTTCCGCCGGCCCTTTCGCCCGGGCCCAGAGCTGGACTCTTCGCGACTGCATAGCTTTCGCCCTTGACAGCAGCATCACCGTCCGTCAACAGGAAATCACAAGGGCCCTGCAGGATATTTCGCTCAGCACGGCCAAGAGCTCCATGCTGCCGGGAGCCTCTGCCAACGCCGGTGAAAATTTCAGCTTCGGAAGGAGCCTCGGCAGTGACAACACCTACAAGAAAATGAATTCGGAAAGCACCTCGCTTAATTTCGGCGTGGATGTTCCTCTCTTCCAGGGCTTCCAGATACGCAACAATATCAAGCGTTCTGAGCTTTCGCTCCAGGCTTCCGAGGCGGATCTTGAAAAGGTGAAGGACGATATCAGGCTCCAGGTGGCCCAGGCCTATGTCCAGGTGCTTTATGATTTGGAGATAGTGGATGCGGCCAAGAGTCAGACGGAAGTGGATTCGCTTCAGCTTGTACGTCTGGCGGAGATGCTTCACAACGGCAAGACTTCGGCGGTAGAAGTGGCCCAGCAGAAGGCTTCGCTTTCGGGATCGCGTCTCTCCCTGACCCAGGCCAGGAATAATCTCAGCAACGATATCCTCTCTCTCACACAGCTTCTTGAGCTGCCTTCTCCCGAAGGTTTCTCGGTGGTCCGTCCGGCGAGCTCCAAGCTGGAGCCGGAGCTGCTGGAAAGGCCGGAGTCCATCTACGCCAGGGCCTTGCAGACTGAACCCGACATCGCGGCTGAGCAATACAGACTCGATGCCTCGTCATACGCCCTCAAGGTGGCCAAGGCTGGATATTTCCCGACTATATCGGCCAGCTGCAGCCTCGGCTCGAACTATTACCACATGAACCGGGCGGACTTCAATGACACTTTCTCCAGTCAGTTGAAGAATAATTCCAGCCAGGGCATAGGACTTACCCTGAGCATCCCCATCTTTGATCGCTTCCAGACTCGCAATCAGATCCGCTCTGCCCGTCTTGACATCGAAGCCCAGGCTCTCAAGATGGAGTCGGTGAAGAAGAGTCTCTATAAGAAGATTCAGACTGCCTACTACAATGCCGTGGCCGCTCAGGAAAAACTGCTGAGCAGTGAGGAGGCCGAAAGGAGCGCTTCTGAGTCTTTCACCTTGGTCAAGACGAAATATGAGAACGGGCTCGCGAACATTACGGAGTTCAACGAGGCCCGTAACTCCTACTACAAGTCGGTCACCGATCTGGCTCAGGCCCGCTATGAGTGCCTCTACCAGACCGCCGTCCTCAACTTCTACAAAGGAGAAGAGATAGACTTCTAGTCCTGCTTCTCCCTTTATGCTTCCGGTTACGCCTCTCCCCTTAATAAGGCCCTGACGCCAGGCTAACTTTCGATGGCCTCCCGGAGGGAGATGAAGTCGTAGCCCATATTCCTGAGCATCGAAATCAGCTCTGGCAGCCTCCTGTAGAATTTATCCGTCCTGGAAGGCTCAGTCCCTAGATGAATCAGCATTATCTGTCCGTTGAGCTTGCCCGCAAGGCCGAGCCCACGGACTTTTTCCATTATGAAATCGGAGGAGTAATAATGCTCCATATCGGGAGTGGTGTAGTCCCCGTTGGTGTAGTCGCCCCCTGTCATGTCTGCGACTTTCAGACCCAGGTCTCCGGCCCAGGAAGAGATCTCGGAATTGTAATACTCGTATGAAGGGATGAAATACGGGGCGCTTTCCTTGGTGATTCCGAATTTCGAGAGGGCCTTGTAGCTCGCCAGCATATCATCCATGAACTCCTCCTTCGTGACCAGCAGGCTGTCCCTGTTCTCCCATGAGGCATAGAGCAGATGCCCGTAGCCATGGCTTCCTACGTAGTGGCCGTGTCGCAGCAGCTTTTTCACGATCTTCGGGTACATGCGGAGAAATTTTCCGGTGAAGAAAAAGGAGCCTTTGATTCCGCAGCTGTCCAGCGTGCTGAGAATGGACTCTGCCCCGTCTGCCTTGTCATCGGCCGTGAATATCAGACTGATGCGCTTCTTCGATGGGTCCGTCCTTATGATTCCTCCATGGGCATAGACATTTCTGTCCGCCTTCCCTGCCACCTCTCCATGAGCCTCCCGTCTTACGTCCTGCCCCTCTTCCTTCTCTCTCCGCCCCTTCGTTGTACCGTCCTGTCCCACTTCCTTCTCTTCCCGACCCTCCGTTTCATAGGCCGAAAGCAGGTAGGTCAGCGAGGCTGTCCCGTCCATGGTAGGCTCGTTTGTCGAATAGTCATGGGTCGAATCGTGGTAGACCAGATTCCCGGGCTGGAAATCTTCGTAGTTCGTCCCTCCATCAGTGCTGATCCCGAGCAGACTGCCGAAAATCGTCTGGTACACAGGCCCGTCAACCAGACCTCCCGTGGTGTTCCCCAACTTGTAGTTGATGATGAAGCTGTGAGGCTGCCTTGGATAGTTTCCTCCAGATGGAAGCCCTACAATCATACTGACTCCCCATGGATTACAGCCGAAAAGCCAGTCCCGCAGCGAGGCCTCCATTTCGAGATAGGACTTGTCTCCCGTCAGTCTGCGATAGAGGATGCACTCTGTCAGGGCCGCCGCAGTCAGGTTGTTCGAGCACCAGATCCCTGGTATCCCGAAGAAGAAAGGATCGTCCTTCCCGCGGAGACGTATTCTCTCAAGGCAGTCGCGCATATTCCTGACAAATTCTGCCGAGATCTTGCCGCCAGCCTCCTTGGCCAGAGCATAGTGCCCGAGATTCACGAAAGGATACCACTGGTAATGTCTTGCGCTGTCGGCTCCCATCCATGGAGTCACTGGCTCACGTCTTGCGTATTCTATGGCCTGGGCGCGGTAAGATGGGTCTCCGCTCATATGCCATAACTCAATAGCCCCGAGCTCCATGTCATCCGTCCAGTTGTCCTCCTCGTAGATGTAAGGCGAGGCCACCGAGGCCGTCTGGCAGACTCCCGGCTGCTCTCTGCCCTGCTCGTAGGCGGCCTCCGCTTTGGGCGCTATTTTTGCCGCAAACTCAGGATAGAAAGGCTTCAGCACCTTGGAACCAAGGGCGAAGGCGCTTGTATATTTTCCGGCCGTGGACGCGACACCGGTCGAATTGTTGAGAAACTTTCCCCTCTGTTGAGGCTCTCCGGAACAATACCATACCGGTCTGTATGAGCCCTTCCCCCAGCCGTAGTCAGCCTGGTCTTCATGAGGTTTCCGCATCCCGACATGGTCGCGGTCGTCGGCTATCTGATTGTACATTTCTCCAGGCCTCGGATTCATCTTGTCGAGCCATTGCAGCCCCCAGTAGATTTCGTCTACGATGTCTGGGATGCCATTCTTTCCCGGGGTCCCGTCCGCCATGAATTTATCTCCGAAAGCTGAAGGATTGTTGAGGTAGGCGAACATCATCTGGTAGACAGCATTGGCCGAGGTAGTCACATATTGCAGGCAGTCCGAAGCGTCATGCCAGCCTCCTGTGACATCAATCCGCTTCCCGTTCAGGTCCTCTCCACTACCTGCCTTCCCGGCCCCGCCTGCCTCCTCGCGTCCGGTCAGCTGCCCTTTGGCCCAGACAGGAGCCACCTTCCGAGGCACATATCCCACTACTATCCCGTCTCTGGTGTGGCAGCTGTCCCGCATGAAAGGATTCCAGCCGCAACGTTGCTGCCTCATATAATTGAGCACGAAATCAGCTGTTCCGTCATAGACCGAAGCCGCAATCCTGAAAATATCGCTCCTGGAGATCGAACCGTCAGAAAGCCGGGCCTCAATGCGGTATGAACCTTCAGTTGTAAGTTCCGAAAAGTCGAGTCTTGCTGTTGTTTCCATGAACTGAAGCCTTCCCGTCTGTCTTGCCGTCCCCTTTAAGACCTCCTTCCCGGAAAACACATCCTTGACACAGAAGCCCTCGACACGGACCTTACCATTCGCCATGAATACGGCAACCTTCGCCCCTTCAGGAAGATAGCCCAGTTGATTCGTCCTTATCCAGCTGGCGCCATGGACAGAAAGAGCCAAGAAAATAGCAAAGAGGCTGAATGTCAATTTCTTACGCATACAAAATCGTTTTTACCCGTCACAAAGTTAAGAAATATTCCTTACCCTTGCCCGGCATTTCCAGAAAGGAGTTTTCCATTAGTGTGCCTGCGCCATTTTCCAGTTGCGCCGACTCTCCAGTTGCGCCTTCAGAGGCACTATTCCTGCTCGGGGGTACTCCCCCGGACGCTGCTTGTATGTTCTCCATTTTGGAAATTCTGCCTGATTCACTACATTTACGAATATTAGCTGTTTTGTCATGAATAGATGTCCATATTGCAGTAGGGAGATTCCTGACTCTTCTCTTTTCTGTCCATATTGCGGCAAACCTCAGGCTCCTCCCGATAAGGCGTCCGATAAGAGTGAGTCAAAATTGACTTCCGCTCCGATCTATGAGACTCCCGAATATGGAAGGCCTGATTATTCATCGGGCGAGCAGCCTGCTTCTTACAATCCTGCGGAAAATTCTTTTCCCTGGGACGAGAAACCCGACCGGAGTGCTCCTGAGGCCGAGCTTGCTGAGAAGGAACTAGAGGCCGATGCCGCGATAGAGCGGAAGACTTTCACAGAGGGTTTCCCAAAGGTAGGAGAGCCGTGGCGGTCTGAGTCTGGAGATAATTCCGATGTGACAGTAGACTGGTCTGGAAGCCCCGCTGAGGCAGGGAGTGGCGGGGTAAGAGGTGAGGTGGAAGATGTCACAGAGGCAGGGTCTCGGCAAGATCCGCTTAAAAGGGCAGAAGAGATTCGCTCTGCGCGCCATAAGCAAGAAGACAGAATAGGTTGTTTTACCAAGCTTATTTGTTTCGCTATCCCGCTCATAGGTCTTTTAATTATCATCGGTATCAGTCCTAATTATCAGAACGCCCGTAAGGAGGCAAGTGCGTTTACGATTATGGGCATTATCGCTTGGTTTGTTTATTTGATCTATTATATCGGCATCTAGCGATCGGAACGAGGCCCCTTTCTAATCGGAATATGGCCGTGAAAGGGCCGGATAGGCATGTGCGAAATAGCACTGCGGAGGATTTATCAGGGGAAATTGCCATTTTTGATGATAGGTTTTTTGGATTCGGTTCCTTATATTTGGTTAAATAATTAGTTTAGATATAATGAACTTAGCAAATGTGGCGGTGAAGCCTGGATGGATTCCCATGGCTTTACTTGTTGCCTGTCTAATCCCCATGGGACAGCAACGCGCGGTGGCGGGCCGCGAGAGAAATGAAGTGGTGGCCCGCTCGGATTCTGTCCGGGCCGCTTCGCCGGCCGGGAAAATCACTGTCAGAGGCCGGATTACGGACGCCAGCGGAGAGCCGCTTCCGGGAGCCGAGATCATGGTCAGCGGCACCAGAACCGGAATCTCGGCCGACCCCGACGGTAATTATACTTTAGTATTCAGCAAACCGGGAAAAGATCCGGTGACCCTTGTCTACTCTTACATCGGCATGGTCACCCATGAAGAGCAGGTCTCCACTTCGACCACGCTCAACGTCACCATGAAGGCGGACAATGCCCTGGATGCGGTGGTCGTGAACGGCTTCTACAGCCAGCAGAAGGAAACTTTCACAGGCTCCGCCACAACGATTAGCGGAACCGACCTCGTGGATATAGCCCCGGTCAACATTATCGAGGGCATAGCGGCCTATACTCCGGGCATGGTCATAGTCGAGGACAACACCCAGGGCTCCAACCCCAACAGAATCCCTTCGGTGCTCATCAGAGGTGCCAACACGCTGATAACCAATGAGAGCGAGGAAGGAGTCAACAATCCTCTAATCATGCTCGACGGTGTTGAAATATCCATGTCGGACCTCTATGACTTGGATGTCTACGAAATAGAGAGGGTGGATGTCCTCAAAGATGCTTCCGCGACCATCCTCTACGGCGAGAAGGGAGCCAATGGTGTCATAGTGATAGAAAGGAAGCGTCCTGATGATGCCAAGTTGAGGCTCAATTACAATTTCGTGCCGAACTTCAGCATCCCTGACCTTTCATCCTTCAATCTGATGAACGCCGCCGAAAAACTGGAGTTCGAGAAACTAGCAGGCCTCTATGACTCTTCCAACGGCTCGCTGGACAGAGCTTACGACTACAAACTCCAGAACGTCCGCGCCGGAGTGGATCCAGACTGGCTCCACGCCCCTCTGCGCATTCCTTTCAGCCACAACCACTCACTCTCCCTAAGCTCGCGCACCAGCGCTCTTGAGTTCAGGGCGAACGCCCATTTCACCGACAATTACGGAGTCATGAAGGGGGACAATCGCAGAAATCTGAGCCTTGCCTTCAACATCACCTACCACAAGGCAGACAAGCTGACCCTCAGCTGGCGCACTTCCTTCGCCTACACCACTTCCAAGGCTTCGCCCTACGGCTCCTACTCCCAGTACTCTACCATGAATCCCTACAATCCGATTTATGACGAGAACGGAGACTACATTCTGGGGTACTATTTCGACCCTTACTCTACCTCTTCTACTTCCGACTATGTGGTCAATCCTCTGTATGACGCCACTCTGTCGAGCTTCTCCAAGAACAAGTCGCATTCCATGACGAACAGTCTCTCAGGCCGCTGGAACATATCCAAGTATTTATATGTGACCGGCCAGGCCAACCTTGGAATGAATTGGAGTTCGAGCGACAGCTACGAATCTCCGGAGACAGCCAAGAATCTGCTCGTCCAGGATATAACACTGAGGGGTAGATATGACTTTTCAAGTACGGAAAGAGTTTCGACGGACGGAAAGATAGTGGTCAACTACGGACGTTCGCTGGATTCCAAGGGCTCCATGTTCAGAATCAGCGGAGGCTCAAACATCGAGTATCAGCGGGCAAATTCCAAGGCCGCACAGGCTCAGGGCTTCCTCAAAGATGAGCTTTCGGACCTCTCCTTCGCCTTGCACTATCCTACCAACGGCCAGCCGAGTGGCACAGACAATATTTCCACCGGAGCCGGCTTCTTCGCCAATGGAAATTTCAGCCTGTGGAACAGGTACTTCGCAGACCTCTCCTATAGGTCTTCGGGCTCCTCCCGCTTCGGGGCCAAGAATTCTTTCGCTCCGTTCTGGGCCTTTGGAGCCGGCTGGAACCTCCACAATGAAAAATTCATCAAGGACAGGTTACCATGGGTGAACACTCTTTCGCTAAGGTATTCCATCGGTTACACAGGCTCGGTCTCCTTCAGCTATTACCAGGCCAAGACAGTCTATCGCTACCAGTCTGACAATCAGTATTATAGCGGAATCGGAGCCGTGCCCCGCCAGATGGGAAATCCCGACCTCAAGTGGCAGAAGACGCTCAACCGCAATGTCGGCCTCACGGGAGCCTTCTGGAACAACAGGATTAATCTCTCCTTCGACTACTACAACAACACGACCTACGACATGCTGATGCCTATCAATCTGCCACCTTCCGTAGGAACAAACTCCATGAACGTGAATTTCGGAGAGATATCAAATGCTGGCATAGATCTGAGTCTCTCCGGCCAGATTATCCGCACCAGGGACTGGTTCTGGAGCGTGACCCTGACAGGAGGCCATGTGATGGACAAGATCAGGCACATCTCCTCATCCATGAAAGGAGTCGAGGTTGACAATAAGGATGACGCCAAAAAGCCGAAGATCCTCTTTGAGGAGGGAGGTTCCCAGTTCGACATTTATGCCATGCGCTCGGCCGGGATCGATCCCGCCACAGGCCGGGAAATCTACATCAAGCGTAACGGTGATTACACCTTTACCTATGACCCCGACGAGAGAGTGGCTGTCGGAAACACCAATCCCGCTCTCCAGGGCTCGCTCATGACGACCCTCCGGTGGAAGAATCTCTCTGTGACCCTCAATTCGACCTATACTTTCGGCGCCGACTATTACAATTCTACCATCCAGTCCAAGGTAGAAGACGTGGATCCGTACAAGAACCTGGACAAGCGAGCCCTCTACGACAGGTGGAAGAGTCCCGGAGATCACAGCCGTTATCTCTCGATAGATTCGAGGGAGACCACACACTATTCCGAGAGATTCGTTGAGAAGCGCAATGAGCTGTACATCAGCGGAATACAATTCATGTATGACTTCAGACCGGCTCTTCTTGCGAGGGTGGGTATGAAAAAACTCGCCGTGGGTATAGGCTTCACCGACATAGCCCACATCTCGACCGTCAAGTTCGAGAGGGGTACTTCCTACCCTTACTGCCGGAGTTTCAGCCTGACCTTCCGTCCGACTTTCTAAAAACATGAAACGATGAGAAACTCAATATATATAAAGATTTCGGCCATCGCCGCCGCGGCTTTCCTGCTCGGGGGCTGCGGAGAATACCTTGACGTGAACCCGAAGGGCGAGGTCTTCGACAAAGACATGTTCTCGTCTTCCGAAGGCTATGAGGATGCCCTGTACGGAGTCTACAGCGAACTCGGCGGCGACAGCTATGCCTACGGCGGCTGCTTTGTCTATCTGCCGGAAGTCCTTTCGCAGAATATTACGAGCATGACCAGCTATATCTGGGGCAATTTCGCAAGGGCGGAATGGACTTCGGCCGGTCCTACATCATATAGAAGCAGCATGTGGTCGAATGCCTACAAGTACATCAACCATATCAACAATATTATCTCCCATGTCGAAGAAGATAAGCCGAATTATGAGAACATCGACCTCTATCATGGGGAGGCTCTTGCTCTCAGGGCTCTTGTCCATTTCCAGCTTGCAGAATTCTTCGCCCCGCCATTCTGGGCTTCGGACGAGGAGAAAAAACAGGCCATCCCATACGTGACCGAGTATACCTTCGATGTCACACCTTTCTCCAGCCTCGACGAGGTCTTCGCTCATATCATCTCTGACCTCAAGGAGGCCGAGAGCCTTGAATATGCGGATGAAAACTTAATGACGGCGGAGAGGAGCAATCTCGCCACGGGCTTCACCTCCACCAGGATGATCCACATGAATCTCTACGCGGTCAGGGCCCTCCTGGCCAGGGTCTACTGGGTCATGGGCGACCTCGAGAACGCCGCGGCCTACGCCCGCAAGGTCATCGACAGCGGAAAATTCAGCTTCAGGCCGCTTTCAGACTTCGTTCATCCTGACAACGGCACCATAGACACAAGGGAGACAATCTTCGGCTTCTACAGCCAGGACTGGGACGAGAGCTGCGCCCGCCTCTTCGGCATCAGCAGCAGCTCGGCCACTTCCTTCGCCCTCGCCTCCGACTGGCAGTCTCTCTATGAGGAAGACGCCTCCCCGGAGAGGTCCGACTACAGGGTGGGCGCATGGTTCGATGACGTAGACCGGCGGCTCATCAAGTTCGTCAACACCATCTACTACAATTCCGGAGACGCTTCTTCCTACACGGGCCAGAACATTCTCGGCTCCACGATTCTTCGTCTTCCGGAGATGTACTACATCATGGCCGAATTCTATCTTTCTTCCGACAACGAGAGGGCCAAGGAGTACTACGACGCCGTCACCGTGACCAGGGGCATGGACCCTATAGCCGGGACGGAGACCGCCCTGACCTCCGACATGCTCTTGCGGGAACGCCGCCGCGAATTCTACGGCGAGGGCCTCATGTGGCTCCAGATGAAGAGAGACGGCATGGACATCCACTCCGCCAGCGGACTCGACCTCAGCGGGAAACTTACAAGCACCTACACCGTGCAGATTCCTGACGCCGAGTACGAAAACAGGAACAACATTGAATAAGGAGGAAGAGAAATGAAGACAAGATATATTCTCCTGGCCGTGGCGGCCCTGCTTTCGGCCGTTTCGTGCAACGATACCTGGCTGATGTACGACAACAGCCAGAAGCCGAAGCTTTATTTCAACGAATCGCTCCAGACCCACAGCGAGTCCTTCGCCCTCCTGGCCGACGACACGGTTTCGGTCAGCACCAAGGTCTACGTGATGGGCAATCCGGTAGACCATGACAGGACCTACGCCCTCGAATATTTCGGGGCCGAGTCCGGCGAGAGCATCAGCATGGGTTCCGTCACCTATCCGCTTGTCTCCGCCGTCTACGGCGAGGACTTTACGGTGGACGATCTGGTAATCCCGGCGGGAGAAGTAAGCGGCACGCTCAAAGTAATTCTCCGCCGCACCCCGAAGATGCTGGATTCATGCTATGTGAAAGTCGGCATAAGACTCTCCTCCAACGACGAATTCGACCCTTGCGCCCCTGACAGCTCTTCCACCTCTGCCATCCTGACCCCGGAATTTATAGTCTATGTCAATGACGGCGACCCGGCCTGCCCTAATTGGTGGCGGACAGCCTTGAACAAGCCGCTTGGCTGGCATTATGACCTGGGTAATTTCTATCCTGCCAAATACCGCAAGATGCTGGAATATTTCCACGCCACTAAGGAGACCCATCCGGCCTTCTTCGAGCATAATGCCGAGCTTTTCGGCTATAACCTTGACAGCCCGAACCCGGAGCTTCTCACGACCACCCAGATGAGGATGACTTCTTTCTGGAGACAGTCCTACGCCTATTCATCGAGCTGGGCCATCTTCGTCATGAAGCCCCTTTATGACTATTACAGGCAGTATTACAAGGACCATCCAGAGGATCCGAACTGGGAGGATATGGACCTCGCCGTGAATATCAATGCCGCCGTCGGCTGGGCGAGCCCTATCGACGGTCCGTATGGTTATTTCAATTAGTCTTTCCGGAACATGAAAAATATTATCTTCAGATATCTTATGACCGGGGCTCTCTGTCTTGCCGCGGCGGCTTGCTATGATGTGGACGACAACGGAGACACCCACGCGCTCGCACCGCTCAGCGTGGGGGCGGTCTCTGATACCATCAATACCCTCGTGAACGAAACCCTTCATTACGAAGGCCTCAGCGTGGAGAACGTTAGAGGGGAGGAGTGCACCTATACCTGGGTCTACGGCCCTCGCTCCACTTCCGCCACTTCCTCCGATGCTTTCCAGTCGATGACCGAGATTTCCTCAAGCCAGACCATCGACTACACCTTCTCCAAGGTCGGATCCTTCCTCCTGAGGCTGCGTGTCGACAATGGAGAAAGCATCGCC
This sequence comes from Bacteroidales bacterium UBA7258, assembly GCA_002472565.1. GTDB lineage: Bacteria > Bacteroidota > Bacteroidia > Bacteroidales > UBA932 > Cryptobacteroides. Next base: position 51,149 of record DKSK01000030.1, on the reverse strand, counting down.
TATAAATATTTCACCTTGAACGTGAACGCCGGCTTCGACGAAGGCCTCGCCATCCTGAGCAACGACGATGAAGGGGAAGGTCATCTGAGCTTCATCCAGACCCTGACTTCGGAAGAGGCTGCCGTGGGGAAAGAAGATTTCATCTACAGCATCTTCACGCCCTCTTCCGGATCCATGAAGAAGGTCACAACGATGGCCCTGCTCGATTACGCCAGCTCTTCGTCAACCTCGTCCCTCTTCATGATAGCCACGAATGACGACAATGGCTCCATCTACAACATAGACCCTTCCACAATGGAGCTGCTTTCGGTATCATCCATGAAGAGCTTCGGCACCTGCCTTGAGACCTTCGCAGGAGACAACGCCATGTCCGGAGGCCTCATTTCGGCCTATTTCCTTTCTCCTGAGCGCAGGGTCTTCAAGTATGACATGAATATGCTCTACGCCACCGAGATGGATAATATGGAGACTCTTTCGGAGATAAAGGGCATAGCCTACACCTTCAACCGGAGCTCCGCCACTGGAAGAAACAATATGACTCCGAGGCTCTTCAGCCGGGATTCCGTGCTTTCGAGATACAGTGCCTCCCAAGGCCTCCGCTATCTCTCGGAAGAAGGCTATGAAATCGTTAATGCCTGTGCCGCTCGTCAGCGGACCAGCTCCACAGCCATGTATTATCTTCTGAGGAGCAAGACGGACCCTTCTTCGTATAAGATAATGTCCGGAAACTACAATGGCAGGACCTGGAACCAGGTGAGAGAATTTACTTCGGCGGAGGGAGTCAAGATGGACTCCAAGTCCATGTTCGTCAACACCCTGGCCACGAACGACGTCTATTATACCTACGACAATGCCATTTATCACTGGGGGCTGTCTACGCCTCCGGGGACTTCTCCGGCCATTACTTTGCCCCAGGGCGAAACCATCGTGGCTCTCGCTACGAACATCGGAGGAAGAGGAGCCAGGACAGCTGGGGAAAATCTCCTCTATGTCCTGACATATAACCCTTCCCGCCAGGGTAGAAAGGGGAGCGTCTACGTCTATCAGTTCTCTGACGACACTCTGGTCAAGGCCTATGAAGGCGTAGTGGACAAGCCTGTAGCAATGCTTTATAAATATAGAATCAGCTGATATCAATGACACTTTCAAACAAAGTCTTTACTCTCGCCGCGGCCTCTCTCCTAACGATTGCCGCCTATGCCCAGGCTCCCTCTTCCGGGAGCCGCGAATTGATGACCATGGCCGAACTTGATTCCGTCCTCAGCCGTGACATAAGTCTTTCGTCAGGAAATTATGCTCTTTACGATTCTCGCCCTCTCCTACTCTCGAGGACGAAGAAGGCCCTTGACGGAGGCACACCCGCCCCTAAGGGCTACAAGCCAGTGTATATCAGCACCCTTGTGCGCCATGGGGCCAGATATTGCATCGGAGACGGCTATCATTCCCGCCTGATGAATTTCCTCACGGAGGCGAAAGATTCCGCCCAGCTGACTGCGAAGGGAGAGGAATTTCTGAGGCGCTATTCTAAGATTTTCCCTTTGATAGACGGTAGGGAAGGAGAATTGACTCAGGTCGGCTATCGCCAGCATCAGGAGATAGCCAAGTGGCTCTATGAGTCTTATCCAGAAGTCTTCAAGGGCAAGACCAGAGCCAAGGCGATGAGTACGAATGTGCTACGTACCGCCATGAGCATGCAGGCCGAAGTTTCCGAACTTTCTTCTCTCGATCCTGACCTCAGTCTTGAAGCCGAGGCTTCGAGGACCCTCGTCCGCCTGCTCGACCCCTCCACAGGGGCCGCCCTGCCGAAGCCTGTCCGTGTCAAGATCAGCCCCGAGGGACGCTTTACCCTGGATTCTCTTGACAAGTCCCTCGGGGAAGACAAAATCAGCATTTGCGCCGAATTCCTCAAGGATCCTCTCTTTGCCCACAGGCGTTTCAAGAGCGGACGTTCCGGCTTTTCCAGCGCCATGCGCCATATCATCATCGATGCTCCCTGCATGGACATGAAGCCTGATTTTTCCTCCTTCCTGAGCGATTCCCAGCTCTCAGCCATGTACAAGATCTATGTCTATAATGGCTACCTGAATTACGGACTTTCTCCTCAGTCGGACAAGGCCGTGGCCCTCTCGACATATTCCTTGCTCAAGAATTTTATCGCCTGCGCGGACGAAGACCTGAAAGACGGGACGGCTCTCAGACTCCGCTTCGGCCACGACACGGGCCTCATGCCGCTCCTTTCTCTGATGGGAGTGAATAATTTCGGAATCAGCAGCTCCGATCCGTCGGTAGTGATCCCGAACTGGGCTGTATATGACATACCTATGGCCTGCAATTTCGTCCTGGTCTTCTATCGTCCAAATAATGGCGAGGGAGATACCTTGGTAAAGGTCATGCTGAATGGAAAAGAGGCAAGTCTGCCTGTGGAATCCGTAAGCGGTCCTTATTATTCATGGAACAAGCTCAGGGAGTATTATTCTGAGGTGGCGGACAAGGCGGAAGCCGAGTTTGAGCGGCTCTGAACTTATTCGGATTTCCTCTCCAGCTTCTCGTCCATGACGGCCTCGCCTTCAAGCGGGGCTCTTACCTCCATGTCTCCGCTCAGGTCGGTGTAATAATCGATGGTTCTGAGAGTTACCGAGACTACTCTGGCTCCGGATATTTCGCTCCGCTCTGTCCAGCTGCCATGTTCGTCGAATTTGTAATCGTAGCGGCGCACCGTCGAGAGCGAATCTCCATAAACCGTCGTGCTTGAAGGGTTCCCGTGAGAGTCGAAGACCCTCGAGCCGATGAGGCTGCCGTCCGGAGCGTAGAAACTTGTCCTGGCTATCTTTCCGTCTTTCCCGAACTGGATTTTGCGAAGGAGGATGGAGTCCTGGCCAGGGGCTTCTCCTGTCATGGCGTAGACCTCTGATTCATAGGGCCTTCCTCCTGCCTGGCGATAGTTTGCCACTTCCAGAAGCTTCCCTTCTCCATCGCTGAGACAGACCCTCTGGAGTCCGCCCTTGTCCGAGTAAGAATATGTCATAGCCTTGAGGACCTTCCCTTCTCCGTCAAGATTTTTCATGGCCTTCAGCCTGCCCTTTACATCGTATCTGTACTCGTATGCTTCATGCCTCTGGCCGGTGATCTTCTCCTCCTTCCCGGTCTTCGAGGGGAGGCTGACCGACCGCAGCGCCCCAGCCTCATCGTAGACGGCCATGGAAGCGAGACTTCCGTCATCCGCGTAGCCGAAGACCCGGACGTCTTTCAGAAGTCTCTTTCCGTCTTGATAGGAGTATGTTTCCATCTGAGCCAGCCTGCCTTTTGAGTCGAAGATGCCTTTGGAGACGAGCCTCCCGTCAAGGTAACCGTCGCTTCCCTTCGGGGCTCCTCCGAAGCCGATGACTGTGAAGCTGGTGTCTCCGACGGCCGTCTTTCCGTCAGGCGCCGTGAAGACGGAATCTGAGGATCGGGGCAAGCTATATCTGCGTATCCTCCTGAGCTTCTCCGTTATCTGCCAGAGGGTTCCGTAGTCAATCGTGGTATTGCGTTCCAGACATCCCCAGGCGTCTTCTATCCTCTCTTCTACTGGACTTCCTTTGAGGTCGTATTTTATTTCAATGGTGTTGAGGATCCTGCCACTTTCCGGACTTACTTCATATTCAACGGCTCGCATGGATCTGACTTTGCCGAAGACTCCTCCGCTTTTTTCTTCGAAGCTTGTCCCGAAGCCGTCCGTGGACCTTTCGTTGAAGTCAAGCGCCTGGTAATCAGCCGAGGCTATTGGGCCGGAAAGCATCTCCGTTCGGAATGGCGGGGAAACCTCGGGGCCGAGGCTGTCGGAGACGAGGATTCCGAGGCTGTCTGCCGCGATGGGGCCGAGGCTGTCCGCGACAGTGATTCCGAGGCTGTCGGAAGGCGCGGGGGTCCGGGCAAATGAAGTCCCATGCTCCGCCGGCGGCAGAACCGAGGCGGACAAGAGCAGCAAAGATATCAGGAACGAGGAATCCATCCTTGCAAATTTAACAATTCTCCCGACATCTTCTGCCCCAGAGGTCTTCCCGCTCTTCCGGAATTGCAGAGCATATTTCTAATTCTCGTCAATTATTTTCTGAAATTTTAGTAAAAATTATTGTTTTTCGATATTAAAAGGTTATATTTGTCGAGAAAACATTTAGACTATGATTAGCGAAGCTTGGGCCACAATGGATGTCGTGACAAAATCGACATGGATCGTAACCATTATTGCCTCTTTGATTTTCATCATTCAGAGCATTCTGACCTTCCTGGGAGCTGATTCCTCCTCAGACATGGATTTCGGAACCGGAGACGTCGGAGGCTTTGACGCTCCCGGGGACCTCAGCCCCGATGCCGCCGACATGGGGAACGGCATGGGCATTCTCACTTTCAGGAACATGGTGAATTTCCTCCTCGGTTTCGGCTGGACGGCCATTCTCCTGCGGGGAAGCATCAAGTCGGATTTCATTCTCTATCTGCTCTCAGTCCTGGTCGGAACCGCCCTTGTCGCCGCCATCTTCTACATGTTCCGTCTCCTCGGAAAGATGCAGCAGTCAGGCAACATTAATGTCTGGAGATCCGCCGTTGGCTGCGAAGGCACCGCGTATCTGCCGATCCCGGGGGAGAGGAAGGGCTCTGGCAAGGTCCAGATAACAATCAACCAGTCCGTAAGAGAATATGACGCCGTGACCGACGGGGATCAGATTCCTACCGGAACCCCGATCAAGGTGACCGAAGTCCTCAATTCCTCCACCCTGCTGGTCGAGCCTCTCCAATCTTATATAGTATAATAGTCCCTATAATTAGCAGTATTTCCAAATCATATTATTATGGATTCTAACATCACATTGATCGTCATTCTGCTGATCATTGTCATCGTGACCTTTTCAGCGATACTCAGGCGCTACAAACGCTGCCCTTCCGACAAGATTCTCGTAATCTACGGAAAGACGGGCCGGAACCGCAGCGGAGGTATTTCCTCGGCGAAATGCGTCCATGGCGGCGCATCCTTCATCTGGCCTGTGTTCCAGAGTTATGACTTCCTCGACCTGAAGCCTATCAGCATCGAATGCAACCTCACCAACGCCCTTTCCAAGCAGAACATCAGGGTAGACGTTCCCTGCCGTTTCACTGTCGGAATCTCCACAGATCCGGAGACCATGACCAACGCCGCCGAAAGGCTCCTCGGCCTGACCACGGCGAATATCCAGAGCATCGCCACCGATATTCTTTTCGGCCAGCTCCGTCTTGTCATCGCTACCATGGATATCGAGGAAATCAATTCCGACCGAGACAAATTTCTGGCGAATGTCAGCGCAAATGTAGAGGCCGAATTGCGCAAAATCGGTCTTAAACTTATCAACGTCAACGTAACCGATATCCGTGATGAATCCGGCTATATCGAGGCCCTTGGAAAGGAGGCTGCCGCCAAGGCTATAAACGATGCCAAGAAGAGCGTCGCCGAGCAGGACAGGAACGGAGAAATCGGAAAAGCCGAAGCAGACAGGGACAAACGTATCAACGTCAACGCCGCCAATGCGAAGGCTGTCGAGGGAGAGAACGCCGCAAAGGTCCAGATCGCCAATTCCGATGCAGACAGACGCGAGAAAGAGGCCGAGGCGGGAAGAAAGGCCGTGGCGGCCGAGAAAGTCCAGGCCGCGCTTGCCTTGAAGGAAGCATATCAGACCGAGCGTGACGCCGAGCTTGCCCGTGCCGAGCGCGAGAAGGCGACCCAGCAGGCAAACGTAGTCGTTCCTGCCGAAATCGACAAGGAGAAGGTGGTCATCGAGGCTGAGGCGGAGGCTGAAAAGCAGCGCCGTATCGCAAAGGGAGAGGCCGATGCGACCTATGCCAAGATGGAAGCCCAGGCGAGGGGACTCTATGAGGTCCTGTCAAAGCAGGCCGATGGTTTCCAGCGCCTTGTCGGCTCTGCCGGAAATGACCCGCAGAAAGCTGTGTTGATGATGATTGCGGACAAGCTGCCGGAGCTCGTCAAGACTCAGGTTGAGGCGGTCAAGGGTATCAACATCGACAAGGTGACCGTCTGGGACGGAGGAAGCGGCGCGGACGGCAAGACCGCTACGTCAAACTTCATCTCGGGAATGATGAAATCCGTACCGCCGCTTGAGGATCTCTTCAAGATGGCCGGAATGGAACTTCCTAATTATCTGAAAGGACAGAAATCTCCGGTGAATCCGGGAGATGACTCCGCATCAGGCGAACTGCCATCAGGAAAATGATTGTAGTGAACGTGGACGTGATGCTTGCCCGCCGGAAAATGACTTCCGGTGAACTTGCCGAGAAGGTAGGCATATCCCCGTCCAACCTATCCATATTGAAGACGGGCAAGGCCAAGGCCGTGCGCCTTTCGACGCTCGACGCCTTGTGCAGGGCGCTTGACTGCCAGCCTGGCGATCTTCTGCAATACAACCCTGATGCCTCGGAGCAGTCTCCAGGGAAGCATGCTCCTGCTTCATCCGGCTAATCCTTGATTCTGGACTTCATTTTGCGCCGTCCCTTTTCGCAGAGACGGCGCTTGTCTTTCTGCCGGAACATATGCTTATAATCTGAAACCAAGAACTTTCCCATTTCCACGCTGACTGCAGGCCGCAGGCTTTACTGAGGGTGCCGGATAAAGCCATTCCAAAACTGAATTGTTATACAAAGTCCCACTTTTAAACAATTTTTTCGCTGAACCAGGGCAATCTGTTGCTGATTTTTCTCTTAATTTCTTGAATAAATAAAATAATTCAATATATTTGTGAGGCTGAAATCTTATCAAGGGAATGCGGAAATCATAGGCAGGGCATCTGTAAGCATGATTGAAATGAGGTTTCCGATTAGATTTGAGAGCTGGGCTATGATTTGAAAGAGAATTACCCTGAAAAGGATTTCCGCTTGTATTGCTGGACGGAACAGCTGGCCGGGCGGTGTGGAAATTCTGCCGTGGGTCTTCTGCTCTGACAGTTTTTGAGTTGTAGGACTAGACGAGATTAGGAACGCGGGGAATATCCTGGGACGCGAAGCCGAAGGTCGTCTTAATTTATTAGCGCAGTTATGGCAAAAAGCAATGATGCCCAGAAACGGAAGACCTTGGCGGTAAACGTTTCTGACATGATGAAGAAGCGTATCATCAGTGGTAAATTCAAGGTGGGAGACAAACTTCCTACCGAGCCCGAACTGATGGAGTTCTTTGGCGTGGGACGTTCCACCGTAAGGGAGGCTATGAGAGTCCTTGCCCAGCTTGGCTATGTCAGCATCGAGCAGGGGAGAGGAACATATGTAAGGACAGTCGATCCGATAGTCAATTATCAGGAGAGGCTGCAGGTAGCCGGAATCAAGGAGATGCATGAAGTCAGGCTTGTCATAGAAGGACCGGCCGCAAGAATGGCCGCCTCCAGGAAGACTCCCGCAGACGCGGCGGCAATCAGAAAGTATTATGACGGGATGGTCCAAGCTTGCTCCCAGAGAGATCTTTCGTCCGTAATCTTCAACGATGTGAGATTTCATGTCGCCATAGCCAAGGCTTCTCATAACAGCCTGCTCTATGACCTTTACCGCGGCCTCTCGAACCAGCTCCGTCATAGTTTTGAGTATCAATTTACGGATATTGATCTGATTGAGAAGAGTCTGCCGGACCATAAGATGCTCATGGACGCCATTCTCCAGGGTAGACCACAAGAGGCTGAAATCGCCTTGAATAAGGTCTGGGCCGTTTCCGAAAACGAATAGGCCGCCATGGATCCAAAATCCGGCCTCTGCCTCTTGGTCATATCCATAACGGCCTTCCTTTCTTCCTGCTCGCCTTCTTTTACCATCCTCTCCTACAATGTCGGAGCCTTCGGAAAATATGAGGAGGACAGTTCTCCGGAGGTGGCGCGGATCATCAAGGCTGCCAGAGCGGACGTCGTCACCCTCAATGAACTCGACAGCTGCAATCGCAGACATGGTTTCGACCAGTCGAAGCAGCTTTCAGGTCACTTGGGATGGAAATGGTCTTTCGGAAGGGCAATGTCTTATGCCGGAGGGGCCTATGGCAACGGTGTGATCTTGCCTTCACGGACCAGGGTGAAGGCGAGGTATACTCTACCTCTGCCTAAGGAGGGCGGTTCCGAGCCGAGGTCTGCCGCCTTTGTCGAGACGGACAAATATGTCATAGGGGCCGTTCATCTGGATTTCGCAGATGAGGATGCCGCCATCGCCCAGGCCAAAGTCATCAATGAATGGGTGAGCAGGCATTATTCCGGAAGCCTTGTTCCGGTATTCCTTTGCGGAGACATGAATTTTCAGCCGGGCTCCCGTCCCATCCTCGAGCTTCAGCGTTGCTGGACGCGCCTTTCGGCCGATGATCTAAGTTTCCCGTCCAAGGGTCCTAAGGTCTGTATCGACCATATCTTCTGCCTTACTTCCGCGGCTCCGGTGAGAGTGATATCAGCCGGTGCGGTAAGTCCGTCGAGTCCCATAGGGAAGAAGGCCGCCCGCCATGGGGCTTCCATCGAAGCGGCTTCGGACCATCTTCCTATCTTCGCCCGACTCAGTTTCTGAGGCCCGGCCAACCTTATGGGATCCCGGCCTGTTAGTTTTAGTCTTTTCTGGTCTTATACTTGAAGACCTGAGACCTTTCTCCCATAGGCGACTTCCATTTCAGGGTCAGGTTCACGGTCTTGCCTTCTGAGTCTGGGAGCCCGGAAAGGCGGAAAGCTACGTAGGCTCCGTAAAGATGGCCGCCGATGTCTCCCTTGGCATCGTGCCTGAGCTCAACCTCGTAAGGATCCTCCGGATTCACTCCGGTAAGAAGATTGATGGTATGGACCTTGCCGGAGGCCCCAAAGTTGCCTACGACGTGAAGTGTCAGATAGCCGTCTTCGGCGACATTCACCCAATCGCTCAAAATATCTATTTCGTCCGAGCCGTAGGCCTTGTCGTTGTCCTCGGCAGAGAGGACAGCCGGCTTGGTCAGGATGCTGTCGATCCAGTTGACGTAGACTGACTTATCGTATGGGGCCGCCGCCTCTTCGTCCAATATTTTAACATTGACGAGCGCCCGGCATTCGCCTTTGTAAGGATTCTTCGTGATATTCGTAGGAATCAGCGTAGTGCTGTCGTCAAGCTGGTAATACACGGTGTTCTCTGGGGTGGTCTTGACTGTCACCACGGCGTTAGGATATTGTGGGTAATAAACGTTCTTGTCGTTATCCAGCAGGTCGCAGGATGAAACCATCGCTGTGACGACCACGGCCGCAAGGCCTGATTTCCATAGTTTCATATTCATGATGTTTTGTATTTATCTTTTCATGGCTCTTTCTCATGAGCCTTTCCATGAAGATAAATACAGGATAGGGGAAAATCTTGCATAAGGGGCCGATATTTTTCAGCCGTCCCCTTATCATATGGCCCTTCATGGACCTGCCTTGGCGCTAAAGGCGCTCTCTTCACGGATAATGTCGGATAATTGGCGGAAAATTTCATCAAAAGACGGAAAATGCCTTTCTTTAACGCCAGTTTCAGTGAATTCGAAATAATCAGTAGATTCATGGTCATACTTATTACGGGGATAACTTCTGGTTTCGGAAAGGCTGCCGCCCTGCGTCTGTCGCAGGAGGGGCATATCGTGTATGGCACTCATCGCCGAGAAACCGATGAACTTCCGCTTGTGCGTTACCTCCGCTGCGATGTCACGGACGAGGCCTCGGTAAAAGAGGCCGTTGGAATGGTGATGAGTGAACAGGGAAGAATCGATGTCTTGATCAACAATGCAGGCTGCGGCATAGGAGGCCCGCTGGAGATGTGCGGCATAGAGGATGCGCGCTCTCAGATGGATGTGAACTGGCTCGGCATGGTACGCGTCCTTCACTATGTACTCCCGGTCATGAGGGCTCAGGGAGGAGGCAGAATCATAGCGGTAAGTTCCATCGGAGGCCTTATCGGTCTGCCATTCCAAGGCCTTTATTCCGCTTCAAAATTCGCGGTCGAGGGCTATTGCGAGGCTCTGAGGATGGAGGTTAAAGACCTGGGAATAAAGGTTACGGTGGTAGAGCCGGGAGATTTCCACACCGATTTCACAGCGAGAAGGAAGAGCGTGGACCCGGAGTCGGCCGCTTCGGCCTACCCGTCCTACCGCCGTTCTCTCGAGGAAATCAGGCGTAATGAGCTTTCCGGACTCAGGCCGGAAGTCCTCGCGGCAAAAGTCTCAAAAATCATCTCGATGCGCAACCCTGGAGACAGCTACATAGTCGCTACCTTCCTCCAGCGTCTGTCGGTCGTGGCAAAGCGCCTTCTCCCCGCCAAACTTTTCGACTGGATTATCCGGAAGTACTACCGCGTGGGTTGAGACCTCTCTTCCCGACTTGTGCCCGCCTCCCTCGCCTGCTTCCTCGTTCCGCCCAGTTTCAACTCCGGACTTGCGGAGGCGTCTGCGAGGCTTCACTATTTGTCAATAACACATAGATTACTGCGATAATTTAATTCCATGAATACCCGAGGCTGATAATTATCGAATAGTATTTTCCATATTTGTAGATGTTAAATGATAAGGGATCTATGAAAAAGAATCTAATTATCGCCGCATTGGCTCTTATAGCGGCCTTGCCTATGCCGCTCTCCTCCGCCAGTGCGAAAGACGGCAGAGAGGTGCAGGTCGTCAGTGCTTCTTCAAAGGACGCGTCTTCGGCCATCGAGAAGGCTCGCAAGGAGGGTAAAGCCATTGTCTATCAGACCCGAGAAATCAGCCCCGAGTCTCTCGTCAGAATATACAAAGCCTTGGGCGTCAAGGCTGAAGGAAGAGTTGCCGTAAAGATTTCAACGGGCGAAGGCGACAACCCTAACTATTTGAAACCTACCCTGATCCGCGACCTCGTGGACACCGTTAACGGAACGATAGTCGAGTGCCGCACTGCCTACCCGGGTGACAGAATGGAGACCAAGGACCATTGGAACGTGATTCACAGGCATGGTTTCGACTCTCTTTTCGCTGTCGATCTCATGGACGAATATGACGAAATCCGCATCCCCGTCAAGGATAGAAGCCACCTCAAGTATGACATTGTAGGCGGTCATCTCGCGAATTACGATTTTATGGTGACTCTCAATCACTTCAAAGGCCACCCGATGGGAGGCTATGGCGGAGCGCTTAAAAATCTCAGCATCGGAGTTGCCAGCAGAAACGGCAAGGCCTATATCCATTCGGCAGGCCGTATCCAGACTCCTGACGACCTTTGGCAGAAATATGTAGATGATCAGGACGGCTTCCTCGAGAGCATGGCTTCGGCAGCCCAGGCAGTTGTCGACTATTTCAGGGCCGAGAGAGGCATCATCTTCATCAGCGTCATGAACAATATGTCCATTGGCTGTGATTGCGTAGCCCATCCTGCTCCTGTGAAGCTCAAGGACTACGGTATCCTCGCCAGCCTCGACCCTGTGGCGCTTGACCAGGCTTGCGTGGACATCATCAATGGCCAGAAAGTGACAGCTGAGAACGACCCCGGCGACCTTCTCGCACGTATTGACAAGCAGCACGGCACTCATACTATCGACTGGGCGGAACATATCGGCCTTGGTACGGAGAAATACATCATTGTAGACATTGATAAGTAATTACATGAATCATAAAGGCCTTTTATTTTGCCTGCTGGCTGCAGCAGGCTTTTTCGCCTTTCCCTCCTCCGGCTTCTCCGAAACGACGCTCTCAGCGGTAAAGCTCGATACCATGAACTCTTCTGTAAAGCCCGGAGTGAAGGTTGCTTCTGTAGACACCCTTGCCGCGGCAGTCGTGACTGACTCCCTTGCCAGGGCGGGAGAACGCTATATGCCCCAGACCATCGACGTCCTGGGCTCGGCTTCTCTTTCCATGAACCATGACCTCAGCGTGCTTCCGAGGCTCATGCAGGAAGTTCCCGGGCTCATGCTCACCTCCAGGGGCATGCTGGGATACGGCATATCCGACGGCGGATCGGGTAACATCAGCATCCGCGGCCTTTCGAGCGGTGCTAGCCGCGTGCTCGTCCTCATTGACGGCCACCCTGGGTACAGCGGAGTCTATGGCCATGCTTTCGCGGACTCTTATCAGAATCTCCTGGCCGAGCGGGTCGAGGTTTCCAGCGGTCCTTCGTCCCTGCTTTATGGCTCTAATGCCATGGGCGGCACGGTCAATATCGTCACTAAGAAGAAACTCTCTAACGGAAATGACCTTGACCTCGTCCTCGGGTCGGGAAGCTACGGTACCTTTACGGCCGAGGCCAGCGACCAGTACAGGAGAGGCAAATTCTGGACGAACGTGGCCGGGCAGTATGCGCGGACTGACAACCATCGTCCTCACATGGCTTACCAGCAATATGGAGGAACCTTCAGCGCCGGCTATGACTTTTCTTCCCACTGGAAGGCTGACGGAAATTTCAATCTTACGCATTTTATTTCTCGTTACCCGGGCTCTGTGCAGGAGCCTGTCTATCATGCTGCACAGTGGATAAGCAGGGGCTCCGGGGCGGCGACTCTTTCCAATCTCTATAAAAAGACCCGCGGAAATCTGAGCGTCTACACCGATTTCGGCCGGCACAAGATCGATGACGGCACTTCCTCCCCGCATACTCGTACCGACAGGTATTTCCGTTCCATCGACAACATCACCGGCCTGGGTGCCTGGCAGGAAATCAACTGGGTCAAAGGCGGTTACATCACTCTCGGCTTTGACTTTCAGCATATCTACGGTCATGCCTATTATACCTCCAAGGAGAGCGGCGAGACCCTTCCTGTCCAGTACAAGAATGCCGGGGCCTCGCACCGCAATGATGTGGCCGGCTATTTGGATCTCCGCCAGTCTCTGCTCAGCTGGCTGGATGTGTTCGGCGGCGTTCGCTTCGACACTTATACCATGTGCGGTCTGGGCAAGAGCCATTCGGAGTGGATTCCGCAGGGTGGTCTCCAGATTCGCCCTTGGAATGCCGGAACGCTCAAGCTTATGGCTGGCAAGGGCTTCCGTAATCCTAACATGAGAGAACTCTTCCTATATCCGAGCTCTTCCCAGGAGCTTAAGCCTGAGAGAATCTGGAACTATGAGGCTTCATGGAAAGGCGGCGCCTTCGCTGGCAGGCTGTCATATGGTCTTGCGCTCTATTATTTAAAAGGTGACAACATGATCCAGACCATAAACCGGCAGAACGTGAACACTGGAGTGATCGAGAATAGCGGAGTCGAGCTTAAGGCCGCCTACAGAGTGAATGACAAATTCGAGCTTACCACGAATCACGGCTTTCTGCACATGGCCCATCATGTCGTTGCCGCCCCTGAGTATAAGGGTTATGCCGGAGCGCGTTTTCATAGTGGGAAATGGTCTGTCAATGCGGGCCTGACTTATGTTGACGGCTTGTATAAGTCGATTGGCGCGGCCGAGGCGCAGGAAACTTTCTGCCTTCTTGATGCAGGGCTTAACTACGCTCTCTGCGACAATCTCACTCTCTGGCTCATCGCTAACAACCTCCTCGCCCAGAAGTACGAAATCAACCTCGGCTACCCGATGCCCCGGGCCACCTTCATGGCCGGGCTCAAGCTCAGCCTCTAAGCCGGCAAAAGGGGCATATTTTGAGGATTGCTGTTCATGTTCACCCAGGCATGCTGTACCCCTGTGCCGGGGTGGCGGCTCAGAGGGCGCTGGGGGCGTGGTCTGTGCCGGGCTATTTCTGGCGGATGAAGATTTGGATTGGGCAGCCGTTGAAGTCGAAGTTCTGCCGCAGGGTGTTTTCGAGGAAACGCTTGTACGGCTCTTTGACATATTGCGGGAGATTAGCGAAGAATGCGAAGGCCGGGAAGGCCGTCGGAAGCTGTGTCACATATTTGATCTTCACATATTTCCCTTTCCATGCCGGAGGAGGATATTCCGCGGTTACAGGCAGGAGAGCATCGTTGAGCTTGGAAGTGGAAATCTTCCGGCGATAATTATCGGCCACATGCGCCACCTCGTTGAGCACGTCAAGGATGCGCTGCTTGTGGGTCACCGAAGTGAAGATTATAGGTACATCGTCGAAAGGAGCCAGGCGGGCCTTCAGGGCCTCACGGTAGGCGTTGAGCGTATTACTCTCCTTCTCGAAGAGATCCCACTTGTTCACCACTATCACACAGCCCTTCCTGTTCTTCAGAATGAGGTTGAAGATAGACATATCCTGGGCTTCCATTCCTGTGGTCGCGTCAATCATCAGCACGCAGACATCAGAATGCTCGATGGCCCTGATAGTCCTCATGACGGAGTAGAACTCAAGATTCTCGTTGACCTTGTTCCGCTTGCGCATACCTGCCGTGTCGACCAACATGAACTCATGGCCGAACTTGTTGTAGTAGGTCGCGATAGAGTCTCTGGTCGTTCCGGCGACAGGAGTCACTATATTCCTGTCTTCGCCCAGCAGGGCGTTCGTCAGAGAAGACTTGCCGACATTAGGCCTGCCGACGATGGCAATGTGAGGCAGATCGGCGTGATCATCCTCTGCGGCGGCATCCTTAGGAAGCTTTTTCAGCACCTCGTCAAGGAGCTCGCCGGTCCCGCTGCCGTTCGCGGCGGAAACACTGAAAATCTCCCCCAGCCCAAGAGAATAGAACTGATAGGCATCGTACATCTTCTCCCCGCTGTCAACCTTGTTGACGCAGAGAATGACATTCTTCCCGCTGCGGCGGAGGATGTCGGCGATTTCGGCATCATAGTCGGTCACCCCCGTACCGGCCTCCACCATGAAAAGTACCAGATCGCACTCTTCAATGGCGATGGTAACCTGCTTGCGGATTTCATCCTCGAAGGCATCGTCCGAACCGGAAGACCAGCCTCCAGTGTCCACGACCGAGAACTCCTTGCCGCACCACTCGCATTTGCCGTAGTGGCGGTCCCTGGTCACTCCGGCGGTTTCATCGACTATGGCTTTCCTCATTCCGACCAGACGGTTGAATAAGGTGGACTTGCCGACATTAGGCCGGCCTACGATTGCGACAAGGCTCATTTCTCTGCTGTGTTTTTCTTTTCGGAATAAGGGTAAAGCCCGCATCCGATGCAGTCGCTCGAATAAAGCCCGGAGCAGGACGCATCCTTTTTCCGGGCACGGGCCTTCCCTCCCCAGATCTCATCTTCTTCCTCTTTCATGCAGCGGATGCCGAGCTTGCGCATGTTTTCATTGCTCCCCACATCTGTCTGAGGGAAGTGTCCGTTCTTGCGGAAAATAATGTTGAAGCACATGAGCGTGATGCCGATCGCAAGAAGAAGTATGGCTGCGAGGAAAACTTTCATCTAGAATATGAATTCGGTACTGATAGGATCGAAATTGTTGACCCTCTTGATAGTCTGAGCGAAGACTCCGGTCATGCTGATGACCTTGATCTTGCTCTTGTCAACCGAAGGGTCCTTGGTGAGAGGAATTGTGTCTGTGACGAAGACCTCCTTGAGGGCGGAAGCGGCGATGCGCTCGTATGCCGGTCCGGAAAGGACGGCGTGCGTCGCGCAGGCGCGGACACTGTTCGCACCCTTCTCCATGAGCAGGTCGGCGGCCTTGGTGAGGGTGCCGGCCGTGTCGATCATGTCATCGACAATGACGATGTCTCTGCCTTCCACTTCTCCGATAGCGGTCATGGAAGCGACTACGTTAGGCCTCGGACGGGACTTGTGGCAGATGATCACAGGGCAGCCCAGCTCCTTGGCGTAGGCGTTTGCCCTCTTTGCCCCGCCCATGTCAGGGGCCGCTATGGAAAGGTTCGGAAGGTTCAGCTCCTTAAGGCAAGGAATGAAGACCTTGCTGGCGAAGACATGGTCTACAGGGAAATCGAAGAAGCCCTGGATCTGGTCGGCGTGGAGGTCGCAGGTCATTACCCTGTCGGCTCCGGCCGCCTTAAGCAGATTGGCTACAAGCTTGGCTCCGATGGAGACCCTCGGCTTGTCCTTGCGGTCCTGACGGGCCCAGCCGAAATAAGGCATAACGGCTATGACTTTGTCGGCAGAAGCCCTCTTGGCGGCATCGATCATCAGAAGAAGCTCAAGCAGGTTATCCGCAGGCGGGAAAGTGGACTGGATGATGAATACGGTAGCGCCGCGGACGCTCTCAGAGTAACTTGGCTGAAATTCGCCATCGCTGAACTGGGTCGTCTCCGCATCACCGAGTTTGAACTCCTCTTCGCCAGGCTGACGGATGGCGTTCAATCCGTCGATAACTTTGCTCGCAAAGTCTCTCGAAGCCCTGCAGGCAAAAAGTTCCATTCTTTGGTACTTCATATCAATGCTTTTTCGTTTAGTCTGTTCTCATTCAGAAATCCCGAGCACTTCTCCGATGTATCCGAGCACCTCTTCCCGTCCCATTCCCGTCTGCGACGAAGTTATGAAATAAGGAGGGAGCTCATCCCATGTCTCCTTCAGGGCGTCAAGGCTTTCCTTGACCTGATCCTCTCGGGCCTTAGGCCCCATTTTGTCTCCCTTGGTGAAGATCAGCGCTATGGGGACCCTGTGCTCTCCCATCTCGTTGATAAACTCCAAGTCGTTCTTCTGGATCTTGTGCCTTGAGTCTATCAGGACGAAGAGAAGAGCCAGATCTTCGGAGAAACTTATGTAGTCGCTGATGACATCATGAAGCTTTTGCCTGTCGGCGGCTCCCATGCTTGCGTAGCCGTAGCCCGGAAGGTCGACCAGATACCATTTGCGATTGATCAGGAAATGGTTTACGACCTTTGTCTTTCCCGGGGTGGACGAAGTCATGGCGAGCTTTCCGCAACCGGTCAGCATATTGATGAGAGACGACTTCCCCACGTTGGAGCGTCCTATGAAAGCGAACTCTGGAAGTCGAGGTGACGGGCGTCCGTCTGTGCGGGTGCTGCTGCCGGCGAATTTGGCTTCTGTTATTTTCATTATGGACACTTCTTTCATACAAAGATAGCAAGTTTTTCCTAAATTTGCCTTGTAAGAGAAAAGAGTATGGCGGAAATCAGTTCAATCGACCTCTGTACTCTCCAGATCCGGGTTCGAGATTGTATTTCGGAAAATTTTAAGGATCTGTTGTGGGTAAGGGCGGAAGTCCAGTCCGTGAGCGAGAAGCGGAGGCATGTCTACCTGAATCTGGTTCAGACGCAGCCGGACGGAACGACTCTGGCTTCATCCAGAGCCATGGTCTGGAGCAGCGATGTCCCCGCAATTTTCGGTAAATTCCAGAGAGTGACAGGCCAGCAGCTCGCCCAGGGCATGAAGATACTTGCCTTGGTCGAGGTTAGGTTCCATGAAGTATTTGGCTATTCCTTGAATATCAGGGATATTGATCCCTCGTATACGCTCGGGGAACAGGAAGCTCTCAGGCGCCAGACCATCGAAGCTCTCAGGATCAACGGCCTTCTGGAAAGGCAGAAAAGCCTTACTCTCGCCAGGCTCCCGTACCGTCTTGCCGTGATTTCTTCAGATACGGCGGCAGGCTACGGAGATTTCTGCAGGCACCTTGAAGAAAATTCATGGGGATATAAGTTCCATGTCGATTTGTTCCCGGCCTTGATGCAGGGCGATCAGGCCCCCTCGAGCATTTCGGCCGCTATCGCCGCCGCGTCTAGGGTTTTTCCCGGCACCTCGGCTCTCCCGGGCTTGGCTGCCTCTTCCACGCTCAGGCCGGCTTATGACGCCATACTCATCATCCGCGGAGGAGGTTCCGGCCAGGACCTGATCGCCTATGACGACTACAATCTCGCCAAGGCAATAGCTCTCTGTCCCGTGCCTGTATTCACGGCGGTAGGTCATGACCGTGATTTCCATGTCTGCGACATGGTCTCTTACGTCTATGTCAAGACTCCGACTGCTCTAGCGGATTATTTCATCGCCATCTATGCCGGGGAAGACAAGAAGATCAGCGCGATCGCCTCAAGAATCGCCGGCGCCGCCGCCGAGAGACTGGGCGAGGGGGATTTGAGGCTGGAGGGCCTTGGACGTCAGATCAGGGAAAGGGTGCGGAGCCGTTTCGCCGCTCTTGCTGAGGGGCTGGATTATCTGGAGAAGAATATTAATGGAGCCTTCCGCCGGAAGGTTGCAGAACAGACTGTGAGGCTGGACACTCTCGAAAAGAGGATTCTCAAGGCGCCAGTGGCTAAACTTGATGCCGAGGAAAGGATGCTTGAGGTCCTTGTCCCCCGGCTTCGTTCCTCGATGGCTCTGCGCCTTACGGATGCGGAGAGGGCTGTGGAGCTTCTTGAGGTGAAGATAAAGAGCTCTGATCCGCGCAATATTTTGGCGAAGGGCTATGCGCTGGTTCTGGACGGGAATGAGCGTAAGATTGATTCGGTGACTAGGCTCTCGCCGGGTGACAGAATGAGCGTAATGTTCTCCGACGGTACCCTCCGCGCCGAGGTTACGGGTGTGGAAAGAAGGGAGAGGAACCAAGGTGAGGGAAAGTGAGTATCGGGTTGGAAATCTGATATATTTAGTTGAATATCTGATATAATAAAGCTATATTGGCTGACGATATGGATAAGGTTGAATTTGATTTCGAGAAGGCTATGGCCGAACTCGAGAAAATAGCTGAAAAGGTTGAAGACCCTCAGACTGGTCTTGGCGAAATCGACGAGCAGGTGAAGAGGTCCAAGGAACTCATCAAGGATTGCAGAGGGTATCTGAGGGCCATGAGAGAGAAGGTCGCGGCTCTTACTCAGGAAGAGGCCGCTTTGCAGATTCCGCAGGAACCGCAGATGCCTCAGGGGCGGCAGGGGCAGTGGCCGGCTTCTCAGGGGCAGGGGCAGGGTCGGGGCCTGCAGGATAACGACGGCTTGCCGTTCTGAGGATCGGACCCTATGGAAAAACGTTCATGATATGAATAAGATATACGAGACAGACCCGTATCTCAAACCCTACAAGGGCGTGATAGACCGCCGTCATGGCGATATCCTTGCCCTGAAGGATAGGATAGCCAAGAACGGCTCCCTCTCGGACGGGGTAAACAACCATCTCTTTTACGGGATGCATCGCTGCGCTGACGGCACCTGGGTCTTCCGCGAGTGGGCCCCTAACGCCACCCGTATTTATCTCATTGGCGACTTCAACAACTGGAAGCGCATCAACGATTATCAGCTCCAGCCCCTCGGCCGGGGCGACTGGGAGATAAGGCTTCCGGCTATGTTCCTCCGCCATGGCGACCATTACAAACTATGGATAGAATGGCCTGGTGGGGGAGGAGAGAGAATCCCGGCCTACTGCACCCGCGCCGTCCAGGACCCGGACACCAAGCTTTTCAGCGCCCAGATCTGGGCCCCTGACGAACCTTACCGCTGGAAAAACGGCAGGCCGGGACCGAGGAAGAATCCTCTCATCTACGAATGTCACATCGGCATGAGTTCGGAAGAGGAGAAGGTCGCCACCTTCGACGAGTTCAGGACAGGTGTCCTTCCGCGCATAGCCGCCCTCGGCTATGATACGATCCAGATAATGGCCCTCCAGGAGCATCCGTATTACGGCTCCTTCGGCTACCAGGTCTCCAATTTCTTCGCGCTGAGCTCCCGCTTCGGCACTCCTGAAGAATTTAAACTCCTCGTGGATGAAGCACACGGCCTGGGGATAGCCGTCGTCATGGATATAGTACATTCCCACAGCGTCGACAACGAGGCGGAGGGACTGAGCCTCTTCGACGGCACCGATCATACCTATTTTTACTCCGGCCCTCAGGGGAGACATCCCGCCTGGGGCTCCAGATGTTTCGACTACGGCAAGGATGAGACGAAGTATTTCCTCCTGTCTAACTGTAAGTTCTGGATGGAGGAGTATATGCTGGACGGCTTCCGTTTCGACGGGGTCACGAGCATGATCTACTGGGACCACGGGCTGGGAAAGGACTTCGGCGGCTATGACGCCTATTTTAATTCAGGTGTCGACGAGAACGCTCTGCAATACCTTGCCCTCGCAAATATGCTGATCCATGAAATCAACCCGCAGGCCCTGACAATAGCTGAGGATGTGAGCGGAATGGCCGGGCTGGCGGCGCCTTTCGAGGCTGGAGGCATAGGCTTCGACTTCAGGATGGCCATGGGCATAGCTGACCATTGGATAAAATGGATCAAGGAAAAGAGCGACGAGCAATGGAGCCCCGGCGAGATGTGGTATGAGCTTACCAACAAGAGGTCGGATGAGAAGACCATCAGTTATGCGGAATGCCATGACCAGGCCCTCGTCGGAGACAAGACCATAATCTTCAGGCTCATTGACAAGGATATGTACTGGTCCATGAACACGGATTCCAAGAATCCCGTCGTCGACAGGGGCATCGCCCTCCACAAAATGATTCGTCTCGTGACCCTTGCCACGGCCGGCGGCGGCTACCTCAATTTCATGGGGAACGAATTCGGCCATCCTGAGTGGATCGATTTTCCGAGGCAGGGGAACGGATGGTCTTACAAATATGCCAGGAGACAGTGGCATCTTTCCGAGCCGGATTACCTCAGATACAAATATCTGAACAATTTCGACAAGGCCATGATCCATCTTGAGAAAGAAAGCGGATTCCTAAGCGAAAGACCCGTCCTTCTGACAGCCGATGAGGCCAAAAACATCTTGATTTTCATGCGGAAAAATCGTATATTTGCTTTCAACTTCCACCCGGTGGAATCTTTCCCTGACTATGGCTTCTCTGCCCCCGAAGGAGAGTACAGAATCGTCATGGATACGGACGAGAAAGACTTCGACGGTTTTCAGCGAATAAAGCTTGGGGAGCGTCATATAGCGGTACCGGTCAAGAGCCCTAACGGCAATCAGTCGTTCGGCGGTACCCTCTATCTCTACCTGCCCAGCCGCTGCGCCGTAGTGCTGGAGCGGATTTGATGGTTAACAAGGAAACTTTAACTGAAATGGCGTTTCTTAAATTCAACAAAGCCGAGCTAGTCAACTTGTCGTACTCGCTCAAGAGAGAGATCATCCTCGCGAACAAGACCGGGGCCTGTTGTAACACAACCATTGTTTTCTGTAACACCAGACGTTATCACGGCCTCCTCTGCGTGCCGGTAGACGGCTTCGGCGGCAAGAAGCACATCCTTCTGTCAGCCATAGACGAGAGCCTTACCGTCGACGGTAAACAATTCAACCTCGGCATCCACCGCTATGGCGACATCTACGAGCCGAGGGGCCATAAATACATAGTTGACTTCGGGGCGGATCCGATCCCTGCCGTAACCTACAAGGTGGGGCAGATCCTCTTCACGAAGGAAGTCCTCCTTGTCCCGGACAGCGACCAGGTCATGATACGATACACCGTCGTGAAGACCCCTTCCAGGGTAGACCTCACGCTGAAGCCTTTCCTCGCCTTCAGGGACATTCACGCCCTCACCGAGGAAAATCCCAGGGCTGACACGACGGCCAGGCCGATTCAGAACGGGGCGGCCTTCAGGCTTTACCCGGGCTTTCCTGAACTAAATCTTCAGATCAGTTCAGCCAAGGCGGAATGGCGAGGAGAACCGTCCTGGTACAAGGGGATAACCTATTCCGATGAGGCCCGCCGCGGTTTCGCCTGCAAAGAAGACCTTCTGGTGCCGGGCTCCTTCACCGTGAAAGGCCTCTCCGAGGGCGGCTCCATCGTCTTCTCGGCAGGCGTAGAGGAAATCTCCGCGAGAGGACTTTCCCAGAGATTCAAGACTTACCTCTCCTCGATGGGGACAATCAGCAGTTTCCATGACCAGCTGGTCCATTGCGCGGATCTGCTCAAACGCGACCGGGGAGGGCACAAGCAGATTACCGCGGGCTTCTCTTGGCTCTATACGGGCCTCCTGAGGGAGACCCTTCTTGCTCTTCCGGGGCTCACTCTCTACGCAAACGGTGACCGAGCCGAGTTCGAGGAGATACTGGACAATCTCATAGCAGACAATCAGGAGCGGCTCTTCCGCCGCACGACACAGGTTGAGGCTCCGCTTCTGCTCGCCACCGTGCTCCAGCAGTACATCGACTTCGGTGCGGACGCAAGGAAGGTTTGGAAGAAATACGGAGACACCCTCAAGCAGGTCATTGAGAGCTATCTCCCGGGCCGAAGAAGGGAGGTCTCCCTTCAGCCGAACGGCCTTCTATGGGCCCAGGCCGAGCGGACTGCCCTGACGTGGATGAACGCCTACATAGGCGGTTTTCCAGTAACGGAGAGGGCGGGATATCAGGTCGAGACCAACGCCCTGTGGTTCAACGCCATTTATTTCGCACTGGAGATGGAGCGGAAGTACACCTCGACCAGGAGCGCTTTCGTGACCACATGGAACAAGGTGGCCGACACTATTCTCGAGAATTACCAGCCTACCTTCTGGGATCCGAATCTGGGCTTTCTCGCCGACTATGTAGACAATTCCGGCCGCCACATGGAAGTGCGTCCTAACCAGATGCTGGCCCTCTGGGCGCCATATCACCCGGTGGACGATGCCGTGGCCGCCAGCGTCATTCAAATCATCGACAGGGAGCTTCTCACTCAGCGCGGAATCCGCACCCTGTCTCCTCGCGACGCCCTCTACAAAGGCGTCTACGAGGGCAGCCAGACCGAGCGGGATCTGGCCTATCACGGTGGCTGCGCCTGGCCTTTCCTGCTCTACTACTATGCTGACATCTGTTTCAGGATGTACGGGCCTTCTTTCATGGGCAAGATAAATTGGCTCACCGAAGGCTTCGAAGAAGACTTGTCAAAACACGGAGTCGGCGCGATAAGCGAGCTCTATGACGGAGATCCTCCGCACGAGCCTCACGGGGCGATTTCTTCCGCCCTGAGTACCGCGGCGCTCCTGGGAATCGATTATCTAAGGGATAGAAACAAGGAGGGATAGAATATGGCAATCAGAGTATTGATGTTCGGCTGGGAGTTCCCTCCCCATATTTCGGGAGGACTCGGCACAGCCTGTTATGGAATAGTGAAAGGCCTTGCGGCCAACGGCGTGAAGACTCTTTTCGTGATGCCTTCAGCTTCGGGAGACGAGGATCAGAGCGCCGCCAAGATAATAAACGCCAGCGATGTCGCTGTCGTCACGGGGGGTAGTTCGACCGTCGAGGATTTCCTCGACAAGGTCCGCTTCGTCCATATAGGGACCAACATGGTTCCATATCTTGATCCGGAGGAGTTCCACGATCTGGTCGAGGCTGACAGGAAACGTCAGGTCCGCGATTTCAAGGTGAACTACGGCGAGAAATTCAAATTCTCTGGGAAATACGGCTCGAACCTCATGGAGGAGGTCGCGCGCTATGCGATGGTTGGAGGCACCATAGCCATGGAGCATAAGGATGAGTTTGACCTTATCCATGCCCATGACTGGCTCACCTACAACGCCGGTATCGCCGCCAAGCGGCTTACTGGTAAGCCGCTAGTCGTCCATGTCCACGCCACCTCTTTCGACCGCGGAAACGAGCAGATGATAGATACCCGTGTCTACGCCATTGAGCGCCGGGGGATGGAAGAGGCCGACAAGGTCATCACCGTGTCTGACCTCACCAGGAACATCGTCATTACTAAATACGGCATCGATCCCGCCAAAGTCGTCACTGTCCACAATGCGGTGGACTTCAGCGGCAGGGAGAACATCAGCGTGGAGAGGGGAGTGAAAGACAAGGTGGTGACCTTCCTGGGCAGAATCACCTTCCAGAAGGGGCCTGAGTATTTCATAGAGGCGGCCGCGAAGGTGCTCAAGAGGACGGAGCATGTGCGCTTCGTCATGGCAGGTAACGGAGATATGATGAATCGCGCCATCCGCTATGTGGCCCGGCTTGGCATCTCTGACAGATTCCATTTCACCGGCTTCCTCAGGGGAAAAGACGTCCAGAAGATGTTCGCCCTTTCGGATGTTTACGTGATGCCTTCGGTCTCCGAGCCTTTCGGAATTTCGCCTCTTGAAGCCATGCGCTCCAATGTGCCTTCCATCATCTCCCGCCAGAGCGGGGCTGCGGAGGTGCTCAAATACGCTTTCAAGGTGGATTTCTGGGATGTCGACGCCATGGCGGACCAGATCTATGCTCTCGTGAAGTATCCGGCGCTCGCAAAGTTCGCCTCCGTCCATGGATACGAAGAGGTGGATACGCTCAAGTGGAACAATGCGGCCGCCCAGATCAAAGAGGTCTACGAGTCAGTCTTAGCTTAACCGAATAAACAGAAACTTGATATGAATAAGAGTATTTGCCTTTACTTCCAGGTGCATCAGCCTACCAGACTCAGGCTCTACCGATTTTTCGATATAGGAAAGGATTCTCATTATTATGACGACTTCGCCAACAGGACCATCCTGCGCAGGGTAGCCCAGAAGTGCTATCTCCCGATGAACGCCGCCCTGCTTGACCTGGTCAAGAAATATAAGGGTGCCTTCAAGGTGGCCTTTTCAATATCGGGCTCCGCGATGGACCAGTTCGACAGGTATGCTCCTGAAATCAACGACAGTTTCAAGGCTCTCGCGAATACCGGCTGCGTGGAGTTCCTCAGCGAGACCTACAACCATTCTCTCGCCTCGCTGATCTCTCCTGCCGAGTTCCGCCGCCAGGTCGAGGCTCACAAAAAGGCCGTCGAAGACCATTATGGGGTGACTCCCGTGGCCTTCCGCAACACCGAGCTTATCTACAGCAACTCTATCGGCAAGCAGGTCTACGACATGGGCTACCGCGTGATGCTGACCGAGGGAGCGCGCCACATCATGGGCTGGCGCAGCCCTAACTATGTCTACAGCGCCGAGAACCGCAAGGGATTGAAACTCCTCTTGAGAAACTACGGTCTGAGCGACGACATAGCCTTCCGCTTCTCTGACAAGGGCTGGAGCGACTGGCCTCTCACGGCCGATAAGTATCTGGGATGGCTGAAGGATGCCGTCAAGGATGGAGGAGATGTAGTAAATCTCTTCATGGACTATGAGACTTTCGGAGAGCATCAAAGCGCCCAGTCCGGCATCTTCGAATTTATGAAGGCCCTTCCTGGCATCGTCATCTCCGATGGCGGCTTCCAGTTTGCAACGCCTTCCGAGGTTGCTAAGAACTACAAGGCTGTCTCAGACCTGGATGTGCCTGAGACCATTTCCTGGGCCGATGAAGAGAGGGATATCACCGCCTGGCTAGGAAACGAACTCCAGCAGGATGCCTTCAACAAGCTCTATTCGCTCTATGAGAAGGTTTCACTTGTGAACAACCCTGACATCTGGGCCGATTTCGGTCATCTCCAGGAGAGCGACCACTTCTACTATATGTGTACGAAGTTCTTCTCCGACGGGGAGGTGCACAAGTATTTCAATCCATACGACACCCCATATGAGGCGTTCATCAACTATATGAACGTTTTAAGCGATTTTACAATCCGGGTCGACGATGAAACTTCGCTATTAAATGTTAACTTTGCCCCGGTTTCCGATGTGAAAAAATCGGACTCGGAGGAAGAAATGCCTTCGAAACCAGTCAGGAAGACAGCGCCGGCCAAATCTAAGGCGGCGAAAACTTCCGCCGGGAAGCCCGCTGCCAAGAAGGGCGGGGCAAAAAAAGCAAAGTAACATAAATGTCTGATACGAATTTAATTCCTGATTATCTTTTCGAAGTTAGCTGGGAAGTCTGCAACAAGGTGGGGGGTATCTATACGGTGCTCGCCACCAAAGCTTTATATCTGAAGGCCCAGCGCAAGAGACGCCATATCCTCATCGGACCTGACGTCTGGATGCACACCGATTCTAACCCGGACTTCATCGAGGACCCGGGACTCTTCGCTTCCTGGAACCAGAAGGCCGCTTCTCAGGGCCTCAGACTCAGGATAGGACACTGGAATGTCCCGGGAGAACCGGTAGCCATTCTGGTGGACTACAAGCAGTTCCTTACCGACGTCGACAAAATTCTCGGCAAGCTTTGGGAGACTTACAATGTGGATTCCATCTCCGGAGACTGGAACTACAAAGAGAATGTTCTTTTCGGCTGGGTGTCCGGAATGGTAATCGAGAGTTTCTGCAAATATTATGTAGAACCGTCTGACAAGGTCGTGGCCCAGTTCCACGAGTGGCAGACAGGCTCCGGCATACTTTATCTCAAGCAGACCGGACTTCCGGTCGCGACCGTCCTCACCACCCATGCGACCGTACTCGGCCGCAGCCTTGCGGGGAACAACCAGCCTCTCTATGACAAGCTCGAGTCCTACGAACCGGAGGAGTCGGCGAAGAGGTTCGGTGTCGTGGCCAGACATTCCATGGAGAAGACTGCCGCGAACAATGCCGATGTCTTCACCACCGTCAGCGAAATCACTGCCAGGGAATGTTCCCATTTTCTCGGCAGAGAGGTCGATGTGGTGACTCCGAACGGCTTCGAGAACAGTATCACTCCTGATTCCGAAGAAGAATTTCTTAAGGCCAGAGGCATCGCGAGGGAAGCCCTCCGCAAGACGGCTTCCGCCATGTCCGGCACCCAGGTCCCGGAGGACGCGGTCTTCATGGGCATAAGCGGTCGCTATGAATATAGGAACAAGGGCATTGACGTCTTCATAGATTCCCTCGCCAAACTTGCGGCCGAGGGCTATGACGGCAAGGAGATCCATGCCTTCATAATGATTCCTTCCGGACACAACGGACCGGACAAGAAGCTCGTGGCCAAGCTGGAGGGCAATGAAGAGGCACTCGGCTACACGACTCAGACCTCTCATGTGCTGGCCTATCCGGAAAACGACACCATCACCCGCCGTTTTTCCGAGACAGGCCTTCTCAACGACCCGGCGAGCCGCATCAAGATCTATTTCATTCCATCCTACCTTGACGGAAAGGACGGCGTTTTCAATCTGCCCTACTACCATATCCTCATAGGCCTCGACCTTGCAGTCTTCCCTTCCTATTACGAGCCATGGGGCTACACCCCTCTCGAGGCCTGCGCCTTCAGCGTTCCGACTCTCACCACCACTCTGGCCGGCTTCGGCATGTGGGTGATGACTCATTACGAGGGTGAACATCCTGGAGTTGCCGTCATTGAAAGGAACGACTCCAATTACGAGGAGGCTGTCTGCGCGGTGGCCGACAGGATAAGGGAGCTTGCCTATCTCTCCGATGAGGAGAAGAAGGTCTATTCCCGGAACGCCAGGGAAGTCGCCTCGATCGCGCTCTGGAAGAATCAGATAAAATATTACGTCCAGGCCTACGGCATGGCGATAGCCAAGGCTTCCGCGGAGAAAGGAAGCTTTGATAAAGCGGAAAAAGATAAGATTATGAGTTACGAAAAGATAGCAGTCAACGAACCTACATGGAAGAGCGTAATGATTACGCGTCATCTTCCGGAAGCGCTCAGCGCTCTTGAAAAGCTTGCCAAGAACCTCTGGTGGTGCTGGAACGACAGCGCCAAGTCCCTTTTCAAGATGGTTGACCCGGATGTCTGGCACAAGTCCGGCCACAATCCTATGGTCGTGCTTGACACCGTCAGCATAAAGCGCTTCAATGAGCTTGCGGCAGATGAGGTCTTCACCGCCGCTCTCGACAAGGTCATGAAGGAGTACAATGCCTACATGGAGGCAAAGAAGGAACGCAAGGCTCCGAAGATCGCCTACTTCTGCATGGAATATGGGCTTGACACCTCGCTGAAAATCTATTCTGGAGGCCTGGGCATCCTCGCCGGCGACTACCTCAAGGAGACCAGCGACATGAATGTGAACCTTGTTGCCGTCGGCCTTCTTTATAGGTTCGGCTACTTCACCCAGGTGCTTTCCTCCGCGGGAGACCAGATCGCCAAATACGATGCGCAGGACTTCAGCAAGATTCCGGCTTCTCCGGTGAGGGACAAGGACGGTGGCTGGGTTACCGTCGCCATCGCCCTGCCTGGCAGAAATCTGACCGCGAGAATCTGGAAGGTCGAAGTAGGCCGTACAGATCTCTATCTCCTCGACACTGATTTCGAGGCCAATGCTCAGGAGGACAGGGAAATAACCTATCACCTTTATGGTGGAGACTGGGAGAATAGGCTCAAGCAGGAAATGCTTCTGGGCATCGGCGGAATACGTGCTCTGCGTGCCCTCGGCATCGATGCGCAGATCTATCACTGCAACGAAGGCCACGCCGCCTTCACCGGCATCGAAAGGCTCCGTGAACTGATTGAGAAGGACAACCTCAGCTTCCAGGAGGCTCTTGAGGTCGTCAGGGCTTCTTCCCTCTTCACGACCCACACTCCTGTGCCTGCCGGCCATGATGCCTTTGACGAGAATCTTATCAGAAAATATATCGGCAATTATGCCGACAGACTGAAAATCGACTGGACCACCTTCATGGCCTTGGGAAAGATCAATCCAGAGGATGCCGGAGAGAAATTCAACATGAGCACCTTGGCCGCCAATTGCAGCCAGAACGTGAACGGAGTTTCATGGCTCCATGGAAAGGTAAGCCAGGAGCTCTTCTCTCCGATGTATCCGGGCTATCTGCCTGAGGAACTTTTCATCAGCTCCGTGACCAACGGAGTCCATTACCCTACCTGGGCGTCCAAGGAATGGAAGAATCTTCATGCAAAGGTCTTCGGCCCTGAGTTCCAGACCCATCACTATGACCCTAAATGCTTCGAAGGCATCTACAAAGTGTCTGACGAGGAGGTCTGGAATGTCCGCAAAATTCTCAAGAAGACCCTCATCAGCGTGGTCAACGAAAAGCTTGCCGACCCATCGCTCGGCAACCATTATTCGCCGGCGGAAATCGTCGCCATCAAGGAGACTCTTTCTCCTGACAAGCTCACAATAGGCTTCGCCAGAAGGTTTGCGACCTACAAGCGCGGTACCCTCATCTTCAGCGATCTTGACAGGCTTTCGGCCATCGTCAACAATCCTAAGTTCCCTGTTCAGTTCATCTTCGCCGGCAAGGCCCATCCTGCCGACAAGGCGGGACAGGACCTCATCAAGCAGATCGTGGAGATCTCCAAGGATCCTCGCTTCCTCGGCAAGATTGTCTTCGTGCCTGGCTACGACATCTCTCTCGCCAAGCGTCTTGTCCAGGGCGTGGATGTCTGGATGAATAACCCGACCCGTCCTCAGGAGGCTTCCGGAACTTCCGGAGAGAAGGCTTCCATGAACGGTGTCATGCATTTCTCCGTGCTTGACGGCTGGTGGGTTGAGGGCTACAAGAAGGGCGCCGGCTGGGCTCTCCCTATGGAGCGCACCTATGACGACCAGAATTATCAGAACGAGCTCGATGCCGCCACGATGTACAATATCATCGAGAGCGAGATCGCCCCGGCCTACTATGATCTTGACCCTGATACGGACAGAAGCTCGACATGGATCGGATACATAAAGAACACCATAGCCCAGGTGGCCTGCAACTTCACCACGAACAGAATGCTCACCGATTATTGCGAGCAGTACTATTTCCCTCAGGCGAAGCGTGCCGCTTCCCTCATCAGGGATGACTACAAGGCCGCCCGCGAAATAGCCGCATGGAAGAAGCGTGTGCGGAGGGCCTGGAACGACATCGAGGTCGTTTCCTTCACCCCGCTGAACTCCACCTACAATGTCTCGCCAGACAAGGGTATGCAGTCGGAAGTGGTGCTGAACCTGGGCGAGCTCCAGCCGGAAGAAATAGGAGTGGAGATGCTCTTCACCACCATGGACGCCAAGGGCAAGATGCACATCGCCGACACCTGCGAATTCGAGGTGGTGAGCTTCAAGAACGGGCAGGCAACCTACCATGCCTCCGTAACTCCTGAAAAGACAGGCATGTACCAGGTGGCGACACGAATCTATCCTAAGAATCCTCTTCTGCCTCACAGACAGGATTTCGGATTGGTAAGATGGCTGTAGCGACCGGATTTTTCGACGGTGTCCATCTCGGGCACCGTTTTGTTATCAAGACCCTTGTCGAGGAGTCGCGGCTGAGGGGAGAGGAGAGTGTCATCGTGACATTCTGGCCTCACCCGAGGAATGTCCTGCAGTCGGACGCGAGGACCCTTAGGCTCCTCTCTTCTGTAGATGAGAAGAAGGCCCTGCTTTCTTCTCTGGGCGTGGACAGGGTTGAGGTCCTGCCTTTCACCATCGACTTCAGCCGCCTTACGGCCGAGGACTATCTGCGAGATTATCTCCGTGACCGCTTCGGTTGCAAGACAGTCTTGCTCGGCTATGACAACCGTCTGGGCAGTGATTCCTGCGGCCCGGACAGGATTACGAAGATTGCCTCCGGCTTGGGGATTGAAGTTGTCGTGACTCCTCCCGTCGACTGCAATGGAGTCCGGATCAGTTCGACGCGGATCCGCGAGCTCCTTTCGGAGGGAGATGTAGAACGGGCGAACGCCATGCTAGGGTACTGTTATCCGCTTCACGGAGTCGTTGTCTCCGGGGATAGAATCGGCCGGACCATCGGCTTCCCGACCGCGAATATGCAGCTGTATGAGCCGCTGAAGCTGGTCCCGCGCAGAGGGGTCTATGCCGTAGACGTAACAACTCTCGGCCGGGAGTACAAAGGGATGTGCAACATAGGCGTGCGCCCTACCCTCGGCCAGGGCAACGCCCTTACAATCGAGACCAATATCTTCGATTTTGACCAAGATATCTACGGCCTTGACATCGAAATCCGTTTCCTCCGCCGCATCCGAGAAGAAAGCAAATTCAAATCCCTCGCCGACCTCTCAGCCCAGCTCGCCGCCGACCGCGCCGCCTGCCTTGCCAAGCCTTAGGCCTCAGCCCTCCTGCGTCGCTCCGCCTGATTCTTTTTTTTAATGAAATTTTCTTATCTTTGCATAGTTAGGGTTCCGCCTCAGGGGCGGGACTCCTTTTGTTTACTTGAAAATCAATATCAATCATCATGGCAGAAGTCCATTACATGACCCAAGAGGGTCTAGATAAACTTAAAAAGGAGCTTGCCGACGCATTAGCGCAGCGCCCGGTGATTTCCGCAGCCATAGGCGAGGCGAGAGAGAAGGGCGACCTTTCCGAAAACGCCGAGTATGACGCGGCCAGAGATGCCCAGGGCCTTCTTGAACTTAAAATTGCCAATCTCAAGAATCTCGTCGCCCATGCAAAAGTTATTGATGAGTCCATGGTCGGCACCGACAAGGTTCAGATCATGAACAAGGTGAAATTCCAGAACCTCTCCAATAAGGCCGTCATGGAATTTACCATCGTGGGCGAAACCGAGGCCGACTTCTCGAAGGGAAGGCTCGCCTCTACGACACCTATCGCCAAGGCCCTTCTCGGACATTCCAAGGGCGAGACCGTCGAGGCTCAGCTCCCCTCAGGCAAGGTCAAGTTCAAGATTCTGGATATAAGCCTCTAGTCCCATGGCAACCATTTTCACCAAGATAGCGAAAGGAGAAATTCCTTCCTATAAATGCGCGGAGAATGAGGATTTCTACGCTTTCCTTGATATAGCTCCTATGACCAAAGGCCATACGCTTGTCATCCCTAAGCACACCGAGTGCGACTATATCTTCAGCCTTGACGAGAAGACCTACGCGGGACTCTGTGCTTTTGCCAGAAAGGTTGCTCTCGCCATAAAGGCGGCCGTTCCTTGCCAGAGGGTGGGAGTGGCCGTTTTGGGCATGGAGGTCCCTCACACGCACATCCATCTTGTGCCGCTCCAGAGCGAAGCCGACATGGACTTCAGGAGGGAGAAGCTCAAGCTGGAACCCCAGGAAATGAAGAAGATTGCAGACTCAATATTGAGCGAATATGAAAAACTTTAGCACTGCGGCCGCTCTCATAGCTGCGGCGGCGATTCTCTACGGCTGCGGAAAAGGCGCTTCCGTCAGTGGCGTTTTGGACGGAGCCGTGAATTCGGAAGTCGTTCTCAACAAGCTTGACGGCGAAAAGATGGTGCCTCTGGATACGGTCAAGACCGATGCCTCCGGCGCTTTCAAGGCAAAGCTGGAAATAGCTAAGGGTCAGCCTGAGTTCGTATACCTCTTCTATAAGGACAAGAGGGTGGCCTCCCTTCTTCTTGAGAACGGGGACAAGGCTGTGGTTAAAGCCGATACCATCGGGAACTATTCCGTGGAAGGATCCGCCCAGACCGACAAGCTCATGGAGGCCCAGCGCATGGAGTCAGAGTTTAACGACAAGTTCTACGCCGCCCAGGCTCAGCTCTCCGACCTTGATCCGGCGTCCGAAGAAGCAAGGGCCGTCAACCTGAAACTTTCGCAGGATTATGTCAAGTATTACCGCGAATGCGTCAAGTTCGTTCTCAATAATTCCAAGTCTCTGGCCGTGATACCTGTACTCTACAGCACGCTCCCGAACGGAGCTCCTGTCTTCAGCCAGGTCACTGACGCCATGCAGTTCAAGGCTGAGTATGATTCCCTCATTACGGTCTACCCAGAATCAAAATATGTCAAGGCTCTCGGAGAAGAGGCCAAGCGCAGGACCAATATCCTCGGCGTGCAGTCCAAGCTTTCCGTAGCCACGGTGCAGGGCTTCCCTGACATCGACATGAACGATGTACAGGGCAAAGAGGTGAAGCTTAGCGAGGTGAAGTCCAAGGTGGTCATGGTCTATTTTTGGGCCTCGACCGTCTCCGCGCAGAAGATGTTCAATCTTGACGTGATCAAGCCTGTCTACAGAGATTATCATGACCGTGGTCTGGAGATCTACGCAGTCTCCCTGGATACCGACAAGGCTGCCTGGGCGACGGCGGTGAAGAATCAGAATCTGGGCTGGATCAATGTCTGCGACGGCCTCGGCCAAGCTTCTCCTTCTGTCACGGCCTACAATGTAGGCTCGATACCTACGGCCTTCTTCATCGTGGACGGCACCCTTCAGGGCAATGCCGGCGTCAGCGACGCGGCTTCTCTGAGGCGCTATCTCGACTCGAAGCTCTAGTAAGACCGCGCTCCGGAGGCGGAAACCTCAGGGGAGGGAGCCGTGAAGTCCGGAGCGGGAAATCAGAAAAGTTTTTTGCGGCTTACGGTCGCGACAAATTCCTTCAGATAGAAAGGTTCGAAGTACGCTACGTCTTCGAACCTTTTTTCATGCAGGGCCGTGAAGGCCGGAGCCGCCATGGCGGAAGCCTTCGGGCTGCACTGCACGAAGGACGCGCCGGGTCCCGCGAGAATTTCCGAGCACTTCTGCGCTCCGTCCCCGATGAAGAGGACCGGGCCTTCGGAACGCTCGGAGGCGAAACTGGAGGAGTCGATGATCTTCGGCTCGGTCTTCCCGACCTGTTTTCCGTCCGGGGTGAAGACCGCCGTGTAGACTTCCATCCTTCGCGCGTCAATCATCGGAATGATATACTTGCAGCCTTCCGGAACGAGGCCCTCGGCGATGGCCTGCCAGACAAGAGTGTCGAGGGAGCCCACCGAGAGCAGCGGAATCCCAGCCCCGAAACAGAGCCCCTTGGCGGTAGACACCCCGACGCGGAGTCCCGTGTATGAGCCCGGCCCCTTGCAGACGCAGACCGCCGAGCAATCAGAAACTTTGAGTCCTTTCTCGTCCAGCATCTCCTTGACGAAGGGAGCAGTAAGGGCCGCGTGTTCGCGTCCGGCGTTTTCTTTGTATGCTACGACTCTGCCGTCTTGGGCGAGGGCCGTCGAACAAAGGGCGGTCGAGGTCTCTATGAGAATTATCCTTTCCATATCAGGTCTTTGATGTATGGGAAAACCGTGTCTGCGACATCCTTCAGCGGTCCGTAGCAGCTGGACCCGGCCAGAGTGTCGGGGTTTACAAGTTCATATTTCTGGTTTATGGTGTCGAAGAGCGCTATGAAGAGCGCCGTTAAAAGCAGCATCTTGGCGGCGGAGAAAAAAACTCCCGCGGCGCGGTTCAGTCCGCCGAGCCGGACTGCCTTCAGTATCTTGTTGATGACGAATTCTATCAGCTGGCACAGAAGAGATACTATGATGACAATCCCGGCGAAAGAGAGAATGCGCAGCAACAGCAGGGGGGCTTCCGAGTGCTTGGAGAGCATGACCGCGAGCGGGGAGGAGAGGGCGAAGGCGAGATAAATTCCTAGAATCAGGGCAATGAGCGAAACTGCCTGAGTGACAAAGCCTTTCCTGGCTCCGCGGACGATGGCGAGAACAAGCAGCAGAAGTATCACTATGTCCAGAACTCTCATCCGCTTTGAAAAATTTACATTATTAAGTAACTTTGCATCCTTAGCATCGGCAAATATCAGCCGTTTGCAAAAGTAGCCAAAAATTATGAAATTCAGAGAATATAAGGGCCTGGATCTCGTAGCCTCCGGAAATGAAATTCTGGAGAGGTGGAAGCTTCACCATTCCTACGAGAAGTCATTGGAACTCAGGGACAAAGCCCCGGAGTTCATTTTTTTCGAAGGTCCGCCTTCGGCAAACGGCATGCCTGGAATCCATCATGTGATGGCGCGTTCCATCAAGGACAGCATCTGCCGATACATGTCCATGACAGGACACAAGGTGTACCGCCGAGCCGGCTGGGATACCCACGGACTCCCGGTCGAGATTGGCGTAGAGAAGAAGCTCGGCATCCACAAGGATGACATCGGTGTCAAGATTTCTGTCGAAGAGTACAACAAGACCTGCCGCTCCGAGGTGATGAAATTTACCAAGGAATGGGAGAATATGACGGAAAGGATAGGCTATTGGGTCGACATGAAGGACCCTTATATCACCTATGACAACCGCTACATCGAGACTGAGTGGTTCCTTCTCAAGAAGATTTACCAGAAGGGCCTTCTATATAAAGGGTATTCGATCCAGCCGTATTCGCCGTCCGACGGCACCGGCCTGAGCTCCCATGAGCTCAACCAGCCTGGCTGCTACAAGGACGTGACGGACACGACAGTGACCTGCCAGTTCGAAATCATCAAGGATGCGAAGTCGCAGAAGCTCTTCGGCAGCGAGACGCTTCCGGTGTATATGTTGGCATGGACCACTACTCCATGGACCCTTCCTTCGAACACGGCCCTCTGCGTAGGCCCGAAGGTGGACTATGTGAGAGTCAAGTCTTTTAACCCTTACACCGGCGAAGAGGCGATCTACGTCCTTGCCAAGGCCCTTCTGGACACCTGGTTCAATCCTAAGGGCAGGACCCAGAGCCTCCAGGCCTTCAACAAGGGGGACAAGGTGGTGCCTTACGTCCTGATGGACGGAGAATTCAAGGGAAGCGATTTCCTCGGAATCAGGTACCATCAGCTGATTCCATGGTTCAAGCCTACCGAGGGAGATGCCTTCCGCGTCATCCTCGGAGACTACGTGACCACGGATGAGGGAACGGGCATCGTCCACATAGCCCCGACCTACGGAGCCGACGATAAGAGGGTCGCGGAAGCCTACGGAGTCCCTGGAATCATGGTCCTTGACAAGGAAGGCAGACACCAGCCTCAGGTTGACCGTGAGGGAAGGTTCTACCGTATCGAGGATATGGACCCTGACTATGTGAAGAATTTCGTCGACCCTTCATATTCCGAATATGCGGGACGCTATGTCAAGAATGCCTTCGACGACAGCCTTCCGAAGGATGCGCCGACCCTTGACATAGATCTCTGCATGATGATGAAGCAGGACGGCAGAGCCTTCAAAATTCTGAAGCACACCCATAGCTATCCGCACAGCTGGAGAACCGACAAGCCGGTACTCTACTATCCTCTGGATGCCTGGTTCATCAAGACCACGGCTGTGAAAGACAAGATGGTGGCCCTCAACAAGACCATCCGCTGGAAGCCTGAGGCCACGGGAACCGGCCGCTTCGGACAGTGGCTTGAGAATATTCAGGATTGGAACCTCAGCCGCAGCCGCTTCTGGGGTACGCCTCTCCCTATCTGGAGAACGGAAGACGGCAAGGAGGAGAAGTGCATCGGCACCCTCAAGGAACTCTACGAAGAGACGGAGAAGGCGGTCAAGGCCGGATTCATGAAGTCGAATCCTTTGAAGGACAAGGGCTTCGATCCTAATGACATGAGCAAGGCCAATTATGACAAGATTGACCTCCACAGGCCGTATGTCGACAATATCTTCCTGGTTTCGGACAGCGGACGCAAGATGAGCCGCGAAAGCGACCTTATCGATGTCTGGTTCGATTCAGGCTCAATGCCGTATTCGCAGGAGGGTCTTCGCAATCTCGACAACCCGAAATTCGGCTGCACGGCCGACTTCATCGCTGAAGGCGTCGACCAGACCCGAGGCTGGTTCTATACCCTCCACGCCATCCATACGATGATTAGCGGGACTCCGGCTTTCAAGAGCGTCATCTCCAACGGACTTGTGCTGGACAAGAATGGCAACAAGATGAGCAAGCATCTGGGAAATGCCGTCGACCCATTCCTGGAGCTCGACCGCTTCGGGGCCGACGCCCTCCGCTGGTACATGCTCACCAACGCCCAGCCATGGGACAATCTCCGTTTCGACGAGGGTGGAGTTGATGAAGTGCGCAGGAAGTTCTTCGGAACCCTCTATAACACCTACTCCTTCTTCGCTCTCTACGCCAACGTTGACAATTTCGATCCTTCTGCCCCGCAGGTGCCTTACTCCGAGCGGCCGGAGATCGACCGTTGGATAATCTCTCTGCTCAACACCCTCATCAAGAAGGTGCGCGCGGCCTACGACGACTATGACGTGACCACGGCGGGACGTCTGATTCAGGACTTCGTCTGCGACCATCTCAGCAACTGGTATGTCCGCCTCAACAGAAAGCGTTTCTGGGGAGGCTCCATGGATCAGGACAAGCTCGCGGCCTACCAGACTCTCTACGAGGTTCTCACGGATACGGCCATGCTCTCGGCCCCTATCGCCCCTTTCTATTCCGACCAGCTCTATACCGACCTGGTTCCTGGAAAAGAGAGCGTGCACTATGAGCTCATGCCTCAGGCCGACGAGTCTGTGATCGACAGCGACCTTGAGGAGAGGATGGAACTCGCTCAGAAGGCCACCTCCATGGTTCTCGCTCTCCGCCGCAAGGTTTCGATCAAGGTGCGACAGCCGCTCGGAAAGCTTCTCATCCCGGTAATATCCGACAAGGTCCGCAGTCAGCTTGATAAAGTTAAGGATTTGATACTCAGTGAGGTGAAT
Source organism: Bacteroidales bacterium UBA7258 (assembly GCA_002472565.1). Classification (GTDB taxonomy): domain Bacteria; phylum Bacteroidota; class Bacteroidia; order Bacteroidales; family UBA932; genus Cryptobacteroides. The sequence continues at coordinate 14,293 of DKSK01000030.1, read as the reverse complement.
GTTAAGACGGCTGAATACATCTCCGACACCACAGGCATCATCACCAAGAGCATCAAGCCGAACTTCAAGACTCTCGGAAAGGTCTACGGCAAGAGGATGAAGGAAATCGCGCAGGCCTTCGCCGCTCTTGACCAGAAGACGATTTCGGCCATCCAGGATGCCGGAGCAGCGGATAAGATCTATACCCTTGACCTCGCTTCAGGACCGGTGGATCTCAAACCGGAAGATTACATGATTTCTTCCCAGGATATGCCGGGCTGGCTCGTCTCTACCGACGGCCCGCTCACCATCGCCCTCGACATCGAGGTCACCGACGACCTCAAGAGAGAAGGCACGGCCAGGGAACTCATCAACAGAATCCAGAACATCAGGAAAGAAAGCGGTTTCGACGTGACCGACAAGGTTAGTGTCGTGATTTATGCCGGCGGCGAGGCCTTCGGCGAGATCAAAGAATCGCTTCTTTCTTACGACAAATACATCGGCTCCCAGACTCTCGCCAAGTCCGTATCCCTCTCCTCCGCGGAGGAGGCACCGGAGGATGCGTCAGAGGTTGAATGGGACGCCGTTACCATCAAGATAAAGGTATCAAGATTATAATACCATGGAAGAAGATAAGAGCAAATCTGTCGAGACGGCGCCAAGGACGCGCTATTCCGACGAGGAACTTGAGGAGTTCAGGCAGATAATCAACGACATGCTGGTGAAGGCCCGTGCGGAGTACAACACTCTCCGCCAGGTCGTCATGCATAATGGCAGCAACGATATCGACGACACCGCTCCGTCTTTCAAGACAGTCGAGGATGACGGCGCGATGCAGCTTTCCAAGGAAGAGGCGAGCCAGCTGGCTCAGAGACAATACAAGTTCATAAAGAACCTTGAGGCGGCGCTCGTCCGCATCGAGAACAAAACCTATGGCGTCAGCCGCCTTTCCGGCAAGCTGATCCCAAAGGAGCGTCTCCGTCTCGTCCCTCATGCAACCCTTACCGTAGAGGATAAGGAACTTCTCGAAAAGCGAGGCAAGAGATAGAATGGCGATATCAAAGGGCAGGCGGCTGCTGATCCTGGGTGTCGTCCTTGTGGTCATCGACCAGATTATCAAGATTCTGGTCAAGACTAATATGTCTATCGGCGACCATTTCCCGGTCTTCGGGAATTGGTTCCAGATTCTCTTCATAGAGAACAGCGGCATGGCCTTCGGAATGAAATTCGGAGGTATGGCGGGCAAGCTTTGCCTTACCGTCTTCCGTCTGATCCTCTTCGGCGTACTCTGCTGGTGGATAACCAAGCTCGTGCGCAGAGGAAGCTCCTCCTATGCTCCGGCCGTCCTCGGAACCGAACTTCCGGCAGGCGAGGAACGAAAGCCTTTGCCGACGGGAGTGTTGCTCGGCCTGACGCTGATTACCGCGGGCGCTTTCGGGAACATCTTAGATTCCCTCTTCTACGGACTCCTCTTTTCGGAATCCGCTCCCGGAGTCGTAGCCTCTTTCGGGGGACATTATGCCCCGCTGATGTTCGGCAAAGTCGTGGACATGTTCTATTTCCCTATAATAGACACAACCTGGCCTACATGGCTCCCTCTAGTAGGAGGCAAGGCCTTCCGCTTCTTCGAGCCGGTCTTCAATTTTGCCGATTCCTGCGTCACCGTGGGCGCCGTCTACCTTATCTTTTTCCAGTGGCGCTTCTTCTCGACTGAAGATTCCGACAAGAAAGGCCAACTCAAGGCCGAAAAATAGCTTTTATAATATCCATTAGAGGTATTCATGCCCCTAAGATCGGCCCCGTAATCGCACGAGGCCGATTTTTTCCATCCTCGCCGCTGTGCGGAAGACTTCTCCAAGGGAGGCTATAATAAACCTACCTTTCGAAACCTCTCCGCAGCATCAAGGAGTAGAAGAAAATTTTGCCTAAATTAGAGCCTGTGGAAGCGCCGGCTCTATAAAGATAGGCCCCCTCCTCTAAGACATAAAACCGAAGACAAATAATGACAAGAAATCTTTTGGCGGCACTTGCCGCAACCTTGCTTTTCTGCGTCAGTGCTCAGGCCAGAAAGGCCGAAAGTCCGGCCGAAAGCGCCGCGAAGGGCGTAATTGAACGCACACTCGGGTATTACCCTAAACGCCTGACGCTCACGGTCGTCCCCGGCACCGACTCGACGGAATCCTTCACCACCGAAGCTTCCGGAGGACGTCTCACCGTGACCGGTACCTCGACGGTGGCCCTCTGCCGCGGCTTCTATGACTACGTGACCAGCAACCACTACGGAATCTACACATGGTCGGTCAACAACATCACTCTTCCCGAGAAGTTCCCTGACCAGGCTCCGAAGACAGTCACCACCCCTTTCCGCCACAGGCAGTACATGAACGTCTGCACCTTCGGATACACGGCCCCTTACTGGGACTGGACCCGTTGGGAGAAGGAACTCGACTGGATGGCCCTGCATGGAATCGACATGCCTCTTTCTCCTATCGGAAGCGAAGCCATCTTCGCCAGGGTGTGGAAGAAGCTCGGCATGACTGACGAGGAAATCGGAGACTTCGTGACCGGAGCCGCCTACTTCCCTTGGTTCCGCATGGGCAACATATCAGGCCTTGACGGCCGCCTCAGCCAGGACTATTACGACAAGTCCATAGCCCTGGAGCATAAAATCGTCGACAGAATGGCCGAACTCGGCATGTCTCCTATCTTCAACGCCTTCGCCGGTTTCGTGCCCAAGGCCCTTAAGAGAGTCTGCCCTGAAGCAGAGCTGATCCATACTGGCTGGGACAACGGCCCCGACTATGTAAGCAGCTACATCGCTCCTACGACCCCGATTTATCAGAAGATCGCCGGCATGTACCTCAAGGAATGGGAGGCCGAGTTCGGCAAGGGCAAGTATTACCTGGCCGATTCCTTCAACGAGATGAAGGTGCCTTTTGCCAAGAAGGGGACCAAGGAGAGGTTTGACCAGATTGCAACCTACGGCAAGACTCTCTATGAATCCATCGTGAACTATAACCCTGACGCCGTCTGGGTGCTCCAAGGCTGGATGTTCGGATATTCCAGAGGCATCTGGGACCCTTCCAGCATCGAAGCCCTCTTCTCGGAGGTGCCTGACGACAAGGTGATCGTGATCGACCTTGCAACTGACTTTAACCATGACATCTGGCAGACCGAATATCTCTGGAACTACGCTCCTAAGGTCTACGGCCAGAGCTGGATTTACAGCACTACGCCTAACTTCGGAGGCAGGACGGCCCCGATCGGCAACCTCGACTACTATCTCAACGGCCACCTCAACGCCCTGAATTCCCCTAATAGGGGCAGGCTCGTCGGCTACGGCTCGGCTCCGGAAGGCGTCGAGAACAACGAAGTCATCTATGAAATCCTGGCTTCGGCTTCATGGAGCACCTCCAGACAGGACATCCGGAAGTGGCTCCATGACTATTCCATCAACCGCTATGGCTCCTGTCCTCCGGAGCTTGACTCCTTCTGGGCCCATATGCTCAACTCCGCCTATGGCTATTCTTCGAGTAAGGCTGAGTACAGGGTTCAGCGCAAGCCTTTCTATGTCCAGGGAGGAAGATATGAAGTATCCGACGAATTCTTCAAGGGCTGCGAAGACTTCTTCAAGGCCGGGAAGAGTCTCTCCGCCAACAAGGTCTATAAGGAGGACCTGGCCCTTTGGGCCGGCCTCTATGCCTTCTCCAAGGCTGACGTGATGCTGGCCGAAATCCATCGCGACTATCTTCTCGCAGACGAGGCCTCGGCTTCCGCCCTCGAAGACAAGACCCTCAAGACCCTGCTCGCCTCTGACCGTTTTCTGGAGTCGAATCCTCTGACCCGTCTGGAGAGATGGGTGGATTTCGCCCGCGGCTGGGGCTCTGACGAGGCTGAAAAAGCCAAGTATGAGACCAGCGCCAAGAGACTCATCACAACCTGGGGACGGGGCAGGAGGGCCGACGGACTCGACGACTACGGCTGCAAGATCTGGTCGGGTCTCATCCGCGACTATTATGTCCCTCGCTGGCAGAATTGGTTCAACGCCAAGAAGGCGGGAAAACCTTTCGATTTCGACCAGTGGGAGTACAAATATGCCGAGGAAAGCCACGGAGTTTCTCCTGTAAAGGCCTATCCTGACCTCCTCGCCGCGGCTGATTCCCTCGCCGCTTCTCTCTCGGATGTTCATGAGAGGACAGATGAAATTCCGGGATGGACTTCCTTCGAGATGGAAGATTCGGCCACTCATCTCGTCTACATGATAGATCCGAAGCTTTACCCTTCCATTAAGGGCCTCCGCTTCACGCTTAGGCGTGGTGACGCTTCCGTTCTTCTCCGCAAGGTTCAGGTCAATGGCGCCGGCATAGCGAGAATAAAACTCGACAACCTCGGCCTTGAGATCAGCCCTTCGCATCCGGTGGCCGAAGTGCCTTTCGACAAGAACTCCGACACCTGGAAATATCTCTACCTCCACATTTATCTGGACGGCACGACCAAAGGCTGCGACTCCAACGTCACCATCGAATATATGATGTAGCTCCAGCCCTGCCGCTTTAGATTGGGCCTTTATGGATAGACAAATGATGACACGTTTTGGACAAGCTCCATTAAGTCTTGTCTGTAGCAAGGCTTTTTTGTATCTTTGGGCGTACCTAAAAGAGAAGTATTATGGGCAAAAAAATATCAGACAGAGTGACTTGGGTCGGCAAGACCGACTGGGAGCTCACGCATTTCCATGGTGATGAACTTTCGACCTTCGACGGCTCGAGCTACAATTCATATCTTGTGCGCGGGGATGCCAAGACCGTGCTCATCGATACGGTATGGCTGCCGTATGATAAGGAATTCGTCCAGAGGCTGAAAGACGAAATCGACCTGAAGGAGATCTCCGCCATCATCATGAACCATAACGAGATCGACCACAGCGGAGCTCTTCCGGAGTTGCTGCGTGAAATTCCTGGCGTGCCTATCTATTGCACAAAGAAGGGCGAGGCCATCATGCGCGGCCATTATCACCAGGATTGGAACTATGTCAATGTAAAGACGGGAGACAAGCTGGACATCGGCGGTACCATCCTGACCTTCATCGAGGCCCCGATGCTCCATTGGCCTGACACCATGTTTACATATATGGATTCCGAAAGCATCCTTTTCTCCAACGATGCTTTCGGGCAGCACTTCGCCTCAGAGTCCCTCTATGCGGATGAATCCGATCTCTGCTCCGTAATGTACGAGGCAGAGAAATATTATACGAACATCATCAATCCGTATAGCCCCATGGTTACGAGGAAAATCAAAGAAATCCTCGGCATGAGCCTGGACGTCAAGATGATAGCTCCAAGCCATGGCGTTATCTGGCGCCATGATCCGATGATGATAGTGAAAAAGTACCTTGAATGGGCGGATGCTTATCAGGAAAATAGGATTACCATCGTCTACGATACCATGTGGAACTCTACCAGAAAGATGGCCGAGGCCATAGCGGATGGTATCTCCGAGGCGGATCCTTCTGTCGCCGTCCGTATCATGAACGCATCGAAGGATGACAAGAATGACATCCTGACTGAGGTCTTCCGCTCTAAGGCGGTTCTCTTCGGATGCCCTACAATCAATTACGGGCTTTCGTTCGCCATCGGCGGGCTCCTTGAGATGGCCCGAGGCCTGAGGTTCAAGAATAAGAAGGCCGCCGCTTTCGGCTCTTATGGATGGAGCGGGGATTCCGTCAAGCTTCTATCTGAACATCTTGCCCAGGCGGGTTTCAAGGTCGTCAACGAGGGAATCAAGGAGATTTGGATTCCGGATGAGGGCGCACTGGCCCGCTGCCGCAACTTCGGCCGCGACTTCGTGGCGCAGATAGCCTCGGAATAGCTTTCCTTTAGCCCCCGGCCTTGCCTTGCGCCAGGCTGTGGGCTTTCCGTCAAAAATGAGACAGCCGCCCAGGCCGGAAAATCTGGACAGCTGCCTTTTTTTTTCGACTCCGGTCAATTTCCGGAGCCGTTATTGAGCGAATAGAGATTTTACTTCTTGTCACCACTTGCGAATGCCGTGAGCATCCAGGAAGATTTCTCCTGCTCTTTGAGCCAGTCGCTCATCAGAGCTACAGTAACCTCGTCATCAATCTCGGAGGCAAGTCTCAGGATCTCGCGCTCCTCAGCGATGAGGGTTTTGAGAGTATCAAGCAGATATGCTATCCCTGCATGTCCGCACTCAACCACGTCAAGCTCCTTGACCGTAGCGACCTTGAGGTACTCTGAGAAGCGGCTCTCAGGCGTTCCGTCGAGCTGAAGGATGCGCTCTGCGATCTCGTCAATCTTAGCCGCGGCATCATCATAGAGCTCCTCGTACTTTGAGTGGAGGACAAAGAATCCATGACCCTTCACATTCCAGTGGAGATTGCGGAGATTCGTATAGTGAACTTGGAAGTCTGCCAGAAGTTTAGCGAGAGCGCTGATAACATTGCTGGTGTTCTTGCTGCTGAGTCCGGTGATTTCTGTAGTTTCCATAATCTTCTTTTTTATTTTGTTATTATCATTGTTCTTTTCGACGTCCTTTTTGTTCTCGATATTTTATCGCTTTTTCCGTCGTTTTTCTTTTCTGATGCAAATATATTAGAATAATTCTAAACTACCAAATAAATTTTAATAATTCTAAATAAAATTTTCATGGCCAAGAATTTCCGTTCTTGAATTCAGAGCATAAAATATTGTTAACCAATCGAATACGCGCGGCTGGAAATTGCATTCCGGTACGGAGAACATTTTGACAAAAACAGCCGACTTCCTCCGTCCGAACTTGCATCCGGCAACCTTCCGCCGGGCGCAGGACGTGATCCTTGAGTCGGAATTCAGTCCCTTCTATATAAATAGGTATGATTCCGCGGAAGTTAAGCCGGAAAAGTAAGGCTTTTGACTAGAGGCAAGGCGGTGAATGAAAGCGGAATGCCGATGGTGAATGAGAGCGGAGAGTCGATAGCGAAGGAGTGGAGGGGAGGGATGGAGATTTTTTGTTAAAATTGTTTAAATCCTTTTCTGATTTCAATTTATTCTTGATGAGGCTTTTGTTTAACGTTTTTTATAATTATTCTCCCGCCATATTAATTCAGACAGTTGGCTAAAATCGTTTTTCATTCATAATAATTATACTGATTGAACATTTGGAAGTTTCCGAAAAATTTCATTCTTTTGTTTTAGGCGATTCGTCAGAGTGTGTAAGCCACCAATTTGTCATTTCTGATATCGTCAAAGAGCTTAACATATATATACAGTTTCAGCTTATGTGCAAAAAAGTTATTTCTATCGTGCTGAGTCTGGCTTTGGGCGTAAGCTCAATATTTGCTCAGACGCGTAAGGTCACCGGTACCATCACCGATGTCAACGGCGAAGCCGTCCCTGCTGCAACAGTTATGGTCCAGGGAACCAAGTCAGGAACAACAGCTGATTCTGATGGTAAGTATTCCATCTCGGCGCAGAAGGGGGCCGTCCTGGAGTTCTCCTCCATCGGGTACGTATCAGTGACAGTAAAAGTCGGTGACTCGGATGTCATCGATGTCCGTCTCTCGGAAGACAGGACTGTTCTTGAAGATGCTGTTGTCGTCGGCTACGGTTCCGCAAGAAAGGTAAGTTCCATCGTCGGGTCCGTCGCAACGGTGAAGTCCGACATTATTAAGAACGCACCTTCCGCCTCGGCACTCGATCAGCTGCAGGGCCAGGTTGCGGGACTTTCGGTTCTGTCCTATTCCGGAGTCGCCGGAGATAACAGCGTATCCATCACCCTCCACGGCGTAGGCTCGATTTCCTCAAGCAGCACCCCTCTTTATGTCATCGACGGTATCCCTTCTTCTTCTCGCTCCGTCATGGCGATGAACCCATATGATATCCAGAGCGTCAGCGTCCTCAAGGATGCATCCGCAACGTCAATCTACGGATCTCGTGCGGCCAATGGCGTAATTTATATCGCGACAAAGAACGGTTCTTACAATGAGAAGGCCAGCGTTACGGTCCGCTCCCAGTGGGGCGTGTCCACTCTCGCCAACCTTAAACTGTACAAGAACATGATGTCCGGAGACGAATTGAGAGACTTCTGGATTCGTTCCGGCATCCATTCCGCCGACTGGGTGAAGAGAAACTTCATCAACAAAGGCTTTACCGCCAACACCAAGTGGTATAAGGAGTTCATGGATCTGGTAAATCCTCAGTCCCAGAACGATGTCACCATCGAAGGCGGCGGACGAAAAGTCGCTTACATGATCGGCCTCTCCCAGTACTACCAGAAGGGTTTCACACCTGGTAACTACTACAATAGGTACACCGTCAGAAACAACGTCCAGGCCCATCCTTTCACGTGGCTGAAGGTGGGTTCCAATTTCAATTTCTCTCTTGACAAGACCCAGCAGAACCCTAACTGGGGAAGCGCGGCGAACGGACCATCCAACTACACGAGCGGCGGTCTTTCCTATCTCCTTAACCCTCTCTATCCTGCTGCCAAGAACGAAGCTGGCAACTGGTACACCTATCTGAACACGGCTACTCCTAAGTATTATATGGATACTCACAAGGACGCGTATGACCGTTACGGAGTCAACGGCAATTTCTTTGTAGAGATCGAGCCTGTCCGCAACCTCAAGTTCACGAGCAGGGCCGGAGTGGACGGCTATATCCGCCTCAACAACTGGAAGACTCTTCCTTCTTATGTCAGCGCCCATGGTGGCACCACCACGGCAGGTAAGTCCTCTCAGTACGAATATTCCGCTACTATCACCAATACAGTTGAGTATTCTCTCAACATCGCCGATCTTCATAATGTCAGCCTTCTCCTCGGTCAAGAAGGCGTAGATAACGACTACAGCTACTTCTACGCTACTGCCGACGGCCAGACTGACGACCGCCAGATGCTCCTCCAGCACGGTACTTCTTCTTCAAGAGATATCAGCGAGAGCGCATCTCAGTCAAGGTTCCTGTCCTTCTTCGCGCACGCAGCCTACGACTACGATTCCAAGTACTTCCTCGATGCTACCGTCCGTAACGATGCTGTCTCCAGATTCGGTAAAGACAAGAGAAACGCTCAGTTCTGGTCTGTAGGCGCGAAGTGGTCTGCCAAGAAGGAAAACTTCCTCAAGGATGTCCGCTGGGTCAATGCCCTGGAGGCTAAGGTCAGCTACGGTACCCAGGGTAATGCCTCAATCGGCAATTATCCTTCTCTCGGACTTATCACCAACTCGGGTTCTTATCATGATGTGTCCGCAAGGTACGTTTCTCAGCCAGCCAATGATAAGCTGACATGGGAAAACCAGGCGCTCTTCACTGTCGGTACTTCAGGCCGTATCTTCGACAGGTTTGACTTCGACATCTCCTACTACTACAGAAAGACGACTGACATGCTCATGAAGGTGCCTCAGCCTTACACCTCCGGCTTCACCAGTGTGACCCAGAACGTCGGTGGCATGCGCAACAGTGGTCTTGACGTCACTCTCGGCGTCGACATCATCAGGAGCAGGGAAGCCTACTTGAGGTTCAACACTACCTTCAACTACAACTCTCAGAAGCTTCTCTCCCTCTTTGACAACAGGGATCGCTGGGTGGTCGCAAACACAAGTGTGGCCTATGTGGTCGGCAATCCAATCATGTTCTACTCTCCTATCTATGCAGGAGTAGACAAAGAGACTGGCGCCCCTACTTGGTACGTTCCGGGTGAGAACGTGGACAAGACCACGAAGAAAGAGACCACAACGACCTTCGACAGCGAGGCTCTCGAGCAGAACACCGGAAAGAAGCGTTATGCCCCTATCAACGGAGGCTTCTCTCTCGCCGGAGGATGGAAGAATATCTCTTTCCAGGCTGACTTCACCTATGTCATCGGAAAGTATCTTATCTCCAATGACGGTATCTTCTATGCAAACCCTGTCCAATTCAGCAGCATGAACACCAACAAGGCCGTTTCAAACTTCTGGACTCCTGAACACAAGGACGCCAAGTATCCTGACTGGTCCAAAGGCTACTCCATGCAGGTCGACACCCATCTTCTCGAGAATGCGTCTTTCATGAGACTCAAGAATTTCCAGGTTGCCTATGCCCTTCCTAAGTCATGGCTCGGTTGGAGCAACAATGTGCTCAAGGGCGTCAAGTTCACTTTCACCGGCCGTAACCTTCTTACCTTCACGAATTATTCCGGTATTGATCCTGAAATCAACTCAAATCTTACCCGTGGTATAGCCGGAAACTCCAAGCAGTTCCTCGGCGGTGTTGAAATCACTTTCTAATTAAATGGAGGACATGAATATGAAAAAAGTATATACAATATTGACTTTGGCCGTCGCCGCATCGGCTCTTGCTTCCTGCGACCTCGACCTTACGCCAAAGGGATCCATCTCATACAATCCTTCCCAAATCATTGTGAACGAGTCGGATATGGCAGGTTTCGAAGCAGGAATCATCGCCACCTTCAGGGGCCTCGACTACGGAGTCTACGATTGGGCATCCGATGTCCAGATGGACGAGTTCAACGCTACCTATGATTATGGCAACAATGGAGGTGACGTTCACAGGTCGACCTTCACCGCCAGTGACTACGATACCAGGGACAACTACAGCGGTCCATTCAGCGCTATCAGGACTTTCAACATTGCTATTGACGGTATGCTTAATGTCCCTTCGGAGTTTACGGCAAGAGCGGCCGTGGCCAGAGGCGAAGCCTATCTGGGTCGTGCCTTCGCTTACATTCATCTGGCGAGGCTCTTCGGAAAACCTTACGGCTCAACCTCTTCGACCGACCTCTGCGTTCCGCTCGTAACTAAGTATGACCAGCTCGCACGTCCTGCACGTGCAACCGTCCAGCAGATTTATGACCAGGTGAAGACTGACCTTGATTCAGCCGCCGTGCTTCTCGCCGGTATACCTGGAAGTGCAAGGGCTGAAAGGCCTACCATTGATGCGGTGAATGCCCTTTATGCGCGTTACTACCTCGATGTCAAGGACTACACCAAGGCCGCGGCATCTGCAGTAGCGGTCATCAAAACCGGCCACTATAAGCTCGCCACAACGAAGTCCCTCCTTATTGAGGAGTGCATCAACGACAACGGAACTGAGCCTATTCTTCAGTTCTTTGCATCCCTGAGTGAGGGCGGAGCCGGCGGACACGGCTATTATACCGGAGCCAGCTACGATGGAGAACATGGCCACGGTCTGTATTTCCACCCGTATTTCCTTCCTACCAAGACTCTCGTAGAGTCCTATGATGCCCATGATATCCGCCTTGCCGCCTGGTACAATGACACTACGGCCATCTATATGAATGGATCTTACTATGTTGGAACCGGCTTAAAGACCTTTACCAAATATGTAGGCAATCCTAAGCTGAGAAGCTCCGACATTCCTAACTCAGCCAACTGCATCAAGCCTCTCATGATCAGCGAGATGTATCTTATCGCAGCCGAGGCCTACGCTCAGGCGGGCAATGCCGCAGAAGCGAAGACTTACCTGAACGACCTTCAGAAGGCCAGAGGAGCGACGATCTCGGACGGCTCCATGGCGAATGTCAAGAAGGAGTGGTTCAGAGAGACTCCGGGAGAAGGGCTGAGGATCAGCTGCCTCAAGAGATGGGGCGATGGCTTCAGCGGACGTCCTGAACAGACCGGAGCGGCGGACTTGGTCATCTCTAACTCTGCCGGCCAGTACGCTGACAAGGCTCTCAAACCGGATGATTTTCACTGGCAGTGGCCTATGCCTACATACGAGATGCAGACCAACCTCAATCTCGTTCAGAACCCTGGTTATGCAGAGGACTAGACAATTCCGAATTAAAAGTTTAAGAATATGAAAAAGATAACCACTATATTTTTGGCTGTACTTTCCGGACTTGTTGTCGCATCCTGCGATATGTCCGAGGATTTCAAGACCTACCCGTTCGCGGAGTTCGGCGGCAGCTCCACTTCCGTAGCGGAGAACGTCGGCACCATCAAAATCCCTGTAGTTCTCTATCATGCCGCCAAGAAGCAGGTCATGGTCACGGTTCAGGGAGTTGACGGCACAGCCTCCCTCGGAAAGAACTACTCGATCTCCGACCCGACTTCCGGCGTGCTCACTTTCGAACCAGGTGATTCCGTCAAATATGTTACGGTAAGCATCATCGACAAACCAGGCGTCTTTACCGGATCTCTCGCTTTCAGCCTCAAACTTTCCGGCGCCACCGAGAATGTCGAGATTTCCAACGGATCGACGTATGCTGTAACCATCAAGGATAACGACCATCCTCTCGCGGAAATCATCGGAACCTACACCGCAACCGCAACCGCCCTCACCGCTAAAACCGGTTCTACTGAGGCAGTAACGTGGACATGCACCTTCCGTCCGTACGATGGTGATGTCACCCGTTTGTGGTGCGATAAAATAATTCCTATGTTCGCCGAGCTCCCTAGCTATGGAGATGGAAGCATTTATTGCAAGGTTTCAAGCGACAAGAAGAGGCTTTCCTTCCCTTCTGGTCAGACTACCAGTTTCAATGTCGGTTACGGCAATCAGCAGATTCTGCCTTGCCTCTTCTTCAACGGTGAAAAGCAAGGTTTTTACACGCTGGATCTGGAAAGCATCGACTTCGTAAGGGCCGATGGCGGCGGAGTTGTCTTCAAGGCTGCAGTTTCCGGATATTGCTGCATAGACAAGTATGTTTGGACTGGCAATCACGGCTGGTTGCTTGGCCCTAAAGACGGCGATGAATATCAGATTACATTCACAAAGCAGCAGTAATTCTACCATACTTAAATGAAGTGGCGGAGACCCTCCCGGTTTCCGCCACTTCATTTTTCCGTATTGCGTGCTTGCGCTATTTCTTGTTTTGCTCCGCAAGAAAGTCTACTACCTTGAGTAGAGACGCAGTGTCGTCCCATTTGATTTTTTCCGCCTTGAAGAAGGCTTTGGCCTCGTCTGCTTTCACGAATGAAAGTTCGCTGACCGCTTTTCTGGATGCTGGAACCACGATGATGCCCACACTCAGGCAGCGCTTCTGGATGAGCGGAAGGACCGAACCGGAATTTTTCTTGCTGATGAGATCGTTGAAATTCACATTTGCGAGATTCGACTCTATGGAGGCGAGAGAATTGACGTTCTGGGTTGTGGCTGTCGCCGAAGATATTCCATAGCCGATATTGGAGCTTCGCATTTTTTCGGCGTCGACCCTGGTGCTGACTAATACAGCGCCGTTCTCATTCTCTCCTAGAATTTTCATCATACCTCCTCCTCCTGCGTTGAAGTAAATGTCATCCCCTATCTTGGCCGTGATGACCGTACTCATGTCAGAGACCATGATGACATTGTCTTTGAGGAAAAACAATTTCCCGTCTACTGCCGAAATGTTCAGGCCTTGGGCATAATTGATGAGATATCCATTGTCATTGCGTACCACCCCAGGGGTGAAATCTTCATAGAGGAAGGGATAGGTTTCGGTGGGCTCGTATCTCTGAGCCTTTGAGTCGATGCTGCCGGAGAGAACCGCCGCAAGCATCAGCATCATTTTTAAAGATCTGACCATATGCATTTGTGTTTAATCCAAACTATAGAAGGCGCTACAACCTACTGCCGGCCAGTATGCCATAGCGTCTTGGCTGGACCCAAGGTAACTTTTCCCTCTGAGATAAACAAAAAATTGACGGGTTCGCCGCCTACGAAACCTTCAAGATCTTCGAAATTCGAATTTAGCGATTACTCCTCATCCGGTTGCTGGCCGTCGTGGGCCTTCCACATGCATTCGGTAATCTTCATATCAGAGAAAACTGCCGTGAAGGAGGATTCTTCCGGAGAGCAAGCGTAGATGCCAAAGCTGATTTCACCCGTAGCTGCATACATGTGGCAGATGCGCATCTGACTGAAATTTACGCCGTCGGTTGAGCATTCGATGCAATAGTCATCGGCCCGGCGGGAGAAGCGGTACCACATGGTTTTTACATCGGCAGGGATGGCAGTGGTGGCCCAGTCGGAATAGCCGTTGTTGGTGGCAACGCTTCCCAGATGTTGGAACTCCTCGTTTTCGAATTCAACAGAGCCCTTCAGCCAGTTCTCGCTGTCCAGGTACATCACAATGCCACATTGGTCAAAGCGCTGGTGGCTTTGGGTGAAGTCCGTCTTGACCACAAAGCTGAAGTACTGCTCACGGGTCTTCATCTGCAGCACCGGGGCATTGTCGTTGCGGAAATGATAGTATGTCCGCTGCCACAGGTCGGTATGGGGTGCCGTGGTGACGGTAATGATACCGTTATTCACTTCAAAGGACTGTGGTTCCCTTGTCCATTGGAGTTTATTCAGGTCTATTCTGAGTTTTGCACGGTTAT
>DKSK01000025.1 GCA_002472565.1 Bacteroidales bacterium UBA7258 | reverse complement strand
GAGGGCACTGTAGGCCATACTCCGTGCGCAGGGTCCTCGCGAAAACGGCGGTTTTCGGCGGGATGGTGGGTAGGAGTAGAGGTATCGCCGGCAAGAAGGCAGCATGAAAGCCACATCAAAGCCACGCGAGAAGCGCAAGGGTGGCTAGCGGGCGAGGAGGTGGCGGCGCCAGAAGTCTTCGTTGGCGGAGTTGAAGTGGGCGCCTTGGTAGCCGCGGTAGCCGTGCATGCCGTCAGGGTAGATCATGAGTTCGAATTTCTTGCCGTTTTTCTGAAGGGCGTCGGCAAGCCGCAGAGTATTCTGGAAATGGACATTGTCGTCTCCGGTGCCATGAGTGAGCTTCAGCATGACCGGCTCGAGCGCAGCGGCATCCGAAGAGTCCGAATACTCTACAGGATAGTTCTTGGCATGGTCGATGACCCTGGTGAGCGCATAGCCCCCGGCGTTAGCTTGAGGCGTGTCCATAAACCTCTCGGTGTAATGCGTGTCGTAGAGAGCCCAGTCATAGACTCCCCCACCGGCGATGCCATAATGGAAGACATCGGAATGGTCCATGACGAGGAGGGCCGCCATAGTTCCGCCGAAAGAAAAGCCCTCGACACCGATTTTGTCCGCCCGGACATAAGGCAGGCTCTGAAGCCAGAGTCCCCAGTCAACAAAATCCCTGATTTCAAGCACGTCAAGCTGACGGTAAATCTGATCCATGCCCTCACGTCCATTGTGCCCCGAAGCCCGGCAGTCGGCGACCAACTCAATGATTCCGTTCTCGGAATAGAAATCATATCTGGAAACACCGTACCACCTGTTCCTGACTTGAGGAGTATCCGGGCCGCCATAAAGATCGACATGGACAGGATATTTCTTCGATGGATCGAAATCACGAGGCAGGACCATGTAACCGTAAAGCTTCAGCCCGTCCCGCGCCTGGATCTCCACGGCCTTCGGAAGAGAATAGTCCCCGGCATGGAAAGAAGGACTTGCGAAATCCTCCAATTTGCAGGACTTCTGAGGCTTGAGGACATCGCAGAGCCAGATTTCGTAAGGATCCGAATAGGAACTCTGGGAATAGATGACATAGTGATGGTCAGGCGAAACCCTAACCCCGTCGACATCATAGCCATCGGGGGATAGAGCCGAAATCTGTCCTTTCCTGGTGTCAAGCAGATAAAGGCCCTGGGCTGTGCGTGAAGACCTCTCCGCCGTGAAGATCAGGCGGCCGGAAGCCTCATCGACATCGATAATGGACATTCTCCAGTTTTCCCCGTCCGTCAGCCTCCTGACAGTCTTGCCGTCATAGGAAATGTAGTAGATCTGCTGCCAGAGCGTCTCGAAAGAACGCACGGTGTAGAAACCTTCGGAACCGAACTTGATTCCTTCTATCCAGTCGAGCCAAGTCTTATAATGCTCAAGGTAGATATGCTCTTTCGAACCATCGTCAGGAGAGACAGCGTAAAGGTCGAGAGTATTCTGGAGCCGAGGCTCCCTCTGGACGAAGAACTTCCTGCCGTTCCAGAAAACATGGCCGAAATACTGGTCCTCATGCTCGTCGAAATCGGCCCAGACCAGCTTTCCGTCATCCAGATGGGCAAAACCGATGCGGACCACAGGATTCGGGTCCCCACAGAGAGGATAGCGCGTCATCCTGACGCTGCCCCCGTCTGGAGAAAGATCAGGGAGAGCGACTGCCGCACCGGCGTTCTGGGAATATGAAAGCCTCATGCCGCTCCTATCATAATTCTCCGCGAAAGGAGAATAGATGGGAAAGACAGGAACCCTCTCATTGTCAAAGCGGTAGAAAGCCAGCACCTTGGAATCCGGCGACCACCAGAAAGCCCTGTAGCGGCTTGCCCGGCCGAAAATTTCCTCGTAATAGACCCAGGAGGCGTAGCCGTTGAGAATGGTCTCGGAGCCATCGAAAGTGAGCTGGGTTTCGGCGCCGGTAGCGATGTCGGCGACCCAGAGATTGTTTGCGCGAGTGAAAGCCAGCTTAGTTGAGTCAGGCGAAAAAGTCAGATTAACGGCTCCCTCCGGTCGAAGAGGAAAGTCAGTGTACTTTCTCGGATAGCTTATTCCGGTCTTGACTATCTTGCGGGACTTGGCATCGAGAAGATAATCTTTCTTCCCGGTATAAGAGCCGTCATAGGTGAGGGCCGCGGAATGTTGCCCGACCCATTTCCAGTCCATCGGGATGTCGTTGAATATCTGAGCGGACAGCAGCTGCGAGACAGCCAGGATAGCCGCAAGCACCAAGATGACTTTTTTCATCGCGACAAGATTTTAGGCTCCGAGCACGGCCTTGGCGGCCGCATCGGCGCAATTCACACCGTCAATGGCGGAAGACACGATTCCGCCGGAATAGCCGGCACCCTCCCCGCAAGGGAAAAGCCCCGGCATGGAAAGACTCTGATAAGTCTCCGGATCACGCACGACCCTCACCGGAGAAGAAGTCCGCGACTCCACTCCCAGCAGAAGAGCCTCATTGGTGAAATATCCCCGCATAGTCTTCTTATTAAGAAGCGGGAAAACCTCCTGCAGCCTCTTCACTATCCCCTCCGGGAGAAGTTCATGGAGAGGAGCAGACACGGCGCCAGGATGGTAAGAAGTCACCGGAAGGTCGTGTGAAGGCACGTTGTTGCAGAAATCAATCATCCTCTGGGCCGGAGCCGCGAAAGGATTGACCTCGGGATTGGTCTTGCGGAAGTCAGCCACATAGGCGTACATCTTCCTTTCGACATCACGCTGGAAATCAAGGAGGGAGAAAGCCCCGGCAGCCTTGTACTCACTAGGCTCGTCACCCGGCTGGATCTGCACCACGACTCCGGCATTCGCCCACTTCGAATTACGCGCCGAATTGGACATTCCGTTCAGCACCGTCGTCCCGTCCTCGGTCGAAGAAGGCACCAGAATACCTCCAGGACACATGCAGAAAGAGAAGACTCCCCGCTCCAGCACCAGCTCCACGAAAGAATATTCCGCGGCCGGCATGCCCGGCTCCCACTGGCCGCGGTAACGGATCCTGTTGATGAGGTCCTGAGGATGCTCGACTCTCACGCCCATGGCAAAACCCTTGGCCTCCAGGTCGAGGCCCTTGGCCGAAAGCATCTCGTACACATCCCGGGCGGAATGTCCTGTGGCAAGGATCACGGCCTTGCCCTTGTAGACCGCCTCCCCTTCCGGAGTGCTGGCCTTGACGCAGAAAGTCCCGTCATCAAGCCTCTCAATATCAGTGACTTTATTATCGAAATGATACTCCCCTCCATGCTCGCAGATGCAATTACGAATATTCTCCACCACGCGCGGCAACTTGTCCGTACCGATGTGAGGATGAGCGTCGATAAGAATGGACCTGTCGGCCCCGAAATCCACGAACTGGCCCAGGATGTCCCCGACATTCCCTCGCTTGGAAGAACGAGTGAATAGTTTTCCATCCGAGAAAGTCCCGGCGCCACCTTCTCCGTAGCAATAATTCGAATCCGGATTGAGGACCCCGTCACGGGACAGAGCAGCCATGTCATGGCGTCTTCTGTGGACATCCTTCCCCCTCTCTAGTACGACCGGACGCAGCCCGTGGACAAGCAGACGGAGAGCCGCGAACATTCCGGCAGGCCCGCTTCCGACCACGATTACCGGCTCGCTCTCATGGACATCCTTATAGTCAGGAGTCTTGTATTCCTCATATGGTTCATCGGAATAATAAGCCCTTACCTTATAGCGGACGAGGACATCCCCGCGGGCATCTATGGAACGGTGGACAATATGGCAATGAGCATCCGCCCCGGAGAGGGTCGGCTGGACAGACTTGGAAGGGTCTATCACATTGATCACGGCGTTCCTGCGCAGATGCAGGGCCTCGGCGGCGGCCAGTCTTATGTCGTCAAGCCGCGGCTCCCGCCCTATACGGCTGCATACTTCGAATTCTACCATAGATTATACTTTAAAAATCAGCTATTCTCGAAACAGGAGCCACATCCAGCGGAGTGCGCTCACCCTTCAGATACCTGAAATATCCCGCGATGGCAATCATCGCGGCATTGTCTGTCGTGAACTTAAATTCCGGAAGATAGGTGTTCCAGCCCCTCTTCTGCCCTTCCTCCGTGATGCGGCCGCGAAGTCCGCTGTTGGCCGAGACTCCTCCCCCGATGGTCACTTCCTTAATCCCGGTCTGGCGCACCGCCTTGATGAGCTTGTCCATCAGGATGTCTATCAATGTTTTCTGGAAGCTGGCACAGATATCCTCCTTGTTTTTCTCCATGAACTCAGGATCCTTCTCCATCTCGTCCCTGACGAAATAGAGAAGCGAAGTCTTGACCCCGCTGAAACTATAGTCCAGCCCCGGAATATGAGGCTTGGCGAACTTGTACTTTTCCGGATCGCCCAACTTGGCAAGCCTGTCAATCACAGGGCCGCCCGGATATCCCAGACCCATCATCTTCGAGCATTTGTCGAAGGCCTCTCCGACGGCGTCGTCTATTGTCTGGCCAAGAATCTCGTAATGGATCGGATCATCGACTCTTACGATCTGAGAGTTACCGCCCGATACAAGGAGGCAGAGATATGGGAATTTCGGAGCGGCGGATGGTTTGTCATACTGCTTTACGAAATTTGCGAGAATATGGCCCTGAAGATGATTGACCATGATGATGGGCACGTCCAGAGCTACGGAGAGAGCCTTGGCGAAGGAGGTACCCACAAGAAGGGAGCCCAAAAGACCCGGACCGCGGGTAAAGGCTATTGCATTGATATCCGAAGCCTCGAGACCGGCCTTGACAAGTGCCTGGCTCACTACCGGCACTATATTCTGCTCATGAGCCCTTGAAGCCAGTTCAGGCACAACTCCGCCATAATCCTTGTGCACCTGCTGGCTGGCGATGACGTTCGACAGAAGGTAGCCGTCCTTGATGACGGCAGCGGAGGTGTCGTCGCAGGAACTTTCTATTCCTAAGATGATGTCTGACATTAATGTCCGAAATATTACTGAAATGCAAATATAGCATAAAAAATCCTCACTTTAGGCCGAAGGGAAGAGGCCATGAGGCTTAAAAAATGCTATTTTTGTAAATTATAGGATAATGTATCCGCCTCATAATGAAGAAAGGCCTGAAGATAGTCGCACTCTTGTTCGGAATCATAGCCGCGCTCCTCGTAGCCGCGGCCATTGCCGCGCAGTCGCCTTCGGTCCAGAAAAAGATTGCGGACAGGCTGCTTAAAGGCCTGGAAGAGAAGCTGGACTGCGAGATCACCTTCACCAGACTTCACATCGACCCCTTCAAGGCGATGGTTCTCAAGGACTTCTGCCTCATAGACAAGAATCCCTACGACAACGGAAGCGACGAGCCCATGGACACGATTTTCCATGCATCCTGGCTGACAGCGTCCTTTTCCATCAATGGCCTGCTCAGCGACAATGGAGTCTGCATAAGGGAAGCCTACATCAAGGATGGAGACCTCAACCTTGTGACAGAGCCAGAAGAGGCAGGCCGTCCAGGGGGCATGAACCTGACAAGAATCATCAATAAGGCCACATCAGACAAGCCGAAAACGGACAAGCCCAAGTCCGACAAGGACATCTTCAGCATCGGAAAAGTCGAAATCGACGGTTTCCGTTTCAGGATGAAGAATCTCAAAAGTCCCCAGGAAAGCGTCCGCGGCTCCATCAATTGGGCAGACCTCGACATCAGCGACATCCATCTCAAAGGAAGGAAACTTTCTTTCGGAGGAGGCGTCATGTCGGGGAAGGCGGACCGACTGTCTTTCAAGGAAAAAAGCGGCTATGAAGTCTCCAGGATGAGCGGAAGCGCCAGGGTCGGCAATGGACAGACTATCATAAGAGACCTGAAGATCAAGGACTTATGGTCTGATATCAGCATGACCAAGCTCGGTTTCGCCTACGAAAATACGGCTTCATGGAGCAAGTTCATTCAGGAGGTCCGTCTTGAGGCGAAGATCAGGAAGACCACACTCAGCCTCGAAAGCCTCGGATACTTCGCCAAAGCCCTGCAAGGCAGATACATGGCCATGGACATAGACGGCGTCTTCGAAGGCTATGCCAATGATTTCGCCCTTTCCAGCCTTCTTTTCAAGTCTCATGACGGACTTTTCTCCGGCAGGCTTGACGGCTCGTTGACAGGCCTGCCCAAGGTACAGTCCATGCTGCTGGATGCCAAGCTCAGCGACTTCAGATGCGACAGCCAGAGCCTCTCGACCTTTCTCCATGTCTGGGCTCCCGGGCTCAAAATCGACCTCGGCAAATTCGCCAAGGGCGAAAAATTCTCCTTCAACGGCAGGGCGAAGGGGCCGATAAACCGCCTATCCGTCAAAGGAGACATCGGTTCCGTCGATGCCGGCTCCCTCTCGGCCGACCTTGACATAAGAAATCTTCTCAGTCCGGGCAGGGCCATAAACATAGGAGGAAGCCTCCGCCCACAGAACCTCGGACTCGGAAAAATCATAGGTGTAAAGGCTCTCGGAGATCTCAGCGCCTACTCCAGGCTCAACGCAAGTCTCGAAAAATCAGGGCCCGAAGTGACCATCGACTCGCTCGACATTTCCCGGATCGGCATTCTCGGCCACGACTACACGGCAATCTCGGCGGCCGGAAAGATCCATGAAGGGACTTTCGACGGCACCCTGTCCTGCGAAGACCCGGCCCTGCGGTTGCTCTACCAAGGGACCCTCACTCTCGGCCTCAAAGCCGAAAACGCCAGATACGACTTCTACGCAGACGTCCCGCACGCAGACCTCCACGCCATGGGCCTTGACAAACGGGAGCCTTCGCTCATGAGCTTCACCGCAAGTTCGAATTTCCAGAAGGCGGGAGGGACAGACCTCATCGGAGACCTAAGCATCCAGGACGTGCTGCTGACCGACGAAAACGGCTCCCACGATATAGGAGACATATCCATAGTCTCCCGTTTCAGCGACGACGCCAACAGGATCAATCTCACCTCATCTTTCGCCGAAGGCTCCTACATCGGTTCGAAATTTCCTACGACCTTCGTCAAAGACCTCGTCAACGCCACGGCGCAGCGTCAGCTCCCCGCCCTCTACAAAGAAGCGGCAGGCAAATATTCGGGCAACGAGTACTTCCTCAAGTTCATTCTCCATGACAGCCGCGACATCCTCTCCTACTTCATGCCGGGACTCTATGTAGCCGACAGCACCTCGGTCGAACTAAGCCTCGACAAGAACGGCGGAGTGGCCGGTCTGCTGACCTCGGCCCGCGTAGCCTTCCTGGACAAATACCTCAAGGGACTTTCGCTCAGCGTCGGAAATTCCAGCGGCGAACTGCTCGGAGAAATCAACGCCTCCGAGCTCAGCGTCTCCCCTATCCTGACCAAGGGCAACAGGCTCCAGGCCTATGCCCATGACAATTCCATCGGGCTTGGCTTTTCCTACGACAACGAGACCGCCCTCGCCAATAAGGGAGAAATATTCATGGTAGGCAGTCTTGAGAGGAGCCCCGGGGATTCACTTCTTCTCCATGCTGAAATGCGCCCGTCCAATATCTATTTCAATGACGAGGGCTGGTCCATCAGCGAGGCGCCGATAGAGGTCAAGAGCAAGAGCGTAAGTGTCGGAAAGCTCGTCTTCAGCAATTCGGACCAATCCATCACCCTCAATGGCGGCTACTCCCCGGACCAAAGGGACACCGCCACCCTCAATCTTTCCAATTTCGACATCGCCGCCATCAATCCTTTCATCGGCAAAGGAAGCTTCGGCCTGGGAGGCCAGGCGAACGGAATCCTCCGCCTGATCTCGCCAACGAAGAAGGGCTTCGGGATGCTGGCGGACGTAAGGGTAAACTCCACAGAGATAAACGGACGGAACGCCGGGACTCTCAGGCTCGCCAGCCTTTGGGACGAGGGGAGCAGGAGCTTTCTGCTCAGGGCAACGGATGACGTGGATTCACTGCGGACTCTAAATCTCCGCGGTGCCTACAAGACGGAGGACAAGACCCTCAACATCTCCCTGGGCCTCGACAAATTCGACCTCGGCTATTTCGCGCCGCTGGCAAGTTCCGTTGTCAGCGGGCTGGACGGAAGCATCGGCGGCAAGGTCTTCATCCAGGGCCCGCTCTCCGACCTCGGACTAAAAAGCGAGGACTTGGCACTCCAGAACGCCGCCTTCACCCTGGACTTCACCCAGGTACATTACACCGCCACAGGCCCGCTCCATCTTGACAGCGGAGGTGTCTATTTCGACGGCATCCGCATTGCCGACCGTTTCGCCCAGACAGGCTCGGTCACCGGAAAGGTAGTCTGGAACCATTTCAAAGACATAAGCCTCGACACTCATATCTCAGTGGACAGGCTCGAAGTTCTGAACATTCCGGAAGGCGGGAACCCTTCTTTCTATGGCAATGTCTTCGCCTCCGGACGCGCCGACCTGACCGGCCCGGCGAGTTCCATCCATCTTGATGTCTCTGCCACGACAGCCAAGAACGGAGAATTCCATATCCCTATGGGCTCGGACGGTTCGGCCAAGACCTCCGACCTTCTGACTTTCAGGCAGCCTTATGAAGAAAGCGTCACAGACCCTTACGACGAGTTGATGAACCGCCTTGCCACCTCCGGCGAGAAAAAGAGCCAGGGAGGCTTCGGATGCAGGCTCGATGTCAGAGTCACGCCAGAGACCAAAGCCATCGTGGAAGTGGACAAAGCCACGGGGAATATCCTCACCGGGGAAGGAAGCGGCCAGATTGTGGTCAACGTTGTTCCGAGCAAGGACATCTTCTCCATTAACGGGATCTATAACATCTCTTCCGGGACCTACAATTTTGCCGCTCTTGACATCGTCAAGCGTGACTTCACTCTCCAGGACGGGAGCAGCGTGAAATTCAACGGCAATGTTATGGACAGCGACCTCGATATCACGGCCCAATATCGTACCAAGGCCGCCATCGGGACCCTGATCGCCGACTCAACCTCAACGGCCCGCAGGACGGTCATCGCCCAGATCGGGATAAGCGACAAGCTGCGCAATCCAAGGCTGAAATTCTCCATCGAGATTCCTGACCTGGAGCCTACGACCCAGGCCAAGGTCCTCTCATCCCTCGCCACCGAGGACCAGGTCCAGAGACAATTCCTTTCCCTCCTGATTTCCAACGGCTTCATGCCTGACGAGCAATCGGGGATCGCCAACAACTCCTCCATGCTTTATTCCTCCGTGACCGAAATCATGGCGAACCAATTGAACAATATCCTCCAGAAGCTCGATATTCCTATAGACATGGGACTGGATTATCAGCAGAATTCCGCCGGCAATGACATCTTCGATGTAGCCGTCTCCACCCAGCTCTTCAATAACAGGGTCATCGTGAACGGCACCATAGGGAACCGCAATGAAGCCACAGGCTACGGGACTTCTTCCATGGGGAGCAACGTGGTCGGGGACATTGACATAGAAATCAAATTGGACAAGCCGGGGGCCGTGAGACTCAATCTCTTCTCCCATAGCGCCGACCAGTATACCACTTATCTCGACAATTCGCAGAGGAACGGGGTTGGCCTTGCCTACCAGCGTGAATTCACGACTCTGGGAGAGCTGTGGCGGAGGATTTGGAGCGGGAAGAAGTGGCGGAAGGAGCACCCCGAGTCCGGCACGGCTCCTTCACAGCGGCTAAAGAAGCTCCGCGTCTCCCCGGACGGCTCCACCTCTCTCGACACCGCCTCCCGTGCTGACACTCCAGCAATGAAACCGACGAGCGCTTCCGCCGTGAAACCGACAGACGCCCCTGCCATGAAACCGACAAGCGCTTCCGCCGTGAAACCGA
>DKSK01000002.1 GCA_002472565.1 Bacteroidales bacterium UBA7258 | reverse complement strand
CAGTCTTTTCAATGTTCTTTCGCTGCCGTTTTTCTCAAACGGGATTGCAAAGATACGCACCTTTTTTGTATTTCCAAACTTTTCCCGACTTTTTTTGCCTTTTTTTTAAAAGAAAAGATACGGAAAAAGGCCCGCCGAAGCGGACCTTTAACATTTCAAGCTATTGAGTCTTACTTATTTAAGCTCAACTGGGAAATCTGGTGATGCATCGGGAAAGCTTTGTGCACTCCCCAGGACTTCGTCTTAGGAACGCGGAAGAGGGCCGTCTGGCGGACGTCTGAAACGCTTGCCGCGAAGAAGACTTTGTAGTCCCCCGCCACGGTCTCCCAAGCCTCGTGACTCTCATTGAAGGAGGCGAGATAGTAAGGGTCGACAGTGAAGGTGAGAGTCTGGCTCTCGCCCGGCTGGAGAAGTTTGGTCTTTCCGAAAGAGCGGAGCTCCTTGGCAGGCTTCTCGAGTCCTCCCTCAGGAGCGCTCACATAGACCTCGACAGCCTCCTTTCCGGCGGTCTTTCCGGCGTTGCGCACCGTCACGGACGCCGTGAGACCTGTTTTGGCAGAATACTTGACCACAGGATCGGAATACTCGAAGTCGGTATAGCTGAGACCATATCCGAAAGGATAGGAGACAGCTTCGCCCTTGGTATCGAAATATCTGTAACCTACCCAGATGCCTTCCTCGTAATTGGTGTAGTCAACATCCTTCACCTCGTGCTTGAGGGACATATCCCCGAACGGATTGAAGGACATGTCGCCGTGGAAGTCGGCCGGGAAATTCTTCGAAGAAGGATGATCCTCGTAGGCGATAGGGAAAGTCATAGGGAGCTTTCCGGAAGGGTTGACCTTGCCGCAAAGCACGTCGGCGATGGAATTGCCGGCTTCCTGACCAGGCTGCCATGCAAGCAGGATGGCGTCAGGGGCGTTCTTCCATGAAGCGGTCTCGATTACTCCGCCGATATTGAGGACTACTACGACCTTCTTGCCGGCTTCGTGGAAAGAAGCCGCGACGTCAGAAACCAGATTCTTCTCGTCGGCAGAGAGGTTGAAGTCGGACTCAAGACGGTCGGCGCCTTCTCCTGCATTGCGGGAAAGGACTATTACCGCGATGTCGTCTTCCTTGGCGGCTTTCTTGGCGACGGCCTTGGAAACGGCTACTTCAGGAATGGCGGCGTCCCCGAGAAGGATGGTCATAGAAGCGGACTCCATCTTGCGCCTCTGCTTCGCGAAGGCGAGGTAGGTTGAGTAATAGGCCTCGAGGTCAGGGTCGAGGCTCAGACCCGCGGACTTGAGGCCGTCGGAGAGATTCACGACATAGGCCTTGTTTACGTTGCCTGAACCTGTTCCGCCGGCGATGGTCTCATATCCGGCCTGGCCGAAGAGGGCCACCTTGGAAACGCCGGCCATAGGAAGAACCTTGCCGTCGTTCTTAAGAAGGACCATGGACTCGGCGGCGGCGGTGCGGACTACCTTTGCATGGCTTTCGAGGTCTGGAGTGTCATTGTACTTATAGCCGTTGAAGCGAGGGGTGCGGACGATGAACTGAAGGATCCTGCGCACGCAGCGGTCGAGGTCGGCCTCGGCGAGAGTGCCTTTCTTGACGGCCTCCACCAACTCGGCGGACTCGCTCTCCATGCCTGGCTCCATGAGGTCGTTGCCTGCCTTGATCTGGTCAGGGGTGACTCTCTGGCCCGTCCAGTCGGTCATGACGATGCCCTTGAAGCCCCACTCATCGCGAAGGACGGTGGTGAGGAGATCATGGCTGGCCTGGGTGAAGTCGCCGTTGACACGGTTGTAAGACGACATGAGTGTCCATGGGTCGCTCTTTCTCACCATGATTTCAAAGTTTCTGAGATAGATCTCGCGGAGAGTCCTCTCGGAAGCGATGACATCATTGTTCATTCGGTTAGTCTCCTGATTGTTGGCGAAGAAATGCTTAGCCGAAACCCCTACTCCGTTGCTCTGGATGCCGTTGACATAGGCGGCGGCGATGTCGCCCGACAATACCGGGTCCTCGGAGAAATACTCGAAGTTTCTGCCGCAGAGAGGGTTGCGGTGGATATTCATGCCTGGGGCGAGGAGCACGTCGATGCCATAATCACGCACTTCTTCTCCCATTGCCTTGGTCACCTTGTAAACAAGGTCCGTGTCCCAGGAAGACGCGAGGAGAGTCCCTACCGGGAAGCCTGTGGCATAGAAAGTCCGGCTCTCTCCTTTACGGGTCGGGCTTATTCTGACGCCGGCAGGGCCGTCGGAGAGGACTGTCTGAGGAATGCCCAGACGAGGAATCGCCTGAGTGGTTCCGGCGGCGCCTGGGACAAGGACTGAGCCGTAGTCAAGGTCGCCGCCCGCGCTCATGCTGCCCCAGCCGCTTCCTACAACGAGCTTCGCCTTCTCCTCAAGAGTCATGGCCTTGAGGACCTGATTGATGTTGTCTTTGGTAAGCTTCGGCTGAGCCGCGGCAGATACGCCTGAAAGAAAAGCGGCTGAAGCTAAAGCCATAATGGTTAATTTGTTCATGTGGGTATAATAAATCTACTTGAAGATTTCCTGAGCGAAATGAGTGAGGTAGATCCTCCAGTTGCGCCAGATATGGCCGCCTTCGGTCTCCATGTACTCATATTTGTAGCCCTTGGAGTCAAGCCACTCTCTGAGCTGGTCGTTGGACTGCTTGAGAAAGTCGGTCTTGCCGATTCCGATGAAATAGAGCTTCGGCTTGGCGTTCTCGAAGAGGGCCTTCATGCTTGCCTGGAATTTAGGGCTTGCATCGGCCTGTTCAAGGAAGGACCTGCGGTCGCCGTAAGAGGTACCCGGAACGCTGATGGCCGCGGAGAAGAGTCCTATATAGGAGAACTCGTCCGGGAAGCGGAGGGTGGTGGCATAGGTGTGGCCGCCTCCCATGGACAGGCCGCAGATAGCCCTGTTGTCCTTGCCCTTGGCAGTACGGTAATGGGCCTCGATGTAATTGACGATGTCGTTGAAGCTAGAGTCCATGGAAGCGGCAGGAGCCTTGGCGTTTCCTCTGCCCATGCCCATGGAAGCCTGATACATTCCGTCCCCTGATTCGCCAGGAGCGGATTGGGAATTGACGTTGCCGTTCGGCATGACTACGATCATCTCCTTGGCCTTGCCCTCTGCGATGAGATTGTCAAGCACATGCTGGGCCCTTCCGAGGGTAGACCATGCATCCTCATCTCCGCCGGCTCCGTGAAGGAGGTAGAGGACAGGATATTTCTTACCCTTGTTGGCCTTGTCATAATAGCCGGCAGGAGTGTAGACTGTCATTCTTCTGGTAAGCTTGAGGGTAGGGCTTTCATACCATACCTTTTCAAGGTTGCCGTGGGCGAGGTCATGAGGCAGATAAAGATAGCCGGAGTCACCTTCTTTGGAGCTGATAATAAAGTAGTTGGTCCATGTGGCGACATCCCTGCTCTGGTAGATATTGGAAGGGTCGGTCCTTCTCTCGCCGTTGACTACGAAATTGTAGAGGTAGAGTTCAGGTCCGAGAGGGGCGGAAGTATAAGTCCATACACCTGAGGTGTCCTGGGTCATCTGGGCGACACCCGGGGTGTCATAGGTGAAGGAATTGCCTCCCATATTGATGGTGACCGTCTTGGTCGGGAGAAAGTCTCCGGTAACCTCGACAGTGACGGCCTTTGGCGAATAGAGCCTGAAGGTCACTGAGTTGTCTTCGTTGATCTGCGGGGAGACAACATTCGCCGCGCTGAAAAGAGCCTGCTGTGCAAAGGCTCCGGTTGAAAGTGCGGCGAGAGCCGCGGCAGCTATGATTTTTTTCATATCAGCTTAGCCCCTGATTATTTGAAAAGCATAGGAAGGTACTCGGAGAGATAGATTCTCCAGTTGCGCCAGATGTGGCCTCCCTCGGTCTCGGTATAATGATATGGATGTCCGGCAGCGTCAAGCTTCGCGCGGAAATCCTTGTTGGCTGCATAGAGGAAATCGGCTTTTCCGATTCCGATGTACCAGAGCGCAGGCTTCTTCGCGAAGAAGGCGTCTACCTTCTGGTAGAGGTTCTTGTAGACATCGGAAGTAGCCTTGTTCTCGCTGCCGGTTCCGATGGCGGCGGAGAACATGCCTACATAGTTGAAGCTGTCAGGGTTGTTGATGGCGATATAGAGGGAATGGAAACCGCCCATGGAAAGGCCGCAGATGGCCCTGTCCTGCTTCTTGGCTATAGTCCTGAAATGGGTGTCAATGAATTTGACGACCTCAGGGACGAAGGTCGGCTCAAAGGTGCCGTCCATGGTCTTTGGAAGGGCCATTGTAGGGATGGTGTAGTTCTGGGAATTCTCAAGCGGGGCGGCCTCCATGGCGATGTTACCGTTGGTGAAGACGGCGATCATAGGCTCGGCCTTGCCGCTGGCGATGAGATTGTCCAGAATCTGAGCGGCGCGGCCCTGGGTAAGCCAGGCGTCCTCGTCACCTCCGATTCCATGGAGAATATACACTACAGGATATCTCTTCGAGGCATTGGCCTTGTCGAAATATCCTGCAGGAGTGTAGACGCTCAGACGGCGGTTGATGCCCTCTTCGTCACTATGATACCAAACCTTTGAAACGCTTCCGTGAGGGACGTTATGGATTGCGTAGAGGTTCGGAGTATCATTTGAGCTGCCTGGAACCAGAAGCACGCTGGTAAGGCTGGCCACGTCACGGTTGACCCACATATTGCTTGGGTCGATAGTGGAAGTTCCGTTGACCACGAAGGTGTAGGTGTACATTTCAGGCTTCACGGCCTCTGAAGTAGTGTACTCCCAGACTCCCTTCTTGTTCTGGGTCATCTCGGCCATGCCGGGAGCGTCCATGGAGAAATTATTGAAAGTCACCTTGCGCGTCGGAAGGAAATCACCTGTAACTTCGACCTTTATGGCCTTAGGATTGGTGTAGCGGAAAGTGACGGTACCATCGGCATTGATCTGCGGAGATACAAGTGGCTGGGCTCCGAAGAGCGCCTGCTGGGCCGATGCCACGCCTGCAGAAAGAAGTCCGGCGGCAAGGGCGGTTATAAGTTTGTTCATAGTTTAAATGTTATTATTAGGCCCCGGAAACAGTCTCCCGCATCCGAGGCCATAAAGTTAATAATAAATTTTCATAAAATACTAAAGAGGAAGGTTCCCTTTATACCTTGCGCTTGTGGCGGTGCCGTCTACCGTGATGGTATAAGAAGTCCCATCAACGCTCACTTCGATGCTTCCGTCCGTGATGTAGGTATCAGCGCCCTTGGTTCCATTGTTGTATGAGGAGGTGAAGGAGCCGTCGGCGAAAGTAACTCCGTACTGGGCATACTGAGTGTTCAGGAAGCCGTGCTTGAAGGTCCCTTCAGCAACCTCTCCCTCTGCAGGGCATGGGGTGTAGGTGCCAGCATGGAGCTTTCCGTCAGGGCTGTAGAGAACGAGTGTCATAACATATCCCGTGCCGGTGTAGACCCACTGGAACTTGGACATGTCAAAGGAGCCGGCCATGCCGTCGGTGCCGAGTACGAGCTGGACTGCATTCTCGCCCTGCTTGCTTGCAGTGATGCAGGTAGTGTAGCTCTTATACTCTTTCTCATAGGCGATGGTTCCGGAGAAAGAGACGCTTGCAGCTCCGTCGAAGTCCTTGCTGAAGAGCATTGCGGAGAAGGTGTAGCCGTCTGCCCCGTCATTCGTGACAATGACTGTCCCTGAGGTAGGAGTGTACTGCTTTCCTCCGACATAGAAATATGTACCGGTGGTGAGATAGGTTCCGGCCTTTGAGACAGAGGCGTCAGGAGAATAGGTGCCGGCTCCTAGTTTCCAGTTATTGCCGATGAATACTGCATGAAGGCCGTCCTTGCCGTCGGACATGTCGAGGGTGAACTCCCTCAGACCCGACGCGGGGTCCGTCGTTCTTTCATTAGCGTTGAGTTTGGTGGCGGTGATTGTCGTAGGAGGCGTGAAGACACCTTTGATGTCATCAATTTCATCCCCTTGGCATGAGCAGAGAAGGCTCAGACCCGCCGTGGCGGCTATGTAATAGAAAATCTTCTTATTCATGATGAAAAAGCAATTTGTACATTAATAACCAGGATTCTGCTTGATGGCGCTGTTGAGCCTGATTTCGGTTGCAGGATATGGCAGGAGTTCGCTCTTGCCCTTCTTGAAGCCGTAGAGGGTCTTGTTGCAAGGTTTGAGGGTGACGTTGCCGGAGGCATCCATGACAGGATAAACGCTTCCGTTGTCCTTCAAAGCCTCGTATGCATCGTCTTTTCCGTCAACTGCGCTATAGCGTACAAGGTCGGCATAGCGCTGGCCTTCGGCGCAGAGTTCAAGCCTCTTCTCAAGCTTGATGTCGTCAAGGGTGAGGGTCTTGAGGTCAGGAAGTTTCGCACGTTTACGGATCAGGTTCACCTGGGAAAGAGCCTTGCCGGTATCTCCAGCGCGGAAGTTAGCTTCAGCGGCGCAGAGAAGAACCTCGGCGTATCTCATCCACAGGGCGTTGGCATCATAGACGAAGTCGCTGGAATAGCCTCTGTCGGCCTTTACCGGACGAGTCTTCCACATGAAATAGCCGTAGCTGATGATGTTGCTGGTCACGTTGATTCCCATTGCCTTGAGCTGGTCATAGGTCTTCATGGTCTGGTTGAGACGGTAGCCGTTTACTCCCTCGTCCTTCACGAAGGCATCGTAGAGATCCTTAGTCGGGCACTGGAAGCCCCAGCCTGTATCCATGACTTCGGTTCCGGAGACTCCGCTCATATGGTCGGTTCTCCAGTTGATCATGAGGTAGAAGAGGGTGAAGTTGCCGTAAGAATTGTTAGAGTCATAGACTCTGTTGCTCTCGAAGATGCTTTCAACATTGTGCTTGTTCGGGATTCTGTGGAGATCGCCGTAGGCATAGTCGGTATCCTGGGCGAGACGGTAGAGTTGGCTGTTAATCACCTTGTCAAACTCGGCGGCCGCCTCCTTGTATTTGTTCTGCCAGAGGTAGGCTTTCCCGAGTATGGCCTCGGCGAATTCCTTGGTCACTCTCCAGGTGGTGTTGTCGTTGATCGAAGTCTTGGACACGAGGGAGCCTGACTCGATGGCTTCCGTGAGATCTTTCTCTACGAGCGCCCAGAGCTCCTCGGTGGAGCCGTTAGGGACATTGTACTCGGAAGGAGCGAGTTCATGGTCTACGATAGGAGGGTTTCCGAACTGGGAAATGAGGTCGAAGTAGCACCAGGCGCGGAAGACCTTGGCCTCAGCCCTCACCAGCTGCGCGGTGGCGTCGCCGTCGGCAGGGACATGGCCGAGAATGACGTTGGCCTTGTAGATGACCGTATAATAGGTAGAAAAAATGCTCTGGATGTAGGACTCTTCGGCGTCGAAGCTGAATTCATTCATGTTCTCGAGGTCGAAATTGTCTCCCCTCTGTGCGCCACCGGCGATGAAGTCGTCGGTAAGCATGTTGCGGCAGAGCATCAGGTTATACTCCAGTCCTGCGTAGGTGGAGTACATCGCGGCATCAGCCGAAAGGTACTGCTCATCCGTCTGGTAGTACGTGTCATAGTTGAGAGTTCCGTGCTGCTTGATGTCAAGATTGTCGCTGCAGGAAGCCGCCACAAGGATTGCGGAAGTGAGCGCCGCCACTAAATATATTTTTTTCATTATCTGTCAGTATTAGAATGTGAGATTGACACCGAATACGACCTTCTTCGAGGTAGGATAGCTGCCCTTGTCGACTCCGAGTCCGGAACCTGAGCCGGTAACCTCAGGATCGAAGCCAGGATAGTTGGTGAAGGTGAAGAAATCGTCGAGTGAGCCGTAAACCCTGAGGCTCTGGACATGAACTTTCTGGAGAAGTTTGTGAGGCAGGGAGTATCCGAGCTGAATCTGCTTGATCTTCAGGAAGTTGCCACTGTAAACGACTCCGTCGGAAGTAAGGAACTGAGTCCAGTATGAAGAGCTGGCGGCAGGATGGCCGGCACCCTTTGTGTGAGTAGGAGTCCAGCGGTCCTTGGTGAACTCGGTGAGCTTGTTGGTGGTATAGTCTACTACATTGAGGCAGTTGAAAATCTGGCTGCCGGCAGTTCCGGTTCCGAAGACGACAAGGTCGAGTCCCTTGTAAGCGGCGTTGAGGGTGAAGCCGTAGATTACGTCAGGCACACCGGAGCCGAGGTCCATCTTGTCGGCATCGGAGTAGACACCGTTCTTGTCCACGTCGGTGAAGATAGGGTCTCCGTTGGCCTCATTGATACCCTCGAAATGATAGCCGTAGAAGTGCCATGGAGTGTAACCTTTCTCGAAACGTGTGATGGTGCCGTAATTGCGGACGCCCACCCCGTCGATACCGTCGGAGAGAGATTCGTGGAGTTTGGTAACCTTGCTCTTGAGAGTTGAAAGGTTGGCGCTGATTCCATACTGGAAGTCACCGATGTGGTCTTTCCATCCGAGGTCGAACTCGAAGCCTTTGTTCTCGGTGTTTCCGGCATTGACAGGAGAGGCAGTCACTCCGACGACAGTGGAAGGAGTGATTCCGCTGACGATGAGGTCCTTGGTGGTCTTCTTGTACCAGTCCATAGTGAAGGTGAGACGGTCCTTGAGGAAGCGTGCGTCAAGTCCGAAGTCAAGCTGCTCAGAAGTCTCCCACTTAAGCTCGTCGTTGCCAGTGGTGGCTGGAGCGTAGCCGTAGATATAGGAAGGATTGGCGTCGAAAGCGTCATTGTTGATAGGATAAGAACCGTTCTGGGCTATGTAGTTGGCATACATGTAGCCTCCCAGGGAGGCTGTGGATCCGTTCTGACCCCAGGATGCGCGGAGCTTGAGGTATGGGACGTATGAGGAGATCTTGGAATTGCGGTAGAAATTCTCCTGAGAAAGGGTCCATCCGGCTGAAACAGCCGGGAAATAGCCCCAGCGCTTATCCTTAGGAAGAACGGAGAGGTCGGCGGCGTCGGCACGGACCGAAGCCTGGAGAAGATAGCGTCCTCCGCCGTAGCTCCAGGAAGCTCTGCCATAGTAGGAAAGATTCCTTGAGTACATAGGCTCGGCTCCGCTCAGGGACTTGGTCGCCGTAGAGGTGGCATAAGCGAAATAGTAGAAGAGAGGATCGTTGACCTTTACTCCGAGGTCGTCATCAGAGCCCTGATAGCTGCCGCTCAGAGAATAGGAACGGGAATTGGAATAAGACATTCCGGCCATCGCGTTGACGAGGTGCTTGCCGAAGGTATGGGTCCAGTTGGCGAATTCCTCGAGCTGATAGTAATAGCTGTTCCCGCTGGAACCATTGAGGCTGATGTAGTTCTGATGGGCGAGTGTGTTCATGTAATAGTTGAGGCCGTAGCCGTAGGAGTCGGAATTGTTGAGACGGTAGCCGACGCGGCCGGTCATGACCAGGTCACGGATTGGTTTGAAATTGATCTCGGTGGAGCCGTTGATCACGAAACCGTTGGAGACTGAGTAGTTGCGGTCTCTCTGGACGAGAGGGTTGACGTTCTCTGAAGTGGAGAAGACGGAAGCGGCGTAGTAGTTGCCATTCTCATCTTTGAGAAGGTTGTAGCCGCTCTCAAGGTAGTTCTGCATGAAGGCAGGAAGTTCGCCCGGCCTGTATGTGACCGGAGTCATAGGATCGAGGTCGATGGCTCCCATAATGGCGGAGCCGTAATCGCTTCCGGAGGAAACACTTCTTACACGATAATGCTCGATCTGGTTGTTGGTCTTTATGGTCAGCCAAGGCTTTACGTTTATGGAGCCGTTCACCATGCCGGTGATTCTCTCATAGACATCGCTGTCGCCCTTGAACATACCGTTGTTGTCGAGGTAGGAGCCGGACACGTAGAGGTTGGCCTTCTCGTTGCCCCAGCTGAAGGTGAGATTGTGATGCTGCATGATTGCAGTCTCGTAGGACTCCTTAAGCCAGTCCGTGTTGGTCTTGAAGTCCCAGTTGCGGTAGACGTCCTCCATGGTGATACGTCCGTCTTCGAGATAGTACTGGATGAATTCCTCGGAATTCATGACCTTAGGGATCTTGTTGAGGCTCTGGGCGGTCAGCTGGTAGCTGTAGCTGATCTGGCCGTCGCCCTGGCCCCTTCTGGTGGTGATGAGTAAGACTCCGTTGCCGGCACGGGCTCCGTAGATGGCCGCTGACGCGCCGTCCTTGAGGATTTCCATGGACTCGATATCGTTAGGATCGATTCCTGAAATGTCGGATGTGATACGGCCGTCGACTACATAGAGAGGGCTGTTGGATCCGTTAGAAGAAATTCCTCTGATTCGTACAGAAGGAGTTGAACCAGGGGCCGCCGAAGAACTGATAATCTGGACTCCGGAAGTCTTGCCCTGGAGGGCCTGGGTTGCGTTGGTGACGGTACGGTTCTGAAGATCTTCGCTCTTCACCTGGGAGATGGATCCGGTCAGATCGCTCTTCTTCTGGACTCCGTAGCCGACCACTACTGTCTCTTCAAGCAGCTGGCTGTCAGGAAGAAGTTTTACGTCATGTTTGTCCTGGACGGCAGTCCAAGTCTGAGTGAGGTAGCCCATGAAACTGAATTCAAGGACGGAGCCTTTCGGAACGCTGATCTGGTAGCTTCCGTCTTGGGCTGTCATCACTCCGTTGTGAGTACCGACCTGCATGACGCCTACGCCAGGCATCGGGAGATTGCTCTCGTCGACGACCTTGCCGGAGACAGTCACGCCATTCTGCGCGAAAGCGCAGGTGATGCCGATGAAAAGCCCGAGCACTGCGGCCGCGAAGCTTTTTATTAATTGATGTCTCATCATTAGATTGATTGGTTAATTATTATGTGGTAACGTTATTTAGTCTGTCCTGCGGCTCTCAACATACCCATGCTGAGGTCACCCAAATCTAGAATATGCGCGTCAGGATTGCTGTGCATCTGTGATTCCTTGTCCAGGAACATGATTTCTCCGCCTTTCGAGGTGAATGGCTTCCACTGTGGGATGCCTTCGGCCGAAGGTTCTCCGCTCTTGGCGAAAGAGGTCCAGAGAGAACTGATCCTGTGACCGAGTTCGACCGCGTCGGCCGCTCCCCCGGTTTCGGTATTCTGCCTGGCCACATTGTCGAAAACGAAAGGAATCTCCATGCAATGAGAGCTCTGGAGGATGCCGTCAAGCACAGGCGACTTCCATGTAAAAAGATAGGTGTAGACCGGGGCGCAGCCGTACTCGGCGCGGCTTTTCGCCTGGGCATAGGCCAGAGGGCGGAAAATATAGTCTCTTGAAGCCACGTCCTGGAGGCTGGAGAGAGGAAAATCGGCCTCGTTCGCTTTTATGAGGGCCTCCTTCTTGTCGCCGTAAATTGTTTCCATGAGGGTGCTGATCAGAGTGTCGTCCATAGAAGCGAAAGAGCTTGAAAACTCATTGAGGACGGTTCCGATCATGACAGGGACATTCTTTGACACCTCGAGGGCAGGGGCCTCATCAGGCTGGGATACGACGACTTCTCCGTCGACAACCGGTTCGGCGCCGAAGAGAATCGCCGTAAGCAGGTTATCCATGACCTTGGAGGCCGCGGCCTCAGGCTGAATCTTGGAAATGGCCCTCTTGTTCGCCGCGAGGAGCGAATCGTAAGGCACGGTCGCGATACGGTCTATGGTGGCCGCGGTAAGGCCGAGTTCGTTGACGGTCTCGACGCCGATCTTCCTGGAGAATTTCGGATCCATGAGATGGATGATTGAGCCTGACTCGACTATGGCCTTGGAAAACAGACCCTTAGCTGAAGGCACGGCCATCAGGGCAGTAACCTTTCCGCCCCCTCCTGACTGGCCGAAAATGGTCACGTTGCCAGGGTCTCCTCCGAAATTGGAAATGTTGTCCCTTACCCATTCAAGGGCCTTTACTATATCCATCATGCCGAGGTTGCCAGTGTTCTTGTATTTGGCGCCGAAGGCCGAAAGATCGAGGAAACCGAGAGAATTGAGCCTGTGGTTGAGGGAAACAAGGACTACGTCGTGATTCTTGGCGAGGTTCAGTCCGTCATAGCAAGGCTGCTCCTGGCCGGAACCTTCGGAGAAGCCGCCTCCATGGAGCCATACCATGACCGGTCTCTTGCCCTTTCCGATTGCAGGGGTCCAGATGTTCAGTCTCTGGCAATCCTCTCCCGCATAACCGTCATCCCAATTGGAGACGAAGGCCGAATGGTCGTCTCTCCAGCCTTGACGCGGACCGTGAGGCGAGACCGGGCCGAAGGCGAGACTGCTCCTGACGCCTTCCCAGGAATCAGGGGCCGCAGGTTCCTCGAAGCGGCCGGCCTTGGCATAAGGGATACCTTTATATATGTACACTCCCCTGTCAATGTAGCCGGAAACCTTTCCGTAGATGGTTTCGGCCGTCGTCAGCGAAGGGGATGTCACAAGTGGGGCAGAATCTGCCTGGACCGTCTTGCCTGTTTTCACTCCGCAAGAAACAGTCGTCAGAGCCGCCATCAACAACAAAATGGAATGACGTGTCATAATTATGTGTTAGCTTATGTTTGCAAAATTATAAATCGTTAAATCAACGTGGCTTTTTTTTACGTTTGTATTCTTCAACAGGAGTTCAATTATTTGTCAATTTGTTAAAAATGAACGAAATTGCTTGAGATTGAGTAACTTTGAAGAGGAAAGGACTAACCGCATGAATTATCTGAGACTATTGGCCGCCGCCTTTATGGCGGTTTGCGTATCCTGCTCTCCTAAACAGGAAGAGGCGGATGATTGGGGAAACGAGGGAGAGATGGTTCTGTCTGACAGGATATCGAACCTCAACATCAATTCTATCGAGGAAGACAGCTTCGGGCACATCTGGTTCGGGACTGACAGGGGCGTGAACCGATATTCCGTCAACGAATTTCAGCAATTTTTCCATTACAGCGACTCCATCGGCCTGCCGGCAAACATAATCAACAACGTTTTCTGCGACTCGAAGAACCGCATCTGGGCCGGGACGAGCTACGGAGCCGCCAGGGCAGGCGAAGACGGATCTTTCATCAGAGTGCCGACTCCGGAGCTGACGCATTACGTTCAGGAATTCGCCGAATCTGCGGACGGAGGAATCTTCGTCAATGAAGGCGGAGCCCTCGTGGCTAAATACGAGAATGACAGCGCCGGCCTCGTACCGGTTCTTGAAAACATGTACAATTACGGCGGGGTCCAGAGGATTTTCGCGACAGCGGACAATCGTCTCGTCGTGGTCTGTCTGCTCCAGGTCAGGATTTACGATGCCGCCACCCTCAGCCTCGCCGATTCTTCTGTCAACAGCCACCTCGTCTATTATTCCGCTCTCTGCAAGAATGGAGATCTCTATCTTTCCGGTGCCGGAAATCTGAGCATCTTCAATATCAATTCCAGGAAGATGATTCCGCTTCCGGAATGCATAAAGGGCAATGCGGCGTTGATGTCTGCGGACATCGAACAGATGTATCCCGTCGGGAGAGAGGGTCTGCTCCTCAACACCGCCAGGAGCGGGGTCTTCTTCTTCGACATCAGAGAAGGACGGCTGCTGCGCCAGAGCGACCCTGATTTTCCTTTCCCTATGCCTTCATGGAAGCCGAAGACCTTCTATGTCGACAGCCAGGGAAATCTCTGGACCGGATCGGAAGACAAGGGCTTTCATGTGTCGCTCCGCAACAACCAGCTCAA
This sequence comes from Bacteroidales bacterium UBA7258, assembly GCA_002472565.1. Lineage (GTDB taxonomy): Bacteria > Bacteroidota > Bacteroidia > Bacteroidales > UBA932 > Cryptobacteroides. The sequence goes on along the minus strand of DKSK01000002.1, from coordinate 5,597 downwards.
CGCCAGGAAAGACATAACGGCGCACTTCGAGGGGAAAGACGTGCTGGCCATGACTCTTGATTCCTACGGCAACTTGTGGGTGGCCACGAAAGAAAGCGGGGTCGAGGTCTACGACCAGAAGAAGAGGGAATTCATGAAGGCTCACCTGGAACCATATCTGACCAAAGGACCGATCGGAACCATGGAATGTTCGGGACTCGGCGCCGACAAAGAAGGGAATGTCTGGATGGCCTTCAAGTCTCATTTCACGGTGCTGAAAGCACGGATGTCAGGTGGAAAGCCTTCCGTATCGGCTCAATATTTCGCGAATTGGCCATGCAGCATCTTCGTGGATGAAAGCGGGACGGTATGGGCAGGTTCCTTCGGCTCGATGATCTATAAGCTTGACAAGGGGAAGGAGACTTTCGAAAACGTCTTTGTGACAGATCCAGCTATACCTGACATAGGCTACACGATTCTTACGGCCATGGCCGATCTCGGGCGCGGGAATCTGATGCTGGGCAATGCCTTCCTCAAGTTCCGGCGCTACGACAAGGCAGATGGAAGAATCGACTACATGGACATTCCTGATTCTTGCTACACCAGGATTTTCGGAAAATGGCTCATAGTACCTACGGTCATGAAGAAGGACAGTTTCGGACAAATCTGGATAGGAACGAGGGCGAAGGGGCTTCTGTGCTATTATCCGGAGGAAAAAAGGCTGGTAAAGATTCCCGGCGCCCCTTGTACGGACATTTCTTCGATAGAGGAGGACAAGCAGGGGAACATCTGGGTCTCCACTCTCAACGGTCTGGGTAAATATGACAGGACGGTCGGCAAGTTCTCGAACTATTTCAACGAGGACGGCATCGGCTGCGACCAGTTCAACGAACGCTCTTCCTGTGTTCTGGAAGACGGAACCATCCTCTTCGGAAGCTGCAAGGGAATTAGCGGCCTGGATCCTCTGCTGGTTCTTACCAGAAGGACGGTTCCCCTGATTTTCGAAGGGCTCCGGGTTCATGGAAAGGAAGTGAAGCCTTCGAAGAATTCGCCTATTTCCAAATTCATGGGCGCCAGTCCCCAGATCACCTTGAAGCACAGAGAGAACGAATTCACCATAAGATATTCCGCCCTTGACTATAGCGATGAAGAAAGGGCCTTGTACAGCTACAAGCTGGAGGGCTGGAACAATTATTGGGTAGACGCCGGGCATTCGCACGAGGCCTCTTTCGCCGGCATTCCTGCCGGAAAATATGTCTTCCGGGTCAAGGTCAGCAACATGTCTGACAGTATCAAAGAGGTTGAGAGCAGCATCAGGGTGCGCATCAAGCCTTCGCCATGGATGGCCTGGTGGGCCTGCCTGGTCTATCTCGTCGCTCTCGGGGCCGTGGCCTACGGCTTCTATTCTCTCAGAAGGGGTTATGTGCTTGAAAAGGATGCAACGAGAGAGGCCATGATGGAGAAGGAGAGGCAGGAGGAGATGAACAAGATCAACACCACCTTCTTCGCCAATATCGCGCACGAGTTCAGGACTCCTCTAACCATGATTTCCGGCCCTGTCGGGCTTCTGGAGGAGAATAAGTCCATGGATACGGAAGCGCGGAGGCTTCTGGACATCATCAGGAGGAGCGTCAACTGGATGCTCCAGCTGGTCGGCCAGCTGATGGATGCCGGCAAACTCACCAACGGAAAGCTAAAGGCGAGGGTCGCCCAGACCGACGTGGTCGCCCTGATGAAGGAGATTTATTCCCAGTTCAAGATAAATGCCGACATCAAGGGCGTTGAATTCATCGATGCCTTCAGTGGAGAGCCTCTGCGGGCGTGGATAGATTCCGATAAGTTCAGGAAGATTCTCAACAATCTGCTGTCCAACGCCTTCAAGTTCACCCCTACGGGAGGGAAGGTGACGCTTTCTCTTGATTCCATCCCGGCAGACGAGGCCGCGGCCTCGTTCGGGCTGGTGTCGGCAGCCGCGCGATATCTGAAAGTCACGGTTTCCGACACCGGAAAAGGCATTCCGGAAGAAGAGCTGGAGAAGATTTTCGAGAGGTATTATCAGCTTGACAACCAGAGCAGGGGCACCTATAACTGGGGAACAGGCATAGGCCTGTCTTTTGCCAGGGCGTTGACGGAGCTCCATCACGGCAAGATCAAGGCCGGGAATCTTCCGTCAGGGAGCGGTGCAGTCTTCTCTTTCATCTTGCCTGAAGATGAGGAGGCTTATTCCGAGGAAGAGAAAAAGCCGGTCGAGGGCGGAGAGGCCTACAGATTGCCTGACCAGGTCGAGGAGGCGGCGAAGGGAGGCGGCTGCGAGCCTGCGGAGGAAACGGCGAACGGCAAGCCTACCATCCTTGTGGCCGATGATGACGTTGATATCGCGAATTATCTCAGGATACTTCTTTCTAGGGATTATAATGTCGTGCTCTGCTTTGACGGCCAGGCGGCCATGGAGAAGATGGACGAGGTGAATCCAAACCTGGTGATAAGTGATGTCGTCATGCCGGGAAAGAGCGGCTTCGAACTTTGCCGGATGATCAAGTCCAGCATGCAGCACAGCCATGTGCCTGTGATTCTCGTTACTGCGAAGGTGACTACGGAAAGTCAGGTGGAGGGGCTGGGCGAGGGTGCCGACGCCTATGTGACCAAGCCTTTTGACCCGAAGTATCTTCTTGCCCTAGTAAATTCCGTTCTGGAGAACAGGAAAAAGCTTCAGGCGCGGCTTCAGAGTTCCACGGGCGCTGAGTCTCTGGGGGAAGAGCAGATGCTTCCACAGGATAAGGCCTTTATGAATCAGCTTTATAAGTTCATGGAGGGAGAGCTCGGGAATCCTGAGCTGGACGTTACGATGATGACGGAGAAGATGAAGATTTCAAGGACGAAGTTCTATTACAAGGTGAAGGGCCTGACCGGGGAGAATCCGAGCGTTTTCTTCAAGAAGTACAAACTGAACAGGGCCAAGGATCTCCTCAAAGAGGGAAAATACAACATGAGCGAAATCGCGGACATGACGGGTTTCAGCTCTCTGTCCAATTTCTCCACGACTTTCAAGAAGCAATTCGGCGTTCCTCCGTCCGAATACAAAGGCTGACCTTCCTCTCTCTCAGAGTGAAAAAAGAGACTGGCCTGGGTCATCTTGACTTTGGCCAGCCTCTTGAAAAGGTACACTAAATAATCGGCTGGTTCCAAGCTGTATCCCCTCCAGCTAAGGGTTTATTACTAGTTCAGCGCCTTGTCAGAATAGCAGATTCTGAAACCGTCGCCGGTTACTACCTTGTTCAGGCCGATCATTCCGTCCTGGACCTGCGTGCCTAAAGTTTTGCCAGAAAGCACAGCCTCAGAAACCCTGATGAGATTCTCAAGTCTCTGAGGAGTCTCAGGATTGCTCCCGAAATAATGTCCGTTGAACAAGAAGCGGATATTGTTCGCGACCATATAGTCGAGCGCCTTCTGGCAGGAGGCCTTCAGCGTAGAGAAATTCCCCGTCAGAAGAAGGTTTCCATTGCCGAAAGAATCACCGCTGAAGCCATAGCCATGAGACTTGTCCATGAAGGTGGTAGACCCTGGAGTATGGCCGGGAGTAAAGACTGCCTCCAGGCTGCGGCCTCCGAGATTAAAGATCTGCCCTTCCTTTATATAGCTGATCTTACACTTGCGGTCAGGGCACATTATACGGAGATTGGTGGTATCCGCCTCATTGATCCAAACCTCGTCGAAGGCATCGATAGATCCGGCATGATCAGGATGGACATGGGTCAGGATGACCTTGTAAGGCTTGTCGGTAAGGCTGTCTGCAACCTGCTTGAGCTCCGGGATGCTGGTTCCGGTGTCAATCAGAAGAGCACTGTCGGCACCTTCGATGAGATAGAGGGTCTCGCTGGCCATGCCATGGCCGCTGCCGATGTACAGATCATCGTTCACCTTTCTGAATACGACATTCGAATCCGCATAAGCGAGAGGGAGAGAAAGCTCTGCCAGCATACCGCCTCTCTCGAAACGGACTATGGAATCGCAGCCTGCGATTCCGGCCTTTTCAACCTCGGTGAGCTGTGGGGCCGGAGCCTCCGGCTGCGGTTTCAGGCCGTTTGTACATGAGGCCGCCATCGCGAGAACAGCGGCCGCAATAATGCTTGTTTTGTTCATAATATCAATAGTTATTTATCATTGGTCACTTCTATGATTCTGACCGGACCGAGCAAGCCCGCAGGGACCAGGGAATCTCCGGCGGAGGCCGAAGGAGTGTCCGTGAAGGTTATCTTCTTTGCTCCAGGCTGGGCGTCGCCTATGAGCCTGTTGACCCACACATTGGCGACCTTGATTTCAAGATGATTGACACCCTTTTTCAAGACGCCATGGAGGCTGACTCCGTAAGGCTCCTTCCATGCTCTGCCGCAATACTTGCCATTAACCCAAACCTCTGCGATATTCGCTACGTGCCCAAGGTCAATGACATAAGTTCCGTCAGGCTTATCGAGCGTAAAGTCGTTCGAATATTCCGCCACTCCAGAGAAATACTTGATTCCCTCTTCAGGGTCGTCCTGATAGCCATGAAGCGTTTCGAAGACGGCCTGGGCAGGAGCCCCGCGGCCCTCCTGGAATTTCACGGTCCAAGGTGTCCCGATGGTCAGGAGAGCTTTGTATTGAGTCTTGGGGACTTCGGCGCCGGTCTTTGTCTTGCCTGCAAAAACCACGCAAAACGCATCGTCAGGGACAAAATGTAGAGAAACTTCGGTACGGTCTCCGTTGAAACTGAAAGAAGCGTCCTCGATGACTCCGCTGTCAGTATGCCAGATCTGAGGTTTGAGGCCCTTCACCCTGAAGCTAAGCACCGTATCAGCCCAATCCAGGGCAGGACGGTTGACCCAGTAGACCTGAATATCACGTCCTACAGTCCTGTGGAGGAAATTCATTCCCTGCGGCATCTTTACATCCGGCTCTATCCCTTTGGCTGAGAGGAGGGAATCGAGAGAAGAAGTCGTGGAAACATTTGGCCGCGACCAGATCTTTTCAACGAGAGAGTTCCATTCGGAAACATCGTCGGAAAGGCTGGCAGGGTGCCTCGGGCGAGGCGAGGATATTATGGCGCCGGCCTTTGAAAGCTCGTCAAATTTCTTCAATACTGGCAGAGAGACATAGTCGAAGTTCCTGTCCACCCAGAGGACACGGTACTCGGCCCCGCTCTGGGAAGTGAGTTTTCCGTCCTTGTAAGATATAGCGTTGACAAGGGCTGTAGGATTTACATAATCCCACTGGTATCCTTCCGGAACAGAGGCTCCGGTGGCGAATTCGGTGGTGATATTGGTGTCCTCGCCATAGTAGTAGAGGATGTCGGCGACATTCTTTCCGGCCTGAAGCATGAAGCTGGTACGCGCGAGATAGTCGACCCAAGTGCCTGCCATCTCAGCCCAGGTCTCATGCCTGTTGAACCACTGGCCGCAGGCCAACTCACTTTTGAGTCAACCTCAGGAATTCCCAGGGAGGAGGTGGTGATGGGCAACACGCTTGAGAGTGTGAAAAGAAGAGACTGGCCAAAGTCATCTTGACTTTTGGTCAGTCTCTGAAAGTTTCAGGCCAGGAAGCGGCCCGAGGAATATTTTCGGAATCTACATCTTGGAGAGCTC
>DKSK01000013.1 GCA_002472565.1 Bacteroidales bacterium UBA7258 | reverse complement strand
TGTTATCCCCGGAGTACCTTTTATCCTATGAGCGATGGCCCTCCCATGAGGAACCACCGGATCACTTTGCCCTACTTTCGTACCTGCTCGACTTGTATGTCTCCCAGTCAAGCCCGCTTTTGCCACTGCACTCTCCGCGCGGTTGCCATTCGCGCTGAGCGGACCTTGGGAAGCCTCCGTTACTCTTTTGGAGGCGACCACCCCAGTCAAACTACCCGCCAAGCGGTGTCCCATCTCGGATGGTTAGACCCCGGCTGGACGAAGGGTGGTATTTCAACATCGACTCCGCGAGGGCTGGCGCCCCCGCCTCTCAGTCTCCCACCTATCCTACACATCATCCAGCCAGAGTCAGCGCTAAGCTATAGTAAAGGTTCACGGGGTCTTTTCGTCCCGTTGCGGGTAGGCGGCATCATCACCGCCACTACAATTTCACCGAGCTCACGGCTGAGACAGTGCCCAGATCGTTACACCGTTCGTGCAGGTCGGAACTTACCCGACAAGGAATTTCGCTACCTTAGGACCGTTATAGTTACGGCCGCCGTTTACCGGGGCTTCGATTCGGACCTTCGCGCTTCATTGCTTCCGCGCTGAGCCCCCCTCTTAACCTTCCGGCACCGGGCAGGTGTCAGGCCATATTCGTCATCTTAACGATTTCGCATAGCCATGTGTTTTTGGTAAACAGTCGCCTGGGCCATTTCTCTGCGCCCGTCCCGGAGGACGGGTCCCCTTATCCCGAAGTTACGGGGTAAATTTGCCTAGTTCCTTGGCCGTGATTCACTCGAGCACCTTAGGATCCTCTCCTCGCCCACCTGTGTCGGTTTATGGTACGGGGTCCCCCGCGCTTATCGCTCACTGGCTTTTCTCGCGAGTTTGATTACCTGCGCTGTCGGCTCGTCCGAAGACTCGCCGTACTGTCGGATTTCACTTGCGCTACGTCCTTCAACCGTCGCTTCCGTACGACGGCGGCAGTGTCACTCCTCGGTCACCAGCTTGCCTGCGGGGGACGTGCCGGAATGTTGACCGGCTTTACATCGCGTGCTCCTCTCGGATTCCGCTTAGTCCCCGACTGACCCTGATCCGTTTAACGTTGTTCAGGAATCCTTGGGCTTTCGGTGTGAGCATTTCCATGCTCATTATCGTTACTTATGCCTACATTTTCTTTTCATGCCGCTCCAACATACCTCACGGTACATCTTCTGCGCGGCATCAATGCTCCCCTACCGCGCGGATCGCTCCGCGCCCTCGGCTTCGGCGGCAGTCTTATGCCCGTTCATCATCCACGCCTCACCGCTCGACTAGTGAGCTGTTACGCACTCTTTGAATGAATAGCTGCTTCCAAGCTAACATCCTAGCTGTCTATGCGGTGTGACTTCGTTCTGTCTCAACTTAAACTGCTCTTGGGGGCCTTGGCCGTAGGTCTGGGCTCTTACCCTTTTGCCACTGGATATTAGCACCCAATGACTCACTCCCACACTCTGACGTACACCCATTCGGAGTTTGTCGGGAATTGACAGGCGGCGAAGCCCTCGCTTCCCATCAGTAGCTCTACCTGATGCACGCACGTGTGAGGCTGTCCCTAAAGACATTTCGGGGAGTACGAGCTATCTCCCAGTTTGATTGGCCTTTCACTCCTACCCTCATCTCATCCAAGCCCTTTTCAACGGAAACTGGTTCGGCCCTCCAGAGCCTGTTACGGCCCCTTCAGCCTGGACAAGGGTAGATCACTAGGTTTCGCGTCTGCTCATGCTGACTCTTCCGCCCTATTAGGACTCGCTCTCGCTCCGGCTCCGCGCCTGAGGCGCTTAACCTCGCCCGCATGATGCAACTCGTAGGCTCATTATTCAATAGGCACGCCGTCGAGGATCGCTCCTCTCCGACCGCTTGTAGACGAACGGTTTCAGGTTCTNNTTTCACTCCCCTGTTCGGGGTGCTTCCCACCTTTCCCTCACGGTACTGGTTCACTATCGGTCTTCCGGAAGTGTTTAGCCTTGCGAGATGGTCCTCGCTGTTTCAGACAGGATTCCACGTGTCCCGCCCTACTCAGGTAGTCTCCCTGTCCCAACCGGTCGCCTGTACGGGGGTGTCACCCTCTTCGCCGGACATTTCCATGCCCTTCCAGTTCCCGGTTGAATTCCTTTGGAAACCCCTACAACCCCGCCCGGTCCTTGAACCGGACGGTTTAGGCTCCGTCCCTTTCGATCGCCACTACTCAGGACATCGATCTTTCTTTCTTTTCCTGCAGGTACTAAGATGTTTCAGTTCCCTGCGTTCACCCCAGATCGCTCTGGTGACGCGCCTTCAGCGCGCCGGGTTGCCCCATTCGGACACGTCCGGATCAATTCGTGTTTGCCGATCCCCGGACATTTTCGCAGCTTACCGCGTCCTTCTTCGTCTTCGGAAGCCAAGGCATCCTCCATTCGCCCTTCTCTCGCTTTCTTCGTGAATCTCGCGACATCTCCGCACGGATCCCTCCATGCGGCGTCTTCAATTCGTTTTGCTCGTTTGCCTTGAAATTGCAGTTCCCCGATCCAACATATTCGAAAAAACTCTCTTTATATCTTAGATCTTCAAACTGATTCTGTTTCTAATTCTTACCTCTTATTCTCTCTCAATGTTGTCAATGTACTCTCTCCATTTCATCTGGAAGTCGTACTTCTTTCGAAATGGGACTGCAAAGATAGGGACTTTTTTGTTATCCGCAAATTTTTCTTGAAAATTTTTCGAAAAAATTTCACTCCGGCCCGAGATTAAGCCCCAGACAAGCCCGGGCAGGGCCCGGATGAGGCCCGCGCGCTCTTATTTACAGGACATAATATTGAGGATGAGCTTATCGGTCGACTGCATCCCGACCCTTCCGATCTCACCCAAATTCATGATAGTCTTCTCGATATCGTCATCCACGATACCGTCATGCTTCGTCGCGCAAATCCCGCCCAGGGCAAGCACGGCTGACTGGATGGAACTACATACCCCGGAAGCCACCTTCATGGCACAGCCTACCTTGGCCCCGTCGCAAACCATCCCCGTGATATTCCCCACCATATTCTTGATAGCAGCACAAACCTGCCCATAAGAACCTCCCCTCATGAACACGATGCCACAGGAAGAACCAGTCGACGCGACAACGCAGCCGCACAGAGCCGACAGCTTCCCGAGATAAGACTTGATATGAATGGCTATCAAATTGCTCAGTATCAAAGCTCTGGCCAAAGACTCATCATCAACTCCATAGCGGATTGCATAAGAAATCACAGGCATACTGACGGTAATCCCCTGATTCCCGCTGCCTGAATTACTCATCGCCGGAAGCGGACAACCATCCATCCTCGCATCCGAAGCGGCGGCAGTCATGGCCATGGCGTAGCTCATGAAATCGTCCCCGAAAACCCTGTCCTGATTCGCCATGATAGTTTTGCCGACACGGAGGCCATAGTCCCCTTTGAGCCCCTCATCCGCCAAGGCAAGATTACAGACCTTGTCATCCAGGATGAACTTGATGTCCTCGAAGGCGGCAGTCTTAGCGAAATCATATATTTCCCTGACCGAGAGCCCGTAACGAGAACGGTCACAACTTTCTTCGGTGGCAGGCAGATGATCAGAGAAAAGGACCTTGCCGTCGAAGGAAGTTTCAGCTATATGGTCATGAGCATCCTCCACGACGGCCTCCGCCTCATGTCCGTCAAGCGAAACCTTGGCCTCGACATAGAGCTTCTTCGGCGTGTCAGCCATGAAAATCTTGACCCTGCCTGCCTTCTCGAGCTCCTTCGCCCTGCCGACTGATTCCTTGCAAAGATCTTTCAGGACCTCAAGTCCGTAGGAAGACTTCCCGCAGACGGCTCCAAGGGCGGCGGCTATCGGCATCCCGATCATGCCCGTACCCGGTATGCCCACGCCCATTCCGTTCTTAAGGATGTTGCCGCTTACTCCGACTTCTATCTTAAAATCAGCCTTTTTCCTCCAAAGAGGCTCCTTGTCAAGGCAGGCCAAAGATGCGAGGACCTCAACGGCTTTGGCTGTCGCAAGGGCGACGGCAATCGGTTCGGTACAGCCAAGGGCAGGCTTGACTTCGCAATGGATAATGTCGATTATTTCTTTTTCTCTCTGTGTCATGGCTATGGTTCGCCAGCGCTCGGCCGAGGCGGCCCGCTGAACAAGGCCAAATTTAGGAATAAGCGCCAATAAAACAAAGCGCCTGCATCCTCCTGTACAGGATGATTTTTATTATATTTGTGTCTGGTCACTCCCAAACGAGGGAGACTAATGAACACCAATGGAAAAAAAGAACCTAAGACTGCCGGAAAACGCCCACAGGGAATTGGCGCCCGGCGAAAAGTACAAGCCGCTGCTCGAGCCGGCTAAGAATTATCCCGAAGTGACGCCATATTCCGTTGCCATGGGAATAGCTATGGTGATAATCTTCTCGGCGGCGGCAGCCTATCTCGGCCTCAAGGTCGGCCAGGTCTTCGAAGCGGCGATTCCTATCGCAATAATAGCAGTCGGAGTCACGGGCGCCCTCGGAAAAGCCGGAGGCCTCGGTCAGAACGTCATCATCCAGTCAATCGGAGGCTGCTCCGGAGCCGTTGTCGCCGGAGCGATCTTCACCCTGCCGGCCATATATATATTGGGTGTAGATGTGAACTTCTGGCAGATGTTCCTTTCTTCCTTCCTCGGAGGAGTCCTCGGAATCCTCTTCCTCATCCCCTTCCGCAAATATTTCGTCAAGGAGATGCACGGAAAATATCCTTTCCCTGAGGCCACGGCCACGACCCAGGTCCTCGTAAGCGGCGAAGGCGGAGGAAAAGGCGCCATGACCCTTATTCTGAGCGGCCTTGTCGGAGGTCTTTATGACTTCATAGTCTCGACCTTCGGGCTCTGGGCCGAAACCGTCTCCACAAGGATAGTCGAAGTCGGCCAGACAATCGCAGACAAGGCCAAAATCGTCGTCAAGCTCAACACCGGGGCGGCAGTCCTCGGCCTGGGCTACATAGTAGGCCTGAAATATGCCCTCATCATCTGCTGCGGTTCCTTCCTCGTATGGCTCTTCATCATCCCGCTCATCGGCTACGTACTTCCTGCCGACATGGCGGCAGGCCTGAGCCCTGAAAACATTTTCACGACCTACGCGCGTCCGATCGGCATCGGAGGCATCGCAATGGCTGGAATCATCGGCATCGTCAAATCTTTCGGAGTCATCAAGTCGGCCATCGGACTGGCTGCAAGCAGCTTCAAGGGCAAGAGCGTCCAGGGAGAGAAGGCCGACCGCACGGAAGAAGACATTCCCATGAACAAAGTCGTCTATGGAATCGTCCTCGCCTTGCTTGCGATCTTCGGCTTCTTCGCCTTAGGCGGAGTCGTCAACAACATATGGCAGGCCCTCATAGGCCTTGTCATCGTAGGCGTCATCTCCTTCCTCTTCACGACTGTAGCGGCAAACGCCATAGCCATCGTCGGCAGCAACCCTGTCAGCGGCATGACCCTGATGACCCTCATAATCGCAAGCGTCATACTCGTAGCCGTCGGCCTCAAAGGCAATACGGGCATGGCCGCCTGTCTCATTATCGGAGGTGTCGTATGCACGGCGCTTTCCATGGCAGGCTCTTTCGTGACCGACCTTAAAATAGGATATTGGATAGGAACGACTCCGCGCAAGCAGGAAAGCTGGAAATTCATCGGGACCATTGTTGCGGCGGCCACCGTCTGCGGCGTCATGCTCGTCCTCAACAAGACATACGGTTTCACGGGCGACAGCGCCCTCGCGGCTCCTCAGGCCAATGCCATGGCAGCCCTCATCGGACCGATGATGAGCGGAGAAGGCGCCCCATGGATGCTCTACGGCATCGGAGCCGTCCTCGCCCTGCTTCTCAACTGGCTGGGAGTCAGCGCACTGGCCTTCGCCCTCGGCATGTTCATCCCTCTGGACCTCAACCTACCTCTCCTCATCGGAGGCGCAGTCTCATGGTTCGTCAGCAGCCGCAGCACGGACAAGAAAGTCAATGAAGCTCGCCAGCAGAAAGGCACCCTCATCGCCTCCGGTTTCATCGCAGGCGGCGCCCTCATGGGAGTAGTAAGCGCAATCCTTAAATTCATGAATGTTGACTGGTTCATGGAGAAGTGGAACGGAACCACCGGTGCCGAGTGGCTTGCCCTTGCGGCCCTCATCTGCCTGATCGTGTACATGACCGTATCTTCCATGAAAGCGAAAGTCGAAGAAAACAACTAAAAATCAATACATAATGGAAAAGCTCATAGACAGATTCCTAAGATATGTCTCCGTCGACACGCAGTCAGACGAAGACTCCCAAAGCCAGCCGTCCACGGCCAAACAGCTGAACCTCCTCAAAATGCTTCGGGATGAACTCGAAGCCATGGGAGTAAAAGCCGAACTCGATGAATATGGCTATGTCATGGCGACGGTGCCTGCCAACACCGAGAAAAAGGTCCCTAAGATAGGCTTCATCTCCCATGTCGACACGGCTCCCGATGCACCCGGGGACCAGATAAAGCCTCAGATCATAGAGAATTACGACGGAGGGAAAATCCTTCTCAAAGGCACCGGCGCCTACCTCGATCCAGAAGTTTTCCCGGAAATGACCAAGTACAAGGGCCAGACCCTCATCACCACGGACGGGACCACACTTCTCGGGGCAGACGACAAGGCCGGGGTGGCCGCGATCATGAATGCCGTCCAATACATGAGGGAGCATCCTGAATTCAAGCACGGCGAAATCAAGGTTGGCTTCACCCCTGACGAGGAAATCGGCCGAGGCGTAGTCAAATTCGACGTGAAGAAATTCGGCGCAGACTACGCCTACACCATGGACGGGGGAGAAGTCGGCGAACTGGAGTGCGAGAACTTCAACGCCGCCTCCGCCAAGATCCATATCCAGGGCCGCAACGTCCATCCGGGCTACGCCAAGGGGAAGATGAAGAACGCCATAATCATAGCCCAGGAATTCAACGCCATGCTTCCGGTGGAGCAGAGACCGGAGTATACCGAGGGCTACGAAGGCTTCTACCACATCATCAGCTTCAAAGGCAGCGTCGAAGAAGCCGACTTCAGCTACATCATCCGCGACCATGACCGCGAAAAATTCGAGGAGAAAAAGAAGTTCATCCAGACCGTCGCCGACTTCATCAACGCCAAATATGGCGAAGGAACCTGCACAGCCACTGTCAAGGACCAGTACTACAACATGAAGGAACAAGTCCTGCCGCATTGGCACATCGTCGAGAAGGCGGTCAAAGCCATGGAGGAGGCCGGCATAAAGGCCAAGATCCAGCCGATCCGCGGCGGCACCGACGGAGCCAACCTCAGTTTCATGGGGCTGCCTTGCCCGAACATCTTCGCCGGCGGTCTCAACTTCCACGGCCGCCTCGAATTCGTACCGTTGGAGAGCATCGAGAAGGCCTCCGAAGTCATCCGCAACATCATCGCCCTCTTCGAAGCAGAATAGACCGGGACGCATTCCTCCCCGGCCCAACGCCCACACTCAGCGGGAACCCTCAACCGGGTCCCCGCTGGTTTTTTGGGGGGTCTTCCTCACATTTTTCGCAAAAAATCAAAAATTTTTGGCCAAATGCCACAGCTTGGCATTTTGAGCATATATTTTTGCCAATGGATGAGAAATAAAAATTAAAACGTTATATTAGTAGCGACAAATATGGACCAGATAATATCACACGTCAGGCCATACGACCATGCAATCCAGACCAATGAAGAACATTCGGCTGGAGTCGCCGCTCTGTGCCAAGAGTTTGCGTCAGAGTTCGGCATGGGAGAATGGGGCAGAGCGCTTGGGCTTCTGCATGACAAAGGGAAAGAGCAGAAGACTTTTCAAGAGCATATCATCAAAGACAGCGGTCTTGTCCCTAACCTCGTCGTAGAAGGCGACTATCAGCATGCATACGTCGGGGCACTCTTGGCGAGGAATATCTTTGGCCCGACAGCGGACAATTTCTTCTCTAACCCTATCGCTGGCCACCACCGGGGACTATATGACACGGACGAACTACATTCTGTGCTAAGCGCGAAGACTTTGCCCTCGGACGTGAAACCAATCCTCTCGAGATTCAATCTGACAAAGCCGTCTTTCAAACTTGACAAGACGGATTTCAATCACCTCTTCAGGATGCTTTTCTCCTGCCTGGTAGATGCTGACCGTCTCGACACCGAACGGTTCATGTCGCCCGACTCCTATAGACTAAGGCTAGGCAAAACCTCGCTGGAAGGCCTATTGCCCATGCTTGAAGACCATCTCGCGGTCATGGAGGCATCAGCCAAGGACACGGAGGTCAACAGGATCCGCAACGAGGTCCAGATGCTATGCCGGCAAGCCGCGGATTCTCCCCAAGGCTTCTACAGCCTCACAGTCCCGACTGGAGGAGGCAAGACGCTGTCTTCTCTGCTGTGGGCAATGAGGCACGCAGTAAGGCATGGACTCAAGCGAATCATAATAGCAATCCCATACACCAGCATCATCACGCAAACTGCTGGTACCCTGAAAAAAATCTTCGGAGAAAAGAATGTGCTGGAACATCATTCCAACTTTGACCTGGACACCATCGAGGACGGTGAAGAGACCAAACGGATACAGCTTGCGATGGAAAACTGGGATTATCCGATCATAGTCACCACAAATGTACAGCTCTTCGAATCGATGTTCAGCAACAAGACATCGGCATGCAGGAAGCTCCACAACATCCTGAATAGCGTTATCATTCTCGATGAAGTGCAGACCCTTCCCACAAAGTTCCTACAGCCTATTGTGGACGCCTTGAAGACGTACAATAAAATCTTCGGCGTCTCGGTCCTATTCACGACGGCAAGCCAACCTGTACTAAGCGGGATTATTGAAGGTTGCAATCCGACAGCAAGTTTCTCCGGCATAAAGGACATAAAAGAAATCATACCGGATACCCTCAAATTGCATGAAAAGTTGCGCCGAGTCAAACTTGATGTGGACAAAGAGCCACGGAGCTATGACGAAATAGCTTCCGAATTATGCAAGCATAAGCGTGTACTCTGCATCGTGAATACCAGGCGCGACGCCAAGGAAATTTTCAAGAGATTGCCAAAAGAAGGGACTACCTTGCATCTGTCAAGGATGATGTGTCCCGACCATGTGAAAGAGACCATAGAAAAGGTCAAGTCTGCCTTGAAAGATGAGTCGTGCGAAACAATCAGGGTGGTTTCGACCCAACTTGTCGAGGCCGGGGTCGACATAGATTTTCCCGTCGTCTATCGTCAAGAAGCAGGGCTGGATTCGATATTGCAGGCCGCCGGCCGTTGCAATCGAGAAGGTCGTCTGCCTCTCAGCACCACATACGTCTTCAGCCTGACAAAAGAACATAATCTTCCAAAAGGAGAGATATCAGATGCCAACAATGCACGCATGGCATTAAAAGAAGACAGTGATTGGTTTGCGCCGGCAACCATGACAGAATATTTCAAACAGCTATACAGCAGGAAAAGCAGCTTTGACGTAAAGGGAATCGACGGTTATCTCTGCAGCCCTACGGACGTCAGTTTTGAGACGGCAAGCAATGAATTTCGTCTCATAGATGACGGAAGCGTTTCTCTAATCGTCGCTTGGAAAGACAGCCTTGAACTCGTAGACAAGCTTAAACATGATGGAGTCTCTTACAAGTTGATGAAGCAACTCTCGAAGTATACGGTCAACGTATACAATTATGATTTCAACGCATTGAACAATATCGGCGTCGTGAAAGAGGTAGCTGATGGCATATATTTAGTCCAGTACAAAGAACAATACGACAAGGACTTGGGACTGCTGACCGACAACCAATGGGACGATAAGAATTTATTGATATAAAACACAAAACATTATAAGATATGGAATTTACAGACAGAGAATACTGCCTAGAGGTATGGGGCGACATGGCCTGCTTCACAAGACCGGAATTCAAGGTCGAGAGGGTAAGCTATGACGTCATAACGCCTTCAGCAGCAAGAGCAATCTTCGAAGCAATTCTGTTCAAGCGCTACGCAATGCGCTGGCAAATTACAAAAATTGAGGTTCTCAATCCGATCAAATGGACCTCGGTCAGGAGGAACGAGGTTGGTGCGACCGCAAACAAGAATCCCATTTTCATAGAAGAGAAACGTCAACAGAAGAACACCCTTGCGCTTCGCGACGTGCGTTATCGCATTTGGGCCAAATTGATATTCATTCCCGTCAACGAGAGGCCGAAGGAGGCGTTCGCGAAGCATCAGCCTGGAGACGATGAAAATCCTATGAAATACTACCAGATGTTCGAGAGGAGAGCAAGTCAAGGCCAGTGCTTTACACAACCTTACCTTGGCACCCGAGAGTTTTCAGCATCTTGGAGGCTTGTGGATCCGTCAACTGAAGCGCTAGAAGCCGCGATTCCAGAGACAAAAGATCTCGGAATCATGCTCTACGATATGGATTTCAGCAACCCTAAAGACATCCAGGCGATGTTCTATCGGCCACAAATGAGCGAAGGGGTCATTATTGTTCCACCTATAGGAAGCAAGGAGATTTTGAGATGATACTGAAAGCGTTATACGACTATTACAACAGGTGTGGAAACCTTGCACCTGCAGGGATGGAATATAAAGAAATTACATTCTTAGTTGTCATAGATGAAGAGGGTAATTTCAAACGCCTCGAGAGGCGTGGCGACGCCAAAAACGGACAAAAATTTCTGGTCATGAAAGGCGTGCGATCCGGGACGACGCCTAAGCCTTATCTATTTTGGGATAATGTAGAGTACACTCTAGATTATAGCGAGGCTATGACGGAGTTGCCTGTGACCCTAGAGAAGCTTGCACAAGAGACAAATGAAAGCGAGAAAATTAAGCTCAATCGGAAAGCCGAGGAGCTTCAAGATATGGTCAAAAAGGCCCACATTAAAAATAAGGCCTTAATAGAGAAATATAAAGCTATTGCAACACAATTTCCCGAAGAGAAAGAGTTTGAAGCGGTCTGCAAATTTTACGAGAAGGATGGCTTGTATGCCATAAGAAACGATAGCCTTTGGCCTGAAGTCGAGAAAAAGCCGACCGTTAATGTCTCGTTCTTGGTCGAAGGAAACACCAAGATTGTAGCGGAGAATGCCTGTCTTAAGGCATTTGCCGAAACATCAGATAACAGCTCTGAGACCTTAGACGCCATCTGCCTTGTTACCGGAGAAAAATGCGATCCGGTAACTACCACAACTCCTACGGCCGTGGCAGGAGGGCAGGCGACAGGACGCCTCGTCGCCTTCCAGATCAACTCCGGCTACGACTCTTATGGCAAATCTAAAGGGCTTAACGCTCCAATTTCGAAAGAAGCCGAATCCGCATATACCACGGCGCTCAAAAGATTGCTGGCGAAAGATTCGCACAACAAATTCTTGTTAGGCAACCGCTCGTTCGTATTTTGGGCTTCTTCAAACGACGAGGCCTCGCAAAAAGTCGAGGAAGGTCTCTTTGATCTGCTTGGTTATCAAGGCGACGACAATGATGACCCGAACGACAAAATAGAAGAAGTCCGAAAAGTTTTCAAGGCTATCGCCACCGGTGTACTGAAGACAAATTTGGACGACAGATTCTACATCTTAGGCCTGGCGCCGAACTCGGCTCGAATTGCGGTGGTCTATTGGTCCGAGACTTCTCTCAAAGACTTCGCGTCAAAAATCGAGAAACACTTCTCAGACATGGAAATTGTCGATACGAGGAAAGACCGCAAACCATACATGGGGCTCAAAGACATGCTTTCAAGCATAACTCGTGGGGGCAAACTTTCGGATGTAACGCCAAATTTACCAGAGACCGTAGCTAAGAGCATTTTTCAAGGGCTGCCTTACCCGCATACGCTTTTTGCGTCTTGCATCAGACGCATAGAGGCCGAAAGCGGAGACGTCCGCATCACCCGCGCGGCCATTATCAAGGCTTACCTTAATCGACTGAAAGACAGCAATAACAAAAAAATAAACATTATGCTAGACAAAGAAAATCAAAATCAAGGCTACCTTTGTGGCCGACTGTTCGCCGTCCTCGACAAGATACAGGAGGAGGCTAATGGAATCCACAGCATTCGTGAACGATACATGAATGCCGCCAGTTCAACTCCTTCTTCAGTGTTCTCCACAATCTTAAACCTCTCCATGCACCACACAGAGAGTTTAACAAATGACGGAAGGAAAGTTTATTTCGAAAAACTGAAGCAGGAGATTATCGACAAGATTTCTCCAGACGGTTTTCCTGCCCACCTCGACCTGCAAGACCAAGGAAGATTTTTCGTGGGCTATTATCAGCAACGGCAGGACTTCTTCACGGGGAAAAATGAAACAAATAATGAATAAACTTTAAAAAACTTTACTATTATGTCAGAACTAAACAACAGATTTGATTTCGTTTACATCTTTGATGTACAAGACGGGAACCCGAACGGAGATCCAGATGCAGGAAACCTTCCTCGCATTGACGCCGAGACTGGAATGGGGCTTGTTACCGACGTTTGCCTCAAGCGCAAAGTCCGCAACTACGTTCAGATTTCGCACAATAGCATACCTGGTTATGACATCTTAGTCAGATCGAAGGAAATTTCAGGCGACGAAGTATTCATCAATGGCGAGATAAGGAAAATGTATGTCGAAGATTTTGGAATCAAACTTGGCGTAAAGGACAAAGCTCCAGATGATAAGGTTCAGGATGGCAGGAATGCTATGTGCAGAAGATTCTATGACGTAAGGACATTCGGAGCCGTACTTACTACCGGTCCTAATGCAGGACAAGTCAGAGGTCCGATTCAAATGACATTTGCACGTTCCGTGGATCCGATAGTTTCAAAAGAACACGTATTAACAGTATGTGTAGCTCGTGATGAAACTAAATCCTATGATTCTCAAGTAGGCATACAAGGAAGGAAGTCTACCATCCCATATGGCCTCTACGTCTGCCATGGCTTCATTTCGGCAAATCTCGCAAAACAGACAGGATTCTCCACAGAAGACCTCGACCTCTTCTGGGAAGCCTTGAAGAACATGTTCGACCAAGACAGGTCCGCATCAAGAGGACTCATGAGCGCCCAGAAACTGATAGTCTTCAAGCACGATTCTGCCTTGGGCAATGCTTCAGCCAACAAGCTTTTCGATCTTGTTCATGTTGAGAAGAAGCAAGGCGTAGAAGTCCCGCGCAAATTCTCGGACTACGAAGTAACCATCGACAAGGACCATCTTCCTGAACACGTCTCGATTGAAGAATTGCTTTAGTGTCCTACTCTGACGATGAAATGCTCATGTTGTCGGGGATACAGCACTTCGTGTACTGTCCCCGACAATGGGCATTGATTCATTTAGACCAGGTTTGGAAAGACAATCGGCTCACTGCTGAAGGAGAAGTGCTTCACAAAAATGTAGACAATCCTTCTCTTCGGCAAAAAGACATGGATACTATTACTCTGCGATCCGTCAACATCGCATCTCAACAGCTTGGTCTGTACGGAATCAGTGACGCGATTGAACTCACGGAATCCTCAGAGCTTGAGAACAACATCACACATCCAAGATATCCGGGACGCTGGAAAGTCCTTCCCGTTGAATATAAACATGGGAAGAAAAAATACGACAAGTGCGATGAGGCTCAGGTCATGGCACAAGGCATCTGCCTCGAAGAGCAATACGGGATACACCTTTACATGGGAGCCGTCTTCTATTTCGAGACCCGTAACCGAGAATATATTGAATTCACGTCTGAACTTCGTCAATTTACGATTCAAAGTGCAGAGCGGATGCATGAGCTTTACAGGAGCAGGGAATTGCCGGAAGTTGCCGACAAGCGAAGGTGCAAAAATTGCTCACTGAAAGACATCTGCATGCCTGAACTGAGGCAACTTCCTTCCGTGAAAAATTATCTAAAGAAGAATCTTGATGAGGAAGCTTCTTAACACTCTTTACATCACTACACCAAATGCCTATCTTTCTAAGGATGGGAACGATGTCGTAGTATCAATCGATAGCGAAGAGGTATTCCGCATCCCCATACTAAACATTGAAGGGATTGTCACTTTCGGATACATGGGCGCAAGCCCAGGACTGATGAAACTTTGCACCGACAATGGCGTGTCCATGACCTTTCTCTCACCAAGCGGACGATTCATCGGCCGGCTGCAAGGGCCAGTAAGAGGTAATGTCCTTTTAAGGAAAGCACAATATGACATTTTCAACGACGCTTCAAAATCTTTAAGGATAGCAAGTCTGATGACGGCAGGGAAGATTCAGAATCAGAGAAACGTATTGCGCCGCTACATCCGAGACTATGGCGAAGATTCCGACATCTCCAAGATTGCCGACTATCTTGGGACCGCAAAAGACAAAGCATGCAAAGTTCCTGACATTGACGCATTGAGGGGAATTGAGGGCGACAGTGCGGCAGCATATTTTAGCGTCTTCGGGAAGCTCATCCTAAACCAAAGAGATGACTTTAAATTTAATGGAAGGAATAGGCGTCCGCCTAAAGACTACGTAAACGCTATGCTTTCCTTCAGTTACATACTTCTCACAAACGAATGCGCAGCCGCATTAGAAACCGTAGGGCTGGATCCATGCCTCGGATTCATGCACGCGCTGCGCCCAGGAAGAGCATCTCTTGCCCTAGATCTGATAGAAGAATTGCGCGCATACTTGTGTGACAGACTTGTCCTCACCTTAATCAATAAGTTGCAAATCACGAAGAATGACTTCATCAGACAAGGGGAAGAAGGCATAATCTTCACCGACTCCGGAAAAAAGAACATGATAAAGGCATGGCAAGCAAGGAAGAAAGAAGAAATAATCCACCCTTACCTGCAGGAAAAGGTTGAAATAGGATTGATCCCTTACATCCAGGCGATGATGCTGGCCAAATTTATCAGGAACGATATCGACGATTACCCCGTATTCATCTCTAAATAATGTTAGTTCTTATCACATACGATGTTGAGACTGTCACCAAAAGTGGTCAGAGACGCCTCAGGTCGGTAGCAAAGTGCTGTCAGAATTACGGCCAAAGGGTACAAAATTCAGTGTTCGAATGCGTCATCAACGAAGAGCAGGCCGTCATCCTTAAGGCTAAATTAACCGAGATAATAGACATGAAAAAAGACAGCATCCGCATATATTATCTTGGGAATAACTATATTAGCAAGGTCGAACAGATCGGCATCAAAACATCCTACGACCCCACCGGGGATTTAATCATCTGAATGGCTATTGCGGACCAGAGGCACCGCAATTTTCTTCGATTTTTCGCATCAATTGATAATAAGCAAGTTGCGCCCTTAGAGAAATCTTTCATGGCGAAACAACGGAATATTTTTATTATATTCGCGAAATGCGGGTTCAATCTACCTGATTCTCAGGAATTATAAACACCCGCCGTCGCACCCCACACGGGGTGC
>DKSK01000012.1 GCA_002472565.1 Bacteroidales bacterium UBA7258 | reverse complement strand
AACAAAAATCAGGACGAGTCAAGGTGAATGATACATTTTCGGAATATTCATGAATTTGGTAAATTTTTGCAATAATTTTCGGGAAAAGGCTTTCCATTTTTCACGATTTGTAGTATCTTTATTTCACTTTTTGATAGAGCAACCCTAAATTTGGCCTGCAAATCAACAGTCATTTTTATTCAAGGAGGTGGCAGTCAGTCACTTCAGAGGGGAGCATCAATCCAGTGGGGGCCATCGATTCGGAGGAGATCATCGATTCAGAGGGGACCAGCGATTCAGTGGGGAGCAACGATCCAGAGGGAATCAGCAAGGCGGCTCGAGTCGAGCCGGAGAATAACGCGGCACCGGGAGAAAGCCGACCCCGGACAGCGGCGAAGTCCACGCTAAAGCCAAGACAAAGTCCACGATATAGTCAAGGCGAAGTCCACGCTAAGCTAAAGTCAATCCGAAACCCGCGGCTCAGAAGAATCCGAAACCATCAGAATTCAGGAGATGCAGACAGACCCCAACCGGTCACGTCGGCCGAGCCGCACCGCTCCGGGAACCCAGCAGGCGGGATACCGCCCGAAGGTCCATAAAGGCGCGGCAAACCCGAGGGGAAAACCACTCCCCCGGTCCAACCCAAAAACGAATACGTAGGACAACAGCGAGTTGTCCGACTAAACTTGAAAAAACCATGCGATTGAAAACCGCAACAACCGCGCTTGCAGCACTCCTTATCTCTGCATGCATAAGCGCATCCGCGATGGCCGACAACGTGAAGGTCAAGGTGTCGGATGCCAACGGCGAGCCCGTGGTCGGGGCCGCCGTCATCTACAACGGAAAGAGGGCAGCCAATGCCTCGCAGGCCAACAACGCCGCCAACAATGCCAACTCCACCGCCAAGCCCGTCGGCTCATCCACCGGCATCGACGGCATATGCGACATAGACGTCCCATCGGACGCGACCCTCAGCATATCATCCATAGGCTACGTGAGCCAGGAAATCAGCGTGGGCGGCCGCGCCTACATCGAGGTCGTCCTCAAGGAAGACGTGACCACCCTCGGCGACGTGGTCGTGGTAGGCTACGCCACCATGAAGAAGAGAGACCTCGTCGGGGCCGTCGACCAGATCGGCAGCGACGTCCTCGAAGACAGGCCGACCAACAACCTCGCCCGCTCTCTCCAGGGCGAAATCGCCGGCCTCAACATCTCGTTCACCGACGGAAAACCATCACATTCGGCCAATTACAACGTCAGGGGAACGACATCCGTCGGCGCCGGCGGCTCCTCCCTCGTGCTCATCGACGGAGTCGAAGGCGACATCAACTCCGTGAACCCGCAGGACGTCGAGAGCGTCTCCGTCCTCAAGGACGCGTCCTCCACGGCGGTCTACGGCGCGAGGGGCGCCTTCGGCGTGATCCTCATCACGACGAAGAGCCCGAAGAAGGGCGTCCCTACCGTCAACTACAGCGGCTCCTACAGCTTCAACCGCAGGACCGTCATCTACGACAACATCACCGACTCCATCCAGTGGCTCGACTGGTGGAAGGCCGTCTACAACGGATATTACAACGGCTCCAGGCCGCTCCTCAACCACCTCGACTCCAAGGCCCCGTATTCCGAGGCGATCTACAACGAGATCAAGAGGAGGAACGCCGACCCTTCGCTCCCTAAGGTCGAGGAGAACTACGACGTGCCGGGATTCGGCTACGCCTACTACGACAACACCGATTGGATCAAGAAGTTCTACAAGGATTGGAACGGCTCCACGGAGCACAACCTCTCGGTGTCCGGCGGCGGCGAAAACGCCGACTACTACATCTCGGGCCGCTTCTACGGCAGCGACGGCATCTACAAGGTCGGCAACGAGAACTACAAGCAGTACGACCTGAGGGCCAAGGGCAACCTCTACGTCCGTCCATGGCTCAAGATAGGGAACAACACCTCGCTCGCGGTCAACACCTCGCTCCAGCCGCGCACACCTTCCGGGCAGTCCCTCCAGCGCTACCTCCAGCACTGCGCCCAGCCTATGGCCCCGGTGTACAACCCCGACGGGTCCTACACCCCTGCCGCGGCCATGACCGGCTACGCCTCCTTCAAGGATGGCAAGAACAGGCTGGAATCCAACACCACCTACATCCGCGAGAAGATCGACGCCGACGTGGACATCATCAAGGACGTCCTCAAGTTCCAGGCCGACTACTCCTACAACTTCACCAACGAGATATCCAAGACGGTGTTCAACGTCCCTTCGATCTACTCGAAATACCCGGGGGTCTTCCTCTCGGAGGGTTCGCAGGAGACCTCGGGCATGACCGAGATCCATTACGACACCCGCTACCAGTCCACCAACGAGTACCTCACCTTCTCCCCTAAACTCGGTGACAAACACAGCTTTACGGCCCTCCTCGGCTGGAACGCGGAATGGGAGAAGTACAACACCCGCACGATGACGCGCCATGGATTCACGACCTACGACAAGACCTCGTTCAACCTCATGGACGGGGAGGCCAGCATCGAGAGCGGCGGCTACAAGTGGTCCTACGCGGGAGCCTTCTTCCGCCTCAACTACGGCTACCTGGGCCGCTACCTCGCCGAGTTCAGCGGCCGCTACGACGGCTCCTCCAAGTTCCCTTCTGGCAACAAATGGGGCTTCTTCCCGTCCGGCTCGCTCGGATGGCGGTTCTCGGACGAGCCGTGGCTCGGCTTCATGAAGCCTGTACTCAACAACGGAAAGCTCCGCCTGTCGGTCGGCTCCATGGGCAACGGAAACGTGGCGCCGTATTCCTACAGCTCCGAGATGGGCATCAGCAAGGCCACGGAACTCGCCCTCGGCGGCTCCCTGCCTTCGTACACGGCCGTCGGACAGGTTATCCCTTCGTCGCTGACATGGGAAAGGTCGACCACCTACGACGTCGGCCTCGACCTCGACCTGCTCGACAGCAGGCTCTCCTTCACGGGCGACCTCTACCGCAGGATCACCAGCGACATGTACACGGCAGGCGCCTCTCTCCCGGCCGTCTATGGAGCCGTGGCGCCTAAGGGCAACTACGCCACCATGCAGACGGACGGATGGGAACTCTCCATCCAGTGGAGGGACCAGTTCGACCTTGGAGGCAAGCCGTTCAGGTACAGCGTAAAAGGCACCCTCTGGGACAACGACTCCAAGATCACGAAGTTCCTGGGCAACGACAACAAGCAGCTCGCCTCGTCGAACGCCAACTTCATAAGGAAGAACTACTCCTACTACAAGGGGATGCACATAGGCGACATCTGGGGCTACACCGTCGAAGGCCTCTTCAAGGACCAGGCCGACATCGACAGCCATGCCGCCCAGCACTTCCAGCAGTCCAGCGACTACGTGACCCGTCCGGGCCAGGTCAAGGTCAAGGACCTCAACGGCGACAACGTCATCAACTACGGAAGCCTCACGGCTGACGACCATGGCGACATGAGCATAATAGGAGACTCCTCGCCTCACTACATGTACGGAATCAACCTTTCGGCAAGCTGGAGGGGCTTCGGGCTCACGGTCTTCCTCCAGGGAGTCGGCAAACAGGACTGGTACCCCGGCTCCGACGCCGGATACTTCTGGGGCAAGTACGCCAGGCCATACTTCTACTTCATACCGAGCATCATGAAGCTCCATGGAAATTCGGTCGCCCAGATGAGCGAAGACGGATCAGAGTGCCTGAACTACAAGACAGCCTACTGGCCGAGGCCTTCCACCTACCAGTCCAACGGAAGCAGCAACCTCAACCTGCCTCTCCAGGTCCCGAACACGAGGTACATGCAGAACATCGCCTACCTGAGGGTCAAGAACGTCCAGGTCGACTACAGCTTCGACGAGAAGGTCTGCAAGTTCCTCCACCTCCAGGCCCTGAAGGTCTACTTCAACGGAGACAACCTCTTCTGCTTCACCCCTCTCCACAAGCATGGGCCTAACCTCGACCCTGAGGGACTCGGCGTCGACAAGGACTTCGCCTACACCAACGGCCTGCAGGAGGGCAACACCTATCCTCTGTTCAAGTCCTTCACGTTCGGAGTAAACATAACCTTCTAAATGAGACAAGCCATGAAAACACACATATCCATCGTGACGGCCCTGTGTCTGGCGATCCTGGCCGGGACGTCCTGCAACGACTTCCTGACCGAAGAGAACACGAACAAGATAAACAGCGACGAATACTTCTCCAACGAGGCGTCGCTCAAGATATACACAAACGGCTTCATCCGTGACTACGCGACCCCGATAATGTCATTCATCGGGGGCGACGCCTACAGCGACACACAGAGCTGGGACGGGTCCTACCTCTTCTACACCGACGCCTACACCGCCGAGAACGGGACCGGCTGGTCGACCTCCGACTGGGCCAGCCTCCGCTCCATCAACTTCTACCTCGACAACATGAGGAAGGCGGACTGCTCCGAGGCGGTCCTCGACCACTACGAGGGGGTGGGCCGCTTCTTCCGCGCGCTCTTCTACTTCGAGAAGCTGAAGACCTTCGGTGCAGTGCCTTACTACACGAAGAGCCTGTCCAACGACGACCCTGACCTCTACAAGGCGAGGGATTCCCGCGAGGAGGTCTGCCACAAGATACTCGAAGACCTCGACTACGCCTGCGAGCACTGCTCCGACGACGCATCCTACCGCGACCGCGCCTCCTACATCCACAAGTACGTGGCGCTCGCCCTCAAGTCGCGCTTCTGCCTCTATGAGGGCACGTACAGGAAATACCACGCGACCGACCCGACCACGGGCAAGGCTTGGACGGCCGACGAGAGCGAGTACTACCTCAGGCAGTGCGTGGACGCGTCCGAGAAGATAATGGAATCGGGCGTCTACAGGCTTGCGGACGACCCTTCCAACCGCGCAACGCAGTACCGCGACATG
This sequence comes from Bacteroidales bacterium UBA7258, assembly GCA_002472565.1. GTDB lineage: Bacteria > Bacteroidota > Bacteroidia > Bacteroidales > UBA932 > Cryptobacteroides. The sequence goes on along the minus strand of DKSK01000012.1, from coordinate 102,167 downwards.
TTCGCGAACGAGGACGCCGTCGGCAAGTACTCCGGCACGGAATTCATCTGGGCGAGGGACTACGACCTCTCCCTCAACGCCGTTAACCAGGAGTTCTCCATCAACGACTACTTCATCAACGCCCAGCACGCACAGTACTCCTTCAACAGGGACTTCGTGATGACATACCTGATGAGGGACGGCACGCCGTTCACCACGAAGTACCCCGACTACTACAAGGTCGAGTTCTACGACGAGTGCAAGGACAGGGACCTCAGGATGGCCCAGACCATGCGCACGCCGGGATTCACCCGCGCCGACGGCGACACCAAGTGGGGTGCCCCGGACCTCGTCTACGCCAGGACGGGGTACCAGCCGGTCAAGTACCTGACGGACTACATCAAGGACGCCATCAACGACGTGACCGCCTCCGACGTGCCTCTGATGCGCTACGCCGAGGTTCTCCTCAACGAGGCCGAGGCGAAGGCGGAGCTCGGCGAGATGACCGAGGCGGTATGGAACAAGACCATCAAGCTTCTGCGCGAGAGGGCCGGGGTGAAGAGCATCTACCCTACGAAGGCGGACCCTTACATGGTCAAGTACTTCGACGGGAAGGTGACCGACAAGTACATCCTCGAGGTGCGCCGCGAGAGGGGGATCGAGCTGACCATGGAGAACCAGAGGCAGAACGACATCCGCCGCTGGAACATGGGCGAGCTCCTGGTCCGCCAGAAGACCGGGATCTGGATTCCGGCCACGGAGACGGAGCTTGACCTCAACCGGGACGGAAAGGCGGAGAACTACGTCTCCGCCACCGTGAAGGAGAAGCCGGGCTTCTCGGTCCTCGACCTCAAGGCCGCGGCCGGGCACAAGCTCTCAGAGGGCGACCACGGCTACATCCTGCCGAACACCGCCCTCGTCGCGAAGTACACCTGGTCCGACAAGAAGTACCTCTACCCGATACCTCCTCGCGCCCTCTCCGAGAACAAGAACCTCACCCAAAACAACGGCTGGTAGCCGCCAGTTCTCGGCCGCAGCAGCCGCCACTGGCGCCTCGTCGCCCACCCCTCAGAGGGCATGCCCCAACCGGCACGCCCTCATTTTTTCGTCCCCTTCCCTCACCGTCCCTCACCTTCGCTCGCTCCTCACCTCCCCGCGCCACCACCCTGTGCAAGCCTGTTCGTAACCATCTGATACTCAAGGGGTATTTTTAAAGCTTGCACATCCTGACACCGTTTTGAGGCCCACCATGTGCAAGGTCTTTTCTAAGTGGTTGATAATCAGCGCCTCCATTTTTAGCTTGCACATAGCGACTCCGAAAACGGGTGGGCAATGTGCAAACCAATTTCGAAGCTACTGTGTATCAATGGATTACAAAATGGCTTGCATACGAAGGGGAAGGCGACGGGGACGGGGATGGTGGCAAGGGAGAGGGGAAAAGAGCGGGGAGATAGAGGTGGCGGCGCAGAAAGGTGGGGAGTCAAGAAAATATTGTCTTCAGGAACAGCACTCTTCCTCATATATTTTTTGATGGCGAATGACTTTCCCGTTCCGGGAGCTCCGTAAAAGATAAGCTGATAAGGAAGGCCGACCCCTTCTTTGGAATCTTCACCGACGCCTTTTTCAATCAAGTATTTGGCAAGGATTGTCAACGTACTGGTGTATCCGTATTCGTATTTGTCAATGTCCGATTTGCCTTTTAATGCATTTCTGACATCATCCGGCGTAGCATCATGATGAGTCTGGAGAAATCGGACATACTCTTTAATCAGGTCCCTGGATAATGTGCGCAATCCTACAGCCCCTTTAGACTCCGATTTCACCAAATAGCAAAGCCTGTCCTTATCCACTATGGTAAGCTTGGCATTCCCGTCTTCAATTACTTCACCTATTTTCAATCCGTTCATATCTCATTGGTTAATAGTCTGAATCCCACAAGTAAATATAATAAACTACAATGAGAATCATGCAAAAAACACTCATTTCATGATTTTTCTGACTATCAACTTCTGGAACCACAGGCGCTAGTCCCGTCCGCTGTTTGAGGTGTGCATCGAGAACGGCTCGCTAGAGTTCATTTGAGGCATCGGCCTCGGGCTGGGAACTCTCGCCGGAGTCAGCCGGCGCCGGAGCGGAGAAGCGCATCTTCATGTAGTTTTTCGGCGTGTCGCCGTAGTATTTGCGGAAAATCCTGGTGAAGTAGGAGGCCGATGAGAAGCCGCACATGAAGGCGGTCTCGGAGACGTTCTTCTCCCCGGAGGCCATTATCTTGATGGCCTTCCTGAGCCTGGCGAGATTGACTATGTCCGTTATGGAGTATTCGCCAGAGGCCTCCTTTATGTCCCTGTAGAATTTGGACTTCGAGAAACCGAGCTCGGTTATCATGTCGTCGATGCTGATCTCCTCGGACAGGTGCCTGTCCACGTAGGCCTCGATGCTTTCTAGCAGCTTCACAGAGGCGGACGACAACTGGTCCTTCGGCATGTTGGGGATGAGGGTCTCCGAAAGGGCGTCGTCGGCTATCTTGGCTTTCTCCCTCAGGGACTTCATCATGGCCTTGAGTGTCGCCACGCTGAAAGGCTTCTGGAGGTAGCCGGCGGCGCCGCTCTCATAGCCCTTGACCTTCTGCTCCTCCATGGAGCAGGCCGTCAGGAGGATTATCGGGATGCTGGCCAGCTGCTGGTTCGCGCTCAGCTCCTTGCAGACCTCATACCCGTCTTTCACAGGCATCATTATGTCGCAGATGATGATGTCGGGCTTGTATAGCTCGGCCTTTTTCACCCCGACCTCGCCGTCCCTTGCAAGCATCACATGGTACTCGGAGGAGAGGACGCTGGACAGGTACTGGCGCATGTCGACGTTGTCCTCGATGACCAGTGCGACCGGGAGGGTCCCCTTGTAGGCCTCGTCATAGACGCCGGACCTGTCGTTCTGTTCGCCGATGGTGTCGTACTTGAGCCTCGCGAAATTGTACTGATAGTTGGCGTTGTCAAGGGTGCTGTCGGTGATGAGGCTCTTTTCTATCGGGATGTCCACCGTGAAGGTCGTCCCCTTGTCCTTGTCGCTTTCCAGGTCCAGGCTGCCCTGGAGAAGGTTGACGAGATCCGCGACGAGGGCCAGGCCGATGCCCGTCCCCTTCTGCTCCTTGTCGAGAGTATAGAACTGTCGGAAGATCTTCGGCCTCTGCTCCGGGGAGATGTATGACCCGCTGTTGAAGACCGATAGCAAGATGTGCCGGGTTTCATCGCCCTGGACCTTGAGCCTCACGACGATCGTCCCCTGCCGGTCTACATGGTTGAAGGCGTTTGACAGGAGATTCGTGAATATCTTCTCCATCTTCACCGGGTCGAATGGCAGGGTGAAATCGTCTCCCTCTGTCAGATAGGAGAAATTCAGGTTCCTGCTTTTCACGACGTTGTCGAACATCTTGATGATGTCGCCGAGGAAGACCTTTATGTCGCCGGTGGAATAGTTGACCGAGACGTTGCCCGTTTCGACCGCCCTGAAATCCAGCAGCTCGTTTATCAGCCTGGAAAGCTTGCTGTTGTTCCTCTTGAGGATGTCGATTTTCGGACCGGCCTCGGGAGGCAGGCCCTTCATCTTCTCCAGGTCCTCGATCGGGCCGCTGATGAGCGAAAGAGGGGTCTTGAATTCGTGGGAAATGTTCGTGAAGAAGGAGATCTTCGCCTGCGTGGTCTGCTCCAGCTTATGGGACAGGACGACCAGTTCCTTCTTCTGCTGCTCCAGGGTCTCGACCTGTCTCTTCATGTCCTCATTCTGGACGTTGAGCTTGTCGTTGAGCTTTGTCCTCTGCGCAACGCTCTTCCTCATCATGTAGAGGAGGATGAGGACGAGTCCCAACAAGACGACGCAGATTTCGAGCATAAGGGCCTGGCGGCCGTTCTGCTCGCTGAACTTGTTGACGCGCTTCGTCAGCTCGTCGAGCTGCTCCCGCTTCTCGTCTATCTGCCTGGCTTGGGACAAGAGCATCCTCGCGTTCGACCTGTCGACGAGGTAGGTGCTCAGCTTGTTGTCCTTCGAGAAAGGCTTGCCCAGCAAGATGTTGCGTGCCAGGTCGATGACGTCGCTGCTCCCGTTCGGGTACATGATGGTGGCGTCGAGCCTTCCGGACACGACATCCTCCAGACCCGAAATCTGGGCGTCCGTCCCTATCATGACCGGCCTGGTCGAATCGCCATGCTCCATGAAGGCGTTCAGGGCCCCTTCGGCCATCCTGTCGTTGAGGGAATAGATCGCGTCGACCCGGAAGGAGGAATCTATCGATTCGATGTATGCCGACACCTGGGAGAGGGCGTCGTTCTTCGTGAAGTTCCCGTTCAGCTCGTCAGTGATGCGTATCCCCTTGATGTAGCGAACCACATCCATGAAGCCTCGGTAGCGCTGCTGGTCGGCGCTCGACCCCGGAGTCCCTCGGATGACGAGGATGTCTCCCTTGCCGGACAAGGCCGAGTTGAGGTACTCCCCGGCGATATGCCCGATTTCGTAGTTGTCTGCCCCGATGAATGCGGTGTACTGGTCATTGTCCGTGGTCCTGTCGTAGAGGATGACGGGCAGCCCGGACTGGTAGACCTCGGTCACTATCGGGGTCAGCAGTGAAGATTCGACCGGCGAAACGATCAGCAGGTCTATTCCGCTGTCCACCAGCTTTTTGATGTCATTTATCTGGGTCTGCGCGTCGTCGTTGGCGGAGCGGAAGGTGATGTCGTAGCCGTAATAGGTCGCCTCCTGCAGCATGCCGTAGTTTGCCGACTGCCTCCACTCGTCATCGCTGCACTGAGAGACACCGATGCGGAAAGCCCTTTCCTTGGCGGAAGCGGGCTGGGGAGACGCCACGCCAACCGTCATGAGGATAGCGAAAAAGAATCCAATCATAGACAATGAAGTCCAATCAATGCGCATTTGTGGTGTCCGGTCATCAGCTTCGGCTTCCACAAATATAATAAAAGGGCATGACTCGAGGACACCCCAAGCCACGCCCGATCCATATTTGCCTACCGGCTACCTGAAGAGCTGCGTGGTGAAATCCTCGAGGTAATGCCTCCAGTTTTTCCACACATGTCCACAAGTGCTTTCCGTGTACTGGTAATCATACCCTGCCGCATCGAGCCGCTTCCTGAATTCTTGGTTGCTGGCGTACAGGAAGTCCTCATTACCTATGTAGATGTGGTAGATCGGTTTGTAGGAGAAAAGCTTCGCGAGTTTCGCATCCATGCCCGAAGTCATGCCGCTCTCCGACCCGCCCAAAAGGCTGACCGCCGCCGAAAAGACGCCAACATATCCGAACTTGTCGGGATAATTCGCGGAGATGACGACCGTATGGTATCCTCCCATGGAAAGTCCGGCTATCGCCCTATGCTTCCTGTCGGCATACGTCCTGTAGTTCTTGTCTATGTAATCGATGATGTCGTTGAAAGAAGACTCGAACTCGTTCTTGTCGAGGGAAATAGGGTGGTTTCCGTACACATCGAAGCCCAAGCTGCTCTCGCCTTGAGCCGCGGTCTGCTTGATGTGCCCGTTAGGCATCACGGCGATCATAGGGACAATCTTGCCCTGGGCTATCAGATTGTCGAGTATCTGGCTGGCTCGTCCAAGGTTGAGCCATTCGTTCTCGTCTCCGCCTCCTCCGTTGAGGAGGTAAATCACCGGATACTTTGTCTTGCCCTTAGGGTCATATCCTGCCGGAGTGTAGACGCTCATCCTCCTGTCCGGGCCGACAGAAGACGGATACCAGACCTTGGCTACCGTCCCGTGAGGGACATCCTGTACCATGGTCAGGTCGCCTTCCTTTCCCGGAACGACGAAGACGTTGCGGAGCACGACGCCATCCCTTATGACATACGGGCAAGAGGCGTCAACAGTATAGACATCATCCACGATGAACTCGTACCTGTACAATTCCGATTCCGTCACTCCGGTCGTGTAGGTCCAAAGGCCGTCCGCCCTCTGGCTCAAGTCCGCGAACCCTTCGCCGTAAGTGCCGTTCGGCTGGCGGAAGAAGTTGCCTCCGACCTGGACCCTGTGGGCTTTCGGGGCGACGTATGTGAAGGTTATCGTGTTGTCGGGATTGACTACGACGGACCTGAAGTCCATGCTGATGGATATCGGCACGTCGTCGGCGTTCACCTCGACATCCATTGTCTTGTAGCCGGCCGAAGACACTTCCAGGGAAGCGCCAGGGGCTACCTTTATGGAATACCGGCCGTCGCCGTCGGTCAGGACGGAGTTGTCCGTACCCTTCTCCGTGACCGTAGCCCCGGCGACAGGGACCCATATCTGGTTTGTAACCTTGCCGGTCACCACCTTCCTGTCCTGGGCGAAAGCCATGACAGGAATAGAAACCGCAAGAAGAGCCAAAATTATCTTTTTCATGTTGAATTAGTCCTTATTTCAAGTCCGGTCAAATCAATATCCTGGATTCTGGGTCAGCAAAGGATTGAGGCTCAGCACGTCGGTCGGAATCGGGAAGACGCAGGTGTAGCCTTCCGTGTCGTTGCGGTATTCGTTTGCGGACGCGTTCTTCCAAACGCCCACGTACCTGTCCTCCGTAGGCTCCGTGAATGTCGCCAGACGGACTTCGTCGGTCCTTCGGATGGCCTCCCAAGAGAACTCGCAAAGGCGCTCCACGTTGATGTCCTCCAAGGTGATTGAAGTCTTCTCTTCAAGCCCTGCCCTGCTCCTGACCTGATTCAGGCAGACGAGGGCCTCATCTTTCCTCCCGAGGCGATAGAGGGCCTCCGCCTTGGAGAGCACCGCATCGGCGTACCTCCAGAGCACTATGTCGTTGTTCGGATAGAACGGGCTGGCGGCCTGGGAATCAAACTCATATTTCTTGTAGCGTGCTCCTGCCTGGCGGAGAAGCCCCGCGTCGGAACCCGACGGGAAATCCACCATGACGGAGAGCGGCTTGTACGAAACCACGGACCCGTCCGTGTCATATGCGAGAGCGCCTCCGGTATACTCGGTGTAGTCCGTCCCGATGTAGAAGTTGTTTTTCGCCCTTATAGAATCGGTACAGCTGATGTACTCGCCCTTGGAATCAACCTTGCACCCGAGCGCGATCATCTGATGGTTGGTGGCGCAGGTTCCGTTGGCTCCAAAGGACTTCTGGACCGTGCCGTGGGCATAATGCCATGAAAACAATGCCGTGCTCATCATGATGCGGTAAGAGGATTCATCGTTCGGGATGATGAAGATATTTTCCTTGGAAACCTCATTTGAGACCTTGAAATTGGTCGCATAATCCGGCTCAAGCACATAGCCATATCCCTCAAGCTTTTCTGCGCAGTAAATCACGGTCTCCCACGCGTTCCTTTCGGTGCCGTCAACCGTCATCTTGACATTGTTTCCGAGGGCGGTGACCTCCGCTCCGTTAACCTCAGAAGCAGTCGCCTTGCCCGTCATGTCAGGGCCGACGAAAGCCTTGTAGGCCGTCTTCGAAGTGTTGTCTATGGTATAGACCGGAGAATTCAGCGCGAGCCTGAGCAGGGCCATATAGACCACCGGCTTCGTGATTCTTCCATAATATTCGCCCGAAAGCTGGCTCTGGTCATCCGAGAGGTCGGGAAGGCTTTGCGTCAACTCGTCCACGATGAAGGTGAAGACCTGAGAACGGTGGGACTGCGAAACCTCCGCCATGGAGACATTCGACTTGGTCACGAGAGGAATCTCTCCGTACATATCAAGCAGATACGTATAGAAGATCGCCCTCATGGCACGGAGTTCGGAGATGTAGGTCTTCGCGTAAGCATTATTCTCCTGCTTGTCGAGGATATCTATCGAGTTGTTGCAAAGGCCGACGAGAGAATACATGTTGTTCCACACGGTCGCATAGAGGTCGACGCTTGGGTCGAAGTTGTGCAGGAAGATGTTCTGCCATTTTCCGCCGTCAACCCAGTCTCCCTGGCGGCCAGGAATCAGGACCGCGTCGGAAGCGATGTCCTGAAGCGTCTCCACGCTGGCGAGCCCGCTTCCGTAAATTTTATTAGAGATGGAAGTGTATACGCCGGCAAGGCAATTAGCATATATGAGCGTGGCGTTGGAATAGGCGTCCTCGTCAGTGAAAGAGCTGAGAGGGTGTTCGTCCAGCGAGCAAGATGTCGCCATCATCGCCGCCACGGCCATCAGTGTGTATATTATCTTTTTCATAGACTTTCCTGTTTTCTTGAGTGTAATTAGAACCTCGCGGTAAGCTTGACCGAGAATGTCCTGGCCAGAGGATAGATGTTCTTCGCATCTACGCCCATGTCATAGTCAAGCGTAGTGTTGTTGATCATAGGAGTCATTCCCGAGTATCCCGTGAAGGTGTGGACATTGTTGACAGAGAACGCAAGCCTGAGACTCTTGATCAGGCCGTCCTCCTTTATGACCTTCTTTCCGAATGTGTAGCCGAGCGTGATGTAATCTATGTTCATGTAATCGCCGCTTTCCAGCCAGTAGTTGCTGACCTTGTTGTCATATATTCCCTTGCCGTCATTCTCGCCGAGCGCCCTGTAGATGACGTTATAAGTAGGGAAGCTGCTGAGGTTGCACAGGGTCGCGCTCGTGCCATTGTAAATCTTGTGGCCGAAGGCGCCGTTGAGCTGGGTGGTCAAATCCAGGTTCTTGTATCTGAGCGTAAGATTTATGTTGAGGTACATCTTAGGGATGGCCTGCCCGTAGATCTTGCGGTCGCCGTTATCCGACAGGTCGACCGTGCCGTTATTGTCCAGGTCCTCAAGGATATACTGGCCGTCGGAAGTGAACCCGCTGAATTTCGGAAGGTAGAAAGTCCCTATCGGGTGGCCTTCAATCAGATAGGCGCAGCCGTTGTTCTGGGAAAGTCCCGGAGACTCTATCTGGGAAATCTTTATGTGTTCCGCGGTGGAGAGGGCCTCACCCTTGTATGTGCCGTGGAGAGAAACCAATTTGTTCTTCTGGAAAGAGGCGTTCGCCGAAAGGCGCACTCCGTAATCTTTAGTCTTGACTATGTCTCCGCTGAGGGCTATTTCAAGTCCGTCGTTCCTCATCTTTCCGAGGTTTGCGAGGAGCGTAGGATACGTGAACGGAGGAACGGAAACCGCATATGTGTAGAGGAGGTCCTTGGTCGTCGAGCGATAGTAATCAACGGTGGCGTTGATCCTGTTATCCCAGAAGGCCATGTCCACTCCGACGTCGAAAGTGTGCTTTGTCTCCCACTTGAGGTCAGGGTTGTTGTTCTGCTGGACCGCATATGTGGTCGTGGCGACCCCGTTGATCATCGTGACGGAATTCGGCGCAAGCACCTGGAGAGAGTTGTAAGGGCTGATAGCATCCTGGTTTCCGGTTACTCCATATCCTGCGCGGAGCTTGAGATTAGAAAGCCAGCGGACATCCTTCATGAAAGACTCGCGGCTGATGACCCAAGCGGCGGACGCGGAAGGGAAGAAGCCCCACTTATGGCCGCTGCCGAGCTTTGAGGAGCCGTCGGCCCTGGCGTTTACCGTCACTATGTACTTGTCGTCGTAGGCGTAATTGACACGGCCCATGTAAGACATGAGGGTGTATTCGGAAGCGGAAGAACCCACGTTGCTCCTGGTCACCACGGCTCCGGCCAACAGGTTGTTGTATTTGAAGTAGTTGGTGTCAAAGCCGGAGGAACCCGAAGTGGACATGAAAGTGTTGTACTTCTGGGCCTCGACGAGGGCGAGGGCCCCGATGTGGTGCTTCTCTATGTCCTTGTCATAGCTAAGCTGCACGTTGCCCATGTAGTCGGTCCTGGTCGTGTTCGTAACCGAGGCCGAGCCCCTGTCGGTTTTTCCCGACTTGATGTTGTTAGGAACGTAGGTCTTCAGCGTCGACAGGTTCTTGTTGTACGAACCGAACGCGCTCAGGTTAAGCCCGTCGATAATCGTGTAGGTAATCTTTCCGCTCATGTTGACGGTGGTTCTCTCGGTCTTGTTCGTGATGGTAAGGAAGCCGACCGGGTTAGCTATCTCGGACGCGTTATAGTCCTCATAGTACATTCCGTCATCCGGATTGATGCCTGTCGGGTAGGTAGGATTGAAGGCTGCGGCGCTGTAGAACATCCGCCTCATGTCATAAATCCCCTTCCCGGTTCCGTTCGAAGCGAAGACATCGAAATCCAACTTGAGTTTCTTGTCGAATGCGTACTGGGAGACGTTAACCTTTGCGGTATACCTGTTCATTCCGGAATTTTTAAGGATTCCGTCCCTGTGGTTATAACCGAGGGAAGCCCTGAAAGTGCCGTTTTCGCTGCCGGAAGAGAAGGAAAGGTTATGAGTATGGGTCATGCTCGACTTGTTGAGTATCTCGTCGTACCAATCCGTCTTCGAACCCATGTTGTCGGCCACCTTGTTGATCTTCTGGGCCGCGGCGAGATAGTCGTCCGCGCTCAGGGTGTTGATCGTCTTGTAGACCGAGTTGATGCCCTCGAAGCATTCATAGTCGATTGAAGAACGGCCGGCCTTGCCCTTGGTGGTGGTGACGACCAGCACGCCGGCGGCTCCGCGGCTTCCATACTGGGCGGTCTCAGATGCGTCCTTGAGGACGGTTATGTTCTCGATGTCGGCAGGGGCGATCGTGTTGAGCATGGTCATGTCACCGAAGACTCCGTCAATGATTACAAGAGGGTCGTTGCCTCCTGACAGTGAGGAAGTCCCTCGGATGCGCACGTTCTGCGAACCGGTAGGGTCGCCGCCAGACTGGTTGATGATCACGCCTGCGACCTTGCCCTTGATGGCGTCAAGAGGTGAAACTACTACGCCGCTGTTCATGTCACTCTTCTTGACGCTCTCCACGGCTCCAGAAATCGTCCTTTTGCTGCCCGTGGCATAACCGACCACCATCACCTCGTCCAGGAGCTCATTGTTCTCCTCCAGTGTGACGTTGATTATCCCCGACGCCGTCAAAGTCTTTTCTACAGAGGTGTAGCCGAGAGACGAATACTCCAGGACTGAATTCTTGGGGACATCGTTGAGAACATAGTTGCCGTCCATGTCGGCGACGACTCCAACCGTCGTTCCCTTAATCATGACACTGGCGCCCAAGATGGGTGCGCCGGTCTTGTCACTGATTTTACCGCTGACGCTCAGGTTCTGCGCAAACGAACAGATCGGGAGCGCAAGAAGTGAAATCACGACAAGGAGTCTATTGGAAAATCTAGCGCTTAACATAATTTTATGTGGTTAGTAATAATCGTGTTATTTTACTTCGAATATCATCGCGGACACCGCGTTCATGTCAATCCGGTCGCTGTCTTTCCCCGCCCTGTATCTTCCAAGGTTCTTGTCGCCGACCAAGGTTGTGACCTTTCCGTTCTGCTTCGGGATTGTGGCGGTAACCTTCCTCCCCGAAGGATTCAGGGCCACAATGATGGTCTGCTTGCCGTCGGTGCGTTTGTACACCATCGGATAAGGCTGGTCGACGTCGCTTACCATCTCCCAGTCGGAAGTGTTGCCCAATGCCGGCTTGTCCTTGCGGAGGGCCAGAAGGTTACGGGTATAGTTCAAAAGGGAATTCGGATCGCTTTCCTGGGTCTCAACCGTGAGTTTTCCGCCGTCGGTGTCTACCGGCAGATAGAGTTTCTCTGGGCTGCACTTCGAAAAGCCGGCATCCTCGTCGTTCGTCCACTGCATCGGGGTACGGCATCCGGACCTATCGTAGCTACCTTCCTTGGAAGGCAGGTCCATGTACCACTTCATCCCGATTTCATCGCCATAATAGATTATCGGAATGCCCGGCATGGTCAAGAAGAAGGTCATGGCTACCTTAAGCTGTGGGATAGTGTTCCTGCTGGCGATGTTAGGCCGCTGGAAATCGTGATTGGCGGTCGGGATGGAAACGTACCCCATGCCCTTGGTCTGCTTCAGCACATTCGAGTAATTTTCCACGAACTGATGGAGGTCTCCCTTCCCCTCAAGGTCGAAATAGCAGTCCGTGTACTTGTTGTTCCTGTCGTAGTTCCCGAATGGGGTGTCTCGTCTGAAGAACAGCGAGGCATAGCCCGGAACGCCGAAATGGAAGAAAAAGTCCATGTCAAATCCCGCCTCTATGGCCTGCACCGGATTGCCCCATTCGGAGATGAGGACCCTGTCTGAGAAGTTCTTCTCCATCCAGTCCCTGACCTCGTTCCAGAGCTTGATGGTCTCCTTCCTGTCGGGATCGTCTTTGACAAGGCTGGCGGCCATGTCTACCCTGAATCCGTCGACCCCTTTCTCGAACCAGAATCTCATGATGTTGCGAAGTTCCCTCCTCACCGCCTGAGGTCCCGGCGCATCTACAGGCTGCTCCCAAGGCTTATCAGGGTTAGGGTCAGCGAAACCGTAGTTCAACGCCGGCTGGAAGATTCCGGCGTTGCGGCGATAGAACTTTGCCCTTGGATAATTGCTTTCTACATATATGTGTCTGGCCCACGGCGAGACCTGCATTCCTGCGGTTTCGACCGTGTCGTCCTGGGTATAAGGATTGTCGGTCCATATGTAATAGTCGCTGTAGTGCATGTCCTTCCCCTCCGAGGACTCTATGAACCATGGGCATTTGTCGCTAGTGTGGCCGGCGACAAGGTCGAGGCAGATTTTCATGCCCCTTCTGTGAACCTCATTGATGAGATTTACCATGTCCGTGTTGGTCCCGAATCGCGGGTCGATCTTGTAGAAATCTATCACGTCATAGCCTCCGTCTTCCCAATTGGAAAGGAAGGTCGGGTTCAGCCATATGGCGTTGACGCCCAAGGACTGTATGTAATCCAGCCTTTGATAGATGCCATGGAGGTCGCCTATCCCGTCATTGTCCGTGTCCATGTAGGAAGACGGATAAATCTGGTAGAAGACGGCCGTCTTCAGCCATTCGGGGTTCTTCATGGCCTTGGCCGCATTGCCGACGCAAAGCATGACAGCTCCGGCCGACAAGATTTTCATCAGTATGTTACGCATCATGTAGAGGTTTTTTATTGTTATTCCGGCATTGCGCCTTTTTTCGAGCATAACCAGGCCGCGACGTCGCTGGCCTTGCCGAGGGCGTCCTTGAGGGAATCGCCTCTCAGATAATTCACCACGAAGGCGGCGGAGAATGCGTCTCCAGCTCCCACCGTGTCGACGACTTCCACATGCTTCGAGGATACGGAGAGGCAGTCGTCTTCGGTCACGACCTCGCTTCCGTCGGCCCCTTTGGTGAGGATCACGAACTTGAGGCAGTAACGCCTGACCAGCTCCCGGCAGGCCGCTTCCACATCGCCCGGGAGGGAGAGCATCTCGATGACAACCTTGATCTCTTCGTCGTTGAGCTTCAGGGAATCGGATATGGAGAGCGATTCTTCAATCACATCTTTCGAGTACCAATGCTGGCGCAGATTGATGTCAAAAAGCTTGAGGGCCGTCTGCGGAACGGCCTTGACGAAGCGGATTACGTTCTTCCTGGAATTGAGCCTCTGGACCAGGGAGCCGAAGCAGACGGCGTCGGTCCTGGCCGCAAGTTTGGCCATTTCTTCGGTATATGGGATGTTGTCCCATGCCACGTCTTGTTTTATGTCGTAGGCTGGAATTCCGTTCTCATCCAGGGTGACCTGTACCGTGCCGGTGGGCTTGTCCACCTTGGACAAGATTGTTTTGAGTTTTTTCCCCGAAAGGGCACGGGTTATCTCGCGCCCGAGTTCGTCGTCGCCGATTGCGCTCACGGCCCAGCCCTCTTCTCCGAGCCTGGCGGCATGGTAGGCGAAATTGGCCGGCGCACCGCCAAGTGATTTCCCCGAAGGGAGCATGTCCCATAGGATTTCGCCTATTCCGACAATCACCTTGTTGTTACCCATATCGCAATTGTTTTATTTTCCGGTTTCAACTTCCTGCCTGAATCTGAACGAAAGGAATATCAGGTAGACGGCCCCAAGGCTCATGACGATGACGGAGCCGATTTGTCCGCCGAGGGCGTCGGAAAGGATTCCCATCAGCATCGGGAAGACGGTCCCTCCGATGAGGCCCATGATCATGAGCCCGGAAACCTCATCCTTCTTGTCCGGCATGGACAGCAGGGCCTTCGAAAATATTATCGGGAAGACATTTGAGTTGCCATATCCGACAAGCGCGAAGGCCACGTAGAGGCCGGCCTTGCTGTGGCAGAAGAACATCCCTACCATAGCGAGGGTGATCATGGCCACGCTGAGGCCGAAGAACTTCTTCGCATCCCATCTGGAGAGAATGACGGAGCCGGTCAGGCAGCCGAGGGTGCGGAACAGGAAATAGACGCTCGTCGCTATGGCCGCAGATGTTAGCGGCATCCCGAGCCTTTCCATGAGGATTTTAGGGGCGCTGGTGTTGACCCCGACGTCGATGCCGACATGGCACATGATTCCGATGAAGAGCATCAGGACGGCAGGCTTTCCCAAGAGCCTGACCACCTGCCCGAAGGTTGAAGGATGGGCGGAGGGAGCGTCCTCGTCAATCTTCGTCATGAACAGGTAGGCCGTCGCTATGACCCCCAAGACGAGGAAGATCGCGAACAGGATTCTCCAGTTTCCGAAAGCCACGGCGGCCCAGCTCGCAAGGATCGGGGCTATGAATGACGCGATGGCCTTGACGAACTGGCCGAATGTGAGTGAGCTGGCGAGCTTGTCCCCGGAGACTATGCAAGAGACCAGAGGATTCAGGGAAACCTGCATCAGCGTGTTTCCGATGCCGAGAAGGCAGAGGGAAACCAGCATTATGGGGTAAGTGTATCCTACAAGAGGGAGGATGAGCCCCAGAACGGTGACGGCAAGGCTGACCAGCACTACGTTCTTCTTTCCTATCCTGCTCATCAGCAAGCTGGTCGGCACGGAAAGGAAGAAGAACCAGAGGAATACCATGGACGGAAGGAAATTCGCCATGGTGTCGCTCAGGTGGAAGTCAGTCTTTACGTAATTGGTGGCTGTTCCGGCCAAATCCACATACCCCATCACGAAAAACGTGAACATGATAGGTATGAGCTGGCCCAGTTTGGTTCTGGTTCTGGTCATTGCGCTCTAGTGTTATCTTTCGAGGCAAAAATAGCTACCTGAACCTGAGAAAACGATACAATAAATTCCCAGAGAATTTCTTTTGGGCAAAATTGAAATCTTTTGGGAAAAATGTTAAAAAACTGCCTTGCCGGAGCCGGGCTTATTTCTGGCGGTTTATTATGTCCAGGACATACTCCGCGTTGAACCAGCAGCTCCTCTTGATTTCGTATGTGCCCTGAGGGGTTTCGGCCACATCCCGGCTGTCACGTCCGTGGGGCCGGACATGGAAGAGGCGGTGGTCTCCCATCTTCCAGAATCGGTCATATACCCCGTCCCGGATTTTTTCTTTCGTGTCCTCCCAGAACCGCTCAGCCACATTCAGGTCTCGGCTCGGCATGGACCAGAAGAAAGAGTTTTCGAGTATCGCGGCAGAACTTCCCAGCCCGTCCTTCTTTCTCAAGACTATGAAGAAGAATTTGCTGTTGACGATGTCGTGCCATTCAGAGTCTTCCCACTTCTCGCCGACTATCTTCTTGTAATTGATTGCAGGGAAAGACATGCTTTCTTTAAGCGTCCCGTTCTCCTCAAGACGGATGGTCTTCATGATGACTCCGGCCTTGTCGAATTCGGAGATTCCCGTCTCTCCCCGCGCCGCGGTGACATTCTTCACATTCATGATGGCATAGCAAACTCGCGCGGCCAAGGCCTTGTCGTTGTCGGTATAGGCTACGCCGAGAAGATTCGCTATGTCGCCGACGGCCATTCCATAATACGGGGAGAATCTCCTCCTGAGCAGGCCTTCGAAGGTCTCCCCGCTGCGATAGTCGCCCAGCGACTTCACTATCTTGAAGTCGTCTCCCTTTTTGTATTTTGACAGCCATGCAGGGCTTAGGTAGAGCCCGCGGCAATCCTCCGGATGGTTGAAGAAGGAATCTATCACTATCTGCTTCAGGTACGCCACCTTGAAGCAGTATGCCCTCGGCTTTGCCAGCCTCGACGAATAAGGTTGTTTCCTTCTCGCCGAAGAATCATTCGCCTTGGTGCATGCCCCGAGATAAAAAGACTCGCCTTCCATTATTTCATCCGCCTTCCCCGCGAGAATCTTGGAGTGGATCCTGTTCCAGTCGTCTTCGAAAATCTTGGCGTCCTCGTCGGGGACGCTCCATGTTCTCACTATCTTGAAGAGGTCTTCGGCCTCGTTCTGGCCTTTGACCGCAAGGTGGAACATCAGCAGCATGTTCCTGTCCTTCTTCATGAAGCTGCTGGTCTCGTAGGTGGCAGAGCCTTCGGCGAAATAGTTGATCATGTTCAGGACAAGCCGTTCCTTCGGGGACATGCTGTTGTCCTTCTCCAGCTTCAGGGGAACGCACTTGAGTTCCAGGCCGGCCTCTACGAAGTCGGGTTCGTCCCTGCTGTTCGGGGCATACTCAAAATGGTATTTTTCCACAGCCTGGCCCAAACGGCCCTTGCCCTTGCTGAGCTTGATTCCCGGGTGCAGGAGGACCAGGGATTTTCCCAACAGAAGTTTTCCATAATTCTTTATGGATTCCACCGAGGTCTTGTCGTACGGGAGTTCCATGCCGCGGTCAGATCAATTTCGACATGACGGTCCCAAGGCGTTCCGGGATTCCGGTCACGAGGGCGTTGCCCATGAGGAATGCCCTCCTCAGGTCGGAAGCCCCCTCCGTATGGTTGTCGGGGAACATGTTGAGCCTTTCCAACTCAATCGGGACAAGCCTCCTGAGGCGGCCGCTTTGTCTCGACCTGATTACGTGTTTGAACCTTGACGGGCCCGCCCCGCCCTCTCCCGTGATTATGGTTCTGGACGGCTTGTCGAGGCTGTCGGGGAAGGACATACCACCTTCGGAATAAAGGTATTCGTGGCCGTTGGAACTGACCCGCTTCTCCTTCTTCGGGCCCTTGAGGTATGACCACTGCTTCTCGTCCTTCTCGCTTATGAAGAATATCTCAGGTATTTCGTTGTCGTCCAAGAGGATGTCCCCGAGGACTATCCTCGGTCCGTCGTATACGGGAAGGGTGTCCATGGTGTAGCAGCAGTCGCCAATCAAGACTCCTGAATCCTTGAAAGGGGTCGGCTGGTTCTGCCTCGCGTTCTCGTTGAAATGCTGGGTGTTGTAGGCCGGGTCGGTCCCTATCTTCATCTTCACGACTCCCCCTCCCTTCAGGTCCTCAACGGAAGGGAAGGCCTTGGCCTCGATCCCGGAATTGAGGATGTAGTCGGCGGGGTCTTCCAACAGCGGGTTCAGCTCTTCATAGATCTTGGAATCCTTCCTGTATCCGACCATGTAGGTCCTGCGACGCCTCTGCGGCATGCCGTAATCGGCGGCATTTATGACCTTCCATTCCACGATGTAGCCGAGCTTGGCTAGGGAGCTCAGGATGATTGCGAAGTCTCTGCCCCTCTGCCTCGCCGGAGAGCCCAGAAGCCTGTCAACGTTCTCGAGCATGAGGTACTTAGGGGCTTCTTCTCCCTTGTCGTGGAGGATGTTGTAGATGTTCCACCAGAGCACTCCCTTCTTTCCCTCTATGCCTCTGGAGTTCTTCAGCGTCGTCGCCACGGAATAATCCTGGCACGGGAAGCCGCCGCACAGAAGGTCCGCATCGGGGATTTCTTCGATTGGGACGGTGTTGATGTCCTGGTTGGAGAACTCGTCTCCATCGTCCTTGAAGTCCCGCTTGTAGATGGAATACGCGTCCTGGCTCTTGGTCGAAGGTTCCCACTGGTTGTACCAGACGGTCTTGAAGCGCCTTGACGCACGCTCCAATCCGATCCTGAAGCCGCCGACTCCAGCGAACAGTTCCATCACCCTGACGTCTCCCGCCGCAGCGTTCGGCCTTACGCGCGGAAAAAGCTCGAGCTGCTGGAACTTGAGGCTGTTTTTCCTGCAGTATTTCACGACCGGCTCGCACAGTCCTCTCTCGGCCTTGGTATTCGAATATGTCCCTTTCATACAAATTTCGTTCGCACCCGTAAAATTACAAAAATCCATTCAAATATGCGGATTCTTGTCCCGGTCTTGTTTCGGACAAAGATAGGCCCTGAAAGTGCCAGGGCGTGGCATTTTGGGAGGTTTTGGCATCAAAAAAGCCTCCCAGGGTGGGGAGGCTTCTGAAGGATTGGCTGGCCGGCGCGGGACGGGCACGCGAGGGGCGGGTCCAGGGGCGCTATTCCGCGTCCTTGATGCAGCGGATGGCGTAGCCGGACTTGTAGTTGGCGTAGGCGACGCTGTAGCGGCCGTCCATGTAGGCCTTGGTGAAGGAGGTCATCATGCCGAAGAGCTGGATGTTGCCGCTCGTGGTGACCTGGGCGCCGGTGGAGCCCAGGTAGTAGGTCATCCCGATGATGCCGACGTAAGGGGCGTTGGCCGTGGTGGCCGAGGTGGCGACGTACCTTCCAGTGCCGGTAGGGCTGGTGATGTTGACGATTCCGGTCCCGACGTGGTTCCAGCCGTCGGCGTCTAGGCTGGCCACCTTGGCGCCCTTGTATTCTGCGTCGTAGTAAGGGGCGGAGGTGTTGACGAGGTCGGCGCTCTCGTCCGGGGCCTTCACGCTGAAGCCCACGAGGGCCACGAACTCGGCCCTGGTCGGGATGTGCCAGCCCTTAGGGCAGATGCCCTGGGCGCCCTCGAAGGAGGCGTAGTTGTCCCTGGTGACCTTCGTGCCGAAGGCCGCGTAGGAGTTGTAGAGGAGGCCGTGGGCGGACATCGTGGCCTCGTCGGTGGAAGCTGCGGATGCGCCGGCGACGATAGGGTACCAGATTCCGTAGGTGGTGTCGGCAGGATCGGAGCTGATCTTCATGCCCTTAGGGACGTAGCGGAGGTTGCTGACCATCCACGTCCTTCCGTCGGCCATCTTCTTGATGTCGTAGCTTACTCCGTCGTAGACGAAGTGGTCCTCGTACTCGTCGAACTGGACGGAGGTGTCCTCGCCGAGGTTGCCGCCGTCGTTCCAGTTGACGATGTCGCCGGAGAGGGTGACGACAAGGTCTCCCGGATTGACGATCATGTTGATGGTGTAGCTGTAGCCCGCCTTGATTTCGGAGGAAAGGATTCTCTGGGTCATTTCCTTGCCGCTGGCGTTGATGGAGACGGTGAAGGCTGCAGTCTGAGGCACTACAACGGCCTCCCAGGTGGCATCCGAGGTCTTGCAAGCCGTAATCTCGGAGGCAGAAGCGGAAGGGTCGGCGACGACGTTGAAGTCGGCGTCAAGGTTTGCGGTAAGGACGGACCCCGCAATCTTCATAGTCGTAAGGTCATAGCCTGCATTATTCTTGACATTGAAGACAATTCTGGCGAGCTTGTGCTTGAAGGCTATGGTCACGGCGTTGGCCGTAGGCTGGACATCGCTGGCGCTTCCGGCGATGAAGTCGGAAGAAGAAACTCCGGCGCTCTGGTCAGCCTTTACGCTGAAAGAGGTAGGGACTCCGGCGCTCTGATATGGGTAATAGGCTTTCAAGGTAGAGGTCTCGGCGCCTTCTTCGTACCACATCGTAGAGCCGGAGAAGACGGATCCGTTGTAAGAGAGG
Source organism: Bacteroidales bacterium UBA7258 (assembly GCA_002472565.1). GTDB lineage: Bacteria > Bacteroidota > Bacteroidia > Bacteroidales > UBA932 > Cryptobacteroides. The sequence continues at coordinate 82,677 of DKSK01000012.1, read as the reverse complement.
AGCGCGTTGTCGGCATAAACTCCGGCTTCGCGGGTGATGGTGAGACCGATCTGGTCTCCGCTCTCAAAGTTCGTGGCCGTCGCCCTCGTCATGACCGGCATGATGGTGACGGGAACATCAACAAGTCTTGCGCCATTGTCGATGAGAGACCTTTCGCTGTCGTTGCAGCCGGCGAGCACTGTGGCCACGGCAAGAATTGCAAAGATTTTTTTATCCACCATAATATCAAATGTTGTTAAAATTCACATCCGAGACGGAGGGACGCCCCATAGCGGGAGCTTCCGTCAAGATAAGTTATCTTAGAGGCTCTGGTGAAGAAGCCCTCGGCCTTTAGGTAGAGACCTTTCATGGAGGCTATAGAGAAATTCCAGCGCACCGAAGCCCTGAGCCCGCAGCGCCCGGCCGTCTTATACTCACGGTCCATGTTGAACCATTCCGTCAGGCGGTAAGGTTCCGATGAAGGAAGCGTACCCTCAACCATGTCCGAGCCGAGATCATCCTTTAGAGAAGTCAGGAAGGAGGCTCCAGCCCCGAGATCGAAAGAGGAAAGATGCCATATCGCATTGACATCGGCCAAAACCGCAGACCAGTCCCAGGTGTTGAGATACGGGAAGACAAGGGAACTCTGGAGCCTGTGCTCCTCGTAGGAAGCCTTAGCCGAAATCTCGAAAGAAGAGGCATAGAGACGATAGGAAGGCCTTATGGCCATATCCCTGTGTTCAAAAATCCTGTTTTTTCCATGGACGACCGGGGAAGTGACGCCGCCCGTGGTCACTCTCTCCACGATGTATTCGTCATTGTCCCGGCCACGATATGAATATTCCAAACCAAAGAGATGGGTCGCCCGTGGCTTGACTATCTTGCAGCCTGCATGGGCTGACAATTCTCCTCCCGGGAACTTATACCATGAATAGCCCCTTTCTCCGATTTCACCCTGGCTTTTGAGATAGGAGACGTCTGCATAGAAAAGGCCGTAGCGAAGCTGGAGCGAGCCTCCGTTGAAAATTTCCTTTACGGGGAAACGGTCCACACCGGCTTCCGCCATATGCAGACTGCTTCCGTCCCAGACATCGTAGACTCCGTAATAAATACCCTTGTCAAGGAAGCCGTAGTAGGATTCTGCCGTCGCCGATCCTATCTGTTCGGCCTTTACGGACTCGCTGGTCTTCCTGAAAATGTAGGAAAGGCCGATGTCGAACTTGTCCGAAAAGCTATAGAGCAGACTCGGAGCCACTTTCAGGTCAAGAGCGTAATTGGTATGGCGTATGTCCTTGCGTTTGGAGTAGTTCGCGGAAAGGAAGTCGAAGCTTCCGCCTATGGTCCAATGCCCGTCAAGCTTCGTGGCTATGGAACCGTCCACGGTGTAGGTCTGTCTGGTCTTGCGCCCTGGGGTGAACTCTAACAGGTCTACAGGGTACTGTCCCGGATTCATGAACATGCTTCCGTCCATGTCGCTTCCTTCTTTCTGTTCGAAGGAGAAGCCGCCTCTCATGGTGACCTTGCCGAATCTGGCGAGGGACTTGGTTTCGGCGCCCATGGTCCATGGGGTTTCGGCTTCGCTCGCACTGCGGAAGCCACCATGCTCGAAGGAACCGTAAAGCTGGGCGAAAGAGACGGCCTGTGTCTTGGACTGAAGACCCATGGAGGACTTCAGAGCACCGGCAAGTGAGAGGTCAGAGTTTACGAGGCCGGCCGGATTGCCACCCAGGTTCCATAGGTTCTCTGCCTCGAGTCGATCATAGACCGTCTGTGCGGCGGCCAGTCCCTGGAAACCAAGCGTCAGGGCGGCCATGAGCAAAAGCTTATTCATGGAGAGACTGAGTTTGGCGTTCATAGAGGTCATTGCTTGAATTGTTTGTGTCCATGAGGACCTCGAAACCCTTCTCCGCCGTAGCTTCCTCATCGGTGCGGCGGAAGAGACTGTGTCCGTGGAAGGTGTCGGTCTGGGTGACATAGCCTGCGTCTATCGAAGACGGAAGTCTCTTGGAATTGCTGGACTGGCGGCCGTCGAAGACTTCGACTCCGTCGATCACCCAGTCATAAGGGATACAGACCGCCTGCTCGCTGGAGCTGCCCGGAATCTGAATCACATTGCCGGCCTGGAGCACGTAGTCCTGGATTGTTGTCCCCTTAGCCCTGAATATGACCATTGCCGGGGAGGTGATGGAAATAGCATAGGCGTTGGCCTGGCCTGTTTTGATGGCTACTCCGAGAATATGGTCCTGACGGATCTGGTCGCCCGGAGCAGGATGGAATGTCGTGTTCGGGAAATAGGTACTGTTGTAGCAGACGAAGTAAGCGCTGTTGTTGAGGTTGACCGAGAGCGGGTACTGGAGGCTGTGGTCGATCGCGCCCTTGAGGCAGATGACCGCGTCGGCGCCCGGGGCCAGCGGGAAGGACTTCCCTTTCCCGCCTATCTGCCAGACGGCCTGAATGACCGGGACGAAGTCCTTGTCCGGGTAGTCCGCCCACGGGTCGGAGCTGTTGGAGTTGTACGGGCTTAGGGTCCCGAGGCAGAGGCTGTCGAGGTAGGCGGTCTGCGTGTCGTTGTTGTGGATGATCATGTACTGGTCGGCCTGGTAGGTACCCTCCTGAGGGGCCCTGCTGCATCCTCCGACATAAAGTTCCTTAATGACAAGGGTGCCTGCCTTGGAATGAAGGAGGCTGAGGCTGACACTCAGTGGGCCGTTGTCGAGCCTTACGCCATCACGGGTAGCGTTGAAGATGTCACCGCCGGAACGGTCGCTGAGCGAGATGCGGTAGATGCCGTTCGGGAATCGTCCCTCGGCGCTGCCGTCGCTCATGGTGAGGAGGGTGTAGCTGTCTCCGGTCAGAGTGTTTTCCACTTTGACATCGACTCCTGAGCGGCGGAAGGATTCGTAACCCTCAGGATATTCTGTCCGGACGGTGAGGTCGTTCAGGCTGTCCTCGTAGGGATTGTCCCCGACGTTCATGCAGCCGGCGAAGGCCCACAGGCCTGCCGTCATGGATATTATGGCTATTGCTAATCTATTCATATCTATCAGAATTTAAGCCTGCAGGTGAGGCCGTAGTAGAAATCAGGGGTGAAGATGTTCTTCACACCGGTAGCCCAGCTCTTCACATAACGCCTCGAATTGGTGAAGTTATTGGCGAAGAAAGAGAGCGAGACGTGGTCGCCGATTTCTTTGGTAATACTGATGTTAGCGCTGAAATACGGGTCATATCCGTTCCGTGCGAAGGTGTAGACGTTGCCCGAGCGGACAATGAGTCTTTGGAAATCAGGATTCGAAGCGAGGTCGGAGGTCCATGGATGGACATTGCCCTCGAGATCCATGTAGGCAATCGGATATATAGCCGTATAAGACTTCCCGTCGTTGATATCCCCTCCCGTCGCTCTGTTGCTGTCCGCCCCGACCGTGAAGGCATAGGTATGCCCCTGATAGCTGGAGATATAACGAGAATCGCGTGTCAGGGCCGCCTCAAGGCGGACGGTGATTATGAGCCTCGCCTCTGGGATGTGGGTTATAGCCGTGAGGTTTGCGTCGATGTTGCTGGTCCACTGGCCGTTGAAGACATTGACATCGGAATTGAGCGAGCCGGGATAGATGCCAGTGTACTGGTAGGACCTGTTCGGGAGGGAGGTATGTGACCAGCCCGTCCTGTAGAGATAAGTCTCGGTGTTGTCGACGTAGCGCATGTAATTCCAGGAAGCATCGAGGCGGAGGCTTGTGCGGACAGGTCTGATCTGCGGGAAGTCCGCTGTGAATTCGAGGCCCCAGCGCTTGACGTCATCACCGTTGGCCTGCATCTTGTTGGCGGCGAAAGTCCGGTCAGTGACATTGAGGACGGTGGACGTAAAGTATTCCTTGTCCGAACCGCGCAGGTAGACGTAGCCGTTCTGATGGTCTACCACCGTTTCAGGGGTTGAAGGCATGACGAAACCCTCAGGAAGACTCATGATGTTGTAGCTGAACGGAGAATAGACGTTCGCAAAACGGTAAGGATTCCTGGTCACGTTGTAGTAGCCGACCAGGGAAAACTTGGTCCCTAGCAGCGTGGCGTCGATGCCAAACTCGGAATTAATGTTGCTCTGCCATTTCAGGTCTTTGTTGTAGATGGTCCTGTATGGCTGGGTGTAATAGACGTAAGAGGAAGAACCCGCCGAGGAGTAGCTGTAGCCGAAGGTCTGGATGTCGCGGTACTCCTGCCTCGGGTAGAGAATGTAGAAGGAAGGCATCTTGGTAGCGATTCCCCAGCCTCCTCTAAGCGAAATCCAGTCGGCAAGCTGCCAGGATAAGTTGAATCTCGGGTTGAAGGCCGAGAGATTGTCGTAATCGGAGTCTTTGATGAAGATGTTTTCATGGCGCAATCCGCCGTTGAGCTTCAAGGAGGTCTTCCCTACCGGAATGACGACTTCATCCTCAAGGTATTCGGCGAGATTGTGCATGTAAGGATAGTCAGTGTACGGCCTTTCGCGCCAGAGGTTGGCAGCGAGAGACTCGTCCTCGTAATACTCTCCCTTGCCGACGTTGCCGTCAGCCTTGTACTGGACACCGGCCTTGAGAGTGTTCTTGATCTTTCCGAAGTGACGCAGCCATGAATACTTAGCAGAGGCGGCATAGTCAAGTTCCTTGCTGTCGATGATTTTGTCCGAGTAATAGGTCAGCGGGAGCTGGGCGGCCAGCCAATATCCCTCTTGGGTGGCGTGAACGGCCGGCTGGGAGGAGGCTGAGGTGTTATAGATATGATCATGTTCACGCTCGTCATGGTAATAGATCGAGCCTTCCAGGCTGAGATTCGTTATCCACGGCTTGTTTATCATCCATGTCAGCTTGGCATGCGGAGTCAGGATGTTGTCCCTGGATCTGGTGTACTGATCGGAGAAGACATCAGGGTCATCCTTGTCATTCATGCCGCCGATATTGGCGCTGAGACCGGCTTCCAGACGGATCTTGTCGAGGAAGGTCTTGGTGTAGTCGAGAGTGAAGCCCCGGCGGGTGTAGGAGGCGTAAGGGGAGCTGAGCTTAGTGGTCGAACGGGCAAGCTCGGCGCTGAAATTGAGGATACCGAGGGCGGCTCCTCCCTTCCCGATCCCAAGATCGATTCCCTTGGACACAGAGGCCTCGTAAGTCCTCGGATTCACGGAGAAGACCACATTGAGCGGACTGCGGCCCTTCTTTGTGTGGATCTTGACCATGCCGTTACCAAGGTCTCCGTATTCGGCGCTAGGCACTCCGGTCAGGACCTCTATGGATTCGATATTCTCGACGCTGAGACTTCTGGTGCCGGTTCCCGACATGGAACCGAAATTGCCGTTTCCTCCCATGCGTACTCCATCTACCTCTATCGCCGTTCCGAAGGCGGCGTTGCCATAGGATGCGCCGCCGCTACGAAGCGAGATGACATTGTTGCGGGTGAGGTCCGGATTTATGGTCTTTCCTCCCGGAAGCAAGGCCGTGATATTCGAGGCGTTGGAAAGCTGGAGATGATCGAGGGCGTTCCGTCCGATATTCTGGGTCGTGTTGATGTTGTCCTTGGATGTCTCCGCAGTAACCACCACTTCTTTCAGGGCGAGAGTGTTGAGATCAAGTTTCACCACAAGGTCTTCGATGTCGCCGGAAACCTTGAGTTCCTGAGTTTTCGTAACATAGCCAAGACAGTCGATTTCCATCTTGTAAGTGGACATCTGGACTTTGCTGAAGGAAAAGGCGCCTTTATCGGAGCTTATAGCCCAGAGATAGTTTTCATCGAGCCTGATTACGGCTCCAGGAACCGGCTCTCCAGTCTTGGAGTCCACTACCTTTCCGCTGATTTCCGCCGAGCGGGCCTGCTCCGCTCTCACCGCCGCGCCGGAGGCCAGAGGGGAAGCATTTGTGAGGGAGGCCAGAGGGGAATAACCTGCAGCCGTGGCAGCCAAGTCCATGGACGAGGCATTTGTGCCGGAGACCAGAGGGGATCCCAAGGAGGAGGCAAGAGCCAAAAAAAGTGGAATGATTATTCTCTTCCCCATATCACTGATAAGCTTTTTTACTTTTTCTCATTCAAAGGCCAAAATAATGATTTTTTCTGTCTAAAAGAACTTGTAACCGATTTAAACAGCATAATAATACCCAAAATATTGACAAAAAATATCAATTTCGATGAGGTACCGGCCCCAAATCCGCACTTCACGGAATATTACATCCCTGGAGATTCGCCCTCCGACAAAAAAGAAGCAATGACAAGGATTTCTTGTTTGGATAAAAAATGGGGGAGGTCCTTCTGGACTTCCCCCGAGATAGAGATGTTATGATACGGTTGTTACTCCGTGTTATTTCAATGTGCCATTGTTGGCAGCCTGTACCATGGCTTCGTTGGCCGAAATGTAAACCTCGACACGGCGGTTTTGGGCGCGGCCTTCGGCGGTCTCATTAGAGGCTACCGGCTCATTGTAGGCCTTGCCTTCGGTGGTAATTCTGTTGGCGGCAATGCCGAGAGACTTGAGATAGTCTCCAACGGCGCTGGCACGTTGAGCGGAAATCCTTTCATTCACCGCAAGAGTACCGGTGTTGTCGGTATGGCCATAGATGGTGATGTCGGTGTCGGTCATGTCGCTCATCTTGGAAGCGAACTCAGAGAGCTCCTTCTTGGAAGTGGCGGAAAGGGTGGTGCCGTTGGTCGGGAAGAGGATTCCGCTGGCGAAGGTAACCTTGATGGCTTCGAGTCCGTTCTGGTCGGTTACAGTCTCGACCTGAGCGTTCTCAAGCTTGGAAAGTTCCTCGGCCTTCTTGTCCATTTTCTTGCCGATGACGGCTCCTGTGCCTGCACCGACTGCTGTTCCTATTGCGGCGCCGATGGCGGCACCTTTAGCGTCATGACCTATAAGAGCTCCTGCGATGGCTCCGAGAGCTGCACCTGCACCTGCTCCGATACCGGTTCCATTAGCAGTTTTGGAAGCGGTAGAACATCCTGGAAGAATCGCGAGTGCGATAGCTCCGATGAGTAAAGTTCTTGCTATTTTCATATTGAACGTCGTTTTAATAAGTTCCTTCTTGAATCTCCGGCAAAAATAATACAATTTCTGCAATAATGGCTGACCTGACCACAGAGAGAGAAGAGAGGTGCTAAGCCGGTAAGGTCTGGAAAGGGCTGAGGGCCGGGACAGACCGGGGCCGGAACGGCGGTGTGCTGGAGCGAGGCCGGAAGGGGCTTAGAGGCTGAAGAGTCTGTTGGGTTTGCGGGCCGGGACGGTAGGTGTGGCGGCCGGCCAGCCGATGACCAAGCTGTCTACTCCTTCGTAGCGGTCGGGGTCGATGCCGGCCTTTACAAGGAGCGAACGGCCGTATTCGGTCTCGAATTGCTCACGTCCGCGGTGGATCCAGCAGGAGCCCAGACCGAGGGAAGAAGCTTCCAGCGCCATATAAGAGAGAACGCTGGCTCCATCCCAGATCTCTGTCTTGTTATCCTTGGGCGAGAGCACGCAGAGGACAACCGGCGCCCCGTAGAAAGCGTCCTGCATCCCTTCTCCGCCGTTGATTTTTCGGAAAATCTCACCATTGACCGCTCCGAGTTTCCGCACCGCATCCTCATCCGTAATCTTCAGGATGATGACGGACTGCTGATTATGCCCTGTCGGGGCATAGAGTCCCGCCTCGACAACCCTGTCAAGCAACTTCTGAGGCACCGGCATAGGCGTATATTTGCGCACACTGCGGCGGGCCTTGATAAAATCCAATGCGTCTTTCATAATGTCATAAATTTAGACTTCTCTATAGGCCCAGCTGCTTCTTCATGTCGCGGAGCAGGTCGAAGGCCTGGAGAGGAGTGATATTGTTGATGTCTACAGATTCAAGTTCCCCACGTATAGAGGAGAGAGTAGGGTCGTCAAGCTGGAAGAGACTGAGCTGGATACTCCCGTCAGAGGCAACCGTCCCTTCCTTTGTATTGTAAGGCTTGACGATATTCCCAAAGCCGGACGGGCCCGTACTTTCGAGGGCTTTAAGCGTCTTTTCGGCCGAATCTATGACTTCCCTCGGCATTCCCGCCAGACGGGCGACATGGATTCCGAAACTCTTGTCCGTCCCGCCGGGAGAAAGCTTGCGGAGGAAGATCACCTCATGACCAGACTCCTTGACCTCGATATGAAAATTGCTCACGCGGGAATAGGTATCGGTCAAGTCGTTGAGTTCATGGTAATGGGTGGCGAAAAGCGTCTTGGCGCCTTGGCCATATTCATGGATATACTCAACTATAGCCCTTGCTATGGACATGCCGTCATAGGTAGAGGTGCCGCGTCCGATCTCGTCCAGAAGGACAAGGGAACGAGGAGAAAGATTGTGGAGGATCATCGAAGTTTCGAGCATCTCCACCATGAATGTAGACTCGCCCCTGCTGATGTTGTCAGAGGCTCCGACCCTGGTGAAAATCTTGTCGACCACTCCGATCCTCGCAGAAGCCGCCGGAACGAAAGAACCGATCTGGGCAAGGAGGACGATCAGGGCCGTTTGACGCAGAAGGGCAGACTTTCCTGCCATGTTCGGACCAGTGAGGATGATGATCTGCTGGCTCTTGCTGTCGAGGAAGATGTCGTTCGGGACGTATTCTTCTCCAGGAGGCATCAAGGTCTCGATGACAGGATGACGCCCTGCCTTTATGTCTATGGAGAAAGAATTGTCCAGGAGAGGCCTGCAATAACCATGTTCCATGGCAAGCTGGGCGAAGCCAGCGAGCATGTCAGCCCTGGCGATGACTCCGGCGTCCGCCTGGATGTCCGAAATCCTTTCCTGAATCCTGGAGACAAGTTCCCGATATAGACGAGCCTCTATCACAGATATCCTATCGGAAGCCGTAAGAATCTGATTCTCATAGTCTTTCAGCTCCTTCGTGATGTATCTTTCCGCATTGACGAGAGTCTGCTTTCTGATCCATTCTTCAGGCACCTTGTCCTTAAAGGTATTTCTTACCTCAAGGTAGTAGCCGAAGACGTTGTTGAATCCGATTTTCAGCGAAGGAATGCCGGTTCTTTCACTCTCCTCCTTCTCCATCTTTCTCAGGTAAGCACTTCCGCCATCCCTGATTCCGCGCAGCCTGTCAAGCTCCTCGTCAACCCCCGATGCAATTACATCTCCCTTTCCGAGGGCTATGGCGGCATCATCGAGGATATACTTGTGAATCGTGGCGATGAGGTCATCGCAAGCGACAAGGCTCTCACCAAGCTTGTCCAGCGGGGCGACCCCGGTACCGGAACAAGCCTTCGAGATAGGGCCGATCTGCTCAAGCCCGTGGACAAGATGGAGAATTTCGCGAGGGCCGATCTTACCCGTCGCCGCGCGGCCTATGATCCTCTCAAGGTCACCGACATTGCTGAGGCTTATCTGCAGAGAATCCAGCAGCTCCTTATGCGAGACGAAATAAGACACCACATCGTACCTGGCGTTCAACTCGTCTATGTCAAGCAGAGGCATGGCGAGAGAGGTCCTGAGAAGCCTCGCGCCCATCGGGGAAACACACTTGTCAATCACGCTGACGAGCGAAACCCCTTCCCCTCCGGAAGAAGACTGGAAAAGCTCCAGATTGCGGACTGTAAAGCGGTCCATCCAGACGAATTTCCCCTGGTCTATGCGCGAAATTCCGCAAATGTTCTTCAGTCCGCTGTGCTGGGTCTGCTCCAGGTAGACCAGCAAGGCTCCCGCCGCGCAGACGCCCAGAGGATATGGATCCACACCGTAGCCTTTCAGCGAATCAACGCCGAATTGCTTCTTGAGCCGCTCCGCGGCGGCATCATATACAAAGGCCCATTCATCAACCGTGGACACATACCAGCCCTCGCCCAGAAGGGAGGGAATCGAGCGCTCCACACCCCTCGTCACGACGAGTTCTTTCGGACTGAAATTCGACAAGAGGGTGCGGATATATTCGAGCGGTCCTTGGGCGACCTGGAAGGTACCAGTCGAAACATCCAGAAAGGCCACCCCGCAGATCTTGGACTCGAAGCAGATTCCGGCGAGATAATTGTGCTCCTTCTGTTCGAGCATCTCTTCGCCGAAGGCTACTCCCGGAGTCAGGAGCTCGGTCACCCCGCGCTTAACGAGCTTGGTGGCTAATTTCGGATCCTCCAGCTGGTCGCAGACCGCGACCTTGTAACCGGCACGGATAAGCTTTGTAAGGTAGAGTTCAATGGCGTGATGCGGGAAACCCGCCATCGGCATGTACTTCTTGTTGCCCTCTCCGTCATCTCCGTTCGTTCTCTTCGTGAGCACCAGTCCCAGCACCTTGCTGGCTATGACCGCATCGTCGGAATAGGTTTCATAGAAATCCCCTACCCGATAGAGCAGCAATGCCTCCGGATGCTGGGCCTTTATGGAGAAATACTGCTTAAGCAGCGGTGTATCCTCGTTAGTCTTCGCCATCTGAGTTCTACTTCATGTAGGTATGAGATTTCAGCATATTCTTAGGATCAAGGATCTCGTCGAGTTTCTCCTTCGTCATGAGTCCCTTCTCAAGAACTATGTCATAGACGGATCTGTCGGTCTCGAGAGCCTCCTTGGCGACCTTCGTGCTGGTCTTGTAACCGATGTAAGGATTGAGGGCGGTAACTATTCCGATGGAATTCTTGACCATGTCATAGCATCTCTCTTTGTTTACCGTGATGCCCTTGATGCACTCGTCCTTGAGGGTGTCGATGGCGTTGGAGAGCCAGGTCAGGCTCTCGAAGAGGCACTCGGTGATCACCGGCTCCATCACGTTGAGCTGGAGCTGGCCTGCCTCCGCCGCGAAAGTAACGGTGGTATCGTTGCCGATGACCTTGAAGCAGACCTGATTCGTCACCTCAGGGATGACAGGGTTGACCTTTCCAGGCATGATGCTGGATCCAGGAGCCTTCGGCGGAAGATTGATCTCACCAAGTCCGCAGCGAGGGCCGGAAGAAAGGAGTCTGAGGTCGTTGCACATCTTGGATACCTTAACGGCAAGACGCTTTAGGGCGCCGGAATAGCTTACGTAGGCACCGGCATCAGGGGTGGCCTCCACAAAGTTCAGGGCGCAGACGAAGGACTCGCCGGTCAGCTTGCTGAGATTCTCGGCGCAAAGTTTCGCAAAACCAGGGACGGCGTTGAGTCCGGTTCCGATGGCGGTGCCGCCCATGTTGATTTCATGAAGCAGCTTTACGTTGCGGTCGAGATTGAGGATTTCCTCCTCAAGATTGTCGGCAAAGGCGTTGAATTCCTGACCTACGGTCATAGGGACGGCATCCTGGAGCTGGGTGCGGCCCATCTTGATGACCTCGGCGTATTCCTTGGACTTGGAACGGAGAGAATCGATCAGGCCTGTGAGGCTGCTGACAAGATGCTTGTTCATCCTCACCAAGGCCAGACGGATTGCCGTCGGATAGACATCGTTGGTGGACTGGCCGCAATTGACGTGGTCGTTAGGATAGCAGTACTGATATTCTCCTTTCTGATGGCCCATGATTTCCAGGGCCCTGTTCGCTATGACCTCGTTAGCGTTCATGTTGACAGAGGTTCCGGCTCCGCCCTGCATCATGTCGATAGGGAAGTCTTCGTGCATCTTGCCGTCGATTATCTCGCGGCACGCCTGACTGATGGCCCCGGTGATTTCGTCGTTGATTATACCGAGGCTGTGGTTCGCCTGGACAGCGGCGAGTTTGACGTAGGCTATGGCCACGACAAAGTCAGGGAAATCACGCATCTTTCGGCTGGAGATGTGGTAATTGTTGATGGCGCGCTGAGTCTGGACTCCATAGTAGACGTCATCAGGGACCTTGAGTTCACCCAAAAGGTCAGATTCAATCCTGAATTTCTTTTCGCTCATGATATATCAGATTTTTAATTGTTGTCATCTTCAGGAGCCGTGGATCCAACGACAGACACGGTATCCATCACAACGTCGTCAATGACATTTACCGAGTCCTCAACGACATCATAATTATAAAAGGCGTCCGCATCAATCAAAGGCGCCGTAACATTAAGCGGGTACGACCTTAAAAGACGGCCAAGCTTTGATTCCATCCTATCTGTGGAAACCGAATCCATGCTTTCAAGAAGCTCTCCATATTTTTCGCTATCAAGAGGGAAGTTCTTTACACCTGCAGATGTCATAGTTTCCTTGACATCATGGAGCATGACCCTCTTGGTAATCTCGCCAAAACTTTGCGGCCCTACAGAAGCGAGGAGCATCACCGTGGCGAAAGATGCCGGAATCCACCACAGCCTCTTGCCTCGCGTTACGATCAGACCGATGCAGACGGCATAGGACCAAAGGTTGGCCAAGGCAACATAAAGTCTCTCCGCAGTTATTCCGTAATCACTTATCCTTCTGGCAATTCCGATGGTCATCAGGACGAGGGGCGGAAGGAGGAGGACAGGCAGCCAAGTCCGGATGAAGCCGTCAAAGCTATGGGCACGCCCCTCAAGGACGGTCTTGCCATCGGCGGAAGTCTCCGCCACAGCGGATGGCTGAGCGGATGGATATAGCAATATCAGCAGGACGATGCTTCCCAAGACGGAAGCGCTTACGAAAGCCACCACCCCGCCGTTCGGCAAGGTCCAGGTAAATAGAATCTTGGCGGCATAGACATAGAGCATGACGAGGTAAATGCCAAGAATCGGGACAAGGAGGAAATGGAGCACGGACATGAGGAATTTTCCCAGGTCACGAGAATTGTCATGTTTCTTCTCCATGGGGACGAAAGAAAAAATCAGCCCCGGGAAGAGAAGGCCCCATGAAAATACGACTTCGAGTTCATAGCAATATTCTGTCGGCTCTATCTGGAATAAGGCATTGAAGGCGAAATTCATAAGGAAGAGGGCCAACATGAAGACAAGGGAAACGATGCCGGAGGCCAAGATTATCACAAACATGCGTATGGTGAAATTGACCAGCTGCACATCGTCTTTCTCCTTGAAGAAGGAAGCCATGAGACAGAAAACTGCTATGGCCATGGAGACGGAAGCATAGCCGAAAAACCTGTAGCCTATTTCCGTGCTGAAGAGAAAATAGATGGCTGAGGCAAGCAAGAGGGCATGGAGCCCAAGTTTCACGGGAAAGCCAAGCTCCGGCTTCTCCTCTTTCCATAGGGCCAGGCCCACGGAAAGAAAGGCTGCTTGGGCGAGATACAAGATGATAATAAGCTTTCTGTCCTCGTCCAGCCATGAGGCCGCCCCCGAAGGGCTTACATAGAAGGCTATGGCGGCGAAAACAAAAAGCGCCGCCAGAATGGCGAAAGCGAGAGGGAATCTTGAAAAAACTCCCTTGACCTTGGCCAGGATGTCTGAGCTTGTCTCTTTCCTTTCCATATAGCTGTAAATTATTATTTATCAAGAAAATATCCGCAAGAATCTCTTCTTTTCGACCCTCCCCTCTAGCGGATTTTCTCCAGTTCAGCCTCAACCTTAGTCAAAACCACCGTGGCTGTCTTGACCTTGCCGTCAGGCCCGATCAGATACATACTCGGAATCCACTTGATTCCATAAGCCTTCGCTATGGCCGAATCCTTCATACGGCAAAGCTCGCTGACATGGGAATAGTCCAGGCCATATTCCTTCACCGCCTTGCGCCAGCTCTCCTCCTTGTCGTCAAAAGAAACTCCGACGAAAACAACACCTTTCGGCGCGTACTTCTTGTAGAGCCTCAAGACATCAGGAATCTCACGCCTGCAGTCAGGGCACCATGAAGCCCAAAAATCCAGGACCACATATTTGCCGCTCAAAGCCTTGAGCGAAAAGGGCCTGCCCTTAATATCCATCAAGGCGATTTCAGGAGCTGCCGACCCCACCTTCAAAAGCGTCTTCCCATACTCCGCATCCAAATCTTCTTCACTCTGAGGCGAAGCGGCCGCCACCCTCAAGGCTTTCTCTGGCGGCAAAGCGGCACCTTCCCCAGCCTGAGCAGGAGAGAAGAAGCTTCCTATCATGAAAGCGGCGAAGGCCGCTAAAACTCTTACATTTTTCATAAGCCAAAACTTTCCGCCAATTTAGCGAAAATTCCCCATAAACCATTGATCCGAGCCTTACCCGGCACCATTCTTCCTCCACCTTCCACCACCTTCCCCGCCGTCAATCAGCTTTCTCTCAGCATATTATAAGTATGGCAGGTGGCTGAAGGGCAGGGTGCGCCGCCACACGGGCTGTCAGCGGCGGGCTGAGCGGACGAAGGCGGTGAAGAGCCGGAGCCAGAAGGGGTCGCCCTGGGCCGCGGGAATTTCAGGATGGAATTGGACTCCGAGGATGAAGGTCTTTCCCGGGAGCTCGACCGCTTCAGGGATGCCGTCGGAAGAGCTGGCGGAGAGAAAGAGCGATGGAGCCAGGCGCTTTATTGCCTGGTGATGGAAAGAATTGACAGTCAGCTCTAGGTCAGCGGATGAGTCCGGGCTCAGGATAGTGGCAAGACGGGACCTACCGTCAATCACTATCTGATGAGGCTTACCCTGATGTGGGAGCGCCTCCGGATACTGGGCCGGAAGGTCCTGATAGAGGCTGCCGCCGAGGACGATATTGAGCAGCTGCGCTCCGCGGCAGATGGCCAGAATGCTTTTCTTCTGCCTGAGAGCCGCACGCATCAGGAGTACGTCGCTGGTGTCGCAAAGTCCGTTTATCTGAACTGAGGAATTAAGCACGCTTTCGCCATAGAGTGACGGGGCGAAATCGTCTCCTCCTATGAACAGGATGCCGTCGAGCCGTCTGACCGTCTCCTCGACCAGTTTTCCGTCCTTGGTGAGGGGGATGAGGACTGGTATCCCTCCGGCCTTCTCAATGGCGGCTGAATATCTCAGCTTCGTGGCGCTCCGCCCGTCATTAAGCGAGGTGGAAACGCCGATGAGCGGCTTCCTGGCGTAGAGGCCCAGGGCCATGAAGATGAAGAGAAAGACTAATATGGATTTTTTCATGAACTTGCTTATATCAAGAGGCTTCCGGACAAGCGCCCGGAAGCCTGCAGATAACTATGCGGCAGAGCCTGGGGGGAACGGAGCCCCGGAGCTCAGGACGGGAGAGCCTTACTTTATCTCCGGAAGGCCGAGGTCCTTGAATGTACGAGGCGCCGGAACTCCAGGGAGAGGTTTGCGGTCCTTAAGTTGCTGCATGGCAGTCTCAACGGCCTTGAGCAATTGCTCATCTTCGCCCGCAAACTCCTTGACAGGATCATTGTCAATGAGGATGTCAGGATCGACACCATGGTTCTCGACGATCCACTTGCCGGTCTGGGCGTCATAGTTCGTGAAGAAAGGAACTCTGACATCAGTGCCGTCCATGTAAGGGAGAGAACCGCTGATTCCGACAATTCCGCCCCAGGTCCTGGTTCCGATGACTGTACCCAGATGATTAGCCTTGAAACTCCACGGGAAGAGATCACCGTCAGAAGCCGAGTACTTATTGATCAGCAGAACCTTAGGACCCGTCTGGGTGCCGTCAGGAACTGTGCCGGTCAAGGTGCTCGTCCTGCTCATCGTCATCCTGTAGACCTTGCGGAGCAGCCTTTCGATAATCATAGGAGAGACATTTCCGCCGCCGTTGGCGCGGTCGTCAATGATGAGGGCCTCCTTGTCTAGCTGAGGATAATAGTAACGGACAAACTCGTTCAAGCCTTCAGCGCCCATGTCAGGGATGTAGATGTAGCCGACCTTTCCGCCGGACTTCTCCTCAACCGTCTTGATATTGTTCTGCACCCACTCGTAATGCTCCAGAGGATATTCATCGGCGATAGGCTTCACTACCACCTTTCTTCCGCCCTCGGAAGCTCCCTTGTTGACCGTCAGTTCGCAGAGCTTTCCGGCCTTGCCGATGAGAAGCTTGTAGATGTTGTCCACATCCTTGAGCGACTGTCCGTCGATGGCAGTGATATAATCACCCTCTGAAATATTCATTCCTATTTCTGTAAGAGGGGAACGAAGCTCAGGACGGTATGCCGCGCCGGAGTAGATATGGTCGATCTTGAAATAGCCGCTCTTGTCCTTGCTCAGACGGGCGCCGAGAAGACCCATGTCGATACGCTCAGGCTTCGGGTAGTCGCCAGGAGAAACATAGGCATGGCCGCTCGCAAGTTCGGCGATCATGCCGCCGATGACATAATTCAGGTCAAGACGGGTCTTGACATAAGGCAGGAAGACTGCATATTTCTCCTTGATGGCGTTCCAGTCACGTCCATGCATGTTCTCGAGGTAATAGCCGTCTCTGAAGGCTCTCCAGACCTCGTCGAAAATCTCAGGCCACTCCTGGGAATAGTCGACAGTAGTGAACATGTTGTCCAGATCTATGGTCTCGCCTCCGCCCACATGGTCTGCAGGGAATCTTACGGCCTTCCAGGTTCCGCCAAGAGCAAGAGCGAATTTGTCACCATTGCGATAGCTGAGCCTTGAGTCTGAGCATTTCTCAGACTTTCCGGTCTTGAAATCAAAGACCTGAGTGCCGCCGCCGGCGCTGTACCAGACCTTCTTGCCGTCACAGAAATAGCTGAATCCGCTGAATGGAAGCTTCACGACCCTTGTGGTAAGGCCGTCGAAGTCAATCTTCACCTCTGCGGCAGAAGCCTTATCTACACTCTTGGCCCCATCCTTGCCCGGAGCCGCCTCGCCGTCCTTGGAAGCAGCCGGCTTAGGGCCCTTGCCCGGAGCTGGGTCAGCCTCGCTTTCAGGCGAAGACTCGCTGTCGCCCGCCAGAAGAGGAGACGGAGTGTCCTTGGAAAGAATGGTCATGTAGAGGGCGCTCATGTTGCCATAAGCATAATCCCATTCCACACGGCTGTAGGTAGGGCGGAGTTCGGTGTCGGAAGTATAGAGCAGATATTTGCCGTCAGAAGAGAAGACAGGCCTGGAGGAACTGCTCCATGAACTTGTCACAGGATATTCCTTGCCTGATGCCAGGTTCATGACATAGACCACCGAGAATTGGTTCTTTGCCGGCTTGGTGTAAGTGAGCCATTTTCCGTCAGGAGAATATTCCACATCCATAAATTCCTGCTCAGGATTCTGGAGGAGGACCTTCTTGGTCTTGGCGAAAGGATCTACCTCGACGACGCGGTTCTTCCTGTCTGTATAGAGGATGTGCTTACTGTCCGGGCTCCACTGGAGAGAACGGATGTAGGTGTCGTTGCCCTTGGTCACCTGCTCAGGCTCTCCGCCCTTGGCTACTTCATAAAGATAGACCTCTGTCTCGCCACTCCCGTCGCCGATGAAGGCGATATATTTTCCGTTCGGGCTCCAGTCGGCGCCACGGTCGTTGGAACCAGGGGTCTTGGTGATATTCCTCGTGATTCCGCTTCCCACAGGCACATCGAAGAGTTCGCCTCTGGCAGTCACCGCAAGCCTCTTCCCGTCAGGAGAAAGGCTGTAGCTGTTGCGGCCTTTCCTGCCGACGTTCATCCTCTCGGCTCTTCCGTAGACGAGGTCGGAAGTCAGGGTGATATGAATCTGCTCGGCCTTCTTTGTGGCAGGGTCCAGCTTGTAGAGGAAGCCGCCCTTTTCGAAGACCACTATCTTCCCGTTGGTGCTCGGAAACTTGACATCATAGTCAGTGAAGTCGGTAACCTTCTTCGTCTCCTTGGTCTTGATGTCATAGACAAAGATATTCATGGTCATGTCCCTGTCGGAGGCGAAATAAATCTCATTTCCAACCCACATCGGGAAGATGTCCTGGGCCGGATTATCTGTCACCTTAGTGACCTTCTTGCCGTCATAGAGCCATATTTCATCCGCCATTCCACCGCGGTAGTATTTCCAAGTCCTGAACTCCCTCATGACCCTGTTATAGGCAAGAGTCTTTCCGTCAGGAGAATAGCTGCAGAAGCCTCCTTCCGGAAGAGGAATCATCTGGGGCATGCCGCCCCCCGCCGGTACCTTCCAGAGTTTGCCTTCAAAGCCGTCGCCTGTCCGGTTCCTGTAGATTACATATTTTCCGTCAGGAGTCCAACCCATCACGATGTTGTTCGGCCCCATCCTGTCTCCGAGATCGTCACGGGAGTTCGTGGCGGTGTAGGTCAGCCTCACAGGCTCGCCTCCTTTTGCGGGGATGAGATAAACCTCTCTGTTCCCGTCATATTCTCCGGTGAAGGCGATCGTCTTCCCGTCAGGAGAATAACGCGCAAACATCTCATAGCCCACATGGGAAGTAAGCCTCTTCGCCTCTCCTCCGGATAGAGGAGCGGTGAAAAGATCTCCTGCATAAGAGAAGACCACGTCAGTGCCATTAGTGGCCGGAAATCTGAGAAGCCGGGCTTCAGAACCGGCAGTCTGCGCATCAGCCATGAAAGAGGCCGAAACCGCCCCTAAGACGGCGCAGACCAAGAGTAGCTTTTTCATCATGATTTTTGACTATTAGTAGTTGTTTGACAGAAAACCTTTCCTGAGCAAGACCTCGGCTATCTGGATGGCGTTGGTCGCGGCTCCTTTGCGGATATTGTCGCTTACATCCCAGAAATTAATTCCGTTCTCAACGCTGAAATCACGGCGCAGGCGGCCTACGAAGACGTCGTCATGACCGAGAGCGAAACGCGGCATAGGATAAACGAATTTTGAAGGATCATCCTGAACCGTCACCCCCGGGGTATTCTCCCAGATGGAGCGTATCTCCGAAAGCTCGAAAGGCTTTTCGAATTCCACGTTGATGGATTCCGAATGGCCTCCGACAACAGGAACTCGGGCGGTGGTGGCGGAAATGCGGATGCTGTAGTCTCCGAGAATCTTATGAGGTTCGTTGACCATCTTCATCTCCTCCTTGGTGTAGCCGTTTTCTGTGAAGTCATCGATCTGAGGAATGATGTTGAGATCTATAGGATAATGGTAATAGGCCGGGTATTCTCCCCACACCTTACCCTCTCTTTCGGCCATCATCTGGGCTACGCTCTTGTTGCCTGCTCCGGTGACTGACTGGTAAGTAGAGACCACTATCCTCGTAATTTTGAAGCGTTTGTGGAGAGGCGCGAGGGGAAGGATCATCTGAATCGTGGAGCAGTTCGGATTGGCTATGATCCAGTCTTCCGCGGTCAGCACGTCGGCATTTATCTCAGGCACAACCAACTTCTTGCCGGGGTCCATCCTCCAGCATGAGGAATTATCCACGACGCGGCATCCCGCCGCCGCGAATTGCGGTGCGAGTTCTCTGGAAGGACCCGCTCCGGCGGAAAATATGGCGAGATCAGGCTTGGCGGCTATGGCTTCCTGAGCCCCGATCACAATGTATTCTTTTCCGTTGAAAACCACCTTTCTTCCGGCGGAACGCTCGGATGCGACCGGAAGAAATTCCGTCACAGGAAAGTGTCTTTCAGCGAGTACTTCCATCATGCGGGTGCCTACCAATCCGGTGGCACCAACTACTGCAACTTTCATTATATCAAATATTTAAATCTTCAATAGCTCCGTCCGTTGCCTCCTCCCGCCAAGCGTCTCCCCGCCCCTGTCCAGTACCATGAACGCCGGGGCCGCCTCCATGGCCAGGAGCGCCTGCCTCAAAGCAGGATGTCGTTCAATATGCCAGAAGCCGTCTGGAGCGCACCTGCTCCCGCTCCGCGGATAACCAGCGGAGAAGGATAAAAGTCAGTCTTTATTATGGCGGCGTTGTCAGTACCGCAAAGGTTGAAGAGCGGACTGTCCGGACCGACCTCACGGAGCCCCATCGCGGCCTTCCACTTCTCTCCATCACTCTCCAGCGTGGCGGTGAAACGGAGCCTGAGTCCGGCCGAAGCCGCCTTCGCATAAAGTCCGCGGAAGTCTTCCTCCCCGGCAGCCAGTCTTGCGTAAAAATCTTCCACTGAGCCCTCGAAATAAGTTTCTCCGAGGAGCGGACCTATCTCCACATCTCCTTCCTCAAGCGGAATTCCGGCCTCTCGTCCCATTATGAGGAGTTTGCGGAGCACATCTTTCCCGCTCAGATCCTTGCGCGGGTCAGGTTCGGAATAACCCGCTTCCTGGGCCTGGCGGACAATCTCGGCGAAAGGCTTCGTGCCATCATAGGTCGAGAGTATGTAATTGAGGGTGCCGGAAAGCACGGCCTCGATTCTGAGAATCTTGTCTCCGCTGTTGACTGAACGTGAGATACTTTCGAGAATCGGCAGGGCGGCGCCCACGGTGGTCTCATGGCGGAGGCTGACCCCGGAGGCTGCCGCCGCCTTGCAAAGCTCCTCATAGTCCGGATAAGGCACCGCGAAAGGTATCTTGTTGCAGGATACTATGGAATAGCCGTGAGACATAAGGCTCTTGTATTTCGCTCCTATGTCGGCTGAAGCCGTCATGTCCACGAAGATGCGGTTCTGGAGCGAGATGTTGAGCAGGGCATCGAAGTAGGCGTCATCCAAGGCGGGACTCCCTCCCTCCAGCAGAACACCGGCCTGCGCGGGGTCAATTCCCTCGGAATCAATGAGATATTTTTTCGAATTGGAAATTCCGGCAAGGTGGAGGCGGATTCCGGTGCGGGCTGCGATCCGGTCCCTGTTAGCCGCAAGTATTGAGATGAAGGCCTTTCCGACATTGCCATATCCGGCAATGAAGAGATTGACCTCTCTGAAGGAAGAGCGCTCGAAAAATTCGCTATGGATATAGCGCGTCGCCGGACCGACATCTTCAGAGCGGACAATGACGCTGATATTCCTTTCCGATGAGCCCTGGGCAACGGCGCGGACCCCTATTCCTCTCCTCCCGAGGGCATCAAGCATCCTTCCGGTGGCCCCCCTCTGGGTGAAAAGGTCATTTCCTACGAGGCAGATGATGGAATAGCCCGTCTCCACCTTCAGCGGATTGAGTTTGCCGAGCGAAATCTCGTAGGCGAAGCAGCGGTCGGTGGCCGCCTTGGCCTTCGCCGCGTCTTTCTCCGAGACGGCGACGCACATGGTATTGACCGAAGAGGCCTGGGTGATGAGGATGATGCTGATATCATTCTCGGCGAGGGTCTGGAAAAGCCTCGAAGAGAAGCCCGGAACCCCAACCATGCCGCTCCCTTCAAGAGAGAGGAGGGCGATGTTGTCGGAATTGGAGATTCCTATGAGATTATTCCTTGACAGAGGCGGATCCTGCTCAATTACGGTACCCTCGGCCGAAGGGTCGAAAGTACATTTGACATAGATCGGGATCCTCTCCGCCACGACAGGCTGAATCGTAGGTGGGTAGATCACCTTGGCCCCGAAATGTGAGAGTTCGAGGGCGGCGCGGTAAGAGATATGGTGGATCGGCATAGCCGAAGGCACGATCTTCGGATTGGCAGTCATCATGCCTGGCACATCCTTCCACGTCTCGAGAGCCCTGGCATGGGAGCCTACTGCATAAAGGGAAGCCGAATAATCGGAGCCGCCGCGTCCCAAAGTCGTCATCCTCCCCTTGTCATCAGAGGCAATGAAACCAGGAACCACAAAAAGCTGCTTGTTCGGATAAGAGTCAAGCATGGCCTGGACATTCGCATATGTCTGATTCATGTCTACGATGACATGGCCTCTGTCGCTGTGTGTAAGGATTATCGTCCTTGAGTCAATCCATTTGGTAGGTATCCCCATGGTGGCCAATTTCGTGGCGAGGATCCTTGTAGAGAGCAATTCTCCGCAGCCCTGGATAGCGTCGAGGCTGGTAGCGCTTAGCTCGCCGAGGAGACAGACTCCCTGTGCGATGCCTTTGAGGTAATCGAAGGTCCCGTCAAGGGTCTGAAGCGACTCTTCCTGCTTTTCCTGAGGAAGAAGCCGCCTTATGATTTCATGATGTCTTTCCTGGAGAGAATCGATGAGATTCTTGTACGTCTCATCCTTCTGGGCCGCAAGGCGTCCTATCTTGATGAGCGTGTCAGTGCATTTACTTATAGCAGAAGCGATTACAATCGTCCTGTCTTTCTCAACCGCCTTCTTTATTATGTCGCAGCATTGCGTCATGCTCTCGGCGCTGGCGACTGATGTCCCGCCGAATTTAAGTACCTGCATTATCTGAATCCTCTTCTATTACCATATTCATTTCCTTCCCTTCGTCTCCACAGCTTCCTTTCAATTTCAACCTTCCCCTCATCTCTCTCACTTCCTATCCCATTCCGCCTTCCTCATCTCCTCCGCACTTTTCTTCCACCACCTCTCCTGCCTTATCCCATCCTGCCCACAACCTGGCTCAGAGACTTTCCAATATCGGGGCAAGCTCCTTCATAATCTGCTCATTCTCCAGCAGAAAACCGTCATGGCCATAATGCGAAGTTATGACCGAATATCCGGCTTCCGGAATCATCTTCGCCATCTGCTCCATCTCATACGGAGGGAAAATCAGATCAGAATCTATGGCGACAACCTTGCTTGGGCAGCTGATCATTCCGTAAGCCCTGGCCAGTCCTCCGCGGCCTCTTCCCACATTGTCGGAATCGACGCTATATGAAAGACTGTAATATGAATACGCGTCAAAACGCTTGGCGAATTTCTCACCCTGATATCTCTGGTAAGAAGCCGCCCTGTCGGCGAAAATGGTATCATCACTCTGCTCGGCCTGCTTTCGGTTGTAACCGTCTTCGCAGCGGTAGCTCAGAAGCGCTATCGTCCTGGCACATTTCATTCCGGCCTTTCCTCCGTCAAGATCCTTGCACTCTCTGAAAGTAGGATCCGCCTCAAGAGCCATGCGCTGGCTCTCTTCGAAGCCTGTAAGCCAAGGCGTTACGCGGCCCAGCGTGGCGATGAAAGCGGCGTTTCTGATAAGGTCCGGGTACATGATGCAAAGTTCCAGAGCCTGAAAACCTCCGATACTGGAGCCGACGATGAAATCTATCTTGGAAATGCCCAGATGCTCACGGACGATATTGATTGTCCTTGCGATATCTCTTACCGTAACCTTCGGAAAATCAAAGAAATATGGGCGCCCTGTCTTAGGGTTAAGGCTGGATGGTCCTGAGGTTCCATAACATGAGCCCAGCATGTTGACACAAGCTATGAAATAGCGGTCAGTATCGAAGAATTTTCCTGGGCCGACAAGTTCCGGCCACCAGTCTTGAGGGTCCGAGTCGGCCGTAAGAGCGTGACAGATCCAAATGACTTTTTCTCCTTCCCGCGGTCTTTCGCGGCCGTCAGGGGTGTGATAGGCGATTTGTATCTTGTCCAGCACCCCGCCGGCCTCAAATTCGAAAGGTTTTTCGTATTCAAGTATGTGTTTTTCCATTATCGGCAAAATAAGTATGCAAGCGCAAAGAGCCGGTTAGGCATCTATACAAAAATAAGAGATTACAACGTGCTTACAAAATTTAATGGCAGAATAATATTATGATTAATTCCCTTGCAGAGACCATCCATAGAATGAATTCACTAGACTTTCTAATACATGGAAAATAATTTCCCGATCCTCTCTCGCGCCGGGATTCCACGGATAGCATTCAGAACAGCACTGCGGCACCTGCAATTCCAAAACATACAGCAGGCGGAATAGCAAAAAAGGGTGACGGAAGGTCACCCTCTGGGAAGTCCGCGTTTAGGCGGTATTGAGTGGTCCCGGCAGAGACTTGAACCTGCGACCCACTGATTATGAGTCAGTTGCTCTAACCAACTGAGCTACGGGACCAAAACCGGACGGGAAAGAATCCCGCCGGGGGATGTCGACGGTAATTACCGCCGGAGACTGTCTTTAGAGAACCTTGATCGCAACCTCAACGCCTGAAGGAAGCTCAAGCTTCATCAGGGACTCAACGGTCTTGGCGTTGGAGTCATCGATGTCAAGAAGCCTGCAGTAGGAGTTGAGTTCGAACTGCTCGCGGGACTTCTTGTTGATGAAGGTCGAACGGTTCACGGTAAAGATCTTGGTGCTGGTAGGAAGCGGAATAGGACCGTAAACCTTAGCGCCCGTCGTGGATACCGTGTCGGCGATCTTCTTTGCCGACTTGTCAAGGAGCATATGATCAAAAGACTTCAGCTTTATTCTGATTTTCTGACCCATATCTGTCAATTCTTTTTTTTCGGTTAATTAAGATTATTCATCGTCAGCAGGCTTGTAACCGCTCTTCTCGATGATATCCTTGGCCAGTGTAGCAGGAACCTCGGCGTAGTGGTCGAAGATCATGGTGCTGGTTGCACGTCCGGAAGAAAGGGTCCTGAGGACCGTAACATAGCCGAACTGCTCAGAAAGAGGAACGTAAGCCTTGATGATCCTCGCTCCGTTAGGAGTGGAATCCATGGCGTTGATCTGTCCGCGGCGACGATTGAGGTCACCTACGATGTCTCCCATGTACTCTTCCGGAGTAACTACTTCAAGCGCCATGATAGGCTCGAGAATTACCGGATGGGCCTTAGGGCAGGCATGACGGAAAGCGTAACGGGCCGCGAGTTCGAAGGAGAGCTGGTCGGAGTCTACCGGATGGTAGGAACCATCGAGAAGCTCAACCTTAAGGGACTGTACTTCATATCCGGCGAGAACTCCATTGGCCATGGCGGCCTCGAAGCCTTTCTGGACGCAAGGAATAAATTCCTTAGGAACATTTCCTCCCTTGACGGAGTTGATGAACTGAAGCCCGGTAACGCCTTCATCGGCAGGACCGATATTGACGACGATGTCGGCATACTTACCACGACCGCCAGTCTGCTTCTTGAAGAGCTCGCGATGCTGAACCGTGGTGGTAATAGCCTCCTTGTAGTTGACCTGAGGAGCACCCTGGTTGATGTCAACGCCGAACTCGCGGCGCAGACGGTCAACGATGATGTCAAGATGAAGCTCGCCCATTCCGCTGATAACGGTCTGGCCGGTCTCATGATCTGACTTCACGGTGAAAGTAGGATCCTCTTCGGCGAGTTTGCCGAGAGCGACTCCGAGTTTCTCAAGGTCACCCTGGGTCTTAGGCTCGATGGCGATTCCGATAACCGGTGCAGGGAACTCCATGGCCTCAAGGGAGATAGGATAGTTCTCGGCGCAGATGGTATCACCGGTGCGGAGCTCCTTGAATCCGACTGCCGCGCAGATGTCTCCCGCCTCCACGAAATCGATAGGATTCTGGTGGTTGGAGTGCATCTGATAAAGCCTGGCTACACGCTCCTTCTTGCCTGTACGGGAATTGAGGACATAAGTGCCGGCATCAAGCTTTCCGGAATAAGCCCTGATATAGGCGAGACGGCCGACAAAAGGATCGGTAGCGATTTTGAATACAAGACCGCAGAAAGGCTGGCTCGCATCAGGAAGGAGATCCTCTTCAACTCCTGTCTGAGGGTTGTGACCCTTGACAGAACCCTTGTCGAGAGGGGAAGGAAGGTAGCGGGCGATGGCGTCGAGAAGGAACTGGACGCCCTTGTCCTTATAGGAAGAACCGCAGGTGGCAGGAACGATCTTCATCTCGATAGTACCCTTGCGGAGGGCTGCGATGATCTCGTCCTTGCTGATAGAATCAGGATCTTCGAAATATTTTTCCATGAGGGCGTCGTCGCATTCGGCGGCAGACTCTACGAGCTTGTCTCTCCAAAGCTCAACCTCTCCCTTCATATTCTCAGGGATAGGAATCTCATGGTAATTGATTACCTCAGTGTTGTCGGCATCATACTCAAGGGCCTTGCGGTCGATGAGGTCAACGATTCCGATGAACTTATCCTCCGCGCCGATCGGCAGAGAAATAGGGACAGCGGTGGCGCCGAGCTTTTCCTTGATGTCCTTCACGCAGGCGAGGAAATCAGCGCCGACGCGGTCCATCTTGTTTACATAGGCAATCTTCGGAACGCCGAACTTGTCGGCCTGACGCCATACGGTCTCGGACTGAGGCTGTACTCGTCCAACGGCATCGAAAGTGGCTACGCAACCGTCGAGGACACGGAGGGAACGCTCCACCTCAACAGTAAAGTCAACGTGGCCCGGAGTGTCGATGAGGTTGATCTGGTAGACATTACCGTTGTAATGCCAGAAAGCGGTGGTGGCGGCAGAAGTGATGGTGATACCCCTCTCCTGCTCCTGAACCATCCAGTCCATGGTCGCGGCTCCTTCGTGTACCTCGCCGATCTTGTGGATCTTTCCAGTATAGTAAAGGATACGCTCGGACGTTGTGGTCTTTCCGGCATCAATGTGGGCGATGATACCGATGTTTCTTGTGTACTTAAGGTCTCTCTTAGCTGCCATTTGACGAATGATGGATTAGAAACGGAAGTGTGCAAACGCCTTGTTGGCCTCTGCCATCTTGTGCATGTCTTCCTTTCTCTTGAATGCACCACCTTCGTTGTTGTAGGCGGCCATGATCTCTGCACAAAGTTTTTCTGCCATGGAGTGGCCGGAACGCTTGCGTGCGAAAGAAATCATGTTCTTCATAGCAAGAGAAACTTTCCTTTCAGGCCTCAACTCCGTAGGCACCTGGAAGTTCGCTCCACCGACGCGGCGGGACTTCACCTCAATCTGAGGGGTCACGTTCTCGATGGCCTTCTTCCAGATATCTAGAGGAGCCAGTTCAGAATCCTTCATCTTCTCTTGCACCATGTCGATGGCATCGTAAAAAATAGAATACGCGATACTCTTCTTGCCCGAGAGCATGATGTTGTTGACGAAACGAGTCACCTCGACATCATTGTACTTCGGATCAGGAAGTAGAATCCTCTTCCTTGGCTTCGCTTTTCTCATTTTGACAAAAATTAAAAGGTGATAAAATAAGATTACTTCTTAGCGGCCTTTGGTCTCTTGGCTCCGTAGAGAGAGCGGGACTGGGTCCTGCCTTCTACACCAGCCGTATCCAAAGCGCCTCTAAGGATGTGGTAACGCACTCCTGGAAGGTCCTTTACACGGCCTCCGCGGACGAGCACGATGCTGTGCTCCTGGAGGTTGTGGCCCTCACCCGGAATGTATGCGTTGACCTCTTTAGAGTTGGTGAGACGTACACGGGCAACCTTACGCATAGCCGAATTAGGCTTCTTAGGCGTAGTGGTGTACACGCGGACGCACACGCCCCTCTTCTGAGGGCACGCATCCAAAGCACGAGACTTGCTGGAGAAAACCTCCGTCTCGCGTCCTTTACGGACAAGTTGCTGAATCGTTGGCATAAATCTTTTGTTTTCTACCCATGGCGGCATCACGCCACTTTTGGGAGCCACAAAATTAGACATAAAAATTTAATTCACCAAGTTTTCAACAGGCAGATACCTAATTTTTTTGTCTCATGATGAGATCTGGTTCCCCATGTAAAGCTCGAAATATTTGCCTTTCCTGGATCAGCATTTCCGTGCGTTTGTCGATGGACGAGGCCGCCTTCTTCGGCTTTTCTATTGCTGGCGGACAAGAGAAGAGAGCTCATTCCAAGGAACCGTGACCTTGATGATGCCTAAGGCATAGGCCCCTATTTCATATTGGCCATAGATATAGGTGACCCCCTCATCAGAGACAAAGAAGTTCCCGTTCGGTTCTATGTCCTTGATAAACAGAGACTCGTAATCTTCCTCGGAAGGAACTGCATCATGAAGATGAGCCGTCAGCAGACGTGAAAGTTCATCATGATAGCCGTCTACGAAGAACTCGGCCTCTTCTACAGGTTCGCCTGTCTTCTTGTTGATGTTCACCACATTCTCTCCGGTACTTCCGTGCGCCCCTCCTTCATAGGAATAGGTCCCTACCTCATAGGAGATAATGTTTTCATGGCTGCTGATGACTCTGGCGTCGAGCCTCTCTTCCCAGCCCATCGGCATTTCGAAGTCTTCGTTCTTGAAATAATCGAGCATATCGAGGTTCGAAGTGCGATAGTTTTCAAGCAGGGTATCGACATAGACAGCGGCCGCTGAATCTACGGAAAGTCCGGAATAGGAAGTTCCGAAGGCCGCCTCGACGACAGTCTCGCAGAAGGCTTTCACGGCATCCTTGGAAGGTCCCGAAACCGGATACTCCACCCTTATACTAACTTCGAGCGAATCAGTCCTGCCCTCCTTAAGGGCGAAAGACTGCTTGTACTCGTAATTGCTCATCTTGAAATCTTTTTTGCCGCAGGACGCAAGCGCCGCGACAAGAGCCAAGCCCAGTAGAAAATGATTTAATTTCATATATTTAGTCATTATTCATCTCAACGATATCGACCTGGCCTCTCTCTCCGGCCCCGAGCAGCCATTCGCTGTAGTAGTCGGCCAGACGCCAGAAGAAATATTCATTCATATCACCATAACCATGCCGCTGTCCAGGAAGGACCACCAGGTCGAAACGCTTGTGGGCCCTTATGAGAGCGTCGACCACACGCAGAGTGTTGGCCGGGTGGACATTGTTGTCGATGTCACCTGTGGTCAGCATGAGATGACCCTTGAGATTCTTGGCCAGCTCCTCGTTGGTGTTGATGTGATAGACGAAAGAGGTGTCTCCAGCGCTGATCTTCTCAAGAATCCCGTGATGCTGCTCGCTCCACCAGCGATTGTAGATGTTGTTGTCATGGTTGCCGGAAGAGCTGACCGCTACCTTGAAGAAGTCCGGATACTTGAGGATGGCGGCCGTCGACATGAAGCCGCCACCGCTGTGGCCATGGATCCCTACTCGGCTGAGGTCTATGAAAGGATATCTCGCTCCAAGCTGCTGGATGGCATATTTTTGATCTTCGAGGCCATAGTCACGCAGATTGCCGTAGCCATAGTTATGGTACCACTTCGACCTGTTTGGATGTCCACCCCTGTTGCCGACAGTTATGACTATGAAGCCGATCTGGGCCAGGCGGTCAACCCTTGTCATGTTCGAGCTCCAGCTGATGTTGTTGGCCTCCACCTGAGGGCCCGGATAGACGTAGTCGCAGATAGGATAGACCTTGGTGGAATCGAAGTCAAAAGGCTTGTACATGACGCCGTAGAGATCCGTGACTCCGTCGGCGGCCTTGACCTTGAATCTCTCTGGGAATTTGTATCCGGCCTCGAAAAGACGCGAGAAATCGGCCTCTTCGAGGTCGGTTCTGCGGCCTGTCTGGGCGTTGACAAGGGCGGAGGCCGGTTTAAAGTCTACCCTCGAATAGTTCGCCACGAAATATTTACCGTCATCGCTTGCCTGGGAGAGAACGTCCATGTCATCGATATCCAGCATGGTAAGCGGTCCGCCCGCGAGCGGAGCCTTGAAGGTATGCATTTGGTAAGGGTTTTCTCCCTTGACGTAACCGCAGGCGCTGAAGAGCACATAACCGGCCGCCTCGTTGACTGCAAGCACATCCTCCACATGGAAGGCGCCCTCAGTGAGATTTCTTATGAGCTTGCCATCCGAAGTGTAGAGGTAGAGATTTGCCCAGCCGTTGCGCTCTGACCAGAAGATGAACTGGGAACCTCCCTTGATGAACTTAGGATCACGACTCTCCACATAGGTGTTCATCCTTTCCGAAACGATGGTCCGGGTCGAGTCGGAGCCGATGGCGACATGGCAGAAGTCCAGTCTCTTGAGGTCGCGGCTCTGGCGGATGAGGTAGAAGCCCTTCTCGTCACCGAGCCATACACTTGGATAAAAGTCCATGTAGGCGGTCTTCGAGGTGGAAGGAGCCGTGAGAAGGGAGACCTCCTGATCCTTGAAGGCCTGGCTCTTCACGTCCTGGCAAGACCATTTGCCTCCTTCATCCGTGAATACTGTGAGCCTCCCCTTAGGACCAGGCTCGCCAGGCATCTGATACTTATAGGTTTCAAGCGTGGGACGAGGCTGCGAGAGGGCGTTGATCACCCAAAGGCTATTTATAGGGGACATATCCCAAAGCATGGTGGCGAAATGTCTGGAATCTGGCGACCAGACGAAGGAACCCCTGTGGCGGACTGTCGAATCCGTCTGAGTGTCTCCGCTGTAGTCTTCCGCGCCCCAGGCCTTGTCAGCAGTGCCGTCAAAGGTCAGCTGCTTCTCGACGAGGGTCGAATCCTTCGGGTCCAGGGCCGCCTTGCGGAGCGAAGTGGAATCCATTTCGAAGATATTGTGGTTCTTCACATAGATGCCTCTGGTTCCGTCAGGTGATACGGAAGCCCAGAAAGGATACTTGTCCTTTTCCTCGGCGACCTCCGTAAGCTGCCTGCCTGCGATGTCGTAGCTGAAATGGAAGACCTTCTTTACGGTCTTGGTGGAGTCTTTTTCATCTTTCGTGTCGGCGGTGCTCCTAATGTCAAAGGTGAAGCGCTTGTCATCCTTTAGCCTTAGATTCTGAAAAGGGATATGAGCCGCGTCGAAAGGATCCTTTATCTTCTCAGTCAGATCCATGGCAAGTTTCTCCATATCAAAGACTTCTGTCTTCGATCCGGATGAGGGGTCTACTATATAATAATGAGTTCCCCCGGCAGTTTTCCATGAATACCAGAACTTGTCCGAGTCCTTGAACCAGTTAGGGCTGATTCTGGTCGAATAGACCATCTGGGAAACTTTTTTGGCGGTAAATCTTGAAGCCAGTTCATAATTAGGCTTCACAGTGGAGCTTTCCTGGGCCGACATAGTCATAGGAAGGCTCAGCGCCATAGCCAAAAGGAAATACCGTTTCATGTTATTCATTAGCGTGCCTCTTTGTAAACAAAGCACAAGATAGCAAATTCTAAGGGAAAAGCGTATTTTTGCGTAACCAAAAAAGACTGACTAGAATGCTTAAGAACCTGAAAAGGGCCTCTCTCTGTGTCCAGGCCGGATATAGACCGAAGAACGGGGAACCTGTCGAACTCCCTATCATCCAAAGCACGACATTCAAATACGATAACAGCGAGGAGATGGCGATGCTCTTCGACCTAAAGAAAGAAGGCTATTTCTACACTCGCCTGCAGAATCCTACCAATGATGCCGTTGCGGAGAAAATCGCCGCGCTCGAGGGCGGGATCGGGGCTGTGCTGACCTCTTCCGGCCAGGCGGCGAATTTCTATGCCGTCATCAACATCCTCGGGGCGGGAGACCATCTTGTAGCCTCCAATGAAATCTACGGAGGAACTTTCAATCTCTTCGGAGTGACCCTCAAAAAAATGGGGATAGAGTGCTCCTTCATCGACCCGAAGTCCTCCGAGGAAGAAATCCAGACGGCTTTCCGGCCGAACACCAAGGCGCTTTTCGGCGAGACCATCACGAACCCCGGCGTCCGCGTCCTCGACATCGAGAAATTCGCGAGGGTGGCTCACAGGAACGGGGTGCCGCTCATCGTGGACAATACCTTCGCCACTCCTATCAACTGCCGTCCTTTCGAATGGGGAGCGGACATAGTGACCCATTCCACGACAAAATACATGGATGGAATGGCCTGCCAGGTTGGCGGGGCCGTAGTTGACAGCGGCAACTTCGACTGGGACTCCAACGCCTCCAAGTTCCCGGGACTCACCACCCCTGACGCCTCCTATCATGGACTCACCTACACTAAGTCCTTCGGGAAAAAGGCCTACGTCACCAAGATGGTCGCCCAGATCATGAGAGACCTCGGATCCATTCCGGGACCTATGAACTCGTTCATTCTCAACCTCGGGCTGCAAACCCTCGCCCTGAGGATGAAACAGCATTGCTCGAATGCCCTGAAAGTCGCTCAATTCCTCGAGGCGGATCCACATGTGGCATGGGTACATTATCCTGACCTCAAAAATGACCCAGACCACGACCTTGCGGAAAAATATCTTCCGGATGGGAGTTGCGGGGTCATCGCCTTCGGACTGAAGGGGGACCGCGAGACGGCTATCATATTCATGGATTCGCTTCAGATGATCAACATCGCGACCCATGTCGCCGACGCCCGTTCCTGCGTGCTTCATCCTGCCAGCCATACTCACAGACAGCTCTCGGACGAGCAGCTGCGCGAGGCCGGCATAGCTCCTGACCTTATCAGACTCTCGGTAGGTATTGAAGATGTCTCCGACATTATCAGCGACCTCAGTCAAGGCTTGGAAAAAATTGATGGCTCTGGCCCAGAGCTACGAAGAATCTGATATGTGGGGCAAGGCCGGAGAAGACCGGTATTTTCCTGTCCAGATCGACCGTGCGCTTGAGAGCGGAGTTGATTATGACATGTTCATTATCTGGGCGGCAAATATTCGGCGCACAAGTCATGAAAGTCTATCTTTGTCAATGTAATATCATCTGGTGTGACGGAAAGGCTAACCGCGCCCATATCGAGGACCTTATCTCCAAGGCGGGGGTTGCGGAGGGAGGAGTCCTTGTCTTGCCGGAGATGTTTTCGACAGGTTTCATCACCTCTCCTGCCTTTACGGCTGAGCGTGACGGGGCCTCGCTGGAGTGGATGAAAAAGCTGGCAAAGCAGTATGATTGCGCCGTGGCTGGGAGCGTGGCGACTGCCGTGAATGATGCTGGTGGGAAAGCGGACGAAGTCGGGAGCAGCTACTTCAACCGCTTCTATTTCGTCAAGCCGGATGGGACATTCTCGAAATATGACAAAAGACACCTGTTCTCATTTGCCGGCGAGGACAAACGCTTCACCGCTGGAAAAGAGAAGACAGTGGCGGAATACGAAGGCCTGCGTTTTCTTCTTCAGGTCTGCTACGACCTGCGATTCCCCGTCTTCTCCAGAAACCGTTTAGAGAAAGCAGACTCTCATGCCGCACAGAGAGAGACTTCGGCGAGAGCCGAATACGATATTGCGGTCTACGTGGCAAGTTGGCCGACCCAGAGGATCAGTGCCTGGGACAGCCTGCTTAAAGCGAGAGCCATTGAGAATCAGTGCTTTGTAGTCGGAGTGAACAGGGTAGGCAAAGACCCGTCTTGCGAATATGACGGCCACTCTGTCATAATTAATCCTTATGGAGAAGTACTCTCCGCATGCAGGAACGGGGCGGAAGAGATCACTTCCGCAGACCTCGACATGGATTCGCTATTCTCATTCCGCAATAAATTCCCGGTTCTCCTCGACGCCGACTGAGCCACCTCCGCCGATAAAGAAGCCTCACGGACGGGGCATTTGAAAAGCCAGTAAATCGATTTTCGCAAAATTTCCCTTGGAATTGATTTTCGCATTTTCTACTTTAGCGACAGAGCGAAAGAAAAGAATATGAATTATTCATCTATTATCGTCATTTCCATTAGCGTCCTAGTGCTTAGCATTCGAGGACAGGGAAGGCGTACAATAAGATGATATAGTCAGATATTTATCCATATATAGCCTTCCCGAAGATTCGGGGAGGTTTTTTTGTTTTCAGGGGCTTATCAAAAAAGATGTGGGCCGGAGGGATGGTGAAGGAGTGGAGCGAGGAGCTTGTTTGGTCGGAAAACTAACAAATAGATATGAAAAATAAACTTAGAAGCGCCATCACGATGGATGGACGGAGAATGGCTGGGGCGAGAGCCCTCTGGGTGGCCGCCGGCATGAAGCCCTGGCAGATGGGCAGGCCGGTTATAGCCATAGTCAATTCTTTCACGCAATTCGTGCCGGGGCATACTCATCTGCATGAAATCGGCCAGACTGTAAAGGCTGAGATAGAGAAGCTGGGCTGTTATGCGGCGGAATTCAATACGATTGCCGTCGATGACGGAATAGCCATGGGTCATGACGGAATGCTCTATTCTCTCCCCTCCCGCGAAATAATAGCTGACAGCATCGAGTACATGGTTAATGCCCATAAGGCCGACGCGATGGTCTGCATCAGTAACTGCGACAAGGTTACTCCGGGCATGCTCATGGCCGCGATGCGGCTCAACATCCCTGCTGTTTTCGTTTCGGGTGGTCCGATGGAAGCTGGCCGCTATCCTGGAAGTGAAAGAAAACTGGATCTGATTGATGCGATGGTAGTATCTGCCGACAATACCGTGAGCGATGAAGAAAGCCGGAAAATCGAACTGAACGCCTGCCCGGGCTGCGGCTGCTGCTCGGGGATGTTCACGGCAAACTCTATGAACTGCCTTACCGAGGCCATCGGTCTGTCTCTCCCGGGGAACGGCACCATAGTGGCCACGCACAAGAACCGGGTCGAACTTTTCAAAAAGGCGGCCAAGCTTATCGTAAAGAACACTTATGCCTATTACCAGGACGGCAACGAGAGCGTTCTGCCGAGGAGCATCTGCAGCAGAGAGGCCTTCCTCAACGCCATGACGCTGGATATCGCCATGGGAGGTTCCACCAACACCGTCCTGCACCTGCTGGCGGCCGCAAATGAGGCTGGAGCCGATTTCAAGCTGAAGGACGTAGACCTTCTCTCAAGGAAGGTCCCATGCATCTGCAAACTTGCTCCGAACACGGCGAAGTACCATGTCCAGGATGTGAACAGGGCAGGCGGGGTAGTATCCATCATGAATGAACTTGCTAAGGGCGGCCTTGTAGACACCTCCCAAAGGCGTGTCGACGGGATGACTCTCGCGGAGGAAATCGAGAAATATTGCATCATGAGCCCGAAATGCTGCGAGGAGGCTGAGATAATCTATTCGAGCGCGGGGGCGGGGGTCTTCAGCACGGAAGTGGGCTCGCAAGAGACTTATTATCAGAGTTTTGACACCGACAGGGCCGAAGGCTGCATAAGAGATATCGCCCACGCTTATTCGAAGGATGGGGGTCTCGCTGTTCTCTACGGGAACATTGCCCGTGACGGCTGCGTCGTCAAGACGGCAGGAGTGGACGAGTCTCTCTGGAAGTTCGAAGGAAGGGCCAGGGTCTTCGACTCTCAGGAAGCCGCCTGCGATGGAATCCTCGGCGGGAAAGTCCAGGCGGGAGATGTCGTGGTCATCACCTATGAAGGACCGAAAGGAGGGCCCGGAATGCAGGAGATGCTGTACCCTACTTCCTATATCAAGTCGAGGCATCTCGGAAAGGCCTGCGCTCTGATAACCGACGGAAGGTTCAGCGGGGGCACTTCCGGCCTTAGCATCGGGCACATTTCTCCTGAGGCGGCCTCCGGCGGTGAGATAGCTCTTGTGCGAGACGGAGACCTCATTGAAATAGACATCGAGAATAGGAGCATCAATGTCAGGCTCACGGAGGAGGAGCTAGAAGAACGGAGGAAGGAGGAAAAGGCGAAGGGGGAGAAGGCTTTCACGCCTCCGATGAGGGAGAGGGTGGTTTCAAGGAGCATCAAGGCCTACGCCTCCATGGTAAGTTCTGCCGACAAGGGGGCGGTAAGAATGATAAAAGATTGAGCATGGATATGGAAAAGGATAGAATAAATGGTTCAGAAGCCCTTCTCCGCTGCCTCGCATTCGAGGGGGTGGACACCGTCTTCGGCTACCCGGGGGGACAGATAATGCCCGTCTACGACAAACTCTTTGACTTCAAAGACAGGCTGCGCCACATCCTGGTCCGCCATGAACAAG
The DNA here is from genome assembly GCA_002472565.1 of Bacteroidales bacterium UBA7258. Lineage (GTDB taxonomy): Bacteria > Bacteroidota > Bacteroidia > Bacteroidales > UBA932 > Cryptobacteroides. The sequence continues at coordinate 47,630 of DKSK01000012.1, read as the reverse complement.
GAGCCATACATGCGGCCCAGGGCTATGCGAGGGCTACAGGAAAGACAGGAGTCGTGCTGGTGACATCGGGTCCCGGAGCTACGAATGTGATAACCGGCATCATGGATGCGAAGGTGGATTCTACCCCCGTCGTGGTAATCGCCGGCCAGGTGTCCAACTCCGCCTTGGGCACGGACGCCTTCCAGGAGGCAGACCTCATCGGCATGACCGGTTCCATCACGAAGTGGAACTATCAGGTCCGGGACGCGAAGGATATGGCTTGGGCGGTTTCGAGGGCCTTCTTCATAGCCAGAAGCGGCCGCCCTGGGCCTGTGGTGCTGGATGTGACCAAGGATGCGCAGAACGGCATGGTCGACTTCCAATTCAAGGAATGTGGCTTCATCCGGAGCTATATTCCCTGCCCTAAGCCCTCGGACGAGTCGATAGCGGAGGCGGCGATGTTGCTAAACCAGGCTGAAAGGCCCTTCGTGGTTTTCGGCCAGGGGGTGACCCTCGGTGGGGCGGAAGAAGAACTCAGGGATTTTCTGCACAAAGGCGGCATCCCGGCCGGTTCGACTCTCCTAGGCCTGAGCGCCCTGGCTTCTGACGATCCGCTTTTCATGGGAATGATAGGAATGCACGGCTGCATAGCTCCGAACATCAAGACCAACGAATGTGATGTGCTCGTGGCTGTAGGAATGAGATTCGACGACAGGGTGACCGGGACCGTCTCCACCTATGCGAAGCAGGCGAAGATAATCCACATCGACATAGACCCCTGCGAAGTCGGAAAGATCATCCCGGTGGACGTGGGCATCGTGGGGGATGCCAAGACGGTCCTCAGGGAACTGACGGGGAGAATTGCAAGGCATGAACATAAAGAATGGATAGAGAGTTTCAAGGCCTGCCGCAAGGTCGAGCAGGAGAAGGTCATCGATCCCCAGGTCCATCCCCATGAGGGCTTCATCAAGATGGGCGAAGTCGTTGACGCGGTGGCAGAGGCCTCCCATGGAAAGGCTCTCATCGTGACAGATGTCGGACAGAACCAGATGATAGCCGCAAGATATTCCAGATTCATGGAGGGACGGAGTTTCATCTCTTCCGGCGGCCTCGGGACCATGGGCTTCGGCCTCCCTGCGGCAATAGGGGCCAAGATCGGAGCCCCCGAAAGAAGAGTCTGCCTCTTCGTCGGAGACGGAGGGATCCAGATGACGATAGAGGAACTCGGCACCATAATGCAGGAGAAGGCGGGGGTCAAGATCTTCATCCTCAACAACAACTGGCTCGGTAACGTCCGCCAGTGGCAGGAACTCTTCTTCAAGAAGAGATATTCCCAAACAAGGATGCTCAATCCAGACTATGCAGGCATAGCTTCGGCCTATGGCATACGCTGTTCTGTGGTTTCGGAAAGGGAGGCCCTTGCGGGGGAGGTGGAGGCGGCGCTGAGCGATGACGCCCCGGCGATCCTTGATATTCATGTCGATGAAGAGGATGACGTCATGCCTATGGTGGCGCCGGGAAAGCCTATCACCGAGATAATGTTGAACGGAAAAGAAATGTACGGCTATGGCAAGTGAGTGCAAGAGGTATTCGGTCATCATCTACACCGAAAACCAGATAGGACTGCTCTCTCAGTTCTCAAATATTTTCACAAGGCGCGGTCTCAGCATCTGGAGCCTTATGGCCCTCCCGACGGACCTCCAGGGGATACACTACCTGACCATAGTGACCGATGGGGAGGAAAGAAGCATCCGCAATGCGGTGCTCCACCTGGAGAGCAAAATTGACGTGGTCAAGGCCTTTTTCTATCCGGGCGACCTGATTGCTTCGCCGGAAGAGAGCATCTACAAGCTCTCAGAGGAGAAGGTCAAGGACTTCATCCGAGAGAGGACCGAAGAAAAACAGAATTATTTAAACAACAACAGATAAAGCATTTCATTATGGCAAAGATCAGTTTCGGCGGAGTCGAAGAAAATGTAGTGACCCGCGAAGAATTCACTCTCGAACACGCGCGTGAAGTTCTCAAGGACGAGACCATCGCAATTATCGGCTATGGAATCCAGGGTCCAGGACAGGGGCTGAACCTCAGAGACAACGGTTTCAAGGTCATCATAGGCCAGCGCGAAGGGAAATCTTATGACAAGGCTGTGAAAGACGGCTGGGTGCCGGGTGAGACTCTTTTCAGCATCGAGGAGGCCTGCAAAAGGGCTACGATCATAGAGTATCTCATTTCTGACGCCGCTCAGATCCAGCAGTGGCCTCTGGTGAAGAAGCATCTCACCCCGGGAAAGGCCCTCTACTTCTCCCACGGCTTCGCCATCACTTACAAGGACAGGACCGGGGTCGTGCCTCCGGCGGACGTGGATGTCATAATGGTGGCTCCCAAGGGCTCGGGGACTTCCCTCAGATCTCTCTTCGTCGAGGGACGCGGAGTCAATTCTTCATTCGCCGTCTATCATGACGCCACGGGCAGGGCTCTCGAACGCACCCTCGCCCTCGGAATCGGAATCGGCTCGGGATATCTCTTCGAAACCGATTTCAAGAGAGAGGTCTACTCCGACCTCACCGGGGAGCGCGGAACTCTGATGGGAGCCATCCAGGGCATGCTCCTGGCCCAGTACGAGACGCTCAGGGAGCATGGACACACTCCTTCCGAGGCCTTCAACGAGACCGTCGAGGAACTGACCCAGTCTCTGATGCCTCTCTTCGCGGACAAGGGCATGGACTGGATGTACGCCAACTGCTCGACCACCGCACAGCGCGGAGCCCTCGACTGGATGGGACCTTTCCATGACGCCACGAAGCCGGTCTTCGAAAAACTTTACCAGTCTGTGGAGAGCGGAAACGAGGCTCAGATTTCAATCGACTCGAATTCCAAGCCCGGCTACCGCGAAGGCCTCAACAAGGAGCTTGAGGCTCTCCGCAACAGCGAGATGTGGAGGACCGGAGCCGAGGTTAGGGCTCTGCGTCCAGAGAAACAGGAAAAGAGATAATTCTAAGTCCAAGTCCAAGTGAATACCTTATTCGACAAGATCTGGGATTCGCACGTCGTTTCAATGCTTGACGGCGGCACCACACAGCTGTACATCGACAGGCTCTACTGCCATGAAGTCACTACTCCCCAGGCCTTCGAAGGCTTGAGACGGAGAGGGATACGCTGCCTCCGGCCGGAAAAGATTTTCTGCATGCCGGACCACAACACCCCTACCCATGACCAGGACAAGCCGATCGCCGATCCTGTCGGCCGCCACCAGGTAGAGACGTTGGAGAAAAACGCGAAGGAATTCGGCCTGAGCTATTTCGGAATGATGGATCCACGCAACGGAATCATCCATGTCGTAGGACCCGAGAAAGGGCTTTCGCTCCCAGGTATGACGATAGTCTGCGGAGATTCGCACACATCCACCCACGGGGCCGTAGGCGCCGTCGCCTTCGGAATTGGGACAAGCGAGGCGGAGATGGTGATGGCTTCGCAATGCATCCTCCAGCAGAAACCTAAGTCCATGAGAATCCGGGTGGAAGGCAGGCTTGGAAAAGGCGTGACCCCGAAGGACGTAGCCCTCTATATCATGAAGAGGATCTCTACCTCCGGAGCCACTGGCTATTTCGTCGAATATGCCGGTTCCGTGGTCAGAGACATGTCCATGGAGGGAAGGCTCACCCTGTGCAACCTCTCCATCGAGATGGGAGCAAGGGGAGGCTTCATCGCTCCCGACGAGAAAACCTTCGAATACCTCAAGGGCAGAGACTATGCACCCAAAGACGGGGACTGGGAGAAGGCCGTGGCCCGCTGGAAGACTTTGAAATCCGGAGATGACGCCGTCTTCGACAAGGAGATAAGCTTCGACGCCTCAGACATCGAGCCTATGATAACCTATGGGACCAATCCTGGCATGGGCATCGGAATCACGGGCTCCATCCCCGCGGAAGCAGCCCCGAAGTCCTTGGATTACATGGGTTTCCATGCAGGAGAGAAACTGCTCGGCAAGAAGGTTGACTATGTCTTTCTCGGGGCTTGCACCAACGGAAGAATCGAGGACTTCAGAGCCTTCGCGTCCATAGCCGCCGGTAGGCACAAGGCCGAAGGGCTAACAGCCTGGCTGGTCCCCGGATCCTGGGAAGTCCTCAGACAGATAAAGGCAGAGGGACTCGACAAGGTCCTTGGCGAGGCTGGCTTCGAAATCCGCCAGCCCGGCTGTTCCGCCTGTCTCGCTATGAATGACGACAAGATCCCGGCCGGGAAATACTCCGTTTCGACCAGCAACCGCAATTTCGAAGGACGTCAGGGCCCGGGGGCACGCACGATGCTCGCCTCCCCTCTGACTGCGGCGGCCGCGGCCGTGAGTGGCTGCGTCACAGATCCCAGAACCTTAATTTGACCTCACCATGAAACAGAAATTCGACATAATCGAAAGCAGCTGCGTCCCGCTTCCTCTGGAGAACGTGGACACCGACCAGATTATTCCGGCAAGGTTCCTCAAAGCCACCACAAGGGATGAGAAATACTTCGGGGAGAATCTCTTCAGGGATTGGAGATACCGCCCCGACGGGAGCCTCAACAAGGATTTCGTACTGAACGACCCTTCATACGGAGGCTGCATCCTGGTTGCCGGGAAAAATTTCGGAAGTGGCTCCAGCCGTGAACATGCCGCCTGGGCCATAGCAGGTTACGGCTTCCGGGCAGTGATTTCCAGCGCCTTCGCCGACATCCACAAAAACAACGAGCTGAATAATTTCGTGCTTCCGGTGACGGTCAGCGAGGCCTTTCTCAAAGAACTCTTCGACAGCATCGGCGCCGACCACGGAGAGAGGGTCCGCATCGACCTGCCAGGCCAGAAGGTAAGCAATCTCAAGACCGGGAAGTCGGAAAGCTTCGAGATAAACCCCTACAAGAAGTACTGTCTTATGGAGGGCCTGGACGACATCGACTACCTGCTGAGCCACAGGAAGGACATCGAGGATTATGAGAGAGCCCATGAGTGAGAGATACATAGAGATAATGGATACCACCCTGCGCGACGGGGAGCAGACGGCCGGAGTTTCTTTCAACGGAAACGAAAAGCTCGCGATTTCCCGAATGCTCCTCGAAGAGCTGAAGGTGGACAGAATAGAGGTCGGTTCAGCCAGGGTTTCGGAGGGCGAAAAACAGGCCTTCTCGAAAATCTGCGCCTGGGCCTCTTCCTCAGGGCACCTGCCTCAGGTCGAGGTGCTGGGCTTCGTGGACAAGGGGCTCTCCGTCGACTGGATCGCTTCCTGCGGCGGAAAAGTACTGAACTTGCTGGCCAAGGGCTCTCTCAAACATCTTGAGGGGCAGCTGCGGAAGACTCCGCAGGAGCATCTGAACGACATTTCGGAGAATATCCGCCTTGCCTTGGAGAAGGGTCTTGACGTGAATCTTTATCTCGAGGACTGGTCCAACGGAATGCTCTCCTCGAAGGATTACATCTGGTTCCTCATCGACTCGCTGAAAAATAAAGGGATCCGCCGCTTCATGCTCCCCGACACTCTCGGCATCCTGAATCCTGACCAGACTTTCGGACTCTGCTCGGAGATGATTTCCCGTTATCCCGGACTGAAATTCGACTTCCACGCCCACAATGATTATGACCTCGCTACAGCGAACGTCTACGAGGCAGTGAAGGCCGGAATCAAGGGGCTTCATGTGAGTGTCAACGGTCTCGGGGAGCGGACAGGGAACGTCCCTGTCTCCAGCGTCATAGGGGTGCTGAATGACCAGCTCCATGTTCGTAACTCCATGGATGAAAAGAGATTGATGCATGTGTGCCGCTATGTCGAAACAATCTCGGGAATCAGGATTCCGGAGAACAAGCCGATCGTCGGGGAATCCGTATTCACCCAGACCAGCGGGGTCCATGCCGACGGAGACAAGAAGGCCGGCCTCTATCAGAACGCGCTCATCCCGGAAAGGTTCGGGAGGACGAGGCAGTATGCCCTCGGGAAGACCAGCGGCAAGGCGAACATCGTCCAGAACCTGGAGCAGCTTGGAATCAGCCTGACTCCTGAGCAGATGAAGCTGGTGACGGACAGGGTCGTAGAACTGGGCGACAAGAAGGAGAGCATGAGCGCAGAAGACCTGCCATTCATCATAGCCGATGTCCTCAAAGGAGGGGAAGCCCAGCATGAGAATATCCATATCGTCAATTACAGTCTCCAGCTGGCTAGGGGCATGAGACCGGTAGCTACCCTGAGAATCAATATCTTAGGAAAAGAATACGAAGATACGGCCCAGGGAGACGGCCAATATGACGCCTTCATGAAGGCCCTGTGGAAAATCTATGGAGAGCTGGGGAAGACCCATCCTCTGCTGAGCGATTACCATGTCAACATACCTCCCGGGGGGAAGACCGACGCCTTGGTCGTCACCACGATTACATGGGACTATGACGGGTGTCATTTCAAGACCCGCGGGGTGGATTCCGACCAGACTGAGGCGGCGATAAAGGCCACCATTAAAATGTTGAACCTTATTGAAAATTCTACTATCATCAAGCTATGAAACTCAGAATAGCAAAAGTACCGGGGGACGGAATAGGTCCCGAAGTTGTCAGAGAGGCGGTCAAGGCTGTGAATGCCGTCTGCGCGAAATTCGGCCACAGCGCCGAATACACTCTCGCCTATGTAGGGGCCTGCGCGATAGACAGATATGGCGATGCTTACCCAGAAGAGAGCCATAGGATATGCATGGATTCTGATGCCGTGCTCTTCGGCGCCGTGGGGGATCCGAAATACGACAACGACCCTGCCTCGAAGGTTCGTCCGGAGCAGGGCCTCCTCGCCATCCGGAAGAGACTCGGCCTCTATGCCAACATCCGTCCGGTGGAGACCTTCGAGTCCCTTCTGTACAAGTCCCCGCTCAAAGAAGAACTTGTCCGAGGGGCCGATTTCGTCTGCATTAGGGAACTTACAGGAGGAATGTACTTCGGAGAGAAGGGCCGCCGTGACAATGGAGATACGGCCTTCGACACCAACGTCTACCATCGCTATGAAATCGAACGTATCCTCAAACTGGCTTTTGAATATTCCGGACGCCGCCGTCATCATCTGACCGTCGTGGACAAGGCCAACGTCCTCGAAACCTCCCGTCTGTGGAGGCAGGCCGCCCAGGAGATGGAAGCTTCATATCCTGACGTGAAGACCGACTACATGTATGTGGACAATGCCTCCATGCAGCTCATCCGCTGCCCTAAGTTCTTCGACGTCATCGTGACCGAGAACACCTTCGGGGACATTCTGACCGACGAGGCCAGCTGCATTTCAGGCTCCATGGGGCTTCTCGCTTCCGCCTCCATCGGCGAACACACCTCCCTCTTCGAACCTATCCACGGCTCCTATCCCCAGGCCGCCGGCAAGAACATAGCCAATCCTCTGGCGGCCATACTCTCCGCCGCCATGATGTTCGAATATTCCTTCGGGCTCATGAAGGAAGGAGAAGCCATACGCAAGGCCGTGAGCGCCTCCATCGAGGCAGGGGTCGTAACCGAAGACCTCGCCAGGGAGGGAGAGCGGGCCTATTCCACCTCCGAGGTCGGAGACTGGGTCGCGAAGCATATCTAAAGAACTTAACAAATTATCATCATGAAAGAAATCGATTGGGACAAATTGGGTTTTGACGCCTACAGGACAAGAACAGTCATCTTTTCCCATTACAAAGACGGAAAATGGTCTCCTGTTGAAAAGACAGAGACCTTCTCCTTCACCTTCGACCCCTTCGCGCAGGTGTTCCATTATGCCATCTCCTGCTTCGAGGGACTGAAAGCCTTCACCCAGAAAGACGGGCGGAAAGTGATGTTCCGTCCGGACGAGAACGCCGCGAGGCTCCAGAGGACAGCCGCCTACCTGGGCCTCCCGGTTCCCAGGAAAGAGATGTTCATAGAGATGTGTAAAGAGTGTGTACTGAACAACCTTGAATTCCTGCCTCCTTACGGCCATCAGGCTTCAATGTATCTCCGCCCTCTCCTTATGGGCATGCACCCGCAGATGCAGCTCGTCCCTTATCCTGAGGCCATCTTCGCCGTGATGTGCGCTCCGGCCGGCTCATACTATGGCGAGCATCTGAAGTCTTTCTCCGCCGTCATACCGGGAAATTACGATCGCGCGGCTCCGAAGGGTTCTGGAAGCTATAAGATCGGGGCCAACTATGCCTCCACCTTCAAGCCTTACAAGATAGCCCATGAACAAGGCTACACCGAGCTCCTGTACCTCAATTCCCAGACCAGGGAGTATATAGATGAGTTCGGCTCGTCCAACTTCTTCGCCATCAAGGGGAACAAGTACATCACTCCGCTTTCGGACAGCGTGCTTCTTTCTATCACGAACAAGTCTCTCCAGCAGGTTGCCAAAGACTTCGGCATGGAGGTTGAAAAGAGAAAGATCCCTGTAGGGGAACTTTCCGAATTCGACGAGGCGGCCGCCTGCGGAACAGCAGTCGTTATTACCCCGATGTCGCATATTGACCTAAAGCCTGTGCTTGAGGAACCTGAGGTTTCAGCCTCTTATAAGTTCTTCGACCATGGCGAGGTGGGAGCGGTCTGTCAGCGGCTCTACAAACAGATCACCGGCATTCAGTTCGGAGAACTCCCCGACACCCACCTCTGGTGCCACGAAATCTGACATAAAAGAGGAGAAAGTCAATACTCTCTTCGCATCCCTGGGCAAAGAAGAGTTCGTGGACGAAAAGCGGCTGAACGCCATGGAAGAAGCCGGCTTCTCCGCCGCCGTTGTCAAGGGCCTGAAAATATGATGAGACATCTGGTGAAGATCTCATCAGGTAATGAAGTTATCGTCTTATCCTCCGGCGCCGTCTCTGGCGTGCGGGGGATACGATGATACAAACAAAAAAGGACAACCTTTCGGCTGTCCTCATTAGAGCGGAAAACGAGACTTGAACTCGCGACCCCCACCTTGGCAAGGTGGTGCTCTACCAACTGAGCTATTTCCGCATTAAAACCCCTGATTTTGTCAGAAGATTGGATTGCAAAGATAGGCATAATTTCAATTGATACAAATTTTTTTAACAAAATTTTAAACACTTCTTCCAATCGCATCCGCTACACAACTATCCTTAAGACGTTGCCCACGGTATTGACCTTAAGACGATGCACCCCTTGGGAAGAGGCAAAACTCCTGGCGGGAAAGGGAATATTATTATATTTGCGACAAGACCGGTTGTTCTAACAATGACCGGCCGGCTCGATGGACCATCTTCCGAATGACCCTGACATACTTGTCAGTTCAATAAATTTCCTTCTGAGAGACGAGATCTTCAAGGATCTCGACGAGATATGTGACAACTATGGTGTTGCCAGGGCCGACCTGGAGGCAAAGCTGGCCCGCTCCGGCTACCATTTCCGTCCTGAGCTCAACTGCTTTAAATAGAAGCTCTTGGAAAAAAGGCCGGCACTGGCAGATCATAGACTTGGACAATGCAGGAAAAGTCTATTATTATTTTTTGATGCGAGTGTTGTTAATACGTTTTTAATTTATTAGATTTGCTTTCGCCTCGTTTGATTTCCGCGACTCGGAAAGACCCGAAATACGGGTAATTAGCGGGCGAGGCACAAGGTTCAACTGTAAAAACACAAAACTATAACATTATGAAATCTTATTCCACAAAAGACATCCGCAATGTCGTCTTGCTCGGAAGTACTAAATCCGGCAAGACGACATTAGCGGAAGCGATGCTCTACGAAGGCAAGGTCATTGACCGCCGTGGAACCGTTGAAGGCAAGAATACGGTGTCGGACAACACCGAAATCGAGCAGATGAACCAAAGGTCGATCTACGCGACCCCTATGTACGCAGAGTTCATGGACACGAAGTTCAACATCGTGGACACTCCTGGTTCAGACGATTTCATAGGCGGTACAGTAACGGCTTTCAAGGTCTGCGAGAATGCGATTCTTCTGGTCAACGCGCAACAGGGAGTCGAAGTTGGAACTGAGATTTTCGCCCGCTATGCAAAGAAGTATCACGTTCCGATGATAATCGGAGTCAATCAGCTTGACGGCGAAAAGGCTGATTGGGAAACGGTTCTGTCAGGCCTCAAGGAGTCGTTCGGGAACAAACCGGTCGTCGTCCAGTTCCCTACCAAGGTCGGGGCGGGCTTCGACGGCTTCATCGACGTCCTGAAGATGAAGTATTATCATTTCAAAGACGAGAACGGCACTCGCGAAGACCTTGATATTCCTGCCGAGTTCCAGGCCGAGGCCGAGACGCTCCGTCAGGAACTCATTGAGAAGGCCGCGGAATTTGATGATACCCTCATGGAAACCTTCTTTGAGAAGGGTACTCTTACCGAGGACGAAATCCGCAAGGGCCTCGGAATAGGAATCCGCGCCGCGGAAGTGCTTCCTATATTCTGCCTGTCGGCGAAGAAGGTCATCGGCGTAAAGCGTCTCATGGAGTTCACCATCAAGACGGCCGCCTCTCCTTCCGAAAAAATCGAGAAATCAATCGACGGAAAGGATATCCCGTGCAAGATGGATGCCCCTACCGTAATCTTCATCTATAAGGCAGATGTCGAGAAGAATCTCGGAGATGTATCCTACTTCAAAGTGGTGAGTGGAGAACTCCATGAAGGACAGGATCTTGAGGATCCGGAAAGCGGCAACAGGGAAAGGATTTCCACCATCTATGCCGTGGCCGGGGCCAAGAAGGAGAAGGTCAGCGACCTCATGGCGGGAGACCTCGGCTGCACCGTCAAGCTGCGCTCAGGAAAGACCAATGTGACGCTCAGCCAGCCTGGTCTGGGAATAGCTGTCGAGCACATCAATTTCCCGGCTCCTAAGTATCGCTGCGCTATCAAGGCGAAGACACAGACCGACGAGACCAAGCTCGGAGACGCTCTCGCGAAGATTTCGGCACAGGACCCTACCGCTATCGTCGAATATTCGAAAGAATTGAAACAGACCATATTGAGCGGAAACGGCGAGCAGCATATCAACATTATCAAATATCGTCTCGAAAACGAATTCGGAGTTCCTGTAGAGCTTTACGCGCCTAAGATTCCTTACCGCGAGACTATCACCAAGGTGGCCAACGCCATGTACCGCCACAAGAAGCAGTCCGGCGGAGCTGGCCAGTTCGGAGAAGTCCATCTCCTCGTCTGCCCTATCCAGGAAGGCGTTCCTTTCACTAACAGGTTCAAGATCGACGGCAAGGATACGACTCTCAACGTTAAGACCCAGGAAACCATAGAACTTGAATGGGGAGGAAAACTCGAATTCTACAACTGCGTCGTAGGAGGAGCTATCGACGCCCGCTTCATGCCTGCCATCCTCAAGGGAATCATGGACAGAATGAACGAGGGGCCTCTCACAGGTTCATACGCCCGCGACATCAGGGTCTTCGTATATGACGGCAAGATGCATCCGGTAGATTCCAACGAAATTTCCTTCGTACTTGCCGCTCGCAATGCCTTCAAGGAGGCCTTCCGCAATGCCGGGCCGAAGATTCTGGAACCTATCTACAATGTAGAAATCCTCACCCCTGCCGACTACATGGGAGCCTGCATGAGCGACCTTCAGAACCGCAGAGCCATCATCGAAGGAATGTCAAGCGAGAACGGCTTCTCCGTCCTCAAGGCCCGCGTTCCGCTCGCGGAACTCTACCGCTATTCCACTACCCTCAGCTCGCTGACTTCAGGCGCGGCCACGTTCACCATGGAATTCGCGGACTATCAGCCTGTTCCTGGCGATGTCCAGACAAAACTCCTCGCGGACTACGACGCCCAGAGCAAGGAAGAGGAATAAGTCTGAAATAATGTATTTACCCTCCGCCAGGCGACGAAAACGGGTAAATATTCTTATCTTTATTGTCCGGACCATCACGAGGTGGCCCGGACTTGTCATTTCCGAAGGGCATCTAGACAACAGACACCATGAAAGAGATTCGTTTGAAGGAGTTCCTGGAAAAGGGAAGAATTGAGGCAGGCTGCGACGAGGCCGGAAGAGGCCCGCTCGCCGGACCTGTCTTCACCGCGGCTGTCATTCTGCCTGAAAACTTTTTCGGGACCGGAGACACCCTGGCCAAGGCCCGCCTCAACGACTCGAAGCAGATGACGGAAAAGGCCCGGAACGAACTCAGGACCATCATAGAAGCGGAAGCCGACTGGGCTGTAGAAGCAGTCTCGCCGGAGGAAATCGACTCCCTCAACATCCTTTGGGCCAGCGTGAAAGGGATGCAGAGGGCAGTCATGAAACTGAAGCGCAGGCCGGACTTCTTGCTGATCGACGGGAACAAGTTCAGACCCTTCGGGGGCTTTCCCTACCAGACCGTCGTTCATGGAGACGCGACTTTCGCCAGCATCGCGGCGGCCTCAGTCCTGGCAAAGACCCACAGGGACGCCTTCATGAGGAAACTTGCGGAAACTTATCCGGAATATGGCTGGGAGAGGAACTTCGGCTACCCCACGAAGGAACACCTGGAGGCGATAAAGAAGTTCGGACTTACTCCATGGCACCGGAGAAGCTTCAGGCCGAAGAGTCTGGAGCCCTCTTTGTTTGACTGATAATCCCTATATTTGCAACAACACATAACTTATGTCAATATGTTCAAGAAAGTTCTTTTCTTTTTGGCTTTGAGCATGGCCGCCGCCTTCCCGTCAATGGCTGACGAAGGCATGTGGCTGCTTCCTACCTTGCAGAAACTCAACGGAAAGGTCATCAAGGACCTCGGATGCAGACTCAGCCCTGATGAAATCTATTCCATCAACCATTCTTCCCTCAAGGATGCAATCGTCCAGTTCGGCGGAGGATGCACAGGAGAGATGATTTCAGACGAAGGACTTCTTGTAACGAACCATCATTGCGGCTATAGCTCCATCCAGGGGCTTTCAACACCAGAGCACAACTACCTTGAAGACGGCTACTGGGCTATGACCAGGGACAAAGAGATTCCTGTTCCAGGCCTGAGCGTAACCTTCCTCGTGAACATGAAGGATATCACCGACGACGTAGCGTCAGTACGCAGGCAGGCAGGAAAGAAGGGTCTGGACGCCCAGGCCTTGGTCGACTCCTTCTTCGTTTATGTCCAGAAAGAAGTGTCAGCCATGAATCCGGACTGCGAGGTCGAGGTCATGCCGTTCTACAATGAGAACGTCTTCTATCTCATGACCTACAAGACATACAGGGACATCCGTTTCGTAGGGGCTCCGCCTGCGTCCATGGGTAAATTCGGCGGGGAGACCGACAACTGGATGTGGCCGAGACAGACCTGCGACTTTTCGATGTTCAGGGTCTATGCCGGAGCCGACAACAAGCCAGCCTCATATTCTCCTGACAATGTGCCTTACGTGCCTGCCAGAAGCCTCAAAATTTCTCTGAAGGGGATGAAGCCGGGTGATTACGCCATGATTATGGGCTACCCTGGAAGGACCCAGAGGTTCCAGACGGCCTCCCAGCTTGAAGAAATGATGAGGCAGAACGGAATCGCAGTCAGGGCGAGGACGGCAAGGCAGAACGTTATGGTCCAGGGCATGGAGTCTGATCCTGCAATAAGGCTGAAATATGCCAACAAATACGCTTCCTCGGCCAACGGCTGGAAAAAGTGGCAGGGGGAGCAGCTTGCCTTCGACAAGCTCGGAATCATACCAAGAGAGAAGCAGAAAGAGGCCGATTTCATGGCCTGGGTATCAAAGAATTCGAAGAGAGAGGCCGAGTATGGGAAGGCTATAGCCCAGATCGATAAAGCTGTGGCCGCAGATGCCCATGCAAATGAAGAGGGTACACTTATACAGAATTCCATCTATACAATATGGCCTATAAGCCCTGTCGGAAGATTCAATATGGGTTTCAGGGCGGCATTGAGAAAGAATCCGTCCGACACCGCATCTGCAATTGCCTCCGGAAAGGCGGCTGCGCTCGCCTTGTTCAAGGATTATGACGAGGCTCTCGAGCGCAAGATGGGCAAGGTCATGCTCCGTTTCTATCTTGACAACACGACCGAAGACTCGCCACTGCTTATTGACGGCGTAGATCTGCGTACAGCGGACTCCGACAAATATATCGACGGCCTCTTTGACGCTACAGCCTTCAGATCTCCGGAAACTTTGGACAAGATCAAGACTCAAAAAGACTTGCTCAACGACCCTGCAACCAAGTTCAGTAACGCCGTAAGCAATAAGCTCATAAGCATGTACGCAAATGCTGCGTCCAGAAGCAAGGACATTTCGGAAGGCAACAGGATCTTGACCAAAGGCCTGTTGGAATGGCAGAAGGGAAAGGCTTCCTATCCGGACGCCAACTTCACCATGAGGCTGACCTACGGCACAGTGGGAGGTTATTCGCCTAAGGACGGAGTCGAGTACAAGTATTACACGACGCTTGACGGAGTCATGGAGAAAGAGGACAGCACCAACTACGAATTCATCGTACCAGCCAGGCTTAAGGAACTCTATGCCAAAGGCGACTTCGGCCAGTATGCGGACGCTTCGGACGGCAAAGTCCATACCTGCTTCCTGACCAACAACGACATTACCGGAGGAAATTCCGGCAGCCCTGTGCTTGACGCTGAGGGCAACCTGATCGGTCTCGCCTTCGACGGCAACTGGGAGTCCATGTCAAGCGACGTCTGCTTCGAGCCTAATCTCCAGAGGTGCATATGCGTAGACATTCGCTACGTACTCTTCGCCATGGAGAAGGTCGGAGGCGCAGGCTATCTTCTCGATGAAATGAATATCGTAAAATAATATGCTGAAGGAAAACGAAATAATGAAGTTCCTCTTCGATGTGAAGCACCCGGCCAAGGGTGACAAGAACATCGTTGAGCTGGGGATGGTTGACAAGGTGGAGATTGACGGGGGCAAGGTCAAGGTGACGCTCGCCTTCCCGAAGAGGAGGGATCCGCTTGCGGACTATCTCATCGGAAGCGTAAAGGCGGCGATTTACCGCCAGGCTCCGGAAGTGACTGAAATAGAAGTAGACACCATAGTTCGTGAAGCAGCACAGAAAAAACAGCCCGGTCTTAATCTCGGGCTTGAGGAAGTCAACAATGTAGCCCATATAATCGGGGTCGCTTCCGGAAAGGGAGGGGTCGGAAAATCCACGGTGGCGGTCAATCTCGCCGTTGCCCTAGCCCGTCTCGGATATAAAGTAGGTCTTGCAGATGCCGATGTCTACGGGCCTTCCGTTCCGATAATGACCGGAACAGAAGACCAGATGCCGGAAGCCGAGGAAAAAGACGGTAAAGAATTGATACTCCCTATCGAGAAATACGGAGTGAAATGGATGTCCATAGGCTATTTCGCCGAGAAGGGCCAGGCCCTGATATGGAGAGGCCCTATGGCCTGCAACGCCTTGAAACAGATGATCTTGCAGGTGCATTGGGGAGAACTTGACTTCCTCCTCATAGACATGCCGCCGGGAACCGGGGACATTCATATTTCGCTGGTCAACGACATACCTATGGAAGGTGCCGTCATCGTGACCACTCCTCAGGCAGTCGCTCTATCCGATGTGGAGAAAGGAGTCGATATGTTTAGAAATGACAAGATCAACAGGAAAATTTTCGGCCTTGTCGAGAACATGGCCTGGTTCACGCCTGAAGAACTTCCGGAGAATAAGTATTACATCTTCGGAAAGAACGGTGGTGTGGAGATGGCCAGGCACTTCGGGATTCCTCTTCTCGGCCAGATCCCTATCGTACAAGGCATACGCGAGAGCGGGGACAGCGGAGAACCTGCCGCTCTGTCCTCACGTCCTGACGGAGTCGCCTTCGTAAATCTTGCGAAAAACCTGGTTGAAGAAATAATGAAATAACTCAAAGATATGAGGCGCTCGGCGTTATTCGCAGTCTGCCTGTTCGCCCTGGCGGGCTGCTCAGGAAAAATCGACATGGAGAAGGAAGCCATGAACTTCCTCTACGAATATTCTCCTGCGGCGGACATAATGGACAATGACGAGGCCTTCTTCAGGGCCAACGTCAGAGCCTCTCTCCAGACCAGGAAAGAGATGCCATGGGGGGCTTCGGTCCCCGACGACCTCTTCCTCCATTTCGTAATCCCGATACGAGTCAACAACGAGCCGCTCGACACGGCCAGGCTGGTCTTCTACCGTGAGCTGAAGCCTCTGGTAGACAGCCTTTCGGCCGAAGACGCTATTCTGGAGGTCAATCACTGGTGCCATGAGAAGGTCACCTACAGGCCTTCAGACGCCCGTACCTCCTCTCCGCTCCAGAGCGTCCGAAGCTCTTTTGGACGTTGCGGGGAAGAATCCACCCTCCTTGTCGCGGCACTCCGTTCCGTAGGCATTCCTGCCCGCCAGGTCTACACCCCACGCTGGGCTCATACCGATGACAACCATGCCTGGGTAGAAGCTTGGGCGAACGGGAAGTGGCATTTTCTCGGAGCCTGCGAGCCGGAACCAGTTCTTGACCTCGGCTGGTTCAATGCTCCTGCGAGCAGAGGGCTCTTGATGCACACAAAGGTCTTCGGTCACTATGAAGGGCCGGAGGAAGTCGTATTTGAAGGACCTAACTACACTGAAATTAACTTAACGGCTAACTATACAGCCGTCGCTCCGATAAAAGTTCATGTCGAAGACAGTCTCGGAAGGGCGGTTGACAGTGCAAGGGTCGCCTTCTGCATCTACAACTATGCGGAATTTTATCCTGCGGTGTCAGAATACACCGATGCCTCGGGAGAGGTCAGGATGAGCGCCGGCAAAGGGGATATGCTTGTCTGGGCTTCTAAAGACGGACTTTGCGGCCACGCCCTGGCTTCCTTCGGACGGGACAGCCTGGTGAGAATCGTTCTCGGAAAGGTACCCGTATCTGCCTATGAGGCGCTCGATATAGTGCCTCCGGCGGAAAATGTAGTGATGCCGGTGGTAAGCGCCGCTCAGAGAGCCCTAAACGACAAGCGGCTCTCGAGCGAAGACTCTATAAGAAACGCCTACATGGCCAGCTTCGAGAACGATACCACAGCGGCGATCTTCGCCGTCTCCGCCGGAGCCATAGGTGCGGACACCCTCACAGTCAAGAACTTGCTGCTCCGCTCCTATGGAAACTATCAGATCATAAAGGACTTCCTGCGTTCCCATGGCTGCGACTCTCGTTCAATTGCCCTCCTGACGTCTCTGAGCCAAAAGGACCTCAGGGATGTCAGTGCTGAAATCCTCGAAGACAACTACCAAGCCGTCGGCAGTGTACTCTGCCCGCGCGTAGAGAACGAATATCTCTCGGCCTACAAGGGTTTCTTCGCCGACGTGCTTTCTCCGGACGAGGTATCCTCACTATCCTCCCCTTTCAATCTGATCACCTGGGTCCGCAAGAATATTGAAGTGGATGACACTCCGGGAGCCTGGGACATTCCTATGTCCCCGAAAGCCGTATGGAATCGACGCAAGGCTCCGGCAAGGTCCCGCGACATTTTCTTCGTGGCCCTCGCCAGGACTCTCGGCATAGATGCCAGGAAAGATCCGGTCACAGGTAAAATCCAGTACCGCAAGGCTTCAGCCACGGCTCTCGGGCCGGCTCCAGGAGTGAAGGGCCTGAGGGCGGAAGCAGACTCCTCGGAAGGAACCTGGACGGACGTAGACTTTGACGGAGGAGTGAAGACCGTGGCTCCTGAGGGCCGTCTGGTACTGACCTTCAAGCCTTCGGCAGGAGTGAGCGAGCCGAAGTATTATCTGAATTTCACCATATCGCGCATATCGGGCGGGAGACCGTCTCTGCTCGAATATGACGAAGGAGAAGTCGACATGGGCGGAGGAGCCGGCTGGCAGACTTTCGCCGAAGGAGTGAATCTGGATGAGGGAGAATATGAGCTGGTTTGTGGCTCGCGTCTCCCTGATGGGAGCATACCGGCCTCGCTCACCTTCTTCCGCATAGTGAAAGATTCCACCACGACCGTAGAACTTGTAATCCGCGAGTCGGACGAGAGTCCGGCCCGCATTGGAGCCTTCTCAGCTCCGAAGGGTGTCTCACTTAAGGCCGGGAAATATGTGCTCGGTCTGCTAGGAGCAGGAGGAGAACCTTGCGACCATGCTCTGCGAGACATAGCCAAGGTCGCTCCGCTCTTCGAAAGAGAGAGAATCCCGGTTCTGCTGGTCTGCCCTTCCGAAGAGCAGAAGGCGGGCCTTGAGAAAGATATTTCGGCCGGGCGTTTCGGAAAGCTTCCTGTCTCTACAAGTCTGATAACGGACGATGGGGGACTTGCTCCGCAGATAGAAAAACTTCTCGGCAGAAGCCTGAAATCATCTGACTTTCCAGTCTTCGTTGTTGCCGACAGCAGGAAAAACGCATGGTTCCTCTCACACGGCTACACCATCAACCTCGGCGAGGGTCTCCTGAGAGAATGCACGAAATAGATTAATGCAATGACAATAGATTTTAATTCAATGAATTATGAAGCCTTCCCCAACTTCAAGGGTGGAAAGGGAAGACTGATGGGAAAGATGTTCTACGACGGGACCTGCCGGCTAAATCTCGCCTATCTCGAGCCTGGATGCAGCATCGGCTATCACCAGCACGAGAATAACTGCGAACTTATCTACATCCTCTCCGGCGAGGGGACGGTCAATGAAGACGGCGTGGAATCCAAGGTGAAGGCCGGACAAGTGACCTACTGCGAAAAAGGCCATTGGCACAGCCTGACCAACACCGGGTCCGCCAATCTCGAAATTTACTGCGTTGTTGCAGAAGTGCGATAGCATGGATGTAACTCCGAAAAAAGCCCTCGGGCAGCACTTTCTGACCGACCTTTCGGCAGCCAGAAGGATCGTGGACGCCCTCGTAGTACCGCCGGAGGGAAGAGAGGGGGAGGCGGCCTCAAGCGCGGCAAAGCCTTTCCCGACCCTGGAAATAGGGCCTGGAATGGGAGTTCTCACACAGTACCTCCTGCAGAGGAAAGACCTCGATCTTAAGGCCGTAGAACTCGACCCTGAGGCGGCCTCCTATATTCTCAGCCACTTCCCGAGGATGAAGGGAAGGCTGGACGGAGAGGACTTCTTGAAGATGGATCTGAAAGCCTGGTTTCCGAAGGAGTATCTTATAATCGGCAACTTTCCATACAACATTTCTTCGCAGATTTTCTTCCGCGTACTTGACGAAAGAGACAGGGTCCCGGAGGTCGTCTGCATGATACAGAAAGAAGTAGCCGAACGCCTTGCCGAGAAACCTGGGAGCAAGACCTACGGGATACTCTCTGTTTTCCTCCAGGCCTGGTATGATATTGAATATCTTTTCACTGTACCTCCCGGTGCCTTCGCCCCTCCTCCGAAGGTTCTGTCGGCAGTCATCCGCCTGAGAAGGAATACACGAAAAGAGCTCGGAGTCGATGAGGCTCTCTTCCGCAGAATAGTCAAAACGAGCTTCGGGATGAGGCGGAAAACATTGCGCAACTCTCTGAAAATTATAGCTTTGGAGAAGGTTTCCGATCCTGATAAAGTCTCAGCCTTCCTTTCAGCCCCCGTCTTCGATCTCAGGCCGGAGCGTCTCGGCGTGGAAGACTTCATCCGGCTCACCGGCGATTTCGCCTCTCTTTCGTAACGAAGAAAGGGTCGGAGAAGGTCCCTTTATGGACAGAAAAAAGGATATAGATATCGAAATGCTCCATTTTTTTAATATATTTGTAAAGATTGCAAGATAATAAATAAAAATTCATATTTTCATTTTCCAATGTATAGGACTAACACGTGCGGGGAGCTCCGCCTGAGCAATGTAGGCCAGCAGGTTACGCTTGCAGGCTGGGTTCAGAGGACAAGGAAACTCGGAGGCATGACGTTCATAGACCTTCGAGACAGGTACGGAATAACTCAGCTCGTGGTAAAAGCTGACGCACCGGAGGCGCT
Source organism: Bacteroidales bacterium UBA7258 (assembly GCA_002472565.1). Taxonomy (GTDB): domain Bacteria; phylum Bacteroidota; class Bacteroidia; order Bacteroidales; family UBA932; genus Cryptobacteroides. The sequence goes on along the minus strand of DKSK01000012.1, from coordinate 27,843 downwards.
CATCCAGACGGTCAATTCTCTGGGCAGGGAATATGTGATCCAGGCCAAGGGCAAGGTGGCTGAGCGCGAGAGCAAGAACCCTAAGATGGATACGGGCGAGATAGAGATTCTTCTTGACGAGGTCAATATCCTCAACAAGTCTATCACCCCTCCTTTCACCATAGAAGACAAGACTGACGGCGGAGATGACATCCGCGCCAGATACCGCTATCTCGACCTGAGGAGAAATCCTCTCAAGAAGGCCCTGATGCTCCGCCACAGGATTACGCAGGAGACCCGCAAGTATCTCGATGAGCACGACTTCATGGAGATCGAGACTCCATACCTCATTAAGTCGACTCCGGAAGGTGCCCGCGATTTCGTGGTTCCTTCCAGAATGAATCCGGGAGAGTTTTACGCCCTCCCTCAGTCTCCTCAGACCTTTAAGCAGATCCTGATGGTGGCCGGCTACGACCGCTACTTCCAGATTGTCCGCTGCTTCAGGGATGAAGACCTCAGGGCGGACCGTCAGCCTGAATTCACGCAGATAGATTGTGAGATGTCCTTCGTGGAGCAGGAGGACGTGCTCAATATGTTCGAGGGTATGATGAGAACCCTTTTCAAAAAGGTTCTCGGGATTGACATACCTAATCCTATTCCTCGCATGAGCTGGTTCGACGCCATGGACTACTATGGCTCGGACAAGCCGGACATTCGCTATGGCATGAAGATCCATGAAATCACGGATCTCGTCAAGGGCCATGGCTTCTCAGTCTTCGATGAGGCTCCTTATGTCGGAGCGATAGCCATCGACGGCTGCGCCTCCTACAGCCGCAAGCAGATTGATGAACTCACGGAATGGGTGAAGAGGCCTCAGGTCGGCGCAAAGGGCCTTGTCTACATAAAGGTCAACGAGGACGGCAGTTTCAAGTCGTCTATAGACAAATTCTTCTCCCCTGTAGAGGTCGCTTCCATCGCCAAGGCTGTGGAAGCCAAGAAGGGAGATCTCATCGGAATAATAGTAGGCGACAAGCGCAAGGCGGAAGTCCAGCTCGGAACCCTGCGCATCGAGATGGGCAACCGTCTGGGTCTGCGCAAGAGTGATGTCTTCGCTCCGCTGTGGGTGGTAGACTTTCCTCTCTTCGAATGGAACGAGGAAGAGAACCGCTGGAACGCCGTGCACCATCCGTTCACGGCACCGAAGCCTGAACATCTGAAATACTATTACAGCGACAAGAAGGAAGACATAGCCAAGGTCTGCGCCAACGCCTATGACTTCGTCCTCAACGGCACGGAACTCGGTGGCGGATCCATAAGGATCCATGACCATGACGTACAGGAGAGGATGTTCGAAATCATCGGACTGACCCATGAAGAGGCCGAGTACAAATTCGGCTTCCTGATGAATGCCTTCAAATTCGGAGCTCCGCCTCACGGAGGCCTTGCTTTCGGTCTTGACCGTGTCTGTGCCCTATTCGGAGGAAGCGACACCATCAGAGACTACATCGCCTTCCCTAAGAATAATCAGGGCCGTGACGTCATGATTGATTCCCCTTCAAAGATTGACCAAAGCCAACTCGACGAACTCAAACTCAACATAAGAGAAAACAAGTAGTATCAACAAATTTAACAAAGCATGAAAACAACCATTTTAAAGGTACTGACTCTCGCATCATCAGTACTGGTGGCTTTTGCCTGCTCACACAGCGAAGGAAACGACGAGCCTTCGGTGAGCTCTATCTCAGTAAAAGCCATTCAGATTGACGCCAAAGCCGGAACTTATTCGACTTCCTTCACCATAACAGGCAAGGCCTCGGCCAAGGATGTCTCCGTAACTTCCGACGCTGACTGGATCAGCGACATCACCGTCGGCGAATCCGAGATAAGCTTCCAGGCAAAGGAGAACGCAGGTGACACCAGAACAGCACATCTGAGCGTCACGCTGGGATCGAATGAGCCTGTAAAAGCCGCCGTCGTTCAGAATTTCTTCGATTTCGACGCCTTCTCGATCTCCGTATCCGACATCACCTCTTCTTCCTGCACAGCGACCATCAACCCTAAGAGCTACAAAGGCAACTACTACTTCATGGTCATGAGCAAGTCTTCAGTCGACAGCTATCTCGCCCTCGACACCCACAGCCTCGGAGACATGGAATATGGCGACGCCCTGTTCCAGAGCGACATTCTCTGGCTGAAGACCTCAGCCCAGGCCGCCGAGAAGGATTTCGCATCCTTCATCGTTTCGAACACCGCCTTCTACAAGACCACGACGACGGGGGCCTCGACCATCATGCCTTACGGCTCCAGGAGTCCGCTGAGCTACAACACGGACTATTATCTCATCGTCTACGGCCTTGACACTGACGGCAACAGAACCACTCCTATCGCCTTTAGAGAGTTCCGCACTCTCGACATCCAGAGGAGCAACATCACCTTCAAGCTCACGGCAGACCATATCACCCCTAACTCAGCCTCAGTCACCATCACCCCGTCAAACGACGACACCTATTTCTGGACCTACATTTCAGAAATGGAGTATGCCAAGCTTGACAAGGACAAGGATGAGGTCCTCTCGAACATGATCGCGAATATGAAGACATATATTGCGACCTACGGAGGATCCATGTCTCAGTACCTTATAAAGGGTGTTCACAACGAGACTATCGACCAGCTCTGGTCCGGGACTAAATACTACGTCATCGCCTGGGGTATGGACGACAAGGGCAATCAGACGACCGACGCAATGGAGATAGGAACCTTCACGACCGAAGGCCAGAAGATCAGCGACGACTGCCGCTTCGGCATTTCAGTCACCGCGACCACTCCTATCGACTACCAGATCAAGGTCGTACCTACGAAAGCAAGCACGAGGTACTACATCGCTCCTGTGGCGAAGTCTCTCACCTCCGGCTACGACAAGTACCAGTTCGCCCAGAGAATCATCAACATGCAGACCCAGCGTTATGAGAACAGCGATGTCAACTGGTCCAATGACGAAAACTCAATCTTCACCGGAACGGTAAGCAAGTGGGCCAACGGTGATCTCGGCTGGGTCGTAAGGCCGTCCACCAAGTACGCGATTTTCGTCTTCGGCGTAGCCGCCGACGGAACCCGCGTGACGGATGTCGACACCCTCGAATACACGACACCTAAGAGCCAGGAGACATCTGAAATGACTTTCAACGTCAAATTTGACAATATTACCTGGAGGTCCGTATCCTACACCATAAGCCCTAGCGTAAGCAACGAGCGCTACCTTCCTTTCGTAATCGAGACCAAGGAAATCGATGACAACGGACTCAGGAAGAGCGACGGCAGCCTTGAAGATGAGGCAATCTTCGAAGCTATCACCGAATACTACTCCGAGGACGGTCAATATGCAATGGACTATGCTTCCAGACGCGGCACCCAGACGCTTGAAGCCTCGGCCGGTATCTACTCTGAGCATAAATACTCTCTCCTGCTCTTCGGCTACAGCGGAGGAGCAAAGACTACCAAGATTTACGAGTACCAGTTCACTACTCCTGCCATTCCGTTCGACAAGAGCGATGCGGAGGTAAGCCTCGAAACCTTCGAATTCTTCGAGGGAGAAGATCTCTACCAGCTCGACAACGAAAAGTGGAAGGATTACAGGACATCACAGATCATCCATATCGTCATCAAGCCTAACGACAAATGCAAGACTTACTATGCCGGCATGTGGCCGCCTGAGAGCCATTGGTCCGATGTCGGAGGAAGAGACTACATCGTAAAGCTCGTTCAGATGGCTAACATCGAGGGAGACAACATCTACGCTCCTCAGACCGACAAGACTTTCGGCGGAGTGAACTACGGTTTCTTCGAGGAAAAACCTTGGACTACACCTGACGGCAAGACCACCGTATCCGCTGTTCCTTGGGAGTTCATCTGGTACGGAGAAGGCGAGGACGGCAACTATGGCCACTACAACTATAAGTACTTCGTTCTCAGGCCGGCAAACTACACCATCAAGGACGGCGATGTATTCGACATCAAGCCTTCCAAGGCCTACAACTTCTGGTCGGGCAAGGGCACTTCAGCCGTAGCGGGTTCTACCTTCGCGGTTGACAAGAAGACCGGAGCCACCAGGGAAGTCAGGTTCAAATAGAGCTGGAACAGAATAATCAAACTCATGCAAATATTCAAAAAGGCCTTATATCTTCTTCTCCTCACACCTTTTATCCTTGCCGGCTGCGGCAAGGGTGAGGAGAAAGATGAGCCTGAGCAGGAAAAAACACCTGTTCTGGCAGTAAGCGAATCTAAGGTCTCCGTCTCCGCTTCAGCGGGGGCGGGGACCATTTCCTATTCTGTCACTAACCCGAAGAGCGGAGTCTCGGTCAAGGCTGCGACTTCGGCTTCATGGATAAAAGACTTCACCTACCCTTCCAAGGGAAAGATTGATTTCAAGGTAGAGGAGAACGAGGGCGATGAGAGAGTCGGGGTGGTCAGCCTGAGCTACGAGGGCGCAAAGAACGTGAGCGTAGAGGTGCTGCAGATGTCTGCCGGCACGAGTATCGCGCTCAGTCCTGACAGCCTTAAGTTTGACTATTCCGGCGGCACGCTTTCGGTCAAAGTCGAAAGTGGAAGACCTTGGACCATGGAAGGTTCATATGATTGGGTAAAGCCTTCAGGCACTGAGGGTTATCCTGGAACAGAAATCTCTTTCAGCGTAGACACCAACTTTACGCAGACGGAAAGAAGCGCCGAATTTACCTTCAAGTGCGCGGCCAATACCGCAACTCTGACAGTGACAGAAGCCTCCGCCAACTTCGGTATCAGCGTTGACAAGGAGAAAGTCTCAATTCCGGCCGCAGGTGGTACCCAAAGCGTTAAGGTCACCGCGGAACACGAATGGACAGTGAGCGGCGGAGCAGACTGGCTGAAGACAAACATAAGCGGAAATACTCTGAACCTTACAGCGGGAGAAAACGCCCTCGCCTCGGAGCGCACAGTGACCCTGACCCTTAAGAGCGGCAAGGGAAAACTGCTGCATACGGCCTCGATAAGCGTATCACAGGAAGGAAACGCATCAATAATCGCCTCCTTCACCGACCCAAATCTCAAGGCCTATATTCTGAGCAACTACGACAAGAACAGCGACGGTGCCATCTCTCAGGAGGAAGCCGACGCAGTAACGGCCCTCAAGTGGGAAGAAGTCAGCCCGTCCACGAGCATATCCTCCTTCGATGGTATAGAAAATCTTCGTAATCTCAAGATTTTCAGCTTTTCGACTCCTTCATATGGGGAATATTTCTCGGAGGTAAGCAAGATTGACCTTACCAAGAACAGCAAGCTTGAAGAAGTGACCATTTCTTCCAAGACCGTGACAGAGGTGCTGGCAGACGGCCTCTCTTCTCTGAGGCAGCTGTCACTGGGACTCTCATCCAACATCAAGAGCGTCAGCCTTAAAGGCCTGTCGTCTCTGAATGAACTTCTTCTCCAGAATACAGGCATCTCAGCGATAGACCTCTCGGAATGCCCTAGGCTAGAGCAACTGTCGGTTTCAGGAACAGGGGTGAAGAGTCTTGATGTTTCGGTATGCCCGAATATCAAGAACCTTGACGCTTCGACCTCCAGCCTCAGCTCTTTGAAACTGCCTTCCTCAAGCAAGATAGAGACCCTTAGCGTGAACGGTGCGATGGTTTCTCTGGACCTTAAGAATCTTCCTCAACTCAGGAAATTCACCTACGAGGACTGGTCTGTAAGAAGCATTGATTTCTCTCCTTGCCCTAAACTTGTTTCGATTGACGTTGGAGGAAGCACAGTAAAGGAAATCAACGTCAGCAAGAACACTGTGCTCAATTCCCTGACAGTGAGCAACTATCTCACAGGAGTCTATCTGGAGAAAGTCATCATGTACAAGGGACAGTACATAGCCAAACTTGAACCTGACTTTGTCAACGCAGAGGCCAAGAACAAGAACGGCGCGGTAATTCAGGTGGTCTGGGTCGATCCTGAAGTTCCCGAGGACGTGGCGGCGGTCATCACCGATTCCCGTGTGAAGAGCGCGGTGCTCGGCGCCGCCGACAAGAATGGGGACGGAAAGATTTCAGCCGATGAAGCGGCGTCCGTGACTTCTCTCGACCTCAGCGGCAAGGGAATCACCTCGCTTGACGGCCTGAGATATTTCACCGGCCTAACTTCGCTGAACGTCTCGGGCAACTCTCTCACTTCCATAGATGCTACGGCCTGGCAGAAGATGAGGGATCTGAATGTCTCGGACAACAGACTCACCTCTCTCGACCTTTCCAGAATGCCTGTGCTGCGGAACATCAACGCAAGCCACAACAAGATAAGTTCGGTAGGCGACTATCCGGATTCTCTTGTACATTTCGATTATTCCTACAACGAGCTTACTGTCATCAATCATCTCTACTTCAAGAGCAAGCTCGAGTATGTGGACGTATCGAACAACAAGATCACCTCGATAGATGTGCGTAGCAACTATAATCAGACCTATCTTGATGTCAGCAATAACAAAATAGCAGACGCGAACTACGATTACACCATGAGAATCTGGGATTTGCCTGCCCTTACTACCTTCAAGGCCAGCAACTTCGGAATGACCCACTCCATCTGCGATCTGACTCTGTCTTCGTCCGGAACGCTGAGTAACAACGACATCAGCAAACTGACGAAACTTCAGAACGTAGATTTGAGCGACAACACCGACTCGAAGTTCACAGATCTGGTCATCAGCGGCTCGGCTCTGACCCTGAAGAGTCTCGATGTTACCGGCTGCACCAGCCTCAAAGACATCTGGCTGGGAGAGGGGGCGCTCATCCCGGATTCGGCGATAAAGAAGGATGCTGGCGTGACGGTCCACAGGGCCGCTTACACCGGGAAATAATGATATGTCAATAGCAACAGAAACTACGGCCACATGTAATGCATGCGGCCATGTACAGAAAGTCAAGGTCTTCGGCAGCATCAATGTCGCCGAAGACTTTGGTTTAAAGTCAAAAGTGAAGGACGGAAGTCTTTTCGCCTGGCAATGCCCCCAGTGCGGAAGATGGAACCTCTTGAAGTACATGACTTTGTATCATGATCCTGAGAGCAGGCTCATGGTCTGGCTTGTTCCTGAAGGAGCCATGGATATGGAGCAGGAGGCCCTGGTGGAGAAGAAAATGACGTACCTGACGGAAGAAGGGGAGGATGGAAAGTCTTCGCTCGAAGGCTATGTACTCAGGAAGGTCGGCGAGGTTGGAGATCTTATCGAGAAGGTCAATATCCATGACGCCGGTCTTGACGACGTGGTCATCGAGATGTGCAAGTATTTCGCGAAGATGGAACTCGGCGAGAAGCTCTCGGAAGAGGACAGAAATAAGCTTTACGAGGCTCCATTCAAGTTCTACAGGCTGGAAGGACCGGACAACGACCTGACCTTCTCCTACCCTATGGACGGACAGATGCAAGGGGCGCAGATCGGTTTCAAGGTCTACGAAGACTGTTCCGGAATCGTGTCCAGGAACCCGAAGGTCGTCCCTCATGGAGGTTTTGTGGTGGTAGACGCCTCGTGGATAGCCAAATTCTTTAAATAACATAAATCATGTCACTGAAATGTGGAATAGTCGGCCTGCCTAACATAGGTAAATCGACCCTTTTCAATTGCATAAGCTCAAGCAAGGCCCAGAGCGCCAACTTCCCTTTCTGCACCATAGATCCGCAGACGGGCTCGACGAACGTGCCTGACAAGAGACTTGATGTCCTTACCGAAATGTGTCATCCTAAGCGCACCATTCCTGCAACCGTGGAAATAGTAGATATCGCGGGTCTGGTGAAAGGAGCAAGCAAAGGAGAGGGTCTGGGGAACCAGTTCCTGGCAAATATCAGAGAGACAGACGCCATTCTTCATGTTCTGCGCTGCTTCGACGATGACAACATCACCCATGTAGACGGAAGCGTCGACCCGGTGAGGGACAAAGAGGTAGTAGACACCGAGCTCCAGTTAAAGGATCTCGAGAGCATTGAGGCAAGGCTAAAGAAAGTCGAGAAGATGGCTACCGTGGGAGGAGATAAGGATTCCAAGAAGCTCTATGACTTGCTTCTGAGGTATCGTGACGCACTCAACCAGGGCAAGTCATGCAGGTCCGTCAGTCTTACGGATCCCGATGAAATCGCCATGGCCAAGGACCTCTATCTGCTGACCAACAAGCCTGTAATGTACGTCTGCAACGTAGATGACGCCTCAGCCGTAAACGGAAACCACTATGTTGATGCGGTACGTGAGGCTGTCAAAGACGAGAACGCCGAAGTCATGGTTATCTCCGCCAAGACGGAAGCTGACATCGCGGAACTTGAATCTTATGAAGACAAGCAGATGTTCCTTGAAGAGCTCGGGCTTAAGGAAAGCGGGGTCGTAAGGCTAATACAGAAGGCATATGACCTTCTCAATCTCCAGACTTTCTTCACGGCGGGAGCTGATGAATGCCGTGCCTGGACTATCAACAAAGGCGACAAGGCTCCGAGGGCCGCTGGAGTCATACACACGGACTTCGAGAAGGGCTTTATACGTGCCGAGGTCATCAAGTACGATGATTTCGTAAACTACGGATCAGAGGCCGAAGTGAGGGCTGCCGGAAAGCTCCACATTGAAGGCAAAGACTATGTTGTGGAGGACGGTGACATCATGCACTTCCTCTTCAACGTCTAGTTGGGCGAAGCCGACGCCGGGAAGACGGCTGATTAAAAAAGAGGTCACATCACTGCCGATGTGACCTCTTTTATTCTCGAAGAGAAATCAAGGGTTTAGTCGGTGACGAGGTGGGCGCCATCGGAGATGACTACATCATAAACCTTAGGCTCATGACCGAACTTCTCTGCAAAACGCACCTTGGCCTCCTTGATAAACGGTTCATAAAGCTCGTCTCTGACAAGATTGATCGTGCAGCCGCCGAATCCTCCACCCATGACACGGGAGCCCGTCACATCGAGTTTTCGGGCCAATTTATTAAGGAAGTCGAGTTCTTCGCAGCTGACTTCATAGAGTCTGCTCAGGCCGAAATGAGTCTGATACATCAACTCGCCGACAGTCTCGTAATCCTCCCTCTCAAGGGCGTCGCACACATCAAGCACGCGCTGGTATTCTCCGAGGACATATTCGGCGCGGAGGAAATCTTCTTCAGGAATCTGACCGCGGACTTCCTCGAGCCAGGCTCTGTTGGCATCTGAGAGGAATTCCACCTCCGGGTGGTTCTTCTGAATAGCCCTGCACGCATTTTCGCAGGAAGCGCGGCGCTTGTTGTATGCAGAAGAAGCAAGTTCATGCTTCACGCAGGTATCAAGCAAAACGAGCCTGTAACCCTTAGGATCGAATGGGAAATATTTGTATTCCAGAGTCTTGCAATTCAGACGTATGAGATTTCCCTTCTTTCCGAAGATAGAGGCGAACTGGTCCATGATTCCGCAATTGACCCCGCAATAATTATGCTCATCGCTCTGCCCGATCTTGGCAAGCTCGAACTTGTCGATTCCGTTCTTGAAAATATAATTGAGGGCATAGGCGAAAGTGCTCTCCAAGGCTGCAGAAGAAGATAGTCCGGCTCCGAGCGGAACGTCACCGGCAAAGACCGTATTGAAGCCCTCTACCTTGCCGCCGCGTTTGATGGTTTCCCTGCATACTCCGAAAATATATCTGGCCCAAGCCTGGTCAGGCTTGTCCTCTTCATCGAGTCCGAACTCTACATACTCGTCATAATCAAGGGAGAAAGCCTTGACTTTCTCGGTTCCATTGACTCCTACTTCAGCCATGATCCCCTTGTCGATAGCTCCAGGGAATACAAAGCCTCCATTGTAGTCAGTGTGCTCTCCTATAAGATTAATACGCCCCGCAGACATGAAAAGCTGCGCATCTTCACCGAAGATAGTCTTGTACTTCTCCTGAATTCTTGATTTCATTTCCATTACTAAAAAATACGGAATACTGTTGGTTATTTGTTTTACCGGTAACACAAATATACTATTAAAATAAAGACAAAGAATATGAGAATCGGACAAAATTCAATACATTGCGTAAAATCTTACAAGCAATGAGGGGTCTGGTAACTATTCTGTTCGTTATTCTTGCGTGGGCGCTTCCGCTTCATGCCGTATCCCGGGGGGACAGTCTAAGCGTAATGTTCTGGAATGTGGAGAACTTTTTTGATTATTTCAACGATGATGGAGGGGACTCTGATGCGGAGTTTTCCCCACATGGAGTACGCAGGTGGACTAAGCGGCGTTTTTACGCCAAATGCAATGCCATAGCAAAGACTATCCTGTGGACTGGAGAAAAGTACGGGAGGCTTCCGGATCTTGTGGGTCTCGCCGAAATAGAGAATGGCTTTGTACTGAGAAAACTTCTCTCGGAGACGGCACTCAGAAAGCTGGATTACGGCATCATACACTATGAATCTCCTGACCACAGGGGGATTGACGTAGCGCTGCTCTATCGCAGGTCAGAGTTCGAGTCTCTTTCATCAAGACCGGTCCATGTAAGCGGATCCATGGGAGGAGACAGCCTCAAGACCAGAGACATTCTTGCGGCCGTACTGAGGCGCGGAGGAAAAGAATTCGGCATCCTGGTCAACCATCATCCTTCGAAATACGGAGGCGGAGATTCTGATTGGAGAAGAGATGCCGCCATAAGGCAAATGCAGGCCGTTGGAGACTCTCTCAGAGGGGCCGGGGTATCCTACGTTATCTCAATGGGAGACTTCAATGACACGCCAGAGAACGTCCGCTGTGGGGACTTGCTGAATCTTGCCCTTCCGCTAGCGGCAAAGGGAAGGGGATCTATCCGCTACAATGGGAAATGGGAACTTATAGATATGTTCATGGTGAATCCTGAAATCGGGAACCGCTGCAGGATGGATATTCTCGAGCCTCCTTTTCTCATGGTCTGGGACAATACCCATCCTGGTTTCAAGCCTCTTCGCACCTACACTGGCCCTCGGTACAACGGAGGTGTCTCCGACCATAGTCCCATCCTCCTCCGCTTTGCGGAATGCAGCCAAGATTCCTCTCTTCTATATACAAAAGAAGGCGGCTCGAAAGGGAGTCGCCTTCAACGAAAATTCTATTCAAGAAACTACTAATAGAAGCGGTCTCTGTTGTCCTTGACGGCATCCTGGCTCATCACCGGAATAATCATCTGGCTCAGATACTGATTCTCCTGATTCTTGCGAGCCTTCGCGTCATCCTCGGTATAGAAAGAACCAGTATCACGCCCGGTAACTTCAAAGACATAAACACCGATAGATCCAGCTACAGGACCGCAGATCTTGCCTACAGGAGCGACGCTGAGCGCACCGATAAACTTAGGATCAAGCTGCGCAGCACCCATGTTGGCGAAAGTAACGCCGCTCTGGCTGCTTACAGAAGAATTAAGCTTCTCGGCTATAGCCTGAAGATCAGTCATTCCTGCAATCTTCGACTTGATTTCGGCGGCAGTCTTTTCAGCGAGCTTATCGTAATAAAGCTTCTCCTTAATCTGGGCGGAAACCTCATCAACAGTAGCAAAGCCATCCTTATGCACACCCTTGACAGTAGCGATTACGAAGAAATTGTTGCTGACTGTGATAATATCAGAAACCTTGCCCGGCTTATTGTCGAAGACCCAACGGGTAACCTCCTTGGCATCGTCAATGCTGCCAAGCTGCTCGGTGCTCATGAGCATGTTGTTCCTCGGATGAGAATATACATGGAGAGAATCAACAGCGGCCTTGTAGCCAGCATACTTATGACCGGCTATAGCAGCGAACTTGTTAGCCTCGGAATAGACACTGTTGAAAGTCTCTTTGCTAGGCTGAGCATCCTTCTCGAGAATGGCCACCTGCTTCTTTACAATCGGCTCTGTAGTCTTGGTAACCTCTACGATATGAGTACCATACTGAGTGCGGACGATATAAGGAACTCCAGTCTTGGCGGTAAGCACGCTCTCCATGCCAGGGAACATATAGTTCTGGGTGAGCCAGCCGAGATTTCCGCGCTCTCCGTCAGCAGCGCTCTGGCTGTCGGAAGAATACTGGGTGGCAAGATTCGAGAAGCTCTCGGTTCCGGCCTTGAGGACGGCGAGAACGCTGTCAGCCTTCGCGTCGGCGTCGGAACCCTGGAAAAGGATATGCCTTACATAGACTGAATCAGGTACAGTCTTGGTATCGATAACGCGAGCAGCGTAGAAATTGTCACCGTTAGCATAGATGTCAGAAACACCCTCGGCACCGCTCCAGACGAAATTGTCGATATCGGCGGAAACAGTCTTGAGATCACCCGGCTTGTTCCAATATTCTGAATAAGACCTGTCGCTGTTCTTAAGGATAAAACTCTTGAGATTCGTCGTCGAGGCAAACTCAGGGAGAACGTCGGAAAGGGCCTTCTTGGCGGCATTGATATCGCTCTGGGAAGGCTTGACCTCATAGACTACATACTCCATGTCGCGGCTGGCCTGCTGACGGAAAAGCTTCTTATGAGAATCATAATAGCTCTTGATCTCGGAATCAGAGACCTTGATGGTCGAATCCTGCTGATAGCCGAAAGGAATCATGACGAAATTGACATCCGTCGTATTGTTGTTCTCGGCGATAGCCCTCTTCATCATGAGAGGATTCTCAAAATTGGAAGCGGCGAAGAGAGAAGCGTACTTCTCGTAGTACTGCTGATTGTAGACAGAATTCTGGAGATAATTCCATACAGACCTCATCTTGCCGGTCTGGTCGCTGGAAAGGCTCTGGACGAAATTGCGGACATTTGCCGCGACGTCTCCATTCTCACCCTGGAATATCTGGGAGATGATAGGGGAGATATCGTTGCCTGTGGTAAGGTCAACCATCTCCTCATTGCCGACGTTGAGACCGGCCGCCTTGGCCCTTTTGAGGAAGAGATACTTGTAGATATCCTCCGTCCACGCCTGATCCCTCAGCTGCTTCTGCTGATCCGCATTCTGAGCAGAAGCGCCGGTGAGAGACTCGTTGATATCAGTGAGATCCTCAACCTGCTGCTGGAAATCAACATAGGAAACTGACTTTCCGTTGATGCTTCCGACATCATTCTTGTTGGACATCGACTGGAAGGCAGAAGTAATCTCGCTTGGGTCGATGATAAATGAGAGCAGACCCAGAGCGATAATTATGGACGCTCCGAGTCCGAACTTTACGCGTATTTTTTCAAGAACCGCCATTTGTTATGCTGTTTTTTGTTTTCAACGGTAAAAACTGTCCATAAAAGTATATGGATTGCGAAGTTAGCAAAATTTATTCAAACGAAAGCTATTTTTGGCTATGTTTGCTCTTAAGAAGGGGACCGATGAAATTAGCGGTATCGATGATAACCTCATTCGTATCCTTCACGACGACAGCATAGTTATTGAAAGGTCTGGTTATCATGGCATTCCTCGCCTTCTCGTCTGAACGCATGCCGTAGCCCTGGATAAAGCCGTCAGGAGAATACATCCTGATGTAGCAATCAGTATAAATCTCATGCCTGGTTCTGTCCCAGTAAATCGTGTCCGACTGCATGGTCTGGTGATTGACAAGATTTCTCACGACCACGTTGCCGAAAGCCTGCCACATCTCTACGCCGGAACGCTTATTCTTCTTATGCATGGCGTTGTCAGATCTGATGGTAGATTCTAGAACCCCGTCATCGCCATAAGAATATACGTTCAGCCCCATAGGAAAAGTCTCGTAGGTCACGCTGTCGTTGTCAAAGCGTTCCATGACGTTGGCGAAAACCCTCAGGGTCACAGCTCCGTTCTTCGACTGTATCAGATACATACTGTCGACTTCCTGGAGCGGAGACTTGCTCATATCCAGGTCCTCGGCCGCCTTTAGTTTGGACTTACATGATAATACGATGAGGGCAACCGTAAAAGCGGTTGCCGTCATCCTGAATATTCTGCTGATGTGAGTCATAACCCGCGGCTAGGGAAAACCTTCGCCACCGCTGACTGATTATTTCTGAGTTCTTACCGTGGTGCTGGCATGGAGGCCCTTGCAGTTTACGGAATAAGCGTTTCCGTCTGTAAGGTCATACATGAAGGCGTCGGCGGTCTTAGGGAAGTAGACGCTGTACTGACGGATCATGTTGTTGCAGTCTTCGGTGAGGCTGGCATCGGCGTTCTTCGCCTTCTGCATATAGTCTACCGCTACCCAGAAGTGAGCCCTCGACGAAATTTCATCTCCGCCGCACTGAACTGTCCCCCAGATTGTTCCCATGAGGTAGTAGCACTTTCCTGCGAGCGAAGGATCAATCTCCATGGCGTTCTGAGCCGCCTCATATCCTGTTACATCCTTTCCGTTCTTCACGCAGAAAGTAGCGAGTTCATAGTTATAGTTGGCGCGGGTGGCGTCATCGATATCAGTAGAAGAGATGGCCTCGTTCATATACTTGATGGCATCATCCACATTTCCGCGGGAGGAATTGAGCCTGAAAAGGAAGTAGGCGCTCTGAGCGGAAGGATCAAGCTGATACATAGAAGTAGCGGCCTTGAGGTAAAGTTCATTGTCGGTGCAGTTCTCGGTAGAGGACATCATACGGACAATGTTCTTTACGAGGGAAGTATCGGTAGGGCTCTGCTCATAACGAGGGGTGAAGAGGGCGATGAGGTTATCGCAGCTGGCCACCTTAGAATTGATGAAGAGACCCTCGATATCGGACTTTACCTTGTCATATTCCTGAAGATGAGCCTCATCCTTTCCGGCGGAAGCGCTGGCGAGGATGTTCATGTTGTTCTGATAAGTCTTGATGACTTCCTCGGCTCCGAGCTCATTCTTCTGATAAAGCTGGATGGCGGCGTTGAGGTCGAAGAGAAGGAGGCTCGGCTTGATCTCCGCACCGTTGCTCGCGATGATTTCGTTGAGTCCGTCATAAAGAACCTTAGGATTATCCTTGAGATAATTGGACATGTCGAGACCCTTGTTGTTCATTGCGGTCACGGCATATTTAGGATAATACTTGGCCCTGGTGTCCTGAATGCGTATAAGGGTATCGATGAGAGCCTTTTTGGCCTGAGGATCCGAAGTCTTCTGAATCTGGCGGCGCATCATGGAGGCACCATCTATGAACAGATTCTGGCTGGCAGTAGGAGGGCAGATATTATAGGCCTTTCTCCAGTTCGGCAGAGCTGAATCATAATTCTTCTGTTTATAGTACTCCTTGTAATAGGAGAGGTAGAGCACGCAGTTTGCACTGTCAGCGCCATATTTTCCCTGGGCGGAAACGCTGAGGTTTCCTCCGAGGACTGTCGCGAGAGCGGCGACGAATAGAATTTTGATTTTTTTCATAGTTCTTCTTTAAATTTCCAGTTACGTCTTATTTCAACGGAATCTTTATTCATATTTAGGTTTCTGGAACCAGATATCATGAATATTGATGCCTACGTTGAACATTATGTAGTTTTCTTTTATCAGCCTCCCGCTGGTGCTTCCCTTCTGACCGAGGTCAATTCCCAGAGTCAGACCGTTATACCAGCGGAATACCGGAAGTGTCGTCCCTAAAGTCAAGCCGAACTGCCGGATCTGCTCTCCGTTGACCTTATAATACATGGTGTCATAATAAGCACCGATGCGATAGGTGCAGCGTCTCAGATAATAACGGATGTCATTTCTGTTCGGCGTTATTTCGAAACCTCCTCTGAATGATTGGGAAGAAGTTGTCGTGAAGTTGGCGGCCCCTCTGTTCGAGAAGCCCCTGTGGCTGTCAAAACCGCTATTTCCCCAGTCCGAAAAGAGGTAATCAAATTCCAGACTCCAAAGGTCGTCTTTTCTGAGCGAAATTCCAATACCATATTCGCTTCCAAGCTTCACATTATTACGGGAACGGGACAAGGTGTCGGTAAAATTTCTCTTCGCGTTGTAGGTAGTATCCACCACGCCCGACACGGCGGCATACTGGTACCCCTTGGCGTAACCCTTGAGTTTGGCACCCATTCTGTATGTGGCTCCGGCGGTGAGGGTGAGACCATTGGAGAGAGGCTTCTCATACTGGACTCCGAATTTTCCGGTGACGGCATTGAGCTGGAGAGTATATCCAGAATAGATGCTTCTGTAAGTATTGTCATCGAAGCTCATCCTGGTGTCCTTGTCCAGATTGCCGAAAACATAAATAAGTTCTGCTCCGACGGAAAAATTACTCCAGAGGCTTGCTCCCATGCCTCCGAAAAGCTGGTATAGACTGCCGCTTCCTTCGGAAGAATAAGTTACGTTCCCTGTATTACCTATGACGGAAGGGTCTGTTATCGGATGGGAAAAATCGTAGCCTACATCACTGAAAGGAGTAATTCCCAAAATGAAAGCGCTTTTCTTATAAATAGGGAAAGTGGCCACGAAATTAAACATGTTCGTGGAATTGTTGACGGATTTACCGCTTCCCTGTTTGAAAATCTTGTTCTGGTTCACTACCCCCACGTCCATCATGAAAGACAAGGTATCTCTCGCAGTCACGGCGGCTGGATTGAGATAATTCACGAATCTGTGGCTCCGGTTGGCGATTCCTACTCCTCCCATGCCCTTGTTATAGGCCGTCCCCTGACGCGAGATGTCTCCTATTCCGAACACAGAATAAGGAGAATACGACTCGTCAGCCCCATCCTGAGCCCTTGAAATCGTTGCCGGGATGAGGAGAAGAAGTGAAATAAAAAGTGCCTCAATTGTCTTTGCTGACATATTCGTCCGCTATTAAAGCCAAGCCCATCAGGACGAGGTTGGAAATTACAAATATCGAGTTTTTCATCCTTTTTGCAAAATAATTCGCGTCTCCGCCAGTGAACACCAAGATGTTGTCTTGATGGAGAGAGACGTAGCCCTCTATTTCAAACATTATGCCCGAAATTACTCCTCCCTCGATAGAAGTGGCGAGAGAAGTACCGAGCAGGGAAGGTTCGTCCGGGGTATCTATCAGCGGAAGAGCCCTTGAATATCTGTTCAGCGCCTTGAATCTTGTCCTGCAGCCAAGAGAAATGTTGCCTCCAGTGTACCAGCCGTTCTTGTCAATGAAATCGATGGTCAGGGTGTTTCCGAAATCGAAAATAGTGACTCCTCTTCCTTTGAAAAGGTATCGCGAGGCTATAATGGAAGCTGCACGGTCATAGGTCATGTACTGGGGAACATTGTGCCTGTAGAGCATCTCAGGGTGTTTCCCGTCAAGAATCAGCAGGGAGCCGCATTCTTTCGTCATGGCCTCAGCATCAGAAGAGGAAATGTCATAGACGGAAGACACCACCATCACGTCAGGCTTATCCTTCTCTGTGAGAGAGGCTATGAAATCCTGTACCTTCTCTCCCTGATAACGAAAGGTCTTTCCCAAGGTCATCTTGTCAGACCATGCTGCCTTTACCGCAGTATTACCAATGTCTATGATGAGATTCATCTTACTGATTTTTGTCTAATTTTCTGAGGTTTTCGAGGGCCTTTTTTACAGAGCTCACATTGTGGCAGATCAGCCTGAGCTTGGAATCCTTCTGCTTCATGGTGAAAAGGACTCCGCACTCGCCTACCTTCTCCAACACGGAGCGGAAGAGACTCGAACGATAATATTCCGACATCGGATTCTGTACGAAGAAAGCAATCATAAGGCCGTTCTTCATGATAATCTTATCGAAGCCCAGCTTCTCTCCAAGATGCCTTATTCTAACGATGTCGAAAAGATTCTCGAGTTCAGCAGGCACAGGTCCGAATCTGTCTTCAAGTCGATTCTCCATAGTGTCCAGTACCTTGTCGTTCTTGGTAGAATCGAGTTCCTGGTAGATTCTTATCTTTTCGGCAGGTACGTCTATGTATGAATCAGGAATATAGGCCTGGAAATCCGTATCAATATTGCAGTCAATTACATAGGAATAAGACTCATTCCTGCTGACTATTCCTGTCTCAACTCCGAGTTCATCCATGGCCTCGGCAAGAATCTTCTGGTAGGTTTCATAGCCCATATCAGCTATGAAGCCGCTCTGTTCAGCCCCGAGAAGATTGCCCGCTCCTCTGATATCAAGGTCCTGCATGGCTATGTTGAAGCCTCCGCCGAGGTCGCTGAACTCCTCTATAGCCTTCAACCTTCTTCTGGCGATGTCTGTAATGGAAGTGAGAGGAGGAACGACGAGATAACAGAAAGCCTTCTTGTTGCTCCTCCCCACTCTTCCCCTAAGCTGGTGAAGGTCGCTAAGGCCGAAATTCTGAGCCTGATTCACTATGATGGTATTCGCATTCGGAATATCAAGACCGTTCTCTATGATTGTCGTGCAGAGAAGCATGTCGTAATCCCCTCTCATGAAGGCCAGCATCTTGTCTTCCAATTCTTTTGCTTCCATCTGTCCATGAGCGACGCAGATTTTCATGTCCGGGACCAATCTATGGAGAATATCGTAGACACCGCTCAATTCCTCTACCTTATTATGAAGGAAGAAAATCTGTCCGTTGCGGTTCAGCTCATAATTGATTATGCCGCTGATATTTTCTTCATCGAAATGGATGATTTCCGTCTGAATAGGAATCCTGTTTGGAGGGGGAGTGTTCATTATGCTGAGATCCCTCGCCCCGAGAAGAGAAAACTGGAGAGTTCGCGGGATAGGGGTGGCAGTCAATGTCAACGTATCCACGGAAGCCTTTATCTGACGCAGCTTCTCTTTTGCGGAGACCCCGAACTTCTGTTCCTCGTCAATGATCAAGAGTCCGAGATCCTTGAACACGAAATTCTTACCGAGTATTTTATGTGTTCCTATGAGAATGTCGATTTTTCCTTCCGCGAGCCTCTTCTGGATGTCTGAAACCTCCTTGGCAGTACGAAGACGGCTGACATATTCTACGTTGCAAGGCAAATTCTTGAGTCTTTGAGTGAAAGTCTCATAGTGCTGTAGAGCCAAAATAGTGGTCGGAACCAGGACAGCCACCTGTTTAGAATCGGCGGCTGCCTTGAAAGCGGCTCTGACGGCTATCTCTGTCTTGCCGAAACCTACGTCTCCGCAGACCAGCCTGTCCATCGGAGAAGGAGCCTCCATATCCCTTTTCACGGCCTGGGTAGCGGACTGCTGGTCAGGAGTATCTTCGTACATGAAAGAAGATTCCAGCTCTTCCTGGAGATAAGTGTCGGGAGAGAAGGCAAAACCTTTGGAAGCCTTCCTCTTGGCATATAGACTTATAAGGTCCTTGGCTATGTCCTTTATCTTCGACTTGGCACTGGCCTTCATAGCCTGCCATGTCTTGGACCCGAGTTTGTTTATCTTGGGAGGAAGGTCATCTTTGGACTTGTACCTCGAAATTTTGTTGAGAGAATGGACAGAAACGAAGACGACATCTCCGTCCTTGTACATCAGCTTGACTACCTCATGGACGAGTCCTTTATCGTCCTTCATCCTAACCAGGCCTCCGAAAATTCCGACTCCATGGTCAATATGGACGACGTAGTCTCCTATCTTGAAGGAATTAAGGTCATTGATAGTCAACTGCTCTGTCTTTTCGACCGTCCTTCTTAAGGATACTCTCTGGAACCTGTCGAAAATTTCATGGTCGGAGTAGCAGCAGACCTTGTCCTCATTGTCGATAAAGCCAGCATGGAGGTTTTTCCCTTTTATGAAATAGGGGAGAAGCCCTTCGTTGTCCGAGAGAATGTTCCTGAGCCTGTCGAGCTGACTTTCCTTGTCTCCGTAGATGCAGACCTTGTAGCCTGATTCTATCCTGTGTCTTATATCCTCGGTTAGCAGTTCGAAATTCTTGTTAAAGACCGGCTGAGGACTTATGTCGAAACGGATTGGCTCTATACTCTTGGCAAGGGCTATCGGAACATCTGTGAAGACTCTTCTGAAAGAAGCAAGCTCTCCGAAAAAGGCCCTGTCCGAATACATGTCTGAAGAATCAAGCCATACGACGGTATCCTTCGGAAAAATCTTCGTTACAGAAATTTCGGAAGGTCCCTCCCCATTGGCCACGATGTCAGGAAAGATGTCCGCCTCTTTTCTTTCCTCTAAAGAAAGCTGGGTGTTGCCGTCAAAAACCGATATTTTTACCACCTCATTTCCGAAGAAGCTGATTCTGAAAGGATTACTATCGGAATATGAGAAAATATCCATCAGAGAACCCCTTATGGCGAACTGCCCAGGGGCGGAAACGAAATCTACTCTCTCGAAGCCCTGTGCTCCTATTATTTCAACTATCTTTTCATGGCTTATCTCATCCCCTACCTTTATTTTAAGAAGGGATCCACTGATCTTGGAAGTGTCAGGAATCAGTTCTTCAAGAGCTTCCGGATAAGTGACTATGAAGAGCAGGTGGGAGTTGTCCTTGTTGTCAAGGATTTTTCCTATGGCAGAAGTCCTCTGCACGGCGAGGCTGGACTTGTAATTACTCCTCTCGACAGACTTTCCAGAATCAGGGAGATAGAAGATTCTGTCTCCTTCCACAAGATTGTAAAGGTCGCCTGAACAATATTCCGAAGCCTCACTGTTCGGAAGAACGACAAGGTGGGTGCCTTTCTTCGCGATTTGGCTGAGCACGAACCAACGTGCGGAAAGGTAAAGACCCCCGCAATATGAATCCTTGTTTACTCCTATGCTCTCAGCGAGCAAGGAGCTTGACTTGGAACTTACCAACATTCGTCTTTATTTTCTGTTGATAACCCGTTGAAAACCGGGTGTAAAAAATATGAAAACTAAATTTTGTCCTTGATAAAATTTTCAGAAGCAGAACTTTTTCTTCATTTCAAAATTTTCTGTCCACATTTTTCCAAGAAGTTTCCAAAAGGGTTCTCAACAGTTTTCAATATGTCGAAAGCATTATATATCAATCTATTGCCAATGTTATTAACAATTTCCACGTTTCATATATATCATAAAATCTTATAAATAAATAAGTATATTTGTGATATAAAGAAACTCGGACATGGCTGAAGATTTCAATCCGCATGTTGCCGACGCGGACAAAGATAAGGATTTAGACGGAATTATCCGGCCTCAGGAACTGACAGATTTCACTGGACAGGACAAGATCGTGTCCAATCTCAAGGTCTTCATCAAGGCCGCGAAGATGAGAGGTGAAAGCCTTGATCATGTTCTTTTTCACGGGCCTCCGGGCCTTGGAAAGACTACCTTGGCCCATATCATAGCGAACGAACTCGGGGTCGGAATGAAGGTTACATCAGGCCCTGTCCTCGTGCGTCCTGGAGACCTTGCCGGCATACTCGCTTCCTTGGAAAAAGGTGATGTTCTATTCATAGATGAGATCCACCGTCTTCCCCCGGAAGTTGAGGAGTATCTCTATTCCGCGATGGAAGACTTCGTGATAGATGTCATGATAGACAAGGGACCAGGAGCCCGTTCCGTGAGAATAGGCCTGAGTCCTTTCACCCTCGTTGGAGCTACCACCCGCAGCGGCCTTCTCACCGCCCCTCTTCGTGCCCGTTTCGGTATCAATTTCGCCCTTGAGTATTACGACACTTCTGACCTGGTGAGTATAGTTAAGCGCTCTGCCGCCATTCTCAAAATAGAGATAGAGGATGACGCTGCAAGGGAGATTGCCTTGCGAAGCCGTGGTACTCCGCGTATCGCCAATTCCCTTCTTAAGAGGGTGCGTGACTTCGCCCAGGTTGTTGGAGACGGGCATATTAATCTCGAAATCGCAAATTATTCCCTGAATGCCCTGAACATAGATAAGAGGGGGCTCGACCAGACAGATAACAAGATTCTTTCCACCATAATCACAAAGTTCAGAGGAGGTCCGGTAGGAGTTACAACGATAGCTACCGCGGTAGGAGAGGAGCAGGGTACGATAGAGGAGGTCTATGAGCCTTTCCTCATTAAAGAGGGCTTTATCCAGAGGACGCCGCGCGGAAGAATCGCGACCGAGCTCGCCTACAGGCATCTCGGACTAGAAAAGTACATTAACAGAAACAATATACAAGACGCGGATGAACCATCTCTTTTCCCTTAAATCAATCTGCCTCGCCCTTTCCTTTGTCTCTTTTTCTATCTTCGCCAAGGAGGCTTCGGCCTGCACTTCGGTCATTATCTCCGGCAAGTTCACCTCCGACGGAAGGCCGCTGATGCTTAAACACCGGGACACTGACTTTCTTGACAATGCGATAGTGCGTGGGAAAGGCCCCTTATACACTTACATCGGGCTTTGCAACGCCGGCAATGAGAAAGAGATATGGAGCGGAACCAATTCCGCAGGCTTCTGCATCATGAATACCGCCACCTACGACCTTAAGGATGACGATATTCCTGACAGCCTCATGGACAGAGAGGGACTTTTGATGGCAAGGGCCCTTGGTATCTGCCGGGATCTTTCTGATTTCGAGATGCTTCTCGACACTCTTTCACGCCCTATGGGGGTAGAAGCAAATTTCGGAATCATCGATGCCTTCGGCGGCGCCGCCTATTACGAGGTGAACAATCATTCATGGACTAAATTCGACGTCAATGAAATACCTTGCGGCTGGAGGGTGGTCACTAATTTTACCGAAACTGGAAGGAGAGAATCCAGACATGGAGTGGACAGATATGAGAAGGCTGTTTCGATAATGAAGAATTCTGATATTTCGAAGCTTGTCCCGCTTGATCTCATCAACTCAATTTCAAGATCAGGTCTTCCCATATGCCGGGAGATAAGTTCCGCCGCAATAGTTTTTCAGGGCGTAGCGCGGGGCGGAAGGCCTGAAGAAACCGTGATGTGGACTTGTCTGGGCTGGCCTGAGGCTACGGTCTGCGTACCTCTTCTCGAGGCTCAAACGATTCCTTCATGGATGAGTCCCCATGGAAAAGAAGGCCATGCCGCAATCTGCGATGAAGCCCTTTACATCAAGAAGGCCGCTTCGCCAGATGGAGTCTCCGATCTTTGCCGAAAGGTTGAGGCCGTCTATAGCGATGATTTTTCTTCTCAGCTTTCTTCATGGAGCAGAGGAGAGACATCCTTATCGGCATTTTCCGACAAATACAAGTCTCTGCTTTCTCTCATCAGAAAGACATATCTCGATTATTTTCGAGATTATTTGAGGAAATGACCCGCGGAAATTGGCTAATTGCCTAAAATTGACTAAAATTGCAGACTTATTATAAGTGATCAACTCATAACAACAATCATAATGGCCGATAAATTAATCTCAAAGATTCCTGACGGACCTCTGGCGGAAAAGTGGACCAGAAGGAAGTCGGAAATTCGACTTGTCAGTCCTAACAACAGGAGAAAGCTCGAAATTATAGTCGTCGGCACCGGACTCGGAGGCTCTTCAGCAGCCGCCACTCTCGGTGAACTTGGCTACAATGTCAAGGTCTTCTGCATCAGCGATTCTCCTCGCCGCGCGCACTCTATCGCCGCTCAGGGAGGAATCAACGCCGCAAAGAATTACCAGAACGACAATGACTCCGTCTACCGCCTCTTCTATGACACCATCAAGGGAGGTGATTACCGCAGCCGTGAGGCGAACGTCTATCGTCTCGCCGAGGTAAGTTCCGCCATCATCGACCAGTGTGTAGCGGAAGGAATTCCTTTCGCTCGTGAATATGGCGGATATCTCGCCAACCGCTCCTTCGGAGGAGTTCAGGTCAGCCGTACTTTCTATGCAAGAGGCCAAACTGGCCAGCAGCTTCTTCTCGGCGCATATGCAGCTCTTAACCGTCAGATCGCGGCCGGGACTGTAAAGAGTTATCCTCGCCACGAGATGCTCGACCTCGTCGTCATCAACGGCCAGGCCAAGGGTATCATCGCCCGCAACCTCGTTACCGGTAAGCTCGAGAGATTCGGCGCGCATGCCGTAGTAATCGCTACCGGAGGCTACGGCCGTACCTTCTTCCTCACGACTAATGCCATGAATTCCAATGGTTCCGCCGCATGGGAGTGCTACAAGAAGGGTGCATATTTCGCTAATCCTTGCTTTGCGCAGATCCATCCTACCTGTATTCCTGTCCATGGCGACCAGCAGTGCAAGCTCACCCTCATGTCCGAGTCTCTCCGTAATGACGGCCGCATCTGGGTTCCTAAGTTCAAAGAGGATGTAGACAAGCTTCGCAAGCATCAGATAAAGCCTTCACAGATAGCTGAGGACCGCCGTGACTATTATCTCGAGCGCCGCTATCCTGCCTTTGGAAACCTCGTTCCTCGTGACGTTGCCTCCCGTGCCGCCAAGGAGCGTTGTGATGCTGGCTTCGGTGTCAACGAGACTGGTCTTGCCGTCTTCCTAGATTTCAAGGATGCCATCGCCCGTCTCGGACATCAGAGAGTTCAGGAGCGTTACGGCAACCTCTTCGACATGTATTACAAGATCACCAATTCTTCTCCATGGGAGGAGCCGATGATGATCTATCCTGCCATCCATTACACCATGGGAGGAATCTGGGTCGACTACGATCTCCAGACCACCATTCCTGGCCTCTACGCTATCGGCGAGGCTAACTTCTCAGACCACGGCGGAAACCGTCTCGGCGCCTCTGCCCTCATGCAGGGTCTTGCCGACGGATATTTCGTTCTGCCTGTGACCATCGCAGACTATCTTTCCCATAAGTTTAACGAGCCTAAGACCGACACTTCCGCCCCTGAGTTTGACGAGGCTGAGAAGGCTGTCCAGGCACGTATCGACAGGGTCTTCGCCATCAAGGGCAAGGAGCCTGTTGATGCCATCCACAAGAAGCTCGGAAATATAATGTGGGAATATGTCGGAATGGCCAGAGAGAAGAAGGGACTTGAGACCGCTATCGAGAAGATTCATCAGCTCAAGGACTATTTCTACAAGAATGTATGTGTTCCAGGAAGTCAGTACGAATTCAACCAGGAGCTTGAGAAGGCTCTCCGTCTTGAGGACTTCCTCGAGATAGGAGAACTCATGGCCCGTGACGCGCTCAACCGTGAGGAGTCTTGCGGAGGACACTTCCGCATTGAACATCAGACTCCTGAAGGAGAGGCTCAGAGAGACGACGAGCACTTCATGTATGTAGCGGCCTGGGAGTATAAGGGAGAGAACCAGCTTCCTGAACTTCATAAGGAGTCTCTCAATTACCAGTACATCAAGGTGGCTACCAGAAATTATAAAGACTAAAGGGCTATGGAGTTTAATTTGAAGATTTGGCGTCAGAAGAACGCTAAAGATAAGGGTCATTTCGAGACCTATCATGTGTCTGGCATTGAGGAGGATACTTCTTTTCTCGAGATGCTCGACATCCTTAACGATGATTTGATCCGCAAGGGTGCGGACCCGGTCGCCGTGGATAAGGGAAGCCATACCAGCGGCCCTGTCTCCTTTGACCATGATTGCCGTGAGGGTATATGCGGAGCCTGCTCCTTGTATGTTGACGGCCGTGCCCATGGTCCTGATGACCATGTCACTACCTGCCAGCTTTTCATGCGTCATTTCAAGGACGGAGCTACCATTACTGTAGAGCCTTGGAGGAGCGCCGCTTTCCCAGTGATCAAGGACCTTGTCGTAGATCGTACAGCCTTTGACAAGATTCTCCAGGCTGGTGGCTTCATCTCCGTCAGGACCGGGTCAGCTCAGGATGCCAACGCTATTCTCATTCCTCATGAGACTGCCGAGGAGTCCATGGATGCCGCCGCCTGCATCGGTTGCGGTGCTTGTGTCGCTACTTGCAAAAACGGCTCTGCAATGCTTTTCGTAGCCGCGAGGGTAAGTTCCCTCTCTCTTCTTCCTCAAGGCCGTCCTGAGGCTGCTAAAAGGGCAAAAGCGATGGTTGCGAAGATGGACGAACTGGGCTTTGGTAACTGCACCAATACGCGCGCCTGCGAAATGGAATGCCCTAAGGGTATTTCTGTCGAGCATATCGCAAGACTCAACCGCGAATTCCTTAAGGCTAAGTTCCGCGACTAATCTGACATTTTTTAAGAGAAATAAGGTGGCTCGTAATGAGCCACCTTATTTTTTTATTTTCATTATTTTTTTTCAGGCCTTACCAGAGGAAGTTATTGAAAGGATAGCGTCCCTCATGAATCTCTGCAACCATCTTGTAGATATCCTTCTTGAGTTTGTCGATTCCGATTTTTTCCTTTGCCGAGATGAAGATACACGGGCTTTTTTCCGCTGCTATCCATGAGTTTTTCATTTCGTCCAGTGACCTGTTCTTGGCTTGTTTAGGCTCCATCGAGAACTCGTCATATTCCTCATATGTATATTGGTCGATTTTGTTGAAAACCACGTATACGGGTTTATTTCCTGCTCCTATGTCTTTCAAAGTATCTTCAACAACCTTCATCTGCTCTTCGAATCCAGGGTGCGAAATATCAACCACATGGACCAGAATATCCGCTTCTCTTACCTCATTCAAAGTGCTTTTGAAGGCCTCTATCAATTGAGTAGGAAGCTTCCTTATGAAGCCTACTGTGTCGCTTAGCAGAAATGGTACATTTTCTATAACTACCTTCCTTACTGTAGTGTCCAGCGTAGCGAAGAGTTTGTTGTCAGCATAGACATCCGACTTGGAAAGAAGATTCATTATAGTACTCTTCCCGACATTTGTGTATCCCACCAGCGCAAGTCTTACCAGCTGCCCTCTGTTACCCCTCTGCGTTGTCATCTGCCGGTCGACTTTCGTAAGCTGCTCCTTAAGTTTGCTTATCCTTTCTTTGACGATTCGGCGGTCTATTTCTATCTGGGTCTCACCCATTCCTCCTCGTGTCCCTACACCGCCTCTCTGTCTTTCCAGATGTGTCCACATGCCTGCCAATCTTGGCAGCATATAGTTGTATCTTGCCAATTCAACCTGAGTCTTTGCGTAAGCTGTCTGGGCCCTTTGTGCGAAGATTTCAAGGATGAGAGATGTCCTGTCTATCACTATCGCAGGTTTTACTACCTTCTCAATATTTCTCTGCTGAATTCCTGTCAATTCATCGTCGAAGATAAGATAAGTGACCTCGTTCTCCTTGCTGTAATCGGCTATTTCCTGTAGTTTTCCGCTTCTTATGTAAGTTGAGCTTTCTGGTTTGTCGACTCTCTGTACGAACTTTTTATCTGCTTCTATCCCTGCCGTTTTGGCGAGATATTTAAGCTCATCCAGGTATTCTTCCACCTTTCTCTCATCATCCTGAGGCCTTATTATCGATATTAATACGGCCTTTTCTATTTTCTCTTCTTGTGTGTTGTACATAGCTTTCTTTAATAAAAAGGCTGTCCTTCTTTCGGAGGTCAGCCAATAGCTTTATGTATGTCCGTTAATGGAGCTGGAAGAGAACCGGGAAGGTGTAGCTGACCTTTACTGCGCGGTCACGCTGTTTTCCTGGTGTCCACTTAGGGGAGCTCTTGACAACTCTTACGGCCTCTGCGTCGAGGTCTGGGTTAACTCCTCTGAGCACTTTCACATTGCTGATTGCTCCATCTGGACCTACGGTGAATGAGAGGGTAACACGTCCCTGAACACCGTTTTCCTTTGCGATTTCTGGATACTCCAAGTGCTGGCTTACCCATCTGCTGAATTCGGTCTTAGGATCGCCTCCATTGAATTTAGGCTGCTCCTCTACGAGCTGGAAAGGAATAGGTGCCTCTTCTACTGTCTCCTCCTGCACTTCCTCTACGTAATCCATGATCTCTACTCCGGTGTTGGCGTCATCTTCAAGGCTCTGGAACATGTTGTCGTCTACCTGGATTTCGTCATCAACGATATCGATCTGGTCGGAAAGCACAGGAATTTTTGGAGCGGCCTCTGGTGGTGGAGGGGTCTCCTCGGTGATAGGTACTATCTCTTCCTCTACTGCTACCTGATTCTCGTCAACGAGTGCCGCCTCCTTCTTGTCCTTAGTTGTGTAGTTGAACGCGCACAAAACGACAAGTAAAGAGATCACCATGCCGATCTCAGTGAAAATCAGCCTTTTGTTTTCAAGGCTGGCTTTCGGTGTCTTTTTTACTTCCATATCGTGTGTTTTTGTATTTCTACTTTAACGTGGTAAAGATAGG
>DKSK01000016.1 GCA_002472565.1 Bacteroidales bacterium UBA7258 | reverse complement strand
GCCGGAGTGAAGCGAAGCGTGAATGGAGTCCCCCCGGCACCCCACACCCCTCCCGACAAAAAAAGAGGCCAACTCACTTTTGAGTCAGCCTCCTCTTTTCGCTCTAAGGAGCGCCTATCACCACCGCCTAGATCAGCGGCTCAGCGTCCATGTCGGCAGGCTGAGGAATCCCCATCAACTTGAGAATGGTAGGAGCTACGTTGCAAAGAGCTCCGTCCTTGACCGTCTTGACCTCCGGACCAGCGTTAATCACGATGAACTGCACCGTATTCAGCGAGTGAGCCGTGTTAGGTGTGCCGTCATCGTTGACCGCATGGTCAGCGTTGCCGTGGTCTGCGGTAAGAAGAACTACATAGTCCTTGGCGATGGCCGCGTCTACAACCTTCTTGACAAGCTTGTCAATGGTCTCGACAGCCTTGGTGATGGCGCTGTAGACTCCTGTATGGCCGACCATGTCTCCGTTGGCGAAATTGAGGATGATCATGTCCTCATCTCCCTCGTTGATCTTGGCGATAAGTTTCTCGGCAACCTCCGGAGCACTCATCTGAGGCAGAAGATCATATGTAGGAACCTTAGGCGAGGCCACGAGTATGCGGTCCTCGTTCGGGAATTTTTCCTCGCGCCCTCCGTTGAAGAAGAAGGTGACATGGGCATATTTTTCTGTCTCGGCAATCCTCAGCTGCTTCTTTCCTGCCTTTGAGACAGTTTCTCCGAGGGTGTCCTTTACGATCTCCTTGTCGAAGAGGATGTGTACGCCGGTGAAAGAAGCGTCATACGGAGTGAGACAGCAGTACCACAGGCCCGGAACCGTCTTCATGCCCTCTTCCGGCATATCTTTCTGGGTGAGGACGGTGGTGAGCTCGCGGGCGCGGTCGTTGCGGAAATTGTAGAAGATCACCGCGTCTCCCTCTTCGATCGTGGCCAGAGGCCTCTTGTCCGCTCCAACTACGACGATAGGCTTGATGAATTCATCGGTCACGTCGGCATCATAAGAAGCCTGGATTCCCTCCGTGGCGGAGGTGAACTCGGCTCCGATGCCTTTGACGAGAAGGTCGTAAGCCTCCTTTACGCGGTTCCAGCGCTTGTCGCGGTCCATGGCGTAGAAACGTCCGCAGACGGAAGCCACCTTGCCGGTAGACTCCGCCATATGCTTTTCAAGCTCCTCGATGAAGCCCTTTCCGC
Source organism: Bacteroidales bacterium UBA7258 (assembly GCA_002472565.1). Classification (GTDB taxonomy): domain Bacteria; phylum Bacteroidota; class Bacteroidia; order Bacteroidales; family UBA932; genus Cryptobacteroides. The sequence goes on along the minus strand of DKSK01000016.1, from coordinate 15,855 downwards.
TGTGAGGGTCAGTGTCACGTCCATCCATGAAGGCATGTACATAGACCTGCTCGAGGCCGTACTCCTTGGCGACGTTGAGGAATTCGAATATGTGCTCAAGCGAAGAATGGACTCCTCCCCTGGAGGTGAGCCCCATCAGGTGAAGCTTCTTACCGCTCTTCTTGACGTAGTCGTAGACAGCCTTTATTTCAGGCTTCTCAAGAAGAGTATGGCTCTTGCAGGCGCGATTGATTTTTAGAAGGTCCTGATAGACAACTCTTCCGGCCCCGAGATTCATGTGGCCGACTTCCGAGTTGCCCATCTGGCCGTCAGGCAGTCCTACGTATTCTCCGCAGGCCTGGAGATGTCCGAAAGGATACTTAGCTCTGAGGGCGTCGATATTAGGCGTGCCCTGAGAATAAATTGCGTTGGTGTAGTTGTGTTTACCCTCGCCCCAACCGTCGAGTATAATCAGAAGAACTTTTCTGCCCATATCGATGACTTTAAATGAACATTTATTGCTAAATTTGCCCGCAAAGATACGGATTTTTAACATCAAAGGCAATGTACGACAATAGCAGGCGCCAGGGAAAAGGCCACAGAAATCGTGGTCTGAGAAAAATGAGCAATGTTTTCAGAAAGCAAGGTGGAAAAGAAAGAGAGCGCAAGGAATATCCTACTGTCATCGGTACCGTCCAGATGACTCGTGACGGATATGTTTTCGTAATAATCCCTGACGACCCGCAGAATGACATCTTCGTCAAGGCGACCAAGACCAAGGGAGCCCTCCATGGGGATACGGTCAAGGTGGCGATAACCAGGCAGGGCGATGACAAGAAGCGCCGTGAAGGAGAGATCGTCGAAATAGTTGAGAGGTCAAAGAAGCCTTTCGTAGGCGTCCTCCATGTGACCGGACATCAGGCCTGGGTCCTCATGCAGAGCAAGAATATGCCGTATGACATAAGCATCGAGGTCGTTGACAGGGACGGCAAGCCTTTCACATCCAAGGGAAAGGAGGGCAGGGAGAGGGAGGCCCTTTCAGGAGTCCTCAAGATGACGGAGGAGAAGGGTCAGTTCACTGTCGTCGGGGTCCATGAAACGGTCGGCGGCAAGACAGAGGATCTCAAGGCTCATAACGGGATGAAGGTGGCTGCCATAGTCGACAGCTGGCCGAAGGGAGAGGCCAACCCTAAGGGACATCTCATAGACGTGCTCGGCGAGATGGGTCAGAATGACACGGAAATGCATGCGATTCTTGCTGAATATGGCCTTCCTTACCGCTTCGAGCCGGAAGTGGAGAATGCGGCCGATGAGATTTCCGACAAGATTACCAAGAAGGACCTCGAGGGAAGACGCGACTTCCGCGATGTCCTGACCTACACCATAGACCCTTCCGACGCGAAGGATTTCGATGATGCTCTTTCTTTCAGGAAGCTGGAAGGAGGCAATGTCGAGATAGGAGTTCATATCGCCGACGTGACCTATTACGTCAAGCCGGGCGGAGTGGTGGACAAGGAGGCTCAGGCCCGCGGTACCAGTGTTTATCTGGTCGACAGGACGGTTCCGATGCTGCCTGAAAAGCTCAGCAACAAGCTCTGCTCCCTCCGTCCTAATGAGGACAAACTGACTTTCTCGGTAGTCTTCGAAATCACTCCGGATGCGAAAATCGTCAATACCTGGATCGGCCGTACAGCTATCCGTTCCAATTACCGTTTCGCCTACCAGACTGCCCAGCAGGTTATCGACAACGGGGAGCAGTCTTTCAATATGGTCCTGAAGGGAGGCACCGACGGGATCAACGCTTCTTCCGACTCTGCCATGGGCGAAGGCATCTATGATGGCTGCGTCATCCCGGATTCTCTCAAGGAGGCTATATTGATTTCATGGAAGATCGCCGCCAAATTCCGCAAGAAGCGCTTCGCCAACGGCGCGATCAGCTTCGAACGTCCTGAGATGAAGGTCGATGTCGATGAAAACGGCAAGCCTATAGGAGTTCATCAGGTCATCACCAAGGAGGCCAACTGGATGATCGAGGAATATATGCTGCTTGCCAACAAGGCTGTCGCGGAATGGGTCGCCACTTGCGGCAAGATGGACGGAAGGGCCAGGAAGGACGCCAAGACCTTCGTTTATCGTATTCATGACAATCCTAATTCCGAGAAACTTCATGGCGTGAGCGAGTTCGCCGGCATTTTTGGCTACAAGGCTGATCTGGGCGGCGAAGGAAAGGCCTGCGCCAAGGCCATCAACGGCCTGCTTGCAGAGGCTAAGGACAAGCCTGAGTTCCAGGCCATAGAGATGCTGGCCTTAAGGTCCATGGCGAAGGCCTGCTACAGCACTGACAACATCGGCCACTTCGGTCTGGCCTTCAAGTTCTATACTCATTTTACCTCTCCTATCCGCCGCTATCCTGACGAGATGGTCCATCGCCTGCTCGCCCTGTATCTGGACGGAGGCAAGTCCGCCGACAAGGAATATTATTCCCAGCAGTGCCAGTATGCTTCTGACCGTGAGGTTATTGCGGCCAATGCCGAGAGGGACAGCGTCAAGTACAAGACCGTTGAATTCATGGGGGACAAGGTCGGCAACGAGTATGACGGCACGATTTCCGGTCTCACCGACTGGGGCATGTATGTCGAGATCGAGCCTACCAAGATTGAGGGCATGGTCGCTCTGCGTGACATCCGTTCTGATTTCTACCAGTTTGACGAAGAGCATTATAAGATTGTGGGCAAGCGCACTGGCAAGACCTACAGCCTGGGCGATCCTGTCCGCATCAAGGTCAAGAATACGAATCTCGACCAGAGAATCCTTGATTATGAGCTCATTGAGCCAGGCGTTCCTGCAGCCGCTTCCACCCCTGGTGAGGGATCCGATTCTTACGAGGACTATGGCCTCAAAGATCCGGACCGCGTGAAGGGCAATCCGGCCGCGAGGAAGGCCAAGGTGCGTTCCGCCATTTTCAGCCGCAAGAAGTCTTTCTCCCGTCCCGCCAAGAAACACAGATAAACCCCTCGCGCGAGCCTCCCGGAGGCCGTCCCCGCTACCTGTACAGTTCCTGAAGGATTTTGAGGGAACGGATGTTGATCCGGGCCTCTGTGTGATATTCCAGATAGCTCAGCAGGCATTCGCATAAAGCGCTGCGACCCTCTCCGCTGAGTGGCACGAGCATGGCCTGGGCAAGGGTCTTTGCGTCCGTGAATCTCTCAAGTTCCGTGAGAGAGCCTCTGGCGAAAGGCGCCAGATCGCTGTAAGAGGGGCTGAATCCGAGGGCTGTAGCAAGGTCGAGAAGAAAGCGGACATGGAAATTGCTGAAGTCTCTCTCCATGGAATCGAGTGTCACGATGGCTTTCTCGCACCAGTCATAAAGACCTTCTTCGACCGCTCCTTCCTTGAGGGTCCGGTAGAGGACCTCGCTCATGAAGAGGGTCATGGTGTTCTTGTAGATGTTGCCTCGTATTCCATTAAGGGATAGCGGCATGGCTATTTTGCCAAGGGTTTGCAGGCTTCCCGGTGACTTCTCGTTGACCTTTCCCTCCAGAATGTTGAGCGGGAGAAAAAGCGCGGTCCCGGCTTTCTTGCCGACACGTACAAGAAAGCCCTTGCGCCCGAATTCCCTGCTGAGAGAATGGAGCACAAGGGAATTTTCCCCGTACTTCGTTGTTGACAGTACTATCAGGTGAGTCTCCGCCGACATCACTTCAGGACACTAGAGCGTGAAGATAATCGGCCATCGCTCTGAGAGCTTTTCCTCTGTGCGATATGGCGTTCTTCTGCTCCTCTGTCATTTCGGCGGCGGTGAGTCTCCCGACATTAGGACCGATGGTCCCGTCATCCTGAAGTATCTCGTCCGGGACAAAGACAGGGTCATAGCCGAAGCCTCCCTTCCCGGCCTTTGAAATCCTGATTTTTCCCTTCATTACGCCCTCGAAAGTGTGCATTTCCCCGTTCAGAATCAGGGTCACTACTGTTACGAATCTGGCCTTGCGGGTGGCATGGACGGTGTCAAGAGCGAACTCGCGTGCCATGGACGCTTCTTTTTCGGCCATGGCCATGTCGTCAAGGAGCTTGTCCATATTCTTGTCGAAGTCCTTGTCTTCTCCGGCGTATCTGGCTGTGTGGACTCCGGGGGCGCCTCCGAGAATTTCGACTTCGAGACCGGTGTCGTCTGCGAAAGAGTCGGCCCCGCAATGGTCCTTGATATACTTTGCCTTCTGATAAGAGTTGGCGGCGATGGTGCCGCCTGTCTCAGGGATTTCTTCCTTGACACCCAGCGCGGCGGGGGTAACGAGCTCAAAGCCCTCGCCTAAGATTTCATGTGCTTCACGCAGTTTTCCGCTATTGCCCGTTGCAAATACAATCTTCATACTGCTTTTTTATTAACTTCTGATTTCAGCGGCAAAGTTATTAAATTTCCGCGAATCCGTGTTGAGATATATCGATTAAGCTTATGCTTCTTCGTGGGTATATGTCCGGCTTATTTGTTAAATTTGTATCTTCTCGGGCATGGGACTTGCTGTTGATGGACTCTTGCTTGATGGACACGAAATCATATTTTTTCGGAACTGACAGATCATGAAAGGGAAAAGAATATTACTCGTTTTTGCAGCCGGACTTTTTTCGGCCGCCACGGTTTTAGGACAGACCGGCAAGAAAGCCCTCAAGGCTAAGTCCGATGACTTCAATTACGGCCAGTGGATTGAGATTAACAACGGGATTCTCCGGGAACTCCGGAGCAACTACGTCGACTCTCTTCCTCTCGGCAGAATAGAGAGGGCGGGGATTGACGCCATGCTCGGCAATCTGGACCCTTACACGGTCTACATTCCTGAAGAGGAGAACGATGATCTCGAGATGATGATCAACAAGACCTACGGCGGAATAGGCGCCGTGATCTGGAAGCCGGGCAAGGATAGCGCCCTTGTCATCAATGAGCCTTACGAGGCTTCTCCGGCGGCGAAGGCCGGTATCGTGAGCGGAGACGAGGTCCTCTCCATAGACGGTGTCAGCACGAAAGGTCTGATAGCTTCGGAATGCTCCGACAGGATGAAAGGCAAGCCTGGAACTGACGTTGTCCTTAGGATCCGCCACATCAGGACAGGTGTCGTGGATGACGTGAAAATCACCCGAGAGAGGATTCATCTTCCGGACGTGGAATATTACGGGATGTTGAATGACACTACCGGCTACATTCTTCAGACCGGCTTCACGGATAATGTCTCTCAGGATGTGCGCAATGCCTTCCAGAGTCTGAAAAAGCAGGGGATGAAGAAACTGATTTTCGATCTGAGGGGTAACGGCGGAGGTCTGGTTTCCGAGTCTGTCAAGATAGTGTCGCTCTTTGTCCCGAAGGGTACTCTCGTGGTGACCCAGAAGGGGCGTTCCGAGTCATCGGCTTCGGCTCTCCGCACGGAGACTGAGCCTCTTGATACCAAGATTCCTATTGTCGTCCTTGTGGACGGAGGAACGGCTTCTGCCTCGGAAATCCTCAGTGGCTGCCTCCAGGACATGGACAGGGCTACGATAATGGGGACTCGCACCTACGGAAAGGGTCTCGTCCAGACCATCAGGCCTCTCCCTTACAACGGCCAGATTAAGGTCACCATAGCCAAATATTATACCCCGAGCGGACGCTGTGTCCAGGCTATAGACTATGCGCACAGAAACGAGGACGGCAGTGTCAGCCAGATTCCTGACTCGCTGACCCACGAATTCAAGACCGCCCATGGCAGGACGGTGCGTGACGGAGGCGGAATCACCCCTGACGTGGAGCTGGAGCCTCATCAGTACAGCCGCCTGACTTACTCGCTGGTAGTGAACGGGATTATCGAGCAGTATGCCTTGAGGTATGTCATCAAGCATGCTTCCATTCCTTCTGTCGATTATTTCCATTTTACGGATTACGAGGATTTCGTGAATTTCGCCAAAGACAAGGACTTCGACTACAGGTCTTCGGCGATGGCCCTTTTTGACTCTATGAAGAAGGAGCTTCAGAAGGATGGTCTTGCGGAAGGGGCCAAGGACGAGCTTGATGCTCTCTCTAAGGCTATTGACCTGGACAAGGTCGCCTTCTTGAGGGCGCAGGAGAAGGAAATCATTCCGTTCATAGAGGAGGAAATCGTGGTCCGCTACTATTACCAAATGGCCGGAGTGAAGGTGCGGCTGCGCTACGATGACGAGCTGCATGAAGCGCTTACCAAACCGCTGATAAAAATCTGAACCAGAAAAGGCGGCTCGAAAATGAGCCGCCTTTTTCGATGTTCGTATGCCCGTGCCCGAACTTTGCTCCCCTTGTGCCTGACCGGTTTGCGGGAGAGGGTTGCTCTTGAGGCGACGGGACTAGACCCCGGCTTTCTCGATGGTGGAAATTTTCAGCTTCTTGCGGAGCGCCTCTATCATGTCCACCGTCATGCTCTCAAGGTCGTAGGTCGGTTTCCATCCCCATTCCTTTCTTGCGCAGGAGTCGTCCATCTTGTCCGGCCAAGAATCGGCGATGGCCTGACGGACAGGGTCAACCTCATAATGCATCTTGAAGCCAGGGATATGCTCTCTGATCTTTGCGCTGAGAATCTCAGGGTCAAAGCTCATCGAGGCTATGTTGAAAGAGTTGCGGTGGACTAGCCTGGAAGGATCGGCTTCCATTATCTCGACTGCGGCACGGAGGGCGTCCGGCATATACATCATATCCATGAAGGTTCCACCCGCTATCGGGCAGACGAACTCTTCGCCCTTGACGGCGGCGTAGTAAATCTCCACGGCGTAGTCTGTGGTGCCTCCTCCCGGAAGTGTGACGTTGGAGATGAGCCCCGGAAAACGCACTGAACGGGTGTCCACTCCGAACTTGTGAAAATAGTAATCACTAAGCAGCTCGGTGGCCACTTTCGTGCAGCCGTACATGGAGCGCGGCCTCATTATGGTGTCCTGCGGGGTGTTGAGGTGAGGTGTCTCCGGTCCGAAAGCGCCTATGGATGAAGGGGTGAAGACGGCGCAGCGGTTGTCCTTGGCGATCTCCAGAATGTTGATAAGACCGTCAATCTGGATGTGCCAGGCAAGCTCGGGCCTCTTTTCGGCCGTCGCCGAGAGAAGGGCGGCGAGATTGTAGACGGTATCGATATGGTACTTCTTGACAATCCTGAGAAGTTCTTCTCCGTCCAGCACATCAGCCTCTTCCGCAGGGCCGCTCTCAAGAAGTCTGCCTTTCGGCTCGCTGCCTTTGATGTATCCTGCCACTACCGTCCCCTCGGGGTGCAATTTCCTGAGTTTCATTGTCAGCTCGGAGCCAATCTGGCCCGTAGAGCCTATCACGAGAATATTCTTCATACAGTTAGGAGTTCTAGCATTATTCTTTTGCAAAATTATATATAAAAACTAATATACTCATGCCGAAATCGATTTATTTAGTATAATTTGTTAAATTTGTGGAGGATTCTATTGATGACAGTAACCTATACAGCATAACATTATGTACGGCAATTTCCAAAAACATCTTCAGGAAGAGCTGGCCTCTATCAAGGATGCCGGACTCTACAAGAATGAAAGGAACATAGCCTCCGCCCAGAGCGCAGAGATCACTCTTCAGGACGGAAGCAAGGCGCTGAATTTCTGCGCCAACAACTATCTCGGCCTCGCCGACTCCCCGCGCCTTATCCAGGCTGCGGAGAAGGCCATGAAGGAGAGGGGCTTCGGCATGTCCTCCGTGCGCTTTATCTGTGGCACCCAGGATCTCCACAAGCAGCTTGAAGCCGCCATTTCGGACTTTTTCCATACCGAGGACACCATCCTCTACGCTTCTTGCTTCGATGCCAACGGAGGTCTCTTCGAGCCTCTGCTCACCTCAGATGACGCCATAATCTCCGACTCTCTCAACCATGCCTCCATCATCGACGGAGTCCGTCTTTGCAAGGCCGTGCGCTATCGCTATGCCAACGCCGACATGGCCGACCTCGAGCGCTGCCTCAAAGAGGCCCAGGCCCAGAGGTTCAGAATCATCTGCACGGACGGAGTCTTCTCTATGGACGGCAATGTGGCTCCTATGGACAAGATTTGTGAACTTGCGGAAAAATACGACGCCCTCGTAATGGTAGACGAAAGCCATTCGGCAGGAGTCGTAGGCAAGACGGGACATGGAGTGGCAGAGCAGTTTGACTGCTACGGACGCATCGATATCTTCACCGGCACCCTCGGAAAGGCCTTCGGAGGCACCGTGGGCGGATTCACCACGGGAAGGAAGGAAATCATAGAGATGCTCCGCCAGCGCTCTCGTCCATATCTTTTCTCCAATTCCCTGCCTCCTATGATTGTCGCTGCGGGAATAGAGATGTTCAAGATGCTGAAGGAGGACGATTCGCTCCATAAGCGTCAGCAGGAGAATGTGAAGTATTTCCGCGATGCCATGATCAAGGCTGGCTTCGACATAAAGCCGACCCAGAGCGCCATCGTCGCCGTAATGCTTTACGACGCCCCGCTTTCCCAAAAGTTTGCCGCCAAGATGGCCGATGAAGGGATTTTCGTCACAGGCTTCTACTATCCGGTGGTTCCGAAGGGTCAGGCGAGAATCCGCGTACAGCTTTCCGCCGCACATACCCGCGAACACCTCGACAAGGCCATAGCCGCCTTCGTCAAGGTCGGGCGCGAACTCGGTGTAATCAAATAACAGTCTCTGCCTATGAAAGCTATCACAGCCTTGGCGGCTATTATGCTGTCAGTATCTGCTATGGCCCAAAACGGTCCCCAGGTCACATTCAGAGATGGAACCGTAGAAGGTGTAGACTCTTCAGGGGTCCGCATCTTCAGGGGAATACCTTTTGCGCAGCCTCCGGTCGGCGCCCTCCGGTGGAAGGCGCCTCAACCTGTAAAGCCTTGGAGCGGAGTGCGCCCTGCCAAGGCTTTCGGCAATGACCCTATAGGCCACAATATCTATGGCGACATGGTCTACGAAGGGCCTGCCCAGAGCGAGGACTGCCTCTACCTGAACGTTTGGACTCCGGCAAAGAACGCCGGCGACAAGCTGCCTGTGCTGATCTATTTCAACGGCGGCGGACTTGTCTCAGGTTCAGGCTCTGAGCCTCGCTACCAGGGACTCAGGCTTGCCAGAAGAGGTGGTATAATCGTAGTCACCGCGAACTATCGCGAGGGAATCTTCGGCTTCTTCACTCTGCCGGAGCTCACAAGGGAAGGCTGTGGCGGCAATCAGGGCTGGCTTGACCAGGCGGCCGCCATCCAGTGGGTTCACGACAACATCGCGGCTTTCGGAGGAGACCCTTCACGCATAACAATCAACGGAGAGTCGGCTGGCTCGCAGTCCGTCTGCGCCCTCACCTGCTCTCCACTTTCCCGCGACCTTCTCGGCGGCTATATCTGTTCCAGCGGTGCCGTTGTAGGCAACGCGAAGCCCATCACCCTCGAGGAGTCTGAGAAAATCGGCGCCGCGTGGGCTCAGAAGAATGGTCTAGGGAGCCTGAAAGAGATGCGCGCCCTCTCGGCGGCTGACCTTGAGAAGCTCAATGACGGGCAGTTCGGCGAAGGCACTAAGTGCATAGACGGCACCTTCCTCACAGAACAGCCTGAGGCGACGATTCTCGCCGCTCGTCAGAGTCAGGTTCCTTGCCTGCTCGGAAACAACAACGGAGAGATTCCTTTCTCCGCCATGTCAAGAGGCACCATGGAGGGTGGAAAGCGGGCAGTCGAGGCCTTCTTCGGCGCTCCTGCAAAGACCATCTACGACCTCTACGGCATCAAGACCGACTCGGACATCCGTTCCGTCAAAGGTGACGCCCTGGGCGGCGATATATTTATAGCTTACGCGACATGGAAGTGGGCCGACCTGGTCCGCAAGACCTCCAAGGCTCCGGTCTACCGCTATGTCTACTGCCACCCTCGTCCGAACATGCAGCTCAGAGGCAAGGCCCCTGGACTCGCGGGAGGCACCGTAGACGCGGACCCTCAAGCTCCGGCTATGCCGCCGGCGCTGACAGCCGTCCATTCCGCCGACATCGAGTACGCCATGGGCAATCTTTCCACCAATCATGCCTTCCCTTGGGGACCGGACGATTACGCTGTCAGCGAGATCTTCCAGCAGATTTACATCAACTTTGTAAAGTACGGAGACCCTAACGGAAACGGGATCCCGGACTGGCCTGCATACAACTCCAGCGGACTCGTTCCACCGGTAATGCTTATAGATGTGGACACACGCCTCTCCCGCGACGCGGAAATCTACAACCGTTACCTGGCCATAGACAAGCTTATCCAGGCAAAAGCCTCGAAATAGGCCGCCGCCATAGACGATTCCCGCCCCTCTTCCGGAGATTTACGGGAGGGGCGGCTCGTTTTCTTGGCAATTGGAGTATCTTTGCACGCCGGAATAGAAAACGAACGTCATGAAACTTTCTTTCGCATCTGATTACAACAACGGGGTGCATCCCGCCCTTCTGAAGCTTCTGACAGAAACTAACGGCTCCCAGAGCGAATCTTACGGCTTTGACGAATGGAGCGAGAGCGCCAGGGCGAAGATCCGCGAAGCCTGCCAGGCTCCGGATGCGTACATAAGCTTTCTTACAGGAGGGACTCAGACCAACTCTACTCTTCTCTCCGCCATTCTCAAGCCTTACCAGGGCGCGATCTGCCCGACGACAGGGCATATAGCCGTCCATGAAGCAGGAGCCGTGGAGATTACGGGCCATAAGGTCATAACCTTGCCCGCCCATGACGCCAAGCTTGATGCGGGAGAATTGGAGCGATATCTTTCCGACTTCTTCGCCGACCCGGAGTCGGAGCATTGCGTATGGCCCGGCGCAGTCTACATAAGTTTCCCGACAGAGTACGGCACCATCTACTCAGCGGCGGAAATCAGCCGGATTTTCGAAATCTGCCGCCACTATGGACTGAAACTCTATATCGACGGGGCCCGCCTTGGCTATGGTCTCGCGGCAAAAGGGAACGATGTCACTCTACCCTTCCTGGCCGCCCATTGCGACTGCTTCTATATCGGAGGAACCAAGGTGGGAGCCCTCTGCGGCGAGGCCCTTGTCTTCCCGAAGGGAGACCAGCCTGAACACTTCTTCTCCATGGTCAAGCAGCGCGGAGCCCTTCTTGCCAAGAGCCGCCTTGCCGGAGTCCAGTTCGACGCCCTTTTTACCGACGGCCTCTATTTCCAGATCGGCGCCCACGCCATAGAAATGGCTGCGGAACTGAAGGAGATTCTTTCCGAAGCCGGATTTCGCTTCTACAATTTCTCCCCGACCAATCAGCAATTCGTCATAATCCCTGATAAGAGAGTCAGAGAGCTCCTTCCCAAGGTTGAATTTTCAGTCTGGGGAAAATATGACGAGCAGAGCAGCATCTGCCGCTTCGTCACTTCTTGGGCCACCACCACGGAAGAGCTTTCCAGGCTTCGCGGCATCCTGCTCTGAGGCTGCCTATTTCATCGCGTAGCTGAAGCCCTTGAGAGTGTCCCAGGCGCCGCGAGTGAAGTCCGGAATCTGGACAGGCATGGAATTGTGGCTGATCGACAGGCCGCTGAGCTCCGTCAGGCAGGACCATTCGGCGGCTCGTAGACATCCTCATCCAGAGGGAGGCCCTTGCGGAGGCAGTAGATGAGCCTGTAATCCATGATATAGTCCATTCCGCCGTGCCCTCCGACTTCCTTCGCCTTGGCCTCGATCTCCTTGGCGAAGTCCGGCATGTAGCGTTCCAGAAGCTCCGCCTGCAGCCCCGGCGAGATGAAGGCCTCTCCGCTCAGGTCGTTATAGGCCTTCTTCACCGTGTCCTTCTGTATGGAAGGAGAATTCAGGGCGTAGTGCTCGTCCGGATACTTGACCGCATAGCCCTCGGTGCCCGAAATCTCATATATGCGGCTGTAAGGTCTCTGGGCATAGACATTATGCTGAATTTCGATGATTTTACCGTTCCTCGTGCGGATGAGGGAAACGGTGTGGTCCCCGTCGGCGAAGTCCTCCGTACCCATCTTGGCCTTGGCCTCCGCCTTGCCATGGTATGAATCCGAATCCATGGAGACGACATATTCCATCTTGTCTCCTCTGTGGATGTTCAGAAGCTGGCAGAGAGGTCCGATTCCGTGGGTAGGATAGTTGTCTCCGCGATGTTTCTGGTTGTAGTCAAGCCTCCAGTTATGGTCATAGCCGTTCCAGAACGGGTCCAGATTGTGGATGTAGCCCCCGGCCACATGGGTGATATCTCCGAAGAGCTTGTCCTGGGCCATGGCCAGGTTCCCTCTCCGGAGTCCGGAGCACGATCATCCCGTCCTCAATCTTCGCGGGCATGGACGCTTCAATCTTCTCTGAGTTCTGCGAGCAGGCCGCAAGTACGGCGGCCACGCCAAGGCTGATCAACGATTTTATTCTCATATCTTTACGCTTCTTGGTTATTGTTTTTCGGTGGTGAAGGGACGGGTGAGGATGTCGCGGCGGAAGAAGAGGGTCTGGTAGAGGGCGCGGAGGAGTACGTGGGCGAAATAGGCCCCGAGAAGAATGTTGAGGCGGGCGTGGGCCGAGGCCCAGCCGGCGGCTCCCGGAACGAGGGCTCCGGCCCCGTCCATAGGGAAGGATGGAGCGAAGACGAACCAGACCAGGTAGAATCCGGCTATTGAAATCAGCGAAGAATCTCTCAGAGGCCTCGACGCCGTGGCTCCGACATAAATACCGTCCCAGGTGAAGGCCACGACTCCGATAAGAGGCATAGGCAGAAGCCAGAACAGGAAGTCCCGGCAGGCCTCTATGACTTTCTGGTCGTTTGTAAGGAGGTGGAGAACAGGGTCGGAGCAGAAGACGTAGATGAAGACGAAGGCCAGGCCTATGGAGCCGCTCCAGATGAAGGTCCATTTTATGGTACTGGCGGTCTGCATGCGGTCTCTTCTCCCGATGAATTTTCCTGTAAGGGCCTCGCCGGCATAGGCGAAGCCGTCGGTGAAATAGGAGAAGAGGAGGAGAAGGTTCATCATGATGTTGCCCGTGGCAAGAAGAAGGTCGCCGAGAGCGGCGGAGAGGGCGGTGAAGCTTATGTAGATCACCACCAGGCAGGCGGAGCGGATGAAGAGGTCGCCGTTGACCTTGACGAAGCGCCCGAGCTCTCCGCCGTGGAAGGCATGCAGGAACTCTTTCCCCCCGTATGAGGAGAAGATTGTCTTGCCGTATTTACGCCGAGCCCTTATGAGGGCGAAGGCGAAACCGCTGTATTGGGCGAGGCAGATTCCGAGCGGGATTCCTACATAGCCGAGGCCTTCAAAATCAAGCGGGCCGGCGTGAAGCCCGAGGGTGAGGATGAAGCCGGCCAGAACGTTGACCCCTTGCACGGTGAGGTCGGTGGCCATGGAGCTCCAGCTGTCCTGCATCCCTATGAACCAGCCCTTGAAGGCCATCAGGCTCAGGGAGGCCGGAGCCGCCCAGATTCTGATGTAGAAATAGACGGAGGCGAGACGCTGTACTTCCGGCGAGGCTTTCACGAAGAGAAAGACCAGCTTCACGAAGGGCCATTGGAGAAGGAGCAGGATGAAGGCTATTATGAAGGAGAGGCCTACCCCGCGGGAGAGCAGATTTGCACATTCGCGGCTGTCGCCCCGGCCGACGGCCTGGGCGGTCATCCCTCCGGTGCCTATGCGCAGGAAGCCGAAATTCCAGTAGAGCAGGTCGAAGAGCATGCCTCCTACGGAGATGCCTCCGATTATCGTCGCCGTCTGTAGGGCTCCGTCTTGGAGATGCCCCGCGATGGCTATTCCTATGAGCCCGACAAGAGGTATAGTGATGTTCGCCAGAATGCTTGGCACGGCAAGGCGGAGTATTTCCTTGTTGAGCGTGTTCATTATTCCGCCGATCTGAATTTTTCGTCATCCTCCAGCATTCCGAGGTAAGAATTGTATCTTTCGACGGATATGCGGCCTTCGTCTACCGCTTTCTTGACGGCGCAGCCGGGTTCATGGGTGTGGGTGCAGGGTGAGAAGCGGCAGTCTTTCGACTCCCTGAACATTTCCGGGAAATATAGGGCGATCTCTTCTTTCTTAAGACCGGTCAGCCCGAAGCCGCGAAGCCCCGGAGAGTCGATGATATAGCCCCCGCCGCTAACTTTGTACATCTCGTAGAGGGAGGTGGTGTGGCGGCCCTGGAGATGGGCCGAGGAGATTTCTCCGACTTTCGGATCGAGAGAAGGGTCGACGGCTTTTATCAGCGAGGATTTTCCGACCCCGGATTCCCCGGTGAAGAGGCAGAGCCTTCCGCCTTTTCCGTCCCCCTCATCCCCGGCGATTTCCCCTCGCAGTTCCTCAATCCCTTCTCCGGTCTTGGCTGAAGTCTCTATGACCCTGTATCCGGCCTCTTCGTAGATCGAACGGAAGCCCGACATGGCCTCAGGCGCTTGGGCGCGGTAGAGGTCGACTTTGTTGAGGACGATGGTCGCGCTTACCCCGTAGACCTCGCTCATAACCAGCATCCTGTCCAGGAAGGGCAGTTTGATTTCAGGAAAATACAGGCTCGTTACGATGTAGGCCATGTCGATGTTGGAGGCTATGACATGGGCCTGCCTGGAAAGGTTGGAAGGCTTGCGCATCAGACAGTTTTTCCTGTCCAGCACTTCTGTTATCACGGCAGGATGCTCCACGGACACGGAATCCATGGAAGGAGCTTCGAATTTGACTTTGTCTCCGACCGCCACCGGATTCGTGGCCGGAGAGCCGCCCAGACGGACCTTGCCTCTGAGCAGGGCAGGGAAGGGCCTCCATTCAGGAAGCATGGAAAGCAGGAAATGGCTGCCTGCATTCTTTACAACAGTCGCTTCTCCATTCATGGACGCAAATTTACTATATTTGCATGACAAATAAATCAAAGAGAAATGCTTAGCGAGGCAATTTTGGACAAGGCGGTAAAAGAACTTTTCGACAACATAGAGTTCAAAGGCGAACCGAAAGGCCTTTACGACCCTCTGAGGTACATGATCGAGATCGGGGGCAAACGTATCAGGCCAAGGCTCTGCCTTCTGACCTACAGTCTCTATAAGGACACTCTGGACGAAGGCATACTTTCGCCTGCCTCCGGCCTCGAAATTTTCCATAGTTTCACCCTCATCCATGACGACATCATGGACAAGAGCCCTCTCCGCAGGAGCAAGCCTACAGTATGGAAGAAATGGTCCGATGACACTGCCGTCCTCTCAGGAGACGCCATGTGCATCGACAGCTATCGCCGCATAGCCATGGCTCCGGCTCCGGTTCTCGGCCGGGTCCTGGACCTTTTCACGACGACGGCGGCCCAGGTCTGCGAAGGACAGCAGATGGACATGGACTTTGAGAACAAGGAACATGTCTCCATGGACAACTATATGTCCATGATCGGCCTCAAGACGGGCGTCCTCATCGCCTGCGCAGCGAAGATGGGCGCCATCATAGCCGGAGCCTCGGATTCCGACTGCGGCTGCCTCTATGAATACGGCTACCGTCTCGGCCTCGCCTTCCAGGTCGTGGACGACTACCTCGACGCCTTCGGCGATGTCCATACCTTCGGGAAGCCGATAGGCGGGGACATCGTCAACAACAAGAAGTGCTGGCTGACCACCAGGGCCATCGAGAAGGCCGCGCCCGCCCTTCGCAAAGAGATCGTTGATTCGCTTAGAATGCCGGTCTCCACTTTCAGCGACAGAGAGGCGAAGATCGCACGTTTCAGAGATTTCTACTCGCAACTCGGCATCGGCGAAGACGCCCGCGAAGAAATCAGGCACCTTACCCTCGAAGGACTTTCTTTCGCCGCGCGTGTCTGTGACGGGGAACGCTATGAGGCCCTCAAGGATTTTGCCGCCAAGCTGATCGGGAGAAATAAGTAATGGAGAAATCGGAGCTTGAAATTATGGCCCCGGCGGGTAATTTCGAATGCCTCG
>DKSK01000021.1:18019-25695 GCA_002472565.1 Bacteroidales bacterium UBA7258 | reverse complement strand
TGATATGCTTATCATAAAAGAACAGCTCAACCTGCCATCTCTGCTTGTACAGCAAAGCTATATCACTAGCCTTGAGCACAAAGTTGTTTGTCAGGAACGTGAACGTTCTCTTCAGTTCAGGAGCATAGTAGACTATCCTCCTGAGAGTACCGGGATACTTCTTCTTGCTCTGATAGCCCGTGAGGCGTATCGTCTGATCAAGCAGAACGTTATCCGTGTTGTCCAGCAAGTCTTCTCCGTCCACGATTTCGTAGTTGAGATGAGACTTCTGTCTGATGACGAAGTAGGAGTCGATGATGTTGATTCTGTACAGTCTGGCAAGGTCATAATAGCCTTTGTCAAAAATGTAGAATGCATACGGCTCATACGGAATGTCATCCATCGCATTCACATCATGGACTTTTGCTTCCGTGATATGAATATAGGTCGGTATCTGAGTCACAACGTCGAAAAGTGTGTGAACCTTGATTCCTCCCTTTGTTTTTCGGAAGAATGCCCACTGGAACAAACTCAAGCAGAGGTCAATGGTGGTGGAGTCAAACGCATAGAACTTTCCATGCAGGACAAACTCCCTGTCCAGTCTCTTGCTCTGAGCAAGATTGATCATGTAGTAGGCGAACTCTTCAAATATCCTGTAGTCCCGGTTGGCATTCGCGTAGGCAACATTGCTGAGCTTGATGTCTCCGCTGCCAAATCCGAGATGATAACTCTTATTCTTGATGGCATCAATGATACAGATTACTTCCCTAAGGCTGTCGCAGCTGGAAAGTTGTCCGTACATCATCACAAGAAGCTGATTCCAGCATGTGAAGGTCTTCACATACTTGTCTCCACTGTACTTCTTGACGATTCCATCGAAGACTCGCTTCGGCAAAAACTCAACGAGTTGACTGAAAAGATATTTTCCGCTATTCATGCTGGCCTGTGTTGTTTTCAGGACGCGAATTTACGGAATCAATTCAAATCGACACGCGCCATTTTTGCTTATAACTAATTCATTTACAATATATTACAAAGAACTAAATAATTTTTCTTTGGACACTAGTGAGAGAAAATCTATATTAAACCAATTTCAGCCAAAGAGGATCATCGCTACTACAGAATAGACGGGATCCACTTTGTACCAAAGATTAGGATTGAAGAACTAATCGTATAATTGATAAAACCTTAACAAAATTTTCGACTTAAATTTTGGAAATTTATTTTATTGATATAACTTTGTGCTCGGAAAGACTGAGGGGCATTAGCTCAGCTGGTAGAGTGCCTGGTTCGCATCCAAGAGGTCGTGAGTTCGAGTCTCATATGCTCCACTATACCCCGCATGGGGATTATTTTTTTTATTAACTTTATTGCATCCGGTTCTGAGTAAGGGCCGGATTATTTTTTTTATACGATCTTACCTTTAACGAGGAGCCGTCACCCCTATTGGGACAGGTTGTCGGCTGGCGAGATGCCGTCACCCGACCAAGAAGAAGTCAAAGTACGGTCTCCATTGTTGTAGACATGGGCTTCATACCCATTGATTCATAAAATTTTCTCGCAGAAGGATTGCACTCCCATACATGCAACGTCAAATTGTGGCAGCCAATACTTCTGGCATAATCAACAAGAGTACTGAAGAGAGTTGTACCGACATGTTTCCCTCGTGCGGATTCATCTACGCAAAGGTCGTCAAGGTACAATGTTTTTCTGTCAATCTGAGATGGCTCATTCTTGACCTCTTGAATCTGGCAAAACGCATAGCCAAGAACTCTTCCTTCTTCCTCTGCAACGAAAACAGGAGTTGAATCATCCTTGAATATCTCCAGCAAACGATAGTCCGTATACTTTTTTGCACCGACTCGGAAAAGATCCGGTCTTCCTACCCTATGAATATCTTCAACCTCATAAAGAAGCTTATTAATAACTTGCAGGTCTTTGGCATCCGCTCGGCGTATCAGCATATTTTCAATAACTTTTTGTAAAGTTACAAAAAAGATGACAGACTTTCGCATTGGTGATCGGCTGGTGAATAACCGCCATCCGACGATTATTCAAATGTTTTCATTAAAAAAATTTGTATAGGCGATAATTAATATTAAATTTGCAATCGCTTTTTAATAAAAGCATTACACTATTATTAACATGAGTTTGGAAAGGAAGTCTGCTTTTTCCGACCGGCTCTATTGCATTTTTATTAGTCGTCAGTTGATTGCGGCTGACATTAAATTTATGATGAGATACGATCCTCTTCACATCTTCCTTCAGTTGCTTCATAGGGCAACTTCTTACAGAAGATTCGATCCTGCAGGGATGTTAACAGATGAGTACGATGTGAGCAAACTGATCAAAGTAATTCTCTACTCCAAACAGCCTTGCATGATTGCCAAATGCGGTCTGCTAGAAAGCGCGATTATTCACACTTGGATGTCAGTGAAGGAAGGGAAACACGATGTTTTCAAATACCTGAGTGGCGAAAAAGGCCAATGGTGGTGGGACCCCCTGTTTATTGAAGCAATGGGTGATTCTGGCTGTGTTTTCCCAGCGAACGCAGAGATGATGTCAAAGATAGGCGCGTCCCTTGCTGAAGCAGTAAGCCATATAGACGTGCTTCTGCACCAGGATAACATTGACCTGAAAATAGGAGTTCCCGAGGAAGCCAAGCTTGTAGACGCTCACATTTTCGAGCCATGGTTTCAAGAGATGCCGTGGACCTATGCCCTACAGTGCAAGAAAGTACTTGTGGTCCATCCATATGCGAAGACGATTATGGACCAATATGAATTCAACAGACTGAACTTGTACTTCTGAGTTTTGCACGGTTATGNNTTGTACTACAACATACATGTCGTGCCGATGTGCTATCTGAAAGTCATCCCATCTTTCAAGAATAGCAATGGAACTATTTATTATGCCCCGTTGTCGAGTGGCGGTATCCCGCCAGGCTATCGTTACGGATGGTTTCCACCACTGGTTAAAGGAGACTTCAAAAATTGGTTTGAGGCCTACAATTATCTAAAGGAGAAAATNNGACATGACAGAATACGACATTGCCCTTCTAGGGACTGGCCTGTACGATCTGCCACTTGCCGCTCACGTCAAAGCCATGGGCAAGAAAGCGATAACGTTCGGACCTGAACTTCAGCTGTTGTTCGGCATTCATGGAAGACAGTGGGAGAAAAATGCCGAATATCAACAGTTCTTCAACTATTCATGGACGACGGCCGATAAAGAGTTCTCTCTAAATCCTGATTGGTAGCTGCGAATTCATCGGCTGGCGGGTTNNGGGTGGCGAAATTTCGCCACCCGATTTTCAATACTATTTCATGTCCGTGGTAAAGGCTTTTGGACGTATCATTTTCTCTCGATAGACGCGGCCGAAATGGTCGGTCACCTTGATTTCTATAGTAGAGTTAGGCTTGGAGGCTCTTACCATGAACATATGATTGATAAGGCTCTTTTCGTAGCTTGCGGGATAATTTCCATTTGAGGTCTTCACGAAATGATAGGATCTTGCGTAGAGGGGATCTTCCAGTCTTTCGTGTAAGACTTTGAGAGGTTTGCCGTTCTCCGTAACAGACACCTTCCAGTCTGGTGCCCAATCCCAGATGTTGATATAAACCAAGTTATCGTCAATGTTGCTGAAATCACGATGCGGATAATGTTCAATAAATTTCTTGGCTTCCGGAGATGTCCTGTAAAATTCACGGACTGTGTTCATGTCATAGGCTCTGAACTGTTTACCTCCTCCATCTTCCACCGAACGGTACTGCCAGTCTACGTTTTTACCATCCACATGCAGTACGCAGAATCCTGCTGGTGAAGCGTCTGGACAAAGATTCTGTCCAAAGGCATCGCCCGTTACCCACCATGAACCGCAGACCGATCCGATATTATGTTCGGTAATTGTACCTGGTTTGTCAATCCTTCGCCCGAGGCCCGCAAGATCGGCTGGCGAAAGTCCGCCACCCGATGCGGCTGAAAAATCTCCGCCATCCGACGTGGAAAAGGATGTTCCGGCGTAGACGGTGTTGCAGGTGTGGCGGTGGCCGGTGAGGAAGTGTATGTTGGAGAAGTCGGTGAGGCAGGCAAGGAGGCTGTCGGCATCATCTTTCGCGAAGTTGCTGAGCTTGAGGGTGTCGGAGGCTCCCTTGTAGGAGAAGAGGGAGGCGTGCATGGCGATGAACAGTGGCGCTGTCTTGTCTTTCACGCCTTCAAGGTCGCGGCGCAGCCAGTCGAGTTGTTCGGATGTAATCTTACATTTGTAGTTTCTGGAGCCGGCTATTTTCTCTGACTTTTTTCCGCCTGGTTCGTTGAGATAGACAATGTCGTCAAGGACAACGTAGTGGCTGAGACCGATATTGAAGGAATAGTAGTTCGGCCCAAAGGCTTTGCAGTAGCGGCGGACGGCAAGATAATCGGTTGAATCACTTGAAGGGACTGCTCCATCATTGTCGTGATTGCCTACTACATGGAATAGCGGGGTCGGATACTTGGCGTGTGTGATGGTTCCTTTGTATGATTCTATCGGATAACGATCTGAGTACCAATAGATATCGAAGCTCATGTCGCCAAGGTTTATTGAATATACCGGAACCTTGCCTTCCTCTGATGCAGCCTCGGTGATGGACGGAATGAAACCCGTGGAGAACTGGGCTACATCGTCGAATTTATTGGCCAGATGCATGTCTGTCACAGCAAAAAGGACATATTTTTCATTATTAACCTTTTTCAAGGTAAAATTGTGCTCTTCGCAGACTCCTACGGGTTCGTTCAGAGAGGCCCAGAATTGAGGCAGAGAATGCTCGATGGGTGCCTCGTAGCCGGAAGGAATGGAAACATAAACCCAGCCATTTCGTTTATCTGAGGAGAGCCAATAATTACCTTGACTATCAGTGGTTACGATTTCATGGCCGTCTGAGATTCTGACTCCGGCCACGGGTTTGCCATCGCATATTACGCTGCCTTTTACATTCATGCCGGCTTTATTTGGCACGGATGCATAGAGGCCCAGGCAGAGCGTAAGACAAAGGGCAGAGATTAGCGTCCTTAAATTGATCATATGATAAATTATATGCTGATTGCTTTTCTGAATTCAGGAACTGATTCTTCTACATCCATGCCTTTGCGGTAGATGCCAGATGTTCCTCCTACGAAAATGTTGGCTCCCATTCCTGCCATGAGGGCGGCTCTTTCGCAGCTTACGCTTCCATCTATGCTGATGAGGGTCGAGCCATGGCCACGAGAGTCGAGCCAATGCCTGGTTTCGGCTACTTTGTTCATGATGCCGTCTACCATTTTGGCTCCTGCGAAGCCCGGATGGACAAGCATGAGCAGGACGACGTCTGCAATATTTTCATATTTTTCAAGGATGTCGACTGGAGTTTCCGGATTTACGGCGATTCCGAATAGGGCTCCCTTTGAGTGGATTTCAGCCGCCATGGACGTAAAATCTTTGGCAAGTTCGGAATGGACAGAGATGATGTCGCCCTCGACATATTCGATGCTCGGAAGCAGAAGGGCAGGATCCTCAACCATCAGATGGATGTCTGAATGGATGGAAGTTCCTCTATGAAAGGCTTTTATGAAGTCAGGGCCGAAAGTCAGATTTGGGACAAAGTGGGCATCCATTACGTCGATATGGAGATAGTCCACACCGGATTTTTCTAGTTTTTTTATTTCCTCTCCGAGCCTGAGCAGGTCAGCGCACATTATGGATACGGAAATGAGTCGTTTCGGTGTCATATTGGTAATTGAGTTTTTGATTTACAAAGTTAAACTTATTATTTACATTTCGAAAACATAATAGAGTTATTTGCTTTTGAAACAAAGGCAAAGAATCGGCGCAGGGCTGGTCAAGGCTGCCGACTGGTCAAGGTGGAGGGGCTTATTTCTGGGCTATTGCTGGAATATGATTGTCAACCGGCTTGGCATATATACCAAGGTATATATTCTTAAGAAGTTCCGGGTTTTCTGGCTTAAAGTCAGCGAGATGCTTAAGATGCGCCATGAAATCAGCCTCTTCGCCTTCATCATATTCAAGACCAGCCCATCTGCGGACCCCATGAAGCAAATCGTGTGCAATGAAATTATTAGGCGTCAAAACATAGGCTCCATGAATCCTCATATCCATGATATCTGCGACAGCTCTTGCCCTCATCCCCTTAGGCGACTGCCAAGCCTTAGCAACTTCCTCCTCCATGATTGGTTTACAAATACATAGATTGACCTCACCTTTGAAGGATCTGATTCCTGAAAGCACACTCTCCATGTCCTCTCCCGGCTTCTTTACATAGTCGCCATGAGTCATTCTTAGATAGACTTCCCAAGCCTTCATGAAGTCGCAAGGCTCCCATTCATATGAAATTGCAATCGGAACGATGTTCAGGTCCACAAGCGATCCTGGCCCTTCTGCACTCATCGCAAGCATCCTGACGAGCCCCTGATCCGTCCTGTCATCTCCATCCTTTGTTCTACCGTTTCTCTGAGCTATCCATACAGACTCCCCATTGACCGTAAGCGTGTCCCTGATATAATTCGACAAAAGGAGAGACTTCTCATAGAAAGCCTTCATTGAGAGCTTGCCAGGCCTCTCAACCCTGAACATCTTATTCGCCCTACCGACATCAACGACAAGTTGCGAGCTCATGAGATTCGAGCCGAAAGTAATTTGGCAAGTCGGCATATCATTGTCATACAGGACATTCTGGAGCAAAGAAGCATCCAGCATGATATCCCGATGATTCGAAACAAAAAGATAAGGCCGGCCTTTCTCCAGCCAGTTTACGCCCGAAACCTTGAAATCAGAAATGCTCCTTTTCTTGATCTGGTCATTGACATACCACATAACTTCCACTTGGAAATCTCTGCACGTGCGGATCCTTCCGAGCAAAGCCTTGACCTCATCCAGACTCCTGTCAGGAAAAGTAAAACTCGCCAAAAAAGGGAAAGCCTCGCTTTCGGCAATCCGTTTCATGGCTGCCGGGATTTCGCTGTCCCTGTATGGCCTCATCCCCTCATATTTAGAAAGCATTTTCATGTGCTAATCATGCATCCCAATAAGCTTTTCCATCCATATGACATCGTACCAGCGTCCGAACTTAAGGCCACATTTGGTAAAATGCCCAATCGTCCGGAAGCCCATAGATTCATGGAAACGAATGCTGTCTGGACTGATATGCTCATCATCAGCCGTCGGAAAGGTCACGCAGGCATAAAGGTTGCGGATGCCACCTCGTCTGCACGCCTCTTCAAGAGACTCATACAGTCCCCTGCCGCAGCCCTTTCTTCTGAAATCATGCCTTACGTAAATCGAGGTCTCCGCCGACCACTGATAAGCCGCCCTCCGGCTCAAAGGGCCGGCATAGGCATAAGCGACAGGAACACCGTCTTCCTCAGCTACAAGATAGGGATATTTTTCGAGCAGGCCCGCTATCCGGGCCCTGAACTCCTCAGGAGAGGGAGCTTCGTAATCAAAAGTTACCGCTGTCTCCTCCACATAGGGTCTGTATATCTCCAGAAGAGCTGCTGCGTCATCTGGCGAGGCTGAACGTATCTTCATAAGTTTCAAGGGGCCGAACCCCTATCCAAATATAGAATTTTGGTCCGAAAATACCTATAAGTTTCCCCAGAAATCGGCTGGCGAAATACCGCCACCCGACCGCACCAGTGACGCCGGCTGGCGAAATACCGCCACC
>DKSK01000021.1:1552-17929 GCA_002472565.1 Bacteroidales bacterium UBA7258 | reverse complement strand
CTGGCGAAATACCGCCACCCGATTTTCTAAATAGATATTTTATTCAGCACCGAGTTTCTCTTTGGCGTAGTCTTCGGTAACGTGGAAGATCTTGCGCCTCGAGGACGGGGCTTCGAACATGGCCTCGTCGAAGATTTGTTCGCAGATGGTCCTGAGGCCTCGGGCGCCGAGCTTCTTTTCCATGGCGCTGTCGACGATTACGTCTAGCACGTCGGGATCGATTTCGAGCTTAATTCCGTCCATCTCGAAGAGCTTCGTGTATTGCTTGAGGATGGCGTTCTTAGGCTCGGTAAGGATGCGCTTCAGGGCAGCTTTGTCCAGTTGGTCGAGATAGGTCACGATAGGAAGTCTGCCGATGATTTCCGGGATGAGCCCGTAAGCGCGGAGGTCTTCGGCCTCAACGTATTGCAGCAGGTTGTCCTTGTCCACCTTTTTCTGGGAGCCGGCATTGAAGCCGATTACCTGAGTGTTGAGCCTCTGGGCGATATGCCTTTCGATACCCTCGAAGGCGCCGCCGCAGATGAAGAGGATGTTCTGCGTGTTGACGTGGATGAATTCCTGCTCAGGGTGCTTGCGGCCTCCCTGCGGAGGTACGTTGACCACATTGCCTTCCAGAAGCTTCAAGAGGGCCTGCTGGACTCCTTCTCCCGACACGTCCCTGGTAATCGAAGGGTTGTCTCCCTTCCTGGCTATCTTGTCGATTTCGTCTATGAAGACGATGCCTCTTTCGGTCTTGGACAGGTCGTAATCGGCTTCCTGGAGAAGACGTGAAAGGATGCTCTCAACGTCCTCGCCAACATAGCCGGCCTGGGTCAGCACCGTGGCGTCAACAATGGTGAACGGCACATCGAGCATCTTGGCTATCGACCTGGCCAGAAGGGTCTTGCCAGTCCCGGTCGGCCCGACAAGGAGGATGTTGCTCTTCTCGAGTTCGACCCCGTCATCAGGCTTGTCGACGAGATTGTGGTTGATACGCTTGTAATGGTTGTAGACGGCTACGGAGAGGAGCTTCTTGGCTCTGTCCTGGCCTATCACGTACTGGTCGAGGAAAGCCTTGATCTGGACTGGCTTCTTGAGATTCTCGATGCGTCCGAGCGGTTCGCTGTCCATGGCCTTATTCGCCTGGAGATAGCTGTTGATAAGATTCACACAATCTGTGCAGATGTATCCGTCCTGACCTTGAATGAGCATCGGGACCTGTGACTCAGGGCGACCGCAGAACATGCAATGCCTCGAGCTTCCGTTTTTTTTAGTGCCAGCCATTAACGATTAATCTTTGAGAGAATCTGGTCTACCATGCCGTAGTCTTTCGCCTCCTGGGCTGTCATCCAATAGTCACGGTCCGCGTCTTTGGCAATCTTGTCGTAAGGCTGGCCTGAACCTTCAGCAAGGATGTTGTAGAGCTCGGTGCGGGTCTTCTCAATCTCCTTCGCCGCTATCAGGATGTCAGAAGCCTGGCCCTGGGCACCGCCGAGAGGCTGATGGATCAGGACGCGGCTGTGAGGCAGGGCTGAACGCTTCCCCTTGGCACCGGCCACGAGGAGGATAGATCCCATGGATGCGGCCATGCCCGTCACAATCGTCTGTACATCAGGGGCTATGAGGTTCATGGTGTCGTAGATGCTGAGACCTGAGGATACCTGTCCGCCCGGGGTGTTCAGGTACATGGAGATGTCGGCATGGGCGTCGGTCGAGGCAAGGAAAAGGAGCTGGGCCACGATGATGTTGGCTACGTCATCGTCGATGGCGACGCCAAGGAAGATAATTCTGTCCATCATGAGACGGCTGAATACGTCCATGCTGGCCACGTTGAGCTGCCTTTCTTCGATGATGTTAGGGGTGATGTAGGCATCGACCGCCTTCTGGTATCTGTCAAGGGTCATGGAGCTGATTCCCATCCCCTTGTTCGCAAATTTCTCAAATTCGTTCATAATGATTTCATCTTGATTTTGTATGGCGCGTAGGTTTCCGGACACCCGCGTCTTGAAAAAAACAGCCGGCTTCCAAGGCCGGCTGACTATAGCAATATAAGCCGTCCCCGGGGAACAGGGCCTGACTTACTTGTTCTCGGAAAGTTTGCGGAAGTCCTCGACGGAAACTGTCTTCTCGCTGGTCTTGATGTCCTTCTTCACGGCATCGAAGACTTTGGCGTTGGCCACGGACTCACGCATGTTGCGGGCCTGGTTCTCATCGGCGAGAAGCTGCTGCACGGCTACCTTCATCATATCCTCCGGGACCTCGGACATTCCGTACATGGCGTACTGATAGCGGACATAGCCCTCTGCCGCACCCTGGAGGTCGGCATCCTCGATCTTGAGGCCGTACTTCTGCATGAGGCTGTCGCGAACAAGCTGCCAGCGGAAGTCTTTCAGGAAGCCGTCGAACTCCTTCTCGATATCATCCTTGGTGAACTTGCCTTCGTTGGCGTAGAGAAGCCACCTCTTGAGGAAGTCCTCAGGAAGTTTGATGTCAGCCTTCTTCACGAGATACTCGCGGATGTCCTTGTTGAGCTGGAAGTCAGACTCCTGCTTGTAATTTGCCTCGAGCTGGGCCTCCACGGCCTTGTCAAACTCTTCGGAATTGTGGACCTTATCCTTACCGAAAAGGGTATCATAAGACTCCTGGTTCTCCTCTCCCGGGAACATCCTGCGGACATTGACCACGGTAACGTGGAAGAGAGGGTCGGAAATCTTCTCGAGCTCAGGCTGGGTAGTCTTGAGCACAGCGGCACGGTTGCTGGCCTCCGGGAAGGCATCGTTGACATTGATGTCGAACTTGTCTCCGGCCTTGGCGCCGATTACCTTTTCCTTAGCCTCGCCGGCAACCTCGTCAACCGTGACATATGCACCGGTGACCTTCTTCTCCTCATTCTCAAGGTCCACTACGAGATAGTCGCCTGCCTGGGCCACCTCTGTCTCGCCCATCTTGCTGAGCTGGCGGAGCATATTCTCCTTCATCTCCTTCTTGGCCTCGTCGGTTACCTTTATCTTATAGCTGGTGAGGTTGTCGTCTGAACCTACGGCAACGTTTACCTCAGGATATTTGGCGAGATCATACATAAAGGTGAAAGTCTCGCCGTCCTTGAGTTCAATCTTAGGTTGGTCCTCGGATGGTAGAGGCTCGCCGATGAGACGGAGATTGTTCTCCTTGATGAACTTGCCGAGCTCCTCGTTGATCATGGAGTCGAGAGCGTCGCCGAGAGCGCGGTCACCATAAATATGTTTGATGAGGCTGAGAGGGGCCATGCCTTTCCTGAAACCCTTGAGTTCCGCGTTCCTCTTGTACTCAGAAAGCTTCTTCTTCTCCTGGGCTTCATAATCCTCCGGAGCGAAGGTAAGTGTCAATTTGAGATTGAGATCGTCAATCTGCTGTTTATCTATATTCATAATTTCAATATTATTTGCAAAACAAAACGCAAATCAGACCGCAAAATTACGGAATTTCCCCTGGAATAACAACCTTCCCGCCGCAAATCTTACCCCTGAAGAGTCAAGAAGCAAGTGCAACACAAGGGATGAAGTTATAACAAAAGATTGTAGAATTTATCCTTCGGAGCTGGAAAATGCTCATAATTTCGTCTTCCGGTCGAAATTCACGGGATTTTTATAGAATCGTTACAATCTGCCGGAATATTAGCTTTATTTGGAGTGTCGGCCTTAGGCATCCGGCACTGAATATGACTACACTCCGCCACATATCTGCTGCCATAGTCCTGCTGCTGATTCCAGCCTTAAGTGCTCACATCAATGCACAGGACATCAAGCCAGATTTCGCAGTCGGTACGCCTCTTCCGGAGGGCTTGTTCAATCCGACCGCCCCGGATGTCTCAGCAATGATGCGCTACGGCGGCCGCACAGGCACCAGCCTCTACACAGGCGCGGCTCATCTGTCGATTCCTGTCTTCGACTACGAAGACGCTGACATATCGCTCCCGATTTCCATGGAATACGACTGCAACGGCTACAAGCCAGGCGTCACGGCCTCCACCCTCGGCTACGGATGGACCTTATCCGCAGGAGGGGCGATTACCCGTGAGGTCCACGGGCTTCCTGATGAAGTCAGACAAAGGGAGTATGGAGCTAGAAATACCGGCGACAATTCAGCCATCGAAGACCTTATCCATACGGCAGAACTCTCGATGGTTGATGCCGGAACCACCCGTCACCTGGTACAGACCTACATGAAAGGGCAGACCGTCCTCATTGACGGTTATGCAAGCAGGTATGCCTCGGACATGGCGCTTGGCGGAACGGATTTCGCCTATTCAGGGAACTGGGCAGGGAGTATGTCCTCTACCGCAAATACGACGGGCAGACGCGGATGGGAGTGGAGGAGGAGCCGGACACCTATCACTTCCAGTTCCCAGGTCATTCCGGCTCATTCACTCTCGGCGACAACGGCCAGGTCGTGATACTGGAGTCAAGCACTCCCGCAGGAGAACTCGCCATATCGATGCACTACAACCGCAACGAGCCAGGAACCAGCTCATTCACCATCACCACCGGCGAAGGAACCAAGTACTATTTTGAATACAGGGACAACTGCCATGCTCCTTGATGATTTAAATATACTGGCCAATAATGAGCCTTGGCTATCGAGAATTTATGATAAGATAACACACTTACCATCATACGCAAGGGTGAATTATTTTATATCATCAGAATTCGATAAAGACTTTAATTCTGCTGTCGAAGATAGAATACATTTTTATAAATTTCAAAGAGAGGACTCTCCTATAACTTACATTCAGCCTAATTCTGGAACTCAAGCAAGAGCATGGAAAGATATCCTTAAGGGAATTTATTATATTCAATTCGGGATTAGTTATCAAACATATTTATTTCCATAATCGAAAAAATCCACATCCAGCAATTCATTCTAGAATAGAAATAATGATACATAGACCTGTATTTCATATCATAATATTAGTCTGGACTCTTCTCTCGTTGTCAGATACTTGTTTCGCACAGCAGACTGTGAAGAGCAGATATGAGGATAGAGACATCTATCTCATTGATAATAAATATTATACTGTATACGTCCTCGATTTGCTTATCTCTAAAGATTGCTACGAAAATCCAAATTCCCCCATCTGCATTCGATTCAATTTCACCTGCGACTCCTTGGGCAGGGTAACAAAAGCCGATGTGACTAGAAATGCCTGTCGCAATTGCAATATGGACATGGTTCTGTCTGTATGTGAAAGAATCAAGTCGAATACAATCTTTACCTGGATTCCTAAATATCTGCGAAACAATCAGGATAAAATAACCGCATCTGAGAACACGGTTTGGAGCCTACGATATATAGACCCGAAAACCAGAATGAACACATTATTTTCCCCACTTGAAAACATTGCATGCAATATCAACAATCCAAGTATAATCAAAGATGAATCAAGTCTGGAGAATGCCGTCATGGCTATAATTGATAATACTATCGGATTGAATAACGCTCCGATTGAACAATTCTTCGTTTTTAAGACGGACTCAAGAGGAAGAATCTGTGATATTTATACTAATGCAGACATTCCATTGCTGGGCGGTATTACGACTGCAATCGAAATCAGAGATCTCTCGAGAATCTGCCGCAAGATGAGGAATGGCTTGAGGCTGGACTTCATCGCCGACATTGCAGGGAAGAAGGCCTTCCGCTATGCGTACTACACATTTACCTGCCGGCCATAACTGTGATACTCTCGCTTTTTAAACAGGTACCTTTGCGGTTTTAAGTTCAATTTTAGTCTGTGTAATATTTCCAGGATACAGCCTGCATGGCATCTCGTGTCCTATACCCTGATGGCGGCGGTGATTGTTGTAGTCTTCAATGAACCGCTTGACCCCAAAAAACAAATCAGTTCCATTGTCCTCCGGATGAAGGTAAATATACTCATATTTTATCGTCTTCCAAAAGCGCTCAATCCAGATGTTGTCCTTGCAGCGGCCTCTACCGTCCATGCTGACCCTCATCTCTGGATGTCTTGCGCAGGCCTCTTCCCATTCTTTGCTGGTGTACTGGCACCCCTGGTCAGAATTGAGAATCTCCGGCTCTCCGTATCTGGCAATTCGTTCTCAACCACCTCAATGCAGCCTGCCGTGTCAAGAGTGTTGTAGAGGCCCCAGCCCACGATGAACCGGCTATAAACATCTATTATGGCTATCAGATACATGAAGCCCCTACGCATCGGAATATAGGTGATATCCGTGCTCCACACCTGGTTCGGGTGGTCTACTACCAAGCCCCTGAGCAGGTATGGTTTCACATACACCGCTTGGCCGAGGACGCTCAGCGAACGCTTGCGGTATACCGCCTGAATCCCCATCAGCCTCATAAGGCGGCGCA
Organism: Bacteroidales bacterium UBA7258; assembly: GCA_002472565.1. GTDB lineage: Bacteria > Bacteroidota > Bacteroidia > Bacteroidales > UBA932 > Cryptobacteroides. Next base: position 11,587 of record DKSK01000021.1, on the reverse strand, counting down.
CTCGCCGGTATCCGACCTTGTAGCCAATCTCCTGCAAGTGATCCGTCATGCCGACCACTCCCTTCGCTGGATACTCAAGATGCTCCTTGTCCATCTCCGTCATCACCCTAAGGTTCTCCTCGCTCTCGCCCTTCGCCTTGTAGTAATGCGCCGTCCGGCTGAGTCCCAGAATCTCGCACTGCTTGCTGATGCTGACCTTGCTCTTCGGGGATATCAATCGTCTGCGGGCATCTCTATCCCCAACTTTTTGGATACACGCTTTGCAAAATCCAGCTGCATCTCCAAATCACCAATCTTGCGCAAATACCGGTCCTTCTGCTTCTCCAATGCTACATATTCCGGAGCATACCCACCCAGTCTGATGCGGCTTGAAAGTTCAGTTTTAAACTGAAATAAGTCTCAAAAACCGGTGCCCGATTCCCTTTTTTCAGACAGGGAAAAATGAAGGGAATGGCACTGAATGCTTTAAAATACATATTTATAAGTTCGCGCGAGACGGGCGGCGGAGCCGCGGTCTCCACTTTTCCGGAGCATATTCGGTCAGTAATCTTGACGTTGACTGAAAAGTGTCCGGAAGCGCATTTTCGGTGTTATTATTCCGGAGCATATTCGGTCAATGGTAAAAATAACAGGCTGTCTTTCAAGGTATTCCGGAGCATGCTCGGTCACTTTTCCCTGTCTTCCCTTTATCTTTGTGCTTCACACCCAGAAAGACAAAGACAGACGGATATGGCAGGGAAAATAACATCTATGAGCAAGATCAAACAGGTCTTATTAATGCATCGTAACGGCATGTCCAATCGCAAGATTGCTACGGCAATAGGCATTGACAAGTGCACGGTTAACGAGTACGTCCGCAAGGCCAAGCCCAGTTCTTTGAGTCTCGAGCACTTGCTTCATTTGGAAGAACCGGAGCTTGAGGCTCAAATGTTTGCTGGCAATCCGGCATACACGGATGAGCACATGAAGCACTTTCTCGATAAATTGCCTTACTTCCGTGAACAACTTGAGGACAAGCACGTTACTCGACTTCTCCTTTGGGAAGAATACCGCAAGGAGACCCCGGATGGCTATAGCAAGAGCCAGTTCTTTTATCATCTTAAACAGAACCTGGTGGCGCAAAAACAGGTTGCTGTTCTCAGAGATATCTATAAGCCGGGTGAAATCCTCATGATAGACTTTGCCGGAGACAAGTTAGCATATATTGACACACAGAGTGGAGAAAAGATCCACGTAGAGGTGTTCGTAGGCACAATGCCTTATAGTGGTCTGACGTTCGCATTAGCTGTCCCATCCCAACAAGTAGAAGACTTCGCCTATGCCTTGAGACTATGTCTGGAGCCTCTCGGTGGTGTGCCGCACATTGTTATCCCTGATAATCTGAAATCGGCTGTTATCAAGGCGAACAGATGGACACCTGTCCTGAACAAAGCTCTTGTTGATATGGGTAATCATTACGGCTTCGCCGTCCTTCCTGCCCGAGTAGCAACCCCAACTGACAAAGCCCCTGCCGAAAGTGACGTGAACCGCATCTACCAAAGGGTCTATGCCAAACTGCGGAAGCGTGTGTTCTACTCCTTGATGGAGTTGAACAAAGCTATATGCGAGTTGGTGAAGGCACACAATCAGACCCGTATGCAGGAGCATCCCTATACTCGTGAAGAGCGCTTCCATGCTATGGAACGAGGCGAACTTAATCCTCTCCCAGAGCAGATATATGAAGTCAAACATTCCAAAACTGTCACAGTGAGTCTTCAAGGTGAGGTTCGTCTGGCTGAGGATCAGCACTACTATACTGTTCCATAGCTCATATAGGCCGCAAAGCGCAGTTAATCTACACTCGCTCGACAGTGAAGATCTATATTGACAACAAATGTATTGCTTCCCATATACGTAATCGCGAACCAGTAGAGCATACGCAAGTAAGGGAGCATCTTGCTCCGAATATCCAGGCTTATGTTAGCCGTTCGCCGGAATACTACTGCGCCAAGGCCAGAGAGGAGCAATCGCCAGAGTTGGAGATATTCATTCAAAGTCTGTTTATGAATCGCAAGCGTGGGGTGACGGATGCCATCTGTTACAACATCTGCGACTTCCTCTTCAGCTTAAAGAAAAAAACTCCAGAGGAGTCTTTCCGTCAGGCGTTGAAAATATGTGCCGACAATCACATCTTCTCGAAAGACGATATCCTCACCATGTGCAAGTTGATGCAGCACCCAAGCGCAGGACAGGAACAATCCGAGAATGACGTTCAACCACAGAATCATGATAATACCAGAGGGGCAGCCTCTTACGTATAATCCAAATCATTATGGAAGCAACTATAACTTCGGCCCTAAAGGCCTTAAAATGCCAGGAATGGCGGAGAGTTGGCGGGTAATGGAAGAAACGCATCAACTCGACAAGCTCTCTGTTCGGGAAGCCATGCCGCTTCTTTTGCAGGCGGAAATGGATAACCGAGAAACGAACCGAATTGCGAAACTCATCAAGGCAGCCGGCTTTAGGCTTACAGTCACCATTGAGGAACTGGACATCAACGCGTCACGTGGCGTTCCTGCAGACGTAATCACCCAATTGGGAACGGGGGAATACATAAAAATGGGCGGTTCAGTCATCATCAGCGGTGCCGCCGGTACAGGTAAGACTTATCTTGCAAATGCTTTGGGCGACAAGGCTTGCCGGCAGGGCTACAAGGTCTCCTACTTCACGATGCAGCGCCTCTCCGATCAAATGAGACTTGCTCGCTTGGAGGGAAAAGAACTCCGCTTCTTTGAGAAGATGACCCGTTATGACCTTATTATCATTGATGACTTCGGCATGAAGCCCATTGAAGGTCAGTTCCAAAACGACTTCGAACAGATATTGGATGATCGGTATGGTAAAAAGGCTCTCATTATTGCCAGCCAACTGCCGGTATCCGACTGGTATGCGCTCTTCAAAAATGAACTCATTGCAGAAGCCTGCCTTGATAGAATCATCCACAAAGCTGTACGTCTCCAGCTCAAAGGAGAAAGTCTAAGAAAAAAGTATTAACTTCGAAGCCAATAATCTGTCTTTACTCACAAAAAGTGAACGGGTATCACCGGAACACTGAACGGGTATCGGCCGGAATAAGGTCATGGTCAAGACAATGATGCTCACGCCAGAACAAATGGCTCTTAAACCGCTCTTTGACCACTTCGGCGTTTAGGGTGACGCAATGACGAAGTCAGGTGTAAAATCCCCGGCGGGACGCGGCCACGCCTGATTTTTGGAGACGTTGATTATCAATGTGTTATAAAATGCAGCGTGGAAACGCGACAAAAAAAGCCTGCGTTTCCACGCTATATCTAAAATGATGTCTGATTATCAGTGAGTTACAAAACGCTCCGTGGCCGCGTCCCGCCAACGCTCACCTTTATTTTATAAATCCGTCCCGCCACCTCATCAGAACTTGAATGACAATCCTGCCGACACGTAGCCCGCGTCATGGCCGCCCTCCACCCAGAGTCCGGCCTTGTCGCAAAAGTACCAGCGGAGTCCGGCAGTGGCCAGTACGCCCATCTTCGTGTCCATCTTGTTGAATGTGGAACTGGCCTTCTCTCCGCTCTCGTGGTCTGTGGTGTGTTCTCCGATCAGTCCGGCATCGATCATTGCCCTTGCGTAGAGTTCCAGACGGCTGCATAGCGTTATGTGGTAACTGAGACCTGCCGCAAGGTCAACTCTGTTGCAGAACGTTTCCTGCTGCTTGTCGCCATAGCCGTTGTCCAGCATCCAGTTGTAGCTGTAGCGGGAGTATTCGCCTCCTATTGACCAGCCCAGGCTTCCGAAACGTCCGAAATCAAGGAAACAGATGTCCGAATATATCATTATCGGAGGAACAGCCATCTTGAATGAGGATTTGGAGCCGTCAGTGGCATGCTTCATCACCTTTGTCCACTCAGCGATCACAGGGGAGGCTCCGACCTGGATTGTCCTCGTGTATTTCGGGAACACTATCTCAGATTTGGTACGCTTCCAGTCCACGTTCTTATTGGCGTCGGAAGAGGCGATTCCTCCCTGGACACCGACCTGCCCGTCCTTGAGCTTCCCATCCACGCGGAGAGCAGTGCCTCCGTAAGATGATTCCCACGCATGGATGACATCCATGAACGTGCTGAATTCGCCCTCCCGTATCCTTGCGGCAAATTCCGGATAGTCATATATCTTTCCGAAATACTTGTTCAGCATTGCCCCGGACATCGGCGGCTCAGTCTTGTCAAAGATGCTGTTGCGGGTATCAGACCCGACCATTATGGCCATGTCCCCGGCAATGCTCAGGTACCACGAGCGGACCGGTCTCACGACCGTGATGTTTCTTCCCGTCCTTTCGGCTTCGACGGTAAAAAGAGAGTACAGGTCAATGCCTTTGCCCCGGTATTCCTCACGTACCCATTCGACCTTTGCCGGACCGCCCAATGCTCCGTACATCTTGACCAGCCTCTTCACATATTTGTCCGAACCGTCAAGAAGCAGGGAATCGACATCTTCATTGATATATCTCATCCTCTTGCCGTCGGCGGTAAGGCTTATTTCAATGTTGTCGGGGCGGTTGACGAGAGCCGAACGGAGATAACCGTCAATGACTTTGTCCTCTCCCTTGTTGAGCCATACCCTGACATTGACAATCTCTTCCTTCTGACGCTTTGCCTTCTTGTCGGAGACGGTCTGTGCGTGCGATGTGATACCTGCCGACAGGGCCAATGCAGTCAAAGCGCAGGTGATGATTCCCGTTTTCATGTCCTATTCGGAGTCAACGGAGAAACTTAAGCCGAAACTGCCGCCGCCATAGCGGCCGCTGAAGATGTAATTCTTCTTGTCCACCGTCTTCCGGTAGATTTCAGAACCTTCGCTCTTGGTGAAGCCCGCAGGTATGAACTTGGCGTAATAGGTGGTCGACACGGATTTGTCGCACTTGTAGTCGAAGAAGGTCAATGTCTTCATGCTGCCGAGTTCTTTATACTGCCAATTCTCGACTTCCCCGTCAAATACAGGAAAGCCGTCCAGGAATGGATACATCTTGAGAATCGTGGCCCATGTTTCCTTTTTTGCTACAGGGTCGATTACAGTTTTGTTTCCTGAATCTTCCTTGCCGCAGCTGAAAATCATCATTGCGGCACAGATGAATAATAATAACTTATTCATTTCGTTAGGGGTTTATATGACACAAATATACTGCCCCCTAAACAGTTATCTTATCCCCGGCGCTTGGGGTAGGCGATGCGGTCGTGGTAGAGCTGGCTGAGGTAGGCCTTGAGCTCGGTCTTGAGGATGTTTAGCTCCTTGATTGAGATATCCGCATCCTCGAACTGGCCGTCCTTGTCCTTGGCGTTGACCATGTTCTCCACGAAGAGGTCGAAAGTCTCCGGCTTGTTGTCCTTGAGCGTGCGGGAGGCCGCCTCTATGGAATCGCAGAGCATGACTATAATCTGTTCCTTGGTCTGGGGCCTCTTCCCGTTGTAGCGGAAGGCAGAGTCATCTGCCGGGTCGCCGCCGGCATTGACGTACTTGTTGTAGAAATATCCGGTGAGCGTGGTCCCATGATGGGTCAGTATGAAATCCTTGATGACCTCGGGAAGATTGTACCTGTCGGCCAGGACGACTCCGTCAGAGACATGGCGAATGATTTCTCTGGCGCTCTGCTGAGGCGAAAGGTCCTTGTGGTAATAGGTTCCTATGGTCTCGTTCTCGATGAAGCACTGCGGATTGTTGATTTTTCCGATGTCATGGTACATGGCGCCGGCTCTCACCAGAAGCACATTGGCCCCGATGCTCCTGGCGGCCGCATCGGCCATATTCATGACCTGGAGAGAGTGCTGGAAGGTACCAGGAGCCTTGGAAGCCATCTCGCGCAGGAGAGGGTTGTTGGTGTCGCAGAGTTCTTGAAGCCTAGAATTGGAGACCAGCTGGAAAATTTTCTCAAAGAGGTAGATGAGCGGGTAGCCGGCGACGCAGAGCAGCGATCCGAGCAGAAGATAGGTTGGCTGCCTTAAGGTCCAGCGCGTGCCATTCATGAACATGAAGCCGCTGTAGACTGTGAAAAGGACGGCGAAGACTATCACCGCATGGACAAACTGACGCCAGCTGCGGTTGAAGTGTTCGAAAATCAACATGGAGACCGTCCCAGAGATCGCGAACATCATGAAAAGCTGGGTCCCGTTGTGGCAGAAAACCAGCAGCGGAAGAAGGTCGACCAGATAGATCAGCACTACCAATTTCTTTTTAAAGAAGGCCAGAAGGTAGAGCACAGCAAGAGTCAGCGGCATGAGGAAGAGCAGCTGGGGGTTGATGCGTTCGCTCAACATCGACACCACCGTGATGAGCAGGAACTGGAAAAGGAGGTAGAGGTACTCGTTCATCTTGCCGAAGACGGCAGGATATGCATAGAGCATGGATATGAAAAGTATGAGTACGATTCCAAGGCTGATAATCCCGTTCCCTATCCAGAGCAGGATTCCTGGTCCGCTGAAGCCAAGCGAATCCTCATACTCGGCCTTGTAGGAATCCAGCATCTGCTTCACCCCTTCAGTGACTATCTCTCCCCTCGCCACGATGAGCTGCCCCGCGCTGACAAAGCCCTCGGTTTCGGAAATATAGTCGACAGACTCGGCATGGACAAGTTCAGTGGTCTCCTTGTCGTAAATAAGATTCGGGGCTATGACGTCATAGACACCATCGGCCCTCAGAATCGAGTCTACGTTCTCATGCGGATTCTTGGAAGAAACCTCAGAGAGGAGTTTTTTCCTCGCCGTAGCCACGGTGTAGACATTGCTTCTCGGACTTTTGGACGCCCTCTTGTCCCTTTGGACGAAAATAACATCATTGAGGGAGGCGTGAAGGTCCTGATCCTTAACGTCTTTGTCCTCATCAAGGACTCCCCTGTCGTAGATATCCTGAAGGGCGGCTCCGACTTCCTGCTTCAGGGCTGGGTACTTTCCGAAGTCGATGTTTTCAGCCTCGCGGACAGTCTCCCTGGTGGCCTGGTCGGAATACCTGTAGAAAGGTATCACCTTGGAACCGGCGGCGGATTTCTCCTTGGCCAGTTCCTCCTCTGTCTTGAGGATCGGGAAGTCAAACTGGGCCACAAGGTTGTCATAGGCCCACGGAGAGCCTTTCTTGTAGTCATAATTAAACTTTCCGGTCTTCGGCGTAATCAGCAGGAAGACCAGAAAGACCAGGGCCAGATAAAAATAGACCCTATGGTCTTTTGGGAGTCTGCCAGTGGACATTTACATTTCAGTCTTTATGAAAAGGACTGCCGGCTTCGCGGCCGACATACCAGTATGTCAATTTGTCCAGGAGGGCCGGGAAGCGTTTCTGCATCCACACGGTGGCCTTCCCTATCGGAGTGAGTATCGCCTGGCGGCGGCGTTTGTAAATCGCTTTGGCAAGGTGCTTCGCGCATTCTTCGGCGCTCATGAGCTTGTCCTCTTTCAGCGGTGTGGCACCCTGGGCGCTTCCGTCCGCGGTCAGGGCCGCCTTCCTGACATTGGAGTCGGTGTAGCCGGGCGCGAATACAAGGACATGGAGACCGTCATAGAGATGTTCTATCCTCACCGTATCGAGGAAGCCTCTCACGGCATACTTGCTCGCGGAATAGCCGGTGCGGGCAGGGAGGGCGGAATAGCCTGCTATGGAGATGACTCCGACCAGGGAGCCCTTCGACTCAAGGAGATATGGCAGGGCGTACTTGGTGCAGTAGACGGTCCCCCAGAAATTCACGTCCATGAGGCTCTTTATGACCTTTAGGTCAAGATCCTTGAACATAGCTCTCATGGAGATCCCTGCGTTGTTGACCAGGACATCAATGCGGCCGAATCTCTCTATCGTACTGTCTATAAGGCGCCTGCAGTCGTCCTCAGAGCTAACGTCAGTCTTGACGCAGAGCACATGGGCCGCATCTCCCACGCTCGGGGCGAGACTCAGAAGCTGCTCATAATGACGGGCGGCCATGACGACTTTCGCTCCGAAGGAGCCAAACAAACGGGCAGAAGCCAGCCCGATACCGGAACTGGCTCCTGTCACTATAATAACCTTATCCTTAAAGTAAGACGGGTTCATTTCATGAATGTAAGAGCCTTACTTTACGACCATGGCGGCGATTTCTCCGCTGCTGTACTTGCCCTCGTCAAGTTTTTCGCGAATCTCCTTGAAGGCGTTCAGCGTGTAGTTGACGTCATCGAGGCTGTGGGCCGCGGTCGCAATGATTCTGAAGATAATCATGCCGAGCGGAATCACAGGATAGATCACGATGGAGCAGAAAATCTTGTAGTTCTCGCGAAGATCCTTGACAATCTGGGTAGCCTCGCCGATGCCTCCCTTGATATGCACAGGAGAAACACAGGCCTCGGCCGGTCCGATATCGAAACCTTCCTTGCGGAAGCCGTCCTGCAGGGCTCTGGTAACGGTGAAGAGCTTCTTGCGGAGCTCGTCTCCCTCAGGGCTGTCGATGATCTCCAGACGCTTCATATTTCCGATCACAAGAGGCATAGGAAGCGCCTTTGCATACATCTGGCTCCTCATGTTGAAGCGGAGATACTTGATGATGCTCTTAGGGCCGGCGATAAAACCTCCGATGCTGGCCATGGACTTGGCGAAGGCGCCAACATAGAGGTCGACTCCGTCCATGACTCCGAAATGCTCGCTGGTTCCGCGGCCATGCTCACCCATGATTCCGAAACCATGGGCGTCATCGATGAGGATTCTGAACGAATATTTCTTCTTCAGGGCGACGATCTTGTCAAGGATTCCGAGGGCTCCGGTCATGCCGAAAACTCCTTCCGTGATGAGAAGCACTCCGCCTCCGTTCTCCTCCGCCAGCTTGCAGGCCCTGGCAAGGACCTTCTCGCAGCTTTCTATGTCATTATGACGGAACTTGTAGTTGTCACCCATGTGGAGACGGATGCCGTCGAGCAGGCAGGCGTGGGCCTCCGCATCGTAGACAATGACGTCGTGGCGGTTCACGAGGGCGTCAATCGCAGAGACGATGCCCTGATAGCCGAAATTGAAGAGGAAGGCATCCTCCTTCTTCTCGAAGGCGGCAAGCCTGCGTTCAAGTTCCTCATGGTACTTCGTATGCCCGGTGAGCATACGGCTGCCCATAGGATAGGCAAGTCCCCATTCCTTGGCCGCCTCTGCGTCGGCCTTGCGGACCTCCGGATGATTTGCGAGCCCCAGGTAGTTGTTCAGGGACCAGTTGAGCATCTCGACGCCGTTGAATTTCATGTGCGGTCCGAGCTCTCCTTCAAGTTTCGGATACATATAGTATCCCATGCCCTGATCCTGGTACTGGCCAATAGGGCCTCCTGAATTCTTTGCGATTCTGTCAAAAATATCGACCATATCTATTTCTATTTACCGTTTTCCATATATTCATGGCGGGAGCGGCGAAATGAAAGATTCCCACTCTGGGCTGTTCCCATGAAGCCGCTTCCATGAAGAGGACTATGCGTCAATCTTCGCGTAGTTGGCGTTCTCCTCGATGAACTGCCTGCGAGGCGGGACATCATCCCCCATCAACATGCTGAAGGTTCTGTCCGCTTCCGCCGCATTCTCAATTGTTATCTGACGGAGGAGACGGGTCTTCGGATTCATGGTGGTATCCCAGAGCTGCTGGTCGCTCATTTCACCAAGACCCTTGTACCTCTGCACGGCAACCTTGTTTTCATTTCCGCCGCCAAGCCTCTGGACAGCATCCTCCCTCTGGCCTTCAGTCCAGCAATAAATCTCGTTGGAGCCGGCCTTGACAAGATACAGAGGAGGTGTCGCAAGATAGACATAGCCGTTCTTTATCAAGTCGAACATATAGCGGAAGAAGAAGGTAAGGATAAGGGTGGCGATGTGGCTTCCGTCCACATCGGCATCGGTCATGATTATCACCTTGTGATAACGCAGCTTACTCAGGTCCATCCTCTTCTCCCCGGTCTCGTCCTCCTGGGCCACGGTGACCCCGAGGGCGGTGTAGATGTTCCGGATGGCCTCGGACTCAAAGGCGCGGTCCCCGGCCGCCTTTTCCAC
>DKSK01000021.1:0-1496 GCA_002472565.1 Bacteroidales bacterium UBA7258 | reverse complement strand
CCGGCGGAGTCACCCTCGACAAGGAAGAGCTCGCAGGAGGCGGGATCCCTTTCCGAACAGTCAGCGAGCTTGCCCGGCATCCCTGCTCCGGTCATGACGGTCTTTCTCTGTACAAGTTCGCGGGCCTTGCGGGCCGCGTTGCGGGCGGTGGCGGCAAGGACTACCTTCTCGATAACGGTCTTCGCTACCTGAGGATGCTCCTCAAGATACTCGCTTACGGCAGCAGAAGTTGCCTGGGAAACCATCGAAGTCACCTCCGAGTTACCCAGCTTTGTCTTTGTCTGTCCTTCGAACTGAGGTTCCTGCACCTTGACCGAAACTACCGCGGTGAGACCCTCGCGGAAATCCTCCGGAGCAAGGTCGGTCTTGAGATTTTTCAACAGATTGTTCGCATCCGCATAGTTTCTCAGAGCCCTAGAAAGGCCCATCTTAAAGCCCTGGAGATGCGTACCACCTTCTATCGTGTTGATATTGTTGACGTAGGAATAGATTTTCTCACTGAATCCGGTGTTATACTGGAGAGCGATGTCGATAGGAATCCCGTTGCTGTTATTATTGACGCAGATAGGCTCCGGGGTAAGTTTTTCGGCGCCGGCGTCAATATAGTCGATAAATTCACGGAGACCGTTTTCCGAAAAGAAGACGTCGGAACGGTAGATCTTGCGGCCTGTTGCGACGGCATCCCCGTCGGCATTCACATTGAACTCGTCAACCATGCTCCTCATGTCCGTCAGAGAGATGCGGATGCCCTTGTTCAGGTAGGATAGTTCACGGAGCCTGGCGGCAAGCGTGTCATATTTATAGACGATAGTCTGTGTGAAGATGGTGGCGTCAGGATGGAAGATAATGGTCGTGCCATGGTCCTCAATGGAGCAATCACCTACTTCCGTCACATCGGTCACCGGCTTGCCTTTAGAATACTTCTGGACATAGATCTTGCCCTCGCGGCGCACCTCGGCGGTCATCCTGTCGGAAAGCGCGTTGACGCAGGAAACACCTACGCCATGAAGTCCGCCGGAAACTTTGTAAGTGCTCTTGTTGAATTTTCCTCCTGCATGAAGGACAGTCATTACGACTTCAAGAGCCGGCCTTCCGACCTGGCTCTGGATTCCTACAGGAATGCCTCGTCCGTTATCCTTGACGCTTATGGAGTTGTCTTCGAGAATGGTGACTTCGATGGAGTTGCAGTATCCTCCCATGGCCTCGTCGATACTATTGTCGACGACCTCATAGACAAGATGATGCAGGCCCCTCTCCCCTACGTCTCCAATGTACATGGACGGTCTCTTGCGGACCGCCTCAAGCCCCTCCAGGACCTGGATACTATTTTCGGAGTACTGTTCCTCCGCCTTGATGATGTCTTTGTTATCCATGAAAAAATAAACCTTTTCTATAACTTGATTAAGTTTACAAAATTACCAAAAAATCCACAAACCGCCAACTCACCCAGCCCGAAAAAGCCCCGGGGAAGAGGCGCGGAAATCGGGTGGCGGTAT
>DKSK01000003.1 GCA_002472565.1 Bacteroidales bacterium UBA7258 | reverse complement strand
AAAATTTCTCCGGACAGCAGTGATTTCAAATAATTAAAATATACGGGCGATTCCTTCAGGATGATAACTTACCGGAAAAGAGATTCTAATGATTTACGAAAAGATATCCAGCATCAACTTACATTCCATTACATGTCAAAAAGTGCGTTCCTACAACATTAATCACGGCTCTTGAAGACAAGAATCTGAGTATAAAAGATTGCAAGTTCACTCGTCTAGGTATGTCCAGTCGAACAGCAGTGCCGATACCGTGGCCTGCAGGGTGTTTCTGGAATGAAATTTTTCAAGCAGTTCGCTCTTTTTCTTCTTGATCGAAATCTCGCTCCTGGATAATTTGTCACCAATCTCCATGTTTGTAAAACCGTACATGGAAAGCAACAAGATGTCTTTCTCATATTCATGGAGCCGACAGGTTTTCATGGAATTTCCCAATGTACCGTCATCATGGTTGATGAAGTAAATCTGTGAAGCGGCAGGTATAAAGTAACAAGCCTTTGGCGTATTCTCATCGAAATTACGGAAAACCGGAGAAAGGTCGAAGGCCGCCAAGAAACTCGTTTCTTCATCATTATGCCCAAGGCAGGTCGCTTTCATGTGCAAGCATATCTCGATGCTGAAGAATTTGGCTCTGATTCTGGCGTATATGATTCCCTTGTCTTTGGGGTTGATGGCTTCCCCATGGGCGTATTCGCTGGATATTGTCAAGAATATTTTCCTGACAGTTTCCACTTCATCGGCGCCGACGACGCATTCCCTTGAAACTCTGTATGGCTTCGAGAAATCCAGCTTCATGAGGTTATCGCCTACTCCTAAACTTAATGCATAGACTTCATCGTTTCTGACGACTATCATGACGGTCTTCTTGTTCGTCAGGAATGAAGTCTGGCTGAGCAACATGGCAACTTCCCGACGATTTTCGGCAGCAGATATCGATTTCCGACCCATACGCATCAAATTTGCCGAAAGTTAAGAATTTACGGGAACACCTCCAACATATTCTGCCGATTCGCAAGATGCTGACGGCAAGGCGGGCATCTACATGCCGCAAATGGCTGGCGGTGTGTGATTTGGCGTTTTTACACACCGAATCGGGTTTTCGGCCCAAACGGTGTGCAAAATGGCGTTTTTACACACCGGATCGGGGGTCCGGGGCGAACGGTGCCGGTCGGTCGGGGATGATCCGAAATTTTTCTCGAAAAAGTCGCCGGATTTCTTGGAAAAACGACGGGGCCTTGCTACCTTGCGCAAAAGACCACGTATATGTCAGATGTTAACAGACCGTTGACCTGGCGTGAGGCGGTGAGAAGTGGGGAGGCGTCTTTTCGGAGCAACGTCCCTTTCTGGCATCTGCCCACAGACGGGAACAACCAACAGATAATTTTCACGAACCGCGCGGATTTCGCAGCCGCGATGAACGCCCTTGCCATAACGTCCGCCCTCTTTCAGGTAAGGCTGGTCGCCTACGAGCTCATGCACAACCATGTACATTTCATCCTGAGCGGACAGAAAGACGAGTGCGAGGCCGCATTCATGGAATTCAAGCGCCGTCTGGATAACCATTTCACCAGATGCGGCCGATTCGGAGTCTTGTCCAATTTCGACTTCGAGCTCATCCCGATCGAGAGCCTCCAACAGATGAAGACCGAGATTGCCTATGTCCATCGCAATGCCTTCGTCGCGTCGCGGAACAATCTGGTCTACACCTACGAATGGGGGTCGGGAATGTACTATTTCCATGAAGTCCTGAAAAAGATGCATTTCCAGCCATTCTCGGAAGTCCCGTATCTCAAGCGACGGGAGATATTTCAGGGAAGGGTACTGAAGATGCCCGACGGGTACACGTTCAATGGCGAATATGTCTTCCCTCCAAGCTTCATGGCGCTGGGGCTTGGGGAATCGTTCTTCAATTCGCCGGCCGAATATTTCTACAAACTGACCAGGAACCTGGAGGACCAGAGTCTGATAGCCGATAGGCTGAGGGACAGGGTTTTCGTCAGCTACGAGGAGGGTTTCAACATCGCACAGACCTTGGCATGGAACATTTTCCATGCGAAGGTCACGATGCTGACGGGCGAGCAGAAGACGGAGCTTTCCCGCCGTCTCCATTTCGACTATAAGCTGTCGAACAAGCACATATCCACCATTCTCAAAATGGATATCGCGTTTCTTGACGAAATCTTCCCCGAAAGGAGGTAAGCGCGCTGCCTCCGGGGAGGGACGGCGGAAAGGCTGGAATCCGCCAAGACGGCGCCCTTCCGCCTTGCCTCAACACCCGGGGACCGATTTCGGTGTGTGATTTGGCGTTTTTACACACCGAATCGGGTTTTCGGCCCAAACGGTGTGCAAAATGGCGTTTTTACACACCGGGGGTCCGGGGCGAAAGAATGAGCGGGAGGGGCGGGCCTAGAGGGCGGAGAGGTCCTCGTACTGAGGGGTGAAGCCGCAGCCTGTGGCGGTGTTGACGATGAGGAGCACCTTGCCCCTGTACTTCGAGAGGCTCACCTCCTTGCCCTCCTTGTCCAGGAGGCCGAAATCATAAACCGTATTCATGTTTCCTTATAGTTTTGAGCCATGCCCGCCGCCGGTCCGCGGCAGAGGACAGGGTCAATGTAGATTGTCGATGGCAGCGATGACCTTCTCCTCAGGAGCGTCTTTCATAAGCACCTTCTTCTCGGAGTCGAGGAGATAGAGCGACGGAATCGCGCGGACATTGTAGCTCTGGTCAGTGCGGATTTTGTAGCTCTGGTCGTAGCCTGTGTACCAGTCAGCCGGATAGTTCCCGGCATAGGCCTTCCACTCTGGAAGGTCCTGGTCTATATATACATTCACGACGGCGAGCCTGCCGTCCGAAATCATCTCGGTCACATGGGCGTCTTTCTCAAGCGCCTCTATGATATGCCTGCATGAAGGGCAGCCGGGGTTCGAGAAGAAGAGCAGGGTCCACTCAGCCTTGACCGAATAGAGGCTGCGGACTCTTCCGGCTAGGTCTGTAAAGGTGAAATCTGCCGCCGGAGTGCCGTACCGGTTCATGGAGCAGAGCTTGGCTTCATATTCATAGATCGGCCTCATGGCCGGGTCTGTGAGTGAAGACGAGGCGAGTCTTTTGACGAAAGGCAGATAAAGGTCTTCGTTGCGTGCCGGAGAATTGGGGTCGTAGAGATAGCGGCAGATGAGGGATACCAGCTTGGAGAAGGCATTCGAAGCGGTGTCGGCCTTCTGAAAAGTTTCCAGCTGGGTGAAGAAGCGGTCCACGTCATTCTGGGCCTCGGAGACGGGAATGTATGAAAGGAAGGTGACATAGTTCCCGACATTCTGTTCCAGCTCCTCGTCGCCGACCCCTTCGGTATGAGTGGAATCCCTGAGCCACACATTCTCCGGAACGGGTTTGAAAAATTCGTCCCAATAATGGTCAGCCATGTAGGAGAGGCGCATGGCGTCATCGCTTATGGCCGTAGGGACAAGGGCCATCGGGAACTGTCTCGTCTGGGGGGCCGGAGTCCTGACGGACTTACTGCCGCAGGCGGCCGAAAGAAAAGCGGCGGCAAGTAAGGATAAAAGCCTAATCCCTTTCATTTTCAGCAAGCTGCGCTTCGGAGATATTGATGATGAAATCTCCCATCTTTTCCATCTCGGCAATGATGTCCATGTAGAAGACGCCGATCTGATACTTATAAGCCGGGTTCTCTTCGATATTAATAATGTGCTCTTCACGCAAAGTACCGCGGCATTCGTTGATATTGTACTCTGCGTCCTGAGCGTTGGTGATATCTTTGAGCATGTAATACGGCTTGCGGAGATTGTCGATCATGGCCTTGTAAGCCTCGTCGAGAAAATCTGCCATCCTGGCTATCTTCTTGTTCTGCCCCGAATCGAAGGTCCAGCCTCTGTCGTTCCTCCGCTGAAGAATCCTGCCTATAGAATCTCCAGAATCACCGAGGCTCTCAAGCTCGGAAATTATCTTATACATGCCTTTTATCCTTCTGGCGGAAGCGTCAGAAATTTCGCCGGCCGAAACCTGGTTGAGATACGTCGCTATCTCATACTCAATCCTATCGGTAATCTGCTCATATTTCACCAGCTTGGCCCGCATTTCGGAGAAAGTCTCGGGGTCTTTGGCGAAGATAGCCGACTTCATGTAGTCGAAATCTTTGTAGCAGATTTCCGCAAAATGGATTATTTCCTGCTTAGCCTCATCAAGAGAGAGCTCTGCCGTAGACAAAGGGCCGCCCTGGATGAACTTGAGTCTGAAGACTTCCTCCTCTCCTTCCGGGGTCGGGACGATTTTGGTGACGATCTTCACAAGCTGAGGTATGAACCAGACGAGGATGAGAGTGTTGGCGAGATTGAAGACCGTATGAAGGATGCAGATTCCATAGAGCCAGCTCTCCTGAAGCGGGAGCGGAATGACGCCGTCGGAGGGCCTGGTCATTTCATTCGGGTTAGGGAAACCAAGCCATGTCACC
Source organism: Bacteroidales bacterium UBA7258 (assembly GCA_002472565.1). Taxonomy (GTDB): domain Bacteria; phylum Bacteroidota; class Bacteroidia; order Bacteroidales; family UBA932; genus Cryptobacteroides. Next base: position 10,674 of record DKSK01000003.1, on the reverse strand, counting down.
ATGTCACCGATGAGCGCGATAAGAGGATGGAAGAAAACAAGGGCGAGGACGACTCCGAAGACATTGAAGACCGTATGGATCAGGGCCGTCCTTTTTGCTGAATAATTGCCTACGGCGGCGGCTATGTTGGCGGTGATGGTGGTGCCGATGTTTTCTCCGAGCACCATGGCTATGGCCATGTCAAAACTTATCCATCCGTTTGCGAGGAAGACCATGGTGAGGGCCATGGCGGCAGACGAGGCCTGGAGAATGAGCGTCAGGACGGTTCCGACAATGGTGAAGATTATTATAGACCAGAAGCCGAAACTTGTAAGTCCTTTGACAAGGGCCAGCGTGTCAGGATACTTGTTGAGGTCCGGAACGGAATCCTTCATGGCCACGAGGCCTATTAGAAGCAGGCAGAAGCCTATTACGAACTGGCCGATGCTCTTGGTTCTGTCCGACTTTGAGGCAAGCATCACTACACCCAGAATCATGAAAGGCAGGGCCAGGGTCGTAATGTCGAAACTGAAGCCGAAGAGGGCTATGAGCCATGCTGTTATGGTCGTTCCGATGTTCGCGCCCATGATGATGCCCACGGCGTTGACAAGGGACAGAAGGCCGGCGTTCACCATGCTGACGACCATGACCGTGGTTCCGGAAGAAGATTGGATCAGTGCGGTCACGATAATTCCGGTCAGAATTCCCTTCCATGGAGTAGAGGTCATTGATGCGAGGAAAGACCTCAGCTTGTCTCCGGCGGCTTTCTGAAGTCCTGAGCTCATGAGCGTCATTCCGTAAAGGAACATGCACATCGCTCCTAGCAAAGTCAGAATCTGGAGTAGGACTTCCATAATCAACAGTATTTTCTCATTAACGGGAGCAAATTTAGGTAAATTTATTAGTTTTGCAGGCATCATGGGCGTTGAGATTTGATAATATGCGCAATAACTTTATAAGAGCTTTGGCGGCCGCCTTTGCCACCGTACTCGGGACCATCGGCGCAGACGCCCAAATATGGACAAACGGGAACGACCCTGGCTCTCTGGGGTGGAGCCAGATACGGACTGAGCACTATAGGATTGTCTACCCCAGGGGACTGGATTCTCTCGCCCGTCTGTATGCCGTCAACCTTGAGCGCTGGCTGCCCTTAGAAGCGGCTAGCTCGGGCTTCGCTCCCGGACAGAACTACAGGAAAGCGACTCCTGTAATTCTTCATGCCTATTCTTCCACTTCCAACGGGAGCGTGACCTGGGCCCCGAGGAGAATGGAGCTCTTCACTATGGAGGAACCTTACTCCCCTGAGCCTTATCCCTGGGCAAGCAATCTTGCCATCCATGAACAGCGGCACCTGGCTCAGATGCAGTTCGGCTGCGGGAGGCCGTGGAAGCCCGGGAACATAATCTTCGGCCAGCTCTTTCCGGGCCTCATGTCAGGCCTCTATCCCGGCCCGGCCCTGCTCGAGGGAGACGCCGTGGTGGCGGAAACCGCTCTGACATCGTCCGGCCGCGGAAGGACAGCCTCCTTCCTCAACTATATGAGGGCAGCCTTCGACAACGGAGACTGGCGAGACTACTGGAAATGGGTCTATGGCTCCCAGCGCTACTACACCCCTGACTATTACAGGGCGGGCTATATGCTGGTCGCCGGAATGCGCACCGCCTATAACGACCCGGACTTCACCAAAGATTATTTCTACCGCGTCAATTCCGGCCTTCGTTTCTTCAATCTCCAGAAGACCGTCAAGGCCGCCTCCGGAGAGCGGTCATTCAAGGCGGCCTTCTCAGAGATAGAGAAAAAATTCGCCGACGATTGGGCCTCCTCAGAAAGAGAGCGAGCCCCTTTCATAGAGTCCGAGCCGGTTATGCCTTTCGCAAAAAGGCACACGGTCTTCTCCGGGCTGACCTCTCTTGGAGACGGTCTATTCGCCGCCGTGCGCTCCGGCATTTCCTCCCCATCGAGCTTGGTAGTCATCGACACTTCCGGACGAGTACTCTGCTCACGGCCTTTCTCAGAAAGGACCAGCCGCCTCTACGCAGACCGAAGCGGCCGGCGAATCTACTGGTCTGAAGAAAGGAGCGGGACCCTTTGGAGGCTCGCCTCAAAATCTGACATCTACTACATCTCCTATTCCGTCAAGGAAAACGGAGAGCCCGAGCTCTCCGGTCCGGTACGTTTCGCCGGCTCTGAGCGTCTGACCTGCCCTGTGCCGTCTCCTGACGGACAGAAGGTAGCGGCAGTCGGCCATCCCTATGAAGGAGGGACGAAACTACTTGTCTTTGACAAGGATGGCAAGACTCTTTATTCGCACTATTTCGCAAGCGGGATACAACTGCTTGAGCCTTGCTGGCTCTCTGACAGGCTCTATGTCTCCGGCATCAAAGACGGAGGGGCGGGAATCTGGCTTTCTCCGGGTGAAGGAGAAGGAGACTTTGAGGAGATTCTGGCCCCGCGCCATGCCACTATCGAAAGTCTCTCCGCCTTCGGAGAGAGGCTTTCATATATCAGTGACGCAGACGGCTCCATGGAACTCTACAGCCTTGACCCCGGAAGCGGGGACTGCCGCCGCCTCACCAGCACGGCCTACGGCCTCTCTTCACCCGTATTCTACGGCGGTTTCCTTTACTACACCATGCTCGGGCTGAAAGGCTTTCCGGAGGCCTACAGGTCAGGAGCCATGATCTACAGGACGACGGCAGACGACTTGCAGGACAAGAGAGTTCCTGCTTCTGAGATAAGCCCTGTTCCTATTGCCGAAGAGCTATCTTCTCAGGAGCGGGCGCTCGGCAACCTACCCGTCACGGCATCCGCCTATGATCTGTCAGGGGTCGAAGTCAGCGAGCCTGAGAGATACAGCCGTTTAGGCCACGCCCTGCGCATCCATTCATGGGCTCCATTCTATTTTGACTATGACAACATTTCGAGCCTGAGTTCCGATGCCCTTTATTCGGAGCTCGGAGTAGGTCTGACCGTTCTTTTCCAGAATGACCTCGGCAATTTCTACGGCTCGGCTGGTTACCAGCTTGTCGGCGATAACGATTTTCTATCCGGGTCTTCGGAATTACGTAATGCAGGACATCTGCGCCTGACCTACAAGGGACTTCCAATCGCCATGGAGGGAAGTCTCGATGTCAACGAAAGGGAGGCCTTCCGGCACGACATCTACGCCTTCCATCTGAAGACCGCCAAAGACAGCCTCAGGATAGGCTTCGTAAGATCCCGGTATGCCAAAGCTCACGTCCTCGGGCGGCTCAGGTTCTATCTGCCTCTTGATTTTTCCAGGCATGGCTGGAGCTCCGGCTTCATACCTTCCCTCACCTACAATTTCGACAATGACTACTATTCCGGCGCCATAAACAATTATGAGGTCAGCGACCTGGGCAGTCTCGAGAATAAGAAATATATGGGAGAAACAGGCTATCCGGATTCGCACGGCCCGCAGAATCAGTTCACCCTCGCCGCCAGGGCGTACGCCGTCCGTCCTCTCGCTTCGTCCCAGGTCTACCCTTCCTTCGGCCTCGGCGCCGAGGCCGGCTGGCGCACCCGCATAAAATACGAAGGCATTATGCCTCCTTCGGCATATTTCTATGTCTATGGTTACCTCCCCGGCCTCTTCCTCAACCAAGGCCTGAGGCTCACCGCCATGGGCCAGGAATATCTCAAAGAAGGGACTTTCTGGAAATCCAATACCGTCAACACTGTTCCGAGGGGCTTTTTCTCCTCCGAACTGGATGATGTCTTCTCGGCTTACACTAAGAGACAGCTGAAACTCACCGCCGACTACGCCATCCCTATCTGGATCGGCGACATTTCCGCCCTGTCCCCTATAGCCTACATCCGTAATTTCGTCCTCACTCCGCATTTTGACCTCACGGCCTTCCGCTGGTCCTCCCATTCCTTCCTGCCAAAGGGGACGGGCGTAATCTGGAGCGCCGGAGCATCTTTCACCCTCCGCCTGGGAAATTTCTTATGGCTGCCATACGAGACCAGCATAGGCCTGGATTATTGCTATAACGGAGGCAAAGATTACACCTTCGCCAAGGGCCTCGGGGCAGATTGCTCTCGCTCAAGAGTCTCCTTCATCTTCCAAATCTCTCTCTGAAAAGAGTTTCGGACGGACTTTTTTCCGCGGAATCTATAGATTTTGCCGATTTATGATTTAACTTTGTTATTCTTGATAACCAAGATATCGGAATACAAACACTGCTGACAGATGAAAAACATATCTGATTTATGGAAGAAAGAGGATTGGCTCGCCAATTGGATCGGCTTTGTCGTGATAGCCGCGGCCTGCGTTGCAGTCCTGACAGGCTGGTTTGATTTCTCCGCCTTGAATTTTAAGAAATGGAAAATCTGGGAAGGAGACTCCGTACAGGCTGGATCCTTGCTCCAGCAACTGTCAGCAGGAGCCTTCTGGCTGAAGCTGCTCACAACAGGACTGATTCTCGGATTCCTCTTCTGGACTGGACAGAAGCTGATGGGGCATGACGGCAAGAAATTTCTGATCGCCTTCATCGGACTTTACCTCATCTCCGTGATCGTCAGGATGATCAGCGCAGAATTTACTTTAAACCGCTACCTCGAATGGGCTTTCTGGGCCTTAATCGTCGGTCTGCTCATTTCCAATACGGTAGGTGTGCCGCAGTGGCTGCGTCCGGCCATCCAGACAGAGTACTACATCAAGACTGGTCTAGTCATCATGGGCTTTTCCGTCCTCTTCTCCAACATCTCACGTTTCGGACTCTATGGCCTGGGCATCGCCTGGGGAGTGACCCCTGTCGTCATTCTCTTCATGTGGTGGCTCGGAACGAGGGTCTTCAAGATGAAGAACAAGCCTCTGGTGATAACTCTTGCTTCCGCCACTTCGGTCTGCGGTACTTCCGCCGCCATCGCAACGGGAGCGGCATCCGGCGCAAAGAAAAACGATCTCTCGATAGCCATCTCCATATCGATTATTTTCACCATCCTGATGATGGTCCTGGAGCCTATTCTTCTGAGAGCCTTCAATGTTCCTGAAATCATGGGAGGTTCCCTTATCGGAGGCACCGTTGATTCCACCGGAGCCGTCGCAGTCGCCGGAGCCGCCTACGGAGGCACCAATTCGGTCGGAATGCAGGCCGCAGTGCTGGTGAAATCCATCCAGAACATTCTGATCGGGTTCATAGCCTTCTTCGTCGCTCTCTATTTCGCCAAATACGTAGAGAACGGTTCCGAGAGCTCAAACGTGGGCGCAGGTGAAATCTGGCGCCGCTTCCCTAAGTTCATCCTCGGCTTTTTCGCCGCCTCCCTCGTGGCTTCTTTCGTGATCAGTCCGCTCTTCGGCGGCGACCAGGTGGCCGCGATCAACAAGGTACTCGACCAATATAAGAACTGGGCCTTCGTGCTTGCCTTCACCTCCATAGGCCTCGATACCGATTTCAGGGAGATCGCAAAACAGATGCAGGGTGGAAAGGTGCTATGGCTCTATATCATAGGCCAGACCTTCAACATAGTCCTGACCTGGATTGTGATCTGGTTCCTGCTTTCAGGCAAATTCTTCCCTATCCCTGACCTCCAGCTGTTCAGCTAGGCGGTCCCTTTTGCTAATAAAGCATATCGTCAATGTCTGCATTGAAGCATAAAACGTTTTTAGAAAAAGCTGAGCTTATACTGACCATAGCGGTGGTCATCTTCGTCCTGGGGAGCGCGATATGGATCATGGCGAAGCGCATAGGTCTCGTGGACGGCCTGGATTTCGGGGCCGGGGCCTATTATTACGCCGACATCCCCGATTTCGACAAGTACACTACGGCTTACTACGCTACTTCCATCCCATATTGGGTCTACGTCCTACTCTTCCTGGCCTGGGGTTTCCTCATGTTCGAGCTTTGGAAGTGGATCGACCGCAGAGGAGGACGCAAAGACGGAAAAACTTAGCACCTATCAACCAACCACATAAGTTTATGAGTCCAATATTCTACCTGGTGCCGGCGGCATCGGTTCTGGCGCTTTTCTTCGCCTGCATTTTCTACATGGACATGAAAAAACATGATGAAGGAACTCCTGCCATGAAAGAAATCGCCAAGTACGTCAGAGACGGTGCGATGGCTTATCTGAGGCAGCAGTACAAGGTCGTGACCCTCGTATTCATCATCCTGGCCGCATTTTTTGCGGTGCTCGCCTATGCCTTCCATATCCAGAATCCCTGGGTTCCTTTCGCCTTCCTGACAGGAGGCTTCTTTTCCGGACTTGCAGGTTTCATCGGCATGAAGACGGCGACTTATGCCTCTTCGAGAACGGCCGCTGCCGTAAGCCACAGCCTTAACAGAGGGCTCAGAGTCGCCTTCCGAAGCGGGGCTGTAATGGGTCTTACCGTGGTGGGCCTGGGTCTGGCCGACATCTCAATCTGGTATTTCGTGCTGAACATTTTCTACGACCCTTCCCAGACACAGAATCTCGTCACCATCACCACTACCATGCTGACCTTCGGAATGGGCGCCTCGACCCAGGCTCTCTTCGCGAGGGTTGGAGGCGGGATCTACACGAAAGCGGCCGACGTCGGGGCTGATATCGTCGGAAAGGTAGAAGCGGATATTCCAGAGGATGACCCACGCAACCCGGCGACCATTGCCGACAACGTGGGTGACAACGTCGGGGACGTGGCCGGCATGGGGGCCGATCTGTATGAGTCCTACTGTGGCTCCATCCTCGCCACTATGTCTCTGGGCGCCTCGGCATTTTTCGGGGACACTTCGGCTCAGATCCAGGCCATTCTCGCCCCTATGTGTATAGCGGCTGTGGGTGTCGCGCTTTCGGTAGCAGGCATCTTCGCCGTGCGGACAAGGGAGGACGCCGGACTTTCAGAGCTGCTTGGCTCGCTGGGCAGGGGCACGAATCTCTCGGCCTGTCTTATCGCCATCTGCACCTTCGGAGTTTTCTACTTCCTTGGCTTTGACAACTGGTGGCGGCTCAGCCTCTCGGTCATCACCGGCCTTCTCGCCGGAGTTATCATCGGAAAGGCCACCGAATATTACACTTCGCATTCTTTCAAGCCGACCCAAGCCCTTGCAGAAAGTTCCAAGACTGGTTCGGCTACGGTCATCATCCAGGGTGTCGGCCTCGGCATGATTTCCACCTGCATTCCGGTAGTCACCATAGCCTGCGCCATTCTTCTTTCCTATCTTTTCGCCACGGGTTTCAGCCTTGAGGCATCAAAAATCAGCTTCGGGCTTTACGGAATCAGCATCGCCGCAGTGGGAATGCTCTCCACCCTCGGGATTACCCTAGCCACGGATGCTTACGGACCTATCGCCGACAATGCCGGCGGAAATGCCCAGATGTGCGGGCTTGACCCTGAGGTGAGGCGCCGCACAGACATTCTCGACGCCCTCGGGAATACTACCGCGGCGACAGGAAAAGGCTTCGCAATAGGTTCTGCCGCCCTTACGGCCCTTGCTCTTCTCGCCTCCTATATCGAGGAAGTCAAGATTGCGCTTGCCAGGGTCGGGGACGGCCTCATAACGGTAGGCGGGGAGAGCGTTAAGGCCATCGAAGCTTCCCTGCCTCAGATTGTGGAGTACTATCAGGTCAATCTAATGAACCCGGAGGTGCTCTCCGGAGTCTTTGTCGGCTCCATGCTGGCTTTCCTCTTCTGCGGACTTACCATGAAAGCCGTAGGAAGGGCGGCTGGAAAGATGGTGGACGAGGTCCGGAGGCAGTTCAAGACCATAGCCGGCATTTTGGAGGGCAAAGGACGCCCGGACTACTCTCGCTGCGTGTCCATCTCAACCAAGGCCGCCCAGCATGAAATGGTCCTTCCTTCCGTGATTGCAATCGTGGCACCTATCCTTGTCGGAGTGATCCTAGGAGAAGCCGGCGTCATGGGCCTTCTCGTAGGTGGTCTCGGTTCCGGATTCGTACTTGCCATCTTCCTGGCCAATTCAGGAGGAGCCTGGGACAACGCCAAGAAATATGTAGAGGATGGACATTTCGGAGGGAAAAATTCTTCTTGCCACAAGGCAACCATAGTCGGAGACACGGTCGGTGATCCGTTCAAAGACACGTCCGGGCCCTCGCTCAACATACTTATCAAACTTATGAGCATGGTTTCGATCGTAATGGCAGGCCTTACGGTTTTTCTCCATGGGTAAGGATATTTTTTAAATTTGAACGCAAGTTTAAAACTTTTATTGTAAACCGATAAAAGTTTGCTTACATTTGCATAAAATGCTTGTGAAGGTGTTTTCCGGACAAGCCTAATGCAGTCTAGCAATATGAAAAGAATTACTATCCGCGATGTAGCAAGAGAAGCTCATGTTTCAGTCACCTTGGTTTCGTTCGTAATCAACGCCAAGAAAAGACCGGACGGCTCTTTGGATTGCCCAGTCAATCCTCTGACAGCTAAAAGAGTTCTTGAAGTCGCCAACAGGCTCGGATACAGAAGAAATTTCGCGGCCGCTTCCCTAAGGAACGGCAAGTCAAATACCATAGCCGTCGTACCTAACGATATTTCCAACAAGTTCTTCGCCGGTATTTCCCACTGGATCGAGGATGTGGCCCATGACAAGGGCTACACGGTATTCTTCGCCAGTTCGCAGGAGAACGCAACCCGTCTGGGCGAGGTGCTCGACTCTTTCCTGGCCCATGGAATCGACGGCCTTATCGTAGCCCCAGTTTCGGGCGGCGAACAGTCCATCGTGAACATAATTAACTACCATGTGCCTGTCGTCCTGCTTGACCGCGACATGAGCGGATATGATGACAACAAGGGAGTCGGCAAGGTTCTGCTCGATGATGTCGAGGCCGGCAAGATGGCCACGAACGAACTCATCAAGAATGGCTACAAGAAGATCGAGATGATCTCCTACTCGCTTGGCATCTCCAGCCTCTCGGAGAGGGAGGAGGGCTACCGCAAGGCGATGATGGAAGCAGACCTCTATGACAACGTTAACGTCCATTACACGACCTACGCCGACGCGGCCAAGGATGTGGGCAACTTCATCTCCGACGCTATATCCAGGGGCGTGGAAGCTCTCTTCACTCCGACCTATTCACTGAGCGAGCTCGTACTCTCGGTGATGAGGGAACGCGGACTGAGCACTCCGAAAGACCTTGCGATCGTAGGCTTTGACGAGTCCGACATATACAGCCTCTACGAGAACACGGTGACCCACATCGTGCAGCCGCTCAAGGATCTCGGCGTCAAGTCTGTTGAGACCTTGATCAGCATGATCGAGGGCCAGCCTTCCGAGAAGATCATCCTCAAGCCTGAAATCAAGCTGGGAGGATCCAGCATGAAGAGATAGCCGGAGGAGCCGATAATTTTTTAAATCACAATACCATGAAAGTAATTATCAGAGATACGATGGAAGAGAGCTCCGTTTGGGCGGCCCGCTACATCGCAAAGAAAATCAACGAGAAAGCGGCGAAGACCAACGAACCTTTTGTAATCGGTCTCTGCACCGGTTCCACTCCTATCGAGACCTACAAGGAGCTTATCCGTCTGGTAAAGGCAGGAGAGGTTTCTTTCAAGAATGTGATTTCCTTCAACATGGACGAGTACGTCCATCTTCCGGTAAATCATCCTGAGAGCTATCACTCCTTCATGCACAAATACCTCTTCGACCATATCGACGAGCCTGCAGAGAATATCCACATCCTCGACGGCAACGCTCCCGACCTCAAGAAGGAGTGCGAGGAGTACGAGAAGAAGATCGCCGCCGCCGGTGGCTTCGACCTCTTCCTCGGCGGTATCGGAGAGGACGGCCACATCGCCTTCAACGAGCCTTTCTCGTCCCTGAACTCGAGGACCCGCGTCATGACCCTCACCTATGACACCCGCGTGGTCAACTCCCGCTTCTTCGACAACGACGTCAACAAGGTTCCGAAGCAGGCCATGAGCGTGGGCGTAGCCACTGTTACCGGCGCCAAGGAGGTTGTCATCCTCGCCTTCGGGCCTAAGAAGGCCAAGGCTATCGCAGCTTCCATCGAGGGCCCTGTCTCCGGCTACTGCACCCTGAGCGTTCTTCAGCTCCACCCGGCCGCCACCATCGTCTGCGACGACCTCGCCGTCGGCGAACTGAAGTACAATTCCGTAAAGTACTTCAAGGCCGTCGAAGCCGCCGAAGCCGAATAAGCCGGCGCCAATCAACAATCTCGAGCCGGATAAAAGCAATTTTAGCCGGCATTTTCATGCCCACCCATAATCAAAAGACCGTCAAAACTCCTATTTACGTCGATTATTGCTAAATTAGAATTAAGAAAGAAACGACCACTGAACTGAAGGCTGCCGAAGCCCTTGGGACGAAATCAATTGAAACAAATACAATTCATCAACACTATGCTTGAAAACCAGACATCTGCCATGGGTAGAGAGCTGCGGGCCTGGCTGGCTTGCGCCGCCATGGGCCTGCTCTTTTTTACGGCTCCGGCCTTCGCCGGGGTGGATACCGAGATTGAGGCCGGGTCCGCCGTACGTACAGTAACGAATCCGTCCACTGCGGCTCGCTCCGCCACGGCAACCAGAACCTCGGTAAAGACCAGGACCTTCGGGCTGGCCTCGCCGGACGGGAAAATTGCGATGATGGTGAAGGCGGGAGAGACGATATGCTACTCCGTATCCATGGATTCGAAAGAAATCCTGAAAGACGACCAGATCGCCATGGACATAGAAACCGCGGACGGCAAGTCCGTTGTCTGGGGCGAAGGCGACAAGGT
>DKSK01000004.1 GCA_002472565.1 Bacteroidales bacterium UBA7258 | reverse complement strand
GTATCTTCTAATTATGTATAATGGCAATCCTGCAGCAAAGAAGAAATCCACTTTCTTGGGAGGGAGAGTCCAGTTTACCCCTTCGCAAGAAGTAGTGTTTAATAACGGCACAGAGAATGAGAGAATATCGTGTATGCCGGAGGATGTGTTTGAACAGTTTCTTTTAGGCATTTGCTACTATGCAGCATCACAGATGGACATTCGAGGGAAAATCAATCGACTGCATTCTGCGTTATATGGTGTACCGGCACCTCCCGAGATAATGGAAGAAATATTAGCTGAGATGTCGAAAGCCAAGTTGGCTGATGTTTATACCTTGCCTAATTACGCTAGGTCATTTAAGACCGTGATTGATCGTCATAGTATAGGTCGTCAGGAACAATCATACATCGAGCCGCGGGATTCCAAAAGGAATAGTGGCGACTTCCCTATCATGAAGCAATAATGGTTGTTTATCCTTGTTTTGTCGGAATATGTACCGTATTTGTACCACGTTTCTCGTAACTCACTGATTGAACGGTCAGTCTAATTTTTGCATCGCATAGTAGAGAGCATCCGCAAGGCCCTCGGAGCCTTCATCGCCGCCGACACGCAGGCCGAGCGGGTCATCATCCACTACTACAAGACGATGAGCAAGAAGCACTCGAAAAAGATTACGGATATGCTGATGCGTATGCGTATCAATGTGCCGCTTTACATCGTCACCATCAACAAGACCGGGGCCAGCGACTACGTCGGATTCGATACCGCCCACCCCGGCCTGATGCCTCTCAGCGGCACCTACGTAAAGTTGGGCTACAATGAATTCCTGCTGTACAACAACTCCCGTTATGGTTCCGATGGCCGCTGGGACTACCTCTTCCCTGTCAAGGTTAAACTGAACAAGATATTAACTGAACAAGATATTCCCCGGCGCAGCGCCTGAGGATGCCGTCCTTCGAATGGAAGAAGTCCGCGACCTGCTCTGCCAGATCTATAAGTTCAGCCGAATGTACTGGAAGTCAGTCAAGTAGCAGAACCTCCCCATCACCATCAAATATCCCGAGATGGTTGCGGAGATTGTCCCCCACTTCGAGGACGACTACCTGCCTGAATTCGGAAAACGGAACCTCTGGTTCCTGTAACGAACGGAGTAGCCCCGGGCACCGGAGGATGCAGACGCCATGAAGCTGGAAGGAGAAAACATCGTACGCGCAAGCTACGGCCAGGCCTACAAGAACTTCCCAAATGCACAGCAGATTGCCGACGGCATCTGGTACATCGAGGCTAAGGGCCACAACAAAGGCACCATCATCGTCATTGTCGAAAATGACGGCCTCTTCTATATGTTGCACGGCGATGTGACTTATTGCGACGCAGCCCTGAAAGCGAACAAGCTGAGCATCGTCTTCGAGGATATCAAGGCTGCCCGTGAGACCCTTGACCGTGTACGTGAGTTCATCCAGAATAATCCTACTGTCTATCTCTCCACTCACTTCCCTGAAGGCTACGAGAACCTGGAGATGAGGCGGGTGATGACGCTCTAATCTCGTTCTGGATATAGCGTTTTGACTATAGCCCGGTCTACTTGTTGTTCCTTATATTTTGGGGCATGGCAAGTAGTCCGGCCTCTGTCATAAGCCCGGCCTCGATCATCTTGCGGCAACGGGAATGTTCAGTATATCTTTCTTCGATGAAGATACCTGGAGGGCCTGATATCATCAGATGAAGCTGCAAATCAGGCCCAGAACCGCCAGGCCGCCTTGCTTCAATATGATACTTGGCTTGCTTGTGAACGCTCCGTACACGGCGACGAGGATAACATATCCAAGCAAGAGACGAGTCCATAGCAAGTTTTGTTGATATACGGCAAACAACAAGAGGACGGCTATCAGGCCGTTATATACGCCCTGATTCTTTAAAAGAGTAGAAATATCCTTTTCTTTCAGCCTTTCTGTGCTGATGCCGAACACCCTGGACGTATTCTTGGAAGCCGTTCCTATTGTTTCCAGATACATGATATACAAATGCTCCAAAGCCACAAGGGTTGCAATTACGGTCGTCAATATAGTCATAGCTAAAATTACTCTTTTGATAACATTTCCTCTAATCTATTTACGGCCAAAGTGATATCCTCTCCGAAGCGTTTGTGCTCTCTCAGGAAATCAGCCCTGCCGCAGGACAGGGCCTCATAGAGTTCCTGGCTCATGTCATCCACATAGCTGTCAATGGCCAGTTCTATGTCATCCTTCTGCCAGTCGAGGGTGGAATGGATATAGACATTTCGCTTCTGGTGCAGGAAGCTATATGCTGTCTCAATACTGTCCTTGCTTATCATTTGTCGTTACCGATGCGGCGGAATTGTTATCTTCAGAATTGCGTCAATTAGCGGCCAAAGCTCCTCTTCGCTCCCGTAGGGATGGATGTGGAAGTGCCTGTCGCCGGAAAGCATGGCGGAGAGCTTCGTGCGGGCCTTGTTGTAGAAGATGTGGACAGGCTTCCCGTGGGCTTCGGCATAGGCCAGTTCGTAGCCGACGCCAAGAGACGGCGTGGAGCATTCGGCAATCACCAAGTCGGTTTCCCGCAGCCAGGCGGTATCCTGCTCATAGATGGCCGCGTCACGGTCTTCCCTTCCTTCAGCCTTGCTCAGCGACAGGTCTCCGACGTGTTCGGTGAGGACGATGTTCTCCCGCTGGATGTATGCGATCATTTTCTTGTAGAGGCCGGCATCGTCCCGCCCTCCCCGGATAGAACCGGCGAAATATATTTTCTTCAGCCGGACAGTATCTTGACTCATGTCTCGCTCGATTTTTTGCCAAAATTACGAAATCATCCGTTCAGATACTTCAAAATATCCACAAAGTCGCCATGACATCGGATTCCCTCTGACAAGAGACAGACCACATTGAAATCTGATCTGAAATACGGCGGCCGTACTTCAGGACACAATAGTTCTTATGAGCCAGTCCTGGAGTATGATGGTCCTGTTTATGAGTATGTTGTGGTCGATGGCGTCCCTCATGTAGGACTGGATCTTGCCTCCGATGAAAGGAGTGGCGCAGATGCAGAACGGGTGCGAGCGGTCCGGGTACGGCGATTCGCCCTCCCAGAGTATGGTCCCGTCCGGGCCGAGATAGCGGCAGTACCAGAACTCGTCCATGAAGAAGGCGTTCTCGATGAGCGACACCTCGTCATAGGAGCGTCCGAGGCTTTTCGCAAGCGCCTTGCGCCTCTCGTTCTCCACGTTCACGTATGACACGGCGTCTTTGTCGTCGGCGTCGATGACGGAGAGTGTGCCGTCGAACTTGTCCCCGAGAAACTTTCTCAGTCCGTAGTGGGCTACGCCCTCGTGGAGCAGCGTCTTCTTCGCGTCTTCGGCATCCCTGTGGTTGCGGACTTTTATGACTATCTTCCCGGTCTTCTTGTTGAAATAGCCCTTGGCCCTCGCCATCCTCGTGTTGCCTGCCTCTCCGGACGTGTTTATCTCCACGTTGGAGAGATGCAGCTTCTCCGCCAGATCCCTTACCGTGGCTTCCATGTTCTCGCGCTCCCTTGCTGCAAAGGCCGCACGCTGTTTCCGTGTCCGCTGGCTCTTGCCAAACATCTTCGCCACCGGGACGTTCACCGCCTCGACATCTTCCGAGCTATCGCTTCTATCCTCTCTATATCTTCTATTGGAACTATAGCTTCTATCGCCACCCGGCTTCACCCTATTCAGCAGGTCATACATCACCTTGTCGGCCACCTCTTCGGCACTCGTGAAATGGATATGCAGGAGATCGGCCACTCCGCGCCAGAAGTTCTTTAGGGCGGTCTTGACCTTGTTGAACGCGCTCCAGACAGCCGCTTCGCCGAGAATGCCGTCCGCCTTGGCGATTTCATCCTTGGCGGCTTCGCGCAGACGTTTCGCTCCTTGTCTTCCGCTGAAATGGGCGAGGGCCTCATCCGCTATCTCATCGTCGCCTTCGAGTTCAGGATAGCTTTCCTTCACATAGTCCCAGGCCCAGGTATCCTTCATCAGTTCCACCACGTTCTGCCACTCCTTCGGGTTGGCATTTCTCAGGGCCTCTGTCCATAGATGGGTGTATTCATGGATAGGCGTATCAGCCTTGGCTATCCGCGGGTCAAGATATATCTTTCCTTCGGCGATGAAGCCGTAGGCTTCTCCATTCTGAGTGCGGAAGAACTTGACATCTTTAGAATCAAGTCCTAATTCTTTGAGGGCTTCATTGAGTTGTTTCTCTCTATATGCATCTTGCAGATACAGCTTTATATGAAACTCCCGGATTTCGTCATGGTAACCCATAAGGTCGCAATAACGCTCCAGAAGTCTTCCAGCATCTGATTGTATGCCGTCACCCTCATTGACTGGCGTTTCCTCCAACCGCTTCTCGATTTCTTCCAGATCCTTCTTGTTCTTGGAATATGCATCTGCAAATGGCTCTTCGCTCCAGCCATAATAATCTGTCTTCTTGAAACTGTTGCCTGTATGATGCCAGCCTGCATATCCAATCAAGCCCAGCTTCGAGAGTAATCTGAACCCCCGGTTAGACACTTTATAATGGCTGATGAACTTCTGCTTAGGGAAGGAACCATCTTCTTCGGCTTCTTTAGCTCTACGGCTTATGAGTCGGCCATTCTCTTCCTCCACATATCCGCGCCCTCTGCGAGCCATAGCCCTTCCGTTAAGCTTACTTCTCTGAGAACGATAGTATTTAATTACGTCTACGGCATTAACCTCCTGCCTTTCTGCAAGGCCAGTCGTATCCTTGTACTCGCCACTGTACAATGCCTGTTGGATACTGCGCACAATCGCGGCAAGTGGTTTGCCATCTGCCTTGCGCAACTTGATGGCATTATAGTAATATTCCACAATATGGGATTTACCATCATTATTGATGCCCTTATTGGGCTTGTTAGACACCACGATACTGATGACATCTTCCTGTCCATTCACGTCAAGATTGGACGCAGTGGCGTTGTGGTCGCTGATGCGTATGGTTACGATATTGCCGTTTTTCGTCTCAAATGTGGCATATCGGCTGCTCTTGTCCTTGAACCTCTCTTGTGGGATGCCGAGCGCATCAGCAACTTCACCTATAAAAGTTTTCGGTTGAGTAGAAGAATTTTTGCATTTTGTTACAAGAGTATCAAGATTATTTAATATCTTTGAACCTAGAGCACTTGGAATGGCAGTTAATGACCTGGATGTTTCACCCAGCGAGGCGGTTTCAAGTGCTCTTTTTTTGTCCTTGCTCAGCAGTACCTCGTTCGCTCTGTCCAGCACTCTCTGCCCTTCCTCGACATCGTCTATCACCTCGATACCGGCATTGCGAAGCAGACCGCTCACGGCGTCACGCAATGCGGCCTCTTCCTCCGTCACAGGCTCCGCTGCACCGGAGGCCCTATCGTAGCGCTCCTTCTCATCTGTCTTCTCGTCTCCGTTCTTGTCGGTATATTCCTCCTGAATCATGCCGCTCGTTGGAGGATAGAGTTTGCCGTCATGCTCCTGCATGGCCCTGTATACCTTTATCTTCGGCTGTGCATCGAGTCTCACTGCTTCTTCTTCGCCCAAAGTAAGACCTTTCCCTTGTATCCCTTCAGCAATGTGTGATGGCTCTTGCTGGATCTTCTTGGCCTCCCTCTCCACTTTCGCCTCTGTGCTTCTCTGCTTTGGCTTCTTCGGTCTTCTTCTCCTTCTTCTCCTCCTTCTCACCTTCCTGTTTGTCTACTTCATCTGTTTCGCTTCCTCCATCGCTTTCAGCTGCTCCTCCATTGTCGGAAGTTCCGGTATTACCCTCCGTTCGTCCTCCGTTTGCAGAGCCTTCTTCGCCCACAGGCTTTCCGTTACTTTGCGGCTGATTTTCAGAAGGTTTTTCGGCTTTTTCTTGCTTAGTTTCAGAAGATTTGCTATTATTGCTAATGAAAGCAGTGTTTTGCGGAGTAGCGGTGTCATTCCGCTTGCCTGAAAGGGTCTTGGCAGTGTCCGTCGTATTGTCGAGGGCACTGCTTTTCTTTTCAAATGCTGTAAGCAGCCAATTCTTTTTCTGCTCATTCCAGGTAAGACGCACGGTGGCTTGATGGGTATCACTTTCCAATTGAATTCGGTTCGCTGTACGTTTTACTACGTGCATGTCATCAAGTATCTCTTGAAGATTGTTCAGCACCTCTGGATGGTATTTCACAAGTTTGGCGAGTCCATAGCCATCGCTTTGGCCTGTGCCTTCTTTTCCCCATACCAAGTCTATGTCACCTATGTCCTTATGGCGTAATGCGCCTATAGCCTCTCCTTCTTTTTTTGACATCAGGAACTTAACAGCCTCTTTCGGCTTCCCTTTGAACTGGTCATAGATAGGGCCGAAGTCACCAGTGCCCACAGGCTGAATTTCACTGCCAGCTACCTTCTCCTGCTCGGCCTTGGCCCTCTGTGCAGGCACTGCGAGGACGCTTCTCCAATAGTCGACGCGCTTCCTGAGTTCGTCGAGTTCTGCTTTGAGAGCCTTGCGTTTGGCGGCGTTGCGCACCGCGGAAGCGACATCGCCACGCTTATCTTGTCGAGTTGTTCCTGCTTTGCCTTGCCTTCGGACTCTATCTCTCTTATCGTGGCGTTGACGGGATCGGCCGTCTGCTTCTCGTCCCCTCCGAAAATCTCGTCCTTCAGCGCGTCATAGGTATCCTCCGGCTTGGCCTTCTCCCAGTCATACGCCGGCATCTCGTTGCCATCCTCGTCCTTGGTGACGCCCTTTTGAGGAATCCTCTCTATGGCTCTCTGCGGGACGGCCTGAGCCTGCTGCGCTTCGTCCTGCACGGCTTGTCCGGCGGTCTCCGCGTTGCCCTGCACGGCCGTTTTGCTATAGCCCTTTATGATGTCGTCGAGTACGGCGAGGCGGTCTTTCTTCTGATAGGCGCAAAACTGAAGATTTGGAAATGGACACTGGCTGACTGGAATACGACTTTCGTAATATCGCCCCCAATGGACTATCTGGCAATATCAGACATAATTTTAGTGTGAACAATACTTCACTTATCGTTTGTCGTTACCGTGGCCAATCTTTAACACAATACAGGACACCGGCGCCAAATCTATATTGATACGGGATTGTTTCCAGTTCATTTCCACTTTGCCGGACGATACATATTTGGAACTCGGCCTGGATGATTTCAGGCTTGTATGTTGCGGGAGGCCCGTAGGGTTGATCACAACCGCGAATGTTTCCTTTTTACCTTTTCTCAAAAAGACCATCGGGTATGGAGCAGTCTCGTCAAGGAGGGGTTCAAAGGCACTGTCGGCCCAGAAAGCCTCGTTCTCCTTCCTGAAACGAATGAGAGTCCTGACCCAATTCAACAATGAATTAGGATCATCCTGCTGAGACTCGACACTTATCATGCCCTCGCTTACAAGGGGAAGTATATTCTGCTTTTTCAGTTCTACATAATCCTTGTATGAAGTGACCGACGTCCATTCAGGGCACACGGGAAGATAAAGATTCTCTGGTGAGCACGAGGAGAATCCAGCATTCGCGCTTGAGTCCCATTGCATCGGAGTGCGGGCGCCAGAGCGTTCTTTTCCGTTGTGGTTGGCACCTTCGACATTAGGCATATCTACAAGGGACCGTAGGCCTATTTCATCTCCATAATAAAGAATCGGGAGAGGCATCATCATGATCCATGTCATCATCATCTTCAGCTGCTCTGGTGTGTTTCTGGCACCCGTGTTCAAACGGAGATGGTCGTGGTTACCGGTGATCGAGGCGATATATCCCCAATCCTCCACCCATTCAAAGCAATCAGTTATATAGTCATAGTATCGCTTCAGCATATCATACGGAGTAGTGACAGAGTCTACAAGTTCCCGAGGCCAAGGCTTTCCATATAAGTCAAAGCGGGAAGGTGCGCCTCCATTGAGAGAAAAATAGGATCCGCCATCGGCCTGGTGCTTGTTGTCAAAATACAATCTCCTGTTTGGTTTGTTGACGGAATTCAAATCCATATCTACATTGAAGCCTGAGGCAAGGCAATATTTGGGAGAGCCCCATTCAGCCATGAGCACCCTGTCGGGATAATTTTTATCCGACCATTCCCTCATTTCGCGCCAGACTTTGATTGTCGTAGATTTGTCACTATCGCCTTTGACCAGGCTATTGGCCATATCTACTCTGAACCCGTCTATCCCTTTCCCGTACCAGAAAGCCATTATGTTTTTCAATTCCTGTCTCACGGCACGCGGCCCCTCGTCGTCTACACTTTGTTCCCAGGGATGAGACGGATCGGGCTTGGCATAACCATAATTGAGTGCCGGCTGGCAGGCGTAGAAGTTTTTATAATAGTACTTTGCTCTCGGATAATCTCCTGACATCCATTTCCCCGTGGTACTCTGCATATAATCTGGAGATTTCAGCATCTTCTCCAAATCGGCTTCGGCCTTCTTGTCAGGAAGTACGTCGCTCCAGATATAATAATCGGAATACCTGTGGTTCGTATATTTAGAACTCTCCTGAAACCATGGATGGAGATACGAAGTGTGCCCGGCTACAAGATCCAGCATAACACGGATTCCCCTGCTGTGCGCCTGCCGTATCAATTCAACCAGATCGTCATTAGTCCCGAAGCGATTGTCAACTGAATAAAAATCAGTAATATCGTACCCTCCGTCAATCCAGGTAGAACTGAAGAGAGGATTAAACCATATCACATCCACTCCCAGACTCTCGATGTAGTCCAGTTTGGAAATGACGCCGGGGATGTCGCCTATTCCATTACCGTCTGAATCCTTGAAGGAGGATGGATAAATCTGATATATGACGGCATTTTTCAACCATTCCGGTCCTTTTTCCCAGGTAGGCTTGAAACTGCCAGGCTTTGGCTGGGCATAAGTGAGAATGGAGGCAAAGGAGAGCAGTAAAATTGATATTATCTTTTTCATCTTGTTGTTAGATATTGTTTTATCGAGCTTTGCTCATCGTCCGAGTCCATTATTCCCAGGATGTCGGCGTACTTGATATAGTCGAATTCTGCGGCCTTGCCCTTGCTGATGGAAATCATTGATATCAGCTTTCCTAATGCATCCGGATTTGCCGGATCAGCCAACACCAAATCAGTGCTGGTACCCTTCTTGCAGGCCAGATGCCATTGTAGGGATACAAGATACTTCTGCAGCTTAATGATTACAGTCTTGGTTGGCTTGGAATCGGCGTTAACACCTAATCTCCTAAACAGGTGCGGGCCGATACAAATATTAGCGAACAGGCCATTAAGAGCAATCTGATTTCCACGTTTACAGAAGAATAACCTGAGCATATCGAAACTTAACTTACACTGGTCTTCCACCCAATTTTCATTGAATTCTTCGAGCGGATCTGTTATCTCGTTTTCATCGTCATCATCCTTATACGCCTTTCCGCCGGGGAAATAAATGCATTTCCCTTTATTCTGAATATCAAGCAGATATCAATTTAGGCTTTTCATTTTTGTCCCCCAATTGTCCCCATAATTCGTGAGGGGACAAAATTTTTGCTTTTTATGCTCCGGCCCTGAGTTTTAATAAAAAAGGTGCGGCCAAGCCTTAAGGTGATGCCACACCCGGTGTTGACAAATTAATTCTGGCATCAGACCTCACTTTGCAAAGTTACGAATTCATTTGAAAAGGGGTGAAATTATTCTCACGGCCATGCGGTAATAGCGGAATGATACTGCCTGCTGCTATTCTTTCTATTCTCGCGTTTTTTGTGTATCATAGTATTGCCGACCTGCAAACCTAAAACCTTGTCCTATGAAAATCTTAATCGACAACGGACACGGCCGGGAAACTGCAGGAAGGCGAAGTCCTGACGGCCGTCTCCTTGAATGGGCCTACACCCACGAGATTGCTCGCCGCGTGAACACAGAACTTCAACGGCGCGGCTTCTTCTCTTCCCTCACATACCGCCTGTGGCTCTTTCCCCTTGGCCGCAAAGCCCCGGCAATCCTTATGGACTGTCGGGGCTGCCCTTGAATGCTACTACCAGAGCTGGCCTGGCAACTTCACTTTCTTCCTAAAAGGGAAATCCTTGTCATATTCTTCGCATTTCTGCTCATCGACGAAGTACCCGACCGGAGTTGCATATTCACCGGTAATCCCGTACAGATAACCAGGAATCAGCTCCTTGCAGAGGAAGAAGGAATCGTCTTCTCCTTCCGGAACCCCATGGTAACGGATGCCGAAGTCAGAGGCATAGGTAAATCCGCTCTTGCCATAAAAGGCGATGTTTCCTTCAAAGCAAACGGCGCCGAAGCCCATTTCAGTTGCACGCCCCAGGGTGAAGTCCAATAGAGTTTTGCCATAGCCCTGGCGCTTGAAATCCGGATGGATTCCGATAGGTCCCATTGTAAGTATGGGAATGGTCGCGCCTTTATCTGACCGAATTTCCGCGCGTAGGTAAATGCACTGTCCGATTAAACGGCCATCTGTCTCCATCACATAGTCAAGTTCCGGGACAAAAGCCGGATTATCTCTCAGGCAGTGTAGCACATAATGCTCCAGACAGCCCGGGCGATAGACGTTCCAAAAGGATTCACGTACAAGGTTTTCTACTTGGTAATATTCCGATGTCCGCTCGTGGCGGATGATGTATTCTTTATTCATTGTCTTGATGTTTTGGGTTATACAAACATAAGGGCGCTTGGTCTCGCCAAGTACCGGAAAACGGTTTAGGGCGCATTTGATTCGCTGCAGACGGCAGGAAGTCAAATGCTACAGAGCCCTATCCAATGAATAAAGATTGCGCATCCAATAGTTTTACAGCGCAAATATACTCACTTTCTGCGGCATCAGCGATATGCTGGATTGTTATCTAGCGCGTAAACTGCACGCAAAGAGCAAGGCCGGCTCAGTGCCGGACAGGAGGCACCGTCACTTTTTTCATTTTTCTCTTGACTCGTACCCTACGTCACGTATTATCTTTGCTGTCGGATAACATAAGTGCACAGATGTTATGAAGACAAACAGATTAAAAATCGGGGAGTTTTCACGCCTTTGCCGCGTTACGGTACGGACGCTCCGGCATTACGAGGAGATAGACCTGCTGGTGCCGGAAATCGTGGACCGGGACACCGGATACCGCTACTACAGCATAGGCCAGCTGCAGAAGATGCAGGGCATCTTGTCCCTAAAGGGGATGGGGTTCAGTCTGGAAGAGATTCGCGACCTCTATGAAGACGATACGCACGTTCCCGGCATCGAAGAGCTGGAGGAGAAGATTCGCGTATGCGAAGATGAACTACGGCGGTTGAAGGCCCGGAAAAATGGCTCACCATTATCCAAGTCCCTGCCCAGAAGGCATAGCGGCGTTACTTATGAGTCCCCGTTGGAGTGTGTTCGGCGGGGGCCACTTATGCAGTTGCTGATTGGCGTATCAAAGCAGGCATATTACAAACACGACGAATCAAAGGTTCTGGCTCGCGCAGCCAGGGAGGCTTTCGCCTTGGAGTACATCAAGGACATCCGGATGAAAGATCCTGGAATAGGAGGGGACGAACTATGGCATATGTACCGGCGTGACTTCAAGGGGAACGACCCTATCGGACGAGACTGGTTTGCGGATATTATCGACAGGCACAACCTGAAAGTCCGGTTGAAGATACGGAAGCCCCATACGACGGACTCCTCACACGGGCTTCCGACATACCCCAACCTCGTCAAGGACCTTATACCTACAGGGCCGAACCAACTGTGGGTCAGCGATATCACATATATCATCATCTGGGTGGATGCCATTCATTATATCTTCTGTTACCTGTCCCTTATCCTGGATGCCTATACGGAGGAAATCATCGGCTGGAGCGTTGGCCCTACATTGGAACCAGTCTATCCTTTAGAGGCCTTGAAGATGGCTTTGAAACGCATAGCGGGGAAGCATGACATCCATCTAATCCATCACTCGGATCGCGGCTGCCAGTACGCCAGCGCGGAATATATCAAGCTGCTGAACGACAATCATATACTTATCAGCATGACGGAGTCAGGAGACCCGAAGGACAACGCCCAGGCGGAACGAATCAATAACACGATGAAGAACGAACTTCTAAAAGGGATGCGCTTTACCAATATCGATGAAGTCATCGCCGCCGTTGCGCGTGCGGTGGACTTCTACAACAATGAGCGTCCCCATATGAGCATCGACATGATGACGCCCGCCATGGCGGCCTTCTGCGAGGGAGAAATCAAAAAGCGTTGGGTCAGTCTCCGTGAACGGGCCGTACGGGAGAAGCAAGCTTTGGAAATCCCTGAAAATAGTTTACCTTCGTCCGACGGTCAGGGGGCTCCTTCCGGGCTACGCCCTCCAGTCAACCCCTGACCGGGATAAGACCTGGGAAGACAACCAAAAACAGAGATAACGACGAAAGTCAACCTTTACCAGTAATAACCTTAAACCAGAGTCAACTTCTATCAGGGATAGACTCAAATCAGAGTCAACCTAAATCCGGAAATGACACCCTCCTTTAATTTTATACCCTATGACAAAGTTCCTTTTTATTTTTCTA
>DKSK01000005.1 GCA_002472565.1 Bacteroidales bacterium UBA7258 | reverse complement strand
TGCGCCAAGCAAATCCGCATCTTATATTCCTGATTGTCAGGAATTTTTTATCTTTGCTTTGACTCTTAGCCAAGAAACTACCACAATGAACACTATATAGTATCGCATTGCGCTACTCTTTATCTGCTTTGCCGCCGCCCTATCCTGCAGCCGGACTATAAACCAGACTGAATCTAAAGCCGAGGAAACCAGAATCGACAGCCTTATTAAGGCGAATCGAAGCATCGATTCTCTGCAAATGCTCTTAGGACGCTTCGTCAAAGAAGGAAACCACAGAGGCGAACTTGCTGCAAACTCTGAACTCGGCACTCAGTTCAGGCAGAGAAATGACTTTCTCCATGCCATTGCCTGCCATAAACGCAGTCTCTACCTTGCCATTCAACTGAATGACACTGTCAATATTATCAAGGCTCTGAATAATCTCGGTACGAATTACAGACGCCTCAGCGTCCTTGAGGAGGCTACTTCCTACCACTACAAAGCTCTCGAATATTCAGATGCCTACAGCCATCAGAATGACTCTGTCACCTTAAAGAACAAGGCCGTATCCCTTAACGGGATTGCTAACATTTACCTTACCATGGGCAATCTCGATCTGGCCGACAGCATATGCCGCAGGGCGCTTGCCAACGAAAAGCTTCTTGGCAGCGATCTTGGTCAGGCGATTAATTACGCAAACATCGGATCAGCTTTTGAGTCTCGCGGTAATCTCGATTCTGCCTGGATTTATTATTCGATGTCAATGGAGAGCAACAAGAAGGCGAATTCCTACTTGGGCATATCTCTTTGTCACGACCATTTCGGCCGACTCTATGAAATTAATGGAGACTTCAACAAGGCTATATCCGAGTATCAGAGCGCCTACGACATCCTCTCCCTCTCTCCTGATAAGTGGCATTGGCTGGATCCATGTCTCGCCTTGGCGAAGGTCAATCTCAAGAGAGGAGATCTTCTCTCCGCAAAGAAATTTCTCGACGAAGCCTGATCCGTAGCCAGGCAGATTTCTTCTCTGGAGCATCTTTCCTCGGTGTACTATGCTTATTATGAATACTATTCAAAGCTGAACGATTACAAGGCAGCCTTGGATTCCTATGTCCTGAGCAATGAATATTCCGATAGCGTTGTGAATTCCAGTATCCTGGACAAGACCCAGAACGCCCGTATCCAGCTGGTCAAGGACAGAATGCAGAAAGAAATCCAAGACCGAGAAGCCGAGTTTTCATATCAAGCCCGGGCTCAAAGACGGATCCTTGCTGTTTCTTTCATAGCCCTCACCCTCGCCATCATGGTAATCATCATGATGCTTTACCTCCTGCGCAGCAGAAGAAAGGTCAACAGGATGCTCCGGAAACTTGAGATGATGCGTTCCGATTTTTATACGAATATTACGCACGAACTCAGGACCCCTCTCACCGTCATTCTCGGTTATGGCAAGCAGCTGGAGAAAGGCGATTTTACCAAGCGGGATGAAGTCCAGTCTGCTGGGAAATATATCCGAGGCCAGGGTGAAAGCCTGCTGAATCTGGTCAATCAGCTTCTGGATATTTCCAAGCTCAGATCTAAGGCCGCCAAGCCTGAATGGCGCAGAGGCAACATCGTCCCTTATGTGCAGATGCTCGTTGATTCTTTCTCCAATCCTGCCAGACAGAAATTCATCACCTTGACCTTCGCTCCGAAGCAGAACGATATCGAGATGGATTTCGTTCCGGATTATTTCGCGAAGATTTTGAGAAACCTCGTCTTCAACGCCATTAAATACACTCCTGAACATGGAAATGTGGCAGTCTCCTTGTCGGAAGAGAAGAACGGCATAGAATTGAGGGTCGCCGATACCGGAATCGGCATATCCCCGGAAGATCAGCCTCATATTTTCGAGTCTTTCTATCAGGGGGCCAATAATTCCGGAACCATAGGCACCGGAATCGGCCTTTCGCTGGTGGACAGCCTAGTGAAGGCGATGGAAGGCCGTATCAGCGTAAAGAGCGACCTTGGAAAGGGCTCTGTATTTACGGTTGAACTTCCTCTTAGTCATGGTGACGGCAAGTGGAGATATTTCGATATGGATATGGAGACAGATTTGGGCGAGGGGTCGGAAGGAACACAGGAGGATGCGCTGTCTGGGGAAGAACTTCCAGCCGGCCAGGAAGCTAACGATGCCACGCCTATAGTGCTTGTCGTGGAGGATAACGCCGACATCTCAAGGTACATCGGCTCTGAACTCAAAAAGTCCTATACGCTGCGCTATGCCTGCAACGGGAAGGAAGGCGCGGCCTTGACGAGAGAAATCATGCCGGACCTCGTCATCTCGGATATCATGATGCCTGAAATGGACGGCCTGGAGATGTGCCGTGAACTTAAGTCATCGGAAATCACCAATCATATTCCGCTGATTTTCATCACGGCCCGAAGCTCTCAGGAAGATAAGGTAAAGGGTATACAGGCAGGCGGCGACGCATATCTCACTAAGCCTTTCAGCTCCGACGAGCTGAATGCGCTGGTGGAGTCCCTCCTTAAGTCAAGGGCGCTGCTCCGCAAGAAATTCTCCGAAGCCGCAACCGAAGGGGAAGAAGATGCCTCAGATAAGCTCTCCGATAAGGATCGGCATTTCCTTCACCATCTCATCGACGTGGTGTATTCTACAATGGCCGAAAGCGGTTCTGATGTTGAGTCCGTGGCTTCGAAAATGTGCATGACAAGGACGCAGTTGAATCGCAAACTTCAGGCTGTCACGGGTGAGACGACTTCTGCCTATATTCTCCGCATACGTCTCAATCGTGCAAGGCGCCTTCTGGATGACCCAAAGAATTTCAAGATCGGAGACATCGCCTCTAAGTGCGGATTCGAAGATTTCGCCTATTTCTGCCGTGTTTTCAAGCAGACTTATGATGTGACTCCGTCCCAGTACCGGAAGAGGGTCACCGCTTGAGGAAGCTCCACTCTGCTCACTGTTTTTTCCCCGCCGGACTTCGTCTGTGGGACTTCTATGACATGTGGCGGAAAAGACTGGAATGTGCTCCGGAATGGATGTCGGGGCTTCTTGCTACTGCATTCCGCCCTCCGCCGCGTATAGGGTCCTCCTTCTCTAAGCCAACGACAAATTGTTCTCACCGGGTCCTCTTCTCTCGTGCGTCTACCTCTGCGCGGAGAAAGTGCCACTGAAGGCCCAGAAGAGGCTGAGTCCAGGTCACTCCTCCATGAAGGTGGCCGCTGCTTTCGCCGAGGTCGTATCCATAATAATCCTTTCCGTCCTGGGCGTTCCATTTGAAGGAAGTCCGCCCGCCGTCTTTCGACACGACCGGAACGAACAGATAAGCCCCGTCCGCCTCCAGCCTTGAATGCCGGTACATGGCCTTCAGCCGTTCTAGCTCGTCCTGGCCGATGCGCAGCCGGTTGCGGTAATCGTTCAGCAGAGGACTGTTCTGCTTGGCGTTCTCGATATAATATGACAGAGTCCTGCTCTGCCGAGGCCCGTTTTGGGCGGCCTCGATTCCGCCGGTCCCGCTTCGGGCGAAGCTGCCGCGCCGAGGACGGAAAATGCTAGAAACAAAAATATACGCTTTATATCCAACTCTATTTTCGCGGCAAAAGTAGATAGCGACTTTGAGGAAACTTTGAAGATAGAATCTCTCTGCGTCTCCAGATTCTTGTCAACTCGTTCCGCTGTATGCTTTGACAAAGCAA
This sequence comes from Bacteroidales bacterium UBA7258, assembly GCA_002472565.1. Classification (GTDB taxonomy): domain Bacteria; phylum Bacteroidota; class Bacteroidia; order Bacteroidales; family UBA932; genus Cryptobacteroides. Next base: position 110,345 of record DKSK01000005.1, on the reverse strand, counting down.
TGTGCCATGGGGGTCTGAAAGGCCGAATGGCGTGTAAATCATTCGTGACCGAGATCGCGACAATATGCAAGACGTAACCAGCAGATATAGTATCGGATGGATAAGGAAGCTGTTCTATTCCAGAACCCGCACCCTATTTATTGATTATGAAGTTATCTTGGGCAGAAATGCCGTCTCGGATTGTAATTTATCCCGCATGTTTCCACATTATCAAAGAAGAAGGAAACTTATTCGAGACCAGTCCCTATGTAAGCATATTTTGTCATCTTATAGACTCAGCAGTCCGGAACTTCAGTTCCCGGGGACAAAAGGAAATATAGATTCTATTATGAAGATTTTCCGGAAAATGGACGACTTGTCGGCATTATTGTCGAGCTTCATGACTTTGACCAGTAGTGAATTGGCCTATGTCTACTGACCCTTTTCAGTAGGAAACCGAAGAATCCGTTCAACAAGATGTTGAAAGTCCTGTTCGATTGGAGAAAAGTGGAGCCTCGCCCCTCCAATTCACGGATGTTAGCCTGCCGGAAAATTTGCTTGAACGCATAGTGATACACGAAACACTGATGAGAATACTCCGCTCTGACTTTGATACCTTCTTAAGAACATTCGCGGCCAATGGAGATTTCAAGCGATTCTTCGGAATTTCTTTGAGCGACTACAGAACTCTTTAGGGACTTCTTCGAACGACCAAAGAACAACGATGAACGACCTGACATCGGCTATCATTCACAGGATCAATAGCAGAGTTGCCAGAGATAATCTTTATTTTTCATGACAATAGAATGATAGCCTCGTTACTTATCATCTTCATGAGATTCTCAGTTAAGGTCCGTCTCGTTCTTCTATGTCCAAAGCATTTCTTTAGGACCCCTAGATGTCGACTTTCTCGCCTCTGGAATAACTAATTTTTTTATTGCATTTTTTGTCTATATTTGCTAAATCGCTTTAACGAAGTGTACTATGGCATTTAATCCTAAAAAGAAACATGCTTCCCTCCAAGATGTTGCATCGTATGTTGGGGTATCTACATCTCTAGCCTCTTTTGTCCTCAATGGTAAAGGACACCTACACAGAGTCAGTGAGGAAATGATTGATAAAATTAATTCTGCAGCGAAGGAACTAAATTATCAGCCTAATATATTCGCTAAAAGCCTCCGAGAGGGAAAAAGTCGTGTAATAGGCGTTGTTCTGTCTGATATCTCGAATCCTTTCTTTTCGTCTTTAGCACGTTGCCTTGAGGATGAAGCGGAAATGAAAGGCTATTCGATTTTCTTTTCAAGTTCGGACGAGAATCACTCCAGGGCGGAGAATCAGATCTCCCGTCTGCTTTCAAGAGGTGTTGACGGCCTTGTTTTCGTGCCGTGTGAAAATTCGGAATCCACTGTAAGGGCGGTTCTGTCAACAGGAAAGCCGATAGTCCTGCTCGATAGATATTTTCCAGAGATACATTGCAATTATGTCAGCCTCAATAATAAAGAAGTCAGCAGAAGCGCAGTGCTTGAGCTTCTTAATAATGGTTTTTCCCATCCAGGAATAATCGCATATGATACTTCTCTTCAACACATGCGTGATCGAATTGCTGGATATGAAAGCGCAATGAAAGATTCAGGCAAAGAAAGCGAAATCAGTGTCATCTCCATCAAAGAGTCTTCCTTGCGTTCTTCAATGCCTGAAGTGCTGGAGAGATTTATTGAAAGTGGCGTAGACTCAGTACTATTTGCAACCAATAATATCACTACGGTAGCTCTAATGTGTATTAAGGAAAGGGGGATTTGTGTCCCTGACAAACTTGGAGTGATAGGTTTTGATGGAGGACAAGCCTTTGAGTTATTTAACGTACCTATTTCTTATATAGAGCAGCCTATAGCACTGATGGCGAAGAAGGTGATTGAAATAATCATGGATGAGATTAATCATGGCTCAAGAATGATTCATCAGATAGAGATGCAGGGCGATATTATCGTCAGCCAGTCATCCAGGAGGATTATTTAGTGCTGTATAATTAAATTTACATTATCTATTGCAAATGCTAAATTAATTTAGCAAATTTGCTTCGTGAACCTCTGACATTAGAGGGCGCCTATTATCTGAAAAACTTAACTACTTGTTTGTTAATTTTTTTCAAATAGTTTTAACCACATAAACAAACACTAGAATGAATAAAACATTCTTCCTATCAGTCGCGGCTGCCCTCTTGATTGGAGCCATGTCGACAAACGCCCAGAATTTCAATGGGCTGAACATGAATCTTGGCAATTTGTCAAGACTATCCGATGCCAGGACATTTTCAATCTCGCCTGAGAATCTTTCAGGCGAGAAAGGCAAAGGCGGGATGGCAGAACCATCTCTTCCAAATACAAGAAATGTAAACAATGCGTCGTGGGCCGCAAGAGATCTTGGTAAAGGATGGAAAGTTAATCCGTATCTTACAATCAATTCTGGAGAGACTGTAACTATAGCGGAAATTGATGGACCAGGTGCTATCCAGCATATATGGATGACTCCTACGGGAGTCTGGCGATGGAGTATTATCAGGATATATTGGGATGATGAAACTACTCCATCTGTGGAATGCCCAATCGCTGATTTTTTCTGTATGGGATGGGGTGAGTACGCTCCTGTCGTTTCTCTTCCAGTGTGTGTCAATCCCGGCAGTGCTTTCAACTGCTACTGGCAGATGCCGTTCAGAAAGAAGTGTAAAATAACTATGGAGAACATCAATGATAGAGACTCAATGAATCTTTATTATCAGATAGATTACACGTTGACAAATGTACCAGATGATGCCGCCTATTTTCATGCGCAATTTAGAAGGACTCCTTATAATGAATCCTCTGACTTCACGATTATTGACGGAATTAAGGGTAAGGGTCAGTATGTTGGTGTTTATATCGCTCTTGGAGTCCATAACAATGGTTGGTGGGGCGAAGGCGAGATCAAGTTTTTTATTGACGATGATAAGGCATATCCAACTATCTGTAGCACAGGAACAGAAGATTATTTCTGTGGCTCGTATAATTTCGATAGGAATGGACGTTTTACAGAATACTGCACGCCTTTCGCAGGGTTATGTCAGGTTATTCGACCAGATGGCACATATCGCTCGCAAGAGCGCTTTGGATTATATCGCTGGCATATAATGGATCCTATTCGTTTTGATAAGAATCTGAAGGTCACGCTTCAAGACCTCGGCTGGAGGCATGACGGAAGATATTTGACGCAGCATTCTGATATTGCCGCCACGGTCTTCTGGTATCAGGCAGAACCTCATGCAAAGTTTCCGGCGTTCCCGACATGGAGAGAACTTGAGGTATTATAGGAGGACAAGATGAAACGCCAGTTGATGACTAATGTATTGGTAGCTTTTGCCGCAGTTCTTATTGCCGGCTGCGGCAAAGGTGGTTTAACGCCTGAGGTTCCTAAAGAGAATCTCAGTATTGAACTTCTATCCGACACAGTGACTCCCGTTGCTGGAAAATTGTCAGTAGAAATGATATTGTACGGGCTCTCAGATGTTAAATCCCTGACTATTACTAAGGTGAATTCTGCCGGCGAAAATAGTGTCAATTATTATCCTCGAGTGCTAAGAAAAAATTACACATTCAATTATACAGTACTTCCTACGGATGAGGATAGTTTTAAATTCTGTTTTGTCCTGACGGGATTAGACGGCTCTCAAAGTGAGCAGGCCTCAGTCGTTGTGGATAATACTTATTCGGGTGATGGACCCAAGTACAAGTCATTAACTATCTCAGGATTGAAGGTAGTCTCAAGGGTAACTGGACATGAGGACAATGGGCACGATGGCCTTCCTGCAGTGTCATATGAAATTGCTAACAATACTGACACTAAATTCAATGTTGGAGGTACAGACCTTGGAATTGTCTGGGAAATTTCCGAAGGAAGATATGGCTTGTTCTTTGGCGATACTTTCGGCTCCGACTTCACTCCTAACTTCAAATCTCCAGGACCGAATGGTGGATCATGGAGAAGTAATGTACTTCTTTTCTCGGACGATACACATCTTGAAGACGGCCTAAAAATATCAGGAGCGGCTACAGATGAATGGGGGAATGCAAGGCAGATATGTTATAGCGCTCATGTAACAAACGGACGTGGAGACTACACGTCTATTCCTACTACTGCTGTTCATGCGAATGGTAATGAGTATGTCCACTATTTCAATATGAGAGATTGGAATGGATGGATAACTAATTTCTCCGGGATGTATCGCTCTATTGATGGAGGAGGTAGTTGGGAACAAGTCGCTGGCATCAGATGGGGATCAGATAGTTTCTTCGGACAAGGAGGATTCTGTAATATCGGAGATGGATATGTCTATATGATTGGCACTCAGACCGGTCGATCTTCAAAGCCAAAACTTGCGAGGGTAGTTGAATCATCTATCGAAAACCAGTCTGAATACGAATTCTGGACTGGGACTACTTGGAAAAAAGGAGACGAATCAGCTGCGGTTACTCTAATTGATGACATAGCAGGTGAACTTTCTGTTGAGTTTCTCCCTGAGTTTAATAAGTGGGTCATCCTTTATTTTAATGCGCCAAGGTATGAAATTGTATTTAGATATGCAGACAATATTACGGGGCCTTGGAGCATGCCGCTTACAGTTGCATCTGGCTCAGATTATCCGCAGCTTTATGGCTCTTTCATTCATCCTCTTTCTAAAAAAGAAGGCGGTAAGTTGTACTTCATCATGTCAATGTGGTTGCCGTACAATACTTATCTAATGTCGTTGGATATAAAAGGTTGGAGATGAGAAGACTGATATTCATATTTCCTGTTTGTTTAGTCATATGTTGCTCTTCAACGGATAAAGAAGATTCTGATGTGGATAGCTCAATGATGGTGCTATTGTCCACAGAGGAGGCAAAGCCAGATGGACATGGCCTTGTCTCTGCTGAAATATCTTTCAAAGGACTTGATAGAGCATCATCACTAGTGATTGAGAAATCTTCTGGTGCGGAGAGGACGTCCCTTAAGTTCGGAACAGGCATATTTACTGGCAATTCTACATTCCAATATGCGGTTAAGCGTGAGGACGCAGCATCTATTGAATTTTATTTCCATCTCAACGGGAAAGAAGGTAGGATGTCACCAGTAACAGTGCTGCGGGTTGATAATTCATCTTCAAGAACTTTTACTTCATTGTCGTGTACTGATTTTAAAGTCGTGTCCCGAATAACTGGCACAGAAGATAACGGGCATGACGGACTTCCTTCTGTTGAATATGAGGTCTTCAATAATACTCCGCAAAGGTTCGATGTCGGTGGTACGGACCTGGGAATTTCGTGGGAGATTGCTCCAGGAAGGTACGGAATGTTTTTCGGTGACACTTTCGGGGCTGACTTCAAACCTAATCTTACTGCGCCGGCGCCAGGTGGGTCCAATTGGCGAGGAAATGTCCTTCTTTTCTCTGAGGATAATGATCTTTCTGATGGCCTAAGTATAAGCGATGCTGCTGTAGACGATACGGGTAAAGCAAGAGAAATATGCTTCAGTGCCCATATAACCAGCGGTACTGGAGATTTCACATCTATCCCAACGGGTGCAGTGCATGCAGGTGGCAAGGAATATGTACATTACATGAATATCAAGACTTGGCAAGGATGGATTTCTAACTTCTCAAGTCTGTACACATCATCTGATTCCGGTGTTACATGGACTAGAGTTAAAAATGTGAAATTCGCTTCGAGAAGTAATTTCGGACAAGTTGGAATGTTCAATCATGACGGTTATGTATATATAATCGGGACTGTGACAGGTCGTTCGTCAAAGCCGCAACTCGCTAGAGTTCGTGAAGAAGACATCGAAAATCAGAGTGAGTGGGAATTTTGGAACGGGACATTCTGGCTGAAGGACAAAGAGTCTTTGGCAGCTACTCTAATTGACGATTATAGTGGAGAGCTGTCATTCGCGTATCTTCCGCAATGGGGAAAATGGGTATTGCTGTACCTCAATGAGCAACGCAATGATCAAATAATCATGCGTTCTGCTGATAATATTATAGGCCCTTGGAGCGAGCCGCAAATAATGACTAACGGTGAATCTTTTTGGAGACCGTATGGAAGCTTCATTCATCCGATATCTACGAAAGGCGGTGACAAGCTGTATTTTGTGATGTCCGCATGGAATGCTTACAACACATATCTGATATCGTGCAAACTCAATAGCATGGACAATTAATGGAGCTATTCTAATTAACTTCCGTAATAAATTATAATCAAGGAGCTATTACTCTGATTAGCTATATCGATTTAGCAAAACCTAATACAAACAAATTAATTATCACTTATGCCTCTACTACCTCAAATAGCTAAACTGGTCGGATTAACCGTGACTATTGCGGTTATCATGACGAATGTAGGCGGTAATGTCTATGCGCAAAGCCATTCCGCTCTTACGATTACCGGTACGGTGACAGACAAGGTTACTTCAGAACCTGTTATCGGTGCTGGCGTAATGTTGAAGGCCTCGAATGTCGGAGCTGTAACGGACATCGATGGTACTTATCTATTGAAAGTTAATGATTCTAAGGGAGTCCTAGTCTTTTCTGCTCTTGGTTATAAGGATCTGGAAATACAGATATCGGGGAAAAGCATAATCAATGTTCAACTTGACCCGGACACTGAATCACTTCAAGACGCTGTTGTAATCGGATATGGTACACAGAAGAAGGCTACAGTTACAGGAGCGCTTACCGTTGTCAATACCGATATTGTAGCTAAAGCGACAACACCAACCCTTGCCAATGCCCTCGGCGGTACTGTCCCTGGCCTTATCTCACGTCAGTCTTCAGGCGAGCCAGGTTATGACGGAGCAACGTTGCTTATTCGTGGCTTGGGGTCTTGGGTAAATTCCGCTCCACTCGTTCTTGTTGACGGCATCGAGAGGGATATTAACCTCATCAACTCAGAAGAAATAGAGTCGTTTTCCATTCTAAAAGACGCATCTGCTACTGCTGTCTATGGAATGAGAGGCGCGAATGGTGTTATATTAATTAACACAAAGAAAGGGGTAACAGGGAAGCCGCAAATTTCTTTTCGCACCGAGTCAACTCTCCTTCATGGACTCCGTTTCCCGCAGTATATTAAAGGTTGGGAGTTCGCAACTCTGATGAACGAAGCGAATATTGCTGATCACAATTCCATTATTCCTTGGGCAGACGAGGAGATTGCGATGTTCAAGGATGGCTCAGACCCATATAATTACCCGAGTGTAGATTGGACTGATGCGGTATTGAAAAAGAATGCTTATCAAACAATCAATACAATATCTGTCTCTGGGGGAAGTGATGTTGTAAGGTATTATATAAGTGCTGGATTCTCCTCTCAAAGCGGACTATTCAAAGAGGACCCGACGTACAACTATAGAACCAACTCTTTGTCTCAGCGATATAATTTCCGCTCCAACGTGGATGTGAATGTCACCAAAAATTTCACTCTTTCGCTTGGGCTCGCTGAAATAATCGAGAACAGAACATATCCGGGTACACCTTCCGGAAGCATATTCTGGGCTTTGAAAGTAGTTAGTCCAATCACATATCCGATACGAAATCCTGACGGCTCATTTGGCTCCTCAAACACATCATATGAGAAGACTAGTCCTTATGTACTTGCGACCAACAGTGGATTTTCAAAGCAGTTTCGCTCTACGACTCAAGGAACCTTTGGCGCGAAATGGGACCTTGGAATGCTTGTGACGCCTGGCCTAAATGTCGAAGGTAATTTTGCTTACGACCACTACTACTTCAATGAGGTTACACGTCATAAGACTCCAGAGCTCAAAAAGTATCTGGGCTCGGATCCAGTAACAGGCGAGGATCGGTACACACTTATCTCTGAAGAAACGGCCATGGGATATTCGGTCGCCTATAATATTTCAAATAGGGCTTATTATGGTGATGTCAGGGTTAACTATAATCGTGGCTTCAACGGACACAATGTGACAGCTCTGTTTATGGCCAATTGGCGTGATTACAAAGACTTGACTGCCAGCAACTCTACTGCTAATCTGGCGTATCGGCGTCAAGGTTTTTCAGGTAGGATGGCTTATAACTACAATCAACGCTATTTGTTTGAATTCAATTTTGGGTACAATGGTTCGGAGAACTTCGCAAAAGGGCACCGTTACGGATTCTTCCCGGCAGTGTCTGCTGGATGGGTCCCTTCGCAGGAAAAATGGTGGCATGTCGGTGCAATCAACCATTTGAAAATCAGGGGCTCATACGGAACTGTAGGAAATGATGCCTCTGGTTCTGCAGGAAGATTCTTCTATATGTCTCAAATTAATAAAACAGCTAATGGTTATCGTTTTGGAACGTCTCAAGGTTATTACAATGGTATGGCTGAGAGTGCGATGGGCTCTCCTTCAGCAACGTGGGAAGTGTCTCATAAAACTGACGTGGGACTTGATATAGAGATGTTTGACCGTAAGTTGAGAGTTTCTGGTGATTATTTCTATGAACACCGTACTAATATATTGCTTCAGAGAGCGTCTGTTCCTAATACTATGGGTGCACCAATAGGAGCTCTTCCATGGGCGAATTTAGGTGTGATGGACAATCAAGGATTTGATGCCTCGATGGAGTTCACTAATACAACATCATTCGGGCTGTATTATTCCTTAAGAGGCAATTTTACTTTCGCTCGAAACAAGATTCTAGAGAATGATACTGCAGAGGCGCTGTGGAGCTATCAGAATTCACGTGGCAAGTCGGCCAGTATTCCACTGGGCTATGTGGCTTTGGGTATCTTCCAGTCACAGGAAGAGGTGGATTCTGCTCCTAAGCAGGAAATTGGTTCATATGGAGTTGGCGATATCAGATACAAGGACCTTAATGGTGATAACGTAATTAATGCATATGACCGTAAGTTTATTGGTTATGCAAGGGAGCCTGAGATTATGTATGGATTTGGTTTTACCCTAGCATTCAAAGGTGTAGATCTCTCTATGAACTTCACGGGAGCGGGCAACACGAATATTTTTTTGGATTCCGCAGGCATGTGGCCATTCCAATTAGACTATCCTGGCTACAATGTCTATCGTGAGTATTATAAGAGAAGATTTATTCCCGGAGCCGAGAATAGTGGAGCGAAGTATCCAGTAGTGCACGTTGGTACATCTAATAATAATTACCAAATCAGTACACTCTATATGCATGATGCGTCTTATTTGAAACTTAAGACGGCTGAACTTGGATATACCTTCACGAAAAAGATGTCTGAGACCATAGGCCTATCTAAGATAAGGCTTTTCCTTAATGGTAATAATATCTTCTGCCTTGACAAGCTTCATAAGATGATAGACCCTGAGTCAAATCATCTTGGAGCGAGCACGTATCCTACTCAGATGGCTCTTACTGTTGGAGCTGAGATAGGATTCTGATCGAATTTGTTAAGGGTAATTGCTTGAAGTCAAACTAAGCGAGAATTGATAATATGAAATCATTTTTCAAGATAATTGCAGCATTTTTAGTAATGTCGGCGTTTATATCATGCGAAAACTTTCTAGATATGTCTCCAGATGAAAATCTGACCTTAGATGATGTTTTCCGAAACCGCATTTACACCAGGGACTTTCTGACCAATGTGTATTCCTATTGTCCATATCAAGCAGATATGGCTATGGATAACAACTTTACGGGCGCAAGTGATGAAATGGAAATCGCTTATGGCGCGCATTACACCCATTCGATGTGTAATGGCGCTTGGGGCCCAAGTGACGACACCTATATCTGGAATGATTTATATAAGGGCATCCGCACAGCCAATATCTTTATCGAAAATGTTGATAAGTGTACTGCAGCTGACGCAACTGAAATCAGAAGGTGGAAAGGTGAGGCGTATTTTCTCAGAGCATTCTACCATTTCCTTATATTTAGGTGCTATGGTCCGATTCCAATCATCGACCATGCTATAGATATCAATGAGGATATGTATTCTATTGTCAGGGCTCCTGCTGATGATGTAGTTAAATTTATTGTTGCTGATTGCGACCGTGCGGCTGAGCTACTCGTAGATATGGACAGTTGGCCGACTACTGATACTGGAAGGGCGACGAGAATAGCAGCACTTGCGCTCAAGTCAAGAGCTTTACTGTATATTGCGTCTCCTCTTTACAACGGCAATTCTCTTTTTGCCGATTTGAAGGACCCTGTTACAGGCGAGAATCTTATCTCTCAGATATATAATCCTGAAAAATGGAAAGTAGCGGCTGACGCCGCGAAAGCTTGCATAGATGCTGCTGAAGCAGCGGGATATGGTCTCTATGATTTAGACCTTGCTACGGATCCAGTTAAGAACTATCAAAACATATTCAATGTTAACTGGAATAAAGAGGTCATATGGGGCAGGAACAATGGTGCCGCGGATCATTGGCTTAACTGTTCGGATCCGACCTCTTTTGGGTGTTACGCTATATTCGACCCAACTCAGGAAATAGTTGATGCATATGAGATGGAAGATGGCTCCACGCCTATCACGGGTTATACGGACAATGGCCTAAATCCTATCATTAACACAGCTTCCGGATACGTAGAGTCAGGATTTTCCACAGATTCTCGCGAAGGAAGATGGACTGTGGGAGTCAGCAATATGTACACCCACCGAGAGCCACGATTCTATGCTTCAATCAATTTCGCTGGCGCAATATGGAAAACTTCGAGAGCGAGCAACTGGACATCTCCTCATGTAAACGAGTTCTGGTACACAGGAATAGACGGTAAGAACAATGCGGGGTCAGACTATTGCAAGACGGGGTATCTAATGAAAAAACTCGTGTACCCTAACCATGTCCCATGGACTCCGGCACCGAACCAGGTATGGATTTATTTCCGTTTGGGAGAGATTTATCTCAATTATGCTGAGGCATTAAATGAGTATTCAGGCCCTGTGGCAGATGTTTACCATTATGTCAATGCCATCCGCAGGAGAGCCGCTCTTCCGGGGTTGCAGTCGGGACTTGATAAGAATTCCATGCGTGAACGCATCAAGCATGAGAGAAGAATTGAGCTTGCCTTCGAGACACATCGTTGGTTTGATGTACGCAGATGGATGGACGGAGAGACCCAAGGGCAGCCGATACATTCAATGAATATATGGGGAGGTACCTATCAGCAGGATCCTGATTTCTATAAGAGAATTACTGTTGAAGACAGAGTCTTCGAGTCCCCGAAGCATTATTTCTTCCCTATACAACAGACAGAAATAGATAAGAATGCTAAGCACTTGCTTGTGCAGAATCTTGGCTGGACCACTTCTACTACGGGAGATCAGGACAGCTCGAATGAATAGAAAATTATCCATAATTATTAATTCGAAATAATATGAAAATCAATCATCCAAGAATTGGTATCCGTCCAATTATCGACGGCCGCCGCGGAGGAATCCGAGAATCTCTTGAAAAGATGACAATGGGAATGGCTCAGAGCGTTAAAAAGTTATATGAAAGTAATCTCTTCTATGCTGACGGAGCAGGTGTGGAATGTGTGATATCTGACACAACTATAGGAGGTGTTGCGGAAGCAGCCGCCACTGCCGACAAATTTCGCAACAACAATGTTGGGGCAGTAATATCTGTCACCCCGTGCTGGTGCTATGGCTGTGAGACTATTGACATGGATCCTCTCATGCCGAAAGCTATCTGGGGCTTCAATAAGACAGAGCGTCCTGGTGCTGTCTATCTTGCGGCAGCCTTGGCTGCACACAATCAGAAGGGTCTTCCGACTTTCGGCATTTACGGCAGGGATGTGCAGGATATTGATGATAATACGATTACGCCTGATGTGAAAGAGAAATTGTTGCTTTGGGGTAAGGCGGCCGTTGCGATGATGCAGATGAGAGGATACTCTTATCTCAGCATAGGATCTGTTGCAATGGGGATTGCCGGTTCCACTCCGATTCCTGATTTCTTTCAGGATTATCTCGGTATGCGTAACGAGTATGTAGATTGCTCTGAAATCCAGCGTAGAATGGATCTCGGTATTTACGACCATGAAGAATTTGACAGAGCTATGGCGTGGGTAAATAAGTATTGTAAACCCCAGGAGGGTAAGGATTACAACCGCCCTGATTTGCAATACGACAGGTCTAACCTGGATAGAGTATGGGAAGAGGTTGTCAAGATGACTATGATTTTCCGTGATTTGATGAGAGGCAATGAGAAACTTTTAGAGATGGGTTTCGAGGAGGAAGGAGCTGGACATAACGCCATAGTAGGAGGATTCCAAGGCCAGCGTCAATGGACGGATTTTAGAATTGACGGGGATTTCTCCGAAACCATTCTCAACACCTCTTTTGATTGGAACGGTATTCGACAGCCATATGTATTTGCTACGGAAAATGATACTCTTAACGGCATAACAATGCTTTTGCTCAACTTGCTTACAAACCGCGCACAGCTTTTCTCGGATGTGCGTACTTTCTGGTCCCCAGATGCGGTCAAGAGAGTAACAGGATGTGAGCTTGAAGGAAGAGCAAAAAATGGGTTCATTCTCTTAAAGAATTCGGGTTCTACCACACTTGATGCAACAGGAGCATGCAAGGATGAAAATGGCAATCCTGTGATGAAACGATTCTGGGAAATTACCAAAGATGATGTTGAGTCTATGCTAGGCAAAACGCACTGGATGCCTGCGGACAGACAGTATTTCCGAGGCGGTGGCATGTCAAGCCAGTTCCTTACGCAAGGTGATATGCCAATGACTATGTGCAGAATCAATCTAATTAAAGGCATAGGCCCCGTACTTCAGATTGCTGAGGGTTGGGCAGTTAAAGTGCAGCAAGAAGTCTTTGAAACCATCAACGCGCGCACGGATCCGTCCTGGCCAACCACATTCTTTGCTCCTAGAATAGACGGCAAGGATGGTCCATTTAAGGATGTGTACAGCGTAATGAACAATTGGGGTGCAAATCATGGGGCAAGCAGTTATGGACATGTTGGAGCCGAGATGATTACTCTTGCTTCAATGTTGAGAATCCCTGTCTGCATGCACAATGTACCTGTTGACAAGATTTTCCGGCCATCAGCCTGGAGTGCGTTCGGAATGGATCCGGAAGCATCTGATTTCAGAGCATGCGAGAATTACGGACCGATATACGGATAATATGAAACAGGAAATAGCTTTTATCTCAGCCATTGCCATTGCCACCATTTGTGGCATGGCTGGCTGTAGTAAACAATACAAAATGGGAACCTACGGATACGACAAGGCTTACTTCTCTCGACATGGGATTGAAGTCGTTGAATTAGCGAAAGGAATGTCGAAAGTGATGGTCGTGCCTGCGTGGCAAGGCAGAGTTCAGACTTCTACAACTGATGGCGATGGTGGAATTAGTTACGGCTGGACCAACTATAAATTTATAGATAAAGGTGAAATCTCCCAGCAGTTCAATCCATATGGTGGAGAAGAGAGATTCTGGATTGGACCAGAAGGAGGTCCATTCTCTTACTATTTTGCGAGAGGAGCAGAACAGATTTATGCCAATTGGAAAGTCCCGTCATTTATTGACACTGAACCATACAACATAGTAGAGAAGACGGATAGTAATGTAGTGTTCGCAAAGGATTTTGATGCGATTAACGCTACCGGGCATTCATTCAAGATTGGAGTAAAAAGAGAGGTTGCATTGGTTGGGGAAAGAGAACTAACTGATATACTTGGTGTCACTCTTCCAAAAGGTTTAAAAGCAATTGCATATAAGTCGGTTAATACTCTTACCAATAACGGTGATTCCTCATGGACTAAGAAGACGGGCATGCCGTCTGTCTGGCTTTTGGGATCTTTCAATCCCACCCCGACGACCACTGTGTTCATCCCATGCCACAAGGAATTCCCGGGAAGAAAAATCAATGATGAATACTTTGGTAAGGTCCCTTCTGACAGACTCGTATATGATGATGGAATGTTTTACTTCAAGATAGACGGGGAATATCGCTCCAAAATAGGTTTGCCAGAAGGAAGTGCTAAGGATTTGTGTGGTAGCTACGACTCGGCTTCGCATGTCCTGAATATTCTGAAGTACACCATTCCTTCAGAGAAATCAGACTATGTTAACGGACAATGGGGCCCGCAGGATAATCCGTTTGGCGGCGATGTGATTAATTCTTACAATGATGGACCTACTGATACTGGCACTGTTATGGGCCCATTCTATGAGATAGAGACATCATCCCCAGGTGCATCACTATCCCCGGGAGAGTCGCTTACGCATACACAATACACAGTCCATATACAAGGCGATGAAAAAACATTATCAGAAGTATCCCTTGCAGTGTTCGGAATAGGTCTCGACAAAGTACAAAAAGTGTTTGAAAAGTAGTAAACTATGGCTGATAAAACTAGATTGGTCCCTAAAGGAATAGGATGGCCGTTCTTTCTGCTTACTATTCTGTTCTTCGCATGGGCAGTTCCTAACAATCTTACGGACACGATGCTTGCCGCCTTTAAACGAATAATGAGCTTGTCTGATTCCAAAACAGCGTGGATTCAGGTGGTATGCTATCTATTCGGATACGGATGCTTTGCTGTTCCTGGAGCGATATTCATTAAAAAATACACGTACAAAAGCGGAGTTATGCTTGGGCTTAGCCTTTACGCTTTTGGTACTTTTCTCTTCTATCCAGCGTCAAAGGTCGCTATTCTGAACAATAACATTGGGTATGTTATGTTCCTACTGGCCATACTCGTGTTGTTCTCCGGGCTGTCCATCTTGGAAACATCAACTAACTCGTATGTGTTGGCATTGGGACCGTCGGAAACAGCAACGAGACGGCTAAATTTTTCTCAATCGTTCAATCCATTCGGAGCCATCACCGGGGTCGTAATATCACAAATATTCATCTTGTCTCAGTTGAATACTTTGACAGCCTCCGAGAGAGCATCCCTCTCGGACAGCGAGTTGGCTTCCATTCAAATGGGAGAGCTAAATGCTGTGACGACCACCTACGTTGTACTAGGAGCTGTGATGCTGGTTATACTTATATCAATTGCTCTTACCAAGATGCCTAATCTCAAAGAAGGAGGAGGTAGTTTAGATATTAAAGGGTCTGCAAAGAGACTCGTAAAAAACAAGAATTATGTCTGGAGTGTTATCGCTCAATTTTTCGATATCGGTGCCCAGATAGCTGTCTGGTCATACGTTATCCGGTATGCAATGCAAAATCTGAAATTTGATACCGTGATATCATCTCTTGGTGCAAATGCATCGTCCGAGAGTATAATAGCATCGTTGAGAGGTGTTGAGCCAGTTGCGGCTGGATTTTACAATGTATGTGATTTTATTGGTCTAGATGCTTTGCTCCCTCGTACAGCTGAGCAGGCAGGTGCCACATATTACATCATGTCGCTTGTGCTTTTTGTACTTATGCGGTTCGTTTGTACATTCCTAATGAAATGGATCAACCCACGTAAACTGTTGGTTGCGATGGCGGGGCTTGGTGTCCTATTCTGCCTTGGTACTGTCATAGGTCATGGGCCTTTCGGGGTGTACTGCTTGATGTGTATCAGCGGTTGTCTTTCGCTAATGTTCCCTACAATTTACGGGTTCGGCGTTAACGGACTTGGTGATGACACTAAATTAGGTGGGTCGGGGATGGTTATGGCCATAGCCGGAGCATCTATACTTACTCAGATAGAAGGAATACTTTCAGATCAGTCTGGCAGCATTGCTACTGCTTATATCGTGCCTGCCATTGCTTTCGCTGTGATTTTTTACTATGCCGCAGTATTTCGTAGAAGACAAGAAAGATTCTTATCTGGCCAATAATTGGGACTATTCTATGGCTAAAATAATCAGAATACAACAACGATATGAAAAACAATAGTATTTTATTACTTTGCTCCCTTGCCGCTATGTTCTCGGCGGGGTGTGATGGCGGAAATGATGGTGGCGCAAAGCTACCCGATCCAGTGGATATGACATTCAATGCTTCATTAGAGGCCATTACTGGTGGCCCTGATGCTACTTTCGCCACAGGAGACGCGATTACTATATACGATCAGAAGTCTGGCAATAAATTTTTGATCACGGGTAGTGGTGGCAACGCCACGTTCAGCGGTCAAGCAATAGTCTCGGATAGTTATTCCGCTGTATATCCAGCCCTTGATAACACATTTCGGTACGGAGGAAAATTCAATGCCACAATCCCGACAAATCAGAAACAGAACGCAGGGGCAATGCCGGATGGCGCTATTGCCATCGCTCATACATCTGGAACAGATTTGTCTTTTCACTATGTAACAGGGTTCCTTAAGGTCAATATTCCTGCAGACCAAGACGTCGTGTCAATCGAAGTCTCTTCAGTTGGCGAAGAAGCTATTTCAGGTGGAGCTAGAATTCCGCTGGAAGAAAATTCACCAATTGAAATGTCTGCTCCATCTTCCAGAGTGACCCTTTCTTCAGATGCACTCTCTGGGATATATTATATAGCTGTGATCCCTGCTACCCTTTCGAAAGGATACTCTCTCACTGCCGTTGATGAGTTTAGTCGCAGAGCATCAATCACTGTTGAAAGCGAAGTCTCAATAGAACCAGGCTCCGTGTTTGATCTTGGGACCCTAACAAATCTGCAATGGAGTGACGATGTAGAGAACCCAAATCCTACACTAGTTCCTGGGGTCCATATGATTAAGGCAGGCTTTGACAAAGCGGATTTTAATATGATATCTGACGGAGGGTTTGAGAATCTTGATCCGAACAATCCGTTTACGGGTACAAGCTGGCAGTTTCCTGATGCCGCTGGAGTGTTGTCTATTGTGGACGGACATACAGGCAATAGGGCGGCGAGATTAGACAATGCGACTCCAGGAATATGGTATCAGCTAACTCAGACAATCGCCCTTCATGAGGGTTCTACCTATCATTATTCTGCTTATATCAATCGAACTACACCTCATATGTATAACGGAGTTGTTGATTACCTTAGCAAATTCCGTAATGAAATAAACGGCCCGAGTACATATGAAGGAGAGGGATGGAAGCTTTATGAAAATGAGTTTACTGTCGGAGCAGATGACAGATGGGGTGATATGTTCATGGGACTTTGGGGCGATGCTGGGGCTTATTCGATAATTGACGATGTCAAAATCGTTCCGAAGGATTACTCTGCTTCATCCATTGAAACCGCTTCTATCGCGACGTTGAAACAAATGAATAACAAGACATTTGATGAGGTCACTGATGCAGATAAAACGGTCATCTTTGGAATAGGAGGAGGTAAATATGTTATTGCATTCTCGAATGTGACAGTGCGAGGAGTTGTATACGACAATGCTGTAGCCATCGCAGAGGCATCCTCAATAGCAGATGGAATATCTATACGGAAACTTGTCAAACAAGGGATTAAACTTGTTCCTTTCCTTGAGAAAGCGGAGAATGAAATATCGGTTGTGCCAAACTCCGGATTTACCTACAACGGAAAGATCTACCTTCATTATTATGCTAAGTCAGCGCAGGATGCTGGAAATCCTGATTCCTGGACAGCGTCACGCGCAGGTTTTGTGGTATCTTCTGATGGTGGTCTTACTTGGACCAAGTGCTCTGGTGAATGGCTTGGAAACGGTGGATATGTTGAAAGCTCTTTCTGTATCAAAGACGGAGTATTGTATATGCTTGGCAACGCTGCGGGAAGAGAGTCGAGTCATTTTACTACCATGAGATTCGCTCGTGTTTCACTTGACAAAGATTTTACTAATCCGGAAGAATGGGAATACTTCAACCGTATCAGATGGGAAAAAACAGAGACTGCCGACCTCCCAGTTTGTCTGATGGGCTCAAGAGGGGAGAATGCAATCGTGTATAACCCAAAATGGAATAGGTTCATGATTATCTATAGGTCTGGTATTCATGGTGGACTGGTCTTCCGCGATGCTGAAACAATTGACGGTGACTGGTCAGGAGAAAAGATTTTGTTGAAAGATCCTGACGGAGTAAAGCTCTATGCTCCGTCTGTGCTTGAGGTCACTGAAGACGGAGATATAGATATCGCCGCTTCAGTTTTGAAATAATTACCTATATTATCGCGGCATTACCTCTTTTGTTGAGGTAGTGCCGCAATTTTTTATCATGAAAACCAAGTTTCTTATATTGTCTATCCTTGTCGTCTCAGCCTCAATACTTTGCGTCAAAGCAGAAAGTAAGGTATATTCTGGCGACAACTTGAGTCACATCGCATATCCTATAGGAGGGTTGGGCTCAGGAATGTTTTGCATTGAAGGGACTGGTGCAATTTCCAATATGTCCGTCCATCATTATCCGGAACTTTTCAATGAGCCGTGTACTTATGCGGCTATCTGGGCTGATGGTAAGGCGAAAGTTTTAGAGGGCCCTGTCCCTAAATACAAGATCTTCGGACGAAGAGAAGGTGGAATGGGGGTGGGTGGTACTACTTGGGGGTTGCCAAGATTCTCTGACTGCTCATTCACCGCACAATTCCCTTTCGCTGAGATAGCCCTTAATGATAACGAGATGAAGGTAGCGGTTACAATTGAAGCGTGGAATCCCTTTATCCCTGATGATGAAGATAACTCTGGACTCCCTGTCGCAGGGCTTGAGTACACATTCTCTAATGTCACACAAGACGTTGTGAAATGCGTGTTTTCTTTCAATACAAAAAATTTCATGTCGCGTTCTGATAAGGCACCCAATCATATTGACCGATTCCCTGGTGGATTTGTACTTGTTCAAGAACCAGACTCTTTGCGACCTGAAGCCGAGGGTGCTTTCGCAATATGGACTGATAGCCCTGATGTTAGTGTAGACCATTGCTGGTTTAGAGGAGGATGGTTTGATCCTCTTACCATGTCTTGGAATAAAGTAAACTCTGGGGATACGGCAAGTGTTCCGACTGCAGCCGATTCTCCAGGAGCTTCACTATATGTGCCATTTACTCTTAACGCTGGAGAATCTCATACAGTCAGGGTCAAGTTCGCTTGGTATGTGCCTCATTCTTTTCATAGAATTGGCGTTTTGGCGGAGAATGACAATGACAGAGGTCCTGTCTACAATGAAGCAGATTGGAAAAACACCCCGAAAACGTATGAACCATATTATAGCCGGAAGTTCTCTTCTGTAAATGATGTTTCTTCATACTGGGAGTCTCATTACGATTCGTTAAGGAGGGAAACAGCTTTGTTTTCGGAGACATTTTATGACACTACTCTGCCAGAGGATGTAGTTGAGGCAATCGCCGCGAACTTGACAATTCTTAAGTCATCGACTGTAATGCGCCAGCATGACGGTAGATTCTGGGCTTGGGAAGGCAGCGGAGATGATTGGGGAAGCTGTCATGGGTCATGCACTCATGTATGGAATTACGCGCAGGCTCTTCCGCATTTGTTCCCCAGGATGGAAAGGTCTCTAAGAGAAACCGAATTTCTTGTGGATCAGAACTGTGATGGACACCAAGTTTTTAGGGCTAATATCCCGATATCTCCTGTTCACCATGATTTTCATTCAGCAGCTGATGGGCAACTTGGAGGTATAATGAAAGTTTATAGAGACTGGCGGATATGTGGGGATACACAATGGATAAAAATGCTTTATCCACGTATCAAAGAAAGTCTTGATTATTGCATCCGAACTTGGGATCCGAACGGTGTGGGTGCAATAGAGATGCCACACCACAATACATATGATATTGAGTTCTGGGGGCCCGAGGGGATGTGTACTAGCATATATGCTGGAGCCTTGAGCAGCTTCATTGCTATCAGTAAAGGTCTCGGAGAACCATGTGTGGAGTATGAGAAACTTCTTGAGAAAGTAAAACGATACTTGACATCGTCGCTTTGGAACGGCGAATATTTCTTTCAGAAAGTACGTTGGAAAGACTTGGGAGCTGGTAACCCGGCTGAAGCCCAGATGTTTAACGCCGGATATTCCCCGGAAGCACTTGCGGTTTTAGCAGATGAAGGCCCAAAGTATCAGTATGGATCCGGTTGCCTTTCTGATGGAGTCATAGGTTGTTGGATGTCTCTAGTGTGTGGCCTTGAAGAGCCTATTGATTCTAGATATGTCAAATCTCATTTGAATTCTGTATACAAATACAATCTCCGTAAGGATCTTTCCTCACACTCAAATCCTCAGAGACCAGGTTACGCTGTAGGTCATGACGGGGGACTGCTGTTATGTACATGGCCTCATGGCGGAAAACCAAAACTCCCTTTTGTGTATAGTGATGAAGTATGGACAGGAATTGAATACCAAGTTGCTGCGCACCTAATTTTTGAGGGTGAATTGGATAAAGGACTTGATATTGTCAGGACTTTACGAAAACGGTATGATGGGACAGTCAGAAATCCATTTAATGAATATGAATGCGGCTCGTGGTATGCAAGGGCAATGTCAAGTTACAGTCTTCTGCAAGCTTTGACGGGTGCAAGATACGATGCGGTTAGCAAGACGCTTGTAATAAATTCTAAAATAGGTTCTGATTTTAGGAGTTTTATCTCTACTGCTACCGGATATGGAACGGTTGGCCTAAAAAATGGAAAACCATTCATTGAGGTGAAGCGAGGAGACATTCCCATCAAAAAAATCATAGTTAAATAGTGTCAATGACTGCAAAAAAGATTCTTATGTCGCTGATTTGTCTCTGTGCCGCGGCAAACACCTTCGCTGTCTCACTTTCTTCGCCAAGTGGTAGACTTTCAATCAAGCTTGTTCTGCAAAAAGGGACTCCTGTATATTCGATAAGTTATAATGATAAGGAATTAATCGCATCATCGGAAGTTGGGTTCCACTTTGCTGACGAATACTTTGGAAATAACATAGTGTTTGGCAGAGTTAATAAGCGACATGTCGTAGAAGAATATGATCTTCCTATCGGCAAGACTTCTCATGTCAAAGATATAAGTAATGAAATGACGCTTCCACTTATTGATAAACAAAATGGTAGGAGGGTAGACATGGTGGTTAGGGCATTTGATGAGGCGGTGGCCTTTCGATATGTATTCTATTCTTTTGAGAATGAAGACAGTCTTGTTATCCGTAATGAGGGAATGGATATCAATCCCGTTGGGAATCCAAAGATTACCGCGTTACCTCTTCCGAGTTTTATCAATTCTCATGAGGGGCTTTACACCACAGGAACACTTGATAAGTTTGGCGAAAACTGTATTTTGGACATGCCAGTCACATTCGAGTTCCCAGGCCATATCATCATGTCCATTACAGAAGCTAATCTTAGAGATTATGCGGGAATGTATCTTGTCCGGAAAGGCAATATCCTGACTTCTAGGCTTTCGCCTCGGCTCGATATCCCAGAATACAGTGTTATATCAGATTATCCGCACAAGTCGCCGTGGAGAGTGTTTTTCGTTAGTGAGAATTCCGGAGATTTGATAGCTTCAGATGTTCTCACAACTCTTTGTGATCCGTGCGATGCCACAGACCTGACTTGGCTTAAACCAGGAAAAACGACATTCCCATGGTGGAATGACACTTGCGTGCCTGATACTAGTTTCCAAGTAGGAAATAATTTCTTGACTGCCAAGTACTATATTGATTTTGCGGCTGAGAATGGGATTGATTATCACTCGGTCTATGGCTATGGTGATATGCCTTGGTATTATGACGATGGGCCCGGATTCGGAGTCGCTGGCCCTAATGCTGACCTGACCCGTCCTGTGGGAGAACTTGATTTTCAAGCTGTTTGTGAATACGCCAGGTCAAAAGGAGTTGATATACATGTTTGGCTTAACTGGGCTGCCCTTTATAAAGATATTGATAACGTGTTTGAAAAGTTCAATGAATGGGGCGTTAAGGGGATGATGGTTGATTTTATGAACAGGGATGACCAGCAGATGATTCAAATACAGGAAGAAATCCTTCGGAAAGCTATGGATCACAAACTATTTATCCAGTTCCATGGGGCTAGCAAGCCTTCCGGTCTGTCAAGAACTTATCCGAACGAGTTCACTCGAGAGGGGACTCTCAATTATGAAGTATTTAAATGGAATGGCTATATAATTGGGCCTGATCATGATATCAACATTCCTTTTACCAGGCTAATAGCTGGGGCGACTGATTATCATCTAGGCGGGTTCCGCGCCGTGAAAGCTTCTGATTACACGCCTCGTTACCATAGGCCGAGAGTTAAATGTACCAGAGGGCACATGCTTGGAATGTACGTGGTCCTTGAAAGTTATCTTCAGATGGTATGTGATGATCCTGAGGCGTACAAGGGCCAACCTGGATTTAAATTTCTTTGCAAAATACCAACGACGTGGGATCAGACAATAGTTCCCGCGTCAAAAGTTAATCAATATGTCGTTGTTGCCAGACGATCAGGGAAGGATTGGTATATTGGAGCAATCAATAACTCTGAAACTCGCGTGGTCGATATTCCACTCACATTTCTTCGTCAGCCAGGCATGTATGAAATCACTATATGCCGAGATTCTGATGACTCTGAAGAAAACCCTAATAATATTGTCGAAGAACGTCGCAATATTTCATCAGGCGAAACTCTTACAATACGGCTTGCCTCTGGGGGCGGTTTCGCCGCTAAGGTTTCTCCACAAGAGTAACGGAGCTATTTTGACAACTCCTTGTACCTGTCGTACAGGGAGTTGTAAATTTCATCGCGGCCATAGTCTGGTGCGTAAGTCGTTCCGTAACCCGGTGTCATTTTCTTTTGAGCCATTTCTATATTTGGATATTCCCCAGCACATACCGCAGCAAACATGGCGGCACCCAGAGCGCAGGCATTGTCAGAATCGAGGACCTTTATCGGCACGCCAATAACATCTGCCATTGTTTGCATCACATATGGCGATTTTCTGGATATTCCTCCTACAGCTACGACTTCATTGACTGGTACACCTTCCGATATGAATCGTTCATTGATAGCTCTTGAGCCGAACGCAGTGGCTTCAACAAGTGATTTGTATATAGTCCCAGCCGTAGATCCGAGCGTAAGCCCTGAAATCAGCCCTTTAGCCCTCGGATTTGCATCGGGCGTGCGTCTGCCGTTGAACCAATCAATAGCAACAGGATCATCTTTGGTCAATTCTAACTCTGACGCTTCTTCTGTCAACTCAGTAATGGATTTGCCCGTGAGGCGGGATAGCCAAGCATAGATATCTCCAAAAGCGGACTGTCCGGCTTCGAATCCGATTTTACCTGGAATGACAGACCCGTCTACTTGGCCACAGATTCCGTGGATTAAGCGTTTCCCAATCTCATTGTATGAGATGATAGCTATATCGCATGTGGATGTACCAATTACTTTGACAAGTCTTCCCGGTGTTATTCCTGCACCAACTGCCCCGACATGACAATCAATAGCCCCGACTCCCACCACTACCGTCTCTGGCAGGCCGAGTTTGTAAGCCCAGTCCTTTGTTAGATGCCCAACAGCCTTGTCGCATGTGATGGTCTCTTTGTAGAGATGCCCTTCGAATATCCCCAGCAGCGAGTCAACTTCTTTTAAGAAATCCCATGAAGGGAGACCATCCCATGAAGCATTCCACATGGCCTTGTGGCCTGCAATACAGCGGCTTCTGAATATCTTCTCAGGAACAGTGTTCCCTGTCAGTAGTCCAGCTATCCAGTCACCATGCTCTATCCATGACCATGCTTTGTCACGAAGATTCGGAGAAGATTTGAGCGCATGTAGCATCTTAGCCCAGACCCATTCGCATGAATACGTTCCACCGCTGAAAGAGGTATAGTCAGGGGAGTGCTTGTGTGCAATTTCGTTTATTCTGTCAGATTCTTCTATTGAAGTGTGATCTTTCCACAACATGAACATAGCATCCGGATTGTCAGAGTATTCAGGAAGTAAAGCGAGTGGTGTCCCTGCTCTATCGACAAGTGCGGGTGTGGAAGCCGTTGTGTCAAAAGAAATTCCGATGACGGATTTTGCTATATTCTCGCCAGCTATTTCAAGTGTCTCTCTAACGCATTTTATAAGCGATTCTACATAGTCCAGCGGATGCTGACGATATTGTCCTATTGATGGATTGCAGAATTCTCTCCTTTTCCATCTGGGATATTCCGCTACAGCAGACGCTATTTCTTTTCCGTTTTCTATATTCACTGCGAGGCAGCGTACTGAATCGCTGCCGAAGTCGACACCAAGTACTGTTTTATTCATGATAAATTATCGCAAAATCGATTTAGCAATTAACCGCAAAATTAATCAAAAAAACAGAAAATCAAATATTTAGTTCCCCAAATAAAAAAGTAAGCGGAAAAAACTAGGCGGAAAAATCATGAAGCATTTGGCTATTTTGTTGATTTTAAATACATTAAAGTGATTAATAGAAAAAATATCTAGCATGGACAAAGTAGGCAAATTGTTTCGGAGATTCCTTATATTATATTCACAGAAAGTGGATGCTGACTTGACATTCAGATGATAATGAAGGCTCTTGAACACATTGACATCACTGAAAAGCAGAAGTGAAAAGAAACCCTAACAGCTAATTCACCTGTGCTTAGATTTGAATTTTGACGTAATGTGTCTACGGAGGAGAGCGGCAGGTGTGAGGAATAACGGCTGTATTCTTTGACAAAGCAATGTGCTAAGGAGTGGCCTGAAAGGCCGAATGGCGTGTCAAATAGAACTGAGGTGCTGCGGCGAGGTTTCAGAACGGAGGGAATCCAGCATGTGCCTCATTATTGATTTCAAAAGAGCTCTTGAACTTTGTTGAGGGTTGTTTTGGCGGCTATTAAGTGGCGGCTTGATGGGATTTGGAGATTATTTCGTAAATTGGCGTTTCAAAACGTAACTAACCATATCTGAAACATGATGAATAAGCATCTAAGACAGCTTCTCATAGCTTTGCTCTGTCTCGGAGCCGCATCTTGCGGAAAGGATGAGGGCGATAAAAAACCGAACATTGACCCTGATCCCGGGAAGGAAGAGCAAGAACAGGTCGTGGATATAGACCTGTCTTCCGCGCAGCTGCCGCCGAAAGAATTGAGAGGCGCCTGGGTCGCGACTGTCTGGGGCATAGACTGGCCGAAGTCAAAGTACGATGAAACCAGCCAGAAAGAACTCTATACCAAGGAACTCGATCTCTTCCAGAAAATCGGACTCAACGCCGTCTTCTTCCAGGTAAGGAGCAAGGCGGACGCTTTTTACAAGTCTGAGTATGAACCATGGAGCAAATATATCACAGGAAAGGATGACGGAGACCCTGGCTATGACGTCCTTAAATGGCTGATTGACGAGACGCACAAAAGAGGAATGCAGTTTCATGCCTGGATGAATCCGTACAGGATTTCTTCGGTGAGCAAGGCGGGGGACCAGCTTCCAGATCTTGATCCGAGAATCCCCGAAGAGCTGACGAAGACCTATCTCAAGCAAAGAATCTATAACCCCGCACTTCCTGCGGCAAGAGAGCGTATCTGCGCCATAGTCAAGGAATTGCTGACCAAGTATGATGTTGACGGACTCCATATGGATGACTATTTTTATCCTTCCACTCTGGAAAAAGGCGAGTCCATGGGGGATGAGGATGAATATGCCAAGTACGGGAGCGGATATTCTTCCATCGAGGATTTCCGCCGTGCCAACGTCAGCGCCTTGGTCAGGCGGCTTCATGAGACCATAGCTCAGGCCAAACCGGAGGTCATCTTCTCCATCGCGCCTCAGGGCAACTATGACAACAACTACAACCGCCTCTACATAGATGTTGAAGAAATATGCAGAGAGGGATGGATAGACATCATCATCCCTCAGCTCTACAATGTAGAAAGTACTTTCAAGGACAGGCTCGACTGGTTCGGAAAGAGGACGGGAAAGACCCATTATGCCATCGGCTACGGCACCTATATGTATGACGGCTCATCGACATATAAGTCGTACACTGCCGATCTCTTCAACAAGTTATGGTCTGCGGCGAAGAGCTATTCCTCGGTCGAAGGTGCTGTATACTACAATACTACATCGCTGATGGACAATAAGTTGGGACTTACGAACATCATCTCGTCAAATTATTCAAAGAAGGCGCTAGTCCCTTATTTCTGCTCTGCCCCGGAGGCTTCCGTCCGTCCCACCGCTCCGTCCCAGGTGAAGATAACGGGTAAAAATCTGACCTGGAAGGCAAGTCCTGGCGCAAAATGTTATGCTGTTTACAAGGTCTCGATCAACAAGAAGACCGCCGTGCTTGTCGGCGTGACGGAGGGGCTTTCTTATACCATCCCGGCAAGAGGAATGTATTGTGTGACAGCTCTTTCTAAGGAGAATGCGGAGAGCGAGGCCTCGAAAGGGGCCAGAAATGATATTTAAATGTCGAGGAACGATATTTGAATGTTCATTTTGGGATTTAGTAATGTGTAAAAAATAAGTTGCATCAGTTGGCCGGTTTGACGAGGTAGTTCCACTTGCCGAGTTCCGGAGCGAAGACGACCTGCCTGGCAAGTCTCTTCTGGTACGATTCTTCAATCGGTCGCTTGATGTCATAAGTTTTTGAGTTAATGTGAACAAGTACTTTCAATCCCTTCTTCGTAGTAGTCATCGCCGCCCTGTCAGCCGCGTTCTGAAGGGACATCAGCGGAGCTCCGCTCCAACTGCGGGTGACTTGCGAAAAGAGCCTGTGCTCGATGGGATTGAACTTGGAACAATACGGAGGATAATGAACGACAAGAAGCCTGATACCCAGTTTGTTGGCAAGGTCCATAAGATCCTGCTTGACGATTCTGTGCGCACTGGAGTTCGAGCCTCCGCCATCGCACAGGATAACCAGAGTGTGCGCAGTCGGGTATTGCTCCTTCAGGTACTCCCTCCATACCCTTGCGATGTTGTCACAGACAAACTTGGACGTGTCATGGCTGATGCCCAGTGTCATGTAATCGACATTCCTGGTCACATCATAGATGCCGTGCGGAACAATCTGACCATCGGAGAATGTGGAGAAGTCATGATCATATGCCAGTGGCTGGCCATTGGAAAAGGCCTTTCCTTCCCGCTTGAAGTTTCCGAGCATCTCCTTCTTCTTGGTGTCAATGCTGATGATGGGAAGTCCCACCGCCTCTGCTTCTTCGCGGATGGAGGAGATACGCTGGAACTGTTCATCTCGGTTCTTGACCTCTTTCATAGGAAGGTCCTTATAGAAAGAGCGTTCCCTAAGGCCAAGGGAGTCAAGGATTTGGCGGACGAAGTAGCGGGAGATATCATAACCGGCCTCGGACAATTCATTTATGATTTGCGTCACGCTCAGGGATATCCACACTACATTTTCGTCCTGCGGAAGACCTGCGGTATGGGGCTCGATGATTTGCACAACAGCCCGCGTCCACTCGGGATGCTGGGGAAGCACGCACTTCCGACCGGCACCCGCTCTGCGAATGCGGCCGTCACCCGGACCCTCTCCGGAGAGAAGTTCCTGTCTCCCATTTTGAAGAGTATGTGTGCTTGTTCCCATAATTTTACTAACTTTGCGGTAGCTGAACCCATGAGCCTTGAGGTCGGCGGCCTTGGTTGCCAGGAACCATCTTCTGTCTCTTTCGTTCAGCGTGGACATATACGCCAAATCGCTTGGCGAAAGGACTTCTGGAGGAGCTTTCGTAAACATTTTTATACTTCTTGGTCGTTGTATAAAGTTACGAAAAAATCTCCAGATTTCCTATATTATATCATTGATAATCAACAAATTAAATCAATTATTTATCGCTTTTTCGGAGACCCGCGCCGTGGTGGATATTCTTCCGCTCGGGCCGGTTCTATGGGCTTACCGATAGCCGCATAGATGAGCCTCCAAAATGAAGCAGGTTATTTTTTTACGTTTACTTAGTAAGCTCGGATATGTTGACTACTCTTTTCGCCGCCTTACTTCTTGCGGCTGCTCCTGCCTCCGCGGATACGGTGGACAACCTTTTCCAAGATTCGCCTGAAGTGGCGTCGGCTCCGCAGGCGACGAGGCCTGGTGCTGTCCAGATGGAGATGGATGCCAATGGCATGAGCTGGCGCACCTACCATGTGGACGACTATGATGTCGGCATAAACGTAAGATATTTCAAGAATTACGGAAAGTTCTACAGAATAGACCTCTACATCTGTAACAGGGGCGGCTCTGACGCCTTCTTTGATTTTAACCACGCTTCGGTAAATTCATCTAAACACAGGGCTAGACTCTGGTCCCATGACCAGTTCGTCCGGCGGGCACGGCGGCGCCGTATCTGGACTAATATCGGCGCCCAGACCGCTCTGGTGATGGGCAACATTGCCGCCGATGCCGCTATCAGCTCCGCATGGATCAATAACAACGACACCTGGGAATTCGGAAACGAACTTGGCTTCGAAATGAGTACGGCGGCCGCCGACATCGCCTTCGGAGTCGGGTCCAGCGCGATAGGTGCCGCGACGATCGGAGAACTCGGACAAATCTACAGCAGAAACGTCGGCTATCTTTCGAACGTGAATATCAAGCCTTCCAATGCCATTCAGGGCCATGCCTATGCCCGCTATGACAGGAATTCGGACAAGCTGCAAATCAACCTTCCTATAGGAGGAAGGGTCTATTCTTTCGAGTGGACGACCCTCGGCCTTGAAAGGTACAGGGGGGAGTAATCAGATTTCCTCTTTGATATTGTAGCGGTTGCGCTCGCTGGAGTTGCGGGAAACCATCTCGCAGATGAAACCGGCGAGGAAGAGCATTATGCCTGCGAGGACAGCTGTAAGCGCGAGATAGAAAAGAGGCTGGTCGGTGACAGGGCGGAAGTGGAGGTCGCGGGCCTGACGGATCAGTTTCGCGGCTATCATCCAGACGGACATTACGAAGCCGACGAAGAACATTAGGATTCCAGTGAAACCGAAGAAATGCATAGGCTTCTTTCCGAAGGTGCTCAGAAACCACAGGGAGAGAAGGTCCAGGAAACCATTGACGAATCTCTCCATCCCGAATTTGCTCTTCCCGTATTTGCGCTTTTGATGGTGGACTGGCTTCTCGGTTATCTTGGTGAAGCCCTCGTTCTTGGCCAGATAAGGAATGTAGCGGTGCATCTCGCCATAGACCTCGATGCTCTTGACGACCTCGTTTTTGTAGGCCTTCAGCCCGCAGTTCATGTCGTGGAGTTTCACCCCGGTTATAGCCCTCGCCGTTGCGTTGTAGAGCTTCGAAGGCAGATTCTTCGTGAATTTGTTGTCGACCCGGTGCTGTTTCCAGCCGGAAACTATGTCCCAGCCTTCTTCGGTGACCATCCTGTACATCTGAGGAATCTCCTCCGGAGAGTCCTGCAGGTCTGCGTCCATGGTCACTACGACCCTTCCCCTGGCCTCCTTGAAACCACAGTAAAGTGCTGCTGACTTGCCGTAGTTCCGGCGGAAAGATATTCCGCGGAACCTTTGATTCCTCGCGGCAAGGGCGCGGACAGTATTCCATGAACCATCTGTACTTCCATCATCGACCATTATTACTTCATAGGAGCAGCCGTTTTTATCCATGACCCTTTCGATCCATGAAGCTAGTTCAGGAAGCGATTCATTCTCGTTGAAGAGAGGTACGATGATTGACAAATCCAGAGAGTATTCCATTGCCTTATGACAAGTTATGGTTATCGTCAGTCTCGTTTTCTTCCTCGTCAGCGTCAGGAATGCCATTCAAGAGGGCAAGCCTGGGAGAGTAGATGGCAGTCAGGCCCAGACCCCAGAGGAAGCAGTATACGAGATTGAGAAAAAAGGTTATCTGCGGAAGTTTTCCTATCATGTTTTCGGCCGCGGCCCGGGAATTCGCATCCATCAGGGGAGCGGCCTGCGCTATCATCTCGTTGTAGACCGACTGGTATTCGGCCGGGGAGATGTAGGCCACGTTCGCCAGGTTGAAGGCTGAGTAGATAAGGGCTGAGAGGAAGCCGGCCGTCACGCCGAATTTCCATGTGTCGCCGCTCGTGGCGCCTGAATGCCTGAGGGCGAATTTCAGCATGAAATATTTAAAGAGCCAGATGCAGGCTACGACCTTTACCGCAAGAAGGAAAAAATTGACCACACTCATCGCGACGGAGTAGAATTTTGAGGAGAAGAGAGTGGTGTCGTAGAGCGTTATGAACATGTACGCCGTAGATATGAGGCCCAATACAAGACCTGCCTTCCCTGCTTCGTTCCAGATGAGCTTCATGTCTATCTTTTCTTTCATTGTTCCAGTCTTTTATGAAGGGAATACAAAGATAGGAAAAAAACCTTATCTTTGCATTTCGACTAATACTATGGCTAGCCAAGTTCAAGTACTTGGTTTGTAAATACTGGTTAGTCCAATTTAATTTTAGCAGTCATGATCAATATCAAGTTTCCAGACGGAAGCGAGAAGCAGTTCGAAAAAGGTGTAACTGCTCTCGAGATCGCAAAGAGCATCAGCCCGAGATTGGCTGAGGAAGTCCTTGCGGCTGAAGTTAAGCCGGCAAGCGACCATTCTATTGACAAGGGACAGGTCGTAGACCTGACCCGACCTATTGAAGAAGACTCGTCCGTCAGACTCCTCAAATGGGAGGATGACGAGGGCAAGCATGTCTTCTGGCATTCTTCGGCCCACCTTATGGCCGCGGCCCTCGAAGCCCTCTATCCGGGCGCCAAGTTCGGCATCGGACCTGCCGTGGAAAACGGCTTCTACTACGATGTCGACCTCGGGGACAGAACCATTTCGGAGAGCGACTTCCCTAAGATCGAGCAGAAGATGCTCGAACTCGCCAGGGAAAAGGAAGTCTTCCAGAGAATCAATGTTTCCAAGGCGGAAGCCATGGAATTCTTCAAGGAGAAAGGAGATCAGTACAAGTGTGAACTTATCTCCGAGCTCCAGGACGGGACAATCACATATTACCGCAACGGCAACTACACCGACCTCTGCCGCGGACCGCACCTCGTGAGCACGGCTCCTATCAAGGCCGTCAAGCTGACCGCAATCGCAGGCGCTTACTGGCGCGGCGACGAGAAGCGTGGACAGCTGACCCGAATCTACGGCATCACCTTCCCTAAGAAGTCCATGCTGGACGAATACCTCGTCGTTCTCGAAGAGGCCAAGAAGCGTGACCACAGGAAGCTCGGCAAGGAGATGCAGCTCTTCACTTTCTCGTCCAGGGTCGGCCTCGGGCTGCCTCTGTGGCTCCCTAGGGGCGCCGTCATGAGACTCCAGCTCGAGAACTTCCTCCGCAGGAAACTTGATGAGTACGGCTACCTCCCGGTAGTCACCCCTCATATCGGAAGCAAGCAGCTCTATGTAACTTCCGGCCACTGGGCCAAGTACGGCAAGGATTCGTTCCAGCCTATCCACACCCCTGAAGAGGGCGAGGAGTATATGCTCAAGCCTATGAACTGCCCTCACCATTGCGAGATATACGCGAGCTCTCCGCGTTCCTACAAGGATCTTCCTCTGAGGTACGCCGAGTTCGGCACCGTCTACCGCTACGAGCAGAGCGGCGAGCTCCACGGCCTCACCCGCGTCCGCTGCTTCACCCAGGACGACGCCCACATGTTCGTGCGTCCTGACCAGCTCATGGACGAGTTCAAGAAGGTCATCGACCTGATACTCTATGTGTTCAAGGTCTTCAAGTTCGAGGACTACACGGCCCAGATTTCCCTCAGGGACAAGAACAACCACGACAAGTACATCGGAAGCGACGAGAACTGGGAGAAGGCCGAGAACGCCATCATCGAGAGCGCGAAGGAGAAGGGGCTCAAGACCGTCGTAGAGTACGGCGAGGCCGCCTTCTACGGGCCTAAGCTCGACTTCATGGTGAAGGACGCCCTCGGAAGAAAGTGGCAGCTCGGCACCATCCAGGTCGACTACAACCTTCCTGAGAGGTTCCAGCTCGAATATACCGACGCCGACGGAAGCAAGAAGCGCCCTATCATGATCCACAGGGCTCCGTTCGGTTCCATAGAGAGGTTCACCG
Organism: Bacteroidales bacterium UBA7258; assembly: GCA_002472565.1. Classification (GTDB taxonomy): domain Bacteria; phylum Bacteroidota; class Bacteroidia; order Bacteroidales; family UBA932; genus Cryptobacteroides. The sequence goes on along the minus strand of DKSK01000005.1, from coordinate 78,492 downwards.
CCGTGCTTCTCGAGCATACCGCCGGACATCTTCCGGTATGGCTCTCTCCGGAGCAGGTCAAGGTGCTTCCTGTCAGCGGAAAATACGTTGATTATGCCCAAAATGTTGTGAAATCTCTGAAAAATTCCGAAATTCGCGCTTCAATAGACGACCGTAACGAAACCCTCGGAAAGAGGATTCGTGAGATTTCGCTCCTCAGGGTGCCTGTGCTCGCAATCGTAGGCGAGAAAGAGGTGGCCGACGGAACGGTTTCGGTACGCTATGAAGGAGCCGACAAGGGCTCTATGAGCGTTGAGGAGTTCACAAAGTGGATTTCGGACCTTCAAAAGTCTGAACTCGCGGTCTGAACTCCGATCGTTAAATTTTTTGGTAAAAAAGAGGATTTAAACACAGGAGAATTAATGCCTTACAAACCACACTTCAGTCCAAGGCCGTCCGCCCCGAGGTCGAAGCCGGAGAGACCGGCTCAGCCGCTCAGGAAAAAGGACGAAAACGAATTGGACATCAACAACGAGATCAAGGCCCCTCAGGTCAGACTTGTAGGGGACAACATCGAGAACCCAGGAATTTATCCGATTGCGCAGGCGAGGAGGATGGCCGAGGAGCTTGAGCTTGACCTTGTGGAGATTAGCGCTAAGGCCGATCCGCCGGTATGCAAAATCCTTGACTACCAGAAATATCTCTACCAGCAGAAGAAAAAAGCCAAGGAGATCAAGGCCAACGCCACCAAGGTCGTAATCAAGGAGATTCGTTTCGGGCCGAACACCGATGAGCATGATTTCCAGTTCAAACTCAAGCATGCCCAGGAATTCCTTGAAGAAGGCTCGAAAGTTAAGGCCTCTGTCTTCTTCCGCGGAAGGAGCATCCAGTTCGCCGACCAGGGAGAGAAGCTTCTCCTCCGTTTCGCGGTCGAGCTCGAGCAGTACGGACGCGCTGAGCATATGCCGGAGCTGGAGGGTAAGAGGATGATCATGATGATCGCTCCAATAAAGAAAAAGTAATCCGTGACGGATTAGATATTATTAATTAACTATTAACATTTTTTAAGAGATGGCAAAGCTAAAGACCAATCCAGGTGCCAAAAAGCGTTTCAAGCTTACCGGGACAGGCAAGATCAAGAGGGCTCACGCCTACCACAGCCACATTCTCACGAAGAAGACCAAGAAGCAGAAGAGGAATCTCGACCACTTCGCAATCCTCGACAAGAGCAATGTAAAGCAGGTAAAGGAGCTTCTCAATCTCTAGTAAAACCAATTGTGTAACTCGGATGGCAGCCGTAAAGAACCTCATGCAGAGGTCGCTGACTCCGGAAAAAATTAAACATTATGCCAAGATCAGTTAATGCAGTAGCAGCCAGGGCGCGTCGCAAGAAGATCCTCAAGAGGACACGCGGTTATTTCATGGCTGGAAAAAATGTCTGGACTGTAGCCAAGAATGTCTACGAGAAGGGACTTACCTACGCCTATCGTGACCGCAAGGCCAAGAAGCGCGAGTTCCGTGCCCTCTGGATCCAGAGGATCAACGCCGCAGCGCGTCAGTACGGAATGTCCTATTCCCAGTTCATGGGCAAGCTCGCGAAGCAGAATGTCGGGCTGAACCGCAAAGTTCTCGCCGACCTCGCCATGAACAATCCGAAGGCATTCGAGACAATCGTAAATTCTGTGAAGTAAATTCTGATGAGTCTTAGGGATCTTTACCATAACAAATGGGTAAGATGGGCCTTCTGGTCTCTTCTCTATCTGTTGTGGGTGATCTGGCTCGGAAGCTGGTGGTGGCTGCTCGGCCTGCTTGTCCTTTTTGACGGCTTCATCACTAAAAAGGTGAAGTGGGCGTTTTGGAAAAAGCAGTACAAGGAGGGTGAGAAGCACAATGCTGCGCTCGATTGGCTTGATGCCATAATCTTCGCCGTAGTCTTTGTCACTTTCATCAACATCTTCTTCTTCCAGGCTTTCAAGATTCCTTCCTCATCCATGGAGAGCACCTTATTCACAGGCGACCACCTGTTTGTAAGCAAGCTCACCTACGGCCCGAGGGTCCCGCAGACTCCGCTCACCATCCCTTTCACCCACAACCGCTTTTTCGGGCATGAGTCCTATTCGACTCTTATCCAGAACAAGTATCGCAGGCTGAGAGGCTTCAGGGGGCCGAGACGCGGCGACTGTGTGGTCTTCGGTTTTCCTAACGGAGACACCGTCCTCTCGAAGATTCCTGGTGACGACTATTACGCCGTCTGCAGGACGATGGGTAAAGACTATGCCGTCAAGACTTACGGTCCGGTCATTGTCCGCCCCTCGGATAAGAAAGACCATTACGTTAAGAGATGCGTAGCCGTCGCTGGAGACACTCTCGAAATCAGACACGGACAGGTCTACATCAATTCGGAGGCTCAGGAGGTCTGGCCTGGAGTCCAGATGTCATACACGGTTCTCACGAACGGAAGCCCGATCAACCAGGTCTTCCTCGACAAGCTGGGTCTCAATTCCCAGGATTACTGGTACGACAGATCTCTTCCCGGCTATCCGGCCCTGCCGCTTACCGCGGCTGAAGTTGAGGAGATCAAGGAGGTAAGAAACGTGGTCTCTGTTGAGGCCAACGATGATGTCTATCCGCCGGATTATCCGGATTCGTACAAGTTGATCTTCCCTTTCACGGAGGATTACAGATGGACCAGAGACAATTTCGGCCCTCTTTGGATTCCGAAGAAAGGCGTTGAGGTTGAGCTCAACCTGAAGAATCTTCCCCTCTACGAGAGGATTATCCGGGACTATGAGCACAACAGCCTCGAAGTAAGGGACGGGAAAATTCTCTTGAACGGGAAAGAGGCCGAGGCCTACACCTTCAGGCAGGATTACTTCTTCATGATGGGCGACAACAGGCACAATTCTCTTGATTCGAGATATTGGGGCTTTGTTCCGGAGGATCATCTCGTCGGGACTCCTTCGCTCATCTGGCTCTCGCTGGACCACAATAAGAAATTTCCGGCGAATATCAGATGGAAGCGGTTTTTCAAATTCGTATAGAATTTTTTGGAAACCAGAAAATTAAACGCGATATTTGCAGTCCGCAAATTTTGTTTTTGAATATAAAAGATTAAAGATATGGCAAAAGTTTGTCAAATAACCGGCAGGAAGAGGATGAGGGGCAACAACGTGGCCCACTCTAAGCTGCGCACAAAGCGCGATTTCTCCCTCAACCTCAAGAACAAGAAGTTCTGGTCGGAAGAAGAGCAGAGGTTCATCACCCTCAGGGTCTCTGCCAAGGGTATGAGGACCATCAGGAAGAATGGCCTCGCTGCTTCTGTCAAGGAGGCACAGGAGAAGGGTTACATTAACCTTGTTTAAAAATCTGAAGAGCTATGGCAAAGAAAGCTAAAGGAAACAGGGTGCAGGTGATCCTCGAATGCACCGAACAGAAGGCAAGCGGCGTTCCGGGAATCTCCCGTTATGTCACCACCAAGAATAAGAAGAACACGCCTGAGCGTCTTGAGCTTATGAAGTACAATCCGTATCTTCATAAGTACACGCTTCACCGCGAGATTAAGTAAAAATACAGGAGGTTTAGTTTATGGCAAAGAAAGCGGTCGCCACCTTCGCCGCGAAGGCAGGTGCAAAGAGCATGGTAAAGTGCATCCGTATGGACAAGTCGCCTAAGACTGGCGCCTACATTTTCACCGAGCGTCTCGTCGAGGCAGGCAAGGAGAAGGACTTCTTCAACAAGAAGTAAGTTTCCCCTTCACATTTTGAACAGAAGCGGTCAGAACCATTAGGGTTTTGGCCGCTTCCGCTTTTTAAATGTCTCCATTTTCCGTATATTTGTCAGATTAAGACTATTCGCCATGGGAATATTTGACAAGGGTGTCCTCAAAACCAAGGAAGGCTTCTTCAAAAGGCTTTCCAGGGCTATCGTGGGCCGTTCCAAGGTTGATGACGAGGTGCTTGACGCCATCGAAGAGGCCTTGGTATCCACGGATATGGGAGTTGACACGACTCTTAAGGTCATTGACAATCTCGAAGAAAGGGTCGAGAGAGACAAATACATGTCCCGTGACGAACTTGCAGATCTCCTCCGCGAGGAGATCGGCAAGCTTATCGATGTCGACGGCCAGCCGGCGATCGACCCGGACAAGATTCCTTTCGATTTCTCCAAGAAGCCCTATGTGGTCCTTGTAGTCGGGGTGAACGGAGTCGGTAAGACCACAACTATTGGAAAGCTCGCCTCCAAGCTGAAGGCTCAGGGCAAGAAGGTCGTACTCGGCGCCGCCGACACCTTCAGGGCAGCGGCCGTGGATCAGCTGCAGATCTGGGCTGAGAGGGCCGGAGTGGACATAGTCAGGCAGAAGATGGGCTCCGACCCGGCGGCCGTGGCCTACGACACGGTTCGTTCCGCAGTGGCTAAAAACGCCGATGTCGTCCTCATCGATACGGCCGGAAGGCTCCATAACAGGGTCGATCTCATGAATGAGCTCACCAAGATAAGAAACGTCCTTCGCAAGGTGATTCCTGACGCCCCGCACGAAGTCCTTCTGGTCCTCGATGCATCTACGGGCCAGAACGCCTTCCAGCAGACCAAGGAGTTTACCAGGGCCACCGATGTAACTTCTCTCGCCATAACCAAGCTGGACGGTTCTGCCAAGGGCGGAGTGGTAATAGGCATAGTGGATCAGTTCAAGGTGCCGGTGAAGTTCATAGGGATAGGCGAGGGCATAGACGATCTTAAAGTTTTTGACAAGAAGGAGTTCGTCTCCTCTCTTTTCTCGGCAGATGATATCAAGGATTAAGGAAATATAAATCAACAAGATACAATGAAAGTTTCATACAACTGGCTTAAAGATTACATCGATTGTTCTCTCTCTCCGAAAGAGATTGCGGATGCGATGACCGCCATAGGGATCGAGGTTGATTCCGTAGAAGAACAGCAGGCCGTAGAAGGCGGTCTTGCGGGGGTAGTTGTGGCCAAGGTTCTGACCTGCGAGCCGCATCCTGATTCCGACCATCTCCATGTGACTACGGTAGACGACGGGACTGGCGAGCCTCTGACGGTTGTCTGCGGCGCCCCTAACGTCGCGGCGGGCCAGAAGGTTCTCTTCGCGAGAATCGGAGCCCTCCTTCCAGGCGGCTTCAAAATCAAGAAGAGCAAGCTGCGCGGAGTGGAGTCTTTCGGAATGATCTGCGCTGAGGATGAGCTGGGCATCGGAACCGATCACAGCGGAATTAAGATTCTCCCTGAGAACGCTCCCCTCGGGACTCCGGCCGCTGAATATCTCCAGCTTAAGAGTGAGGCCGTAATCGAGTATGAAATCACGGCCAACAGGCCTGATGCCGCTTCCCACTGGGGAGTGGCGAGGGACCTCTACGCCTATCTCAAACTGCGCGGCATTCCGTGCGAGCTCAAATTCCCTTCAGTCGAGGCCTATAAGGAGGGTCCGGAAGGACTCTGTACCGGCGGGGAGGAAATCGACGGAGCTCTCGGGGTGGATGTCGAAGACCCTTCGGCCGCTCCTCTCTACACCGGAATAACGATCAAGGATGTGAAGATCTGTCCTTCGCCTGAATGGCTCCAGAAGAAACTCCTGTCCATAGGTCTCCATCCTATCAACAATGTGGTGGACGTATCCAACTTCGTCCTTTTCGAACTCGGAGAACCGCTCCATACCTTCGACGCCGGCAAGGTCCATGGCGGCAAGGTCATTGTACGCAGGGCCCTGGAGGGTGAGAAGCTTACCACCCTCGACGGAATCGAGAGAACCCTTTCCGCCACTGACATCGTCATAGCAGATGACACCAAGGCGCTCTGCCTGGCCGGAATCTTCGGCGGTGCGGAGTCTGGAATTACGGACCAGACAAAGGACGTCTTCATAGAGGGCGCCTATTTCGATCCAGGCTCCATTAGGAAGACTTCAAAGAGACAGCAGCTCCAGACCGATGCCTCCTATCGCTTTGAGCGCGGAGCTGATCCTTCCATGGCCGCCATCGCCGGAAAGCGCTGCGCCGAGCTTATCATCGAGACGGGCGGCGGGCACCTTGTCGGGAGCCAGCAGACTTTCTGCCCTAAGCCTGTCGAGAAGAAGGTGATCGACCTCAATTACGACCGCATCGAGAGACTCATCGGAAAGAAGATCGGGCATGAGACTATAAAGAATATCCTCACCTTGCTCCAGTATGACTTCTTGAAGGAAGAGGGCTCCGACCTCACCGTCGCCGCTCCTACCTACATGGTAGACGTCGAGAGAGAGTGCGATGTCGTAGAGGAGGTTCTCAGAATCTACGGCTACAACAACATCGAGCTCCCCGCCGAGATGAAGATGAGCATCAACACGACTCCGTATCCGGATGCCGAGGCGGTGCGTAATTATATCTCGAATTTCTTCGCCGCCCTCGGCTTCACCGAGACGATGAACAACTCCCTCACCAAGGGAGCCTATTACGATGAGCTAAAGACCTTCCCGGCAGAGAGATGCGTGAGGATAGTCAATCCTCTGAGCTCCGACCTCAACGTGATGCGTCAGACCCTGATACTCAACGGCCTCGAAGTCATTGCCTATAACCTCAACCGCCAGATCCATGATCTCAAGACCTTTGAATATGGCTCTGTCTATCAAAGACTTCCAGAAGGAGACGGCACTACTCTCAAGTCCTATGAAGAGCACCAGTGCTTCACCCTCTTCATCACCGGGAGCGAGACGGAGGGCTGGCGATATGAACCTAAGAAGGGAAGTTACTTTGCCCTCAAGGGCTATTTCGAACTTTTGCTGAAGCGCTACGGAGCCGATCCTTACCAGATGGAGACAGAGCCTGCTCCGCAGGACATCTTCTCCGAAGGACTCACTTACAGACTTCCGGGAAGCCGTGAATTCCTGGCGAATCTCGGAACGGTGGCCCCTGTTCTTGTGGCGAAATTCGATGTAAGGCAGCCGGTCTTCGCCTGCGAGATAGCCTGGCCTGCCCTCTTCGAACTGGTCAAGAGGGTGAAGGTCAAGTTCGAGGAAATGCCGAGGTTCCCTGAAGTCAGGAGGGATCTCGCGATTGTCCTCGACGAGAGCGTAAGCTATGCCGAGATCCACAAGGCCGCCTTCAAGACCGCCAAGAAGATTCTCCGCCAGCTCACTCTATTCGATGTCTACCGTGGAGAAAAGATCGGCGAAGGTAAGAAGCAGTATGCTCTCGGCTTCGTCTTCCAGGATCCTGAGAAGACCCTCACGGACGAAATCATTGAGAAGCTGATGGCTAAGCTTCTTTCTACATTCCAGAATCAGTTTGGCGCCGTCCTCAGATAGAATGAAGTTCTCCTCCAGGCTCATATTCATGGCGGCGGCCTGCGTCCTTGCCTCATCCTGCTCATCGAAGCCCAAGGTGATTCCTGAGGACGATTTCGCCCGCATCTATGCGGATATGTTTGCCGCTGACCAGCTCATAGCCCAAAGTGCCATGAACAGGATGGCAGACACCAGCCTTGTCTACGAGCCTATCTTCCGGAAGTACGGCTACACGACTGACGATTACCGGACTTCCTCGCTCGCCTATCTCAAGAAGCCGAAGGAGTATGCCAAGGTCTACAAAAAGGCCGCGGAACTGCTCAAGGCCCGTATCGATGCCCTGACCATTGACCAGAGACGTGAGTTCACCAGGGACAGCATCAACCGCATCATGGATATGAAACATATCCGCAGACCCGAAATTTATTACGGAATGGCCCCGGAAGCGGTCACTGAATTCGACCTTGACAAGAAGGGAGGCCTTTATCTTGCCGAGCCGGTAAGCCCTGAGTATGAGTATTCCGGACTTGAGAAGATAGGGAGGGATCCGGACGACAATAAAGGCTTCATGGATGAGGAGGAGAAGCCTTCGATGCTCGACAGACCGGGTTTTGTGGCGCCGAGATCGGCACAGCCTGGCGTGAATGAAGTCGGAAAACCTAAGCACATGAAAGCGTCGAACGAGCCTATCGATCTCGGCCGTATCGGAGATGGGCGTCTTGTACGGAAGGATGGTAAGAAATGAAAAGAATAGCAGCCAAATATCTTTACACTCTAGAAGGAACGAAACCGCTTGAAAATGGCTTCGTCGAGTACTCCGGGGATGGAGAAATTCTCCGCACCGGAGTCTGCGATAAGCCTTCCGAAGAGGCTCTCTTCATAGACGGAGCTCTTGTTCCAGGCTTTGTCAATTCCCACTGCCATGTGGAACTTTCCTACATGTGGCATCTTTTCCGCAAGGGCAGCGGCATGGCCGGCTTCATAGACCAGATAAACGCCTTGAGAAATACGACTTCAAGGGAGGAGAGGATCGCTGACATCCGGACATGGATGGACAGGATGTGGGATAGAGGAGTCCAGGCCATGGCGGACATCAGCAACGGAGATGATTCATTCGCGGTGAAGGCCGCCCATCCGATGTACACCAGGACCTTTCTCGAGGTCTTCGGCACGGAGCCGGAGTCTTGCGCGGAGGTCATGGAGGGCGTTGAGAAGCTAAGGCAGGAGGCGGCAAGCTTCCATCTTGACGCCTCTCCTACACCGCATGCAGTCTACACCATGAGCCCGGAACTTTTGACGGCCTCCAGCGCGGCCGGCCTTAAGTCCGGCTATCTCTCCTACCACAGCGAAGAGACTCCCGAGGAAGAGGAAATGCTCAAGAGCGGTTCCGGGAAGATGTGGGATAACCGCAAGGCCGCCGGCATGAGCACTCCGCCCGTCACCGGAAAATCCACCCTGCTATATTTCCTCGACCGCCTGCAGAAAGCCCATCCCTCACCATTCGACGAGCACATCCTGCTGGTCCATGAGGTCTGCATGGACCAGGAAGGCATAGACGCCATGAACCGCGTCCTCCTACATCCTTTCATTGCCCTCTGCCCGATGTCGAACCTTTATATCCATAATCTTCTTCCTGACGTTAACCTCATGCGAGGCAACGGCCTGAAGCTGACTGTGGGAACAGATTCCCTTTCGAGCAACGATGACCTTGACATGGTTTCCGAGCTATATTGCCTCCAGTCCCATTTCGATGTTCCGATGGAAGAGCTCCTTACGTGGGCCTGCCTGAACGGGGCCGATTTTCTTGGAAAACAGGACATTTTCGGATCCATAGTGAAGGGCAAAAGGCCTGGTCTCGTGGAGCTTACGAACCTTGACGGAGAAGGCAGGCTGACCCCTCAAAGCAAGAGCAAAAGAATCATATAGCCATGATGAGAGAAGAAATAGTCTTCGGACCGATCCATTCCAGGCGGCTTGGCGCCTCCCTTGGCATCAATCTGCTGCCTACGAAGGGAAAACTCTGCAATTTCGACTGCATCTATTGCGAGTGCGGCTTCAATAAAGATGGTATTGCCGACAAAAGACTTCCTTCTTCTGCCGAGGTGAAGGATGCTCTTGAGGCCAAGCTTTCCGACTGCTCATCTAAAGGAATCCGTATCGATTCCATCACCTTCTCAGGGGACGGGGAGCCGACTTTGAACCCGGATTTTCCCAAAATAATCGATGACACTCTTGCGCTCAGGGCGCGTTTCTATCCCCAGGCCAAGATTTCGGTGCTTTCCAATGCGACCCGCGCCGGTGTCGAAGAGGTCTTCAAGGCTCTCTGCAAAGTCGACAATCCAATAATGAAACTGGACGCTCCCACTGCCAGGCTCGCGGCCCTCATCAACCAGCCTCAGGGCCGTTACGATGTCGCCGAGGTGGTCTCGAACCTGAAGAAGTTCAAAGGAAATTTCGTGCTCCAGACCATGTTCCTCCGAGGAAACGGCTTCGATTCCGCCTCACCCGAAGTGCTTGGGCCGTGGATAGACATCGTCAGAGATCTCAGACCTCGGGAAATCATGGCCTACACCCTCGACCGGGAGGCTCCGATGAAGGGGCTTGAAAAATTCACGGTGGAGGAGATGGGCGCCCTTCTGAAGCCTCTCTCTGACGAGGGCTTCACCATACAGATAAGAGGATAATAATCAATAGCTATATAATAATGGGCAACATATCTGCAAAATACGGCTACAAAGCCGATGTCGAAACCATATCAAGAAACATTGGGAACATCTCTAAGAGCCTCGATGATATCAGTTCTCCCGAGGTCCTTAAGAAATGTTTCGGTCTTATGGACCTGACATCTCTCCATACGGATGATACAGATGAGAAGATCAAGAAGTTGGTGGGAAAGGTCAACTCCTTCAGGAATGCCTATCCTTCTTATCCGCTTCCTGCATCCATCTGCGTCTACCCTTGCTTCGCCGGGATCGTCAAGGCGGAGAGGGCTTTCCCTGAGCTGGACGTCACCTGCGTGGCAGGCTGCTTCCCGACCTCTCAGAGTTATATCGACGTGAAACTTCTCGAGATAGAAGAAGCCATCGCCGAGGGAGCCGACGAGATAGACACCGTCCTCAATCTCCGCTATTTCATGGCAGGAGATTACGCCAAGGCTGGCGAGGAGATCGCGAAGTGTCGTGAGAGGATTGATTCCGCCTCTGAAAAGGCCGGGCGGAAGGTCGTCTTCAAGGTGATTCTCGAAACCGGGCTTTTGGTTTCTCCTGATCTTATCGCCGACGCTTCTTTCCTCGCGATGGAGAACGGAGCCGACTTTATCAAGACTTCTACAGGAAAGGTGAGCGTGAATGCCACCCCTACCGCCGCCTATATCATGTGCGAGTGTATTGGAGCCTATTTCAAAAAGACCGGAAAGATGGTTGGCTTCAAGGCGGCCGGCGGCATATCCACTGCGGCCGAGGCTCTTTCTTATTGGGCTATCGTGAAGTCCGTGCTGGGAACTTACTGGCTCGACAAGGATCATTTCCGTTTCGGGGTCAGCCGTCTGGCGAACAACCTCATGACCGCAATCGAGCAGAAGACTGTCACAATCTTCTAAGTTATAACGGCAAATCCTTATGTTCCGGCGGGCTTCCCGCCGGGATTTTTGCTTACAGTGCAGAAGGGCTTGAAGCGGATAATCCCCAACGGCTTTTAGAACCTGTCTTGACAAGTGGCTCTCACTCAGCTTCCTGCGCCTTCCGTGTCCTGACACTTCGCCTCACATTCCGCCTCTTTTTTAGGCGCGATACACAGTCGCGAGTCTCATTCAGACTCGAAAATCGTCCTCTCAAGGCCATCTCAGACCGATTTTGAAAATAAGCGCTTGCCATTTCGGCAAGTGGATAAACTTCCATACTTTCGCCATCAAACAAATAATGAGGAAGATGGAAAAGCTTGTCAAAATCATCCTGACCGTCGTCTTAGTGCTGATTGCGGCGGCATGTGAAAAGGAAGCACCGGTAACCGAAGTCCCGGACATTGACGGCGGGGACGTGTCGGGGGCCGAGACCGTCGGCCATGACCTTATCGTCCTCGGGGATAAACTTGAGGACCCGTATTCCGTCAAAAATGTCACAAAGGCCCTGGAGGCCCTCTATCCCACGAAGGCCGGGAGAGTGGACATCACTCCGACCGACAAATATGTAAGATTTCTTCCCGACGGAGATGACCAGTACCAGCGGCTCGTGAGCATGGGGCTGGAACTCGTTGACCATCCTCTTGACTATAAGATAGTAAAAGACGGAGACTATTACCATGACCCTGCCCTTGACACGACCGAGATTACATGGCAATATGCCGTCGTGCCTTACACCTTCAAGATGCCTTCATGGGTCAGAGGTGAGGTGCTGGACGAGTGCTATATTCCTGACGCGGCTGCGACCAGAGCCGGCGGAATCGACTGGGATGCCGTGGAGCGGGAGGCCTTCCGCCTGACCGGTAACGCGGATTTGCTTGAGCCTCGCACCAAGGGAAGGGACAGCCCCGAAGGCAGGATAACCATTGTGGATGAGGATGCGAACGGAGGCAAGCCTTTCGGCGTGGCGGGAGTGACAGTCGTGGCCAATGTTTTCGTGAAATTCACCAAGGACCACACCGACAGGGACGGCTACTATAAGATGAAGAGAAGTTTCTCCGCCAGGCCTCGCTACCGCCTGCTCTTCGACAACAGTGCGAGCTTCGACATCGGCATCAACAAAATCCTGATCCCGGCCTCGACATCCACTCTCGGCAAAGGTTCCAATGCGGGCATTGACTATACAGTGACTAAGGACTCCGGGAGAAAAATCTTCAGCCGCTGCGTGGTGAACAACGCCGCCTATGATTACATCTCTAAGTGCGGCGAGGACGGGATCGGCGTGCTTGCCCCTCCGAGGAAGCTGCGGATTTGGATTTTCCAGAAGATGGATGCGAGCAGCGCCGTCATGCTCCATCATGGAGCCGTCCTGGACAATGACCTCCTGACGAGTTTCCTCGGCGGCTATTCCCAGCTGATCAAGGTCTTTGCGCCGGATATCACGATAGGAGTCAGAGGCAAGGACGACTATGCATCAATCTATGCCGAAACCTGTCACGAGCTCGCCCACGCCAGTCATTTCGCCCAGGTGGGCAAGAGCTTTTGGGACAAGTATATCGCCTATGTCATCCAGTCCTTCATCACAACCGGAGGGGAGACCTACGGCAACGGCGGGGACAGCGGCGCCGGATATTGCGAGGTCGGAGAAATCTGGGCTTACTTCATGCAGAGCTGGTTCTATAATCAGAGATACGGAGGCGCCTGGCCTCAGAATGGCTATTCATTCTGGTTCCACCCTCAGATTCTCCGTTTCCTGAATCAGAGAGGTCTTTCCCCGGGCCAGATTTTCAAGGCCTTGGATAAAGATGCCAATTCTCTCGGTGCGCTGAAAAACAAGCTGCTGGAGCTCTATCCGGAAAAGAGCAGCGTGATAACCCAGACCTTCGCAAGATATGAAACCGTATAGATGGGCTAAGATATGAAACCGAACAGACTCCACACTGGCGTCTTTGTGCTGGTCTCCGCCCTTCTGCCCAGCCTGCTGTCCGCCTTCCAGGCTTCAGGCCAGAAAACCTCGCTCTCGACCAACGTAGCGCAATATGCAAATCTCCTCACCTTGAACCTTGAGGCTTCCTATGCTTTTGATAGGCACTGGTCGGCCCGCGCAGGCTTCCGCTACAATCCTTTTGAATACAAGCGGAACTCCGATCCAGGAGACAATTTCCAGAATAAGCAACTCGCCTATGCCCTCGGCGTAAGGTATTGGCCCTGGCATGTCTTTTCGGGCTGGTGGCTCTCCGGAAACGCCCAGTACCAGGAATACAATTCCGGAGGAATACTCTCCCGGAAAACGAGCGAGGGGGACCGGATCGGGATGTCCCTTGGGTCGGGCTATACCTATATGCTCAATCCGCGTCTGAACCTCGAGTTCGGCCTTTCGGTCTGGGGAGGTTACGATGCCTACACAATCTATGAGTGTCCGGTATGCGGCCTGACAGTGGAGGGCGGAAAGAAGTTCTTTTTCCTGCCGGATGAGATAATCTTGGCCTTGACCTATGTTTTCTAGTAAATTGACAAGGGCTCTCGGACTTATTCCTGCCTTGCTGGCCGCTGCGCTACTCTCACAATTTCTCCCCGGCTGCTCGGTCATTGAGGACAGGGATGATTGTCCGAGCGTCCTTATCCTTGATCTTGACCAAGTCAGGAGAGATAGCGTGGCGGCAGGCGGACTGCTGCTTCTTGTCCACGGAGAGTCTCTGGAGTTTGCGGACACCCTTGCCTCCGATGAGATCCCTCAGGTGTACAGACTCGCCCTGCCCCGGCTTGAGAGGCTTGTGTTGGACCTTTATCCTCTTCAATTGTCAGAGAATATAGACCTCTCCGGCATAGCCATTGACCAGGGTGCCCAATGTCCTGAGGTCTGGTCCTATGACGAGACTTTTTCTTCGATGGGGGAATCGGTGAAGCTGAAGGCATGTCTGCACAAGAATTTCTGTGACCTTACCATAGCCTTGGTCTCCGCCGATGGAAAAACAAGATGGCCTTTTTCCATGGCGATAGGCGGAAGTGTCTCCGGTTATGAGTTCGGAGGGGCTTCAAGAAGGGGAGACTTCAGGGTCAGGATGAGGCCTGACTCTTCGAATCACTGTTTCGTGCGCGTGCCCCGTCAACTTGACAATTCCCTAGTTCTGGAAGTTCGCGGGGAAGAAGGTGCGCTCAGGACTTTCGCCCTGGGCGAATACCTCGGGGAAAGCGGTTATGACTGGACGGCGCCGGACTTGGAGGATGCCTTTATCGAAGTCAACTATTCCGCTACCTCGATTACCTTCAAGATAGATGCCTGGTCTCGGACAATCTCTTATGAAACAGTGATATAGCCCTGCGTCGAAGCTGTGAAATAGGAGCCAGCCACGCCTCTGGAACACTCTGTGGCCGTACTTTACGCCTTATCAGACTGCCAAGAGGCTGCGATGTTTTTCGCGATGCCTTTTTCCAGACGGACGAGGGCCTCGGCGCTAGCCCAGCCAGTGTGAGGAGTGAAACGGAGACGCTCCGGGTGTGAGGTATGAAGGAGCGGGCTGCCTGCCGGAAGTGGCTCGGTTTCATAGACATCAAGCGCTGCGCCATGAATCAGACCCTCGTCAATCACCTTGGCGAGGTCCGCTTCTACTATTATGCCTCCGCGCCCCATGTTGACTATTACAGCACTCGGTTTCATCAACCTGAGCTCTCTTTCGGTGACAAGGCCCTTGGTGCGCTCGTTGAGGGGAGCATGGATTGAAATTACATCTGATTCTTTCATCAGCGTTTCGATTCCGACGCTCGGAAAGTCCTTGCAATGAGAGGTTCCGGAGGTCGAGAAATATATGACGGACATTCCGAAGGCCTTTGCGACTTCGGCCACTCTGTGGCCTATGGTGCCCATTCCGATAATGCCCATGGTCTTGCCGTCAAGTTCCAGGTATGGATTCTCGACATCGGTGAAAATCCCGCTGCGGGAATAGGCTCCGGACTTCACCTGCGCATCGTAGTACGGGCCGTTTCCGACCAGCGAGAGAATGTGCATGAAGGTTTCCTGGAGAACTGGCTCGGTGGAATACCCGGCGACGTTCCGCACCGGGATGCCTCTTTTGGAGCAGGCTTCGAGATCTATGTTGTTGGTGCCGGTAGCCGCCTCGCAGACAAGTTTCAGTCTGGGGGCTACTTCGAGGAGAGCCTGGGTTACTCGTACCTTATTGATAATCAATACTTCACAATCGCCTACGCGCTCGAGGGCTTCTTCTGCCGTTGATGTTTGGTAACATTTCAGTTCGCCGAGGGCCTCTATGTCCGAGAGGGGAGTCCGGCCGAGAGTGGCCGCGTCAAGAAAAGTGATTTTCATGGTTGCAAGTATTAAAAAGGCCGGCCAGCGTAAGCTGACCGGCCTTCGTGCGCGAGATCAGAGTCGAACTGACACGCCAGTAATAGGCACTACCTCCTGAGAGTAGCGCGTCTACCAATTTCGCCACTCGCGCTCATTGGACTGCAAATTTACTAAATCCCCCATGAAAACCAAACTAATTTTTCACGTAATTCCAAAAAAACTTATCTCTTGTCCTTGAAAAAATCTTTCATCAGAGCGGCGCACTCGTCCGCCAGCACTCCGGCCGAAACCTCGGTCTTCGGATGAAGAAGGTTGGGGGAGAAGCCTGTGTAGCCGCGTTTGGGGTCTATGGCGCCGTAGACCACCCGGCCTATCTGAGCCCAGCCAAGTGCGGCCGCGCACATCGGACAAGGCTCCACCGTGACGTAGATTGTGCAGTCGTTGAGGTATTTTCCGCCTACGGCCTCCGTCGCCGCTGTTATCGCCAACATTTCGGCATGAGCCGTGGGGTCATGGAGCATTTCTGTCTGGTTGTGCCCCTTTGCGATGATTTTTCCCCGGCAGACCACGACCGCTCCTATTGGGATTTCTTCATCCTCGCCGGCAGTCTTGGCTTCCTTCAGAGCCTCCTCCATGAATCTTTCGTCATCTTCCATATTCATCGTTTTTGTAAAATATATTGCCTTTCGTGTTTCGTCCGTTTTCAGGATAGCTGAGCAGGAAACAAATGTACATAAAAAGCGGCGATGTCGGACATTTTGATCAAGCTTGTGGGTCAGGAACTTAGGGCCGGGGAGCAAAATCATGTAAAGTTTGCTCCTTTCCGTGCAAAGAGGTAAATTTGAAAAATTTGAAGACACTGAAACTATGGCAGGAGAAATATCCAACGAAAAGATGACCATTCAGACAGGGAAGGCCTTGCCGGGGAAAGCCCCGCTGATTGAAAAAATCGGCTACGGCTTCGGAGACATGTCTTCTTCCCTTTTCTGGAAAATTTACACCTATTTTTTACCCTTCTTCTACACGGAGGTTTTCGGCCTCAAGCCTCAGCATGCGGCCTTTCTGCTTTTGATCACCAAGATTTTCGATGCGGTTTCTGACCCGGTCATGGGAACACTTGCCGACAGAACTCAGACGCGATGGGGAAAATATAGGCCTTACCTGCTCTGGATGGCTCTTCCTTTCGCCGTCTGCGGAGTCCTGATGTTCTCCGTTCCCGACGGCTCCTATGCTTTCAAACATGTCTACGCTTATGTAACCTATATCCTCATGATGGCAGTCTACACAGGCGTCAACGTCCCTTACGGAGCCATGCTCGGAGTCGTGACCTCGGATCCTCGTGAAAAGTCGGTTTTTTCCAGTTACAGAATGTTTTTCGCCTACATCGGAAGCTTCATCGGAATGGGAGTCTTCATTCTCTTTGAAAAACATGTAGTCGGAACAACGAGGCTGGTCGGAGGCGTCGAGAAGCTCATCGAGGATGTCGGGGACGCGGCGCCGTCGCAATGGACCCATGTCATGATGCTAGTAGGTGCCATCTGTGCCTTCCTTTTCATCCTGACCTTCCTGCTCACGAAGGAACATGTCCATATCGACAAGAAGCCTAAGTCGGAGGGAGGCTCGTCCATAGGAGATGACCTAAAGGCCCTTGGACATAATGGTCCATGGTGGCTCCTCCTTGGCGGCAGCATCGGCCTGCTCCTTTTCAGCTCCATCCGTGGCGGCGCTGTTCCTTACTATTTCTCCAATATCCTGGGAACGAGCCCTGCTGTTACCTTCACGGTCTTTCTGACCATAGGCGAAATAGCTCAGATGGCAGGCGTCCCTCTCGCCGTACCTATCTCTGAAAGAATCGGAAAGAAAGGCACCTTCATTCTCGTCCTCATAGCCCTGACCCTTCTTAATCTCATTACATGGTTTCTGCCAAGTGATGCCTCCGGGGTCTGGATTCTTGTCGTCCTCCAAGTGCTGATCGGTCTCGCTATCGGGATCAATTCTCCGATGCTCTGGTCTATGTTCGCGGATGTAGCTGATTATTCTGAACTTAAGAACGGCTCGTCTTCTACCGGCCTTATCTTTTCTTCCTCGTCCATGGCGCAGAAATTCGGTTCGGCCATAGGTAGTTATATCCTCATGCAGGTCATTGCTTTCGCAGGTTATGACAGCACCCTGGCGGTTCAGGGCGAGGGGACTCTGACGGCAATCCGTTCACTGATGAGCTGGATTCCTGCCATCGGTTCCACCCTCGGACTGGTCTGTCTCTGCCTCTATCCGCTTACGACGGAGCGCACCACACAAATCCAGAAGGAGCTTGCTCAAAAGAGGGGCTGAAACCAAGCCCCTCCCCTTGCGGTCCTGGGCGTGCGTTCAATGCTAGCCTCTGACCGCGGCTTGGCGGAATAGTAATTGGAATTATGTACTTGCCCGCATTAAAGACAACATATATATTGTACAAATTAAATAAGGATGACCCTGAGGCCATCCTTTTTCGTTTCGTATAAGTTCGGGATTTTAGAACCTGTCCTCGGAAGATACGGTCAGCTTCTTGCGGCCATGACGACGACGGGATGCGAGTACGCGGCGGCCGTTGGCAGTCGCCATGCGCTCACGGAAACCATGCTTGTTGATGCGCTTGCGCACGTGAGGTTGGAATGTCCTTTTCATTGTATGCTATTTTTAATATTTTCCGGATAGGGATGCAAAGATAGCTTTTTTGTTTTGGATATCAAACTATTTTTTCATAAAGCAGTCTATAATTGCTAACTTTGCATCAGGAACATAACATTTGAAATTTTCCGAGTGGTGCGACTGATCCCTATTTATTCATGGACCAAAAGGTTCAGAAACTTCCAACAGAGAAGACGTAAATTTGCTAATGAGCCATGGGCGCAAGGCGTAGTCTTGTTGCTCTGCGTCGTGGTTGCCATGCTGCTGGCCAATATGCCTGTGACGAGAGCGGCCTACCATGATATCCTCCATACGGATCTTTCTATTTCATTCATGGTCCCTGGAGGCGAGAGGGTCTTCTTCCCTAGGGGAATGAGCGTGGAGAAGTTCATAAATGATGTCCTCATGGCCGTCTTTTTCTTTACCGTCGGCCTGGAAATACGGCGGGAAATGAAGAGCGGAGAACTTTCCACAGTCAAAAAAGCCATGATGCCAGTCATCGCGGCCGTGGGAGGCGTCCTCGCGCCTGCGCTCATCTACACGCTGATAAACAAGGGAACGGCGGCTTCTTCCGGCTGGGGTATTCCGACAGCCACCGACATAGCCTTTGCCGTGGGCATATTGTCAATTTTGGGCGACAAAGTCCCTCTTTCGCTGAAGGTCTTCCTGACGGCGCTCGCGATTGCAGATGACCTCATGGCTATTCTTGTGGTCGCATTCTTCTACGGGGGAAGCATCGACTTCGGCCTGCTGGGACTTTCTGTTCTGCTTATCCTGCTAGTCGTTTTCATGAACAAGGTCGGAGAAAAGAGGCTGGCCTATTATTTCTTCCCGGCAATCGCAATCTGGGTGCTATTCTATTACGCGGGCATCCATTCCACTATGGCCGGAGTGGTCATGGCCTTCCTCGTGCCGATGAAGTCGCGTTATCACAGGGCTTATCTCACCGTCAAGGCCGAAAAATACAGTGCCCGCCTCCTTTCATACGACAATATCGATGATGAGCCGTTCCCGAACGGGCCGCAGCGCCATTGTCTGCGCCGCCTTTCGGTGATTGCGAAAGAGACTATCCCGATGAACAGCCGTCTGGAACATAGTCTCAGCCCTTGGGTGAACTTCCTCATCATGCCGCTTTTCGCTCTTGCGAATGCGGGGGTGGAGATCCCTGATCTGTCGTATTTCAATGTGATGAATTTCAATCCTGAGATGGGGAGCGTTAGCATGGGCGTTTTCCTCGGGCTCTTGATTGGAAAGCCGCTCGGCATCTCTCTGGCAAGTTTCATCGCGGTGAAATTGCATGCGGGAGAAATGCCTTCGAAGGCTAACTGGAAGATGCTCTTCGCGGTGGCCTGCCTTGGCGGAATAGGCTTCACGATGTCCATCTTCGTGGATACGCTCTCTTTCGGGAATCTGGCTCCGGTTGACACGGCAAGGTTGAGGGATATGGGGAAGGTAGCAGTGCTGACGGGTTCTTTCTGTTCCGCCATTCTCGGAATAATCCTTATCAACGTTTTGCACAAGGTCGAGAGCCGTGGCGATAAGGCCGCGGCGCAGTAGAGGGGCGAAGGTGCCTGTCTATGGCAGGATTCTCACGACGTATTTGCCGTCATAGTCCGGGCCGTCAAGCCAGGAGGAGACCTTCCATGCGGAGACTTTAGATGGGCTTACCCGGCAGCGGCGGCACATAAGGGCGCTCTCGGCTATTATGTCCCCGCCTTTGAGACAAAGTATGCCCGAAGTGAATTTTCCCTTGACCCAAGGGTAGAACTCATCGAGAGAGGCCACGGCGCGGGAAACCACGTAGCCGAATTTCCGGGGCAGAGACTCCGCCCTGGCATTGACCACCTCAACATTGGTAAGTCCGAGCCCCTGAGCTACGGCGGAGGCTACTATGGTCTTTTTCCCCACGGAATCGCAGAGAGTGAAGCGGGACTCCGGAAAAAGGACGGCGAGAGGAAGCCCCGGGAAACCGCCCCCGGTGCCAAGGTCCAGCACATCGGCCTTGCCGGAGGAAAAGTCCGCATAGGCATCCGGCCATTCCTCCTGCATATAGCGGGCGATGGAAAGAGAGTGCAGCACGTGGCGGGGATAGAGTCCGCCTATGTCCTTGCGCGAAATAACATTGATCTTCGCATTCCACTCTTCATAGAGGCCGTCCATGGCCTGGAACTGCCCAAGCTGGGTTTCTGTGAGCGGAAAAGCCTTGGCCGCTATGGCCTTGAAATCTTCGAAATCCACTTTCTATTCCTCCTCGCTGTTCATAATCTTGGTTATCAGGTCTCTGGCCCGGCGTATCCTGGTCTTGACCGTGTTAAGAGGAATGTCGAGTTTATCGGCGATCTCCTTGTAGCCGAGATAGTCGATAAGACACATCTTAGCTACGTCCCGGTATAGGTCCGAAAGTCCGTTTATGGCCTTTTCAATCCTCTCCTTTCTCTGGGATATGATAAGCTCATCTTCAGGACTCATGGCCGAGACGTCCCCGTTGCCCTCATGTTCGTCAGCCGAAGAATCAGAACCTAACTGGCTGGCGGATGGAAGCTTGCGCTCATTCTTGTCCCTATGGTCAAGAGAGGTATTCTTCGCGATCTCGAAGAGCCATGAACGCATTGAATCCTGAGAATCGGGAAGGCTCCTGCTCTTGCCCGGATCGAATTTATCCAGCTGGTGAAAGGCCTTTATGAAGGTCTCCTGTACGACGTCTTCGAGCTCGAAGTCATCCTTGATATAGTGCGAGAGGTAAGAGCCTATGACTGCGGCATATTTGGCGTAGATGATGTTGGTGGCGCGTTCGTAGCCGCCGTTGAGCGCCAGCTCCACAAGTTCTTCGTCTGTCATGTCAATGGGCTTCAAGCCAGTTTTTTCCATAATT
Source organism: Bacteroidales bacterium UBA7258 (assembly GCA_002472565.1). Classification (GTDB taxonomy): domain Bacteria; phylum Bacteroidota; class Bacteroidia; order Bacteroidales; family UBA932; genus Cryptobacteroides. The sequence continues at coordinate 57,782 of DKSK01000005.1, read as the reverse complement.
GCACTCCACGGTGAGCGGGACAGAGAGGCTGATGACGTTCTCCATCTGGTCCTTGACGAGAGCCTTCAGGGCTTCAGCCTCTTCTGGCAGAGTGTCGAAGACAAGTTCATCATGGATCTGGAGAACCATCTTGCTCTTGAATCCTTCCTCCTCCATCTTCTTCGCGGTTCCTATCATTGCAAGCTTTATGATGTCGGCCGCCGTGCCTTGGATGGGGGCGTTTACCGCGTTCCTTTCGGCCAGCTGACGCTGAGTGACATTCCTGGCATTGATGTCAGGAAGATAGCGCCGGCGATGGAAAAGTGTCTCTACATAGCCGTTCTTCCTTGCGAAATCTTTTTCCGCCTCTATGAAGTCCCTGATGGAAGGGAAGGCGGCGAAATAGTCCTCTATCAGCTTCTTGGCTTCGGACCTGGAGATGCGAAGCCTCTCCGCCAGACCGAAAGAGCTGATTCCGTACATGATTCCGAAATTCGCCGTCTTGGCGATGCGCCTTTGGTCCTGGGTGACTTCTTCATGCGGAATTCCGAAAATCTTCGAAGCCGTAGCGGCATGAATATCCATCCCATTCCTGAAAGAAGTCAGCAGGTGCTCGTCGCCCGACATATGAGCCATGATCCTGAGCTCGATCTGCGAGTAGTCGGCGGAAAGTATGAGCCCGTCAGGATTAGCAGGCACGAAGGCCTTCCTGATCTCCTTGCCCCTTTCCGAGCGGACGGGAATATTCTGGAGATTAGGATTCGAAGAAGAGAGTCTGCCGGTAGCAGTCAAGGCCTGATTGAAGGTTGTATGGATCCTTCCGTCCACCTTCGAAACGTAGGCCGGGAAAGGCTCAATATAGGTGGAAAGCAGTTTCTTGACTGCCCTGAACTCAAGGATCTCGTCTATTATAGGAGACCTGTCGGCAAGCTTGACGAGGGTGTTCTCGTCTGTAGACCAGCTTCCTCCGGAGGTTTTTTTCGCCTTGGGGTCGAGCTTCAGTTTCTCGAAAATAACCTGGCCTATCTGTCTCGGAGACGAGACATTGAGCCCCGGCTCTCCGGCCATCAGTCTTATCCTCTCCTGCCTTTCCTCCATTTCCTTTCTGAGTTCGAGGGCGAAATCTTCGAGCGAGGCCAGATCTACCTTCACCCCGTTTCTCTCCATCTTGGCCAGGACTCTCACGAGCGGCTCCTCCATCTTTTCGTAGAGGAAAGTCACTCCCTTGTTCTCCATGTCCTTCCAAATTTTCTCCCCCATGAGCGAAATCGCCGCGGCCTCCATGAAGCGGTGAGACTCCTTTTCCGGGCCAGGCTCATCGAAGAGAGAAAGCTCTGCTTCACCCTCTCCCTCATCTTCATTTATGTCCATGCCGAGGTAGGCTTTGGCAAGGACCTGGGGTTCATGGCTGCGTTCAGGGTCAAGAAGATAGTGCATCAGGCCGAGGTCCATGTACTTTCCCCGGAGGCGGAAGCCGGCATGTAAGAGGATGCTCTCCTGGAGCTTGAGGGAGAAGCCGTACTTGGTTATGGACGGCTCCTCAATGAGCTTTTTGAAATCTTCGGCGCTCCCTTCCGCGGCAATGCAGGTAGTCTCGCCGGTCTTGACGCAGACGGTCACCCGCTTTACCTGGGCGAAGATGCCGGGCTCGGAGCCTTCGGCAATTATGGCCGCGGCACCGGTCTTTCCGGCCTCTGAGGTGACCTCCTGGGGATCCGCCAGGCTTATCTGGGGGCCTTTCTTCGCCTCCGGCTTGGGAGCGGAGACGTGCCCGATGTATTTCTTCAGCGAATTAAATTCGTATTTTTCGAAAAGATCGGCTATTTCAGGAGAATAGTCAGTGTCGACCCTCATCTTTTCGGGGTCGGCCTCCACCGGAACATCGGTCTTTATGGTTACGAGTTCATGGCTCAGTCCGATGTGCGGCTCCGCCTCTTCGAACATGGCCTTCTGCCTCGGAGAAAGCTCGTCAAGGTGGGCGTAGATATTCTCCACGCTGCCATATTGCGAGATGAGCTTCGAGGCGCCTTTCTCGCCTACACCCTTGACTCCTGGCACGTTGTCGGCCGTATCGCCGCAGATGGTGAGGATGTCAATCACTTGTTCCGGCCTCTGAATTCCGTATTTTTCGCAGACCTTCGCCGAATCAAGGAGCTCGTCATCCCCGCCGGCCTTGCCCGGCTTGAGCTGAAAGACATGGCTTCCTATGAGCTGGCCGTAGTCCTTGTCAGGGGTCACCATGAACACATCCATCTTCTCGGAACCAAGCCTCTTGGCTATAGTCCCTATCACGTCGTCGGCTTCATAGCCCATCTCCATCAGAACTGGGATCTTGAGGGCCCCGCAAAGCGCTGTCAGAGGCTCCAGCGCGTCAATTACAAGCTGAGGAGTCTCGGCTCTGTTCGCCTTGTACTCGGGGTACATTTTGTTGCGGAAAGTCCCTCCCGGAGGGTCGAAGGCCACGGCGAAATGGGTCGGCTTCTCCCTGTCCATGAGTTCGAGGATATACTTGGTGAAGCCGTAAAGAATGGACATATCGGCACCCTTGGAGTTGATCATAGGTTTACGCAGGAAGGCGTAGTACATCTTGAAGATCAGGGCGTGCCCGTCGATTATGAAAAGTCTGTCGGCCATATCAGCCAAAGATAACGAATTTATTTGAGAAGCAGGCCTCCAGCACTGCCGATTTTCCCGTCACCGAGCTGTCCGCGAGCCCTCCTTCCTTTGTGAGCCCGAGTATCCTGCCGGCGGCGGAGGCGGCCTGGCCGATGTCATGGGAAGAAAAGATCATGCTTCTTCCGCTTCCGTAGCAGACTTTCTTCATGGCTTCCAGTACCATGAATCTGTTGTCCACATCAAGGAAGGCCGTAGGCTCGTCCAGCAGGATGAGCGAAGAGTCGCGGACAAGAGCAGAGGCTATCGCCGCTTTTTGGAATTCCCCGTCGCTGATCCGGGATATGTCCTTGTCTCTCAGGCTCTCCAGCTCCATGGTATGGAGCGCCTCGTCCAACCTCGCTTCCGCTTCCTTGGAGAGACGTCCGGCCCAGCCGCTATTGCGGTAACAGGCCGTCCGGATAAATTCGGCCACAGTGAAACCCTTGACTTTCGGAATCCTGGAAGGGACCATGACTGAGCTGAGGCCGTCCCATGTCAGCTTACCGGCAAGAGGCGGAATTAGGCCTGCGAGGGTCTTCATCAAGGTGGTTTTCCCTGAGCCGTTCGCCCCGCAGAGGAGGATGAGTTCGCCCGCTCCGATGTCAAAGGAGAGGGGAGTTTTGCTTACCGGAGTCTTGCCGTAGCCTGTAACTATGTTGATTGCCCGGATCATCTTCTGCCTTTCAATAGAATGATGAGAATCATCGGGATGCCGAGCACGGCTATGGTGCTTCCGACAGGAAGAGGGCGCGGAAGCGCCGAAGAAAGGGCGTCGGCGATGAGGGCCAGAGAGGCTCCGCCCAGAACCGAGGCTGGGATTATCCGGCGGTGGACCGAGCTGCCTTTGAGGCGGCGGGCTATGTGAGGGGCTATGATTCCGATGAAACCGATCGGGCCGCAGAAGGCAGTCACGGCTCCGGTCGCTATGCAGCAGGCTGCCATGGCGGAGAATCTTATCCGGCGGACGTTGGCGCCGGCGAGGGCGGCATAGTCATCCCCGAAAAGCACTATGTCCAGCCCCTTGGAAGAGGCGAGGGCAAGGACGAGGCAGATGGCGAAGGCCAGTGCCATGGCCATGACTTCACCGCCGGAAGTCCCGGTGAAATGTCCGGCTGTCCAGCCGTAGAAAATTTTCAGGCTGGTTTCGTCGGCGGTGTATTCGACTATGGAGGTGAGGGCGCTGAAAACAAAGCCGAGCATCACTCCGAAGATCAGGAGCACATCGGAGCTGCCTACGCGGTAAGAGACGGCGAGTATGAGAATCGAGGAAAGTATGGCTCCGATAAAGGCCGCGCCGGCCACACCCGCCCCTCCGAGTGCGGTGCCTATGGCAGGGCCTGAGATGGCTCCTGTGGCGAGGGCGGCCCCGAGACCTGCCCCGCCGCTCACTCCCATGATGTGAGGGTCGGCGAGAGGATTGCGGAAGACGGCCTGCATCAACATCCCGGAAAGGGCCAGAGAGGCCCCGGCGAGCATGGCGGAGAGAATCCTGGGAATCCGTATCCCCCAGACGATGTCCGCCGCCGTACCCTCGCCTCCCAGTGCGGAAAGAGTCTCGCGGATGCCGAGGCGGACACCTCCAGAGAGGAGATCCAGAAAGAGCAGCGACAAAAATGCCGCCAAGCCTATCGCCCATGTTCTGTTTCGTCTGCTCATTGATTTTCCGCTTGGAGCAAAGTTATAAACATTTGGAGGTTTTTTCGTAAATTTGGCTGAATAACAAGATTCGCCATGAAAGCAAGACTAATCCTGACCTTTCTCTCCGTCCTTTCCTGCCTGACGCTTTCTGCGCAGACGGCCGGCGGCGGCCTCTCCGAAGAGGCGCTTAAGGAAATCAGCAAAGGCTATGCCGACACCCCTTCGGACAGAGCCATACGCAACGCCCTGAACCAGACTCCGATCAATACCCTCGCGACGGTAGCCCAGCATCCGATGTCAGACACTCATTTTACCTATGAGGTCAAGACAAAGGGCCGTACCGACCAGGCCTCTTCCGGAAGATGCTGGCTCTTCTCCGGACTCAATGTGCTGAGAGCCAGGATGATAGATGCATACAACCTGGGAAATTTCACTTTCTCCCAAGACTACGTATTTTTCTATGACCAGTTGGAGAAGGCCAATCTCTTCCTTCAGGGGGTCATCGACACGAGAGACCGCCCTATGGACGAGAGGATGGTCGACTGGCTTTTCAAGAACCCTATCAGCGACGGCGGCACCTTCACCGGCGTAGCCGACCTTGTCTCTAAATATGGACTAGTCCCTTCGGAAGTCATGCCGGAGACCTATAACGCCGACAACACGTCTCAGATGAGGGCCCATCTTTCCGAAAAGCTCCGCGAAGACGGTCTCAGGCTCCGCGAGTCGAAGGCCAGGGATCTGGAACCCATGAAGATAGAGATGCTCAAGGAAATCTACCACATCCTCGCCCTCTGTCTCGGGGTCCCGCCTCAGAGCTTCGAATGGACCATGTATGACAAGGACGGAAAGGCAGTAAGCACCCAGACCTACACGCCTCGTTCCTTCTGCGATCAGTTCATAGACAAGTCCCTGATTTCGGATTATGTCATGGTCATGAACGACCCGTCAAGGGCTTACTACAAGGTCTATGACATTGATTATGACCGCCATACCTATGACGGTCATGACTGGCTCTATCTCAATCTCCCGCTTGAGGAGATAAAGCAGATGGCCCTGGCCTCCCTCAAGGACAACACCGCCATGTACTTTTCCTGTGACGTGGCGAAGTTCCTCAACCGCAAGACCGGAGTCTGCGACCTGGCCAACTACAATTACGGAGATCTGCTCGGCGTAAAGTTCGGCATGGACAAGAAAGAGCGGATCATGACCCATTCAAGCGGCTCCTCCCATGCGATGACGCTCATCGCAGTCGACCTAAAGGACGGCAAGCCTTCAAAATGGATGGTTGAAAATTCATGGGGAGCCAATTATGGATGGAAGGGCAATCTCATCATGACGGACGAGTGGTTCGATAATTATATGTTCCGCCTAGTGGTACAAAAGAAATACGTTCCGGCCGACATCCTTGCGAAGTTCAACCAGAAACCGGTTCAGCTTCCTGCCTGGGATCCTATGTTCCTCCCTGAAGAATAATGGCACGGAGATCTTTGATACTCATGGCTATGTCCATGCTGACGATGTTTTCTTGCGGGGGCAGGGGAGCCTCCGCTGATGCCGCCAAAGCCACGGCTGACTCTCTGCTTGCCGCTTCCGGCCTGAGGGCCGAAGTCCAGACCGACACTCTCGGAGAGGGCTGGAAAGAGATTCCCGTGACCGAGGTTTCAATGTTTCCGGTCAAGGCTTTCGCGAAAGACTGGATGGCTCTTACCGCCGGCAAGTCTGGAAAAGCCAATTCCATGACAATCTCATGGGGCGAAATAGGCGAGCTCTGGGCCCGTCCGGTCATGACGGTCTTTGTCTCTGGCAGCAGGTACACCCACACTCTGATGGATGAGTCGAGGACTTTCTGCGTCAGCCAGCTTCCTTCGGCTCCGAAGTTCCGCAAGGCTCTTGAGAAGATAGGTTCCGAGTCTTTCCGCGACAATCCTTCGAAGACCGAAGACGCTGGTCTCTCCTTCATATTGACTCCTGACGGAACCCCGGCGATAGCCCAGGCCTGGCGCATTTTCGAGTGCAGAACGCTCTACAAGGACGATTTCGACCTTGAACGCCTCCCGAAGGATATCAGCGCCATGTATGCCGATATGAAGGTCCATACCGCCTACTACGCCGAGATTATCAAGGTTTACGAGCGGGAGCAGTAGACCGCCTGGAATCTTGGGCCCCACCTTGCAAGCAGCGCAGCCTTTTTTCCGCGTCCTCTCCGAAATAAGGGGAGCGGCGCGGATTTTTTATGTTACATTTGCCTGTCTCCGGCGTATTATCAGTGAAAAGCGTTGAGAATCTGTGTGAACAGAACGACTAAGATGACTGTTGATTTCCTGACAAAAGCTTTCATACATCTGAAGGAAAGGCGGAAGCCTTCCGAGGATGCCCTTCAGGATGCATTTTGCAGACTCTGGGGCAGAAAGTTCTCCAGCGAAGCCCATGCGGAGGCGATGCTGGCGAGGACGGTCAGGAATATCTCCATAGATGAATATCGCAGGAGCGCCAGGAAGCGGACGGAACCGCTTGAAGGGAAGCAGGTGGCGGCGGAGGATGACCTCCAGGTTGATAAGGAGGCCCTTTTCAAGATGGTTGAGGATTATATGGAGCAGGAACTTAGTCCCACTCAGCGGAAGATCGTGAGTCTCCATGAATATGAAGGGCTGACCTTCGAGGAGATATCGTCCAGGCTGGGAATGCAATCCGCCGCGGTAAGAATGCAGATTTCAAGGGCGCGTAAATTAATCAGGGAGAAATTCAGAGATGAATATGAGGGATTATAAAAAGTATGAGGAAGCCTACTTCGAGGGCACGCTCTCGGAGGCTGAGGAAGAAGAGTTGAAAGCCTTTCTTTCCTCTGCGGAGGGAGCAGGAAGAGAATATGACGAATTGCGGGCGGTCATGGGCTGCTTCTCTGTTGGTAAAAGCCTGTACCGAAGACGGAAGAATAACTACTCTGAGGGGGCGGAGATCCTTCGTGAAGGACATTTCTGGAGACCGCTCTATTCCGGGATCGCGGCCGCCGCGGCCTGCCTCGTAGTGGCGATAGGAATAACCATGGGCCTTCATGACAGGGAGAACTATTGCGTCACTTTCTACAAGGGCGCCAAGATTACTGACGAGACTGTGGTGATGGACGATGTCGAGGCTACATTGGCCGAGATGATGTCCTCCGGTTCAGATGTCCAAGGACAATTGTCCGATTTCTTCGCTGGCGAGGACTAGGACATGGGAGGGAAAGAAGATAATGATCAATCTATATTTATGATGAAAAAGGTATTGATTTCAATTGTGGCCGTCTTTCTGGCAATGGTGCCTCTTCCGGCCCAGAAAGGCTTTCACTCCGACAGCGTTTTCTCGCTCAAGACCAAAAGTCAGGTTGTGGAGTCAATCGTAAGCGGACAAAAGCTGAATGACTACAATCTCGATTATTTCAGAAGTATCCGTTTCAAGGCGACAGAGGCGGAAGTCGGAAAAATTCTGGCCTGGATGAATGCCGATTCCAAGATGGCTGTGGACGAAGACAAGGTTTCCAGGGACGGAAAAGTCGTCTATATGTTGCTGCGTTTCTCCGAGGAAAAGCCTGACAGATGGCAGTACCTGGGCTTCCAGCAGAAAAAGTTAGAAGGAGCGGCCGATACCTATGTTACCGTAGTCTATATGAACGGAAAAGCCACTCCGGAGGAATTAGGTAAGATATTTAAACACAGAACAATATGATGAAAAAGATTTTAACGGCCGCGTTTCTGTCCTTGCTTCTTTGCATTTCGGCCTTCGGTCAGGACGATGCCCAGAACAATAAGGAAGTCATTGACTTCGACATACCTTTCTTCGGTAAAATCCAGCCTGTCAACGTTTCCGGCGATGACGCCTTAAAGGACTTCAAAATCCGGCGCAGCTACGTAGCTGACAGAGATTTGCTGGGCTTCGGCTTCGGCCTCATCTATACGAACACGGACAAACCTTTGGATTTCAACGTCTCGCGTTCGATTGAGATCATGCCTTTCTGTTTCGATGCCAATACCCACTTCGGCAGGCATACCCTCAGCGCAGGCATTGGAATCTTATCCAGAAATTTCACCCAGACGGGAGAAACCAGGCTCAGCCGTGTGGAGAACGGAGAAATCATTGCAGGGCCTTATCCGGCTGGCTCAGTTCCTAAGCTTTCAAGGCTGAGTGTCTTCAGTCTTATAGTGCCTTTCCAATATACTTTCAACATTAGTAACGGCTTCGGCTTCAGTTTCGGACCTGTTGTAGATATCAATACTAAGAGCGTGCTGAAGGCAAAGTACAGCATTGACTCGGACAAGCATAAGGATAAGTACAAGTTTGTCCATACCAATCCAGTCACCGTAGACCTCATGGCAAGGCTCAACCTGAGATATTGCGCTTTCTATGTGAAATACTCTCCGATGGACCTTATGGATGAGCAGTGGTGGCCGGGAATGCATCAGCAGATTTCTTTCGGCGTGATTCTCTAGCCTGGGCAGGATCGAATCCTGAGTCCCGCCGTCCCATCTCGGACCAATGATATGCCGCCGCGTGCTTAGAGTTTCGCGACGGCTTTTTTATTTTCAGGACTTATGTTAGCCTTGACCGGAAGCCAGGCGATGAGATAGCCGATGACGGCTACGGAGGCGGCTATTACAAGGATGTCGCTCCATTGGATGATCACAGGATAGGCCGACGTCATGAAACTGGAAGGCATCTTTATCAGCCCGAAATGCATCTGGATCCATGAAGACAGAAGACCTATGAGGATGCCGGCTCCAAGGCCGAGAAGCGAGATGAGCCAGCCTTCAAGAACAAAAATCCGTCTTACCAGCTTCTCTCCGGCCCCCAAGCTCCGAAGAGTCGCTATGTCTCCTTCTTTCTCGATGATGAGCATGGTGAGGCTCCCGAAAATGTTGAAGGCTATGATTATGATGACGAAGACGAGAATCAGGTAGACTGCCGACTTCTCGTAGCGCATCATCTTGTAGAGCGATTCGTTCTGCCTATACCTGTCGGCTACGACAAAAGAGGGACCGAGCATCTTGGAGAGGCTTGAGGCCACCTTTTTTACCGAGGCCCCCGGAACCAATCTTATCTCGACTGCAGAAACCTCGTCCTCATATTCAAGAAGACTCCTCATGACCTCTATGGGGACGATCATGAGGTTGTTGTCAATGTCAGCGTTGACCGAGAAAAGTCCTGAAGGCCAGACCCTTTCCGACATGAGCGAGGAGGCTGGGGAGGAAAGCCGGAAATTGCCTTCCCGGGAAGGAAAATAGATGTCCATGCCGGCGAGATACCGTGGGCTTATCCCCATCTTGAAAGCGAGTCCCGCCCCTACGCAGACCTCCGGCACCGACCCTTTATGAAGTTCGAAACTTCCTTCGGTCATCCTGTCTCTTAGGGGCGATTCTTTTTCATAGACTTCGTCCACGCCCTTGGCCTTGGCTATGCCTCCGCGCCCGTCGTAGTCGACATAGACCCTTTCCTCGAGCACGGAACTTATCGTCTTGATCTCGGGCGAGGTGGCCGCCCAGTCGAAGGCAGGCCCCTCGGGAATGAAGACCTTCCCCTCGCGGGGCTTGATCATTATATCAGGCTCCACGTTGGAGAGGGTCGACTTTACGATGGAGTCAAAGCCGTTGTAGACGGAAAGGATGATGACGAGAGCCGCCGTCCCTATGGCCATGCCCCCTGCGCTGACCGCGGAGATCAAGTTGATCACGTTGTGTGATTTCCTCGCGAAAAGGTAGCGGCGGGCTATGAAGAACGGCAGATCCATCTATTCTTCAGAAGAACTACAGGTCGATCTATTTCTTCAGAAGCTCGTCAATGTGCTCGACATAGTCGAGTGAAGAATCGAGTATGAATACGAGTTCCGGTACGATTCTGAGCTGCTTGGCCACGATATGTCCGAGTTCTCCGCGGATGGCCTTTGCGTTGTCGTTGAGAAGGGCCATGGCCTCTGCCGCCTTTGATGAGGGGAAGATACTGACGAAGACCTTGGCTATGCCGAGGTCGGCGCTCACCCTCACTTCGCTTACCGTAAGCATGGCGCCTCCGAAAAAGGCCATGCCTTTGCTCCGGATGATTTCAGCGAGGTCCTTCTGGAGCTCGCGTGCAACTTTCAGCTGCCTTGTGCTTGGTGCCTTGTCCATATTGCTTCTTTACCTTGATGAGATGAGTATTACTTCTTTACGTTGATGATGAAGTAATTCTTTTTGCCGCGCTGGGCCAGGATGTATTTCCCGTCCACGATGTCGTCGGAACTTATCTGGCGGGCAGGGTCGCTGACCTTGTCTTTGTTGATGCTGACTCCGCCGCCCTGTATCATCTTGCGTGCCTCGCCCTTGGAAGGAAAAACCTGGGTTTTGACGGCAAGCAAGTCTACGATGTCGGTCGGGAGTTCTTCAGCCGCCACATCGAAGGTCGGCACTCCGGAGAAGACTGCGAGGAAGGTCCTCTCGTCCAGCTTGCGGAGCTGCTCAGAGGTCGAGTTGCCGAAGAGCATCTGGGAAGCGGCGACGGCGTTCTCGTACTCCGCTTCGCCATGAACCATGATAGTTATTTCCTTTGCGAGGAGCTTCTGGAGGCTCCTGCGTCCAGGGTCCTGCCTGTGCTCTGCCACGGCGGCCTCTATGGTCTGCTGGTCCAGCATGGTGAAGATCTTGATGTACCTTTCTGCGTCCTCGTCGGTGACGTTGAGCCAGAACTGGTAGAACTCGTATGGGCTTGTGCGTTCGGCGTCGAGCCAGATGTTTCCTTTTTCCGTCTTGCCGAATTTCTTTCCGTCCGCCTTCCTGATGAGCGGGCAGGTGAGGGCATAGGCTTCCTTTCCGAGCATCCTGCGGATGAGCTCCGTGCCGGTGGTGATGTTGCCCCACTGGTCGCTGCCGCCCATCTGGAGAATACAACCTTTGTGCTCATAGAGGTAGAGGAAGTCGTAGCCTTGGAGGAGCTGGTAGCTGAACTCTGTGAATGACATGCCTTCGGAAGAGTCCCTTTGGAGGCGCATCTTCACGGAGTCCTTGGCCATCATGTAATTGACGGTGATGTGCTTGCCGATGTCGCGGATGAAGTTAAGGAAGGAGTAATTTTTCATCCAGTCGTAGTTGTTGACCAATTCTGCCTTGTTCGGGGCTTCACTGTCGAAGTCGAGGAAGCGGGAAAGCTGCTTCTTGATGCTCTCGACATTGTGGTTCAGGGTCTCTTCGTCCAGGAGATTCCTTTCCTGAGACTTCATCGAAGGGTCTCCGATCATGCCTGTAGCTCCTCCTACGAGGGCTATAGGCTTATGCCCGCACTCCTGGAAGTGCTTGAGTATCATGATGCTGACCAGATGGCCTATGTGCAGGGAGTCGGCCGTCGGGTCAATCCCCACGTAAGCAGCCGCCGGCCCTTCCATAAGTTTTTCCTCTGTTCCCGGCATGATATCCTGGATCATGCCCCTCCATTTAAGTTCCTCAACAAAATTTTTCATCGATATCAATTGTTTTTCATTAATCAATCCCATCGCCCCTCCGTCCGGCGCCTCCTAGAATCATATCTCCGCTGTTCTCCGGCATCTTTCCATCCACGCACAACTCGGGACTCATATAACCAGCAAAGTTAACACTTTTCCCCTCAAGCAACAAATTCACCGACCCTCTCCGGCACACTCCCGCCGCCTACCCCGCAGTCCACGAAGTCCGCTCCGGCCTCCCAGACTCTCTTGCCCCGGCCGTCGGAACCTGCTTTATGGGTTGTGATTTTCGTGCGAATAAAGTAAATTTGCGGAATTGAATTCAAATATGAATGCCACAATAATCAATGGTAATTCTTTAAACATCTGATACAATGAGAAAGAAAATTGTTGCAGGAAACTGGAAGATGAACACCACAGTTCCTGAAGGCGTAGAGCTCGCAAAAGCTGTAGCCGAGAAATCAAAGGTAACACCGGATAAGGTCGGCCTTATAGTGGCTCCTCCATTCACGCATCTGGCTCTCGTAGCCGAGGCGCTGAAGGGATCCAAAGTTGAGCTCTCCGCTCAGAATTGCGCAGACCATGACAAGGGTGCCTACACCGGAGAAATTTCTGTCGACATGCTTAAGAGCGTCGGCTGCCAGTGGACGATCCTCGGCCATTCCGAGCGTCGCCAGTACTATGGCGAGACCGATGAGAAGCTCGTCGTAAAGGTCCGCAAGGCTCTTGACGGTGGTCTCGGAGTTATCCTTTGCGTAGGTGAGAACCTCGAGCAGAGGGAGGCAGGAAAGCATTTTGATGTCGTTACCGCTCAGGTCAAGGACGTTCTCTATACCCTCAGCGCTGAGGATATGAAGAAGGTTATCGTAGCCTACGAGCCTGTATGGGCCATCGGTACCGGCAAGACTGCGACCGCTGAGCAGGCCGAGGAGATCCACAAGTGCATCCGCAAGGTCCTCGCCGAGAAATTCGGAGCCGAGGTAGCCGATGACACCACCATTCTCTACGGCGGCAGCTGCAAGCCATCTAACGCCAAGGAGCTCTTTGCCCAGCCAGACATTGATGGCGGTCTCATCGGAGGTGCTGCCCTCAAGGCCGACGACTTTATCCAGATCGCCCTCTCCTACTAGACTGATTCATGGCGCAGTACCCAAGCGGGAGCAGCGCAATGAAAATTGAATAAGAGGCTGACCATTTTTTGACAGCCTCTTACTTTTTGTATCTGCCCGCGAGTTGTATCCGCCCCTCTGGGTCCCGCTACATCAGCAGCATGACTGCGAAGGAATAGAGCATGTAGGCCTGGAAGGTCATGCGGCCCTTGGTCGATACCCGGATACGGATGTCGGTATAGTTAGAGTTGTAGAGCTTCTGAAACTCGTGCAAAGTAGGGTAGTTTGCGCGAGACCATTTCTCGATGAGATCACCATCGTTGAAGTAGGTCGCCCCTCCGTTCGAGCGGTTCAGGGATATAAGTGTCTTGTAGTCACTGCTGTACGCTCCGGTAAGAATCTTCATCCTGAAGGCGGTGTCCAGCCCCTTTGGAACCAGCGACTCAAAGTCGGCAGGGGAAGCGGCCAGAAGCAGAATCGGAGTGAAGCCCGCATTGCCGGCATTGGTCATGGCCATGCCAAGTTTTTCCCATCTCTCGGGACTCAGCTTTGCAGGCTGGTAGGCGGAGAAGACGATGACGCTTTCCTTTGCCGCCAGCGAATCCCTGTCGTTTCCATTGGCATCTCTTATCGGGAGTTCTACGATATCGTTATCCGAGGTTTTTCCCTCTCCCTTCGGAGACTCGGTTTCAGTCCGGACGAAGGTCCACGTGGAATCCGGCAGCTTATTTATAGTGAAGGCTCCTTCCTTGCCGTTTTTCTCATATATGAAGGTCACCACCATGGGATCATCGTCTATCTGCTCATCAATTTCCGCCCGCAGTCTGGCATTCAGGTCGAAAGGCGTGAAGTCGATGCAAGGGATGTAGATTATCGAATAGACGCACAAAAAGATTACTCCGCAGGCCGTGAGCCCGAATGCGAGTTTCTTGAACTTCTTCGCAGGTTCATCCGCAAGTGGGGAGAAGGCGGCGAAGCCAAGGGCGCAGAGAACGAGGTTCTTTATGAAAGACTGGGCATGGGTCAGATGGACGGCTTCGCCGAAGCAGCCACAATCCATGGAGGGGTTGAAAATCAGCAGGAGGAGCGTCACCAAGGTAAAGAATACGATGAGGATGCTCGTAACTATTGATGTAAGGCGCTTTGCGATTCCTGTAATCAATGCAGCTCCGGCAAGGGCCTCGATCAGGGGAAAGGCAATCCCAAGCGGCAGGGCCAGAAAGCTGAGGAAACCGATATGGAAGAACTTCAGGTACTCATAGACAAGAAGTTGGCTCCCGACCGGATCGATCAGTTTCATGGAACCTGCTGCGAAGAAGACGATTCCTATGATGAGGGCGAGAGCCCTTCGGAGTCCTCTTGGCAATGGTTTCATATCAACTTGTCCACTAAGGCTTCTATTTTCATGAAAATTGTGTCGGGAGCGAGCATGTCTCCGTGAGCGTCTGAGCAGTCGACTCTGACGAAATCAGGGTCGGACCCACATTGGCTTAGGTAGACTTCACGCACTCTTTCCTGGAAGGCGAGGTCGGCTTCATGGATGTCTCTGCCCCCTTCGAGGTAGGACCTGTCCTCTCCCCGCCTTTCGCCGCTGAGCTTGGCTTTCAGAAAGCCGGAAGGAACGTCAAGAAATATGTTGAGGTCCGGTTTAGGCAGTCCGTAGAATCCGTATTCCGTCTCCATGATCCATTTCCTGAGTTCTTCCTTCTCTTCATCCGAAGCCGCCTTGGCGCACTGGTAGGCGATGTTGGAGTAGACGTACCTGTCCAGAAGCACGGTTCCCCCCTCGGAGAGAGTCTTTCTCATGGCAGGTGCCGCGTCGTGCCTGTCCAGGGCGTATAACAGGGCGACCAGCTGCGGATGCACGGCCTCTTTTGAGCCGAAGCCTCCACGCAGAAATTTCCCTATAAGTTCGCCATAGACTGGAGCTTCATAGCGGGGAAAATGGATATATTCTACCTCCCCGCACCTCTCTTCGAGATAGCTCCTCAACTTTTTCACCTGGGTAGACTTCCCGGCTCCGTCCAGCCCCTCCACTACGATCAGCATGGCTTAGAGTGTCTGCTTCACTTCGATAATTTCGTAGGCCTCGATTACATCGTCGATCTTCATATCGTTGTAATTCTTGAGGCCGATTCCGCATTCCATTCCGGACACCACCTCCTTGGCGTCATCCTTGCCGCGCTTGAGCGACGAGAGTTCGCCGGTGTAGACAACGATGCCGTCCCGGATAAGCCTGCACTTGCTTCCGGACTTCATCTTGCCGTCCTTTATGATGCAGCCCGCGATAGTTCCGACCTTCGAAATGTGGAAGGTCTGCTTGACGAGGGCTGTAGAGGTGACCTGCTCCTTCTTGATAGGCTCAAGCATACCCTCGATACCATCCTTGACATCATTGATGCAGTCGTAGATGATGGAGTAGAGCCTGATTTCGATGCCTTCCTTCTCGGCGGTATTTCTTGCTTCAGCGGAAGGGCGGACCTGGAAGCCGATGATTACGGCGTCAGACGCAGTAGCGAGCATCACGTCGGACTCGGAAATCGCACCTACTGCCTTGTGAATCACGTTCACCTGTACCTGAGGTGTCGAAAGCTTGATGAGGGAATCGGACAGAGCCTCTACGGATCCGTCCACGTCTCCCTTCACGATGACATTGAGCTCCTTGAAGTTGCCGATCGCGATTCTGCGGCCGATTTCCTCGAGGGTCATATGCTTCTGGGTCTTGATGCCCTGGATGCGTATGAGCTGCTCGCGCTTGTTGGCTATGGACTTGGCCTCCTTCTCGTCGGCCATGATGATGAACTTGTCACCTGCGCTCGGGGCTCCGTTCAGACCTAAGATGCTGACCGGAGTCGACGGGCCGGCCTCCGTGACCTTCTGTCCGCGCTCGTTGAACATGGCCTTGATCCTTCCGTAGTAGCTTCCCGAAAGCATGCAGTCTCCGATATGGATGGTGCCGTTCTGGACCAGAACCGTAGCGATGTAACCGCGGCCCTTGTCGAGAGATGACTCGATGATGGCTCCGGTTCCCGGCCTGTTAGGGTTGGCCTTGAGATCCATGAGGTCTGTTTCGAGGAGCACCTTGTCAAGGAGTTTGTCCACATTGATGCCCTTCTTGGCCGAAATCTCCTGGCACTGGAATTTTCCGCCCCAGTTCTCCGTGAGGATATTCATCTGGGCGAGCTGCTGGTAAATCTTCTCCGGCTGGGCGCCCGGCTTATCTATCTTGTTGATGGCGAATACCATAGGCACACCGGCAGCCTGGGCATGGTGGATAGCCTCGATGGTCTGCGGCATCACGGCGTCGTCGGCGGCTATGATGATGATCGCGAGATCAGTCATCTGCGCGCCTCTCGCACGCATGGCCGTGAATGCTTCATGACCAGGAGTGTCGAGGAAAGTTATCTTCCTGCCATTCTGCAGTTTGACGCTGTATGCTCCGATATGCTGGGTGATTCCTCCGGCCTCTCCAGCGATCACGTTGGTGTTGCGGATGTTGTCCAGGAGGGAAGTCTTGCCATGGTCGACATGACCCATGACAGTGACGATAGGCGGCCTTGGCACGAGGTCTTCCTCCTTGTCAGGCTCGTTCTCCTGCTGAAGCTCGTTCTGGATATCGGCCGTTACGAACTCGACCTTGTAGCCGAAGCTCTCGGCGACCAGCTGAAGAGTCTCGGCATCGAGTCTCTGGTTTATGGAGACCATGAGCCCGAGGTCCATGCAGGCCTTGATGACATTGGTTACAGGAGTGTTGTTCATCAGGGTAGCGAGGTCGCTGACCGTCACGAACTCAGTGACTTTCAGTACCTTCTGCTCCGCCTTCTGGTTCTGTATTTCCTCCTGCATCTTCTGCTCCGCGGCCTCCCTCTTCTCCTTCCTGTATTTTGCACCGAAGTTAGTCTTCTGCTTCCCTTCGTTCATCTTCGCATAGGTCTCCTTGACCTGCTGCTGAACCTGCTTCTGCTGCTCCTCAAGCTCGGCTTCCGAGAGCGTAGGCTGGAATTTGAGACCTCCGCGGTCACGATTCTTGCGGCCCTTGCCCTGAGGCTGCTGTTGCTGGGCGTCTTTGCCGTGTCCGCCGCCATTGCGGCCACGGTCCTTGCCTCTCCTCTCGTCAGTCTCGACTTTCGTAACATCGACCTTCTGGCTTCCGCCTTTCTGGATCCTGTCGCGCTTCTTAGGCTTACGCTCGAACTGTGAGAGATCTACCTTTCCTACGACCTTGAGTTTCACGGCAGGAGTCTGGTCGAGAGTGCTCACAGGCATCTCCGCGGCTTTGGCCGCAGGAGCCTGCTCCTTCTGGGAGGCTTTCGCATTCTGCATGCCCTTGACCCTTTCGGCGTTCTGCTCCGCCTTCTTCTGAGGCACTTCAGCCTTGATCACGGCAGGTGCCTCTGGCGCAAAAGTCTTTGTACTTTCAGCTTCCATTACATCCTTGGTGCCGTCGCTATGAACCTGATCCTTCTTCTCCTCCTGAGTCTTGGACTCAAACTCTTGATCCTTGACTTTTTCGGTCTCGACAGCCATCTGCGGCTCAGCGGCTTCCTTTTCAGGTTCAGGCTTTTCATGCGCCTTGGAAGCTTCAATCTCCGCTGGCTTGGCGGCTTCTGTCCGGGTTTCGTCCTTTGGCAGGGCGGCTTCTGCAGGCTCCGTGGCGATCTGTGCCGCTTCATGCTTGCCGGCCTGCGGGGCCTCATTTGTCTGAGGTGCCTGGGCCTTCGGGGTCTGGATGGCAGGTTCCGCAGGCGTTTCCGCCTTCTGCGGCTCGTCTGCGGCTTCCGCCTTCAGAGGCTCTGCCGGGGCTGCTTTCTCGGTCTGTTCGGGAGTGGCTTTCTCCGCCTCCTTGGCGTTTCCGACCAAGGCTTCTCCGGACGAAAGGTTGTTGTCTATGATGACTGACTCTCTTTCGGGCACATAGTCTTCTTCGCCATCCTTCTTGTCAGAATTCTGGTTGATGATCTCGCCGATCTTCGTGCTGACTTTCTCGGCATCCTCCTTCGCCTTGAGGTCGGCTCCGAACTTCTTGGTGAGAAGGTCGTGATACTTCTCTTCGTCAATTTTGAAATTCGGGTTCGCCTCTATGTTGGCTTCTGGATCGACCTGCATGAGAAAATCCACCAGGGTCTGAAGTCCGATGTTGTATGTTTTGGTTATCTTGTTTAATCTGATCAATGACATAAAAAGATGTATTAATTATAAACCGTGTGTCCGAAAGCCTCTAATACCTAGTTTATTCGAATTCTTCGCTGAGAATCTTGAAGACCTCGTCGACAGTCTCGTCCTCGAGGTCAGCCTTCTGAGCCACATCGGCCTTGTCCATGGCGAGTACAGCCTTCGCCGTCTCGCAGCCTATTGACTTGAGTTTGTCGATGACCCACTGGTCAATCTCGTCGTTGAACTCGTCGAGCGCGACATCATCCTCTTCCTCGTTGTCTCCAAGCTCCCTGTAAACTTCGACTTCACGGCCGATAAGCTGGCCGGCGAGACGAATGTTGACTCCGCCTACTCCGATGCCCTTCTTTACCTCGTCCGGATCCATGAAGACCTTTACAGGAGACGGGGCCTCGCCCATCTCTATCGAATTGACCTTCGCCGGGCTTAGGGCTCTGCGGATCAGCTCTTCCGGCTTGTCCGACCACTGGATCACATCGATGTTCTCGTTGCGGAGCTCGCGCACGATTCCGATGATTCTCTGGCCGCGCACTCCGATGCAGGCTCCGATGGCGTCAACATTCGTGTCATAGGACTCTACGGCCACCTTTGCGCGATGACCTGGCTCTCTGACAACCTTCTTGATTGTTATGAGACCTTCTTCGATTTCAGGAACTTCCATTTCGAAGAGCTTGGCCAGGAACTCCGGAGAAGTTCTGGTGAGAGTAATATAAGGAGTAGTGTTGTTTCTCATCTCGACCTCTTTGATCAGAGCGCGGACGGTGTCCTCCTTCTTGAAATGCTCTCCCGGAATCTGCTCCAGCTTAGGCAGGTGGAGCTCGTTGCCCTCCTCGTCGAGGATGAGCACCTCCTTCGAATAGGTTTGGTATACCTGGCCGGTGAACATCTCCCCGACCTTCTCCTTGTACATATTGAAGAGGTTGGCCTTCTCGATGTCCATGATCCTTCCCTGGAGGTTCTGGCGAATGTTGAGGATGCCTCTGCGGCCGAAGTCGGCCAGACGGATGGTCCTGGTATATGTGTCTCCTACCTCGTAGTCATCGTCCCCGGTCTCGTCCTTCACCTGGTCAAGGGTAATCTGGCTGGCAGGATCTTCAACTGTGTCGACCACTTCGAGGTTCTGATAGATTTCGCAGTCTCCTTTGTCAGGGTTTATGATGACATCGAAATTATCGCTCGAACCGTAGGTTTTGGCGAGCTGGGCTTTGAATACATCCACGAGGACTCCCATCATGGTAGCCCTGTCGATGTGCTTCTCGTCCTTGAAGGCGGCGAAGGCCCCCTTCAGGTCGATTTTTTCCTCTGTAGGTTTTGTTGCCATTTTCTTATTGCTGTTTTCTTTCTGATTAATCAAAATCAATGTACGGCATGACTGAGTTCACCTCGGTCATGGAGAAAGTATCTTCGTGCTCAACGAGTTCCTTGCGCTTTTTCCCCTCGACGACTTCCCTGACCTTATGACGCAGGCTGATGGAAGTCTCGTCCGCACCAGTCAGTTCCCCGGTCAGCTTCTTTCCTCCCTTGAGCTTCACCTCTACGGTCGTCCCGACGGCCTTCAGGAATTGCTTCAGAACTCTGAAAGGCTGGTCCAGGCCGGCGGAGGTCACTGTCAGGGAATAGTCCTCTGCGTTCCTGTCGAAGGCGGCTTCGAAGGCATTGTTCAGGGCGACGCAGTCGTCCATAGTCACAGTCCCTTCCTCGGATTCGATCGTCAGGGTTATGTCATTGTCATCGGAGATGTCCACCCCCACGATGAAACATCCTCTTGAGGCCGCTTCCGGCTCCATGATCTTTTCTATTTCCTTGACATCCATACTCATAAAATTTCTTCCCGCTCTGCCGGGCCGTTCGGGCCGGCCGCCTGATTTTCCGGACCCGGCCGGCATAAGTCCGGGCTTTTTAACAAAATGAGATAGGAGGCGCCTTCCTCCTATCTCACTTCACATCTGCAAAGATACAAATAATATTTTCAATTATAAAATCGTGTCTTTTCTCATTCTTATTATTTTGATCGCACATATGAAAGCTTAAGCATAGAACCTTTTAATATTTCAATTTTGCTCTAAAATTTGTTTATTTGCATGATTAAGTTAAATATGCCTGATTCATGACAATCGAATTTACGGCCAAACAGCTCGCAAGAGTGCTTAGAGGCACAGTGGAAGGCGATGAGAACGCAAAGGTGACTTCATTAGCTAAGATTGAACACGGGAAAGCCGGACAACTCTGCTTCTATGCCAATCCGAAATATGAACAGTATGTCTATACGACTAAGGCCAGCATCCTTCTCGTAAACAAGACTTTTCAACCAAAGCAGGCCCTTACCCCGACTCTTGTCAGGGTCGACAACGCTTACTCCGCTCTCGCCGACCTGCTCAAATATGTCACTCTCCAGAACAGGACGAATCATCGCCACCGCGGCTTCCGTTCTTCTTGGTTCTTCACGACGAAATTCGGCAAGAAGGTCTATCTCGGCAGCCATTCCTATGTCGGCCATCATGCGGTGATCGGAGACTATACGAAGATCTATGAAAACGTCTACATCGGAGACGACACCCACATAGGCAAGCATTGCATCATCTATCCGGGAGTGAGCATCTACCCCGGAATGCAGATCGGCGACAATGTCATCATCCACAGCAATGCCGTCATCGGCTCGGACGGTTTCGGCAATGCTCCGCTCCCTGACGGGACCTGGGAGAAGATCGAACATCTTGGAAAGGTGATTATCGGAGACAATGTCGAGATCGGCGCCTGCACCACCATCGACCGTTCGGAGATGGAGGCTACCATTATCGGCAACGGAGTCAAGATTGACAACCTCTGCCAGATCGCGCATAACGTCGTCATCGGAGATAATACGGTCATGGCGGCTCAGTGCGGCATCGCAGGCAGCGCAAAGATCGGCAAGAACTGCATCCTCGCCGGCCAGGTCGGAGTCGTAGGCCATATCACTATAGCCGACCATACGACCATAGGCGCCCAGGCAGGAGTGACGAAGAGTATCACTAAGGAGGGGACGGTCGTCCTCGGCTCGCCTGCATTTGACATCAAGAAATATATGAGGAGTTACGCCGCCTTCAAGATGAACGGCGAGAAGTAGAGAGCCCTCCCGGGAAGCGGGGAGAGGGTGAAGAGTGGGTGGGCGCTGAGGATTATCTGCTAAAAGTATTATATTTGTCAAATGAACCAGCATACACTAAAGAAAGCCTGCTCCTTCGAGGGCAAGGGACTTCATACAGGGGGATATTACCATATGAGCGTGAAACCTGCGGGCCTTGGGGAGGGGATCCGTTTCGTGAGAACTGACCTGCCTGAAGGTTCCAACGTGGTCGAGGCACTTGCAGAGAATATCACCGACACATCCAGAAGCACTAAAATAGCTCAGGGGGAGGCCTCCGTCCAGACAATCGAGCATATAATGTCGGCTTTGACCGGCATGGGAGTGGATAATGCCGTCATCGAGACCGACGGTCCCGAGGTGCCGATTCTCGACGGGAGCGCCAGCTTCTATGTCAAGGCTTTCGCCTCCGACGGCCTGGAAGACCAGGGTGCCGAAAGAAAATATATCGAGGTCCCTCAGACCATCGAAATCCATGACGACAAGACCGGCGGCTGGGTCAAGATAGAGCCTGCCGACGCCATGTCTTTCTACTCCAAGGTGGACTTCGGCTCTCATGTCCTCGGCGTGCAGGAAGCCCGCTGGGATGAGTCCGTCGACTATGCCTCCCAGATCGGAATCTGCAGAACCTTCGTCTTCTTCCATGAGATCCAGTACCTTCTTGCCAACAATCTCATAAAAGGCGGAGACGTCGACAATGCTATCGTCGTATGCGAGTATCCTGTCAAGGACGAGGTAGTGGCTCAGATGGCAAAACTCTTCAACCATCCCGACATCAGAGTCCGTGAAGACGGTTATCTGACCAACCTCGAACTCCATTTCCCGAATGAGTGCGGCAGGCACAAGCTGCTCGATCTCATCGGTGACATGCGCCTTTGCGGAGGCTTCATGAATGCGAAAGTAACGGCCTTCAAACCTGGCCACACCATAAATTCCTATGCGTCCAAAGCCTTCAGAAAGGCTCTCGGCTTTGAAAAATAAAGAAGATAGAATTATGAATAACATTAGTCCATTGGCAACTGTCAGCCCTAAAGCCATACTCGGCGACAACATCGAAATCGGACCTTATGCTTACGTGGATGACAACGTGGTCATCGGCGACGGCTGCAAGATTCTTCCTCACGCCGTAGTCTTCAGCTACGTCCACATGGGAAAGAATTGTACGGTTTTCCCTGGTGCTGTCGTAGGAGCCATCCCTCAGGACCTTAAGTTCGGAGGAGAAGTTTCTTATGTCGAAATCGGCGACAATGTCAACATCAGGGAGTGCGCCACCATCAACCGCGGAACCGAAGCCAGCGGAAAAGGTACTACCAAAATCGGTAACAATTGCCTCATAATGTCTTATGTCCATATCGCCCATGACTGCCGTCTCGGTGACCATGTGATCATGACGAGCTATGTGGGCGTTGCGGGAGAGACAGACATTGACGACTGGGCCATCCTCGGAGGAGGTTCCAAGGCCCATCAGTTCACCCATATCGGCTGCCACGCCATGATCGGAGGTGCATCGAAGATCACCAAGGATGTCCCTCCTTATGTTCTGTGCGGCCGCGATCCTATCTGCTATTGCGGACTTAATCTCGTAGGTCTGCGCAGAAGAGGCTTCTCATCCGATACGATGAGGACCATCAAGGATATCTACGACACGATTTATTTCCAGGGAAACAACATCTCGGACGGTGTCGCCAAGGTCGAGGCCGGATTCCCTGCCAGCCCTGAGCGCGACAACATCCTGAACTTCATCAAGAACTCCAAGCGCGGCATCATCAGAGGACCTGAGGTTGTCGAAAAGGGCATGGTGGAGTAGTGCTGCTCTCAATTGCATTTTTCCCGCCGGTCTCTTGGCTGGCGGCCCTTGCCGAAGGCTTCATCTTGTATCCTGACAGGGTGGAGCCTTCGCATGTTTGGCTCGAAGCCTCGGAACACTACCAGAAGCAGAGCTACCGGAACCGCTGCCTGATAGCCACGGCCAACGGAGTCGAGGCCTTGTCTTTTCCAGTAATCCATGCCGGCAAAGACCCCTCCTCGCTTCCGATAAGGGAGGTCCGAGTGGACTGGTCTACCCCGTGGCTGCTCCGACTTGAGCGTGCCTTTGACTCGGCGTATGAGACCTCCGCCTTCTATGAGTATTACAGGGACGAGCTTTTCTCCGTCCTTGAATCCCGGCCTGAAACCCTCTGGGATCTGGATATGGAGGTCATCCGCTTCATTCTCTCCAAAACCGGAATCAAGGCAGACTTCCGCCTCACGGACACCTATCTCAAGGTGGCTCCGGAATCAATGCTGCCGGACTTCCGCGAAACCATCCACCCGAAGCGCGAGAACAAGATACTGGAGAGTCTGGGCCTGAAAAAACCGTATTTCCAGGTTTTCGCCCGAAAATACGGTTTCAAATCTAATCTTTCAGCCGCTGACCTTCTCTTCAATGAAGGTCCCGACTCGATCACTTTCCTCAAGCGTCTTTAGAACCTCCATCCGAAGGTCATCGCGAAGGTCCAAAGCTGGGAATTCAGCTTGATTTCCGGAGACTTCACGTCGTTGATGTAATCAGGATAAGGGTAGTAGTACTGCTTTGAGCGGAAGAGTGCCTGGCAGGCGAAATCCATGAAGAAGGAGCCTGGAGAACTGTAGCCCAGACCGAAGGATACGGTGTGGGTGTAGGCGTCGGGAGATTTCTTGTCTCCGAGAGCATCATAGTAGCGCTCGGCGGAAGACCTGAAGCCGTAGCCGGCGCGGAAGGCGATGTCGCTCATAGGCATGAACTCTCCACCCATTCTTACTTCGTGGGTCATTCCAGTATAGTCCCTGATGTCATCGTTGACCCTGTCAAAGGTTCCCTCTACATCATAGTCGTCATCTTCCTTGAACTTCATGGTGCTGTAGTCGGTCATTTCGTAATCTGCCGAGATGAAGCCCTTAGGGAAGGTGTAGGCCAGTCCTACGTTCGCGCTGTACGGAGTGATAAGCCTGTATTCGTATCTCCCGTCATCACTGCGTGCCCAGCTGTCGTAGCCGGAGTCCGTGAAATTGGTCTCGCCGTAGTAATGGTATTTCTCAACCATATGAATGGAGGTAGGGGTCTGGATGGCCGCTCCGATCCTGAGGTTGTCCGTCGGAAGGACGATGAAACCGAACTTGCCGTAGACTCCGTCCCCGTAGGCTGAATACCTGTTACGATAGCTTGCGTCGGAGAAATATGCCGTCCCCTTCTGGAAATTGACCTCAAAGCTGGCAGGATCTACCGCCGTTTCCGTGATCGTTGACTTCGTCTGGTAGTCGAAGGTCGTCAGGCCCAGATTGAAGCCGAAATAGAAGATGTCGGAAATATTGAAGCCCAGGTTGAGAACCGGATCATATTTCTGTCCGTGGGAGCTCACGGCGTAACGCTGATTGAGGTTGCTGGCCACCATGATGGATCCGTCCGAATACTGCTTCTCGGTAGTGCCGATGTATTTTCCGTCCGTAGTTCCGTAGCCGGCGATCATTCCGGAGCGGTAGCCGACCAGAACGTCCCATGGAATAGAGGAAGCGTAGTCGGCTCCCTGAAGATCGCTCTCCTTATATCCGTCAGCCGCCGTGGCAAGGTAGCCCAGGTATGAAGTGCTTCCGTTCTGCCCGTGTCCAGTGAATCTCTCCTGGAAATTGTTGGTGCTGTTGAAGATGAAGCCGAAGGAAACTCCCTTGAGTCCGCTTCTCTGTCCGGTAGGGAAGTACATGTTCATTCCGAAGTTCGGGAAAGTGAACCTTGTGCTGTTGTCCGTGGAAGAGGTGTAGTTGGAAGAAGCCGACGGATTCGGATTGTATTTCGCATCCGAAGCGGATATGCTCAGCGCCGGGGTGAATTCAATCTGCCAGAATTTGCTGACTGCGGATCCGGCGGGGTTGATGCCCACAGTGCCGAGGTCGCCGCCCAAGGCAGTTACCGCATTGCCCAGGCCGATGCTCCTTGCGGTGCCAAGGTAATTGTTCTCGCTGTAACGCAGAGCGTCAGACACAGTCTGCGCCCCGGCCGCAAACGTCACGCCAAGCAACGCCGCGGAGATTATCATTGTCTTTTTCATAATTCTTTGCAAAGTTTAGAAAGACTCAACAAGCTTCTCTGTAAGGGCCTGCCTTCTGAAGAACCGACCTTTTGAAGGGAGAGTGCCGCCTACCTTCTGCGTGCGCCTCCGCCGCTGCTGAAACCGCCTGATCTGCCTCCGCCGCTGGAAGAGCCTCCGCCGGAGTATCCACCTCCGGAGTATCCGCCGGAAGAAGACCGGTTGTAGGACTGGCTGGAGCTGCTGCGCATGACGCTCTGTGAGCCGCTGTTATAGGTCGAGCCGCTGTTATAGGTCGAAGGTCTTGAAACAGACGATGAGCCGGAGTTGGACGAAGAGCCTGAATAGCTGCCGCCGGAGTAGCTGCTTGATGACCTGCGGTAGGTGCTGCTGGAAGCAGGGCGTCCGGAACTATAGGCTCCGCTGCTGTAGGAAGAGCCCGCCGGGGTGCTGTAAGTTCCCGCTGATGACCTGCGATAGGTGGAGCCTGAAGGATTGCCGTAGCTTCCAGCCGAAGACCTGCTGTAGGAAGAGCCAGCCGGAGTGTCGTAAGTCTCCTCTGACGACCTTCTGTAGGAAGAGCCGGAGTTGCCGGCGGTGCTGCGCCTGTAAGGGTCGGCGGCAGAGCCGGTGACGCTGCGGCGGATGGTTGACCCGCCGGTATTTCCGCCGACGGACGCTGAGGAACGCTGTGCGCCGCCCCTCACCCCGGACATCCCGGCGGCTGAGGCACGCTGTACTCCGCCCCTCACCGCCGAGCCCGAACCGATGGTGCCTGCGCGGCGTACTGCGGTAAGATTATTGGTAGAGGCCGAGGACCTTGTAGCCATCGAGGCGGCGGTGGTCCTTGACGTGGACTTCGTGGTCCCGGCACGCCTGATTGCGGAAGAGGCGTTGCTGATTCTGGTATTGTAGCCACGGACTGCTGTGCGGGTGGTGCCCATGCCGTCGGTCCTGCCGCCGGCGGAAATTCCCGCCCTTGAGCCCCAGACCTCGTTAGGCCAGATATAGCCTCGAGTGCCAGGGATTCCGCGATTGTACCAGAGGCCGTAGTAGTCGTAATAACAACCGTAGTAAGGGCCGCCGTACCAGAACGGATCCCCGTACCAGCCATACCAGCCGTAGTTCCAAGGCCTGTACCAGGAGGCCCAATAGGCTCTGCTTCCCCAGTACCATGGATCCCAAGTCCACCATGAATCCCAGTACCAAGGGTCATACCAGCCCCAGTCCCAGTAGAAGCCAGGCGTCCACGGCCCGAAGCTGAAGGTGAAAGACGGGCCCCATGAATAGGTGTACCATGGTGACCAATAAGAAGACTGATAATGCCAAGGATTGCTGGCGATGTAGGTGTCGGTGTCGCCGAACACAGTCACAGTCTTCGACTTGTCATTATTGAACTGAATCGACGTGACCCCGTTTTCCGGCACATAAAGAGTGTCGGATTGGCCGCTTCGAAGGAAAATCTGGGAGGATTGCGTCTCGCTCACAAGAGCTCCTATTTCCTTGTTGGCCACGGCCTGCTGAGCCCTTTCGGCTATCGGTGTCGTGCGATTATAAATACCATCTTGATATTCTTGTCGGGAAGAATATTGGGCAGAGGTCCCGCAGGCAGTGAACGCAGTCACCGCCGCCGAGATTAGAAATAAGGTTTTCGTTCTCATAACTGGATCTCCTATTTATTAAATTGTACAGATATTTGTATCTTTGTGTCGGAATCTTTCGGTTCCAAGGCAGTATTCTGCAATTTTTATACCGATTGCTTCCAATGACAATATTAGCGATAAATTAGAATTTTTGCAAAAAATGGCAGACCAGATCACAAAGAAAGAGGAGAACTATTCCCAGTGGTATAACGACCTTGTGGTGAAGGCTGATCTTGCGGAGCAGTCCGCGGTAAGGGGTTGCATGGTCATCAAGCCTTATGGCTATGCGATTTGGGAGAAGATGCAGAGGGCTCTTGACGATATGTTCAAGAAGACCGGCGTCCAGAACGCATACTTCCCTCTTTTCATACCGAAGTCTTTCTTCAGCCGCGAGGCCGAGCACGTTGCGGGCTTCGCAAAGGAATGCGCCGTGGTTACGCACCACAGGCTCATGAACGATCCTGACGGAAAAGGTGTCATCGTGGATCCGTCTGCCAAGCTGGAGGAGGAACTCATAGTCAGACCTACCTCCGAGACCATCATATGGAGCACCTATAAGAATTGGATAAAGTCATGGAGGGATCTCCCTCTGCTCTGCAACCAGTGGTGCAACGTGGTACGCTGGGAGATGCGCACGAGGCTTTTCCTCCGTACTTCGGAGTTCCTCTGGCAGGAGGGCCACACCGCCCACGCCACCGCCGAAGAGGCCGAGGCAAAGGCGAAGGAGATGGTCGGAGTCTATGCAGACTTCGCCCGCAACTGGCTCGCCATGCCGGTGATCGTCGGCCACAAGAGTCCTAACGAGAGATTCGCAGGAGCGCTGGACACCCTTACCATCGAGGCCATGATGCAGGATGGAAAGGCTCTCCAGGCCGGTACCTCCCACTTCCTCGGCCAGAATTTCGCCAAGTCCTTCGATGTTCAGTTCGCCGACAAGGACGGCCAGCTCAAATACGTCTGGGCTACCTCCTGGGGCGTTTCTACCAGGCTCATGGGAGCCCTCGTGATGGCTCACGGCGACAACAACGGCCTCGTCCTCCCTCCTAAGATCGCCCCTATCCAGGTAGTGATGGTTCCGATTTTCAAGACCGAAGAAGAACATTCCGCCATCCTCGAGAAGATGAACAATCTCAAGGCCGATCTCGAAGACAAGGGCGTGAGCGTGAAGATTGACGACCGCGACACTCTCAGGCCGGGCTTCAAGTTTGCCGAGTGGGAGCTCAAGGGCGTGCCTGTCCGCCTCGCCATAGGCCCTCGCGACCTCCAGAACGGAACTGTCGAGGTCCACAGGCGTGACACCCTGGAGAAGGAGACCGTCTCTCTTGACAGCCTAGTTCCTTCGATAGAGGTCCTGCTTGAGGCCATTCAGAAAAATATCTACCAGAAGGCCTTCGATTTCCGCCAGGCTCATGTGGAGAAATGCGACAGCTGGGACGAGTTCAAGGAGAAGATCCAGACCGGAAAGTTCCTTCTCTGCCATTGGGACGGCACTACCGAGACGGAACAGGCCATAAAAGACGAAACTAAGGCTACGATCCGCTGCATTCCTGTGGACAGCTTTGTCTGCGAAGAGGAGGGTAAGTGCATCTACACCGGAAAGCCTTCCCACAGGAGAGTGGTTTTCGCAATCTCATATTGACATGAATAAGAGAATTATCTTGCTCTCCGTCCTTTCGTTTGGCTTAGGGCTTCATGCCGGAGCGCAGAATGTGACGGATGCCCAGCAGGCGGCAGCGGCGGCAGCGGCGGCGATTTCGGAGGCTCCGGAGGCCAAGACGGCGGCTCCGAAGCCGAACTGGTGGACCAATTCCGTGATGACCCAGCTGAACTTCCTGCAGAACAGCTATTCGAATTGGGCGAAAGGAGGCTACAACAATGTCTCCTTCGCAGCCTATATCGATGCGAATGCCAATTACAAGAAGGACAATGTGTCATGGAACAACCGTCTCCAGCTTGACTACGGCTTCCTTTATTCCGAGGATAAGCCTATCATTCAGAAGAATAAGGACAGAATGCTCTTCGAGAGCACCTTCGGATACAAGGCGACGGATCATCTCAATTACTCCGCTAAGTTCACCTTCCTGAACCAGTTCACAAACGGCTATGTCTATGCCACTCCTGCGACGAAGGAAGGCCATGAACCTTCGAAGAAGGACTGGAAGGACGCCAGACTCCTCAAGTCCGGCTTCCTCAGCCCTGCGATAGTCACCTTGGGAATCGGTATTGACTGGAATCCGAGCAAGTGGCTGACCGTCAACTTCGCTCCTCTCACCGGAGGCTTCACTATAGTGTCGAAGGAGGCCCTCAGACCGACCTACTCCATGAAGCTGAAGCATCTGAGCCCTGCCGAGCAGGCCGAATACGAGAAGCTCTATTCCAAGACCTACGATAATACGGTGGCAAAGGGCGAGGCGATAGGATCTTATTACAGGGCCGCGAGATTCGAGTTCGGTGCCCAGCTGACCGCTGCCGCGAAGGTCAAGATCAATGACAACTTCGACGCCGACACTCAGCTCATCCTCTTCTCCAACTATCTGGATAATCCGCAGAATATCCGCGTCAATTGGGACAACCGTTTCAGTTGGAAGGTGGCTAAGTATTTCTCCCTGAACGTCTCGACCAGCCTTATTTATGACGACAAAGTCTTGATTGTAGAGGACTGGGACATGGACAAGTATCCTAACGGAAAGCAGAGAGTCCAGTTCATGGAGGCCCTTCAGTTTGGCTTCACATACACCTTCGCTTCGAAGAAATAATCGAGGCTATGGGCCTGCAGGATAAGTTTGATTCAAGGTTAGGAGAACTCTTCCCTCATGGAGGAAGGGTTCTCCTTGCCGTAAGCGGAGGAATCGATTCCATGACCATGGCGTCTCTTGCGGTGGATTATGCTTCGAGGCATGAGGGGGTGAAGGTGGGAATCGCGCACTGCAACTTTAATCTGCGCGATGAGGAAAGCGACTCTGACGAGGCTCTGGTCCGCCTGTGGGCCGGGAAACATGGCCTCAGCTTCGAGTTCGAAAGCTTTGATACAAAGGCTTATGCCAAGGCTCGTTCAGTGAGCATAGAGATGGCCGCCAGAGAACTTCGTTACGACTTTTTCGAGAAGACTGTCATCGCCAGGGCTTATGAGGCCGTGGCCGTTGCCCATAATGCCAATGACAATGCAGAGACAATGATCCTCAATCTCTTGCGTGGAACCGGAGTCAGGGGACTCAGGGGCATGGACCTTGACGGAATTCTTCCCCTAGCGGGTTCTGGGGTAAGGCTCGTAAGACCTCTTCTTGATGTCTCGCGCGCTGAGATAGCGGATTATGCGAAATCTGTGGGGCTGCCCTTTCATGAGGATAGAACCAATGCCGAAAACGATGTCAAGCGCAACAAGATACGCAACCTCATTTTCCCGATCTTTGAGAAGATTAACCCTTCTTTTTTGAGGACTTTCGGCGTAGAGAGCGCGATTTTCAGCCAGGCTCAGGATATATTGGACGATTATTTTGAGGAGTGTCTCGGGCGCATTAAGACGGCCGGAGCTGAGGGCGGGAAGCTGATGGAAATTGATGTTGCCGCCCTCTCTGCCGAAAAACACGCAGACTATCTTATCCACAGGCTTCTAGAAGCTTATGGCTTCACTCATGAAGTCGAGACTTCGGTTTTGAATTCTCTTCCGAATCCTGCCGGAAAGGTTTGGTATTCAGAGTCCTGCCGTTTTTATGGGACGTCTCGCGGAAGCCTTGTGCTGGAACAGTCCCCGGGCGGCCCTTTGAGGGGTGGCGTCAGGCTCGCCGGCCTGCCCGATCTGGATGAGGGGCGGGATTCCATGGTAGTGGAGGGCCCCGGGATCTATGAATTCAACGGAAGAAGGTTCAAGGTGGAACTCGCCGCCGTGCCCTCTGATATGAAACTTCCTGACGGACAGATAATGGGCGATGCTGGGGAATTGAAAATCCCTTTCCTTTTGAGGCGTTTCAGGGAGGGGGACTGGTTCTGCCCTCTCGGACTCAAGGGTAAAAAGAAGCTTAGCGACCTCTTCGTAGATCTGAAATATGACCGTGCGGACAAGGAAAAACTTGTGGTCGCCGTCGAACCGGGGTGGAACGAAGGTGAGGGGCCGGAAAGAGTGGCGGCGATTCTTTGCCGCAGGATTGACGAGCGGATAAAGGTCACTGCTTCCACGCATACTGTGCTGATGATAGCCGAATTGACAGATTGACAGAATATGGCTGATAAGGAGAAGGGTTTTGATTTTTGGGGCTACGCAGCCGGAATCTTGACAGGGGTTACATATGGAATGAATCCCTTGTTCGGCAAACCCCTGCTTTCGCATGGAGTTTCTGTGGATACGGTCCTCTTTTTCAGATATTTTCTTGCCTTTGTGATTCTGGGCTTATGGCTGCTCGTCCGCAGGATGAGTTTCAGAGTCACCAAGGCCCAGCTCTTCAGGTTGCTGATACTTGGAGTCACTTTCAGCCTAAGCAGCATAACCCTCTTCCTTGCATATGATTACATACCGGCCGGTCTGGCTACCACGATAGTCTTTCTCTATCCAGTCCTTGTGGCCATAATCTCGGTCTTTCTTCATGTCTATCCGAGCTGGCAGGTCTGGCTCTCGATATGCCTGACTTTCGTCGGAGTGATTATCTTGTCCCTCCCTCACGGGAGCGTATCCCTCCATTGGCAGGGCCTCCTGCTGTCCGGAGCCTCGGCCATGTCCTATGCGGTCTATCTGGTCATCGTTAACAGGAGTACGAAACTTAGGACGGTCAAGCCTAACGTCCTGACTTTCTATGTTCTGGCTATTGGCTCGCTGACTTTCCTCGTCCATCATCTGGTCGGGGGCGGGGCTTTCCTTGCCGGAGTGAGCGGACCGGAGCAGTGGGCTGAGATGGCCGGACTGGCAGTTTTTCCGACCCTTATTTCGCTGGTGACGCTCGCCATTTCGACACGGCGGATCGGTGCCGTCAAGACTTCGGTTCTCGGCGTCTTCGAGCCAGTCACGGCAATCTGCATCGGCGTCCTTGTCTTCGACGAGTCCTTGACCGCCAATGTGATAGCCGGAATCATCATCACCATCTTCGCGGTGACTTTCATGGTCGCCACCGGAAAGAAATAGAGGCCAGCCCGCCTGGGTGTATCGTCGGGCTGGGTCTCGGCAGGACGGGTTATTGTATTATCACCTGGTAAGGCATCATTGCCATGAAATGGTCTGAGCTCTGCCACTTCCAGCTCTTGAAGGCTTCTTCCACCCTCCAGAAAGGAGTTCCCGCGAATACATCCTGTACAGGCGAAGAACCTTCCCCGATCATGGCGAGGATGTTGTCAAGTATGGTCACCGGAGCAGGGTAGCCGATCACGTCAATTGATGAAGCATCTGCCTCTCCTGCCAGGGTTGCGGCGTAGTTGATGGCATCGCTGAGAGAACCGATTTCGTCTGCCAGATTGATTCCGATGGCGTCGGCTCCTGTCCAGACGCGGCCCTGCGCGATAGAATCGACGTAGGCAGGGGAGAGCTCCCGTCCTTCTGCGACATTCGCCACGAACTTTCCGTAAATATTCTCGATCTGAGACTGCATGACCGCCACTTCCGCCTCGTCTAAGGTATGGAATGGGGTCAGCATGGCTCCGTGCTTGTTCGAGCTTACGGTTGCTATCCCTACATGGGCGATGTCCTTTGCAGTCTTCGAAAGGTCAGGGACCATGCTGAAACAGCCTATAGATCCCGTCAGGGTCATCTTGTCGGTGTAGATCTTGTCGCAGCTTGCTGAAATCCAATATCCTCCAGAAGCGGCATAGTCACCGTAGGATGCGACAACCGGCTTAACCTTGCGGAGAAGGTCGATTTCTGTCTTGATCTTGTCTGCCGCGAGAACGCTTCCGCCAGGGGAGCTGACCCTCAGGACAACGGCTTTGACCGAAGAATCGGCTCTCACCATCGAAAGCAGGGTGGAGAAGTCATCGCCTCCGATGTTCTGTGGGTCCGAGCCCTCGACTATGTTGCCATGAGCATAAATGACAGCGATCTGCTTTTTGGATTTGAGAGGATCCGTGATGACAGAAGAAACGTAGTCGCTGAAAGAAACCATCCCCGTATTGGAGAAGTCATCCGCTCCTGCGAGGACTGCAAGCTTCTGCCGAAGCTCCTCCTTGGTCAGCAGCCCGTCTACGAGTCCATGGTTCAACATGTCTTCAGGGAAGAGGAGCTTCATGTTGTCTACCAGGTGGTTGAGACTGTCGACGGAGACATCCCTGCTTTCAGAAATTTCCTCATACATAGAATTGGCCATGGAACTGACCATTGCCTGGTTCTGCTCAAGATTCTCAGGACTCGGCTCCGACTTTATGTACATTTCGCCGGCGCTCTTGTATTTTCCATGGCGTATGAGCTGAACGTTTACTCCGAACTTGTCGAGCAGGTCTTTGAGGAAGAAGAGCTGTCCGGAGACTCCGGTCATCATAGGTCCGGCCCCGCAATTTGAGGACATATAGACCTTGTCAGAGACAGAGGCCAGATAGTAGGAGCCAGTCGTTGGGGATTCTATGTAAGATATGACGGCCTTGCCCGATTTGCGGAATTCTGCGAGAGCGTCCCTTATTTCTTCTGAAATGGCCGAACTGAGGGAGGCGCCGTCCGGCTTCATGTAGATGAGCTTTACCGAAGGGTCTTCAGCAGCCTTGCGTATGGCCTGGACTGCGTCCCATAGGGAAATAGGAGCCTGAAGGGAGACGCCTCCTCCGACAAGGCTTGTCAGGCTTGCCGGAGGCGTTGCGGCCTGTTCGTCAATCGAGAATTGGGAAAGGTCCATGACGAGGACGCCGTTGCGTGGCATGACTGTCTTGCCACTTCCGCCCGTGGCGGATCCTATGAGCCCTCCGAGAATCATAAGTCCGAGGAAACCCATTACTATGAAGCCGCAGATGACAGCCAGCAACATTTTTAGGAAGTCTTTCATCTTATTGTTGGTTTGATAAGCCAAAAACAAAGATACCTATTATTTTTGTTAACTTTGTGGTCAATTCGCATTTTATATGGGACAGAAACCATCAATACCTAAGGGGACCAGGGATTTCGGCCAGGAAGAAATGGCCGAGCGCAATTATATTTTCGACACCATCAGGGAAGTCTACAAGGCCTATGGCTATGCTCAGATCGAGACTCCGGCCATGGAAACCCTCCAGACGCTCCTTGGGAAATATGGAGACGAGGGTGATAAGCTGCTTTTTCGAATCATCAATTCCGGAGAGCCTTTTTCGGCCCTGAAGGAGGGGATAGGAAGCTATGTCTGTGGCGCCGGCGTGGATGACCAGGGACTCGTCAAGGCTGTCTGCGAGAAGGGCCTGCGCTATGATCTCACCGTTCCTTTCGCGCGTTATGTCGTTATGCATCAGAATGAGATCAGCTTTCCTTTCCGCCGCTACCAGATTCAGCCTGTTTGGAGGGCCGACCGCCCGCAGAAGGGCCGCTACCGCGAATTTTACCAGTGCGACGCCGATGTCATCGGCACCAAATCCCAGGTGAACGAGCTTGAGCTTGTCCAGATTATCGACACAGTCTTCAGCCGTTTCGGAATCAATGTCGTCATAAAGACGAACAACAGGAAGGTCTTGACGGGACTTGCGGAAATCGCCGGCTTCCCGGACAAGGTCGTGGACATAACCGTGGCCATAGACAAAATCGACAAAATCGGGCTTGAGGAGGTTGAAGCTGAGATGAGGGAACGCGGTCTTTCTGAGGAGGCCATAAAAGTGATCGAGCCTGTACTCAAGCTGAGCGGAAGCGCCGCCGACAAGATCGGGGTCATGAGGGGGCTGATGAACGGGGGAAGCGCTTCCGGCGTCGTCTCCGAGACTGGTCTGAAGGGGCTTGACGAGGTTGAGGAGCTTTTCAGGTTCATAGGCTATGCCGGGATTTCCTGCCAGGTGGACTTCGATCTTTCGCTCGCCCGTGGTTTGAATTACTATACCGGAGCGATTTTCGAGGTAAAGGCTTTGGATTTCGCCATCGGAAGTATCTGCGGCGGAGGTCGTTACGACAATCTTACCGGTATTTTCGGGCTTCCTAATGTTTCTGGTGTCGGGATCAGCTTCGGTGCCGACAGGATCTATGATGTGCTCAAGGGGCTTGGAAAGTTCCCTGAGGGCCTGCGCTCTTCAACGCGCCTGCTCTTCGCCTACATGGATCCTTCTGTCCTCGACTATATAGTAGAGACTGCGAAGGTGCTGCGTTCGCGCGGTGTCGCCTGCGAGGTGTATCCGGATTCCGGGAAGCTTCGCAAACAGTTCGAATATGCCGCGAAGAAGTCTATTCCGTTCATCTCGATTCTGGGTACGGATGAGAAGGCGGCCGGCACCGTAAATCTTAAGAATCTCGCTACCGGCACCCAGCAAACCTTCCCGAAGAACGATATCGGCGCCATCCTCGAATTTTTGAAAGGCTAAGCCGAAGAATTGCGGGAGAGGCAGCGCGGCGTCCGGCGCCCTCTGTGCGGCGCCCCTCCTCAACCGCCCATCCGCGGGAAGAGCTAAGTTTGGAGCTTTTTATAATTTACTGATATACAACGTGTTACAAAATAACGCGAACTTTGCTCCCCTCGGATTTTTGATTGACGGGAATGAGCAAGGCAAAAAAAGTTTTGTATTTGTTAAAATAATAGCTATATT
This sequence comes from Bacteroidales bacterium UBA7258, assembly GCA_002472565.1. GTDB lineage: Bacteria > Bacteroidota > Bacteroidia > Bacteroidales > UBA932 > Cryptobacteroides. The sequence goes on along the minus strand of DKSK01000005.1, from coordinate 22,329 downwards.
TGCAATCCAATAACACCGCGGGGTAGAGCAGTTGGTAGCTCGTCGGGCTCATAACCCGGAGGTCGCAGGTTCAAATCCTGTCCCCGCTACGAAATGCCCAAATAGCTCAGTTGGTAGAGCGGAGGACTGAAAATCCTTATGTCGCCGGTTCGATTCCTGCTTTGGGCATATTTTTTGCAAAAAACGCCTTCTTTTTAATAGCTGCATTGCGGAGCCAGCTATAAAAAGAAGGCGTTTTAGTCGTACCGGAATTTAGTCGTACCGGAATTTAGTCGTACCGGAATTTAGTCGTACCGGAATTTAGTCATACCGGAATTTGGTCATACTGGAATTGGGCCATACCGGAATTTGGGTTATACACGTATCTTAGTTGTGCCTGAATACAGTGCCGTGATGTCAATCCTGAAAATGCTCCAGCATATAGCCGGTGATTGCGGCGCAATGCCGGGCAGCTTTTGCCTCAAATTCGTTGTAGTCCTCGATCTGACTGCCATCTGCCTTGTCGGAAATCGCACGAAGGATAACAAAGGGAATCTGATTGAGCCAGGCAGCCTGGGCGATGGCACAGCCTTCCATCTCGCAGCAGTCGGCGTCTGTATTCTTCTTGATTTCTTCTTTTACTTTTGGATCGCAGACGAACTGATCTCCGCTCGCCACTCTTCCTTTCATGGCTTTTATCTCTGGTGCTGCAGCAGCGGCAGCCAGGAGCGCCCTGCTCTGCATGGATTCATCTGCCGGGAAGGCGACGATGCCCATCTGCGGAACCTCTCCGTGCTGATAGCCAAAGACAGTGGCATCGACATCGTGATACATTGCGTCACGGGAGACGACCAGATCGCCAATATTGAGCGCGTTATTCAGGGATCCGGCGACGCCGGTGTTGATGATATGCGTGACGTGAAACTGATCTGCCAGAATCTGTACACACAGCCCTGCATTGACTTTTCCGATTCCGCTGCGGACTACAACAACTTCTGTATCAGCGATTTTCCCTCCGCAAAATTCCATCCTCGCCGAAGTATAAACACGCTCAATGTTCATCTTTTCCTTGAGAGAGGCGACTTCGACTTCCATTGCGCCGATGATTCCAATTTTGATTCCCTTTTCCATTGCTGCTCCTGTCATTCCATGACTGAAAGAATACATTATTGGGGATAGTTTAAATGTGCCTCATCGATATGATAGAGCGTGTTGCGGAGATACCGGTCAGCAAGCCAGTTCGCCATACCGAGATTCTGATCCAGGTAATTGCCGCAGTCCCTGGGTGCAGCACCGGGAATCTCACCGCGGTAGTCACGAATAAACTCAAACATCCGGGTGACGACATCGATCACATCACGGGACTTCAGATCTCCGGCCAAAACAAGATAGAAACCGGTACGACAGCCCATCGGACCAAAATAGATGTCGCGGTCCTTCCATTCCGAATCATTTCGCAGGAAGGTTGCACCGAGATGCTCGATGGTATGAACCTCGGCAGTATTCATGACAGGTTCACGGTTCGGTGCGGTCATGCGGAGGTCAAAAGTGGTGATGACCTCCTTTCCGACGTGATCCTGGCGCGATACATAGATGCCCGGCTCCAGGAGAAGATGATTGACAGTAAAGCTGGCTATTTTTTCCATGAAATTCCTTTGTACCTCGTGAGGATATTGGACAATATTTCCTCTTGGTGAGAGTATTCTCTATTCTTACCCATATTACAGACCACTTTCTCCTATCCATTCAGGAGGAGAAAAAGCGATCAGTATGAAGCAAATCCAGTATCAGCCATCGCAAGCAAATATGCAAGGCACATCCATTCAGAAATCTTTCTGATGCATGGCTGAATTGATGTATTCAGTCCCTTTCTTTACAGTACAGAGCGTCTTGTGAGATATGCAAACGATATGAAAGAAAGTCAGAGAGAATATGGCAAAAACAGTTGACACGAGAATAAAAAAAGATATAATAATAGTAACGGTTATCAATATTAAAGAGGAACGACAATGGCCCTGAAGCACAGCAGACAGCGAGATGCCGTCTACAATTTTCTGAAGGATCGGAAGGACCATCCGACGGCAGACACAATCTATGCAGGTGTACGGGACGAATATCCGAATATCAGTCTCGGAACGGTATACCGGAATCTGATGGTTCTGAGGGATACCGGCAAAATACGCACTGTGGATGTCGGTGACGGCGTCATTCACTTCGACGCAGACACCTCCGAACACAACCACTTTATCTGCACGCGCTGCGGCAGAGTGGAGGATCTCGAGATGGAGAGCATCGACAGGGTGAAGGAGATTGCAGCAGCGAATTTTGCAGGAAAGATAACCGGATACAGCGCGTACTTCTATGGAGTCTGTGAGAGGTGTCTCGCCGAACAGAAAGAGCCGGCAGACAGGCAGGATCGGGAGCAGACGACAGGGTAATGCGGGTAGAAAGCATGCAGCAGGCATTTTGCCGAAGGTCAGATTTTGCCGGAGGACAGAGTGTACTGAGCAGATATAGGAACATTACATCGATCAAACCAACAACAAAGGAGAATGAGACTATGAAATGGGTTTGCCAGGTATGTGGATATGTTTATGAAGGCGATCAGGCACCGGAGAAGTGCCCGGTATGCGGAGCTCCGGCTTCCAAGTTCACGAAGCAGGACAGTGAGATGACATGGGCTGCGGAGCATGTGGTCGGCGTCGCAAAGGGCGTCAGCGAGGATATTCTGAATGATCTTCGTGCAAACTTCTCCGGAGAGTGCTCTGAGGTCGGTATGTATCTTGCGATGTCCAGAGTAGCATTCCGCGAGGGCTATCCGGAGGTCGGTCTTTACTATGAGAAGGCTGCACATGAAGAGGCAGAGCATGCCGCAAAGTTCGCAGAGCTTCTCGGCGAGGTGGTTACTGACTCGACCAAGAAGAACCTGGAGATGAGAATTGAAGCGGAGAACGGCGCGACCGCCGGCAAGACAGACCTTGCGAAGAGAGCAAAGGCTGCCAATCTGGATGCGATTCATGATACCGTTCATGAGATGGCCCGCGACGAGGCTCGTCACGGCAAGGCATTCCAGGGCCTGTACAACAGATATTTCAAGAACTGATCAGCTCTGTCGGAGCCGATTGAGCACGGTCTGACAGGATGGGGAGAACAGCGGAAGCTGTTCTCCCTTTTTCCGTGTCAGGAAAGCGCGGCTGCTTCAAGGAAGGGGAAAATCATGCTTACGGGATTGCTCTGCAGGGTCATTGTCTATTCTCTCTGTCATACTCTGCTCTGTCATACTCCGCTGCGCAGAGACGCAAAATAATCATTCCATGGGTGGTGATGGAGACCTTTTGGATCGGACGCGTTTTGTCATAGGAATCCATGGTATACTGAAACGTACGTGAAACCGCAGCTTGTTCAAGCATGCGGGGAAGGACAGCATCAGAATTGGGGCATTGGCCCGGAGATGGTTCATGAATTTCAGACAGAAGATGGCAATTGCCTTTACAACGATGCTTTTTCTGCCGCTGCTCCTGACAGCGGTCAGTTTTCTGGTCATCGGCAATTATACGGTCCACCCGGAGGGAGGAGTTATCCGCCTTCGTGATTATCAGACGCTCACGGAGGATCTGGAGACGAGCAGCAGGCTGACAGATTCCTATTATGACATGCTGAAGCATGAGATACGCTCCGATCCGGAAAAGCTCAGGGATCGTGAATATCTGGAGCATGTTTCGAAGAAGCTGGAGGAACTGAACTCGTTTCTGATTGTCCGCAGCGGAGATGACCTCTATTACACGGATGACAGTGCGAAGGCAAAGGGACTTTTTCGCAATCTGCCCGCGTGGCAGGGAGAGGATATCAATCAGGAGACGGCGCAGTACAGCTATTCCGTCGACAATACCCAGTATCTTGTGAAGCAGCTGGACTTCGCGGATGCGTCAGGAACAGAGTACAGCATTTTTATTCTGACCAGGGTCACCTCCATTGTGCCGCGGGCCTTTCTTGTGCGTATGGCACTGGCGATCACGGTGATTCTGGCGGCGACAGCACTGCTCATCCTGCGCTGGTTCAACAATGGGGTGCTGAAGCCGATCAATCAGCTTGACGTGGCGATGGACAAAATCCGTGACGGCAATCTGGACTACATGCTTCCGACGGATGAAAAGGGAGAGATCGGAGATCTGTACCGCAGCTACGAGGATATGAGACTGCGGCTCAAGGAGAGCGCGGAGGAAAAACTGAACCAGGAAAAGGCAAACAGTGAGCTGATACGCAATATTTCCCATGATCTGAAGACACCGATCACATCGGTGAAGGGATATGTGGAGGGGTTGATGGACGGCGTGGCCAATACGCCGGAGAAGCAGCAGAAATATCTGCAGACCATCTACAACAAGGCATCCGACATGGACCGCCTGATCAATGAGCTGACGTTGTACGCAAGGATCGACAACGACAGGATCCCCTATAACTTCCACCGCATCAACGTCACCGATTATTTTGCAGACTGTGTGGATGAGATCGGGATGGATATGGAGGCGCGCGGCATTGAGCTGGATTATTCCAATCTGGTTGATCCGGCGACACAGATCATCGCGGATCCGGAGCAGCTGAAGCGGGTCATCAACAATATCATCAGCAACAGTGTAAAATATATGGACAAGAACCACCAGAAAATCGCCATCCGGATCCGCGATGAACAGGAGGATTCGATCCGGATTGAAATCGAGGATAACGGCAGGGGGATTGCCGCGCGGGATCTGTCGCATATCTTTGACCGCTTTTACCGGGCGGATTCATCGCGGAATTCCGCGACAGGCGGGAGCGGGATCGGACTGTCGATTGTGAAAAAAATCGTCGAGGACCACGGCGGATATATTTGGGCGACAAGCACAGAGGGAACGGGGACCTGTATGCATATTGTGCTGCGCAAGTATAAGGAACGGACAGATGCCAGCGTGGATGGCAGTGCCCGGCAGGTGAAGCAGGAGGAAATGCAGGATGTCAGGGAAGAAAAGGATTCTGATCATTGAGGACGACAAGGAGATTGCCGGACTGGAGAAGGATTACCTGGAGTTTGGAGACTTTGAGGCACAGATCGCGGAGGACGGGAAGACAGGATTGAAGGAGGCATTGGATGGGAATTATGACCTCGTGCTGCTCGACCTGATGCTGCCCGGGATGGATGGCTATGAGGTGTGCCGGCAGATCCGGGAGAAGAAGAATATTCCGATACTGATGGTCTCCGCGCGCAAGGATGACATTGACAAAATCCGCGGACTCGGCCTCGGCGCGGACGATTATATCACTAAGCCGTTCAGTCCGAATGAGCTGGTGGCGAGAGTCAAGGCACATCTGTCCCGCTATGAGCGCCTGGTGGGGGCGGGCCAGCCGGAGAATGATGTCATCGAGATCCGCGGCCTGACAATTGACAAGACAGCGCGGCGGGTCTTTGTGGACGGGGTGGAAAAGCCGTTCACCACGAAGGAATTTGATCTTCTCACTTTTCTCGCGGAGCATCCGAACAGGGTATTTTCCAAGGATGAGCTGTTCCGTCAGATCTGGAATATGGACTCCATCGGGGATATTGCGACGGTGACGGTTCATATCAAGAAGATACGGGAAAAGATAGAGTATGATACGTCCCATCCGCAGTACATCGAAACGATCTGGGGCGTGGGATATCGTTTTAAGGTATGAGCACGGTCAGCTGGAACGTGGCACCGGTGCGCGTCGTTCCGGTTGATGATGGTGTTTCGGGGACTCGGGAAACCCGATTCGCGGGAAGCTGTCCACACGGGTACTTCTCCCGCAGATGCTGAAGAAGGCCCGGCACAGGGCGCAGGCACAGGAACAGGAACAGAAACAGAAACAGGATCAGAAACAGGGGAGTAAGGATATGGATTTTACGTTGGACTGGAAGGAATATGCAGCCCGTTCCCGGGCAGTGGCCGCGGAGGGCTGCGTGCTTCTGCGCAATGAGGGGCAGGCGCTCCCAATCCGGGAGGGCGAGACCGTCTCGATTTTCGGGCGGATCCAGCTCGACTATCAGTGGTACAAGAGCGGAACCGGCTCTGGAGGACTGGTCAATGCGCCCTACGCCGTGAGTGTGCCGGAGGGACTCCGGGGCGCGGGCGTGCGGATCAACGAGGCGCTGTATGAAAAGTATCGGGCATTTGAGGAGGCTCACCCCTTTGACAAGGGGCCGGGATGGGCGCAGGAACCGTTCAGCCAGCAGGAAATGCCTTTAGATGAAGAGACCGTTCGGGAAGCGGCTGCATCGTCGGATCTGGCGCTTGTAATTCTCGGCCGGTCCTCCGGCGAGGACCGGGATGTGGCGCTGCAGGAGGGAAGCTGGTATCTCAGCCAGGATGAGAAAAACATGCTCCGGCTTGTATGCGGCATATTCAGAAGGACGGCGGTGCTGCTGAATGTCGGCGCGATTATGGATATGTCCTGGATCGGGGAGTTCCATCCGCAGGCAGTGATGATGCTGTGGCAGGGGGGCTGCGAGGGCGGCAATGCCGCAGCGGATGTTCTCACCGGAAAGGTCAATCCCTGCGGAAAGCTGGCTGATACGGTGGCCCTGAGCATCGAGGATTATCCGTCCACCCGGAATTTTGGAGACGCGCGGCAGAATATCTACGCGGAGGACATTTATGTCGGTTACCGGTATTTTGAAACATTTGCGCAGGACCGGGTGATGTATCCGTTTGGCTTCGGCCTCTCCTACACGGATTTTGATGTGGCGGTGACGCGTTTCGCGGCGGCGGACCGTCAGATCCGCGTGGAAGCAAGGGCGACGAACACCGGCAGCCGGAGCGGCAAGGAGGTCGTGCAGGTATACTACTGCCCGCCCGCGGGAAAGCTGGCGGGCGCGGCGCGGAATCTGGTGACATTCGGCAAAACCAGAGTGCTCGCGCCGGGAGAATCCCAGACGCTATCCCTGCTGTTTTCTGTGGAGGACATGGCGTCCTATGACGATGGCGGCGCGACGGGTCACCGGTCCGCGTGGGTGCTGGAGGCCGGAGAGTACGGGATCTATGTCGGGACAGATGTGCGCCGTGCGGCATATGCCGGACGTTATGTGCAGCCGGAGGATATGGTGACAGAACAGCTCGAAGAGGCGCTGGCGCCGGTCACACCGTTTCAGCGGATGAAAGCGGCCGGAAACAGGGTGACCTGGGAGACGGCTCCGCTGAGAACGATCAGCCTGGCAGAGCGGATCGCGGCGGGCAGGCCGGAGGCTGAGCCATGCCGCGGAGATCATGGCATCCGCCTGAAGGATGTGAAGGACGGCAGAGCATCGATGGAACGTTTCCTGTCGCAGCTGTCCGATGAGGATCTCATTTGCCTTTCCCGCGGCGAAGGGATGTGTTCTCCCAAGGTGACGCCCGGGATTGCAGGCGCCTTCGGCGGTGTGACAGATTCGCTCCGGCATTTCGGCATTCCTGTGGCGGGCTGCTCTGACGGTCCTTCCGGTATTCGCATGGACTGCGGCACAATGGCGTTCAGTAATCCGAGCGGCACGGCGGTGGCCTGCACGTTCAATCCGTTTGCGGTCGCCCAGCTCTACGAATGCCAGGGCCGTGAACTGCGCCTGAATAAAATTGACGCGCTGCTGGGACCGGGCATGAACATTCACCGCAATCCGCTGAACGGGCGGAATTTTGAGTATTTCAGTGAGGATCCGTATCTCACCGGAACCATGGCCGCGGCGGAGCTGACCGCGATGCACCGGAGCGGCGTCACCGGCGTCATCAAGCATTTTGCCTGCAATAATCAGGAGAAAAGCCGGAATGACGCAGATGCGGTGGTCTCCGAGCGGGCGCTCCGGGAAATCTATCTGAAGGGATTCGAGATCGCGGTGAAGAAGGGCGGCGCAAGCTGCATCATGACGACGTACGGACCGGTCAACGGGGTCTGGACGGCGGGCAATTATGATCTGGTGACCACGATCCTGCGGAATCAGTGGCATTTCCGCGGGCTGGTTATGACGGACTGGCTTCCGAAGATCAACGACGAGGGAGGCCCGGCAACCCGGGAGAACACAGCGGCCATGATCCGGGCGCAGAATGATATCTATATGGTCAATGAGGACGCCGCATCCAATTCGCGCGGGGACAACGCGGAGAAGGGGCTGGCGGACGGCCGGATCACCCGGGGAGATCTGGTCCGGAATGCCGCCAACATCTGCCGCGTCGTGATGGACATGCCGGTGATGGAGTTCTTTTCCGGCGGAGAGGATCATATCACAGAAAAGGATCGTCCTTCGATGAGAGGCGTGACGATGTACGACCAGCCCGGCGCGGATATCGGAGAGGAGCCGGTGGAGCTGGATGTGTCAGGACTGCACACAGAGGCCGGGAGCGCCAACGTTTATCCGCTGCACATTCATGGATACGGGGAATATGCGGTGACGGTGGAGGCCAGCACGGAGACGGGGGATGTATAGCAGACGACCATGACGATGTATGACAGTGGAACGGTCAAGGGCAGCATGACGCTGATCGGGGGAAATGGAGAGCATGTCACAAGAGAGCTCCGCTTTGACGGCTATGGCATGATGTACCCGTATCTCAACTTTTATTTTGCACAGAGTGGCATGACCGTTCACCGGATTGTGGTGGAGCACCGGGGGAAGCAGGCACGGTAGCATGTGTAAGACTTTTCATGAAAAAGTGGCAAAATAATGTGTATAAATGCGCGATATTATCGAAATATTAGCAATCTGATGACAGAAGTGCTAGAATATTATCGCCCTCCGGAGAAAATTCAATGTGAGCCGAGAGGAAGGGCAGCACGGAAACGAATGAAATGGTGAAGGCCTAAAATTCTACCTTTGGGGGTGTGATCCATGAGAAGGTTGACAGGGAACTTACGAAGGGTGTGACAGCCCTGCTTCTTTCCGCTGTATTGTTCGCGGGCACCGCATGCGGCAGTGCCGCGGCGGCGGGAACTCTTGATACGACGGCGGCAAGGCGTGACAAGTCGCAGCAGACGCAGACCACGATCATCGACGATGAGGCGGTGGCGCTGGCTGGACAGGTGGATCAGACGACCGACGCGGCCAAGCAGGCGAAAGCATCTCTGGACCTGGTGAATCAGCAGAGGGAAGCAGCAGGACTGTCCGATCTGACTTGGAACGACGGGCTTGCACAGGCCGCGCAGGTTCGCGCGAGTGAGTGCGCCACGAGCTTTTCTCACACAAGGCCGAACGGCACGGACTGGTGGACGGTCAACAGCGACCTGATGTACGGGGAGAATCTGGCACAGAATTACAACTCTGCGAAGAATGTGGTTGCCGCATGGATGAATTCTCCGTCGCATAAGGCCAATATTCTGAGTGCAGATTACCACACGATCGGCGTTGCCGTGTACCAGGATGCAAAAGGTGTCTGGTACTGGGCGGAGGAATTTGGCCTGTGATCAGGAGGGCGGCAGCAGGTGCGGCTGTCCCGGACTGCCGGGTGAAAAATCCCCGACGGCTGTTCAGCCAAGGCGGATGACAGATGAAATATAGCAGTGGAAAGCAGCAGAGTATGCTGTTTTCCGGGACAGGCGCTTCGGATTGCAGAAATCCGGAGCGCTTTTGTATGCAGGCGACGAGCCGGAAGTCATGATGCAAACCTGTCTGCAGCATGGCATCCGGCTCGTCGCTCATCCCCTGGTGCGGAGCACGGAATGGACGGCGGCCACCCAAATAATACTGCACAAATTCCCTATTTAAAATTTGGCAATAACGCTGTTTTTAAGAAATCCTCTTGCACAATGCGGAGAGCAATGCTATATTCCAGACAGTGGCGGGAACGTTACCGGTATCAGTACCGGAACCACTTCCAGCAAAGAAGATTGCAGGGGTTCTGCATTCAAAGGAGAGGTAACATTATGAAAAAGAGAACCGTGAGTTTGTTTCTGACAACAGCCATGGCGGCAGCCCTTCTGGCTGGCTGTGGCAGTTCGTCTTCGGGCACCGCTTCCAGCACTGCCAGCACGGCAGCTTCCACCGCATCGACTGAGGCTGCGGCAGCAGCCAGCACGACAGCGGAGGCAGCTGACACGACAGCAACAGAGGCTGCATCGACGGAGGAAATTCCGGGCGGAAGAGTTTATCTTCTGAACTTCAAGCCGGAGACCGACGAGGCCTGGCAGGATCTGGCGCAGAAGTACAATGATCTGGGCGGCAATGTCACTGTTCTGACGGCAGCTGACGGACAGTATGCCACCACCCTGCAGTCTGAGATGGCCAAGAGCGCGGCACCGACAATCTTCAATATCGGCAGCAGCACCGATGCGCAGACCTGGGATGATTACACCTACGATCTGAAGGACACGGATCTTTACAATCATGTGAGCGACCACTCTCTGGATGTGGTTTACAACGGAAAGGTCGCAGGCATTGCAAACTGCTATGAGTGCTACGGCATCATCTATAACAAGACCATTCTGGATGCTTACTGCAAGCTGGACGGCGCGAAGGTCACTTCCGTCGACGACATCAAGGATTTTGACACCCTGAAGGCAGTTGCAGACGACATCAACAGCCGTGTGGACGATCTGAATGCAGCGCTTGCAGGAACCGCCTTTGACGGAACGGTCACAGAGGCATTCGCTTCCGCAGGCCTGGATGACGGTTCTTCCTGGAGATTCTCCGGACATCTTGCCAACATGCCGCTGTACTATGAGTTCAAGGACGACGGCGTCGAGGATCCCACTCAGGGCGAGGCGACCATCAAGGGAACGTATCTTGATAACTTCAAGAATGTCTGGGATATGTATGTGAGCGATTCCGCAGCAGACAAGGCGACGCTTGCATCCGGCTCCTACAATGCAGAGGAAGAGCTTGGCATGGGCGAGGCAGTCTTCTATCAGAATGGCGACTGGGAGTATTCCGCTCTGACCAACGCCGATAACGGCTATCTTGTTACCGCGGATGATCTGGACATGATGCCGATCTACTTCGGTGTGGATGACGCAAACGAGGGCCTGTGCGTCGGCACCGAGAACCACTGGTCTATCAACGCAAAGTGCAGCCAGGATGAGATCGATGCTTCCCTCGCATTCCTTAACTGGGTCATCACTTCGGATGAGGGCCGCGATGCCATCGACAACACGATGGGCCTTTCCGCTCCGTTCGATACCTTCACCGGCGATTATGCACCGACCAATCCTTTCTCCGCCAAGGCAAGCGAGCTTGCTTCCGCTGGAAAGACCTCTGTCGCATGGGCATTCAACGCAACGCCGAACGTGGATGACTGGCGCAAGGGCGTTGTCTCCGCTCTGACGGCATACACCGACGGCTCCGGCGACTGGGATGCAGTCAAGACCGCATTCGTGGATGGCTGGAACGATCAGTGGAAGCTCGCACACGAGAGCAACTGATACACAATACAGGTTTTGACACCCAGACAGACATATTGCATCAGGAAACAGGGCGGGTGGGTGAGACAGTTACCCATCCGCCTTTCTGGGCTGATGATCCGTTAAATCGAGGTTGATGTTATGGATAAGACCGTGAAGAAATACTGGCCGCTGTTTGTGCTTCCGACGATGGCGGCGTTCGTGATCGGCTTCATCGTGCCGTTCGTTTACGGCCTGTTTCTTTCCTTCTGCAAGTTCACTACCGTTGCGGACTGGAAATGGGTCGGGTTTAAGAATTATACAAAAATCTTTGTGGTGAACGGGAAAGTCGATACGACCTTTCTTCATTCCCTCTGGTATACCTCTCTGTTCACCATCGTGACGATGCTGATCATCAATATCGTTGCGTTTGCCATCGCGCTGGCGCTTACCAAGGGAATCCGGGGAACGAACCTGTTCCGCACAGCATTCTTCCTCCCGAATCTGATCGGCGGTATCGTGCTTTCGTACATCTGGCTGATGATCTTCAACAGCTTTTTGGCACGGTATTCCAAGACGATTGTCTCCACACAGTGGTTCGCATTCTGGGGTCTCGTCATCGTCGTCAGCTGGCAGCAGATCGGATATATGATGATCATTTACATCGCCGGGATTCAGAACATCCCGGGAGAACTGATCGAGGCGGCCAAAATTGACGGCGCCAACTCCCATCAGCTGCTGCGGTATGTCATCATCCCGATGCTGATGCCGACCATCACGGTCTGCACATTCCTGACGCTGACCAACGGGTTCAAGCTGTTCGACCAGAACCTCGCGCTGACCGGAGGCAACCCGGCCAAACAGTCGGAGCTGCTTGCCCTCAATATCTATGACACGATGTATGGCACGACGGGCTGGCAGGGCGTCGGACAGGCCAAGGCTGTCATCTTCTTCATTCTGGTTGCGGTTATTTCGCTCATCCAGAATAAGCTGACCACCAGAAAGGAGGTTCAGCAGTAATGGCTAAGACAAAATCTGTGGAAAATCAGAAAAAGGCTGATCTGGCGGTCTCCGCGGCGCGCCAGTCCAAACACAGCGGCCTGCTGACAGTCTTTTTCACCGTCCTTTCCATCTTCTGGATTCTGCCGATCATCATTGTTCTGCTGAATTCCTTCAAGAGGAAGGCATATATTTTCAAGAACCCCTTCGGACTGAGCAGCGTGCCGATCTCGCAGGGCTTTGACAAGTGGTCGGCAGGTCTCTCGAAGACCTTCGTGGGATGGCTGAATTACGGCAATGCCGTCAAGAAGACGAACTTCTTCTCCTGCTTCGGGTATTCTCTGTTTATTACCGTGGTCTCTGTCGCGCTGATTGTGCTGTGCTGCTCCATGACAGCCTGGTACATCACGCGGGTGAAGAATGCCGCGACGAAGACAATTTATGTGCTCTGCCTGTTTTCCATGATCGTGCCGTTCCAGATGGTCATGTTCACGCTGTCAAAATTCGCGAACATCCTGCATCTCTCCACACCGTGGGGCATCACCATCATCTATCTGGGATTCGGCGCGGGACTTTCGATCTTTATGTTCACGGGATTCGTCAAGAGCATCCCGCTGGAGATCGAGGAGGCAGCCATGATTGACGGCTGCAATCCGCCGCAGATTTTCTTCGGCGTGGATATTCCGATCATGAAGCCGACGATTATCACGGTCGCCATCCTGCAGTCCATGTGGGTGTGGAACGACTACCTTCTGCCCAGTCTGGTGCTGGATGTCAACAAGTACAAGACGATTCCGATCGCTGTACAGTATCTGAAGCAGTCCCACGGACAGATCGACTGGGGCGCGATGATGGCGGTTCTGGTGCTCGCCATAGTTCCGATCATCATCTTTTATCTGGCGGCACAGAAATATATCATTGAAGGCGTCATGGCCGGTGCAGTCAAGGGCTGACCCGGATCATCTCATCACAGGAGTTCTTCCGGTCCGGAGAAGCGTGCGGTGCGGACAGCTCTGCGCGTGCCGCACGACAGCGGAAAGATGGATCAGGAGAAATTGCAGCAGGAGTTTCCATGAAACGTAAAAGCGGAATTCTGCTTCCGGTGGCAAGTCTGCCGTCAAAATATGGCATAGGCTGCTTCTCACGGGAAGCATATGAGTTTGTAGATTTTCTGAAAAAGGCAGGTCAGTCCTACTGGCAGATCCTGCCGCTGGGACCCACCGGCTACGGTGATTCTCCGTATCAGTCTTTTTCCACTTATGCGGGAAATCCCTATTTTATTGATCTGGACGCCTTTGTGGAGGAGGGCTTTCTCACAAAGGAGGATCTGGATGCGGTGGATTTTGGCAGCGATCCAAAGTATGTCGATTATGGTCAGATCTATTCGGTGCGCTTTGCCCTGCTGAAAAAGGCATATGAGAACAGCCCCTACGCGGAGCAGCCGAAGGGTGCCTTCGCCGGTGCGGCGTATGATGCGGCCAGGGAGGATTTTCGCGCGTTCTGTGAGAGGGAGGCGTCCTGGCTGGAGGATTATGCGCTGTACAGCGCCGTGAAGGCGGAGCAGGGCGGAAAATGCTTCATTGAGTGGGACGACGATATCCGTCTGAGAAAGCCGGAGGCAATGAAGGCTTATCGGGAGAAGCTCTCGGACGAGATTCAGTTCTGCCGGTTCCAGCAGTACTATTTCAGCCGGCAGTGGGAAGCGCTCAAGGCGTATGCAAACAAGAACGGCGTGAAGATCATCGGGGATATTCCGATTTACGTCGCCTTTGACAGTGCAGATACATGGAGCCATCCGGAGCTGTTCAAGCTGGATGACAAGGGATATCCGACGGTGGTAGCCGGGTGTCCGCCGGACGGGTTCTCCGCGACAGGACAGCTGTGGGGAAATCCGATTTACAATTGGGAGTATCACAGGAGCACGAATTTTGCCTGGTGGATGGAACGGCTTGCCCACTGCTTCCGGCGCTATGATATCGTGCGGATCGATCACTTCCGCGGCTTTGACGAGTATTACGAAATTCCGTACGGAGAGGAGACCGCGGTCAATGGAAAATGGGCGGCCGGACCCGGGTATGCCCTGTTCGATACGCTGAAAAAAACGCTGGGGAACCGCCCGATCATCGCCGAGGACCTCGGGTATCTGACGCCGTCGGTGATCCGGCTGGTCAAGAAGACCGGCTATCCGGGCATGAAGGTGCTGCAGTTTGCCTTCGATTCCCGCGAGGAGAGCGATTATCTGCCGCACAATTACAGCCATAACTGTGTTGTTTACACCGGGACGCACGACAACGAGACCATGCGGGGCTGGTTTGGCGATGTGAATCCGCATGACCGTGCGTTTGCGAAGCGGTACGTCGGCATTGTGAGCACGAAGCGGGCGACGAGAGATTTTATCCGCTGCGCGTTCATGAGTGTTGCGGATACGGCGATCATTCCGGTGCAGGACTGGCTGGATCTCGGCAATGAGGCGCGCATCAATCATCCGTCGACGCTCGGCGGCATCAACTGGAGATGGCGGCTGCTTCCGGGCCAGCTCACGGAGGAACTCGCGGAGGATATCCGTCTCTTTACAGCGACATATGGAAGATTGTAAGATGACGAGTGCCGCAGGGCGGATTTTGAGGTGAATGGATATCCAGGCCGTGTTTTTGGCGGCATGCAATGTCAAAGCGGGGTCTGATGCTGTGCGGCATTGGACCCCGGTTTCATTTATGGGAACAGGGCGTTTTCAGAGGGGAATATCCGGGCGGGGAAGAAAACTATGGCTGAGACAACAATCAAGGATATTGCGCGGCTGTGCGGATGCAGTGTCAGCACCGTGTCGCGGGCTCTGAATAATCATCCGGATATCAACCCGGAGACGCGCCAGAAGATCATGCAGATGATCCGGGAGACGGGGTTTGTTCCGAACAACAGCGCGATCAATTTGAAGAAGACGGATTCGAAGGCCGTCGCACTTCTGGTGAAGGGAATCACAAACCCGTTTTTCAATACCATGATCAAGATCATGGAGCACCGGATCGAGGAGAACCATTATTCCACGATTCTGCGCCATGTGGAGGCTGACGAGGAGGAAGTGCAGGTCGCGCTGGAACTGGTCAAGGAGCGCAGACTGAGAGGAATTGTCTTCCTCGGCGGAAATTTTGTCCATGAGGACGCGATGCTGCGGCAGCTGAAGGTACCCTTTGTTTTCTCCACGATCGGAGCGCCGCAGGGCGAGCCGTCATGGTACGCCAATGTTTCTGTGGACGATGTGGCGGAATCGGAGAAAATGGTGAACTACCTGATCGAGCAGGGGCACCGCAGCATCGCCATCATCGGGGATAATCTGCTGACAAAATCAGTGGGACAGCTCCGGTTCGAGGGCTACCGCAGAGCGATCGCGGCGCACGGGCTGAAGATGAATCCTGATCTCATCGAGGAGGCGCCGCAGGGCGAATCGGAGCGCTACACCATCGAGAACGGCTACCGCATGGCATGGAAACTGATCCATTCCGGGGCGGAGATGACAGCGATCTTCTGCACAGCTGATGTCTTTGCCATCGGTGCCTGCCGGGCCGCGGCGGACGCTGGGCTGGCCATCCCGAAGGATATTTCGATCGTGGGATATGACGGAATCAGTACCGGAGACTTTTATATTCCCCGTCTCACCACGGTCCGCCAGCCGGTGGAACAGATGGCGGAGGCGACCATCACGCTGCTCTTCGACATGATCGGCAAGAGACGCCAGCCGCAGACCATCCTCATGCCGGCGGAGCTGGTGATCCGGGAGTCAAGCGGGAGCGGATACAGGAAATAAACGCGATTGTCCCTAACGAGTTTAGCCTGTTTGGTACAAAAATTGTCCCTAACAAGTTTAGCTTGTTAGGGACAATTTTTGTACCAGCAGGCTAAACCTGCCCGGCTTTGTCGCTCTGGGTGCAGTTCTGGAGGAAGCGGATGACTTCCCGGCGGGTGATGATGCCGATGAAGCAGCCGAGGTCGTCCACGACAGGGACAAAGTTCTGGGAGATGGCCGCCTGGACGATGTCTTCGATGTTGGCGGATGCGGTGATGGGAAGGTAGTCCCGTTTCCGGGGTATCTGGAGGAGCGGAATGTCCTCGGCCTTCCGGAGGGAGAGGTCATACTGTTCCTTTATGGTGCGCAGCAGGTCGCCCTCGGTCAGGGTGCCGATGTAGCGGCCGGTTTTCTCGTCGACGATCGGGACGGATGCATACTGGTAATGGTCCATCTTTTCAAGCGCCTGGCGCAGGGTGTCGTCCGCTCCCACATAGCGGACCTGTGCCTTGGGCGTGAGGAAGAATAAGATATTCATGAGCGATTGTAACCCCCAATGCTGTTTCTTCGGTCAGTACGGAAACGCGACAGCCTGTTTCAGCCGGTCTGCCGCATCTCTGCTCTGGTAGTGCTCCACGATGGCGAGGGCAAAATCGATGGCGCAGCCCATGCTTCGCCCGGTGATGATGTTGCCGGTCACGGTCTGCGGGGCGTGGGTCAGGATCGCGCCGCGCATATCCGGCTCACGCGCGGGAAAGCAGGTGGCGGGCTTCCCCTCGAGGAGTCCGAGCGCGGCGAGAATGGTGGGAGCAGCACAGATGGCGCAGACTTCTCTGCCATCCGCGGCAAATTTCTGAATCTGGGCGGTCAGAGGAGCACAGGCGGCGAGATTCGTCGTACCCGGCATGCCGCCCGGCAGTACCAGTCCGTCCAGCGCGTCAAAATCGAGTTCGTCAAGGATGGTGTCCGCGAGCAACGTCACCTGATGGGAGGAAGTGACCTCCCGGCGGTCCGTGATGGACACAGTGGTCACGGAAATGCCCGCGCGGCGAAGCAGATCAACGACGGTGAGCGCCTCCACTTCCTCAAAGCCGTCCGCAAGAAAAAGGGCGAGGCGGGGAAAAGCTGCTGTTGTATTCATAAGTAAAATCCTCCTGGATTCCTTGTTCTATCATCATGTCCATTATAGAATGCCGGGGCAGGGAAAAGAATGAAAGAAACATGAAGAATCTGTGAATGCCCGGAAACGCTATGATACAATGAGCTGGAGTCAGAGAGTCAGAGAGTCAGAGAATCAGAGAGTCAGAGAGCCGGAGGAGTCAGAGACCGTCATGCAGGAGAACAGGAAAGAAATACGGGAGATGGCTGTTGCCGCGGCAGGGGAAAAGCCAGAAGCCGCATCGAAAGCAGGGAAAGAAACAGAGGCCTGCGCGTCAGCGGCGGGGGCAAAAACGGAAGCTGTGGCTGAGAAAAAGATGGAAAACTGCGCGTCAGCGGCGGAGGGCAGGCCGATTCTATGGATCGTGGTGCCCTGCTACAACGAGGAGGCAGTGCTTCCGATCACCGCGCCGCTGTTTCTCGGGAAGATTCAGAGCCTTGCCGCGGCGGGCAAAATCAGCGACAGGAGCCGGGTGCTGTTTGTCAACGACGGATCGAAGGACAAAACATGGCAGCTGATCACGGATTTTGCGGCGCAGGATGCCCATTACATCGGGATCAGCCAGAGCCGGAACCTTGGGCATCAGAATGCGGTGCTGGCCGGGCTGATGGAGGCGAAGGACGTCTGCGACATCACCATTTCGATCGACTGCGACGGGCAGGACGATATTGACGCGATGGATCAGATGGTGGACGAGTATCTGAAGGGCGCGGAGGTGGTTTATGGCGTCCGTTCCTCCCGGGCGACGGACACCTGGTTCAAGCGGACCACGGCGGAGAGCTTCTATCGGCTGCTGAACCGCATGGGCGCCGAGGTGGTCTACAATCACGCGGATTACCGTCTCATCAGCGCCAGGGTTCTGCAGTCCTTCGCGGATTTTGAAGAGGTCAATATTTTTCTCCGCGGGCTGGTGCCGCTCGTCGGATATCCGAGCGCAAAGGTCTACTACGAGCGGCATGAGCGCATGGCGGGAAGCAGCCACTACCCGCTGAGCAAAATGCTGGCGCTTGCCTTCGACGGAATCACGAGCCTGTCGGTCAAGCCGATCTCGATCATCACAGGATTCGGCGGCATCGTGAGTCTGGTGGGATTCATCGGGATTGTGTGGGCCATCATCATGGCTGCGATCGGGCATACGGTTGCGGGCTGGGCGTCGACGGTGTGCATCATCTGTTTCCTCGGCGGCATTCAGCTGCTATCGCTGGGTGTGATCGGGACGTATATCGGGAAAATTTATCTGGAGACAAAGCGGCGGCCGCGCTATATCATCAGTGAGCGGACCTGGGCGCCGTATCGGCGGCATTATAAGGGCTGAGGAAGTGTCATGACACGCTGCGCTGCGTCAGGAGCAGGATTATATGCTGCTCCTGACGGACGGGCGGATTCATGCGGACCTATCTGCTGCGGATGCCGGCGGAAGTGTAGTACGGGTATCAATATGAGGCTTGACAGGTATCTTGCGGATATGGGCATCGGAACCCGGAGCGGCCTGAAGAAGGCGATCCGGGCCGGTGCTGTTTTTGTGAATGGCGTTCCGGTGAAAAAGGCCGATACCGCGGTCGGACCGGAGGATCGCGTGGAATATGAGGGGAAGCCGGTCGTCTGGCATGCCGTGGAATATTACATGATGAATAAGCCGGTCGGCGTGATCAGCGCGACGGAGGATCCGCGTCAGAGGACGGTACTGGATCTTCTTCCCCCGGGGACACGGCGGGATCTCGCGCCGGTCGGGCGTCTCGACAAGGACACGGAGGGACTGCTTCTTCTGACGAACGACGGGCAGCTGGCGCACAGTCTCCTCGCGCCGGGGAGGCATGTGCCCAAGCAGTATCTGGCAAAGCTGGACCGCCCGTTTTCGGACGAGGATGTCAGACGGTTCGCAGAGGGTCTTCCGGTGCCGGAGGACGAGACGGCAGGGAACGCCAGAGGCCGGGCGGCATTCCTGGCGGCTCCGGCCAGACTGTGGGCGGCAGAGGACAAAGACGAAGACAAGGGAAAAGGCATAGGCATAGGCAAAGACAAGGACATAGGCAAGGGCAAAGACAAGGACATAGGCAAGGACAAAGACAAG
This sequence comes from Bacteroidales bacterium UBA7258, assembly GCA_002472565.1. Classification (GTDB taxonomy): domain Bacteria; phylum Bacteroidota; class Bacteroidia; order Bacteroidales; family UBA932; genus Cryptobacteroides. Next base: position 3,012 of record DKSK01000005.1, on the reverse strand, counting down.
GACAAAGGCAAAGACAAAGACACGTGGGCTGTGGTGGAGATCACCGAGGGCCGCTATCATCAGGTGAAGCGGATGTTTGCCGCTGTAGGAAAACAGGTTTTGTTTCTGAAACGGCTGTCGATGGGCACACTGGTGCTTGACCCGGCGCTGGCGCCGGGCCAGGTGCGGCCGCTGACCGGAGAGGAGCTGCGGACACTGCAAGACAGTGTGGGGCGGGGGAGAACAGGAACGGTATGAGTAAAAAAGTGGAAGCGCTGGGCACGGATTTTGACACGGAGAGAGTGCTCGCGGATCGGAAGAAATGCCAGAAGTATGACCAGTGCGGGCTGGGGGAGGAATTTCTTTATTTCGGGAGTACGATGCACCCGCGGCATTACTATATCCCTTACGGGGAGGTGAAGCGGGTTTACAAGCGGGTGTCGGGCAGCGATCTGGCCGGGAAGGGATTCCTCGCACCGGTTCTGTATCTGGTAGTGGAGTACGGGGATGGGAAGGAGCGGCAGTGTTCGTTCCGCTATCTGCAGGACTGCGACGCCATGCAGAACGAACTGGAGCGGACGCATCCTGAGATCAGCCAGCTCTCACCGAAGGGCGAGGAGAAGAAGCGGGAGAGAGAGGAAATCGAGGCGCGGATGGCCCGCAATGAGCTGTCGGAAACAGCCCGGGCGGCGCAGAAGCAGCTGGAGGAAGCCCGCTGGGAGGTCCACAAGCATCAGGCGATGAGCGATAAGATGGCCGCCATGGCAAAGCTCAAGCGCCACGCCGACCTCTTCCGGCCATGGGTGGGCGCGGTCGCAGTCACTGTCCTGGCAGCAGGAGGCGTGGTCACCGCGGCCGGTGCGGTGTTCATCCGGAGAGGAAGCCGCATGGCCGGACTGCTGATGGTCCTGTTCGGCATCATGATGATGTTCACGATGGTGAGCAGCCGGGCGCTCCCGAGCAAGCTGACAAACCGGAAGCGGCGCGACCGGGAGTACCAGGAGGCCGTGGAGTCGATGGAGAGAGCACTCAGAGGATGCAGGGATTTTCCGATTCCCGTCTGGTACGCCCATCCCGTTGTCTTTGACCGCCTCATCCGCATCCTGCAGGAAATGCGGGCTGAGACGGTGGATGAGGCACTTGCCGTACTCAAGGAAGATCTTCGTGCGATGGATAGCACGACGGTCCTTTCGAAGGAGGACTACGAGGAGGTTGTGAAGATCAAGCCGCTCTTTACGGTGAGAAACTATCAGTGAGCGGGAAATTATTCTGAGGCGGAAAACAGGTGTAGACAGGAGCGGCAGTCAGCCGGCCGCAGACTGGCAGCAAGGACCGGAAATGGCTGAATTGAAAATCGAAATGCAGGTGAGAAATCTCTTTCAGCCAAAGACTGGAAAGAAATGACTGAATTGAAAATTAAAGTGCAGGTGAGAAATCCCTTTCAGCCAACGTTTGGAAAGAAATGGCTGGAAATGGGGAACAAATTATGAAATAAATATAAAGTTTTCCGTTGAAATCGATAAGAAATCGCAGTATTATTCTCATTAAATATCAATGGCCATAGCTTTCAAATATAACTGAAGCGGAGAGAGGCTGACGCCCCGGCGTGGGACGCCCTCTGCGTCAGCGGGCGGCGGCCAGGAGGAGGGGAACATAACATTCCAACATTTCTTATCGGTCTCGTGATTCTTATCTGCGGCGGCGCGCTGTACGGTAAGTTCTGCGAGAATATTTTCGGACCGGACGACCGCGAGACGCCGGCCTATTCGAGGCAGGACGGCGTGGACTATGTCCCCATGAAGACATGGCGGAACAGCCTGATCAACCTGCTGAACATTGCCGGAACAGGTCCGATCATGGGACCGATTCAGGGTATTCTGTTCGGGCCGGCGGCGTTTCTGGCGATTCCGATCGGCAACGTGATCGGCGGCTCGATGCACGACTATTTCTCGGGCATGATCTGCACGCGGGACGGCGGCACACAGATGCCGGATTTTGTGAAGGATTACACAAACCGGACCGTATACGTTCTGTATGATGTATTCATCTGCCTGCTTCTGCTGCTTGTCGGCGCGGTGTTCATCTACACGCCCGGCGACATTGCGACGACGCAGATCTTCAAGTGGTCCGGCGCGGCGACCGATCCGACGACCTGGATCGTGTATATTGTCATCTTCGCCTACTATTTCCTGGCGACCTGCCTGCCGATCGACAAGCTGATCGGCCGTGTCTATCCGATCTTCGGTATCATTCTGGTGTTCTCGGCACTCGGTATTTTTGTCGCGATCTTCGCGCATCAGTATCCGCTGACGAATATCTGGGACAACTGGAATACGGTATCCAGCACAATCCAGGGCGTGGACGCCACCGGCGCCGCCGTCACCATCAACGCGTCGGGTTTTGACTACGGCACGTACTTCAACGCCAGCCACTTCATTCCGGTGTTCTTCCTGACGGTTGCCTGCGGCATCCTCTCCGGATTCCACAGCACGCAGACCGCACTGGTGTCCAGAACCATTGAGTCGGAGAAGAACGGCCGGATGTGCTTCTACAACATGATGATCGTGGAAGGCTTCATTGCGATGTGCTGGGCAGCCGGGACGATGGCGATGATCAATCTCGGCGCGGCGAACGGCGGCCTCTCCATGATGGGGAACAGCTATCTTCAGCTCACAACCGCGGAGAAGGCACTCACGAACGGCGCGCTGAATGCTTCCTACATTCAGGCCGGGGATCAGTTCTTCCATCAGATTGGCGCGGCTGCAGTCACCGGCGTCGTCTGCCGTGACGCGCTCGGCAGCATCGGCGGCACCATCGCCCTCATCGGCGTTGTGGTTCTTCCGATCACCTCCGGCGATACCGCGCTCCGCGCACTGCGCCTGACGCTGGCTGATTCCCTGCACATCCGCCAGGAGAACAACAGACAGCGTATCGCGCTGGCTACACCGGTGTTCGCTCTGGTCTTCGTGATTCTGCTCTGGGCAAAATTCAATGCGAATGGCTTTAACATTCTCTGGAGATACTTCGCATGGT
>DKSK01000001.1 GCA_002472565.1 Bacteroidales bacterium UBA7258 | reverse complement strand
TTATAATTTTACCGAACTATTGAAATAATATAACCAATAAAATCAAAAAAAACAGTATTTAATTATTAACAGTTGGGCTTAGCTACAGATAGAAAGGGGTTGACTTTCGCCGCGAAATCGCGGGAACTCTTTTAATCAATAGATTAAGACAACTTTTAATGAAAACCAAAGTTAAATCCATCGCCAGATTCGTGCTCACCTTCTGTCTCATGGCAATAGCTTCGACAGGTCTGTGGGCCCAGTCTGTAACAGTCAGCGGTACAGTCACTGATGCCGCGACCAAAGAGCCTGCTTTTGGCGCCGCCGTCATGGTCAAGGGGACTAACCGCGGCCAGGCAGTTGACAATCAGGGACGCTACTCACTCAAGGCTTCTCAAGGCGAGACGCTCGTCTGCCAGCTATTCGGATACAAGACTGTTGAAGTCGTAGTCGGAAAAAGCAGTGTGATCAATTTCGCCCTCGAAGAAGATTCCCAGATGTTGGAGCAGTCGGTAGTTGTCGGCTATGGTACCCTCAAGAAGACCCAGCTCGTAGGTGCGGTAGAGAATCTCTCCGGAGAAGCTCTACAAGACCGTACCAATCCAAGCATCACCAGAACTCTTCAGGGACAGATAGCCGGCCTGAACATCGTGCAGGAGGATGGTAAACCAAACCATTCGGGTTCCATCCACATCAGAGGCAACAGCAACTCATTCAGAACCCGTTCCTCTGCAAGCAGCGCCTCCGGTGCAGACCGTTCCGTCGGAACCGGTACCGGCGCCCTCGTCCTTATCGACGGTGTAGAAGGCTCCCTTTCCCAGGTCAATCCTGAGGATGTAGAGACCATCGCCGTCCTCAAGGATGCCGCATCCGCATCGGTCTACGGAGCTCGCGGCGCCTTCGGCGTCATCCTCGTTACGACCAAGAAGCCTCAGGAAGACAAGATCACCATCAACTACAACGCAGCGTTCACTATGAACGAGCGTATCATCAAGTGGGAGGACCACATCGTCACTGACGGCTACGAGTGGGCCACCGCCTTCGTTGACTTCTTCACAGGCAACGACCGCACTCCTTCTTCTTCCGGAACCTTCCCGAATTCCATCAACAACATCTCAGGCACCTTCTCTCCTGCCTACTACGAAAGGCTTAAGGAGCATGCCGCGAACGGATACAAGGATCCTGTCGTAGTCAATGACAAGGGTGCTTACGAGTACTATGGCAATACGAACTGGATGAAGCTCTTCTACACCAAGCAGCACTTCTCCCAGACCCACAGCATCAGCATCAACGCCGCCAGCAAGAAAATCACCTACGCTCTCTCCGGACGTTTCTATGACCAGGGCAATATCTATAAGGTAGGTAAGGAGAATTACAAGACCTACAATCTCAGGTCCAAGGCTTCCGTAGCCATCTCCGACTGGGCGACCATCGACAACAACACCTCCTTCTTCAGCGATTATTACCTCCAGCCGTTCTTCGCATACAACATGCCTTTCCTCAGGAACATAGAACACAGAGGCCAGCCGGTCTTCGTTCCTACCAACCCTGACGGAACCCACACCCGCTGGGGCGAGGACACCGGATACTGGAGATTCAAGGAAGGTGATGACTACCAGAAATCACTCTCTATCAACTTCGTCACCACGACCGGACTCAACCTCGACCTCATAAAGGACGTGCTCAAGTTCCGCGGCGACTTCTCCTACAAGGTAAGGCGTTATCAGGCAGACCGTGTGAGGACTCCTTCGAGCTATTCCATGGCCCCGGGCCAGATGACAGAAAGCATCAAGCAGGTTGACTCATACAAATCCAGGTGGAGGAACAATACTGACTACTGGTCTACCAACCTCGTCCTCACCTACACTCCGAAACTCGGCAAGAATCATGACCTCAACGTGGTCGGAGGATGGAACGTAGAGAACAACGTCTATTCCAATTTCAGGGTTCAGCGCAAGGGAATTCTCTATGATTCGCTCCCGAGCTACGAACTCATGGACGGAGTTGATGACTCCTTCGATGACTACAACAGCGACTACTCCATCGCCGGAGCCTTCGCCCGTGTCAACTACACCTTGCTCAGACGCTACGTCTTCGAGGTTGCCGCCAGATATGACGGCAGCTCCAAATTCCCAAGCAACAAGCAGTGGGCCTTCTTCCCATCCGCCTCTGTCGGCTGGAGACTTTCCGAGGAGCCTTTCATGGACTGGTCTGACGCTTGGCTCGATAACTTCAAGATCCGCGCTAACGTCGGCTCCCTCGGCAACGCCAACATCAGTCCTTACACCTTCCTTGAGACCATGTCCGTCAACAAATCCGGCATGCTCTTCGACGGTGGCAAGGTTTCCTACACCTCTACCCCGAGCATCGTTCCTGACGACCTCACCTGGGAGAAAGTGACCACCTATGATGTCGGCCTCGACTGGGATGTTTTGAAAAACAGACTCTCCTTCTCCGGCGACTACTACATCAGGAACAATACCGATGTCATCATCACCGGCCCTCAGCTTCCAGGCGTATACGGAGCCAGCGCTCCTAGAGGCAACTACGGAAAGATCCAGACCAAGGGCTGGGAGCTTTCCCTCTCCTGGAGAGACCATTTCAAGGTAGCCGGAAAACCGCTGAACTACAGCGTGAAGGCCAGCGTCTGGGACAGCCAGACCTGGGTGCGCGAGTACAACAACGCCAGCGGAGCCATCTACGCGGCGGCATATAAGGACCAGCGTCTGGGAGACATCTGGGGCTTCCGCACGGACGGCTATTTCCTCAGCAACGAGGAGGCCGACAATTACACCAAGGACACCTTCCATAAGAACGGAAACAACTTCCGCGCTTATGCTGGCGACCTCAAGTTCATCGACCGCAACGGTGACGGCAACATCAGCACCGGAGCCGCTACTCTGAGCGACCACGGAGACCTTGACATCATCGGCAACGAAACTCCGCGCTATCAATTCGGAGTCAATCTCGACTTCAACTGGAACGGAGTCGGCCTCAGCATGTTCTTCCAGGGCGTAGGTCACAGGGATTGGTATCCTTCCAACGAGTCCGGCCTATTCTACGGCATGTATAACAGGCCTTACGGTCTGTTGCCGAAGGAGCACACCGGAGACAACTATGTCCATGTTGACTACAGTACTCCGGACTGGACAGTGACAAATGCCGACAAACATCCTTACTGGACCCGCCGCGTCGCTTACTCCGCCAACAGAAACGTCGGCCCTCTCTCCTACGAGAATGACTACTATCTCCAGAATGCGGCTTACGTTCGTCTCAAGAACCTGACCCTTTCTTACACCCTTCCTACTAAGCTTACCGAAAAGGTGCACCTCAACAAGGTCAAGTTCTATGTGTCCGGGGAAAACCTCTTCACGCTTTCTCCTATCTACAAGCATACGGACATGTACGATCCTGAAGGAATCGTTTCCGGAGACTCCGACTTCGGCGGCGACTCTTCCGGACTTAGCGGAGTCGGCGAAGGATATGCCTACCCTATGCTGAAATCCTACACTTTTGGCATCAACCTCACATTCTAATCATCGGAAATGGAAATGAAAAAGATACTTTCTCTTCTGTTCGCGATGACTGCCGCAACAGTCACTTTCTCCTCTTGCGAAGACTTTCTCACGAAAGAGCCTACCAACAAGATCAGCGCGGACACCTATTTCACATCAGAAACTGACTTGAAGATGTTCACGGACGGAATGCTCGTCGACTACCTGCCGGGTTTCACCACCGTCGCGATAGGCGATGACGCCTACACCGATCTCTGCGCGACCAAGTCAGGAACCGACTTCTTACATCCGGGCCTTTGGAATGCTGAAAAGCAGGGTGGCTGGAGCACAGGAAACTTCTCCTTCATCCGCAAATGCAACTACATGCTTGAGAACATGACAAGGGCCAAGGGAAAGGTTTCAGACGAGACCTACTACCACTACAGAGGCGTAGCTCACTTCTGGAGGGCCTATGCCCATTACATCAAGATGCAGACCTTCGGCAACGTTCCATGGATCGACCATGTAGCGCAGCCTTCCGATTCTGCTCTGCTGTTCGCTCCGCGTGACGACCGCGAGTTTGTTTTCCACAATATCCTCGCCGACCTTGACTCTGCAAGCAACAGCTGCCTCGGTACCTCCAAGTACCTGACCTCCGGAAGAACCTACATCAACAAGTGGGTAGTACTCGCCATGAAGGCAAAGATGTGCCTCTTTGAGGCTTCCTACAGGAAGTACCATAGCGTGAATCCTTCCACCAACGAGGCTTGGAACAATAAGTATGAGACTTCCGAGGACCTCTACAAAGAGGCCGCGGACGCCGCTCTCAAAATCATGGAAAGCGGAAAATTCTTCCTGCATTCAGGCAACGCAGCCTCTGCCTACAGCGAGCTCTTCCAAAGCGAGAATATTCCGACCGATGAAGTGATCTGGTCCAGGCAGGCCAACACCGAGGCCAGCGTCACCCATGACGTGACCTGGTACTACAACTCCGCCACCTACGGCCAGAAATACAGTCCTACCAAGGAACTCGTCGACATGTACCTCAAACTGGACGGCAACCCTATCACTTCCGATGCAGTTTCACCTGCCGAAGAATTCGATGGCAGGGACATGAGGCTCAGCCAGACCATTCTCGGCCCCGGCCACACCTATGTAAATGCCGCCGGAGCTACCGAGCTTAAGGCTCCTGACTTCTCCGTATCCCTGACCGGCTACGCCTTCGTGAAGTGGAACATCGAGAATGCCATCAATTACTCCAAGTCTCTCTCTAACAACTCGGTTCCTATCCTCCGTTACGCCGAGGTCCTGCTCATCTACGCAGAGGCTAAGGCGGAACTCGGCGAGATGACCGAAGACATCTGGAACAAGACCATCGGCGCCATCCGCGCCAGAGCTGGAGTCGCCAGCATCTACCCGGAGAGCGCTTCTTACCAGAAGGACACCTTCCTCGAGGCCTACTACAAGGGCGCCGGAGTAGGCGGAGCCGACCTTTCTGACATGATTCTCGAAATCCGACGTGAAAGGGCTACCGAGCTTGCGATGGAATGGGGCAACCGTGCCGATGATCTCGCCCGCTGGGGACTTGGCTCATATTCTGCAAAGCGTTACGACAACAAAGGCTGGAGGGGCATCTACCTGACCGCGGCCGATGTAAAGAATGGCTTTGAGATCAACGGAACAAAGTTCAAGATCGGCTCGACTTCGTCTACCTCTTACAAGGTGGCGAATACCGGCGCGGACGCCACATGGAGCCTTACCGAAGGCGACCATGGTTATCTTGTCTACAACTACAAGCTTGAGTGGGACGACAAGATGTACACACGCCCTATTCCGGTGACAGCCATAACCCTGAACAAGAATCTCCTGCCACAGAACTACGGATGGTAAACATAATGAAAATAGACTACAGAAATTTAAGATTTTGCGCCATCTTCGCGGCGGCCGTTCTAGCGGCCGCCTGCGGCGGTGACGGTGGTGGCAAAAGCACCGATCCGGAACCAGGTCCTGAGCCGGGCGGCGACGAGGCAGTAATCAACGGGACGAAAATTGAAGAAGGCAACGACATGTTCGGCCTGGTCAAGGACTCTTCCACCGGGAAAGGCATACCAGGAGTAAACGTCACGGACGGCTATTCCTGGACGACCACCGATGCGAACGGAGTCTACCAGTTCAACGGAGACGAGATCCACTCAAGGGACATCTATATCTCCGTACCCGCGAACTACAAGGTGCCTGTCGATGCAAACAACTTTCCTAAGTTCTATTCTGCCAACGTCAACCGGGAAGGCAACAGCCGGAATGATTTCACGCTCGAGCCTCAGGCCGTGCAGGAGAACTTTACTCTCATGATGATGGGCGACCCTCAGTGCAAGACAAATTCGGACGTGAACCGCTTCATCAAGGAGACCATACCTGACGTAGAGGCAACTCTCGCCAATGGAGGCTTCCAGAACGTCTACGGCTTCACCCTCGGCGACATCACCTTCGACAACACTGTACAATGGGACCCTATGCTCAAAGCTATGTCCAGAATTTCCATCGGAGGCGGAAAATACATGCCGTTCTTCCAGTGCGTCGGAAATCATGACCATGACGCCTCAAAGAACAGCGATTACGCCGCCCTCGGGAACTTCATCGAGCGCTTCGGCCCTACCGACTACTCCGTGAACATAGGCAAGGCTCATATCGTCGTCATGGATGACATCATCGGAACCTCCACTAACGGAAGCACCTGGGACTATGTAGGCGGCTTCTCCGCCACACAGTACAAGTGGCTGGCCAAAGATCTCGAACTTGTCAGCGACAAAGAAGACAAACTCCTCATCTTCTGCGCCCATATTCCGTTCAGGGCCGGAGGCGGCACCTCTTCCTCAACTGACGGCTCCAATGTCAACAAGGATAGGTACTACAGCCAGGTGCTGAGACTCATGACCCAGTTCAAGGAGTCTCACATCATGATAGGCCATACGCACTATACTCAGAATTATGTTCATAGCGAGAAGGCCCTCGGTGGTCTTCCGATATATGAGCATATTCATGGCGCGGCCTGCGGCGCATGGTGGAACAGCAATTCTACCGTGACCGGCGAGCCTAACGGCTACACGATCTACACTGTCGAAGGCAATCAGATCACCGACTGGTTCTTGAAGGGTACCAATAAGGATGCTACATTCCAGATGAGGGTCTTTGACGGGAATCAGATCTATCCGGGAGACTATGCCCTCAACTGGTATACCTCTTCACAGAAAGCCGGAAAATCTTCAATCACCGTCAGAGGGAATTCAGCGTTGAAGGGTTGCTTCGTGGCGGATGTCTTCGATGATGACGACACGTATTGGAAGGTCGAGCTTTACAAGGACGGAACAAAGGTAGGCGACTTCCGGAGGATGGGGAACGGCCAGGTCTGCAATGTCGCAGTGGCGGCCTATTATTTCAATTCACTCGGGAAGAACACCTCCACCTGGGCTTCCAGGACGGCCAGCCATTACTGGTACTTCCCTGCGCCGAGCGGAAATCCGGCCGCAGAGACCGGCTGGGAGGTACGGGCCACTCAGACGATTCCTTCGTCCGGCAAGACCAACGTCTACACCAGCTCCACACTTCAGAAAGACTACTCCGGATTTTAACGGAAGGAAAATCTCTTGAACAGAGGGTGACCAAAGAGTCAGGATGACTCAGAGGCCACCCTATTTCTTTCTTTGGGGAGTTCATAACAGAAGCGGTATAGCAAGGGCTATATTTTGGAGTGAAGAATTCAGCCGGGAATGTTGACGGAGGACGGCAATTTACGTATATTTGTCGAAAGGGAATCAGGTAGATTCCCGCTAATTTCTAAAACAAAAGTTATGGCTAAAGAAGCTGCACAGGAAGGGGCCGATGTCAATGCCGCGAAATTGAAGGCTTTGCAGGCTACGATCGACAAGATTGAGAAGGACTACGGGAAGGGGACGATCATGACGTTGGGAGATCAGCCACAAACCGATGTTCAGGTGATTCCGACAGGATCCATCGCGCTTGACCATGCTCTCGGGATCGGGGGCTACCCAAGAGGGAGAATTGTTGAAATCTTCGGACCGGAATCCAGCGGAAAGACTACTCTCGCAATCCATGCGATTGCGCAGGCGCAGAAGGCCGGAGGAATCGCGGCCATCATTGACGCCGAACATGCATTCGACAGGTCCTACGCCAAGAATCTTGGTGTCGACCTCGAGAAACTCTTGATATCTCAGCCGGACAACGGAGAACAGGCGCTGGAAATCGCCGACAACCTCATCCGGTCCGGTGCCATAGACATCATCGTCATAGATTCCGTAGCCGCGCTTACTCCGAAGGCCGAAATCGAGGGCGAGATGGGAGACAACAAGGTAGGGCTTCAGGCCCGTCTCATGAGCCAGGCTCTGAGAAAACTTACCGGAAACATCAGCAAGACGAACACTTGCTGCATCTTCATCAACCAGCTGCGCGAGAAGATCGGCGTAATGTTCGGAAATCCTGAAACAACGACAGGAGGAAACGCGCTGAAGTTCTACGCTTCCGTCCGACTGGACATCAGAAAGGTCACCCAGCTCAAGGACGGGGACGATGTCACCGGCAGCAGAACCCGCGTCAAGATCGTGAAGAACAAAATGGCGCCTCCGTTCAAGAAGGCCGAATTCGACATCGTCTACGGCAAGGGCATCTCCAGGAGCGGAGAACTTGTCGATCTTGGAGTCGAGCTGGGAGTCGTAGACAAGAGCGGTTCATGGTTCAGCTACAATGGGGACAAACTTGCCCAGGGAAGGGAGGCCACGAAGCAATTCATGGAAGACAATCCAGAGGTAGCCTCCCAGATTGAGACTCAGGTTCGCGAGGCCATCAAGAACATCAAGGACGACGACGAATAACCGCCCGCCACAACGAATCGCGGCAACGAATCGCGTAAAGAGCTAAAGAGAGGGTGCCCCAAAAAGGACACCCTTCCTTTTTGCCCTTCCTTTTTTCTCTTCCTATAACTTCCAATCGCAACCGACCACTTCCCATTCTAATCTGACACACCTTCAGGCCTCCCAGACACCTCCAGAGCACATTTTCAAAGAAGCCAAATCCACTTTGACATCCGACATTCACCCCTCCGCCGCACATCCATTTTCCCGTATCGAAGCAAAGTTTAAGGCATTTTATAACCAGTTGAATTTAAGCGTGTTGCAAAACACCGCAAACTTTGCTTCCCACCACTGATGTGGGTGGTGGACAGAAGCGGAACGGGAGGGCTTGATGACAGAGGGCAAGGGAATGTGATTCTTCTGCATCAAAGGGGATCAGGGGGTAGTGAGGCGGCAGCGGGAGAGTTTGGCGGCATTGTCGGCGCTGAGGACGCCGGCCTTGGCCAGGGCATCGATGGTAAGGTCTGATTTCGGGTGATTTTCGCGGAAGACCACTATTCCGCGTGCAGCATGTTTTCCTATGTAAGGATGCAGTGCTAGCGAGTCTTCTGGTGCTTGCCAGAGACGGAAAGGGCGCGAAGGACCGACCTTCACGAGGTCGTGTATCGCCTCAAGCTTCTCGGAATCAAAATGGCGTATGTCAGTGAGCTGTTCAAGACAGGAATAACCTCCGAGAGCGGAGCGGAGAGAAACCATCTTGGATGCAAAATATGGTCCGATACCAGGAAGGGCGTCAAAATCAGCCGAATCTGCTGCATTTATGTCCAGTTTGGGGATGTCGATAAAGGGAGCGAGCCTTTCATATACCGAATCTTCTACCACATATGATTTGGCGAAATCCTCTTTGCGGCGGAAGCGGCCACCTTTGCTGCGGTAATTGTCTATTGACTGGGCCTGGCGCAGGGTGAAGCCAAGCCTCTGAAGATCTCTTACGGAGACGGTGTTAGGGTCGAAGCGAAAAGACTCATAGCTTCTCTCCGCGAATTTCTCACGGACATTCTCCGCCACCTTATCATGCTCTGAGTCTTTGCGCCTAATCCTTGCGGAGCTCTTCCCATCCGGATGACTCCTGGGAGAAGCGTGGCTGACAGAAGGATATTTGTCCGCTTTGGAGTACGCACGAGAATCAGCTTGAGAATCCGGAGATGAGAGGGGATAATCTTCGGGGCTGTCCGCGAGAACAAATACCGTGTCAGGGTTGTCTCTGCCCTCGAGGATCGAGGTAACCGCCGCACGATGGATAAAAAGAGCTGTCTGATAGCCAATCGCCAAGAATGCCAGTGCTATCGCACCAGTGGCGAAAGATGCCGAAACCTTTCTACGGTCTCCGTCTTCTTCGTTCGTGTTCATTTTCATCTCCACTATCCATCTCCCCGGAACAAACATCAAGCTCCGCCTCTGAACTCTCACCTTCATCGGCACGGGCCTTTTCTTGGGCTTTTTTCGGCGCTCCGGCCACTACGATCACAATTTCACCCTTAGGATCGTGCTCGGCAAACCAGGCACGCACCTCCGATACAGTGCCTCGCCTGTGTTCTTCATAAACCTTAGATATTTCCCTGGCCACGGAGCAGAGCCTGTCCGGTCCGAAGGCTTCCTCGAATTGCTCAAGGGTCTTGACAAGCCTATATGGAGACTCATAGAAAACCATGGTTCTCGGCTCATCTTTCAGGGAAGCGATGGCGGTCTGGCGGCCTTTTTTCTGAGGGAGGAAGCCCTCGAAGCAGAAGCGGTCGCAGGGAAGGCCGGATGAAACTATTGCAGGAATGCAGGCAGTGGCACCAGGAAGAGTCTGGACCTCAATTCCTTCTTCGACGCAGGTGCGCACCAGAAGAAATCCCGGATCGGAAATTCCAGGCGTTCCCGCATCGCTGACCAGAGCGACGTTCAGACCTGCAAGGATCTTGTCTTTGATAAGTCCTACGGTCTGATGCTCATTAAACTTATGGTGAGACTGAAGCTTTCCATGGATATCATAATGGTTCAGGAGAACCGAACTTGTCCTTGTGTCTTCTGCAAGGATGAGGTCTGCCTCCTGGAGGACTTTCACGGCCCTAAAGGTCATGTCTTCCAGATTGCCGACAGGGGTCGGGACAATGAAAAGCTTACCTGCCATCTTCTACTTTGAAATCTTGCGGCGAACGGCCATCATGAATTTATAGACATCCTCCGAATCAGTTTTCCACTCAGGAAAATTCTCAGAAAGATATTTTTCAGCCTCAGCCAGCGTCTTCATGCCGTTAAGAATTCTGAGCGTATCCTGATAGAGGGCGTTATCCTGTCTGAAAAGAGCATTTACGAAGAGGGCTTTGTCATTAAGGCCTATGGCGCTGCGGATGTCGTTGACATGCTCGCCCGGCAGGTCAAGCTTCCAGGCCTGAGGTATGGCCATCTCATCGATGACTGCTTTTCCCCCTTTGGCTTCGGCCTCATTGAGGGTCTTCTCGGCCTTGCGTCTCTTCTTCTTTTTCGGTGCTTCCTCAGTCTCAATTTCGCCGAAAAGATCCGCGACCGGCTCTTCTGATTCGGCCGGCTCGACCGGCTCGACTGGAGCGGCAGATTCGACAGGCTCAGCTGTCTCTGACGGCTCTGTCGGCTCGACTGGAGCGGCAGATTCGACAGGCTCAGCTGTCTCTGACGGCTCGACTGGAGCGACTGGAGCGGCAGATTCGACAGGCTCCTCGGATTCAGCAGGTGGCTCGACCCTCGCTACATACACCGGCTCAGGTTCTGCAAGGCCCATGACGAGAGTTTCGGACCCTCCCTCAAGCGTCTCTTCTACGGCCTCCTCCTCAGCCGCCTTCTCATCTTCGGCGGCCTCTGTGGCGATTTCTCCGGCGGCCTCAACTGCTATCTCCGGCTCCGAAAGCGCAGGCTCAGCCCCGAGAGACAGGTCTATAGGTTCCTCGGCAGGCGCCTCGGGGGAAACTTCTTCCGCTTCTTCCCTGGGAGACTCCAGCCTCCTAATCCGGGCCTCCAATCCAGAAACCCTCTCTGACAACTCCTTGACGGTGTTGATAAGTTCATTCAAACTTTTCGTCTGGTCCATCTCTATAAAGACGTAAAAAGGCTAACTTTGTGCTCTGCCATAAACAGAGACTTATTCCGGCAGTCCAGCCACAACAAAAATACTGAAATGTTCTCAGAAAACACAAAAAAATACGGTTGCATAGAAGTCATCTGCGGATCCATGTTCTCTGGCAAAACTGAAGAACTTATCCGCCGCCTCAAGAGAGCCCAGTTCGCCAACCAGAAAATCCAGATTTTCAAACCTACCGTAGACAACCGCTTCTCAGAAACAGATGTAGTGTCCCATGACCTCCACAGCTTCCCTTGCACTCCGATAAAAGATCCTGAAAGGATGCTCAAGGTTGACGAGGACGTTGAAGTCATCGGCATCGATGAGGCTCAATTCTTCGGAGAATCCATTGTCGGAGTCTGCCAGAAACTGGCGGAAATGGGAAAGAGGGTCATCATCGCAGGACTGGACATGGACTATATGGGAAAGCCCTTCGGGCCTATGCCGGCTCTGATGGCCATCGCCGAGGATGTCCAGAAGGTCCACGCCATCTGCGTCCGCTGCGGAAATCTCGCCAACTATTCGCACCGCCTATCCGGCAGCCGCAAACTTGTAGTAATCGGAGAAAAGGACATCTACGAGCCACTGTGCAGGCGCTGCTACAACCTTGCGCTCGAAGAAGACAAGGCCGCCAAAGCGGAAGAAAAGGCGGCGAAGTAGCGGCGCCTGACCTATTTCCGCGGATGGTGGTCGAGGATGGACTTCTTCCAAGTCTTGCTATCTATGTGGGTGTATATTTCGGTGGTGAGGATAGACTCATGGCCAAGCATCTCCTGCACTACCCTCAGGTCAGCTCCGTTCTCAATAAGATGGGTGGCAAATGAGTGACGGAAAGTGTGTGGCGAAATCTCTTTCCTGATGCCGGCAATCACGGCCTGGCGCTTTACCATATTAAATATGGAAATGCGGGACAGAGGCTTTCCGAATTTGTTAAGGAACATGAAATCGTCATATTCAGGCTCCGGAACAGGCCTGTCGGCAAGATAAGATTTCAGCGCATCTGTGGCCGGCTCTCCCATAGGTACAATCCGCTCCTTGTCCCCCTTACCTGTCACCCTCACATATCCCTCATCTATAAAGACATCCGAGATTCTCAGACCGGCGCACTCCGAAACCCGGAGACCGCAGCCATAGAGAACCTCCAAGATTGCCCTGTCCCTTTTTCCCGTCCGCGAGGAGAGATCCACGGAATCCATGATGAGAGAGACCTCTTCCACCGAAAGTACGGCCGGAAGGTAACGCCCCATCTTTGGGGAATCCACACCCTCGCAAGGATTATCCTTTCGCTCTCCCTCCATGACAAGCCAGGTAAAGAAGGAACGGAGGCCGCTCAGCCCCCTCGCCTGCGTCCTTTTCGCGGCATCTGAAGACTCAAGCCAGGCCACCACGTCATATGAGCCAGCCTTGGTCACGTCTCCTCCATATTTCTCCGCAAACTCCTCGACATCAGAGCAATAGGCCTTGACAGTATTCTGCGACATGCCTCTCTCAACCCCGAGGTAGTACATGAAATCCTTGATGAGACGCTCCAAGTCCATGGCGGCCCGGTCTTCCAGAATGACTAAAGGGTCTTGTATTTCTTTCCGTACTCGAGCATCTGGCCGAGATAATCATCCCTGTAGACGATTTCGTAGTCGACGGTCTTGCCGTCTTTGACTACAGGCACGATGTCAGGGTTGATAAAGCCTCCGTAAGGTTTGAGGTTCAGAGCCTCATAACGCTCGCGCACCTCCTTGTGGAGGGCAGGGTCGATGTCCACGGCATATTTCTCTATCAGGGCCTTGCCGGACGCATAGTCACCCTCCGACTTAATCCTCTGGATTTCGGCGAGGAGCTGGCCGAAGAGGCCGCGGAGAGCCTCATAGTCATTGACTACGAAATAGGTCTTGCCCTCACGGATCTTCTTCTCTATCACCTTTGAGGCAGCTCCATGTTCATAGCACCATTCAGCGATGAGCTTGCGGTTCTGCATGTGGGCCTCAGTATTCTGGCGGCCGAGTTCTACACGGACGAACTGCGTGAAGAGGCCGTTCCTGATATAGCTGGCATACTCCGGTTTGTAAGCCTCAGGATCCTTCATGATGCCGAGTTCCACCATCTTAGGATCAGCTATGAAATAGAGGCCGAAGAGGTCGGCACGGGCTTCCTCAAGAGCGCTCTGGTACTCTCCGAGCGCGGTAGAAGAAACGCCCGGAAGAAGCTGTCCAGAACCATGGCCGAGGCACTCGTGGAGGTCGGTATGGACTTCATCATCATAATCCCCGTATTTCTTGTAGGCGTCGATTTCGTTCTGGTCCCAGGCGAACTCTGTCAGCATGCTCTTCGGGGCCTCTTCCGCGGCCTTGTCATAGGCGTGGGTGATGTTCGCTATCGTGACCGACTTGGAGCCGTGCTCCTTGCGGATCCAGTCCGCGTTCGGCAGGTTGATTCCTATCGGGGTCGACGGATAGCAGCTCCCGCCGAGGGCGACGGCGTTGACCACGCGGGCGGAAACGCCTTTGACATGGGCCTTCTTGAATCGTGGATCTACCGGGGAATTATCCTCAAACCACTGGGCGTTCGACGAAAGAATCTCGGTGCGGGCGGAAGCGGCGGAATCCTTAATATCCACATATCCCTCCCAGGTAGCCTTGCGGCCGAGAGGGTCATCATAATCCTCTATGAATCCATTGATAAAATCGACCTGACCGACCGTATCCTTGACCCACTCCACGTTGAATCTATCCCAAAGACGAAGGTCTCCCGTCCTATAAAAATCTATCAGATAGCCGATTGCCCTCTTCTGGATTTCATTCTCCGCCACCTCCTGAGCCTTGGCGAGTTCTTCGCAAATCTTGCTGATCGCCGAGCCGTAAAGACCGTCAGCCTTCCATACGAGTTCATGGACTCCGGAAGAATCCCTGACAAGCTTCGAATTGAGCCCGTAGCTGACAGGCTCAGGGTCGGAGGGATCCGTCATGGCGGCATAGAAATCATCCACCATCTTCCGGTCCACGTTGTCATAAAAATTAACAGCAGACAAGGCTACGATGTCGCCCTGCGTGGAGGTAGACCTTCTCTGAGGATATGCCGAAGGGTCATAGATGAAGTCCAGCAGGGCCTCTTCCGAGGCTCCGACGGCTTCCATAAGGCTGGAAAAATACTCTTTCGGGCAGGCAGGCAGAATCTTGTCTTCGGCATAATGATGATGCACGCCATTGCTAAAGAAGACTCTCTTTGCGTAGATTTCAAAATTCTTGTAATCCTCGGATTTGCGGTCTCCCTTGTAATTTTCTATGATATTTTCTAGCAGATGCCGCACTGGAAGATTCCATCTGCAGTACTGGTCCCAGGTGATGTCTCTTCCGTATTTTGCCGCCTCCGCAAGATGGTAGGCATACTCTTTCTGCTTGAGTGACAAGCTCTCCCAGCCGGGCACGCGGTAGCGCATAACCTTGATGTCGGCGAACTGGTCAACCGTATATTTAAAATTCTCAGCGGTTTCTTTCTTTGGTACGCAAGCCGAGAATGCGGCCGCGGATGCGATGGCGAAAATGGCTTTCACGATGATCCTCATTATGTTTCTGTGTTTCCACAAATATAGAAAAATTGGCCTGATTTATGAAGAAAAGTCTATCTTTGCGACTCTATGAAATTAGAAAGATTCATATTTAGGTTTTTCATGGCCATGGTGATGACGTCCATGGCGCTCCTACTTTCTTCATGCCAGAAAGAAAAAGGTGATGATAATCAAGACCCTGTCCACAGAGACAAGGTCTTCCTCCTATATTCCGCAGGATTCAACTCCATCAGCTCCTTCATGGCGAACAACATTTCCAGCCTCGGCGAAGGCTACCTTCCTTCGGGCAAGAGAAACGGGAATGCGCTGCTTGTCTTCAGCAAGCAGCCCAAAAGCGCCAGAGACACCGTCCAGACCTCTCCCGTCCTCATCCAGATGTACAAGAACAAAAAGGGCAGAGCAGTCATGGACACAGTCCGCACATGGCCGGTCGGGACACCTGCGGCCTCAGCCCAGACGCTTCATGACGTATTGGAATACATCAAAGTCCAATATCCTTCCGACAGCTATGGAATGGACTTTTCTTCACATGCGACCGGATGGCTTCCCGCGGGCTATTATTCACGTTCCTTCAATTCCATCACTTTGTCAAGAAGGCGTGATGGAAGCCTGGCTCCTGGAGAAGTTCCTTACATAGAGGAAGTGCTGCCGGGGCTCCCGGTCAAAACCATAGGGCAGGAATACAAGAACAGGAAAACGGTTTCTCTCGAAATTGAGATCGAGGATTTCGCCGCGGCCTTCCCCATGCATTTCGACTATATTCTCTTCGATGCCTGTCTGATGGGCGGAATTGAGACGGCATACGCACTGAAAGACGTGACCGATAAAGTCGGCTTTTCCCAAGCCGAAGTTCTGGCGGAGGGTTTCGACTACACGACCATCGCCGACAGGCTGCTCAAGCGCTCCGTTCCGGCTCCGGAGCTAGTCTGCTCAGACTACTTCGCCCATTACAATGCCATGAGCGGCGAGTATCGTTCCGCGACCATTTCACTGATAGACTGTACCAAGATGGACGCTCTGGGAGCGGTCTGCAAGACTTTGTTCTCGAAATACAGGGATGCCATAGCCTCCGTGAATCCGAATCTCGTGCAAGGCTACTTCCGCTTCAACAAACATTGGTTCTACGATTTGCGGGACATTCTCGCCAAATCCGGAGTCATTGATGAAGACATGACGCTTCTCGATAATGCCATAAATTCTTGCATCATATACAAGGCGGCGACTCCGGAATTCATGAAAGATTTTCCAATAAATAATTTCTGCGGCCTGAGCATGTATCTTCCTGCTGCGAACCGGCTCTCATCTTCAGGCGGGAGCGACGAGAGCCTGAACGAATATTACCGCGGCCTCTCCTGGAACCTTGCCACAGGACTGCTTGAGTAATAGCGGAATATTTTTCTCATTCGAAAATATTTGCTACATTTGCGCCCGCATATTACAAAGCCCGAAAAGCTTTTGGTGCAATGGGGTCTGCGCGAGCAGACTGAGTAACACATTTTAAACAACAAAACAATGAAACACTTCGAATTGAAGGGAACCGTCCGCGAGGCTGGCAACAAGGCTATCGTCAAGGCGTTCCGCAAGCAGGGCCTCGTTCCTTGCAACCTTTACGGCCCGAGCATCGAGGGCAACATCCTCTTCACTGTAAACGCTAAAGATCTCAAGGGCATCACCGATGTTCCTCAGTCTTATATCGTAGACATCACTCTCGATAACGGCAAGAAGTTCACAGCCGTTTCCCACGAGTTCCAGTTCCATCCGGTAGATGACAACTGCCTCCACGTAGACTTCCTCGCCGTAACCGAGGACAAGCCTATCGCGATTGACATTCCTATCGCAATCAAGGGTACCGCAAGCGGAGTGCTCGCCGGCGGCAAGTTCTTCAAGCTCGTGCGCAAGATGCGCGTCAGCGGTCTGATGAAGGACCTTCCTGATCAGCTCGATATCGATATCACCAAGCTCGGAATCGGCAAGCAGATTACCGCAGGCGATCTCAAATACGACAACCTCACCATCCTCACTTCCAAGGCCACCATCCTCTGCTGCGTAAAGTCCACCCGCCAGATCGAGGCTCACATCGCTTACGAGGAGGCTAAGGAAGCCGAAGAGTTCGGAACACCAGCCGCTCCTGCAGCGGAACCGGCAGCTGATGCAGCTCCTGCAGCTGATGCAGCTCCTGCCGAGAAGAAGTAATCCGCCTCTATATACCTGCCTGGCATGAGATATCTCATAGTAGGATTAGGCAATATCGGAGACGAGTACGCCAACACCAGGCACAATATGGGTTTCATGGTGTTGGATGCCTGGGCTAAGGCATCCGACACCATTTTCAGTTCCGGGCGCTATGGCGACATGGCTGAGATTTCCGTCAAAGGAAGGACGCTCAGCCTTCTGAAGCCTTCGACCTACATGAATCTGAGCGGAAACGCCGTAAAGTACTGGGTTGACAAGTATAAGCTTCCACTTGAGAATCTGCTTATAATCTGCGATGATCTCAATCTTCCTTTCGGGAAGCTGCGTATGCGCAAAAGAGGGAGCGCCGGAGGGCACAATGGTCTCAAGAACATCGAAGCGATGCTCGGCACAGATGCCTACACACGTATCCGTATCGGGATCGGAAACAACTTCTCAAGAGGAGGGCAGATCGATTTCGTCATCGGACAATTGAGCAAGGAAGAAGAAGCCGCCGTTCCTGAAATATGCGAAAAAGTCATAAAAGGAGTTAAGGATTTTGTGTTCATGGGTCCGGACAGGGCGATGAATTCATTCAATGCTTCCTCCGAAGGTCCGGAGAAAATCTGACCTTTTTTCTCGCATGAAGATTCGAGGCGGTGACAAGATCAGGTGATTCTTAAAATTTTTTATCGATTTTACTTGCTAATTTTCAGACAAATGGCTAAATTGCGCCCCAGAATGTTTAAAAAGACAAAATTTAACGAACCATTAATACTCTAAAAATCATGAAAGAACTCGTAGAGAAGATTAAGGCAGAGTATGCCGCTTTTGTCACTAATGCAGACGCACAGGTAGAGAAGGGGAACAAAGCAGCAGGAGCTCGCGCACGCAAGGCTGCTCTCGCCCTCATGAAGGACTTCAAGGAATTCAGGAAGGAGTCTACCGCGGCTTCTAAGTAATTTACTTAAAAGTTGCCAGCGACTTTACACCTCGCCAAAGCTCCTTACATAGTACTCTAACCTAAGAATCAAATTGAGCCGGCCGGGCAAAACGGTCGGCTCAATTATCTTATATCCGGTGGGGCCCGGCGCGGACTATGCTTGTGGCTATGCTTTGCGCGGGCTTTGGATTTGAGGGAAAAAATAATCAGATTTGCAGAATCATTTACTAGAGGAAAAAGACTGACATGAATCATCGGACTAAGGTACTGGCTGGTCTGGCCGCGACATTTCTGTCGGGCTTTGCCACTATCAATACGGCGGAAGCCGTCCCGGCATATCCTTGGCCTGTCAAGGTTACCCAGCCTGACGGCACGAGTCTCCAGATAAGGATGATCGGAGATGAATTCGCGCACTACATGGTCGACATGGAGGGGCATGCGCTTACGCGGGACTCCGAGGGCAGATATTGCTACGCGCTCTACAACCCCGACGGATCAATGCACAATTCCGGCTACATTGCGGGAAGCCGCGCCGTTCCGCAGACTATCACTTCGGCAAGCAGGTATATCCCCTACGCCGCTATGCATCTCAGACATGAAACAGGGAAACGCCTCGTGGCGGCGGGCAGAGAAAGCGCACGGAGAAAAAGCGCAAGCCTTGGAACGGAGGGAATTCTCAGGACTGGAGACGGGGCCCGCGAAGGAAGATCAGCGGGGAGCCTCGCCGGCAAAGAATATGGGGAGGGCGCGAGCGGACGGACGATGTCAGGAAAGAGGAGCCTCAAGGTTCTGATAATCCTCGCCCAATACGCCGACGTACCCTACACCCACACCCAGGCCGAGTTCAACAACATGTTTCATCAGGACGGATACAGGGGCTATGGTTCCGTCCTGGAATATTTCAATGATATGGCTGGAGACTACTACGATTTCGAGTTCACGGTCTCCCCTATCGTGACCCTTTCGAAAAAACGCGCCTACTATGGAGGCAACGACGACAAGAATGCGCCCCAGGCCGTCGAAGAAGCATGCAAACTGGCAGGCGCAGCCGGAATAGACTTTTCCCGCTTTGATGCAGACAATGACGGGATAGTGGATGCGGTAAGCGTAATTATGGCTGGAAATGGCGAAGAGGCCGGAGCCGGAGACGACTGCATCTGGTCCTACCAGTCAGCACTCGATGCAGATGGAATCAACCTGAGTCTCAACGGCAAAAAAATCAGCGGATACAATGTCTGCTGTGAGTGCCGCGGAACAGGGAAAACGATAAACGGCATCGGCGTCTTCTGCCATGAATTCAGCCACAATCTGGGGCTCATGGACATATATGACACCGATTATGAAGAGTCGGGAGGAGATTACAGCCCAGGCTGGATGATGACTTCGGTGATGGCGCAAGGCAGTTATGCCTATTCCGGAGACTGCCCTGTAGGCTATGGTGCGATTGATTATTATAGCCTAGGCTTAGGCACCAGGACAGAGGTCACTTCCGCGGGAAGCAAGACCATCGGCCCGGTGAGCGGGGCCGGGCATCCTTACATGAGCTTCACCACCGACGTGGACGATGAGGTCTTCCTTATTGAATATAGGAAGGCGGAAGGCTGGGACCGTTACTTTAGCAAAATGAACTACGGACTAGGAGTCTACCATATAGACCAATCGAAAAACTATACCGGTGACGGCTACACCGCTGCCGACCGTTGGATCGCAGACATCGTGAACGCCAATCCTCAGCACCCTTGCGCGGACATGATCACCTTCACCTCCGGGAGCACTCCTACCCCTTTCTTCCCGACGAGGAACATCAACTACCTCAACTCGGAGCTCAATTCCAAATACAAGACCTGGTCGGGAAAGGACCCGGACTATAGGCTCGCCAATATCGTCTTGAATTCCGAGAGCGCAAGTTTCAACATTCTGGGAGGGAGTGCCGCCAAGCCTCGGATTCCGAGCATCACAGAAGTCGAAGTCTTTCAGGACGCGGCAATCATCAGCTGGACTTGCAGTGACGCATCCTACGACGGCCCGGCCTACTTCAGGACAGAAAGCAGCGGAAGCGAGGAGGAGATAGAGGTAAATGCATATGAGCCGGGGAAATACGCCATTCTTCTGGACAAACTCAATCCTTTATCATCCATCTCCTACACCATCTTCTTCAAGGATCAGGACGGGAATGAGGAGAGAAAAATCAGCGACAAGTTCAAGACGAAGGCAGAGGCACCCGGCGCGAGAGTCTATATCATTCTTCCGAGCAAGTCCAGACTCAGCGATGGAACTTTCAGCAAATCTTCGGCCTTTCCTCTCCGCGTCGCCAATGCTGTAGGGGCGAAAACAGTCAGCTGGACATTCAACGGCAGCCCGGTCTCCACAGACGCCAGCTGCTACTGGAAGCCTGCCGGCGGCGGCATTCTCAAGGCCAAGGTCACGGAGGTGGACGGAAGCAGTGTCGACGTCATCAAAATAATCACTTTGAAATGACAAGCAGATATATATTCATGGCTATGGCCGCGGCGGCCCTTCTCTTCTGCTCATGCGGCAAGGAAGAGGAAGCCGGCCCTTCAAAGGTCTTCAAGAGCCAGACCGGAATAAGCCTGATGAAGGACGACAATCTAATCCTTTCCTATGACGAGGACACCTGGCAGCTTTCCAGTTCCATGGACCAGGGTACTTTCGTCGCCGGGAAAGATGACATGTCGGAATATTTCGAAGTCAAAGCCGACGCCAGCCAAGACCTCTCTGACCTCTCTCAGGGAGACAGCTTCAGAGGAGACCTGTCCTACAAGAAAGACATTGTCTCTGTAAGCATGGCGGGGCAGAAATGGAAGGTCACCTCTATGGTTGACGACTCATATGGAACGAAAATATGGCTCTGGTGCGCGAAGGAGCACATCGGAGTCGTGGTATATAAAATCAAATAAGCTTTTCAGATGGATTTCGACTCTCTGCTCGCCGTCTCTCCCGTAGACGGAAGATACTACTCCAAAACCAAGGCGCTGAGGGATTACTTCAGCGAATTCGCGCTGATCCGCAACAGGATCCGCGTCGAGGTAGAATACTTCATTGCCCTTTGCGAACTTCCTCTTCCCCAGCTGGAGGACTTCCCGAAAGAAAAATTCGAGGGGCTCCGCAAAATATGGAAAGAACTCACGCCCGATCAGGCGCAATCTGTCAAGGATATAGAGAAAGTCACCAACCACGATGTCAAGGCAGTGGAATACTACCTCCGAGACAGGTTCAACGAGGCAGGGATCGGCCGCTATGTGGACTTCATCCATTTCGGCCTGACCTCCCAAGACATCAACAACACCGCCCAGCCTCTGATGCTCAAGGAAGGTCTCCGCGAAGTCTACATGCCGGCGCTGAAAGAAGTTTTGGACATGATAGCCGAGGACGCCGAGAGATGGAAGGATGTTCCCATGCTTGCCCGCACCCACGGCCAGCCTGCCTCCCCAACCCGCCTCGGGAAGGAATTCAAGGTCTATCAGGTAAGGCTCGAAGAGCAGCTGCGCCAATTTGAAGGTCTTAGCTTCCCGGCCAAGTTCGGCGGAGCTACGGGCAACATGAATGCCCACAAGGTGGCCTATCCTTCCATAGACTGGATAGCCTTCGGAGATCGTTTCGTAGCCTCTCTCGGCCTTAAGAGGTCTTTCCCGACAACCCAGATCGAGCACTACGACAACCTCGCGGCCATCTTCGACTGCCTCCGCAGGATCAACACCATACTTATCGACCTTTCCAGAGACATCTGGATGTACATCTCGCTCGAATATTTCCGCCAGAAGGTCAACAAAAATGAGGTCGGCTCCTCTGCCATGCCGCACAAGGTCAATCCTATCGATTTCGAGAACGCGGAAGGAAATCTCGGAATGGCGAACGCCATCCTGACCTTCCTGTCCATGAAGCTTCCGATTTCGAGACTCCAGCGAGACCTTACCGACTCCACCGTGCTCCGCAACATGGGAGTCCCGGCAGCCCACGGCCTTATCTCCTTCGCCTCCCTCAAGAAGGGCCTCGGCAAGCTGATTCTCAACGAGGAAAAGCTCCACTCCGACCTGGAAAAGAACTGGGCTGTTGTCGCGGAACCTCTCCAGACCATTCTGCGCCGGGAAGGCTACCCCAATCCTTACGAAACCCTCAAGAACCTCACCCGCACGGGGGCTGCCATAGACAAGGCGACCATCGAGGACTTCATCGACAAGCTCGATGTCGCAGAATCTGTAAAAGCCGAAATGAGAGCAATTACACCATGGAACTACACAGGATTTTAAGCTTCGGCGGAAGGCTCCTTCCCTTCGCGCTTGCCTCAGCGCTTTCCTTCTCCTCCTGTTCCATTCTGACGGGAGTCCAGGCTGACCCAGAATATGTTGCCGCGGCGGGCCTTACCGCTATCCAGGGCCTGACCATTTCCGACGCCCAGGTCCAGAGTGAAGTTCATCAGTATATCACGGAACTTGACGCCAAGAGCAAGGTTCTCGGACCTTCCAGCCCCTACACCAAGAGGCTGAACAGGCTCGTGGGGAATCTTCCTACTGTGGACGGGCTGACCCTGAATTTCAAGGTCTACCAGACCGACGAAGCCAACGCCTTCGCCTGCGCCGATGGAAGCGTAAGGGTCTATTCCAAACTCATGGACCTGATGAGCGATGACGAGCTCATCGGAGTCCTCGGCCATGAAATCGGACACGTCGCCCTGAAGCACACAAAGAAGCAATTCAAAGCGGCCTACATAGCCATGGCCGCCCGATATGGGTTGATTTCGGCGGGAGGAGCCGTCGGGGAACTCTCCGCCTCGGCGCTCGGCGACCTCAGCCAAAGTCTCGCAAGCGCCTCATTCTCAAGGAAGGAAGAGAGTGAAGCCGATGACTACGGCTACAATTTCTTGAAGAAAACCGGCAAAAACACTTGGGCCATGGCCATGGCCTTCGAGAGGCTCAGGGATCTTGAAGGAGGCGGGCAGTCCGACCTCGTGAACCAACTCTTTTCCTCGCATCCTGATCTTGAGAAAAGGATAGTGAGGATGAGTGAACGGGCCGCCAAAGACGGATACAAACGTCCGGCCGGGAAATAACGTCTGCATCATTCGGTTGGGAGAAAAGAGACGGGGGCGCTATCTGGCATTCTCGTCTATGTATACGTCGTCTCCAGGAGCGGCGAAATGGAATTCTTCCCTGGCGAAGCCTTCGAGGGAATCCCTGTCGCAGGAGAGGTCTTTGATGGCCTTGTCCATGCGGTCGATGTCTTTCTGGAGGGCCTCGATCTGGCGGTTCTGACGGCGGTACTCCATCCCGGCCTTGACCCAGCGGAGGAGATTGTCATGGCGCAGCAGACCGACCCAGACGATGAAAGCCACCGTCGCCAAGATCACAAAGCGCCAGAAACCTTTATGTTCTCCGTTCCAGTATTCCTCAAACTTGCCCATCTCTATACTTTGTCGGCAAAATTAATTAAATTTGGAGAATTATAGAGCAATAGTTCGGTAAAATTATAA
>DKSK01000022.1 GCA_002472565.1 Bacteroidales bacterium UBA7258 | reverse complement strand
CTTATTTCAGGACAAGTCAGTGCCCTTCCTCTTTCCGGGCACGCCCACCCAGCCTCCTCTCCTGCCTGTCCGCGCCCCAAACAGACCCTTTTCGTCCCGTCCGCACCCTGCCATGTGCAAGGCAATTTGTAACTCATTGATACACAGGGTATCCGATTTTGTCTTGCACAATGACCACCTGATTTCAGGCCCCTCATGTGCAAGCCTAAAATGAAGGACTTGATAATCAACAACTTGGAAAATGCGTTGCCCACGGCGGTACGAAAAATG
This sequence comes from Bacteroidales bacterium UBA7258, assembly GCA_002472565.1. Lineage (GTDB taxonomy): Bacteria > Bacteroidota > Bacteroidia > Bacteroidales > UBA932 > Cryptobacteroides. The sequence continues at coordinate 55,163 of DKSK01000022.1, read as the reverse complement.
GCACCACAATGTGCACGCTTCAAAAATCGGCATTGAGTATCAAATAGTTACAAAATGGGTTGCACATGGTGGTGGCGGGCCGCCTCTTGTTTGGGGAGGAGAGTGGTTTTAGGGAGGGGGATTGTGGCGGATGGGGTTTATTTTGGGGATAGGGTTCGGAGGAAGGGGATTTTTTGTGTAATTTTGTGGGAACGTTTAAATGGGCCGCGGGGTGTGCGGGGCGTGTTGGGTGCGGCTGGCCGTGGCTGGGCATGGTGTGGCGTGTCGGGAGTGGCGGGGAGTGGCGGAGTGCGGTGGGGTGTGACCGGCGGGGAGCGGCGGGGCGTTACTAAGGCGATAACCTGTTTTTCTTATGAGGAAAAGTTCCATATTTTTCAGTGTTGCTGTGGCCGCGGTGGTGGCCACGGGTTTTGGTTTCAGTTATGATGGAGAGGCGGCTGTCGGGAGTGTGCCTGCGGCGGAGAGCGCGAAGGCCGCGGGAAGCGCGAAAGCGGTGAAGGGCGAGGTGCTGGGCGGTGCGAGGGTGAGGCGGTATTTCGATGAGGGTTGGCTTTTCACGAAGGCGAGGCAGGGGGAGGAGCTGCAGGATCCGGCGCTCGACGACAATGGCTGGAGAAGGCTGAACCTGCCGCACGACTGGGCCATAGAGGGGGATTTTTCCGCGGAGAATCCTTCGGGCGCGAGCGGCGGTGCCCTTCCGGGCGGCATCGGCTGGTACCGCAAGCATTTCACGCTTGACCTGGCGAAGGACCAGGTCGCGCTCATAGACTTCGACGGGGTCTACATGAATTCGACGGTCTGGATCAACGGCCATGAGCTCGGGTTCCGGCCCTATGGTTTCATATCTTTTCAGTATGAGCTGACGCCTTACCTGCGGAACGGAGACAACGTCATCGCGGTGAAGGTGGACAACCAGAAGGAGCCGAATTCGCGCTGGTATTCGGGCTGCGGGATCTACCGCCATGTCTGGCTGACGACGACGGGCAAGGTCAGGGCGGCCCAGTGGGGCGTGCTGGTGACGACGGACCCGGAGGACGGGTCGGTGAAGGTGAGCGTCACGCTGGCCGGCGAGGAAAAACAAAACGTCTCTTTCCGCAACACGGTGTATGACGCGGATGGGCGCATTGTGGCGACGCGGCAGTCGAAGGACGCCGAGCAGACGCTGAAGGTGAAGAACCCGCTCCTCTGGAGCACCGACGAACCGAACACATACGTCGTGAAGACCGAAATATTGGCCGGCAAGAAGGTCACCGACGAGCTTGAGACCCGCACCTCATTCCGCAGCTTCCGCTTCGACCCCGAGACCGGCTTCTGGCTCGACGGTGTCAACATGAAGATAAACGGCGTCTGCGACCACCACGACCTCGGCTGCCTCGGCGCCGCCGTCAACAACGACGCGATCCGCCGCCAGCTCGTCAAGCTCCGCGACATGGGCGTAAACGCCATCAGAACAAGCCATTACCCGCCTGCACCGGAGCTCCTCGACATGTGCGACACCATGGGCTTCATGGTCATGGACGAGGCCTTCGACCAGTGGTACCTCCGCAAGACCGAATACGACTACGGCAACTACTTCAAGGACTGGCACGAGCGCGACCTCAGGGACTTCGTCCTCCGCGACCGAAACCATCCTTCGGTCATCATGTGGAGCATCGGCAACGAGGTCCGCGAACAGAATGAGGAGGCCACGGACACGACCCTGCAGGGCGGAATCCTCAACCTCGGCAACAACAACGCCGTCGACAAGGGCAAGCGTGGCGGGGACAAGGTCTCCTCGAGCACCCTGGTCACGGAGGAGCTCGCCTCCATCGTGAAGTCGCTCGACCCGACGAGGCCCGTGACCTCCGGCTGCAACCACGTGAACCCGAAGACGAACTACCTCTTCATGACGGACGCCCTCGACGTCATTGGCCTGAACTACCATCTCCCGGCCATCAAGACCTTCCCCGAGAACTTCCCTGGCAAGCCGCTCGTCATGTCCGAGACGGTTTCCTCCATCCAGGCGAGGGGCTTCTACGAGATGCCTTCGGACAGCGTCTACATAAGGCCGGAGAGCTACAAGAGGATGAACGACAACCCTTCGCACCTCGTCTCCTCCTACGACAACTCTCGTGTGCCATGGGGCTCGACCCATGAGGAATGCTGGGACGCCGTGAAGAACACCCCTTACTGCTCGGGCCAGTTCATCTGGACGGGCTGGGACTACATTGGGGAGCCTACCCCTTACACCTTCCCTTCGAGGAGCAGCTATTTCGGCATCATCGACCTTGCAGGCTTCCCGAAGGACGTCTACTACATGTACAAGAGCGAATGGACGGAAGGGCCTGTGCTCCACCTCTTCCCTCATTGGAACTGGATGCCTGGCCAGGAGGTCGACCTCTGGTGCTACTACAACGACGCCGACGAGGTCGAGCTCTTCGTCAACGGCGTCAGCCAAGGCGTCCGCAGCAAGGGCGACCACGAGTACCATGTCTCATGGAGGGTCGTCTACGAGCCTGGCGAGGTCGAGGCGGTCGCCAGGAAGGACGGCAAGGAGGTCATGTCGCAGACGATACGCACCGCCGGCCCTGCGTCGAAGATCCGCCTGGACGTCGACTACGCCGGCGACGAGCTGACCTTCGTGAACGTGACCGTCACGGATGAATTCGGGAATCTCTGCCCATGGGCGGAGAACCAGATATTCTTCTCCACGTCGGCGGCGGACGGCTCGGAAGCCCCTGTCATCGAAGGTGTAGACAATGGAAGCGAATTTTCCATGGAGAGATTTAAGGATAATAAGAGGAAGGCTTTCTTCGGCAAGTGCATGGTCGTGCTGCGCGGCCATGGCACTCTCTCCGCCAAGGCCTATGATCTTGCACCGGCTTCTCTGGACTTCTAATCGCCGCAAAAATCGGACGCAAGATGAAAAAGGGGATGACCTGAAAGTCCTGACGGGCTTGGAGGTCATCCCTTGATTTTTCGCGGATCTTATCTTTGGGTGAGGCCGCGTCCTCAGCGCCAGGGCTTAGAAAGCGTAGGCGAGACCGAGGTGAACGTAGTTGACTTTCGCCTTGAGGTCACCATCTCCGTCATACCTGTTGAGAAGGCCCCAGTCATAGCCGACGTTGACCTTGAAGAACTGGAGGAAGGTGATGTCGACGCCGAGTCCGAGCTTTACATCGAAGCGCTTCAGACCATCGTAAAGGTCTCTGGAATTGCTTCCGGAAACTCCCAGAACGCTTCCGGAACCATCAGCATCTCCTGATACGCCGAAGGCGAAGACAGGTCCGAAATATGGAGCGATGCTCAGGTCGCTTGCGAGTCCCATGTTGTAGTTCAGACGGACAGGGACGTTGAGGGAATGCTCCTTGAACTTAACCTCGGTAGAAGCCAGGCCGGTCTTGAAGGTATCCTTTGCGCTGTAATAGGAATAATACAAGCCGGGTTTGACACCGAAGGTCCCGATGCCTACTTCAGCGAATGGGAAGTTGTAGGAAACGCCTGCATAGAGGCCGCTTCCGCTGTTTTCAAAGTCTCCGGAATAGCTGGCGTTCAGATAGCCTGCGCCGACTTCAACCTGTGCAAATGCGGCGGTGCTGACGAGCGCCGCGGTGATGATAGCAATAAACTTTTTCATTTTTTAAAAGTTTTGTGATGACAAATATCAAGCAAATTGCTGGATTTTCCTAAAAATATTTTCTTTCCTCGTGGTCCAGAACCACGAAAATTGCAATCATGGCAGTGAAGGCCCACAGAGACGAACCTCCGTAGGACATCAGCGGAAGAGGGATGCCTATGACGGGCATGATCCCTATTGTCATGCCGATGTTGATGAACAGGTGCATGAAGAGACAGCTCGCGACGCAATAGCCGTAGATCCTGGTGAAATGCTCCCTGGAGTGCTCCGCGTCTATTATAATCCTCATGATCATGAAGCCGTAAAGCAGGATTACGCCGACGCAGCCGACGAAGCCCCACTCCTCGCCGACCGTGCAGAAGATGAAGTCCGTGCTCTGTTCCGGCACGAAACCGTAGGTCGTCTGCGTACCGTTGAGGTAGCCCTTTCCGCTGAGGCCGCCCGAGCCAATGGCGATCATGCTCTGGTTGACGTTGTAACCCACCCCCGAAGGATCGTCACGCATCCCCAGCAGGACCTCTATCCTGCTTCTCTGATGATCCTGGAGCACGTCGTTGAAGAGGAAGTCGGTGGAATAGACCATGAATATGCCGACCAGAAAGGCGAGGGCCGAGGCTCCGAGGAAATAGTCTTTCTTCCGGTAGGATTTGACAAGAGCTGCGGGCGCTGCCGGAAGGGTCAAGGCGAGCAGAAAGTAGATCGGCTTGACTTTGAGGAGCCAGTGCCATGAAGAATTGGCAAGAATGGTGGCCTTGACCCAGGCATCGTCGAGTCCGTCCCTGAGCAGAGCGGCTCCCGGAATGAATTCCTCCTGCAGGAGATTTATCAGCCATGGAAGCAGAGACATGATGGCCCCTGTCCCGAGGCCGTAGAGAATCCATTTCCCGATCTTCCTTATGTTGAGGGCGAGGAAGAAGGTCGTAATCATGGCGAGGGTGAGTATAGCCGTGTAAGGGGAGGCTGTGAGGGTCAGCACGAACGTCAGTATGGTCAGGCCTATGAGCATCAGAATCCATCCTGTAAGGCCCTCACGATAGAGCATAAAGATGAAGCCGACATAGACTAGGGCTGAACCCGTCTCGTCCTCGGCTACTATCACCAGCATCGGGACTCCTATTATCAGGGCCGCAAGGAGAAAGTCTTTGAGTTTGCTTATCTTGAAGTTAGACCTGCTCATCACCGCCGCGAGCATGAGCGAGGTCGAGATTTTCGATATTTCCGCAGGCTGGAAGCGGACGGGACCGAATTCGAACCATGAGCGCGATCCCTTGACCTCGACTCCGAGGAAAATTACCGCGACCAAGAGGAAGACCACGAAGATGTAGAAGATAACGGCCCCGGAGACCCATAGCTCGGGAGGTATGGCGAAAATTATCAGAGCTGCTATAACCAGGGCCGTGACGATCCATACAATCTGTTTCCCGCTTCGGGTGGAGAAGCTGAGGAAAGTTCCGCCCGCCTCCCCATGGACCGATGCGTAGATGTTGAGCAGGCCGAAGATTACCAGCAGCAGGTAGCATGAGAGCAGCTTCCAGTCAAAAGACTGTCCTATGGATCTTCCTTTGAACGACTCTATCATTTCACGTGTACCCTGTCAAGGAGATTTCCTTCCATTACGCGTTTCTCGAGATCCTTCCTCTGGCCTTCGGCGATCGAGCCGTTGAGATATTTCTCTACCATTAGGGAGGCGATAGGGCAGGCCCATGTCGCGCCGAAGCCCGCATTTTCGATGTAGGCGGCTATAGCTATCTTCGGGTCGTCCTTAGGGGCGAAGCATATGAATACGGAGTTATCCGCACCGTGAGGGTTCTGGGCCGTTCCCGTCTTCCCGCAGATGTCCAGGCCGGGGACGGCGGCGATGCTGGCCGTACCTCCTGAACCGAAGCCGCTGTTGACGGCCCTCCACATGCCCTGGATCACCTTCTTGAACTCGGTGGTGTCGACCTCGGTGTATTGTCTCTCATGGAACTTTGGGGCGATTTCAACTCCCGGAGAATCTTTGACGATATGGGGTATGTAGTAGTAGCCGCGATTGGCTACCGTGGCGCTGAGATTGGCGATCTGGAGCGGAGTCACGCCGATTTCTCCCTGGCCGATGGACAGAGAGACCACGGTCGTGAATTTCCAGCCGCCCTTGCCGTAGATTTTGTCGTAATATTTAGAGGTGGGGATGGTGCCGCCGAGTTCTGCCGGGAAATCGCTCCCCAGCTTCCTTCCGAAGCCGAAGCTTACCACATATTCCCTCCAGCGGTCGAAGGCGTCTTCGATGGTTTTATATTTGCGATTCTCCAGGATCGATTTCAGAACATAGCAGAAGAAGCCGTTACAGCTCATCATTATGGCTTCCTCAAGTACGAGAGGCGAACGGTGGGCATGGCAGCCGAGCTTATGGTTTCCGCTGTAGCGGTAGCCGCGGTTGCAGGGATAAGCCATCTTTGTGTCGAGGACTCCTTCCTGGAGGCCTATCAGCCCATTGACCAGCTTGAAGACTGAGCCCGGAGGGTAAGAAGCCTGGACGGTACGGTTGAACATCGGCTTGTAGGGGTCGCTGACGATTTCGGAATAATGTTTTCCTATGTCGGCGAGCATGCTGACATCGATTCCCGGGCTCGAAATCATGGAAAGGATCTCTCCGGTCTTAGGCTCTATGGCAACTACGCTTCCGACCTTGTTCGCCATAAGCTCCTGCCCGTATTGCTGGAGGTCGGCATCGATCGTGGTCACGATGTCGTGGCCCGGAACAGCCTCTTTGTCCATCGCCCCTCCTTTGTAGCGTTCCTCTATCTGGTTGCGGGAGTTGCGGAGATAGATGTGGTAGCCCTTTACCCCGCGCAGATCCTTCTCCCTGGCCGCTTCTATGCCTGTCTTGCCGGCGTAGTCTCCGGAACGGTACTCCCCCGGGTGGGCTGCTATGAAACTGGCGTCCACTTCCGAAACGTAGCCGAGAAGATTGCCTCCGGCGTTGATCGGATAGTCGCGAATGCTTCTGACCTGCCCCTTGAAGCCGGGAAACTTGTATTGGACTTCGGCGAAGCGCATATAATCCTCCGGGCTCAGCTGCTTCATCATGACCATGGACTGGTAACCGATTCTCGACCTGTTCCTTCTGTATTCGGCCATCTTGTTCCTGATGGCCTGAGGGTCGGTCTTCAAGACCGATGCCAGCAGGAGGGTGTCGAATTCCCCGACCTCATTCGGGGTGACCAGGATATCGTAGGCGACCTTGTTACCTACAAGAATCTTCCCGTTGCGGTCATAGATCACCCCGCGTGTAGGGTAGATGATGTCGTAGACCATGGAGTTGTTGCTGGCGCTCTCCTTGTAGGAAGTGTCTACGATCTGGATGATGAAAAGCCTGGCGATGAGGATCACCGCCGCCACGCCGAGTCCGATCAGGAGATTTCTTTCCCTGGCTACCATGACTTGATATCGTCGCTTTGCGAGGCGCAAGTCTCCGCTATGAGTACGGACAAAAGCACCCCGGCACTTAGGGAAACCCCGAACCGGAGTAGGTTGAAGCCGAGCGTCCTGGTCATGAAGGCGCCCTCTGCCCAGAAATACACGAGGAGGAAGATCGTCTGGCTCACAAGAATGGCGAAGATCATCTTCCATACTCCGTTGTTCTTGACTGAGAAAGGTTCCGAGGTGTCGTTGAATTTTTCTCCGAAAATCAGGGCGCTGAGGTCTCTGCGCACATAGGCCACAGGCAGGAGGGAGGCCGCGTTGAGCCCTATGACTCCTTCCGAGAGGAAATCCACGGCCAGTCCCGTGGCAAAGGCTATCAGCATGGCTCCGACAGTAGGTATGCTGGAAGGAAGGGCGAGTATCAGCACAGGAAGGATGGAGAGCATCAGGTAAGGACTGATGTTCAGGAAGTTGCACAGGAGTATCTGAGCGGCGAGGAGGAGTATGAAATATGTCGTGAAACGGTTCTTCATTTCTTCTCGTTTTCTGTGCTTACGTCTTCTTCTTTCTTTTCAAGTTCCATGATTTCGGCATCTCCGGCGTTGGTGACCAGGGTCACGAACTTGATTGAATTGAAGTCCTGGAGAAGGGTGACCTTTATGTCGTAGGTCGCTCCGTTGATGATCTTCGACGAGCCCGTGAGCCCGAGTGGAATGTCTGCCGGAAATATGGAGGAGTAGCCGCTGGTGAAGACGGTGTCTCCCTCATTGAACTTATACTGGAGGGGAATCTCCTTGAGCACGGCTCCTGTGCTGCTTGTCCCGTCCCAGACGAGAGGCCCTACGGCTCCCTCCCTCCCGAGCCTGGCGCTGACGCTCATCCCCGTGTTCATGAAGGACATGGCATAGGAATAGTGCTTTCCTACGGCATCGATGATGCCGACAACCCCCTGTGAGGTTATTATTCCGGTATTCTGTCCGATCCCGTCCTCCGAACCCTTGTCCACGATGAGATAGTTGTGCTGCTTGTTGCGGCTTACCTTCACGAGAGTAGCCGGCGAGAAGACGTAGATGCCGGAATCGCCCTGGGCTGAGTACGAAGCGGCTATGCTGTCGGTAAGCATCGCCTCCTCCCTCTCCTTATATCTCCTTACCTGCCCGGCCAGGCGGAAATTTTCTTCGGCGAGGGCCTCGTTGGTCTTTTTCAGCGAGAAATAATAGCCTGCCTTTTGTGCTCCGCCCCAGCACTTCGCCATGAAGCCGTGAACCGCCCTGGAAACGGCGAAATCCTGCATGATTCCGTTGTGCGCCAACATATCAAGTGCAGCAACCTCCAACATAATGAAGATTGCTGCATTTACGGCGATTTTCGTTATGCTGCGCTTTTTCTGCATTTACCGCATGAGGAAGGAGTAGTTCTCGGCGTTCTTCAATGCCTTGCACGTACCCCTTGCGACGGCACGCAGAGGGTCCTCGCAGACATGGAATTGGATGTTGACTTTGTTGGTGAGCCTCTTGTCCAGACCACGGAGCAGGGCCCCGCCGCCAGAGAGGTAGATACCATTTTCTACAATGTCGGAATAGAGCTCAGGAGGAGTCTGTTCGAGGACCCGCATGATGGCGTTCTCGACCTTGGAAATGCTGCCGTCAAGGCAGGTGGCTATCTCCTGGTAAGTGATGGTCGCTTCCGTAGGGAGGGAGGTCATGATATTGGGACCTCTTACGATGTACGGCTCCGGTTCTTCGTCAAGTTCCGTGAGCACGCTGCCGACGGCTATCTTGATCTTCTCGGCCGTGATTTCCCCGACCTTCACATTGTGCTGTCTCTTGAGATATTCCTGGATGTCGGAGGTGAATTCATCTCCCGCAGTCTTGATGCTCTCCTGGCATACTATGCCTCCCAGAGAGATGACAGCCACTTCAGCAGTGCCGCCTCCGATGTCCACGACCATGTTCCCCTTAGGCGCCTCAACGTCCAGACCTATTCCGAGGGCGGCCGCCATAGGCTCGAAAATGAGATAGACGTCACGTCCTCCGGCGTGTTCCGCCGAGTCGCGGACGGCCCTGATCTCCACCTCCGTAGAACCGGAAGGGATGCCGACGACGATCTTAATGTTCGGGGTGAACAGGGTCCTGTGCTTGCTGTTGACCTGCTTGATGAAGCCTCGGATCATCATCTCCGCAGCCTGGAAGTCTGCTATTACTCCATCCTTGAGAGGGCGTATGGTCTTGATGCCGGGGTTGACTTTCTCCTGCATCAGCTTAGCCTTCTGTCCTATGGCGATGCATTTCCCTGTATTGTTGTCGATGGCGACAATGCTCGGTTCGTCAAGTACCGGCACATCATTCTGCATGATGACGGTGTTGGCGGTGCCGAGGTCCATCGACAGCTCCTGGGTCATAAAAGAAAATGCCATGTCAAAAATTGTCTGTTAATCTGTAGTATGCAAATTTATAAAATTATCTTAGATTTGCCTTCTAAAAGTTCCCATTATGAGCAAGGAGGTCTATCTGATAATATCCGCGGGTGGCAGAGGCGTCCGCATGGGGGCGAAGGAGCCCAAGCAATTCCTTACCTTAGGAGGCAAGACCATCCTGCAGCGTTCCATAGAGAAATTCATAGCCGCAGTTCCTGATATCCATATAGTTACAGTCCTGCCATCCGGCTATGCGGACAAGTGGAAAGAGATCTGCCTCGCTTCCAATTTCATTGTGCGGCAGAAAATAGTGACGGGCGGAATCACTCGCTTCCACTCCGTAAAGAACGCCCTCGCCCAAGTGCCCGACGGGGTGGCGGTCATGGTTCATGACGGGGTGCGTCCGCTCCTGAGCTCCGCCTTCGTAAGGAAGATGCTGGACTGCTTCGAGGCCGAAAATCTCCACGCCCTCATCCCTGTCCTGCCTTCTGTGGACAGCCTCAAGTCCCTGGAACTCAAGGACGGGAAACTGTCCCGGACGGGAGAGCCCGACCCTGAACGCTCGCTGGTCTGGAGGGCGCAGACTCCTCAGCTTTTCCGCTCGGAAGAGCTTCGAGAGGCCTATTCCCAGGCCTACAGCACCTCCTTCACCGATGACGCCTCCGTCGCTGAGGCCAAGAAAATACCCCTCGCCTGGATAGAAGGCGAGAGGTTCAATATCAAAATAACTACGCCGGAAGACCTTGCGCTGGCTGACTTTCTTGCCAGGAACCGTTAGAGTCTCCGCTATCTTTCCTAGTCTTCTTTCAACGCGTTCTTGCTCGTTGTGTAGCTCGTGCTCTTGAAGCCGTTGACCCAGACCTGGCGGTCGATCGCCTCGTCGAGGGAGATCATCGTATCGGTAGTCTGGATGTAAGGGAGCTTCTGAATAGTGTTGAGGAGGACCTCCATGAGGTGGTCATTGTCGAAGCAATAGAGCTTCACCAGCAAGGCGTACTTGCCGGTCACGAAGTGGCACTCTACGATTTCCGGTATCTGCTTGAGGTTCGCGACCACTTCTTCATATTTGCTGGCTTCCGAAATGGAAATGCTTACGAAGGCGCAGACATTCAGGCCGAGGGCCTGAGGCTTGACGAGGAGCCTTGAGCCTGTGATGACACCCTGCTGCCTGAGCTTGTTTACCCTCTGGTGGATAGCGGCTCCGGAGACCCCGCATTCTCTTGCAATTTCAAGAAAAGGCATCCTTGCGTCTTTGACAAGGAAGGACAATATTTTTTTGTCGGTTTCGTCTAAAGGATGATTTGCGGCCATAATAGGTTGAATTATCGATAGCAAAAGTAATGATAATTTCTAAATTATAACACTTTTGCATCGAAAAATAACATTTTGGCAGTACGGAGCCTCCTCTAACATGAATATTGAAAGGAAGGAGAAGGCTCGGATCCCTATTTCTTGCCGCCCCTGGACGTGAATCTCTTTCGCTTTGTGGGCTCAGAATTGTCGATGATTGAGCGGCAGTCGGCTTCAGTCATCGTCTGGGCGTTCATCTCCTTCGGAATCTTGTAGTTGGAGCCGGCATGCTTGATGTATGGACCGTACCTTCCCTCTATGATCTGGACATCAATGTCCTTGAACTCGGAGATGACCTGATTTCCGGCGGCCCTTTCCTTTCCGCGGCGTATCGCTTCGATGCAGTCTTCCAGGCTGACCGAAAGCGGATCGGAGCCTTTCGGCAGGGAGGCGTTCATGTTGCCGTACTTGATGTACGGGCCGAAACGTCCCTTCGTCGCTATTATTTCTATGCCCTCATATTGCCCTACCGTGCGCGGCAGCTGGAAGAGCTTTATTGCTTCCTCAAGGCTGAGATTTTCTATCAGCTGGCCGGAGGCTAGATTCGCATAGCGGACCTTGTCTCCGCTGCCTTTCTGGACGTAAGGGCCATATTTTCCGAACTTTGCGACTATTTTCTCCCCGTCTGCCGGGTCAATGCCGAGCTCTCTCTCGACGTGAGTGAAATTCTTGTCATTGGAGATCTCCTCGACCTTCTTGTGGAAAGGCGAGTAGAATTCGCCTATTACGCTGTTCCAGACTTTCTTTCCTTCGGCGATTTCATCGAAATCCGTCTCAACGTTGGCCGTGAAATTATAGTCGAGGATTTCGGAGAAATTCTTCACCAGGTAATCCGTCACGATCATTCCTATTTCATTCGGAATCAACTTCCCGTTCTCCGCACCTACGGTCTCCACCTTTCCGACTTCGGAAATAACTCCGTCTTTGAGGCAGAGGTCGCTGACCTTGATCTTCGTGCCCGGCTTGTTGCCTTTGTTGACATAGCCACGCTCCGTAGTGAGGGTCGTGATGATTTGGGCGTAAGTCGCAGGACGGCCTATGCCGAGTTCCTCAAGCTTCTTGACGAGCGAAGATTCTGAGTACCTGAACGGAGGCTGGGTGTACTTGCAATCCGCCTCCATCCCCTTGCTTTCCATCTCCTGGCCCTTGGCGAGAGCCGGCAGGATAACCTCCTGCTCGTCAGAGGTCTGGGCATCATCGCGTCCTTCGGAATAGACCTTCATGAAGCCGTCGAAGACGATCTTCACGCCCCTGCTGACGAACTTCTCCTCTCGTTTGTCAGAAGAAATCTTTATGGTGGTGCTCTTTGTCTTGGCGTTCGCCATCTGAGAAGCGACCGTGCGTTTCCAGATGAGGTCATAGAGCTTCTGCTCCTGGGCCGTGCCGCTTATCTGGGTGTTTTCTATGAAGGTAGGACGGATGGCCTCATGAGCCTCCTGAGCCCCCTTGGCCTTTGTGCGGTACTGTCTGGTCGTGGAATACTCCGCTCCGTAATTCTCCGTGATGAATTTCTTGGCCGTGCCCAAGGCAAGGCCGGAGAGATTGACCGAGTCGGTTCGCATATAAGTGATGAGTCCCTTCTCGTAGAGAGACTGGGCCACTCTCATTGTCATGTTGACAGGGAAGTGGAGTTTTCTAGCCGCCTCCTGCTGGAGGGTCGAGGTCGTGAACGGAGGGGCCGGGGTCCTCTCCCCGTCGCGCTCGTCTATGTCGGTGATCTGGAACTTGGCGCCGATGCTGTCCGAGAGGAAGGCTCTGGCGGCCTCGATTCCGTTGAACTTCGAGTCGAGCGTCGCCTTTACCTGCACTCTGGCACCTTCTCCAGCGGGATGGAAGATGGAGTCCACCCTGTAGAAAGCCTCCGGCTTGAAGGCCATGATCTCCCTTTCCTTGTCGACCACGAGCCTAAGGGCAACGCTCTGGACTCTTCCGGCGCTGAGCTTCGGCTGCACCTTCCTCCAGAGAACTGGAGAAAGTTCGAAACCCACGAGCCTGTCCAGCACGCGCCTGGCCTGCTGGGCGTTGACGAGGTTCATATCTATTTCCCTCGGATGCTTGACCGCATCCTTTACGGCTTCCGATGTTATTTCGTGGAAGGTTATCCTGTGTGTGTCCTTGTCCTTGAGCCCGAGGGTCTCATAAAGGTGCCAGGCAATGGCTTCCCCCTCGCGGTCGGGATCGGATGCGAGCCAGACCGTGTCTGCCTGAGAAACGAGCTTTTTGAGCTCGGCCACTACCTTCTTCTTGTCCGCAGGTATGACGTATTCGGGCTTGAACCCGTGTTCTATGTCTACGCTGAGCTTATTGTCCTGGAGGTCGCGGATGTGCCCCAGACTGGCTTTGACCGTGAAGTCTTTTCCGAGATAGCCCTGGATTTTAGTTTTTCCGGGCGACTCTACGATTACCAAATTCCCCGCCATAAATCTTTCTCTGCAAAAATAGTTTTTGTGCCTTTGCGCTTGCAAAGAAATTTCAAACACGGCAAATTTCCAAATTTTATAGTTAATTTTGTCTTATATTATAGAATGAAAAATGACCGGGAAGACGACACACAGACTTACGAAATGGTTCTGGATCATAGTCACGCTGCCTTTTGCGTTCCTTCTCTTCCTCATCCTGCTCGTATGGGCCTTCGCGGACATCCCGTCATTCGAGGAACTGGAGCACCCAGACAGCAAACTTGCCACTCAGGTCCTCGCTTCTGACGGACAGGTCCTTACTACGTATCATATAGAGAATCGTTCCTACGTTAGCTATGAAGACCTCGCCCCCTCTACGATAGAGGCGGCCGTGGCCACGGAGGACAGGCGTTTCTACAAACATTCCGGGATAGATTTCCGGGGGCTCGGACGAGTATTCTTCAAGACTCTTCTCCTGGGCAAAAGCGACCAGGGAGGCGGCAGCACCATAACCCAGCAGCTGGCGAAGACCCTCTACCCGAGGGCTGACGCGAGCAGCCGCATTCCGGGAGTCTATCAGGTAAAGATGGTATGGATAAAGCTCAAGGAGTGGATAACGGCCGTGAAGCTCGAAAGGAATTACACCAAGGAGGAGATCGTCGACATGTATCTCAACGCAGTCTTCTTCGGGAGCAGCGCCTACGGCATAAAGGCGGCCTCGGAGACCTTCTTCGCCAAGGATCCTGCTGACCTGACGGTCGAGGAGAGCGCGACGCTGGTGGGTATGGTCAACAAGCCTACCAGATACAATCCTCATCTCCATCCGGAGCAGTCCCTCACCAGACGCAATTTTGTCCTCAGCCGCATGGAGAAGGCAGGCTATATCACCAAGGATGAACTTGATTCGCTTGAGAGGCTGCCTATAGTCCTTGACTACCAGGTTCAGGATCATAACGCAGGCCATGCTCCATATTTCAGGGACATGCTCAAGAAATACATGAGGGCCGCCAAGCCTCGCAGGCATGACTATGCCCAGGTGGAAGATTTCAGATATGATTCTACGCTCTGGGCCTCCGACGGGCTCTACGGCTGGATCAACAAGAATCCGAAGCCGGACGGCTCTCTCTATGACCTCGACAGAGACGGCCTGAGGATTTATACGACCATCAACTTCAAGATGCAACAATATGCCGAAGAGGCCGTCGCGGAGCATCTGGCTTCTCTCCAGAAGAGTTTCAACGCCGAGATGAAGTACAAAACTAATGCGCCTTTCGCCAATGACGTCGACCCCGCGACCCGCGAGCGCGTGATGCAGCAGGCAAGGCGCTGGAGCGACCGCTGGCGCATGATGAAGGACGACGGGGCGAGCGAGGCTCAGATCCTCAAGAGTTTCAGTCAGCCTTCTCGGATGAGGGTCTTCGCCTGGAACAAGAAGGGTTACATCGACACGACAATGACTCCTGACGATTCGATCAGGTACTATAAGTCTTTCATCAGGGCTTCTTTCATGGCAGTCCAGCCTGAGACCGGCAATGTGCTCGCCTACGTGGGCGGGCCTAACTACCGCTATTTCAAGTATGACAATGTGCGTCAGGGCAAGAGGCAGGTTGGTTCGACCGCCAAGCCTTTCATCTACGCCCTCGCCATGCAGGAAGGCCTTGCCCCTTGCACCGAGGTGGTCGACGTCCCTCAGACCATCATCCTCGAGAGCGGAGACACCTGGACCCCGCGCAGCGATGAAAAAGCCGCCTCCATCGGCAAGACCGTGACCCTGCAATGGGGCCTGGCCCAGAGTTCCGACAATATTTCGGCCTACCTGATGAAACAGTTCGGGCCTCACGCCATGGCCGATATGATGCATAAGATGGGCATCAAGAGCCATCTTGACGAGGTGCCGGCCCTCTGTGTGGGTTCCTGCGACCTTTCTCTCTTCGAGCAGGTGGCCGCATACAACACCTTCCCTTCGAGAGGCGTACACATCGAACCTATTTTCGTGACCAGGATCGAAGATTCTGAGGGCAACGTCCTTTCCGAGTTCACTCCGCGCCGTTCCGAGGCCATCAGCGAGCAGACAGCTTACAAGATGGTCCAGATGATGCAGGCCGTGGTGAACGGAGGCACGGGCGGAAGGCTGCGCGGAAGATATGGCCTTACGGGCCAAATTGCCGGTAAGACCGGAACGACCAATGACAATGCCGACGGCTGGTTCATCGGCTATACTCCTACCATCACCGCCGGAATCTGGTCCGGAGCAGAGGACCGTCAGGTGCACTTCTCCAACAGCTATCTCGGTCAGGGCGCCAACATGGCCCTGCCGATATGGGGCATCTTCATGAAGAAGGTTCTGGCCGACGGGACCTGCGGAGTTTCGGCTTCTGATAAATTCATAGCTCCCGCCCATATGGATCCTTACGGCTGCGGAAGCGGCCAGGGCTCCGACAGCTCCCAGAATCAGGTGCAGAGCGAGGAGGATTATTATTTCGACTAAGTATTTCTTTCAATAATTCCTATATGACAAAGTACAAGAACATTGCGGTGATTTACGGCAGTGATTCCTCCGAGTGGGAGGTCAGCTGCCGCAGCGGTGAATTTGTCGCGTCTCGCATCGATGGTACGAAGTATTCCATCTATGAAATCTTCGCGAGGTTCGGAAAGTGGCAGCTCGTGGCCTATAAAAAGAAAGACTCCATGAGGGTTACCTTCCCTGAAGGCTCAAGGCCTGAGATCAACAAGAATGATTTTTCCGTGGAAGTCCTCGGAGAAAAGATAGTTTTCGACTACGCCTACATAGTCCAGCATGGAACTCCAGGCGAGAATGGTCTGCTACAGGGCTATCTCGAGATGCTGAAGGTCCCTTTCAGCAGCTGCAGCGCCTATGTCAGCACCGTAGCCTTCGACAAATACAGCTGCAAGAGCTATCTGCGTGACGCTGAAATCGTGAAGCTCGCCCCTGACACCCTCGTCCGCAAGGGCCAGAATGTCGATGAGAGGTCTGCGAAGGCTGTTGCCAAGCTTGGGCTTCCTGTCTTCGTGAAGCCTACTGACGGCGGTTCCAGCTTTGGAATCACTAAGGTGGGCAAGGCGGAAGAACTACCTACGGCCATCAACTACGCCTTCTCCGAGGGCCCTACCGTCATCATAGAGAAGGCCATAAAGGGCCGTGAGTTTACCTGCGCGGCCTATTTCGACGGTGAGAAAGTTTCGGCGCTTCCTGTCATTGAGATAGTGACGGAGAATGAGTATTTCGATTATGACGCGAAATATAACGGTCATAGCAAGGAGGTCTGCCCAGCTCAGATCGACGACTCTCTTCGTGAGGAAATCCAAAAGACTACGCGTGAGATCTATTCCTATCTCGGCTGCTCGGGAGTAGTGAGGATGGATTATATCTATGCCGAAGACGGCCTCTATTTCCTCGAGGTCAACACTATTCCTGGAATGACCAGCGCCTCGCTCGTGCCTAAGATGGTGCGTACCGCGGGACTTGACATGACTGACTTCCTTTCTTCGATCATAGAGAATTCATAGAGATTTGCTGCTCAAGGATTTCATCTCCGATACTACGGCACGACTGACGGGCCTCTACCCTGCGGTGGAGGCCCGCAGTCTTGTCCTGATTCTTGTGGAAGACTTGCTCGGGGTCAAGCGTCACACCCACATCCTTCATCCGGACTTTGAGATTCCGCAGTCCAAGGCAGGCCTTCTTTCCGAAGCGGCCGACAGGCTTGCCGGAGGAGAGCCGGTCCAATACGTGACCGGAGCCGCCGATTTCTGCGGGAGGCGCTTTCATGTTGACCCGAGGGTCCTGATTCCGCGTCCCGAGACCGAAGAGCTCTGCTATGCCGCCGAAACCTTCCTCCGCTCCCGCGTCAACGACCTCGATACTCAGTCCAGCGCCACCGTTCTAGATCTCTGCACCGGCTCCGGATGCATCGCATGGACCATAGCTCTCGACAACGCCGGCGTCCGCGTCCTCGGCCTTGACATCTCCGACGGCGCCCTCGAAGTCGCCGAGAATCAGAAGCCTACCCACTCTGGAGCTGCTTCCGGGCCTCTTTCCGCCTCTGCGGTGACCTTCCCCAGTGGCTTCCGCCGTCCGGCCTTTGCAAAATGCGACATCCTTACACCAGATGCCCCCGCTCTCATTTCGGAGACCTTCGGTAGCGCGGACGTGATTCTGTCAAATCCGCCCTACATTCTCGAAAGGGAGAAAATCGAAATGCGCCCCAACGTCCTCGACCATGAACCAGCCATCGCCCTCTTCGTCCCCGACTCAGACCCTCTCAAATTCTACAAAGCCATAGCTCGTATCGCAGAAAGACTTCTGTCACCGGAGGGCATTGGTATAGTCGAAATCAATGAAGACCTTGGACCCGAAACAGCCGAAGTTTTCACCGAAGCACGCTTCGATTCGCAAATCAGGAAGGACTTTCGCGGACAAAATCGCCTGATTGTCTTCCGGAAAACCTGCTTCTAGCACGTCCATTACACGATGTTAAAATAGCCGTTTGATTATTTCATCAAGCGGATAACTTTTCCGTGCTTTGCAGAAGCCATAAATTATTGTGCGCTATGAGAAAAGTTAGTTCCATCCTTATCATCGGGCTATCCGTGATAGCCTCCTCATGCGAGAAAATTGACCATTCGGGCGAAAAGCAGACCAGCCAAGACACGCCTTGGGTATCACAGGAAGCCGTTGCCATGATCCTTTCAAAACTGCCTCTGGGATCGGGACAGGTTGGAGAAGTCCATGATGCAGTAAGCGCTTCTTCCGACAACGGCTATGACGAAGAGTATACAATGTCGGATCTCTTCCGCGAACCGGGTTCAGGAGTCGGGGATGCCGAGACCAGGGCCCTGGGCCTTAAAACCGAGGTCCTTAGTTATGACAGTCCGCTCAAAGACCTGATTTCCAGCTATATCCTTGAAAACGGCGTGCCCGCCACTAAGTCAAGTCCCATCATCCCGGTCAGGTCCGGCGACGAAGGCTATTCTTCCGGGAACGAAGGTTTCACCCCGGAGGACTACCTCAAGGCGCTGCAAAGTTCAGATATCCAGATATATTGGCCATACAGCGAAAATTGGGACGGAAAGACCGGACCCATAATCACCTTCGATCCCGAAGATGGTTCCTCCGTAAACGTAGGCTATCGCCGACGTCCTGACGGGACAATAGAGACCCTGATGGTTGACGAATCACTGGCGCAGTCGAATCCTGTCTGGGTCGTGAATCGCAATGATGACAGCTATTATGAGTCACTTGAGATGTTGAGGCGTCAAGACCCCGACTGGGGCTCCACCGGAGGTGAAATCATCATCGGTAAAAAATCCCCGCGCCCGACCCTAGCCTGCGCCCCTTCCGCCACCGCGCCCGCCTCCCTCTCCAAGGTTAAAACCCTGATACTTAAGAATATAAAGGTGCTGAGAAACTTCGACCCTTGGTTTGCAGGCGCCTCAGAATTCTTCATCAAATGTGGAGCCGTAGAGGATTTCACTGCTTCGACCGAAGCCGAGATGCGTCTCTATACACCCCAAGTGACGGATTTCATGATAGTCGTAAAACGAAAAGAAGTAGGTGTCGAGAAACCTTTCAACGCTGTCCTGGTTTCGGATTGGACAGACCAGCTTGAATCCATTGCATTCATGGCAGCCGAAGATGACGGAGGCACCAGGACCGAATGGAAGTGTTCGGGATATGTCAAGATTAAGTCCAAGTCTTATGGGTATGAAATCAGCTTGCCACTCAATGTCCGAGATGACATCGTCTGGAGAGGCCAGCTCTCTTCCTCCTACCTTGATAAATATAACAACACAGAGGCACGCTTCGGTGATGTCATTCTTACCTTCCAATTCCTCGAAAAATAGCCACGCCACACAATGCCATCGTGCAACCACCCATGAGCACGGCAGTCCTCCTTTTCCCCAATCCTATTTGAAGAGTTTCTGCGTGAAGAGTGTGAGATAGACTCTCCAGTTGCGCCAGGTGTGGCCGCCATCGGACTCGTAATACTCATATTTATATCCGTGGGCGTCGCAGTAGCTGCGCAGCCTGTCGCAGTTCGCCTTTACTCCGTCCGCTGAGCCGACTCCTATCCAATAGAGCTTTGGACCCGACTTGAACTGGGAGGCGATGTTGTTCTCATCTTCTGCGCTCTCTATTGGAGAAACCCCGGAGAACATACCGACATAGCCGAACGTGTCTGGATAACGGCGAGAAAGGGCGCAAGCCTGTCTTCCGCCCATGGAAAGACCGGCGACAGCGCGGTTGCCGGAGCCTTTTGCCACCCTATAATGACTTTCTATGAATGAAATCACATCCGGGAAGCTATCCTCGATTTCCTTTGTTGAACTTGACCTTGAATTGGTCAAGGTAGGCTGAAACATGTTGACGGCATAGCCCGGAGCGGCATTGTTGAAATACACCCCGTTTGGCATGACAACTATCATGGGTTCGGCCTTGCCCTCGGCGATCAGATTGTCCAAGATCTGGACTGCACGGCCGAGATCCTGCCAGGCGTCCTCGTCCCCTCCGGAGCCATGGAGAAGGTAGAGCACAGGATACTTTCCCTTGCCATTTTCATAGCCTGCCGGAGTGTAGACGGTCATACGGCGCAGCGCACCTCCGAGCTTAGGGCTTGTGTACCACTGCTTCGAAACTGTTCCGTGAGGAGTGTCACGGACCTCATACCAATAGCCCTTGTCGCCCTTGGATGCACTGATGGTGAAGTAGTTGACCCAAGTCGCTACGTCCCTCTTGAAATATACGTTGGAGGGATCCATAGCCTTTTGCCCGTTGACAAGGAAACTGTAGGAATATAGTTCGCCTTCGAGAGGGGCGGATGTGTAGGTCCATACTCCGTTCTGGTCCTGGGTCATTTCTGCGCTGCCATCGACCATGGCAGTGAGCTTCTGCCCGGCCATTTCTACTTCGACGGCCTTTGCCGGCAGGAAGTCGCCTGTGACAGAGACGGTTATAGCCTTAGGGCTGTAGAGCCTGAAAGTAACGGAATGGTCGGGGTTGATTTCGGGTGAAATCAAGCCGGTGCCAGGGCCGAGAGCCTGCTGGGCGTTCAATGCCCAAGCTGCCGATACGGCCGCCAAGGCGGAGAAAATCAGTTTTTTCATATTTTAGTGTATTTGATTGTGTGTATGTTTCAGGAATTGTGTGTCAATTTACTTTTACGCAGTCCTTGGCTATTGCTCCGCTCTTGGCTTTTCCGCCGTGAACATGGTGCAGATTCCGAAAGAGAGCTGGCGGAATTTTGAACCTGAGAAGCCGCAGGCAGAAATAGTGTCCCTGAAAACAGGTTGGGAGGGGAAGTGGACTACGGATGCCGGGAGGTAATTGTAGGCTGAACGATCACCGGAAATCTTCCCGCCGATTTTCGGCATGAGATGCAGAAAATATATGCTGTAAAGCTTGCGTACCAAGGCGTTAAGAGGCATGGACAATTCCAGTATCACCAGTCTTCCGCCGGGACGGAGTACTCGTAAAGCTTCACTCAGCCCTTTTTCGCGGTTCTCGAAGTTGCGGATTCCGAAGGCTATGGTGACGCAGTCGAAGGAGCCGTCTCCGAACTCGGAGAGATTTTCGGCGTCCCCTCTTCCGCAGGAGATAAGTTCCGAGAGGCCCTCGCCGGAAACCTTCTCCTCCATGACCTTAAGCATCCCCTCTGAAAGATCAATGCCCTGTACATGGCCTTTTCCTTCGGGAGAAAGCTTCTTCATTCTTTTTGCAATGGCTATGGAGAAATCTCCGGTCCCACAGGCCAGGTCGAGCACTTGTTCAGAGCCATTGCGCACGATTTTGCGCAGGGCTTTCCTTCTCCAGAATTTGTCCACATCAAGGGACATCAGATGGTTCAGCAGATCGTAGTCAGGGGCGATCTCGTTGAACATTTCTTTTATCTTTTCTTTTTTCGGCATCTTGCAATTAGTTTATCGGGGCTCGATAGGGCATCGGGAGTCAAGGACATATGGCGTCTTGGGACTTAGAGCAGAAAGGCGCAGAAGCCGAAACCAGTAAGCAGGGAAAGCAGGAAGGTCGCCATCACAAGAAGAGGCAGGGCTGGGTCGAGGGCCCTCTCTTCACGAGTCCATACGAGCTGTAGATGCCTCAGATAGAGAGGCAGACAAAGCAGCCAGAGCCAATGGCGCCAGTCGGCGTTCCTCAAAAGGCAGAAAAGGGCCAGGCTCAGCAGACCTGAGGTAATGAGCAGGGTCTGGTAGATGCGGGCCTTTCTCACTCCGAGCTTTCCTGCGATGGTAAGCCTGTTCGGAGCATCCGTCTTTATGTCACGTATGTTATTGACATTCAGCACGCCTACGCTGAAGAAACCGACCGCGGCGGCCGGCAGCAGATCAAAGAGGGTGTGAATTGTGTGGGCGCAGATGAAATAGGAGCCCAGAACAGTGACCATCCCGAAGAAAAGGAAGACGTAGAGGTCCCCCAGTCCCCTGTAGCCGTAGGGATTACGGCCGAGGGTGTATCTCATCGCGGCAATTATCGCCGCGGCTCCGAGCAAGATGAAACAGACGGCCTCAAAGGAAAAAAGCGTCCCGAAAGACAGCCAGATCATCGCCAGGCCAGAGATCACCGACAGCACCACAGTTCCCGCTATGCATTTTTTCATCTCTGCGACTGTCAGATCTCCGCTCAGGAGGCTGTAATGCGGCCCCTGTCTGTCGGCCTGGTCCGTTCCATTAAGAGTGTCCCCGAGTTCATTGGAGAGGTTAGAGAGAATCTGCAGAAAAGCTGCGGTAAGCATGACCATGGCTATGGTCAGCCAGTTTACCTTGTAGTCCACCACCGCAAGCAGGCAGCCCATGACAATCCCCGCTTCAGAGAGGGGAATGGTGCGCAGTCTTGCAGATTTTAGTATTGCCTTTAGCTTGTTCATAATTAATGTTTTGTCGTCCAGGCTTCCGCTTTTTTCAGTCTTGGTTATCCCCGCCTCCGCTTTTTCATCACAGGGAAGAGAACGCTCGCGCTGATAGAAATCTGATGCCAGAGTGCATAGAAAAATCCACGGTTCCTACAGTCATAGCGGAACTGTTCCTTCGGAGGCCGGCCCTTAGGACTGAGCAGAAAGCCCATCCTTTCATCAAGATGATAGGAAGAATCCCTCCATGCCGGTATTCCTGTCCGCCTTTCGCAGATCCCGAGAACCCCGGGAGCGATGACCCTGTAGATTCCGGATTTGAAAGCCCGGACACCGTAGTCATAGTCACCATAATTATGGCGGTATTTGGCTTCAAGCCCTCCGAGCTCAGTATAGACCGAACGCGGCACCAGCACGATGTTGCGGTCGAAGGTATGGCAGGGAATAGGAATCGTGTCGTCCGGAGGGATCAGGCGCCCTTTGCGTTGGCGCCCTCCGTAGGTAAGAGCTCCGTTCATAGAGGAGCAGGTTCCGACCACTATGGCCTTGTGCCTGAGATATTCCGAGGTCTCCATCAGAGTGGAGAGTGCCCCCTCGTGCAAGGTAGTTCCGACATGGCCCCAAAAATAGAAATCGGGTTCATCCTTCGACGCCTCCTCCCAGGCAAGCCTCATGCCCTGATTCCAGTAAAGCCCTCCGTCGGAGCGGATTATCTTCACGCCGGGGAAGATTTCGGCCACATCGTCCGAAGTCCCGTCAGTGGAGCCGTCATCCACGAGATAAACAGAAAAGTCGTACTTCTCCTCTCCCTTCATGGCGTCAGCCTGGGAGTAGAGATTTCTCAGGCAGGAGAGCGCCGCCTCCCTCCTATTGTAAGACGTGAGAAGTATCGCTACCTTCTGCATGGTTCTAGTCCAGTTTCAAGACAGCCATAAAGGCGCTCTGAGGTACCTGGACGGTGCCGATCTGGCGCATGCGTTTCTTTCCTTCCTTCTGCTTCTCGAGCAGTTTCCTCTTTCTGGTGACATCGCCTCC
This sequence comes from Bacteroidales bacterium UBA7258, assembly GCA_002472565.1. Lineage (GTDB taxonomy): Bacteria > Bacteroidota > Bacteroidia > Bacteroidales > UBA932 > Cryptobacteroides. The sequence continues at coordinate 32,060 of DKSK01000022.1, read as the reverse complement.
GTAGCACTTCGCCGTAACATCCTTGCGTACCTGACGGACGGTTTCGCGGGCGATGATCTTGGCCCCGATGGCCGCCTGGACTGCGATATCGAATTGCTGTCTTGGAATCAGATCTTTGAGTTTCAGGCACATACGCCTTCCGAAATCATAGGCGTGGTCTTCATGGATAAGGGTTGACAAGGCGTCGGCAGGCTCTCCGTTGAGGAGGATGTCGAGCTTCACCAGGCGAGCCGGCCTATAGCCGCTGATATGGTAGTCGAAGGAGGCGTAGCCCTTGGAGATGGACTTCAGCTTGTCATAGAAGTCGAAGACAATCTCGGAGAGCGGCATCTCGTAGTTGAGTTCGACGCGGTCGGAGGTCAGATAATGTTCGCTGAGCAGTGTCCCCCTCTTGTCGAGGCAGAGCTTCATCACCGGACCGTAGAATTCCTTGGATGTTATGACCTGGGCTCTGATGAACGGCTCTTCTATGTGCTCTATGAGGGTAGGGGCGGGCAGACCGGAAGGATTGTGGACATCGATGACTTCGCCCTTGGTCGTGTAGACCTTGTAGGAGACGTTAGGGACGGTCGTGATGACATCCATGTTGAACTCCCTGTAAAGCCTCTCCTGTACGATTTCGAGATGGAGCAGACCGAGAAAGCCGCAGCGGAAGCCGAAACCCAGGGCCAGCGAGGACTCCGGTTCATAGACGAAGGATGCATCGTTGAGCTGGAATTTTTCCAGTGTCGAGCGCAATTCCTCATACTTGTCTGCCTGGACCGGATACATGCCGGCGAAAAGCATCGGCTTCACCTCCTGGAAACCTTCGATGGCCTCTTTGCAAGGATTGTCGAAGAGGGTAATGGTGTCACCCACCTTGACTTCGGTGGCTGTCTTGATGCCAGTTATTATGTAGCCTACGTCTCCGCAGCTGATGACGTCGGTCGGGTGAAGTTTCATCTTGAGGACTCCGACCTCTTCGGCCACGTAGTCTTCTCCGGTGTTGAAGAATTTCACGTGGTCACCTGTGTGGATGCTTCCGTTCTTGACTTTGAAGTAGGCGATGATGCCCCTGAATGAATTGAATATGGAATCAAAGATGAGAGCCTGGAGAGGGGCTGAAGGGTCGCCTTTCGGAGCCGGAATCTTGTCCACGATGGCGTCCAGCAGAGGGGCTACGCCTTCGCCTGTCTTTGCCGATACCTTGAACACGTCTTCAGGATCACAGCCCAGAAGGTCGCAGACTTCGTCTATTACGACTTCGGTTTTCGCCTGCGGCATGTCTATCTTGTTGATGACTGGAATGATTTCAAGGTTATGGTCTATGGCCTGGTAGAGGTTCGAAATGGTCTGGGCCTGGACACCCTGAGAGGCATCTACGACCAGAAGAGCGCCTTCGCATGACGCTATAGATCTTGAAACTTCGTAGGAGAAGTCCACATGGCCAGGAGTGTCGATGAGGTTGAGCAGGTACTTTTCTCCACTTCTGCTATATTCCATCTGGATGGCGTGGCTCTTGATAGTTATACCTTTCTCTCTTTCCAGGTCCATGTCGTCCAGAACCTGGTTCTCCATCTGCCTTGCGTCCAGCGTCTTAGTCAATTCAAGAAGACGGTCGGCAAGGGTGCTTTTCCCATGGTCGATATGGGCTATTATGCAGAAATTCCTGATGTTCTTCATCTGATGAGGCTCGATTCACGCAAATATACAGAAAAAATCATTACGGAACCGGGTCATAGCCGCTTCCGCCCCAAGGGTTGCACCTAAGTATCCGCTTGACGGCGAGCCAGCCTCCCTTGAATATGCCATATTTGCGCAACGCCTGGAGCGCATAAGTCGAGCAGGTAGGAATGTAACGGCAGGAGGAAGGGGTAAAAGGCGAGACGCACCGCTTGTAAAACATTATCAGTGCGATGAAAGGAAAGATGGTAATCTTCCTTATTATGCTTTTAGCCTTGCTTCCCATCTTGCCTGGCGCTAATTTCGCGGAGGATGGTCTCGATTTTTGACTTGATTTCCTCCTCTCCCATGATGTCTTTGGCGCAGTAGAGGAACATGATATCGGTGCCACCTTTTCCCAAGATGGATTTTGAGAGCCTGTAGGCCTCGCGGATCCGCCTCTTGAGGAGGTTCCTTTTTACCGCCCGCTTGAAGAGTCTCTTAGGGACTGAGACAAGGATTCTGTTCCAGGGCTCTCCCGTCCCCTTGATGTAGCAATATTTCATGCCTGCCGCGAAGCCATAACGGCCCTTCGCCATCAGTCTTCCGATGTCGTTCTTCTTGCTGATTCTCTCCTCCTTGGGAAGAAAGTTTCTTTGGGAGGCCTCTTCCATGGCGGAAAGACTACTTGTTGGCTTCCAGCCAGACTTCGAGGGCTTTGGCTACAGACGGGATTTCGGCGGCAGGCCCCTTCATCTCGATGGGGAGACCGGCCTCTTCCATGGCCTTTACTATCTGATGCCCGAAGGTGAGGAATTTCGTGTCGGCCTTGTAGTCCGGGAAATTCTCGAAGAGAGACTTGACGTCGGAGGGGTTGTAGAGGACCGTGAGGTCATAGTCGGAGAGTTTCAGGTCATGCAGATCCTGGCTCACGGTCTTGACGAAGACCGAAAGCTTGAATTTGAGACCCGACTTGGCGAAAAGATTCGCCAGAGCATCCGAATTGCTTGAGTCCGATGTGGCTATGAGGAAATTCTCGCCGCTGTGCTTCGGCGTAATCTGGGCTATGATGGAATCCGGAGTGCCGGTGCCGAAGAAGATCTTGCGTTTGCGGTAGACGATGTGCTTCTGCAGGTAGACCGCGACGGCCTCCGTAGAACAAAAGTATTTCATCGTGTCCGGTACCTTGACCCTCAGCTCATCACAGAGCTGGAAGAAGGCGTCTATGGTTCTTCTGGCTGAGAAGACAATTGCCGTGTAGTCAAGGATATTTATTCTCTGTGAGCGGAATTCTCTGGAAGTAAGCGGCTCGACGATAAAGAAAGGCCTGAAATCTATTTTGGCCCCATATTTCTCCTCAATTTGCGCATACGGTGCGATGTTCATCGGTTCGCTCTGCGAGATGAGAATTTTTTTCATATTCTTCTGTCCACTAATCTTATAGTATCACCTCTGCAGCGGTCAGGAGGGCGACCGGCAGCATTTCTGGACCGCAAAGATACAAAAATGCCTTGAATTGACCGCAAGGCCTTGATAAAATCTGCTCTTTGCGGATGGCGAAGATGAGCCAGGACAGGGCCATCTCCGACAGAATCAAGGCTTTGACATTCAATGAGTTGAAATTAAAAGCCGTGGTGATGAGACAGGTGATTGAGAGAAGTATGGTGAGGAGGATGAAATAGTTGTATATCGTCCTGTTGGCGAGTCTATAGGTGTCCGTATCCCTCCCGCGGGGTCTTACGGCCGCTATGAGAATGTCCCTGAAAAGGATGAAGACGAAAAAGGCTCCGCCCACCGCCGCCGTCCGCATGCCGTAGCCCAGATCGTCCATGAAAGAAGGATGCCATATGTCCATGTAGGACAAGACCAGGCAGAAGGGGATAATCATGACGGAGGCTATGGCGTCCCTGTCTCTTGTCAGCCTCATGTTGTCTTCTATGTCCTTGGCCTGCCTCCACTGTCCCGCGGAGCGGATGAGGTAGGGGATAAGATCGACTATCCTTCGGAGGTAGAGAATCATGATGAGGACGGCCGCGATGACAAGGATAGAGTTGAGGGAAGATCCCGACCAGACGGGCCGCCCATCGTCGAGAGCCTCCAGGGGAACGGTGCTGAGCGAGAGCGAGCCCTTGGTGAGCGCGTCCCCGACGGGATGGATCTGGACTGTATCGACCGTTATGAGGTTCGATCCGAAACCGGCTATGTCGGCTCCCTGCGGCATTTCAATTTCCTCTCTTCGCGGTGTATCCCAGGGCGTGGAGCAGTTCCGTGACCTTGTCCCGGAGGTCTCCCTGGATGGTGATTTCTCCGTCCTTGGCGCTGCCGCCTACTCCCAGTTTAATCTTGAGGCTGCGCCCGAGTTCCTTCAGGTCCTCGTCGCTCCCCACGAAGCCGGTGACAAGAGTGACCTGTTTTCCGCCACGGTTGCGCCTGTCGAGCATCACTCGCAGGCGCTGCTTGTAGGGCGGAAGAGTTTCTTCGGCCGGCTTTTGCTCTGTTTCATATTTGAAGTCCGGATTGGTGGAATAGACCACACCAAGACGTTTTTTCCAATCGTTGTCTGCCATAATTGAACCGGGCGTGTACCCTTCATTTAAGCGGTCAAGGCCCCGGATTTTTGCAAAGATAAGGAATTAAGTTCGTATATTTGCCTTCGGTGCCGGGCTCTCCATGGAGGATGCCCGCAATTATAACATGCCGGCGCTCCCTCCGGGAGGCCTGTGTATCAGAATAGAATTATGGAGAAAAGAAAGTTCAACCTGTGGAACAGGATAGTAGCTGCAGTCGTTCTGGCCATCGCCTGCTTTACCTATGTATCTACAATCGAGCCTACCGCATCTTTCTGGGACTGCGGCGAGTTCATCGCATCTTCCTATAAGCTCGAAATCGGTCATGCGCCGGGGAACCCTACCTTCCAGCTGTTCGCGAGATTCTTCACTATGTTTACGGATCCGCAGCATGCCGCCATCGCCGTGAACATCATGAGCGCCCTCTGCTCGGGCTTTACGATATTCTTCCTCTACCTGACCATCGTCTTCTTTGCCAAGAAGATGGTGAAGCCTTCTGAGGACGGAACCTACAACCTTGGCAAGGCCATTTCCATCTGGGGAGCCGGAGCCGTAGGAGCCCTTGCCTACTGCTTCTCCGACACCTTCTGGTTCAGCGCAGTAGAGGCCGAGGTCTATGCCATGTCTTCGCTCGCGACCGCCTTGGTCTTCTGGGCCATGACCAAATGGTACGACTGTGCGGACGAGCCTCATGCGAACCGTTGGATAGTCTTCATATCCTTCATCATAGGCATATCCATAGGCATCCATCTTCTCAACCTGCTGACTATCCCTTGCCTCGTCTTCATGTACTGGTACCGTAAGCATGAGGCCGAGAAGATGACCTTCAATCGCTTTGCAGGCGTCCTTCTCTTGGGTTTCGTCCTTCTTTACTTCGTCAACTTCCTTCTGATTCCATGGCTTCCTAAGCTGGCCGCCTACGTGGACCTTTTCTTCGTCAACGTCCTGGGCCTTCCGGTCAATTCCGGAGCTGCCTTCTTCCTGGCCGCCCTTCTCGTGCTGGGCTTCTGGAGCATCTTCAAGACCTACCGTCTTGGCAAGGTCTTCTGGAACACCGCGCTGCTCTGCCTTACGGCCATAGTGATAGGTTTCTCCATATTCACGGTGATCGTTGTCCGTTCCAGCATCAACCCTCCTACAAACGAGAACCAGCCTGACAACGCCTTCGCGCTCGTCAAATACCTGAACCGCGAGCAGTACGGAAGCGCCCCGCTCTTCTACGGCGAATATTTCGGCTCCCCGTATGACGGGATAAAGCATTCAAAATATTGGGCTTACCTGGATGACCAGAGCAAGTATGTCCATGTCGACGGACCGGCCTCGGCCATCTATTCCCCGCAGGGCAAGATGCTCTTCCCGAGGATGTGGTGCAACTATGACGACAGGATGATCAGCTTCTACCAGTCCTACATGAACGGAAAGGGCAAGACCGTTCCGGGAGCGGACTATAAGAAGCCGACATTCGGAGCCAACCTGAAGTTTTTCTTCGATTACCAGCTGAACTGGATGTACTGGAGATATTTCTTTTGGAATTTCGTCGGAAGGCAGAACGACATCCACAGCCCATCCCCGGGCGAGACCTTCTACGGCAACTGGGAAAGCGGAATCGGCTTCGTGGACAAGGCCAGGCTGGGAGACCAGAGCGACGCCCCGGCCGTACTGAAGAACAACAAGGGCAAGAACCACTACTTCTTCCTGCCTCTGCTTCTGGGCCTCATAGGTCTCTGCTTCCAGTTTGAAAAGGACAAGAGAGGCTGCTGGCTGGTCTTCCTCCTCTTCTTTATGACGGGCATAGCCATCGTCCTTTTCCTCAACCAGAATCCTTACCAGGTCCGTGAACGAGATTATGCCTACGCCGGCTCCTTCTACGCTTTCGCGATATGGGTAGGTTTCGCCGTGCCTCAGGTCTTTGAATGGCTGACCAAGCTCTTCAAGGTTTCCGAGGGCAAGGGACAGACCGCCATAGCGGCTGCCGTCAGCGTCGTCCTCCTTGGAGTGCCTGCCATCATGGCGGCCGAGAACTGGGACGACCATGACCGCAGCAACCGCCGCACTTCCGTGGAGATGGCCGCCAACTACCTCAATTCCGTTGGCAAGAACGGCCTGCTGATAACCCACGGCGACAACGATACCTTCCCGCTCTGGTACGCCCAGGAGGTAGAGGGGATCCGAAACGATGTGCGCATCTGCAACACCTCGCTTCTCGGAACCGACTGGTACATCCATCAGATGAAGTATGCCATCAACAATTCTCCGCGTCTTGATCTCCTGGTTTCTGACGAACAATATCTCTACGGAACAAATGATTATGTGAGGATATATGACAGCGGCCATGAGAAAGACACCATTTCCGTGGCGGATGTAATGATGGTCTTCCGTCATCCGAAGGCGAAGCTCACCCTCGATGACGGAAGCAAGGTGGATTATATAATCTCCCGTCACATCAGCGTTCCGGTCAACAAAGAAAATGTCCTCAAATACGGTATCCTCTCTCCAAAATACGCCGATCAGATTCCTGACCACATCGTCCTGAATATTCCTGCGGACAAGGCCTACATCTCCAAGATTGAGCTTTTCATTCTGGATTTCCTCAGCACCTATCAGTGGGACAGGCCGCTCAATATGCTCAGCATGGGCGGAGACATCAACATCGGTCTCAAGGATTATCTTATGTACGAGGGCTTCTCGACCAAGTTCGTGCCGATACGCAACAAGATTACCAACGGCAATCTCGGCAAGGTGGAGCTGGATGATCTTGTCGCCAAGATGAACGGGGTCTACAAGTGGGACGCCCTCAAGCGGACTGACTACGACATCGATTACCAGAATTACTACACCTTCCTCGGGGTAAGTCCTCAGCGTGAGATTTTCCTCAACGTGGCCAGACTTCTCCATGATGCAGGACGTGACACGGAAGCCGTCGCGATGCTCGACAAGTGCCAGGAGAGTGTTCCAGATTCGAATTTTCCTCTCGAAAGTATCTGTATGGGCTTTGAGCATAACGATGTGGATGTCCTCGGAATGGTCGACCTCTATTACAAGCTGGGACAGAAGGAGAAGGCCCGCGACCTTGGTAAGCGCTTCGCCGACCAACTCCTCGCCTCAAGCAAATTCTTCCTCGATTTCTACGACATAGCCAGCGACAACTTCGAGCTCTGCGGCAATTTCATCTATTACCTCGCCGATTCCTTCAGGAGCAATGGCGACAAGGCCCTGGCCGACCAGCTTGTCGACACTTTCATGACGGCCGTACAGACCGTCTACGGTTCTGCAGCCTATGATGACGCGGCCCAAGGCGATGCCCAGACCCAAGGCGACAGCGCCGAGGGCGCAGTGGCAGGAGCCGTGGCAGACAGCAGTGCCGGTGCGGGTTCCGGGGAGTGAGTTGGCGCTTTCGTGGCTGCTTCACATCAATTTTTGACATGAAAAAGATAATTCTCATAACTATTTTACTCCTCTCTGTCTGCTTCATGGCGCTTGCCCAGGATGCGTACAAGATGAAGTACAAAGGCGCTGAAAGGACCTATTACATGTTCATCCCTGAATCTGCGAAAGCGGGGGCGCCCTTTGTCATCTACACTCATGGCTATGGGTCGAAGACCTTTTGGCGTGAAGATCTGAACGCGGCGGCGGAAAGGCACGGCTTCGCTGTCTGCTGCCCTGTCGGAGCCCCGGACACTAAGGGGAAAGCCGGCTGGTTCGTTGGTTATCCTTCCCAGTCCAACATGGACCCCCATGAAGAGAAATTCTTCGCCGCCTTGTCTGACGAAGTCTGCAGGAGATTCAATCTGAGCAGGGAAAATGTTTTCCTGACCGGAATGTCAAACGGTGGAGACCTTTGCTACCAAATCATCTACACTAAGCCTGATCTTTTCAGGGCCTATGCCTCGGTCGCCGGCCTCACCTTTGAATATGCTTACAAGAACAAGCTTACCAAACCGGTTGCCCTGCTTGAGATCCATGGCGACATCGATCATACTTCCATGTGGGGAGGAGACCATGAGAATTCCGGCGGATGGGGAGCTTATATCCCTGTTCCTCTGGCGGTTGCGTCGATAGCAGCGAACAACAGGTGTACAGTAATGAAAACCTCATCGACGCCTTCTAAAGCCGATCCGAAGCGCTCAATTGATATCACCTCCTATAGCGGGGCTCCATCTGGCAAAGATGTCATTCTGTATAAAGTGGAAGGCGGCAAACACTCTTGGCATGACAAAGACGTGGATACAGGAGAAATCATAATCAGCTTTTTCAGCCGCTACGTTAAATAAGCCCGACAGACAGGTTTCGACAAGCCGCTTCAGACAAGCCCTAGGCTGAGCATGGCCTTGGCTACGCCGTCTTCGTCTGCGTCTTCTGCGATGAGGGTGGCGTGTTCTTTTACCTCAGGGCTGGAATTTCCCATGGCAACGGCCGTGCCTACGGCGTCGAGCATCGGGATGTCATTTCCTCCGTCCCCGAAGGCCGCGGTCTCCTCGCGGGAAAGCCCGAGGTAGCGCATCACTGCCTCCGTGGCGAGGCCCTTGGATACGCTGTCCGGAGTTACATCGCTGAAAGAAGGGTCCCAGGAAGGGAAACGCACGTGGCGCACCAAAGGGCGGTAGTATCTGTCGATGTCCTTGTCGCTGGCGTAGACTGTGTACTGGTAGACCTCTCTTTCCTTCACCATGGCCTGCAGGTTAATTATCGGGAAAGGCTTTATGTGAATCTTCCTGTTGATCCGCAGGTATGTCTCGGATTCCATATTGACACCGATAAAGTCAGAGAATATGGCCGCGCAGGCATAGCCGTGCGAGTCTGAGAGCTCCGCGATTCTTACCGCATCATCCCTGTCGATGGGAATTGAAGAAATAGTCTTGCCTCCGTATTCAACGATGGCCCCGTTCATCGTTATGTATCCGTCGAAAGGATAGTCTCTGACGTTGGTAATAAGCTGTTTGCAGCGGCCGCTGGAAATAATGAGCCTGACCCCGTGGCTCCTCAGTTCATCGAGGGCGCGGACGGTCTTATCCGATATTTCACTGTGGCCGAAACCAACCAGAGTACCATCGATGTCAAAGAAAATGGCCTTAATCATTCCGTACCCGTCAAATTATCAGTTGTGAAGCAGGCGCAAGCTTAATTCGTGGTGCTGTGGGCGTGAACCTCAGGCTTCTTTGTCACAGGCTTCGAAGGAGAAGCCGCCCAAGCCGGATCTTTCTTGACAAAGGAATATATGATGAAGCCTATGCCGAAGAGGATGAAGGGAATGCTGAGAAGCTGGCCCATGTCAAGTTTCATGCCCTCTTCAAAGGCGACCTGGGGGTTCTTTATGAATTCGATCAGGAAGCGGGAACCGAAGCACCAGATTAGGAAAATGCCGATGTAGAGACCTCTGTAGGTCTTATAGAGCCATTTCCGGTAGATCCAGATCAGGCAGATGCCCAGAAGAAGGTAGCTCAGGGCCTCATAGATCTGGGTAGGATGTTTCGGGACGGTCTCGTTGTCGCGCAGGAAGACAAAGCCCCACGGAAGATTCGTCGCAACGCCGTAGATTTCGGAATTGAAGAGGTTGCCGAGGCGGATGAGGCAGGCCGCGAAACTCGTTGCTATGGCGAGATGGTCCATGATCCATGCGAAATCAAAACCATTGTCCCGGCCGTAGCGGCGGGCGAACCAGATCATGCAGAGGACCAGGGCTATGGCTCCTCCATGGCTTGCAAGTCCTCCTTTCCATGGCTGGAAGATTTCCAGAAAGCCTTTCCAGCTTCCGAGGTAGTAGTCCGGCTGGTAGAAGAGGCAGTGGCCGAGACGGGCGCCGACTATAGTGCCGAGGAGGAGGGTGTAGAGAAGCGGATCAAGAAGCTTTTCCGGCACGCCCTCTCTCTTGAAGAACCATTTGAATATGAACCAGCCGATGACGAAGCCCGAGACGAAGAGTACGCTGTACCAGCGGAGTCCGAAGCTTCCGATGTGGAAGATCACCGGGTCGACATTCCAATTGATATATAGGAGACTAAACATGTCTTTCAAATTTTGACCTTTGCAAATATATGAAAAGTGCCGGAGCGTACCAAGCCTCCTTCCTTAAGTGCTGAAGGAGGGAGCCCTTGACATAGCTTACCTGACCAGGCGGATGAAGATGCTCAGCGGCAGGACTTTGCCGAAAGAATCACGGAGGCAGAGCTCTCCGGAAGTGAGGTCGTATCCCAAGTCGTGCAAGCCGAAGGCCTGACGGGTCACCGTCTCTCCGAGCACAGGACTGAAGCCGTTGGAATAGAGGTTCAGCACCATGAAGCTATCTTTCGGGGCCAGAATGGAGCCTACGCACTTCATCATCTCGTTGAGGCACTCGTCAAGTTTCCATTTTTCTCCGTCGGGACCATGGCCATAGGCTGGAGGGTCGAGGATAATGCCCTGGTAGGTGTTGCCCCTGCGGGCCTCCCTTCTCGCGAATTTCATCGCATCCTCAAGGACCCATCTTATCCCGTCCATTCCGCTGTTCTCCATATTCCCTCTTGCCCAGGTTACCACCTGCCTCACGGAGTCGAGATGGGTCACATCGGCCCCGGCGGCCTTTGCCGCGAGGGAGGCCGCCCCCGTGTAGGCGAAGAGGTTCAGCACTCTTACGGGCGCTCCTTCCGCCTGCCTTACCAGACGCGAGGTGTTCGAGTAGATGAAGTTCCAGTTCGGGGCCTGTTCGGGGAAGACACCGACATGTTTGAAGGCGGTCAGCCCCAACCTCAGCCGGAACTCGGGACCTCCAGAATATTTGATGAACCATTGCTCATCCATGGCCTTGAGCTTGTCCCAGGTTCCGCTGTCCTCCTTCCCGGCCTTCCCGAAACCTGCTCCCGGACGGAAGCGGACATGGGCGAGCGCGTTCCATTCCCGTTCGCTCAGGCTTTTGTCCCACAGCGCCTTAGGCTCCGGACGGCAGAGTACGTATTTCCCGAAGCGTTCGAGTTTCTCGCCCGCCCCTGAATCCAGCAGCTCGTAATCTTTCCACGATGAGGAAGGGAATTCTATCTTGGGTCCGGAATTTTCCATCTTGCTTATGATTTGATGGCAAAGATACTGATTTTGGCCGTCTTTATGTTATTTGTCCGAATTTTACGTAAATTTGCGTGATTGTTTGACAACAAACCATAACAATATTTAAGTATGCAACAGCACATTGACACCTACGACTTCTCTGGTAAGAAGGCCATAGTGAGGGTCGATTTCAATGTTCCACTCAACGAGAATTTTGAAATCACCGACGACACCCGTATCCGCAGGGCTGTACCTACGCTCAAGAAGATTCTCTCCAAGGGCGGCGCACTCATCATCATGTCCCATCTCGGACGTCCTAAGAATGCAGATCCTAAGAAGGGAGACCCTAAATTCTCTCTCAAGCATATCGTAGACCATGTTTCAGAGTGCCTCGGCGTTCCTGTCAAGTTCGCCTCTGACTGCATGGAGGCTGACCAGGCCGCGAAGGCCCTCAAGCCAGGAGAGGCCCTCCTTCTGGAGAACCTCCGCTACTACGCCGAAGAGGAAGGCAAGCCTAGGGGACTCGCCGAGGATGCTACCGAAGAAGAGACCAAGGCGGCCAAGGCCAAGGTTAAGGAAAGCCAGAAGGAGTTCGTAAAGCACCTCGCTTCCTATGCCGACTGCTACGTCAACGATGCCTTCGGTACCGCTCACCGCGCCCATGCTTCTACGGCCCTCATCGCCAAGTATTTCCCGAATGACAAGATGTTCGGCTACCTGATGGAGGCTGAGATCAAGGCCATCAACAATGTGCTCAACAACGCTCAGCATCCTTTCACCGCCATCATCGGAGGCTCGAAGGTTTCTTCCAAGCTGGCTGTTCTCAAGAATATGCTCAACAAGGTTGACAACCTGATCATCGGAGGCGGCATGGGCTACACCTTCATCAAGGCCCAGGGCGGCCACATCGGCAACTCCCTCCATGAGGACGAGCTCATGCCGGACGCTCTCGAGATTCTCAAGGAGGCCAAGGAGAAGGGTGTGAACGTGTCCCTTTCCGTGGCTACCGTAGCCGCTGACAGGTTTGAAAACGATGCCGACACCAAGGTCGTTGACATCAAAGAGATTCCTGACGGCTGGGAGGGAATGGACGCTTCTCCTGCATCCCTCGAGAACTGGAGAAAGATCATCATGTCTTCCAAGACTATCCTCTGGAACGGCCCTGTAGGTGTCTTCGAGATGCCTAACTTCGCCAAGGGTACTCTCCAGATCGCCCAGGACCTCGCCGACGCTACCGCCCAGGGTGCCTACACCCTCGTCGGAGGCGGTGATTCCGTTGCGGCTGTAACCAAGATGGGCTTCGCTGACAAGGTCAGCTATGTAAGCACCGGTGGCGGCGCCATGCTCGAGGCCATCGAGGGCAAGGTTCTCCCTGGCATCGCGGCAATCGAGGAGGACTAGTTTCCTTAGGCTTGCCGGAAGCGTACCGGCTTTGAAATTGAAGTCCGGACGAGAAATCGCCCGGACTTTTCAATTGTGTCACAGGTCTCTTCAATTGGGTGAAAAGGGATTAAAAACGTTTGATGAAGATCCCATTAGGACGAAAAATTCTTGCGCGAAAGATAAAATTGCATCGATTTTCCGACTTTTAGAACGAATTTTATCAAAAAATCAGCGAAAACGCCCTGTGCGAGGTATGTATTTTGTGACTATCTTCGCATTGTTGACCTTCAGGGACTTCGTAGAATTTTTTTAGTGTAATCAAATAAGTGTTTATGAAAAAGATCATTCCGGGATTGTTACTTTCTGTCCTCATCCCGGCTGCCGGATCTCTTACGGCATCGGCCCAGGACGTCAGAAATGACGCCGACCTGCCACAGATCAAAGAAAATCTCCTTTATGCCGATCCTTCGGCTACCGTTCTCAGCCTTGATGACGTGCTGCGTATAGCGCTGAACGAGAATACTGCCGTCAAAGTGGCGGACAAGGAGATAGAAAGGAGCGAATACTCGAAGAAGGGTACCTACGCTTCTCTTTTTCCTACGGTGGACCTCGTGGGCTCCTACCAGCGTACAATCAAGAAACAGGTCATGTACATGGACTTTGACATGAGCAAGTTCAGCTCGCTTATCCCTGGCGGCGGCTCCTCTGCTTCCGGTGGAAGCGGCTCCTCTGCTTCTGGTGGGGACGATTCCTCTGCTTCCTCCGGAAGCAACGGCGGAATGGAAATCGGCCGTTGGAATACTTGGAGCGGCGGTCTGTCCGCCTCTATGCCGCTGGTGAACGCCCAGCTCTGGAAGAGCCTCAAGATTTCAGGCGAGGGAGTGGAGCTTGCCGTAGAGAAGGCGCGTTCTTCCCGTCTCCAGATGGTTTCCCAGGTCAAGCAGGCTTTTTACTCCGTTCTCCTGGCCAAGGACGCCTACGTGGTCTATAAGGATGTCTATGACAATGCCGTCCAGAACTACAAGCAGACCGAGATGAAGTACAACGCCCAGAGAGCTTCTCAGCTTGAATTTCTCAGGGCAAAGTCCAATGTCGCCAACGCGATACCTAACGTCTACAATGCAGCAAGCAGCGTGGACCTTTCCCTCTGGCAGCTCAAGGCCGTCATGGGGGTCGACCTTGACATGAACATCGACGTCGCCGGCTCTCTCCGGGAATTCGCGGACCATATGTTCTATGACATTCATCAGAACGATTCCCTCGACTTGTCCGACAACTCCACGATGCGTCAGTTCGAAATCCAGACACGTCAGGCCCAGGACAACCTCAAGCTTCAGAAATATGCCTATATTCCTTCCCTGGCGGCGAATTTCGCCTATCAGGAGATAGCCATGGAGAATAATTACAGCTTCAAGGACTACAAATGGTCTCCATATTCCTATGTAGGGCTAAGTCTTTCGATTCCTATCTTTTCCGGCGGCAAGAGGCTCAATGACGTGCGTTCAGCCAAGGCCCAGGCCGAGGAGATTGACATGCAGAGAATCGACACTCAGCGCCAGCTTGCCATCTCCGCCAAGCAGTCTCTCAACACCATGGAGACCAGTATGAACAGCTATAATTCCGCCGTGACGGCGGTTGGCCTCGCTCAGAAGGCCTACGACATCTCCGAGAAGTCCTACAATGTCGGCCGCAGCACGATCACCGACCTTAATGACGCCCAGCTCTCCCTGACCCAGGCGAGGCTCTCGGAATCACAGGCGATATATAACTTCCTCATCGCCAAGACAGGCCTTGAGCAGACTCTCGGAATCGGCTTCCTCGATGAAGAGGGCAAGGTGGACCTCGACGCCGGGGTCTCTTCCATTAAATAAGTCCCTTAATGTTTGATTATAAAAGCAATACGATACAATGAAAACAATTCTCAGAACCTTGCTTCTCGCCGGATGCGTGGCCGTGGCGGCCAGCTGCGGGAGCAAGAAGACTGCCGGCAATCAGCTTGTCGCTGATGAAGCTATCCCTGTACATGTAGCCAAGGCTTTCACGGCCAACGTGCCGGTGTCCCAGACCTATTCTTCGACAGTCCAGGCTTTCGCCGTGAACAATATCGCCCCTCAGTCTTCATCAAGAATCCAGAGGATCAATGTGGACGTGGGCGATTTCGTGGCGAAGGGCCAGATTCTCGCCGAGATGGACAAGGTCCAGCTTAACCAGGCCAAGCTCAAGATGGTCAACGATTCGACTGAATACAGCCGAGTAAGGAGCCTCTATGAGGAGGGCGGAGTCTCCAAGTCCGACCTCGACGCCATGAAGCTTGCCTATGACGTCAGCCGTTCGTCTTACCAGAATCTTCTTGAAAATTCCATACTCCGTTCCCCTATAAGCGGCGTGGTCACCGCAAGAAATTATGACCGCGGAGATATGTATTCCATGGGCAATCCTATCTACGTCGTAGAGCAGATCACTCCGGTAAAGCTCCTGGTCGGAATTTCGGAGAATGACTATACCAAGATAAAGAAGGGCGATGTCGTGTCAATCAGCGCCGACGCCCTCCCGGGAAAGACCTTCAGCGGGAGAATCAACAAGATTTATCCTACCATGTCTTCCAATTCCCACACGGTCAATGTCGAGATTCTCTATCAGAACACAGAGCGCGCCCTTCGTCCTGGCATGTACGCCAAGGTGAGAGTGGACTTCGCTATGAACAACAGCGTCTGCATTCCTGACGAGGCCGTCGTCAAGCAGCAGGGCTCCGGAGTCAAGCTGGTCTATCTCTACAATTCTTCTGACAATACGGTAAGCTCCAGGGCCGTTACGCTCGGAACCCGTTTCGGCGATTCCTATGAAATTATCGAAGGACTTTCCGAGGGAGATGAGATTGTCACCGTCGGCAGCGCCAACGTCAAGGACGGCTCCAAGGTCAAGGTCGTTGAATAATTAAAGTCGAACCATCAATGAGCATATATAGAAGTGCGGTCAACAATCCGGTGACGACGTCGCTGATCTTCATCGCGTTCTTCATCTTCGGAGTGTTCTCCGTCGCAAACACCTCACTCGCCCTGATGCCTGACTTTGACGCCAACTTCGTCATGGTCATGTCATCCTACCCAGGGGCAAACGCTTCCGACGTGGAGAGCAACCTGACCAAGGTCATGGAAAACTCTCTGAATGGTACTGAAGGCCTGAAGGATATGACCTCCAGCTCAAGAGACAATATCTCTGTCGTCAATCTTGAATTCCATTACGGAGTCGATATCGATGAGGCCATGAACCATGTCCGCGACAAACTCGACATGATTTCCGCCTCTCTTCCAGACGGAGCTTCCCAGCCTATGCTGATGAAGTTCGGTATGGACGACATGCCTATCCTCATCCTATCGGCCTCGGCCGAGGAGTCGATGCCGGGTCTGGACAAGATTCTCGATGACCACCTCACCACGCCTCTGGCCAGGGTCAACGGCATCGGAACTGTGACCGTCAACGGAGCGCCGAACAGGGAGATCCAGGTCTTCTGCGACCCTGACAAGCTCCAGGCCTACGGACTGAGTATCGCCGGAATCTCCTCGGCTCTCGCCTATGAGAACAGGAACATCCCGTCAGGAAATATCGATGTGGGCACCGACAACTATTCCCTCAGAATCGAGAGCGAGTACAGCAGCCCGGACCAGATGCTGGATATCGTTGTCGGCCAGTATAACGGAGTCCCGGTCTACCTGCGCGATGTCGCCAGGGTAGTGGACGGCGACGCCGAGCATGAGCAGGAGTCCTATACCAACGGAAACCGTTCCGCCCTTATCGCCATCACCAAGCAGACTGGAGCCAACACTGTCCAGGTTATCAAGGACATCAAGGCCCAGCTGCCTGTCCTTGAGCAGGAATTGCCGTCCGATGTGAAGATCAGCGTCGTAATCGACAGCTCCAGAAACATCATCAATTCGCTCAAGTCTCTTCTTGAGACAATCATCATCACCTTCATAGTGGTAGGTCTCATCGTCTTCCTCTTCCTCGGAAGGTGGAGGGCCACGACCATCATCCTCATAAGCATCCCGCTTGCCTTGATGGCCTCTCTGATCTACCTCTACGCTACGGGAGGCACCCTGAACTTCATCTCCATGGCCGCCCTCTCGATTGCTATCGGTATGGTCGTGGATGACTCCATAGTGGTTTTGGAGAATGTCACCACCCATATCGAAAGGGGAGAGAAACCAAAGGAAGCCGCCGTCAACGGGACTTCCGAGGTGGGCATCTCGGTCATCGCCTCTACCCTGACCATGCTCTGCGTCTTCTTCCCTCTTACCCTGGTAGGGGGAATGGCCGGAATCATGTTCACTCCGCTCGGATGGATCGTCTCCATAATCATGATCGTCTCGACCATGGCCGCACTGACTCTGGTGCCGATGCTCTGCTCCAGAATGCTCGGAAGGCAGAAGAAAGGCGGAAAGCTGTATCAGGCCATCTTCGGACCGGTCAATACTTTCCTCGCCTGGATTTCCAGGGGCTACGCTCATCTTATCCATTGGGCTACCAAGCGCCGTAAGACCGTAATCTTCGGAGCCGCCGCGATTTTCTTCGGAGTGGTCATCTTCTTGGCCCCTTTGGTGAAGACCGACTTCTTCCCTCATTCTGACCAGGGCCGTCTGACCATCACCGTGAACCTCCCTGTAGGCACCAACGAGGACGTCACCGCAGATTTCGCCAGGAGATATTACGAAAAGCTCAAGGCTGAAATACCGGAAATGGTCCGCTGCTCCTACAACTTCGGACAGGCTGACGCAGACCAGACTTTCTCGAACATCCGCCAGTCCGGAAGCTACATCGTCTCTTACAACATCGACCTTGGTTCCAAGAATGACCGAGAGAGAGGCTCTTCCGAACTTGCTGAAGTGGCCCGCGTGGCAGCCCGCGACTTCCCGGAGGTGAAGAAGATCACTGTGACCGAAGGAATGGGCGGAATGGGAGGCTCCCCGACCGTTGATGCCGAAATCTACGGCTATGACTTCCAGGAGACCGAAAAAGTCGCCAACGAAGTGAAGGCTAAGATGGAAGCGAGCCCTCTCTTTGCACAGACGACTATCAGCCGTGACGAATATACCCCTGAATATCAGATAGTTTTCGACCGCACCAAGCTTGCCTTGAACGGACTCAACTCAACTACCGCGGCATCTGCCTTCTCCTCCGCAATAAGCGGATCTGTAGGTTCCGTATACCGTGAGGACGGAGAGGAGTATGACATCAGGGTGCGCTATGACAAGGACCATCGCCAGAGCATAGAGGACATCGAGAACGTCATCATCTACAACAACAAGGGTGAAGGCGTGCGTGTCAAGGACCTCGGCAAGGTTGTCGAGACAGAAGTTCCTCCTACGATCGAGAGAAAGAATCGTCAGAGATACATCACCGTCAGCGGCATAATGGCTGAAGGAGCCTCTCTGTCGGACGGTGTGGAAATGACCAACCAGATTTTCAAGGAGGTCCAGATGCCTAACACGGTTTCGGCCGTCGTCGGCGGAGACTATGATGACCAGAAGGAAATGTTCTCCAGCCTCATAGTCCTCCTCATAATAATCATCATATTGGTCTACATGGTCATGGCCTCGCAGTTCGAGTCATTCATCGATCCGTTCGTGATCATGTTCTCTGTTCCGTTCGGCTTTGTGGGAGTCATTCTAGGCTTCGCCATAACGGGCACGACCCTCAGCGCAATAGCCCTTGTCGGAGTCTTGATCCTGATGGGTATTGTCGTAAAGAACGGTATCGTTCTCATCGACTACACCAAGCTAATGAGAGAGAGAGGAATGAGCGTCCTTGACGCCAGCGTTACCGCGGCCAAGAGCCGTCTGCGTCCTATCCTCATGACCACCCTCACCACCGTCCTGGGTATGATTCCTATGGCGATGGACAATGGTGAAGGCGCCGAACTCTGGCAGCCGCTCGGTGTCACCGTAGCCTGGGGACTTACCGTATCGACCCTTGTCACCCTCGTGCTCATCCCTACCGTCTACTGCGTTTTCGCCACCCGCGCGGAAAAACGCCAGGCACGCAGGGCAAAGGCGGAAATGGCTGAACGAATTTCATCCTTAAATTAAATCTGACAATGAAAGCGCTTTTCATATCCTATAACCAAGGTTTCAATGAAGAGATAGTCGACATCCTCGATCATTTCAACCAGAGAGGCTTCACCCGCTGGGTGGACACTCAAGGCAGGGGAACCATCAACGGAACTCCGCATTATGGCAACCACGCCTGGCCGGAGCTCAACCACACCATCCTTACATTCGTGTCGGATGAGAAAGAGAAAGAACTGATGGAAGTCCTCCGCAAGAAGGATGCGCAGACCCCGGAATTGGGCCTGCGGGCCTTCGCCTGGGACGTGACAGATACTTTCTAGTCCTTCACTCTTAAATCAAGGAGCATCGGAATCCCGGAGTGCCGGAGTGCCGGTGCTTTTTGTTTCAGGAAGGTTCCATGTTGAACTCTTTTTGTATATATTTGTAAAAATGATAAAATAAAGAAGACTATGGCTAAGATTGCTACAGCTAATAATTTCAACGAGATGATTTCCGGCTCAAAGCCGGTTGTGGTTGATTTCTGGGCTACTTGGTGCGGCCCATGCAGAGTCCTCGGTCCGACCGTGGAAGAAGTGGCCGAGGAGTATGAGGGTAAGGCGGAAGTCGTTAAGTGCAACGTAGACGACTGCGAAGACATCGCTATGAAGTACAACATCCGCAACATCCCGACCCTTCTCTTTTTCAAGGACGGTGAAATGAAAGACCGTACCGTCGGCGTGGTAGATAAGAGCCTTATAGAGTCTAAGCTCGATGCTCTAATGTAATATCGTTAACCTTTTTGACTATGAAGAAAATAATAGCTATCCTCGCGGTGGCCTCGGCAGCCGTAGGCATGTCACTGAGCGCAGCCGCCCAGGGCACCGCCGCCAAAGGCTTCGGCATTGTCGGCGGTTTCACCTCTTCCTCTTCCAACGCGAAGAATTTCGACAAGAGCTCTGTTTCGCAGTATCTCTTCGGAATCACATACAAGCTCCCTCTGGTCAGCGGCTTCGCCATCCAGCCGGGGCTCATCTATCATGTGAAGGGTGCGAATCTCGAGGATGCCGACAAGAACCATGTCAGCGCCTATGACTTCGTAAGCTCCTTCCAGACAAAGACCGGCTATCTCGAGGTCCCTGTCCAGATCCAGTGGGGTCCGGACCTGCTGGCTTTCAGACCTTATGCCTTCGCGGAGCCTTTCGTAGGCTACCAGGTCACCAAGAATGAAGATGTAAAGGGCGTCACGGTTTCCGAAGATGAGCTCAATTCTTATCTTAACGACCACAAGAGGAAGCTCGAATATGGTCTCGGCCTCGGTTTAGGCCTTGAATTCAGCAGGCTTCAGATTTCCGCCAAGTATTTCTGGAACTTCGGCAGTCTCTATACCGCTCCGGACCAGAGCACCGGCTCCGCCGTCAACGCCACCGGCTCCACCATCCGCAACGCCTTCAAGGACGGCAAGAACTTCAACGGCATAGATGTTTCTCTGGCCATTTTCTTCTAGAGGGTGACCATGATGCCCCAAGATAAAAAAGTTGTAATATTCTGCTCTTCGAGCTACGATATTGACCCGAAATACAACGAGGCGGCAAGGAAGGTGGTGGATGCGGTCTGTGCCCTGGGCTATACCGTCGTCTCAGGCGGGGCCGTCAAGGGCACTATGGGCGCTGTAGCGGCCGAGGTCGCGAAATGCGGCGGCCGCCAGATCGGAGTCCTGCCCCGCTTCATGAAGGACCTTAAGAACCCAGCGGTGGATGAGGTAATCTGGACCGACACCATGGCCGAGAGGAAGACTAAGATGCGCGAAGGCACGGTGGCCGCCATCGCCCTCCCCGGAGGCATCGGTACCATGGACGAGTTCTTCGAGACCATGGTGCTCGCTAAATTGGGGAAATACAGCGGTCGCCTCTACGCTCTGAATCTCGACGGCTTCTATGACGCTCTCAAGTCCCTGCTGGACCAGTTCGTCAAGACCAAGATGATGAAAGAGTCAGAAGAAGGACTCGTCCTCTTCCCGGACACCCCTGAGGAACTCAAAGATATGATGGACTAGATATGGACCTGGACGACCTTCGAACATATCTCGGCAAGGACCTGGAGGCAGTCCAGGCCCTTATGCTTTCTTCTCTTGGGAGCGATATCGACATTCTCAACAAGGCCAACGACAGAATCTTCTCCCATTCGGGAAAACAGTTGAGGCCCATGTTGACACTTCTCTGCGCCAGAGCCTGTTCCATGGGTCATGTAACCCGCGACACGGTGAGTTTCGCCGCCGCTTCGGAACTCCTCCACAATGCCACTCTTCTCCATGATGACGTGGCTGATGGGGGAAAGGTGCGCAGAGGCGCCCCGACCGTCTTCGCCCTTCTCGGCGGCCGGCCTTCTGTCCTGCTCGGGGACTATTGGCTGGTCAAGGCCATGGAGCGCATCCTCGGCGCCGACAATGACGTGGTCAGTGTGATAAAGCTCTTCTCAAAGACTCTGAGCGATCTGGCAGAGGGTGAATTGTTCCAGCTCCAGAAGGCCGATTCCGGAGACACCGATGAGAACGACTATCTGAGGATAATTTTCTGTAAAACTGGTTCGCTTTTCCGTGCCTCCGCAGTTTCGGGAGCGATTTCCGTGAGCGCCGGCAAGGAAAAGGCTGGTACGATAGCGGAATATGCAGACAGCATCGGATACGCCTTCCAGATCAAGGACGACATCTTCGACTATGAAGGCGGAGCGTCCTCCATCGGCAAGCCTGTAGGTCAGGACCTCATGGAGAGGAAAATCACCATCCCGCTTCTCGGAGCTTTCCGCAACGCTGGAGCCGAGAAGGAGAGACAGGTGAGGAGCATGGTCAGAAACCTGGACAGCCACCCGGAGTACAAGGAACAAATTCTGGGCTTCGTGAAGGAGTACAGAGGTATAGAATATGCGGCGAAAAGGCTTGATGACTTCGTTGATACTGCGATCATGCGTCTCAACTCGCTTCCTGACGGGCCTGACAAGGACTGGCTCGTGAGGCTTGCCATATTCGTCGGAGAGAGAAATAAGTGATGAGATTCGCTGATATCAAAGGCAACGATGACATAAAGAGGGCCCTCTCCGGCATGGCGGACAGGGGCAGGGTTCCTCATGCGATGATCTTCCATGAGAACGAGGGCAGTGGAGCGCTCGCTCTCATTCTTGCCTTCATGCAGTATCTCAATTGTAAAAACCGCCATGACGGAGACAGCTGCGGGGAGTGCATCAGCTGCCATCAGACATCGAATCTGACATATCCCGACATCCATTTCACCTTTCCTTTCACCAGCGGCACCAAGGTTGCCGGGGAGGCCAAGTCGCTTACCTGCTATGATTATGCCCAATTGTGGCGCCAGTTAGTTCTCCGCAATCCTTATTTCGGGGAGAACGAGCTATGGGAGTGGCTTGGAATAGACAAGAAACAGGGAATTATCTCTGTTGCCGAGGGTGATGCCATCCTCCACGAACTTTCCCTGTCTTCGGTTTCTGACGGTTACAGAGCCGTCGTAGTCTGGCTCCCTGAGAAGATGAACCAGCAGACGGCGAATATGCTGCTGAAAGCCATAGAGGAACCGAGCGACAAGACTCTCTTCCTCATGGTGACCCATTCTCCGGAAGATGTCCTGCAGACTATAGCCTCGCGCTGTCTTTCCATCAGGGTGCTTCCGGTGCCCGGCCTTGAAAGGGCGGAAAGACCTGCCGATATGGAGCTGAGAGACCGTTTCGGCGACCTCATGGATGCTGTTCTCCGAAGGGACTTCCTCGATGCGCTTGCGGTGGGGGAGGAGCTTGCCGCCATGGAATCGAGAGAAAAACAGAAAGCTTTTTGTATATTTGCGGGAGAGGCCGCAAGAAAGGTCTTCCTCATCCAGCAGGGTGCCGCCAGTGTGGCCGGTATCCGGCCGGAAGATTCCGCCTTCTATGAAAATCTCGCCGAAAAGTGTTCAAAGGCTTTTCCGCGCAAGGCCGCCTCAGCCCTCTCAAGAGCCGAGATGCTCCTCGGAGGGAACGTTAACCAGAAGATATTGTTCACCATGCTGGTGAGCCGTATCTTCGCAAGCATTT
The DNA here is from genome assembly GCA_002472565.1 of Bacteroidales bacterium UBA7258. GTDB lineage: Bacteria > Bacteroidota > Bacteroidia > Bacteroidales > UBA932 > Cryptobacteroides. The sequence continues at coordinate 9,337 of DKSK01000022.1, read as the reverse complement.
GATCTAATGATATTATCAGATAAGGATAGCGAAAGCCTTCAGTTCGATTGCAGCAGAGGCTGTACGGTCGGCCGTGATTCTTCGAGTGGCGAGCTGGAGTGCAAGTACCGTCTGGGTTGCTGCAAGCTAGAGACTTACGACTGGCTCAGAGGCATTCAGCAAAGCGAATATTCCGACCTCTTTGAGGTCCGTTTCAAGAACACCCGCAAGGGAATCTACAGAAATGAGTCGGGGCAGAGCATTAGGATGGGCGATTTGGTCATCGTTGAAGCCCAGAGCGGCCACGACCTCGGAATCGTCACGCTCGAAGGCCCTGTGGTGGTCAAGCAGATAAAGTGCCGCGGCCTTGATCCGGATTCTTCGGAGTTCAGGCGGATCTACCGCAAAGCCAAGCCTTTTGACATAGACAAGTGGCAGGAGGCCATAGCCAGGGAGCAGGAGACGATGATCCGTGCCCGCCAGATTGCCAAGGAGCTGAACCTGGACATGAAGATAGGTGACGTGGAGTTCCAGGGAGACGGGACAAAGGCCATTTTCTATTACATAGCGGACGGCAGGGTGGATTTCCGCCAGCTCATCAAGGTCTACGCCGAAGAATTCAGGATAAGGATCGAGATGAAGCAGATCGGCGCCCGCCAAGAGGCCGGTCTCATTGGAGGTCTGGGTGTCTGCGGAAGAGAGCTCTGCTGCGCCAATTACATCACGACTTTCAAGTCGATAACTACTTCCGCCGCGCGTTGCCAGGATCTCTCCATGAATCCTCAGAAACTTGCAGGCCAGTGCGGCAAACTAAAGTGCTGCCTCAATTATGAGGTGGCTGCTTATCTTGACGCCCAGTCTCATATTCCGAAGGTCAGCGGTCCTATCGAGTTCGAGGATGGTCTTGCTTATCTGATGAAGACGGACATCCTTCAGCAGACGCTGTATTTCTCTTATGACAAGACTTCTCTCGCCGACCTCTATCCCGTGCCGGCGTCAAAGGTGAGGATGTATCTGGAGGACAATAAGAACGGGATAAAGCCGCCTTCCCTCAAGGGCCTGGATTCGCCAGCCGCCCCGGAGTTTGTGGATGCGGTAGGGGACGGAAGTATTTCTCGTTTTGACCGTCCTAAAAACCGTAAAAAGAACGGCCAGCGTCAGCGTGGGCAGGATGCCAGGCAGGGCCAGAATCGTCCTCAGGACGCTCAGCGTGGCCAGGACCGCCCGCAGCCAAGCCAGGCTCAGCCTCAGCGCCCTCGTGGGCAGAATGCCAGGCAGGGTCAGCGTCACCCGGCCCCTTTCCAACAGGGCCAGCGTCAGCGTGGGCAGGATGCCAGGCAGAGCCAGGACCGTCCTCAGGACGCACAGCAGCCACAGACCGGTCCGGCCTCTTTCCAGCAGCCGAAAGCCGAATAGAGACATGAGCCTGAGAGCTGTCCTCGCCGTACTCGTGGCGGCCCTGACCGCCTGTGCCAGACCTGTCTCCGACGAAGCTTTTGTGCAGACCTCCCAGAGGCAGAACGGCTTCTACGAATTCAGCATGGACCTTGGAGACACCGCCCAGACCTACACTCTTTCCTTGCTGCTGGACTTCGGTGCCGGGAACCATGAATTCGCCTCCTTCCGCAATCTTCCTGTCTTCGCCGGCTGGAGATCTCCTTCGGACCGTACCTACCAGGAAGAAGTCTGGATAGGGAGAGATGACTTAAGCTCTGCATCCTACTTCGACAAAGTCTTCATGGTTCCCTACCGCACGGGTGTCTCGGTAAAAGAGGCGGGGATCTGGCGGCTTTCACTCGCCGTTCCCGAGGACAGCATCGCCCGCTACAGTCTCAAAGGAATAGGGCTGAGACTTACCAGAGAAAAGAAAAATTGACATGGGACACGGAAAACTCAGAAAATTCGCCGAAAACGCAGGCTTCCGCTGCCTTATCCAGCCAGAAGCCGGAGCCGTGATTTCACATGCGGCTGACGGAAGCTTTCTTCTTAAAGAGCATCCGGTCAAGGGCCGTTGGAATACTGACATCTTCGCTAAGCCTCAGCCGATAGTGCTGGAACTGGGCTGCGGAAGGGGAGAATATACGATCGCCCTCGCACAGCGCGACCCTTCCAGAAACTATATCGGGGTAGACATCAAAGGGGCTCGTCTTTGGAAGGGGGCTAAATATGCCGAAGAGAACAAGCTCGGCAATGTTGCTTTCCTGCGCACGAGAATCGAATTCATAGAGGCTTTCTTCGCTAGGGAAGAGGTCTCTGAAATATGGCTCACCTTTTCCGACCCGCAGCTCCACGCCGAGAACAACCGTCTGACTTCCCCGCGCTTTCTCGCGCGTTACTGCAGTTTCCTCAGCCCGGGAGGCAGGGTCAACCTCAAGACCGACAGCACCTTCCTCTACGAGTACAGCCTCGCCGTCGCCCGCAAGAACGGTCTCCGCATCTTCTCCGCCACTCCCGACCTCTATTCCACCCCTCCTTTAGCCCTCGTCGCGGCGTCCGGCGTGGTTCCCGGCGTGGCGTCCGAAGTGTCTTCCGTCTCGGCTTTCGACCTCTTTCCCGAGGCCGTGAGGGCCCTGTATGAGGTCCAGACTTATTACGAGTCCATGTTCCTGTCCCAGGGTATCAAGATTAAATTCCTCGCCTTCGGGCTTGACCATGAGGGCGCCTTTCTGTCTCCGGACAAGAGCGAGTTCGACCCTGAATACTGGCTCGCAGTAGAAGGCCCGCGCCGCACCTTCGGCCACAATCCCGCTCCATCAGCCTCCACCTCAGAGAAATAGGTACTTCTGCCCGGCTGCCCGGCCTCGCATGTCTTGCCATAGGATCGGCCATACCCTAGCACTGCGTGACCCGCGGCTGCCCTGCGCAGCCCTAGCCCTGCGCGCGTCTTGGCGCCCACAGCCACGGCTGCGCGTCAGCTGGCGAGGTTAGTGAGAAAGATTGCGAAGATGACCAGAGGGGAAACGTAGCGGATCAGAAAGTATTCAAATCCGAAAATCCGGGATGCAAAAGTCCCGGAAGCTCCGTTGGTGAGCTGGCGGCGCACTTCCTCCTTATCCATTTTCCAACCTGCGAAAATCACGAAGAGAAGCCCTCCGAAGGTCATCAGATAGTTGGATGTCAGCATGTCGCAGAAGCTGAATATGCTGACTCCGAAGATATGCACATCTGCCAGCGGCCCGAAAGAAAGCGAGCAGAGAGCACCGAGACCGAGCATCCCGAAGAAGAGCAGGAGTACGGCTCCGCGCCTGGTAAATCCATGCTGCTCAATAAGGTAGGCAACGCCTACTTCGATCATAGAGATGCATGATGAAACAGCAGCGACAAGAATCATAAGAAAGAAGAGAATTGAGACAAGGGCGCTGATCCATGGCGAGGTAAGGCCCATTTTGGCGAATATATAGGGGAGGGTCGAGAAGATAAGACCCGGCCCCTGTCCCGGGGAGATTCCGGCTGCGAAGACAGCCGGCATAATGGCGAAACCGGCGATAACGGCGAATATGAGGTCGAAGCCTGCCGTCCCCGCCGCTATGGATACGAGCTTGCCCTCGTCATGGGCGTAGGATGAATAGGTGAGGATGGTGCCGACTCCCAGAGAAAGAGAGAAGAAGCTTTGTCCCATTGCCGAGGAGAAGACCTTAGGCGTAAGATTGTGAAAGTCTGGTTTTACAAGGTAGTCCACCCCCGCCTTTGACCCGTCCAGACTGAGGGAATAGAGCATAATCACAACTATCAGGGCGAAAAGGAAGTACATCGTGAAATTGGAAAATTTCTCAATGCCTTTGCGGACGCCAGCCAAGACAATGATGCAATTTATTGCGAGAAAGAGAACAAAGCAGATGAGCGGGCCCCAGACAGATGAAGAGAAGGTGGCGAAAACCAGCGTGGAATCTTCAAGGGAACTTGCAGAGAAACTGAGCGTCAGCGACTTCCAGAGGTAGCCTATCGACCAGCCCCCTACAACGCTGTAGAACGAGGCTATTATGAGCGGCGTCACTACTGTCAGCAGCCCCATCCATTTCCATTTCGTCCCCGGGGCGAGCTTCTCCATGGCTCCGAAAGTCCCGAGATGGGCGCTTCGGCCGATAACCATTTCGGAAAGCATGATCGGAAGTGCAAGGAAGAAGGAACATAGTATGTAGATGATGATGAAAGCGGCTCCTCCGTATTGGCCTGCCATGTAGGGGAAGCGCCAGATATTCCCCAGCCCTATCGCCGAACTAGCCATGGCTGCGACGGCCGCCAGCTGGCTGCCGAAGGTTTCTCTCTTAACTGTCATTTTCGTGGCGGAGAGCTATTCCCCGAGGAAGTTGGTGAAGAAGATTATTGCCAGGGCCAGCGGAGCGACATATTTAATGACTCCGTAGACCAGAGGAAAAATCTTACGGTTGAAGGCCTTGGTCCCGCCGTTGGTGAACTCGTCGAAGACATCTTCCTTCTTCATCTTCCAGCCTACGAAGAGTACGGCCAGCATTCCTCCCAACAGGAGCAAGAAGTTGGAGCAGAAGAGGTCGAGGAAATCGAAGAAAGGTTTCCCGAAAATCTTGAGGTCCTGTATCGGGCCTGTGGAAAGCGAGGCGAAGACTCCGAGCGTGAAGGCCCCGCCGAATACGCAGAGGCTGGCAGTTCCCCTTCTCAGCCCTTTTTCTTCCACGAGGTAGGCCACTCCCACCTCCACGAGCGAAATCGCTGAAGTCATGGCGGCTACGAGGACGGTCATGAAGAAAAAAATGGCGGCCGATGCAGAGGCCCAAGGGGCGCCCACGCCCATTTTCGAGAAGGTGTAAGGCAGGGATTGGAATATCAGCCCAGGACCTGAGTTCGGCTCGATTCCGGCGGCGAAGACAGCCGGCATGATCGCAAAGCCCGCGAGACAGGCGAAGAGCAGGTCGGAAATCGCGGTTCCTAAAGATGAGACAGCAAGATTTTCTTTCTTAGACACGTAGGAGGAATAGGTTATCACTATGCCCATGCCCAGAGAAAGAGAATAGAAGGACTGCCCCAGGGCGGAGGCTATGCCTCGGCCTGTAAGTTTCGAGAAATCCGGCTTGATGAGGAAGTCGACTCCTCCTTTCGCTCCCGGCATGGAGCAGGCGTAAATCGCGATGATGACGACCAGAACAAATAGTAGAGGGAGACTCACCTTGCTGAAACCTTCTATGCCCTTCTTGACTCCCAGGGCGACAACGGTGCAGGACAGGCCGAGAAAGGCCGCGAGACAGATGATCGGAGCCCATGGCTTCGAAATAAAGGAGCCGAAGAGTCCCAGGGATTCTTCCGGGCCTATCTTGTTGAATTCAAAGGCGAAGCTTTTCAGTAAGAAGTTCAGAGACCAGCCACCGACTACGCTGTAGTAGGAAACGATGATCATCGGGGTTATGACCGAGAGGTAGCCCAGGAGGGCCCAGCCGGAGTCGGGTGCCAGGGAATGGACTGCTCCGATGGCGTTCTGCCTGCTTCTGCGGCCTATGACTGATTCCGCCATGAACATTGGCAGCGAAATCAGAAAAGACATCAGAATGTAAACGATGATAAAGGCCGCTCCTCCATATTCTCCGACGAGGTAGGGGAATCTCCAAAGATTGCCGAGGCCGATAGCCGAACCGGCCAAAGTCATGATGACGGCAAACCTGCCGCCAAAGCTCTCTCTTCCTTGATGCATATTGTTAAGTTCGTACCGCTCACAAAGATACTATTTTCTGCGATAAATGGTAAATTCGTATTCAAGTCCAGTTTCAGGGTCCTTTTCGCGGGGGGTCGTGGACTCGACCCTCCATAGCGCCGGGTCTATCTGGGGAAAATAGACTGTGGCATCAGGGATGCTGGCATGAACATGGGTGATGTACATGGAGTCGGAATGTTCCATGGCCTCGGCATAGGTGTGCCCTCCTCCGATGACGAAACATTTTTCCGGCATTTCTTTGGCCGCTTCCTCGTAGGCCTCCTCAAGGGAGCTGACCACGGAGATCCCTTGAGGTGCATCCAGCCAGGGAAAAATAGAAATAACTATGTTTTTCCTCTTCGGCAGAGGCTTGGAGCCAAGCGAGAGGAAGGTCATGTAGCCCATGATGACGGGGCTGCCCACCGTAGTGCGACGGAAATAGCGCATGTCTTCGCGAATGTGGAAGAGCAGGTCGTTGTTTTTGCCGATTGCGAGATTGTCCGCTACGGCGACTATCAGGGATTTTTCCATGTCAGACGGCTACCGGCGCCTTTATGGCCGGCCAAGGGTCGTAGTTTTCGAGGGTGAAATCTTCGTACTTGAAATCGAAGATGCTCTTCACATCCGGGTTCAGCTTCATTATCGGGAGCGGCCTCGGCGTTCTGGTAAGCTGGAGGTCGACCTGCTCGAAATGGTTGACGTAGATGTGGGTGTCGCCCGTAGTGTGGATAAAGTCTCCCGGCTTGAGGCCGGTGACCTGGGCGATCATCATAGTTAGAAGAGCGTAGGAAGCTATGTTGAAAGGCACTCCTAGGAAGCAGTCGGCGCTGCGCTGGTAGAGCTGGCAGGACAGCCTGCCCTCGGCCACGTAAAACTGGAAGAGGCAATGGCAGGGCGGAAGGGCCATCTTGTTGATTTCGCCCGGATTCCATGCCGATACTATCATCCTGCGTGAATCCGGATTCTTCTTTATGGTGTCGATGACTTCAGAAAGCTGGTCTATGCTGCGTCCGTCAGGAGCCGGCCAGCTGCGCCACTGGTGGCCGTACACAGGTCCGAGGTCTCCGTTTTCATCGGCCCACTCGTCCCAGATGCTGACCCCGTGCTCCTTTAGATACTTTATGTTGGTGTCTCCAGCTATGAACCAGAGGAGTTCGTAGATGATGGACTTGAGATGGACCTTCTTCGTTGTCAGCAGAGGAAAGCCCTTTGACAGGTCGAAGCGCATCTGATGCCCGAAGATGCTCTGGGTGCCCACTCCTGTACGGTCGCCGCGGATGACACCCTCCGTGCGTATCTTTCTTAAAAGGTCGAGATATTGCTGCATCTTACCTTGTTGAAAAAGCGAAGATTATGGTTTCCGAAAAAGTCTCCCCCGGGCGGAGTACGGTCGACGGGAAGGAAGCCTCGTTAGGAGAGTCTGGAAAATGCTGGCACTCCAAGGCCACGGCGTCATAATCATGGTAGATATGCCCGTTCTTGCCTTCCGGACAGCCTGTGACCCAATTTCCCGTATAGACCTGGATGCCCGGCTGGGTGGTGTAAACCTTCAGGACCCTGTCGGTATCCGGGGAATAGAGCCTTGCCGCGAACTGAATCTGTCCCGGTGTGTAATTGTCGATGCAGAAGCAGTTGTCGTAGCCTTTCCCATATTTCAGAGCAGGAAAATCCATGTCCATGTCACGTCCTATCGGCTTGTCCTGGGTGAAATCCATAGGTGTTCCATGGACATCCTGAAGCTCCCCGGTAGGGATAAGGTTCTCGTCCGTAGGCAGCCACTTCGAAGCGTTGAGGCAGAGAATCTGGTCCTTTACCGTGCCGGAGCCCTCTCCGTTGAGGTTGAAATAGCTGTGGTTGGTGAGATTCACGACTGTAGGTTCGTCCGTTTCGGCCGAGAACTGGAGCTTAAGCTCGTTGTCGTCATTCCAGGTGTAGCGGGCCTTGACGCAGAGCTTTCCCGGATAGCCGGCTTCCCCGTCTTCGGAAACATAGGTGAACTCCACTCCTCCGCCGACCTTTGCGCTGTTCCAGACCTTGTTGGCGAATCCGACTATTCCGCCTCCATGGAGATGGTTAGGTCCGTTGTTTATCGGCAGCTTGTCATAGACCTTTCCGTCAAGCTCGAAGCGGCCTCTGGCTATCCTGTTCGCGAACCTTCCAGGGCATTTCCCTGCGCAAGGACCATCGCCGAAGTAGCTCATCGGGTCCTTGTAGCCGATGACCACGTCTTCCATCTTGCCTTCCCCGTCGGGAACTATTATGGAAGTGATTCCAGCTCCTACACTGCTCAGGCTGACCTTCGCCCCCGATGCGTTGGTGAGAGTATATCTATAAATCCGGGCCCCATCCCTAGTCGTGCCCCAGAGTTCTTTTGAAATCGACATGTCTTATGTGGTTTTATGACATGTTCAAATTTAGTTAGAATTCGGCTCACCTGCAAAGTTCCGTGTTTAAGTTATCCAAAGATCTTATAGATTCTATACATGAAGAAGGTATAGTCGCTTACACCTCGTAGTTGGGATCTAAAGGTTTTGATCTTTGAGTTTAGAGATTCAGCGCCTGCGTTGGTGGAGTGATTGATGAAGTAGTTCAGAACTTCATCCTCCCTGGACTTGATGGCATCTCTTGCAGACTTTATTTCACGTAGCGAACATCTTGTTGCCGTTTCATACCAGTCATGCAACTTGACTTTCGCAGCCTCCTTGTCCAGAGTTTTGCTACGGAAGATTGAGCGCAGGCCGTTCACGATATCGTATGCCTCCTTGAGTTTGGGTTCTTCTTGAAAGAGTATCTTCATTCGTTCCGCAGTCTTGTCAGACCATTTCTCACGGCTCTGCGTCAACGCACGCTTTGTTCGAGTGAGCAGTTCCAGTTTGGTATCCCCATTTGAGTATGTCGGAGCTTTGAACCGTTCGTTCTTGCGCTTCGGAGGACGTCCACGCATTATAGCTCCCGGCTTTCTGGGATGCTTCTTCCTATATCGTCTGCGGCTTTGTGCACGACGCTTTTGTGTCTGCCTGTGCTCGCGTTCCTGCCTGCGTAGTTCAACCTGAGCATCCCGCTTGAGATGAAGCCTGACTTCCTCAATGGCATCGTGGCAACGTTTTAGAACGTGGAAGCAGTCAAGCACAATGGTTGCATTCGGGAAAACCGTAGAGACGATTGCACGCATGCTGCTGGACAGGTCCATTGTCACCTCCTTGACTGCCAGCCTGGCTTCTTCGGGTATCTTCATCAGGACTTCGATAACGTCTTCCGCTTTTGTGCCTCGCACTATGGATATGACAGAGCCCTGTTTGCAGTGCCCGGCCTTGTTGGAGAGGATTGTGACGAGGTCCTCTTGAAGCATAGTCTCATCAATGCTCAGGTTCTCGCCCAGATTGTCTTCAATCAGCATCCAATTGGATGCGTGATCTCGCTGCTCCCATTCGGCGTAATCGCTCAGATGATGTTTGTATGACCGTTCGAGTTCATCTCCGTCAATCATGAAATAACGCCCTAACAATCGGGCGGTAACTGGCGTCGAGTCCATCAGCTCCTTTTAAAAAAACCGCGAACTCTTCGGAGTAGCGGGTCCCTTCTGCCGTTGTCGGATAGAGGTTCAGGATGACGTTCTTGCCGTTCTCGTCAAGATACCTGCGACGCCGTACGTGTAGAATCAGGTTCCTGTTACGCACCGGAAAGTCCTTGATGACTGTC
>DKSK01000008.1 GCA_002472565.1 Bacteroidales bacterium UBA7258 | reverse complement strand
TCGGTACTTGCTTTCCTGTACTATCTCTCAATATTTTCAAAGGTCTTAAATATCTTTTCTCTCGAAAAGGGATTGCAAAGATACACCTCTTTTTTGAACCTGCAAACTTTTTTTGGAATTTTTTCTCATTTTCAGCAAAAGTTAATGTTATAATTGCGCTATCTTTGCCCCGGAAACAGATAAAAGATGGAAGAGTACAAAGAAACAAACGGCAACGCTTCGCTGTGGAAAATTTTCGGCGTCTTCTATAAGATAGGTGCCTTCACGATCGGAGGAGGCTACGCCATGATTCCGCTAATCCAGAACGAAATGGGCAAACGAGGCTGGATTTCCGATGAAGAACTCCCGGACATCATCGCCCTAGCCCAGAGCGCACCGGGGATCCTGGCCGTAAACGTCTCGATTTTCGCTGGCTACAGGCTCCGCGGAGTCAAGGGCAGCATCGCGGCCTCTGTCGGCACGGTGCTCCCATCCTTCATCATCATCCTTCTGATAGCCATGCTCTTCACCAACTTCTCCGACAATCCGGTGGTGGTACGTATCTTCAACGGAATCCGCCCGGTGGTAGTGTCGCTGATTGCTGTTCCTACCATAAATATGGCGAAGAAGAGTTGCAAGACCTGGTGGGCATGGGCGATAGCCATAGGTTCACTGCTGGCCGTCGGCTTCATGGACATTTCCCCTATATGGCTGCTGATCAGCTTGATGGCCCTTGCCGTAAGCATAGCCCTGATCCGCAGAAACCGCAATGAAAAAGCATAGGCCATGGCACTTCTGACGATTTTTCTCCAGCTTTTCTGGACCTTTCTGTTAATCGGAACCTTCACCTTCGGAGGAGGCTATGCCATGCTTTCGCTCATCCAGGGCCAGGTTGTCACCCTTCATGGCTGGATTTCCGAAAGCACCTTCACCAATATCGTGGCCATCTCCCAGATGACCCCGGGACCGATAGGCATCAACTGCGCAACCTATGTAGGCTATGAAGTCGTCCACAACGCCGGGGCCGGCTGGCTCCTCGGGGTGATAGGTTCTATCACGGCGACCTTCGCCCTCATGCTCCCTTCCTTTATCATTGTTCTCGCCATGGTCAAGTTCTATGAAAAATTCAAGAAGAGCAAGACCTTCGAATACGTCATGGAGTGGATCCGCCCGGCCGTCGTCGGGCTCATCGGAGCGGCAGCTATAATCCTGATAATCAACACTTCATGGGAAGGCTTTCCTCTCTTAAGCAAGCCGTCTTTCGAGGTTATCCACGAGAATTTCATAGACTGGAAAAGCTGGTTACTCTTCGGGGCCGCTGTCCTCGCCAGCCTCTTTTTCAAAGTGGGGCCTATCACTATAATAATAGCAGGAGGCCTGCTGGGTCTCCTGCTATACTGACACTGTTTCCGAGGCTTTACTTTTCCTCCGCGCTCATTTTAGAAGGATTTTGCTTTCCCTCCGAAGACAGACCGTACTGACCGATAAGGTCTTTCGAATAGGTATAGCCGAGAGCGTCATATATCGCGAACTGGTGCCTGGTAAGTGACTTCTCGAAGCGCCCGAAATCCTTGTTTGAAGGCTCTTCCCACTGCACCTCGCTAAGAGCGTCCATGCGCGGGAGAAGCATGTACTCAAGATGCTCCGGGGTGGCGATGTACTCCGTCCAGAGATTGGCCTGAACCCCGAGGATGTGTTTCTGGTCCTCCGCAGGAATGCCCTTCAGAGGGTCATAAGTATAGACCGTATCAATCGGAAGATAACCGCCGATGGCGAGAGGCTCTTTGTCCTTCTCCTTGCTCTGGTAATAGTCGAAATAGAGGTAGGAGTTCGGGGTCATGATGGCATCGAAACCGCGCTTGGCGGCCTCGATTCCTCCGGAGACTCCCCTCCACGACATCACCGTAGCTCCTTCCGCGAGATCTCCTTCGAGAATCTCATCCCAGCCTACGATCTTGCGGCCCTTCGAATTGACGAACTTCTGCACCCTGGAGGTCACATAATTCTGGAGCTTCTGCTCTGCCGTAAGAGTGCTGTCGGCCTTGAGACCTAGCTCCTTGATGCGTTTCTGGCAGTCCGGGCAATTTTCCCAGCGCACCTTAGGGCACTCATCCCCTCCGATGCTGATATATTCTGAAGGGAAGATGTCCATGACTTCGGTGAGCACGTCCTCAATGAACTTGAAGGTGATTTCCTTGCCGGGGCAGAGGACATCGTCGGCTATGCCCCAGGTGGTGCGGACCTCATAAGGGCCTCCGGTGCAGCCGAGTTCAGGGTAGGATGCGAGAGCTGCGACCATGTGGCCAGGCAGGTCTACTTCCGGCATGACTGTGATTCCAAGATCAGCCGCATAAGCGACTACGTCGCGAAGCTGCTCCTGGGTGTAGAAGCCGCCGTAGCGGATGCTGTCCTGAGGCTCACTCACTCCGTCAACATAGTGGCCGACCATGGTGGAATTCCTGTAGGCGCCAATTTCTGTGAGCTTCGGCCAGGACTTGATTTCCATCCTCCAACCCTGGTCCTCGGTCAGATGCCAATGGAAAGTGTTCATCTTGTGAAGGGCCATGACATCAAGATATTTCTTTACCTCCTCGACCGTGAAGAAGTGACGGCAGACATCAAGGTGCATGCCTCTGTAGGCGAAGCGAGGCTTGTCGTCAATCTTAGCGCATGGAACGGTCCACTTAACGGACGTGTTCTCCTTACCCTCGAAGAAGGCCGCTGGAAGCATCTCCTTTATTGTCACAATGGCGTAAAGGAAGCCGTTGAAACTTGAAGCGGCCACCTTTATGCCGCTCTTGGTGATATCAAGGGTGTATTCCTCGTCCGCCAGGCTCTTGTCCATGGTAAAAGAGATTCCTTCTTCGCTGAGACTTGTCTCTACCTTGCTTTCCTTGCCGGTGACGGTGAAAAGGTCGGCGGCAAAGTCCTCGATATGTCTGGCCGTGCGGGGGTCAAGGGCCTTGGCGTCGTAGCTGAAGGTAGCGCCAGCGAGATTGCAGACTCCTTTTCCGAGACTTACCTGGTTGGGGCTTGGAATGACGTCGATCTCTGCTTTTTCGCTGCAAGAAGCGGCCGAGAGCATCGCCAAAGCAGCCACGATAATACTTAACTTTTTCATGAGAGCTTAGTGTTATTAAAATAATTTTCTTTAAGCGTACCGATTTCTTCACAAATATAATGAAATTCCCATTTCCCCTCCATCAAAATTCCGCCATGCGGCATACTCCTATTCACATTCGGCCACACAAAGGGAGCAAAGTTTGACGTGTTTTGTAATCCACTGACGATCAATACATTGTAAAAGGTCCCGAACTTTGCTCCCCTGCTGTGGAGAGTCCGGGGACGGTAGTGGGGACTTTAGAAGGCCGCAGGGACAAATGCCGTGAGGTCAGGCCTCAGTGGCAAGGAACGTCTGGGCAATGGGGCGGCAAGACAAGGGTGGCAAGGCAGAGTGGAAACAAAAATTTCACCTTTCGAAATGAAAAACATGCGAAAGATTTGAAAGATTGGAAAAAGTCTGTACATTTGCATCGAATAGTTTTTTCATAGGTTAAGTTTTAGGTTAGAATTGTGGACGGCTTTCGTTGTGAAACAAAAGCCGTCCTTTTTTCGTTATGTGTTTTCGCGCATTCAACCGGCAGAATATAGCGGCAGCCTCGCCCTGGTCCCTCGAAGTTTACGAGGTTCTGGACGAGGCTGCTTTGTGTATGGTCCAGCGGGCTGGCTGAGGGAAATTCGCGGGGATCTACCCCACAATGGAGCCGTTGACAAGGACTTCGGCCGGAGTGATGAAACGCATCTTCCCGTCGCCTTGCTGGGCCATCAGAATCATTCCCTTGCTCTCAATCCCGAAGATGACGCGCGGCTTGAGGTTCGCGAGGATGCAGATCTGCTTCCCGACCAAATCCTCAGGCTTATAGGTCTTGGCGATTCCGGAGACGATGACCCTCTGGTCGATGCCCGTATCTATAGTGAGCTTCAGCAGCTTGTCACTCTTTTGAACCTTCTCCGCAGAAAGCACTGTGGCCGTTCTAATATCCATCTTTTGGAAATCATCGAAAGTGCATTCCGCCTTCTGAGGCTCAACCTTCTTCGCGGCTTCTTCCTCAACGAGCTTCTCTGCCGCCGCCTCATTTGCAGCCTTGGTATCATTAAGTTTCTTGACCTGGGCCTCGACTACGCTGTCTTCAATCTTCTGGAACAGCAGCTCAGCCTCGCCGAGCTGGTGGCCGGCAGGAAGGATGTCTTCTCCCCCGAGCTTATCCCAAGAAAGGATATTCGACATGTCGGCCGGGATAGGGCTTCCGTCAGGAAGGGTGTGGATGGCGCGGCCGGAGCCAGGCGCGAAGAAATTCTCTCCATCGGTACCGGCGACGCCGAAATGAGAAGGATCCACGCTGCCATCCCCAGAGCGGTGGTCGGTGCCGGCCCAGAAGCCGACGTTCAGAATATTTCGGAGCTTCTCGCAGGCAAAAGGTGTGAAAGGCTCGAAGGCTATCGCCAGGTCCGCACAGATCTGGAGCGAGGTATTCAGAATCGAAGCCGTTCTGTCGAGATCGGTCTTCGCCACCTTCCATGGCTCCGTATCCGAGATGTATTTGTTGCCGATGCGCGCTATGTTCATGGCCTCTTTAAGAGCCTCGCGGAAATGGAAATTCTCGATGTCGTCTTCGAGTCTTTCCCTGCATGCGGGAATCTGGGAGAGGGTGTCCATGTCTATCTGCTCAGGCTTCAGGTCGGCAGGAACCTTGCCTCCGAAATATTTCTGCGTGAGCACCACGGCACGGTTGACGAAGTTCCCGAAAATCGCAACCAGCTCGGAATTGTTCCTCTGCTGGAAGTCTTTCCAGGTAAAATCATTGTCCTTGGTCTCAGGAGCGTTGGCGCAGAGCACATAGCGCAGCACGTCCTCCTGTCCTGGGAAATCATGGATATAGTCATTGAGCCAGACCGCCCAGTTTCGGGATGTAGAAATCTTGTCGCCCTCGAGATTGAGGAATTCGTTGGACGGCACGTTGTCAGGCAGAATGTAGCTTCCTTCGGCCTTCAGCATGGAAGGGAAGACGATGCAATGGAAGACGATGTTGTCCTTTCCGATGAAATGGACCAGTCTCGTGGTCGGGTCCTTCCACCATTTCTGCCAATCCTTAGGCAGGAGCTCCTGGGTATTGGAAATGTAGCCGATAGGGGCGTCGAACCAGACATAGAGGACCTTGCCCTCGGCCCCGTCGACCGGAACCGGAATGCCCCAGTCAAGATCTCTGGTCACGGCACGCGGCTCCAGATGGGCGTCCAGCCAGCTCTTGCACTGTCCATAGACGTTCGTCTTCCATTCTTTGTGCTGTTCGAGGATCCAGTCTCTGAGCCATGGTTCATATTCATTGAGAGGCAGATACCAATGTTTGGTCTTCACCTTGACCGGCTGTGCGCCGCTGAGCTTGGACTTAGGATTGATGAGCTCCTCTGGGCTGAGGGTGCTGCCGCATTTCTCGCACTGGTCGCCATAGGCATCCGGATTGCCGCAATGAGGGCAGGTGCCGGTGATATAGCGGTCGGCCAGGAAGACCTTGGCCTGGGGGTCGAAATACTGTTCGCTCTCTTTGCTTGTGAATTTACCCTCGTCGTAAAGTTTCTTAAAGAAGGCGGAGGCATTCTTTTCATGAACCTTTGAAGTCGTCCTTGAATAGATGTCGAAATTGCAGCCAAGGGCGGAGAGGGAGTCCTTGATTATCTTATGATAACGGTCCACGATACTCTGCGGGGTGACGCCCTCTTTGCGGGCGCGGATGGTGATCGGCACTCCATGTTCATCACTTCCGCAAACAAAGAGGACGTCCTCTCCCTTGAGTCTTAGATAGCGGACATAGATGTCGGCCGGCACATACACGCCTGCAAGATGACCTATGTGCACGGGGCCGTTGGCATAAGGCAGCGCACTGGTCACAAGTGTTCTCTGAAATTCCTTTTTCATATAGCAATATCCTTGATTATCAATTATTCATGTCTCACCCGTTCATCGATGTTTTTTCTCAGCATGGTAAGCTCATCAATCTTCGGGAGTATGGTCATAGGATCTTCTCCGCAGGAGAGACGGTCTCCCAGCTTACGTATTTCGCTTTGGACCACCCTGCTCTGGTAGATGAGAAGAGACTTCGGCACGAAAGTCACCAGACGGGTGTTGTCGTTGGTCAGGGCGGCTTCGAGGCCCTTGACGGTCAGACGGTACTTGTTCATGGTGAGAGAGGTCGTGAGGTCTGCTATCTCCCTGTCTTCCCCGTCCATCATCTTTTTCAATATGTCATCCTGCGTCAGGGTGACATCGGAGTCGTAGATGGCAAAATAAGCATCGTATGTCTTTTTGTATAAGGTGTTTACGAAAACAAGGCCATTGGCTTCGAGAGTGTCGCGGATAAAGTCTGCGACAGAGGGGGCCTGCTCTGGGTCATAATAGTCCGAATCTTTTCCGAAAAGCATCTTATCCGTTCCGCTCCTAAGGATAAAGGCGAGGATATCGCTCTCTGCCGTGCCCAGGAAAGGGTCCTCCAGCTTCGGTCCTGAGGGCTTTTCCGAGACCGTCTTCTGAGGATACCAGACCGGAGTCTCCGGAAGGCTTTCCGCCGCGGAGGCATCTCGCCTCCTATGTTCGCGTTCCCAAGACCTGCGCTCCTCATCCTGGATTCTCTCTCTTGTCTTGCTGATGCGCTGCGAAATTACTTCCGCGTCAAGTCTGAGCATCTCCGCGGCGGCCTGAATATAGGTCGCCCGCTTTACCGCATCCGGGATGGCGGCTATGCTGTCGGCCACGCTGTTTATCGCCTGGGCTTTGGCCAGAGGATCGTTCCCGGCCTCACCCATGAGCTGCGCAATCTTGAAGGCGATAGGATCCTGAGAATTAGCCGCGAAATACTCCCGGACCTCTTCGAGGTTATGCTTTCTGGCAAAAGAATCCGGATCGTCCTCCGGAGGAAGGAGGACCACCTTCGGGTTCATGTCCTTCGCGAGAATGAGGTCGATAGCCCTCAGAGTGGCATGGCGCCCCGCTGAATCACCATCATACATTATGGTCACGTTCCTCGTGAATTTCCCGATTATTCGGACCTGACCCTCCGTGAGCGAAGTCCCGCTCGAAGCCACCATATTCGTGATGCCGAGCTGATGCATGCT
Source organism: Bacteroidales bacterium UBA7258 (assembly GCA_002472565.1). GTDB lineage: Bacteria > Bacteroidota > Bacteroidia > Bacteroidales > UBA932 > Cryptobacteroides. The sequence goes on along the minus strand of DKSK01000008.1, from coordinate 52,880 downwards.
CAGCACATCCAGATAACCCTCGACCAGATAGCAATTGTCCTGGCGGGCGATCTCCGACTTGGCGAAATAGATCCCGTAGAGCGACTGGCTCTTGTCATAGATTGCCGACTCCTTGGAATTGACATATTTCTGCTCTACCCCCTTCGTGGCGGCGTCAAGCTTCCTGGCACCGAAGGCAATCACCCTGCCGCTGACTCCATGAAAAGGAAAAACAACCCTGTTATAAAACCTATCCGAGAGGCTTCCGTTTTCATTCTTGTAGGCCAGACCCGTCTCGACGAGGTAGTCATCTTTGTAGCCCTTCTCCCTTGCCAAAGTCACCATGGACCTTCTGTCCGACGGAGCCCAGCCGAGACCATATTTCTCAATCGTAGCATCCTCAAGGCCCCTGCTGTGGAAGTAGGCCCTTGCGATGTTCCTTCCCTCCTCCGTCTTCAGGCTGTCGGCGAAAAATTGCTGGGCGAACTGGGTGACCACGTAGAGGTTCTCATTCTGCTGCCTGGCAGCCGCCTCCTCCGGGCTCTCTTCCTTGTCCGGCACCTCGATTCCATATTTTTTCCCAAGATACCTGACAGCCTCCGGATAGCCGATCTTCTCGTACTCCATGACGAAGCTGACAGCCGTGCCTCCGCGATTGCAGCCAAAGCAATGCCAGATGCCCTTGGAGGGCGAGACATAGAAAGAAGGAGTCTTCTCATTGTGGAAAGGACAGCAGGCCTTGTACGTCGTGCCGCTACGTTTGAGCGGTACGAAGTCATTGATCACCTCCACGACGTTCGCGGCATCGAGGATCTTCGCTATCGTTTCCTGTGGAATCATCCTCTGTTAGTCAAGATCTTTTCCTGCCTGTTCGTCAATCTTGTCGAAATCGTCAACTTTATGATACTCAACGTCTTTAACTTCATCAAGATTGGTCGAAAGGTCCGGTTTCACGGGCTTGGATGAATCATTGGCTGAAGACTCGGCTTTCATCTTGTCGCGGAAAATCTTCTCGGCCTTTGAAAGTCTATATGAGGCCGACAGCTCCTGGGCGCCGTAGATAATCAGGAAAACGCCTGCGATAATGCCCATCACGTCAAGGGTGAAGGGGTTGAAAAGCAGGAAGATACCGCCCATGATGGCCAGGACCGAAAGGAGAAGCGAAGTAAAGCCGGAGCCGACGACGGACATCACGCCGGCAAGGGCTATAAGCTGGACGGCTCCGAAAATGATCAGCAGAGCCGCGATGAGATAGACTAAGAAACTGGCGAGCTGAGCGGCGCAGAAAAAGATAATAATACCCAGTACAATGTCAACGACTGCATTGACATTCATTAGATTCTGATAGCCTAGGCTGCGACGCCTATATCCCACGATGAAAGAGACGATGCCGGCCGCGACGAGGAAGACGGACACGATTCTCGTCACCAGGACGAAGGCGTCGCTGTCTGTCTTGTCCAGGGCTGATAGGAGCATGACCAGGCCTATGCCTATGGCTGTAACCCCTCTTATTATGCTTTCGAATTTACTTTTATAACCAAAGAAGTTCATGGCGATGCTATTTTCTCTAAAATGCAAAATTACGAAATAATTGGCTATTTTAGTGGCCGCACCTTATTCTAATGAGAATTGACAAGAGACCATGCTTTTTGACAATCACACACATAGCCAATTTTCGTTCGACGGCAGATCCACCATCGAAAAATCCGCAGCCTCAGCCCGTGCAAAAGGCCTCGGAGGCATCTGCTTCACCGACCACTGGGACTACTATGTTCCCTCATCCAAAACCAGCGCCAGTCATCTTACCCCGGAGCCTTCAACAACAGACGCCAAGGGCCTTGAGACCTTTGACATCAAGGCTCAGCAAGCCGAAATAGACCGAGTCTCCACCCTCTGCGGAGACAGCGGTTTCTCCATACTCAAAGGCGCCGAAATCGGCCTCGGCATTCGCAACCGCGAGCACATCCGCACGCTGCTCAGCCTTCACTCATTTGACGAAGTCCTCGTATCCGTCCACTACCTTGAAGACACCGACCCCTACCTCGGTGGTTACTACCCGGGAAAAACGTGGAGAGAAGCTTACGGGGGCTACCTGGAGACGCTCTACACCGAAGCCCTATGGGTCAAAGACTTCGATGTCCTCGGTCACTTCGATTACATTTGCCGCTACGCCCCATATCCCGAAGCCTCCCTCACCTATAGGGACTATCCAGACCTTTGGGATGCCATTCTGAAAATGCTGGCCGATGGCGGCAAAGCACTGGAAATCAATACAAAGACCTACCAGGCATATAAGGGCGGAAGAACCCCTGAACTTGACCCGGAGATACTTCAGCGCTTCAAAGACTTAGGAGGAGAAGCCGTCAGTCTCGGATCAGATGCCCATGAGGCGGGCCGCGTCGGGGACAAATTCGCCTTCTTCTCCGACTTTATAAAAGCCTGCGGAATCCGCTACGCCTGCCACTTCAAGCGCCGCCGCCGCTACCTCGATCCCCTCTAAGCCGGCCCTCCCTGCAGCAATAAAATCTCGCCTTCAGCCTTCAGCCTAAGCTTCCCAGGCCGTTCAGCCGCCGCGGCACAAAAACGAACCAAACATGAATGAACAACTCGCAAACCTGATCTGCGCGGCGGCCTAACTGGTCCCCCAAGCCTCGATATCCGCTCCGGCTTACACTCTCGGGTCCCGTTCCCGGCCTTTCAAATCCAAAAAGCCTGGATCCAACGATCCAGGCTTTCCAAATGCGTTTTCCGTATGTGGGGAGCGGTCTGCGTGATGAGCGCAGCAAGGCGTCTTTGGCGCGGCTTAGAACGGGAGGTCGTCGCCGGTTGAGTCTTCGGCCGGGATGTCGCTTTCTGTCGGGGCCTGATACGGGGCTGGCTGAGGCGCGGCCGCAGGGGCCTGCTGTCTCGGGCCGAAGCCGGCCGGGACATTGTCGGCGGAACCCTCAGGTGCGGTGGCAGGAGCGGAAGGCCCGTACTGCGCAAGGGTGCCGTAAGGCTGCGAACCGGCCGCACCATAAGGCTGCTGAGCACCAGCGCCATATGCACCCTGGGCAGGAGCCTTGGGAGCATTGGCCTGAACCCTCCATGCACGAAGATCCGTATACCAGCGGCCATTATATTCACGACCGTTGATATGGAACCATACATGGATCTGGTCACCGACCTGGAAAGCATCCAGATCTTTGACCCTGTCGGCACCCCAGAGGCTGAAGCAGGCGCTGGAAGTGAAATTTCCGTCAGGGAAATCCAAGACGAATTCCTGCTTCTGCCAATCTCCGCGGGCAGACTTGCCGCTCTGTACCGGCATCTTTTGCCTTAGAGTTCCTATAATTTCAAATGAATCAGCCATTTCGATTTACTTTGTTGCAACCGGCTCCTTCGGTACATAACGGTGGACAGAGTCAACCTGTACGGTGAAGTGAAGAGTGGTGCAAGGATCTATTCCGCGTGTGCCACCCTCGCCGTATGCGAGCTCGGAAGGAATCACGAGGGTAATGTTGCCATGGTCACCGATGAGCTGGAGGCCTTCTGTCCATCCCGGGATGACCCTCTGGAGGAACATAGTGGCAGGCCTGGCCTCAGGAGCGACCTGGTCGAAGACCTTTCCGTCAGGAGTCGTGCCTACATAGTGGACGAAGAGAGTGTCCTCAAGAGCGATTTTGGTAGAATCACCAGGGTTGTTGATCTTGTAGAAGAGGCCGCTGGCGGTCTTGGTGAGAGTATCGGCTTTCTCAACGGAGGCGAGATAAGCCGCCTCTTTCTGCTTGTTCACAGCTACGGTGTAGTCATGCCTCTTGGAAAGGAAGCTGCTGAAGAGCTCGTTCATCTCCTCAGGGTTGATCTTGAACTGCTTTACGAAATTGCTATCGGTCTGATCACCCTCGGCATTGAGGAAGTCGAGCATACCCTTCTTGATCTGAGCATAATTGAGGTCAGAGCCGAAATCATAGCCCTTGAGGAAGCTGCCGAAGTTGATTCCAAGGAGATAGCTGACAGAATCAGTCTCAGCCTTCGAAGGAAGGAGGCTCTTAGGATTTACTGTTGCTGTGGAATCTCCGGCGGCGCCGACCTTGCCGGCCTGGCCATTATTCGACGAACATGCAGCCGCGAGCACGAGGGCCGCGGTGGCGAAGGTGATGAATTTAAATGTCTTCATAATAATTACGTATGTTATATATCGTTTGTCAAAAAAAATTCATGCATCCGGTGTACCGAATCCATGACTTTCATGCAAATATCGCAAAAATAATGGTTATAAAATTGGAATTTTGAAAAAAAGTTGTAATTTTATATCGTTTTAGGATATGATGATAGATTCGGCTGTTTTACATAGCAAGCTTAAAGAGTTCTTCGGCTTCAGCTCTTTCAAAGGAGAGCAAGAAGCTATCATCAAGAACCTTATAAGCGGAAATGACTCCTTCGTTCTGATGCCGACGGGCGGAGGCAAGTCGCTTTGTTATCAACTTCCATCTCTCGTGATGGAAGGAACGGCCATAGTGATTTCTCCTCTGATCGCCCTAATGAAGAACCAGGTGGATGCCATAAGGGGCTTTGTCACGGGGGACGAGGGCATAGCCCATTTCCTCAACTCTTCTCTCAACAAGGCCCAGATGGTCCAAGTCAAGGAAGATGTCGAAAACGGAGTCACCAAGATCCTCTATGTGGCTCCGGAATCCCTCACCAAGGATGACAACGTTGACTTTCTTCAGAAAATAAAGATTTCCTTCTACGCCATTGACGAGGCCCATTGCATCTCTGAATGGGGACACGATTTCCGTCCGGAATACAGGAACATACGCACCCTGGTGAACAAAATCGGACGGGCTCCTATTATCGCCTTAACGGCAACCGCGACACCTAAGGTCCAGAGCGACATACTGAAGAATCTGGGGATTCAGGACGCGGTCATTTTCCGCTCATCTTTCAACAGGCCGAATCTCTACTATGAAGTCAGGGACAAGGTCGAGCCGGAAAAAGACATAGTCAAGTTCATAAGGCAGAACCCAGGCAAGTCGGGAATCATCTATTGTCTCAGCCGCAAGAAGGTCGAAGAGCTGTCGGCCCTGCTGAACATCAACGGGATAGCGGCGGTACCCTATCATGCCGGCCTGGAAGCCAAGGTCAGGGCGGAGAACCAGGACAAGTTCCTGATGGGAGATGTCAACGTCATCGTGGCCACCATAGCCTTCGGCATGGGCATCGACAAGCCTGACGTGCGCTTCGTCATCCATTATGACATTCCCAAGAGCCTGGAAGGATACTATCAGGAGACCGGAAGGGCCGGAAGAGACGGTCTGGAAGGCAGATGCATTGCATATTACAGGTACAAGGATGTCGAGAAGCTGGAAAAGTTCATGCAGGGGAAGCCTGTTTCGGAGCAGGAAATCGGGAATCAGCTGATCGGCGAGACGGTGGCCTATGCAGAGAGTGGCGAATGCCGGCGCAAGATTTTGTTGAATTATTTCGGGGAGAAATATCCGCTTGACAATTGCGGCAATTGCGACAACTGCCTGCATCCGCGTCCTCATTTTGACGGCCGGAAGGACCTTGTCATCGTTCTGGAACTGGTCAAAAGCCTTCCGGAGCATTTCAAGACGGGGCATCTCGCCGGCATACTTGCAGGCGAGGACAACGCCATGATCAAGTCCTACAAGCATGATAAGCTCTCCTTCTTCGGTCTGGGCAAAAAGCACGACATCCGATATTGGTCCATGGTCATACGGCATGCTCTTATCATAGGGCTGCTGCACAAGGACATAGAGTCATACGGTCTTATCAGCATTACGCAGGAAGGCGAGAAATATATCGAGGCCCCTTATGAAGTAATGCTGGTAGAGCCGCGGCAGTTCAGCGAAGGAACGGACGAAGAAGAGGAAGAATCAGCGCCGGCGGTAAAGGCAGGAGCAGGAGACGAGACCCTCATGGCCATGCTCAAAGACCTCCGAAAGGATATGGCCAAGAAGCTGAAAGTCCAGCCTTGGGTCATATTCACGGACCCTTCCCTGGGCGACATGTCAACGCTCTACCCCGAGACCACCGAAGAGCTCCAGTCCTGCCAGGGAGTCGGAGAGGGCAAGGCTGTGAAATACGGCAAGCCTTTCCTCGACCTGATAAAAAAATATGTCGAAGAAAATGAGATAACAAGGCCGGAGGATGTCCGTTTCAAGATACGGAGGCAATCCTCCAAGGAGGAAGTCATAAAATACATCGACCGGAGAATGGACCTCGACCTTATCGCCGGAGCTCTCGACATAGACATGGATGAGCTTCTGACGAAGATGGAGAAAATTGTCTCCTTCGGCACGAAGCTGAATCTGAACTATTATATCAATGAGAATATCGATCCTGACGTGGTGGAAGAGATTTACGACTGGTTCCGCAACAAAGCGACTTCTGACTCGCTGGACGAGGCTCTCAAAGCTCTCGGAGGCGAATATGAGGAGATGGAGATCCGGCTCGTGAGGCTGAAATTCCTCTGCGAAGTCACAATCTGACGAAGGGCCCCGATTGCTCAAAGGTCGATCCACCTGATTTCCGGGTCACGGCGCCACCAGGTCAGCTGGCGCTTGGCATAATGACGAGTGTCCAGACATATCTTTTCAGCCGCCTCGTCAAGGCTGCACTTTCCGTCAAGATAATCGAAGATCTCCTTGTAGCCCACGGTATTGAGCGAGGGAAGGCCGCGGAATTTTTCAAGGCTCCTTACCTCATCCACCAGTCCGGCATCCAGCATCTTCCCAACCCTTGAGTTAATTCTCGCGTAGAGTTCCTCCCGGGGCCTTCTCAGCCCGATTTTTTCGATCTCGAAATCTCGCTTCTTCGGCCCGGCAAGTTTGAAAGAAGAAAATTTCTTTCCGCTCAGCATGCAGACCTCGACAGCTCGCAGAACCCTCTGCGGATTGGCTATGTCAATGGTGGAATAGGCTTCGGGGTCCAACCTTCTCAGATCCATGCGCAGAGACTCCAGGCCTTCCTCGCGAATGCGGCGGCTCAGCTCGGCGCGGAGAAGAGGATCAGCATCCGGCATGGAATCAAGACCTTTGCAAACGGCATCGATATAGAACATGGAGCCCCCGCACATGACCAAGGTCTCATGTCCCATGGCGAAGAGGCTTTCCGAGAGGGAAACTGCATCCTCCTCGTACATTCCGGCCGTGTAATAGTCCGTTACCGACTTGAAACGGATAAAATAATGCCTCACGGCGGAGAGCTGCGAGGCATCAGGAACAGCCGTCCCTATAGACATCTCCCTATAGATCTGCCTTGAATCACAGGAGATTACAGGGGAACCATATTTCAATGCAAGATCAATGGCGTAGTCCGTCTTTCCCGAGGCCGTGGGGCCCAAGACAATGAGAAGACGCCGTGCCATGGGCTAGAAACTCAGGTCCTCGCTTCCGTCGAAGTAGTCCTTTCCATTGTCCGACGGCCTGTCGTCGTCATCATCATCGTCATCCTCGTCATCCTCGTCATCGTCACGGGAATTTAAATCTTCCGCATCATCAGGGACCTTGGCGCCGAGACTGTCCGCTCCTTCGCCCTCATCCTTCATGTCCTTATCCCAAGAGGAATCCCCCGGAAGATGTTTCTGGTCATCCGGCAGGTCTTCGTAGGCGACATAACCGTTCTCGAAATCAACCGGATTAGGGCCCTTTGTCTCGACGAGAGCGGGATATTTCTTGCCAGGCACATCTTCCACCGTCCCTTCATAGGTGATTATCACGCTCTTACGGTCGGTGACATCATAATAATATACGAAAGAAGTTATCTTCTTGTTGACGGTATCCTGCAGCGTAATCTTATCAACGGTGCCGGAACCAAGGTCGAAGATTCCATACCTTGCCACCACGACATCGCCGGCTCCAAGGGCCTTGAAAAGGATCTGCTCGTCACGAGGAAAGTCGAGGTCGTCCCTCAAAACCTTGTGAAACTCATACAAAGTCATGCCAGGCTTCAATTCATAAAGCCTTGTAAATCCCTTGATTCCCTTAAGTGATACTCTGAATCTGAGTGCCATGTCCTAATCTTCTAAAACTGATTCAAAGGTAGAAATATTTCCCTTACGTTGCAAAATAAAGTGATTTTGGGTAATTTTGAAATCGGTATGAACGCCATGGAAACTCATATCCGGGACACTTACAAAAGCATCGCCGCCCCCTCAGAGGGTCTGTACAAGGAGCTTGGCAGTCGTTTCATCGCCAAGTCCTTCCCGGTATCGTCTGAAACAGAGGCCATGGCCATGGTGGAAGCCCAGAGGAAGAAATACCATGACGCCCGCCACAATTGCTTCGCCTACCGCCTCGGGCCGGAAGGGAAGCTTTGGAGAGCCTCTGACGACGGGGAACCTTCTTCATCAGCCGGCAGGCCCATCCTCGGAGCTATTCTTTCGGAGGATCTCAGCGACATAGTGATCGTGGTGACGCGATATTTCGGCGGAATAAAGCTCGGCGTCCCCGGTCTCATCAGGGCCTACAGGAGCGCCTCTTCAGACGCCCTCGCCAATGCAGAGAAAGTGGAAAAGGTGGCGGTGAGGGCCTTCACGGTCAATTTCGGCTACGCATCCATGGAACAAGTTCAGAGACTTTTCAAAGACATGAGCCTTCCGCAGGAGGAGCGGGACTTCGGACTGGACTGCCGGATCAGGACGGGGGTGAGACTTTCCGCCGTGGACGATTTTCTTGAAAGAGTCAGCCGGATAGACGGCTGCGAGGCGAAGGAGACATGAACTTAAACCAACATTTCCCATATGCCAAAAAGTTTGATTTCCATCCAGGATTTCACAAAGGACGAAATTCTCCATGTGCTTGAGACAGCTAAAGAGTTCGAAGCCAACCGTTTCCCGAACATCCTCAGCGACAAGGTCATAGCCTGCCTCTTCTTCGAACCGTCCACCAGAACCCGCTGTTCTTTCGAGGCGGCCGTGAATCGTCTCGGAGCGAGAGTCATAGGCTGGCCTGACAATCGCAACACCAGCCAGAGCAAGGGCGAGACCTTCGAGGACACCATCAAGATCATATCGAACTATGCAGATATGATCGTCATGAGGCATCCTACAGAGGGAGCAGCCGCCATCGCCGCTTCTGTGGCTTCAGTCCCTGTGATCAACGCCGGAGACGGGGCGAACCAGCATCCTACCCAGACCCTGCTCGACATGTACACCATCCTCCAGACCCAGGGAAGACTCGACTCTCTCACCATCAACATGGTCGGAGACTTGCGCTACGGACGTACTGTTCACAGTCTGTCCGAGGCCATGGCGGACTTCAAGCCGCATTTCGTCTTCACCTCTCCGGAGGAACTCAAGATGCCGAAGAAATATCTAGACTATCTCGATTCCAAGGGAGTGGCCTACGAGCAGACCTCCAGGATGGAGGACCATCTGGACGACTGCGACATCCTCTATATGACCAGGGTCCAGCAGGAAAGGTTTCCGAGCAAGGAGGACTATGACAAGGTCAAGGACACCTACAGACTCACCGCCTCGATGCTTGGCGGGGTGAAACCGAACTTGAAAATTCTTCATCCGCTTCCTCGCATAACAGAGATCGCCCAGGACGTAGACGAGACCCCGTATGCCTATTATTTCCAGCAGGCGAGGAACGGGATGTTCGTCCGGATGGCGGTAATTAGCTATTTATTTGGAATTCGATAATATTTGCTTACATTTGAGGAGCGCAAAAGCGCAAAGCCATTTAAAACTGTAACCAAAATGGATAAAAAGCTTCATGTTTTCTATGCAGGGCCATGCCTGCTTCCTCAGGAGGTCTATGACCAGACCTGTGAGGCAATAAAGGATTTCAAGGGTACGGGGGTTTCCGTACTGTCCATCTCCCATAGGACGAAGGAGTGGGAGGCAGTAATGGAGGAGACCCGCCAGCTTTGGAAGGAGCTTCTTTCCATACCTGACGGCTATGAGGTCGTTTTCCTCGGAGGAGGAGCCAGCCTGCAATTCCTCTACGTCGCCATGAACTTCCTTGAGCACAAGGCGGCTTATGTCGACAGCGGCACCTGGGCGCACAAGGCTCTCAAAGAGGCCCAGGGTTTGGGAGAGGCTTATGCCATCGCAAGCTCAAAGGAAAAGAATTACACCTACTATCCTAAGGGCTTCGACATCCCCTCTGACCTGGACTATCTCCATATCACGACCAACAACACCATCTACGGAACCGAACTCCGCGAAGACATCGACTCTCCTGTGCCTCTCATCGCCGACATGTCTTCGGACATCATGACCAGGCCTGTGGACGTTTCGAAGTACGCCATGATCTACGGCGGTTCCCAGAAGAATGTAGGGCCTGCCGGAGTGGCCTTCGCAATAATCCGCAAGGACGCCCTCGGAAAAGTCAGCCGCTACATCCCTACGATGCTCGATTATCGGGTGCATATCGAGAAAGGCTCCATGTTCAACACTCCTCCGGTCATCAACATCTACATCATGAACCGCACCCTCAACTGGGTCAAGGAAATGGGCGGAATCAAGGCCATCCAGAAGAGGACCGAGGATAAGGCTAAGCTTCTATACGGCGAAATCGATGAGAATCCATTGTTCAAGGGTGTAGCCGAGAAGGACAGTCGTTCCTTCATGAATGTGACCTTCGTGATGAACGAGGGCTATGAGAACCTGGCCGACGACTTCCTCGCCTTCTCGAAGGAAAGAGGCATTGTCGGAATCAAGGGACATCGCAGCGTGGGCGGTTTCCGCGCCTCCATCTACAACGCATGCAGCCTCGAGGACGTTCAGGCCCTCACCGAAGCCATGCACGATTTCGCTAAATTGAAGAAATAAGCCATGAAAATACTTATCGCAACACAGAAACCGTTCGCTCCTGTGGCCGTAAACGGTATCAGAAAGATAGCAGAAGAGGCTGGACACGAAGTGGCTCTTCTGGAAAAATATCCTGGTGAAGCCGAGCTCTGCGCCGCAGTAGGAGATGTCAACGCCCTGATTATCAGGTCAGACAAGGTTACCCCGGCCGTCCTTGACGCAGCTCCCGAGCTCAAGATAATTGTCCGCGCCGGAGCTGGCTACGACAACGTCGACCTCGACGCGGCAACGGCACACGGAGTAGTTGTCATGAATACCCCTGGGCAGAACAGCAACGCCGTTGCCGAACTCGTAATAGCCATGATGATTTACATGTACCGCAACCAGTTCACCCCGGCCGCGGGTAACGAGATCATGGGCAAGACTCTCGGCGTCCAGGCCTTCGGCAACGTAGGAAGGCTGGTCGGCAAGAAGGCCGAGGCCCTCGGCATGAAGGTGAAGGCCATAGATCCTTTCCTTTCCGAGGACAAAATCAGGGAAGGCGGAGCCGAGCCTGCGGGGAGCCTGGAAGAGCTTTATTCCACCTGCGACTTCGTGTCAGTCCATATTCCTGCCACGCCGCAGACCATAAAGTCCATCGGCTACGACCTCATCTCGAAAATGCCTAAGGGTGCGGTCCTGGTGAATGCCGCCCGCAAGGAGGTCATCGACGAGGAAGGGCTCATGAAGGCTCTCACCGAGCGCGAGGACCTTAAGTATATCACCGACCTGATGCCTGACAACTACGACCTTCTCAAGGAGAAGTTCGGACTCAGGGTCTTCGCTACTCCTAAGAAAATGGGAGCGCAGACCAAGGAGGCCAACATCAACGCCGGTCTTGCCGCGGCCCGTCAGATAGTGGATTTCTTCGCGACGGGCAGCCGCCGTTTCCAGGTCAACAAGTAGGGAGCGCGCCATGGTAAGAGTAAAGCCATTTGCGGCGGTTCGTCCGCCGAAAGATGTCGTGACCGAAGTTTCCTGCCCGCCGTATGACGTGTTGAGCAGCGAAGAGGCCAAAAAGATGGCGGGCGAAAAGAGCCTGCTCCATATCACCAAGCCTGAGATTGACTTCTCTCCGATCCTGGACGAAAAGGATCCGAAGGTCTACGAGGAGGCGGTCAAGAATTTCAAAGACTGGCAGTCCCGCGGCTGGCTGCGTCAGGACGGTAAGGAATGTTATTACGTATATGCCCAGACCATGGAGGGCCGCACCCAGTACGGCCTGGTGCTCTGTGCTCATACCGACGACTACGTCAACGGGACGATAAAGCGTCATGAACTTACAAGAAAGGAGAAGGAGGATGACCGCATGGTCCATATCCGCATCCAGAACGCCAACATCGAGCCTGTCTTCTTCGCCTACAAGGACAACGCCGAGCTTGACAAAATAGTCTCGGCGAAGGTTAAAGAAGAGCCGGAGTATAAATTCACCGACGAGAACGGCTTCAGCCACAGCTTCTGGGTGATTGACGATGATGTGACCATCCGGCGCATCACCGAGCTTTTCACTTCCAAGGTCGAGGCTTTCTACGTCGCCGACGGGCATCACCGCACGGCGGCGGCGGCTCGCGTCGGGGCGGAGAAAAAGGCTCAGAACCCTGATCACAAGGGGACGGAGGAGTACAACTACTTCATGGCGGTCTGCTTCCCGGAGAGCCAGCTGAAAATCTTGGACTACAACAGGGTGGTCAAGGATCTCAACGGTCTCAGCCCGGAGCAGTTCATCCAGGCCCTGCGCAAGGACTTCGACGTGAAGGAGGAAGGAACGGCGGAATTCCGTCCACGTCATCTCCACGAGTTCTCGATGTATCTCGGAGGAAAGTGGTACAGCCTTGAGGCCAAGCCGGGAAGGTTCGATGACAAAGATCCTATCGGGGTCCTGGATGTCACCGTGCTGAGCAATCTGGTGTTCGACAAGATTTTAGGAATCAAAGATCTGCGCACTGACAAACGTATCGACTTCGTGGGCGGAATCCGCGGTCTGGGTGAGCTTTCCAGAAGGGTGGACAGCGGCGAGATGAAGGTTGCCTTCGCGCTCTATCCTGTCAGCATGGAGCAGCTTATCGCGATTGCGGACAGCGGAAAGATCATGCCGCCAAAGACCACGTGGTTCGAGCCGAAGCTCCGCTCCGGCCTCGCCATCCACAAGCTCGCATAAGTCGCTAATCTCCGGAACGGAAAGAAAGTTCAATGGAATGCAGCGAGGCCGGCTGAAAAGCAATTCAGCCGGCCTCCGGATTTTGTATGTGCGTCAAGCTAGAGCTCCCAGGCGAGGGCTGAGGCGCCGAGAATGGCGGCGTCAGACTCCTTGAGCATGGAGAAGACAAGCTTTACCTTATTCTTCCAAAGAGGGAGAACATTGGCGTTCATAGCCTTCTCGATAGGCTCACGCAGGAACTCCTTGCTGCGGGCGAGACCGCCGAAGAGAACGATGGCCTCCGGAGCGGAGAACTCGATGAAATTCGCGAAAGCCCAGCCGAGCATCGTACCGGTGTAGTCGAAAATCTTCTTGGCAAGCTCATCGCCCTCCTTCGCCGCATCATAGACATCCTTGGAGGAAATCTTGTCAAGGCTGCGGAGAAGAGACGGAGTATCAGTCATCTCTAGCCACTCACGAGCCGTTCTCGCGACTCCGGTAGCAGAGCAATAGGTCTCGAGGCAGCCGGTCTTGCCGCAATTGCACTGACGGCCGTTATTGCGGACGACACAGGTATGTCCGAGCTCGCCGGCGAAACCGTCATGGCCATAAACAATCTTGCCATCGATCACGATTCCGGAGCCAACACCGGTCCCAAGAGTGATCATGATGAAATCCTTCATTCCGCGGGCTGCTCCGTATGTCATCTCTCCCATGGCGGCCGCATTGGCATCATTGGTGAGAGAAACAGGAATGCCATCCATCTGGGCTGAAAGAAGTTTGGCGAATTCAATGGTCTTGGTCCCGCCCCAGGTGAGGTTGACCGCGTTCTCGATCTGTCCGGTGTAATAGTTGCCGTTAGGCGCACCTACGCCGATTCCTCTGATATTTCCCTCGGCCTTGGCATCCGCGATGATTTTGCGAAGAGCCGAAGCCACATCGGCGATATACGGTTCCGGCTCAGTGTAAGTGTCGGAACGTATGACAGTCTGGGTAACCACGTTACCTCTTGCGTCGACGACTCCGCACTTTGTGGTCTGGCCGCCGATATCAATTCCTACTACGAGGTCTTGTACTGCGTTCATATCTTTTTGCATGGCAAAATGATTATTTGGAAGCCGGCTGCTTCTGCACGCGGGAGCCTGCTACCGCGAAGAAAAGTATGTAAGCGAGGCAGAAGATAAGTACCCAATAGCTGGACATATAGCCTGCCTTGTCTGCGATTCCGTTCTGGATGAGAGGGATGATTCCGCCGCCGACGACGAGCATCATGAAGATACCCGAAGCCTGGGCCGTGGACTTGCCCAGACCCTCGACCGCAAGGTTGAAGATCGTACCCCACATGACCGAGGTGCAGAGTCCCGCGAGCGCGAAGAGGAGCGCCGTCAGAGGCACATTATACATTCCGAAGCTGCCGTCGCTGAAACCAGGCATCTTGACAAGATGAGAAGGATCCGCGAACATTCCCCAGAGGAGAAGGACGAGGGCTACGCAGGAAACGGTGGTGAGCTGCGTGCGGCTGGAAACCGCTCCGGAGATGAAGCTCGAGATGAAACGGCCGATAAGCATCATGAACCAATAAGTTCCGGCTACGAAACCTCCGATCTTCACCGCGATTGAAGGGTCAAGGCCCGCTCCCTTGGCAGTAGTGTCAGAAAGATAGAAATTGAGGGTGCCTGGGATGCCGACCTCAAGGCCGACATAGAGGAAGATGGCTATGATGCCGAAAACGAAATTTCTGTATTTCAGAGGGCTCACGGCATCTCCCTCGCTCTCGACCTCAGGGTCCTCGATATTGAGAAGGCTGATGACAACGAAGGCGAAGAGGAAGACGGCCATGGCGATGTAGAGCACGAGATTCACGTCGCTGAACTTAGTGGCGGCAGTGATCTGGCCGACGAGAACGCCGACGAGCATAGGAGTGACGGTTCCCATGAGGGAGTTGAAGGTACCTCCGATCTGGACATACTGGTTGCCCTTCTTGCCGCCACCTCCCAAGAGGGTAAGCATCGGGTTGACCACAGTGTTCAGCATGCAGACAGAGAAGCCGCTGACAAAGGCGCCTACGAGGTAGACGACAAAGTTAGTTGGCCAGGAGCCGATCTTTCCGCAGAGGAACTGGATGAAGACTCCGATGAAGCCGGTCGCGATGGCATAGAGAGCCGTCTTCTTGTATCCGACTCTGGAGAGGAGCTTTCCCGCAGGAATGCCCATAAAGAGATAAGCCAGGAAGTTCATAGTGTTACCCATCATGCCGAGGGCGTTGGAGCCGTTGACATGAGGGTCAGCCTTCCAGATGTTACCGATAGGAGCGGCAAGATTCGTTACGAACGAAATCATACCGAAGAGGAAAATCATGGTGAGAATAGCCACCCAACTTCCTTGTTTCTTCGCAGACATATTCTTGATTAATTTTAGTTAATTATGCGAAATAGGTTAAGCCTTTTACTTAACAATCAACAAAGTTAGAAAAAGTTCTTTAAAAAACTTTCCAGGAATGAATCGATTAAACAGATTTTAACAAGAATGTGGCAGGAAGTGCTCCCAGGACAGCCCATGAATGGGGAACATGAGCCGCCTCCTGCCTCCGAAAGCCGCCTCCGAAAACTGCTTACAGCCTCCGGCTTTGCCGATTCATGGATAATTTCTATATTTGTTTTCTTATCTAGAGATATGAATCTGGTATTCACCACAATATTGGCGATTCTTGCCGGCTTCCCGTCGGGCTCCCCCCATAATGGCGGAGATAAGAGCGAAGGAGACATCACAGTCAAATTCGACACCTTGGGAGCGGCAAGCATAAGTTCATCTTTCAAGCAGGTCGTTCCCATCTCGGAGGAATCAGCCCAGGTAACGACGATTTTTGCGAAAGAGATCACAGACCACGGCATCCTGGCCCCGAAAGGCCTCTCCGCCATGGTTCCGAATTTCTATATTCCAGACTACGGCTCTTCGATGACCTCCACAATCTACGTAAGAGGCTTCGGTTCGAGAATCGACAATCCTGTAATTTCCCTCTATGTCGACGATGTTCCTGTAATGGACAAGAACAATTACGATTTCGACTTCCTCGACATCAGAAGGATAGACTTGCTCCGGGGTCCGCAGGGCACGCTGTACGGAAGAAATTCAATGGTGGGCGTCCTCTCGGTAAGCACCTTCTCCCCCGGCGACCTGAAGGGCGGAAGGGTCGCGGCCGAATATGGCTCAGGCAAGAGTCTCCGCGCGAACGCCTCTTATTATTGGAAAGACTACGGACTCGCCCTTGCCTTTAGACATTCAGACGGTTTCTACACCAACTCCTACGACGATTCGGACTGCGACCCCTACGACGGGGCCTCACTCAGACTGAGATTCAAGAAGACGGACCGCGGCGGAGTCAGGCTCGACGGCGGAGTCTCTCTTTCATGGCTCAAGCAGGGAGGCTGGCCCTACAGGCGGCTCTCGGATTCCCTTGATGCCGTGACCGGGAAAAACTTCAAAATCCTTCTCCCTGTCAACTACAACGACGACTGCTCCTACGAGAGATTGAACGGGAACCTCTGGCTGAAGGCATCTAAGGAGACGGAGAAGACCTCCCTGACCTCGGTCACAAGCTTCCAATATCTCTATGACCTCATGCGGCTGGACCAGGATTTCACTTCTAAGTCCATGTTCACGATGAAGCAGATGCAACACCAATATGCTCTTACCCAAGAGCTCGCCGCCCGGCCGAAGGGCCTTCCGGAATGGCTGGACGGCCAGGCCGGAGTCTTCGCCATGGTGAAATACAATGACATGGACGCCCCCGTCACTTTCAAGGAGGACGGCATCAATAGTCTCATCCTCGGCAACGCCAACTCACACATTCCTCCGAGTTTCGGTTATCTCGCCATGGACGAGGACGATTTCACGATCCGCGACAACTTCGACATTCTCACCTGGGACCTCGCCCTATATGACGAGACATATTTCAAGCGAGGGAAGTGGCTGCTGACAGCAGGCCTGAGAGCGGATTTGGAAGGAGGGCACATGGATTATTCTTGCAATTCGCTGATTCACTATCAGTTCCTTCCCGGGATGACTAAATCCAAGGCCTTCGAGACAAAATATGAAGGCGGCATCTCCGAGACTTATTTCCAGCTTCTCCCAAAATTGGGGCTCACATACAAGGGGGGCGAGGCCAGCTTCTGGGGCTCCCTCTGCCGCGGGTGGAAAGGCGGCGGCTTCAACACCCAGATTTTTTCCGACATTCTCCAGAACAAGATGATGTACGGTCTCATGGACGACCTGGGGGTCCACTTCGACAACGAAGTTTCCGTTTCGGCGAAGAACACAAGATACAAACCTGAAAAGAGCTGGGATTTCGAGGCCGGCGCAAGATGGAGCCGAAGGACAGCCTCAGGCCATGTTTTCGACCTGTCTGGATCCCTATATTATATACTCAGCACTGACCAGCAGTTGACAGTCTTTCCGAAGGGACAGAGCACGGGAAGGATGATGACCAACGCCGGCCGGTCAAAGAGCTGCGGGGCGGAAGCAGAGGCCTTATGGTCTTGGAAAGGGCTGGCGCTTTCGGCCTCATATGGTTACACCCACGCCACCTTCACAGAATATGTTGACGGGAATGACGACTGGGCCGGGAACAGGATTCCCTACGCCCCACAGAGCACCCTCTTCCTCAGGGCGGCTTACACATGGAAACTTTCGAGAGGTCCGGTCAACAGCATATCCGCTTCGGGCAACTTGAACAGGGTCGGGAAAATATGGTGGAACGAGGCCAACAGCCTCAGCCAAGATCCTTACTGGCTGGCCGGAGCCGACATCAACGTAAATCTGGGACGGCTTTCAGTCTTCGCCAGGACGGAGAATCTGACCGGGACCGGCTACCAGGTCTTCTACTTCAAATCGGTAGGAAACAGCTTCTACCAGAAGGGCAAGCCGGCAAGGGCCAGCGTGGGGATCCGCCTCGATTTCTGACCTCGCTACGGCAAGAAGATATTTTCCATCTTACAAATGACAATAAACAAAGACTGACAGCTTATAATTAATTACATCATTATGAAAAAATTTTACGTATTCATGATGGCTTTAGCCATGGGACTGAGTTTCACCTCTTGCGGAGACGATAACGATGACAAGGACACAATATGCATCAACCCCGGCTCGACCCAGGTCTACTCCGGGACGATGACGGTAACCTACGAGGGCGAGAACTACGCCACTGACAATACCATAGTTTCAATGACCGGCGAGGAGGGAGGCAAGACTGTAAAACTGCTCTTCAACAAGGTGAAATTCGTGCCTCAGATGCCTGTATCGCTGGACATTGTGGTACCTGGCGTCAAGGCTGTCGCGGAAAACGGCGGACTGAGCCTGAGCGGCGACGGGATAGTTCCTCTCGCAATGAACCGGACTTTCGAAATGTATTCGGTAAAAGGGCTGAGCGGAACGGTCAAAGACGGCAAAATGACGCTTTCACTCTCTTTCGGAAGCTTCCCTGTAACCTACAAGGGCACGCTTGCGGAGTAGAAAGGCAAATCCCCCTTCTGAGAGCCTTGGGAGGGAGATATTGAAACTTCTAAATTGTTTTTAAGTAATAAACAAGTAGCGAGGATTCGTTTTATAGTTAAAAAATAACATATAAAATTTGCAAATCCCGAAATTAGCCTTAACTTTGCACAAGACATAGGAAGTTATTTTCATGTCTATTTGTTAAGTTCGTTTTATACCGCGGACGCCTGGCTTTGGGGAAGGCCGGGCGTCCTTCATTTTGTCCCCGCCTTCATTTTGTCCCCGTCCTCCTTTCCGCGGCCAATCCTGTCCAAGAGGGTCAGGAATTACGGTACTCGCTCGGGGTCATCCCAGTATGGGACTTGAAGAACTTATAGAAGACGCTCTGGTTGGCGAAATGGAGCTTGTAGACAATCTCTTTGATCGAGATGTCCGAATATTTCAGCATATTTTTCGCCTCGAGCACCACGAAAGAGTCTATCCAGTCCGGGGCGCTGCGGCCGCTGGCCTCTTTTATCAGCTTTGAAAGATACTTCGGCGAAAGGCAAAGTTTCTCCGCATAGAAAGCCATCCTGCGTTCCGATGTGTGATAATCAGTGACAAGTTTGATGAACTGGTCGAAAACAGTCTTGACCCTGAGAGAATTGTTGTCCGCAGGATCAAGCCTCGAATGTGGAGCCCTGTTCTGCCAGAGCGAGCCCAGAACATAGAAGACAGAAGAAATCAGCGAAAGCGTAGCTTCGCCTTTCAGGGCGATTTCCGAAGAGAGAAGATCGGCGCAAAGCTCGAGATACTCTCGGCATATCCTCAAATTCTCGCCGCTCAGAGGGATGACAGGGTCGTCAAGAAAATTCACGTTCCCGCTGAAGAGCTTTGCCATGTCAAAATGGACTCTCGATATGTACTCCTTGGAAAGGGCTACCAGGATGAAACGAATCTTCATGATGTCGCTGTTGACCGCCGAAATCCTGATGATATTGCCTGGAACGGTGCACATGAGGGCGGTGGCTTTTATATTGTAAGTCTTCAGATTTATGTCTACATCGACATCACCCTCCAGACAAAATATGGCAAGGTAGCCGTCGAAACGGCAAGGATAATTCAGTCCTTTGAGCTGCTCGCCATATGTCAGTTCAGCCACGAAAAAGTCGTCGCCTATCTCCGCCCCTTTGACAGAAGGAAAATAGGTCTTGAACTTTTTGATGTCCATGGTTTGCGTATATTCTGTCATAATGCTTAACTTTCGGTGAATGATAAGCTGCAAATAAAATGCGAAAATTATATTTTGTTCGTTTTATACGACAAAAAGCAAAAAAAATAGGCCTTTGAGGCATCTTTTTTAGGCAATGTGGCAACTTTTTTGATAGATATTTAAGTTTGCACGTAATCGATATTACAAGGAATATGAGAAGAAAAGTGACAGCAATTATTTCGGCGGCCCTGCTTACCCTTTCCATGGTGGCAGGAGCTCAGACCCTGACCCTTGAGCAATGCCGCGAGATGGCCCTGCGGAACGACAAGGAACTCAGGCAGGACAGCACGAAACTTGCGATGGCGGCCTACGACAGGAAGATAGCCTTCGCCAACTACCTTCCGAACATCTCGGCATCGGGGGCATACACATATAACAGCGACAACATCGCCCTCATCAACGATGACATGTCCGAAAAGCTCACAGGCCTCGGAACGACGGTCCAGACGGCTCTCGGGAGCAAACTTACGGCTCTCCAGCAGGCTATCGTCTCGAATCCCGCCGCCGCCAAAGAATTCGCCGGGAGCGCGATGTGGCAGACGGTGGTCGGAGCCATGAGCAAGACCGACGTGAGCACAACGCTCAACGCTCTGGGCAAGGAACTCAACGACGCCTTCACACTCGACATAGAGAATAGCGTCGTGGGGATCGTAAGCCTCCAGCAGCCGGTCTTCATGGGCGGGAAAATCATCGCCGCCAACAAGATGGCCAAGCTCGCCGAAGAGCTCCAGGGCAATCAGTACGATCTTAAATATCAGGAGGTGATAGTGAATGTGGACCAGGCATATTGGCAGGTGGTCAGCATCGCGGCGAAGAAGAAGCTTGCCGAATCCTACGCCGACCTTCTCCACAACATGAAGCGCAACGTGGCTATCTCGGTGGCTGAGGGCATCGCCACGGCCTCAGACTCCCTCCAGGTGGAAGTGAAGTCCAACGAGGCTGACATGCTCCTGACAAAGGCCGGCAACGGCCTCGTGCTTTCAAAGATGCTCCTCTGCAAGCTCACCGGCCTTCCGCTGGACAGCCAGATCACCCTCGCGGACGAAAACGCCCAGGAAATCGCCATGCCTCAATTCAGCCCGGAGAAGGGCTTGGAGCAGATCTACGAGGACAGGCCTGAGACAAGAAGTCTGGACCTCGCCACCCAGATCTACAAGCAGAAATACAATATGGCCAGGGCCGACATGCTTCCGAAGGTCGCCCTGACAGCCAATTACCTGATGAGCAACCACAATTTCCAGAATGGTTTCTCCAAGGAATACGGCGACATGTTCAGCGCCGGGGTGATGGTCAACATTCCTCTCTTCCACGGCTTCGAGGCCCTTAACAAGACCCGCAAGGCCAAGGCGGAGCAGCAGCTCTATTTCAGCCAGCTTGACGATGCAAAGGAGAAGATAGAGCTCCAGGTCACCCAGCTCCGTCAGCAGCAGGGTGAGAACATCGAAAAATATTACATGGCCAGGCACAATGTAGAGAGCGCCGAGGAGAATCTGAGGAAGGCCACAATAGGCTATGAAGAAGGGGTGATCGACACCGACACCGCACTCGGAGCCCAGACGGCCTGGCTTCAGGCGAATTCAGAATTCATCGATGCCGGCATAGACCTTCAGATGAACAATGCTGAATTGCTCAAGGCTGAGGGAAGCTACACCTCGGACAGACAGAATAACAAAGAATAATAGAAAAAGATTAAATAACCATGGAACACAAGCAGAAAACCTACAATCTCATCATAGGTGTACTTGCCCTTTTGGGAATCATTTTGATTATTGCAATTGTCGGATACTTTGTTTCCAGGCCGAAGCCGATAGTCACTCAAGGCGAGGCCGATGCGACCCACTATACCATTTCCAGCAAAGTCCCTGGAAGAATGCTTGAGTTTTACGTCCGCAAAGGCTCCGAAGTCCACAAGGGAGATACCCTCGTCCACATCGACTCGCCTGAGGTGGCGGCAAAGATCGAGCAGGCCAAAGGCGCCCTCGAAGCAGCCCAGGCAGTGAGCGACAAGGCTCAGAACGGAGCCCGCCAGGAGCAGATCCAGGGGGCGTACCAGCTCTGGCAGCAGGCCAAAGTCCAGGAGGACGTGATGAAAAAGTCTTTCGACAGGATTCAGAGGCTCTACGATCAGAAGGTCGTGGCCGCTCAGAAATATGACGAAGTAAAGGCCCAGTATGATGCTTCCGTAGCTCAGACCAAGGCCGCAAAGAGCCAGTACGACATGGCTGTGAACGGGGCCCGCAAGGAAGATAAGGAAGCCGCGGAGGCTACCGTAAAGCGTGCCCAGGGCGCCATGGACGAGATTTCTTCATATCTCTCCGAACTCTATCTTACGGCCCCTTGCGACGGCATCGTGACCGACATCTATCCTGAGCTTGGCGAACTGGTCGGCCAGGGCTCTCCTATCATGGAAGTCACTGACCTCAAAGACTGCTGGTTCACCTTCAACGTCCGCGAGGACTATATGCACGGGATGAAGAACGGAGACAAGATCACCGTCATTCTTCCTGCCCTTGACGGGAAGGAGGTCGAGGCGACCATTGACTACATCGCCGTCCGCGAGAGCTACGCCACATGGAAGGCGACCAAGGAGACGGCTATGTACGATGCCAAATCCTTCGAGGTACGCGCCGTTCCCGACGAGGCCATCAACGCCCTGCGGCCGGGCATGACGGCCCTGGTCAAGGGTTCCAGCCACAAAAGAAACCGCAAGCTTGAGGAATAAGCCAAAGAGATTCCGGAGATGAAAGTATGGAATGACATACGCGGAGTGGTGCTCCGGGAACTGAGGATATGGATGCACAGACCTATCTACCTGGTCGGCTCCATAGTGACCCTGATGTTCTGCACCATCTTCTGCCTCACCTTCTTCAACGAGGGTATTCCCGAGGATGTCCCGGTAGGAGTCGTCGACAATGACAACTCCTGGGTGTCCAGGTACTTCATCCGGGAACTTGACGCCATGCAGCTGGCCAAGACCGTTAAGTTCGACAACTACGATGAGGCGGCCGAAGAGCTCTACAAGGGTAATCTGGGCGGAATAATCGTCCTGCCGCAGAGGATGAGCGCGGACATCCAGTCGCAGAAACAGCCGGAAGTCCACTACTACATCAACTCCCTCTACATCATCAACGGAGCCCTCGCCTACAAGGCGCTGCTCACGATGACGAACACGGCCAACGCCGCGGTCCAGCGCGAGGTCTACAGAAAGCTCGGCTATCCTGAGTACAAGCTCAGGGATCTTATACAGCCGATAGCGGTAGACGCGCACCAGATAGGAAATGCGGAGAACAATTACGGCTACTATCTGACGAATATCCTGCTGCCGGCCTTCCTGGAGATGATCGTAATCCTGGTGCTCAGCTATTCTCTCGGCGCCGAATTGAAATACGGCACGTCGAGGCATCTGCTGGACACCACCCACGGGTCCATGATCGACGCCCTCCTCGGGAAACTCCTTGTCTACACCATCCTCTTCACGGGAATGGGGATGGCCATGATACTTATTCTCTACAACTGGGCCCACTTCCCGATAGCGGGTTCGCTGTGGCACATGTTCCTCGCCATCATAATGCTGGTGCTGGCGAGCGAGGGTATATCCGTCTTCATCATCGGTTGCCTGCCGGTGCCGAGACTCGCGCTCAGCATCAGCGCCCTCTATTCGGTGCTCGGTTTCTCCCTCTCAGGCTTCACCCTGCCTACAGAGGTAATGCCAAGCTTCGTCCAGGGCCTGTCGGCAGCCTTCCCGATAAGGCATTACTATCTATGGTATTGCCAGGAGGTCTTCTACGGAACAGGCTTCGCCGGCTGGTGGCCGCAGCTTGTCTCCCTGTCGATCTTCATGTTCCTTCCGCTCTTCGTGCTCTACAGGCTCAAGGGAGCTTACGTTAAACAGAATTTCCCGACTAACTAAGGAGGATGAAAATGGAAGAAGAAAAGAAAACAACATTTCTGAGGACCTGGTTCAAGGATTTCTGGGGAATCTTCCTCAACGAGATCCGTGAGATTTTCTCCGACTCAGGAGTCATCCTCATTTACTTCGTGGCCGGCCTCGCCTACCCTATGCTCTACAGCCTGGTCTACGCCAACGGAATAGTAAACGACACTCCGATGGCGGTCGTGGACATGAACGACAGCGAAGCCTCCAGGGATTTCATCCGTGAGGTCGACGCGACAAGAGAAGTGAGCGTCGCCTACCACTGTATGAACATGGAGGAAGCCCAGAGGCTGATGACCGAGAGAAAGGCCCACGGCATACTCTACATACCTTCGGATTTTTCCAAGAACATAGTCCAGTTCAAGACTGCCACTGTTTCGCTTTATTGCGACATGACGAGCTTCCTCTATTACAAGAACGACCTGATGGGAGTGAACCATGTCATGATAGACAAGCTGGGCAAGATAGAAGTGGAAAGATATACCAAAGCAGGCTACTACGGCAAAAATGCCGACAGGCTGGCGCATCCTATCATAGTTGAGGACCACAGCCAGCTTAACACGAACTCATCGTACACCATCTTCCTGGTTTCTGCCATCTACTTCATCATCATCCAGCAGCTGATGTTCTACGGAATGTCCCTGCTCGTCGGGACCCAGAGAGAGGAGAACAGGAGCTTCGCCTCTCTGCCGGACCAGTTCGAAGGACACGGAGTCAACCGAGTCGTGCTCGGAAGGGGGCTCGCCTACCTGCTCGTCTTCATGGGCATAGGCCTCTACATTGCCTTCATAGTGCCGTCCCTATTCGGAATACCGATAAGGGGCCAGTTCTTCAACACCCTGGCGGCCCTGACCTTCTTCGTAGTCGACTGCATCTTCTTCAGCATGTTCTGGAGTTCGCTGATAACCAGAAGGGAAAGTGTCTTCGTACTCTTCCTCTTCATGTCCCCGATCTGCCTCTTCCTGGCCGGTTCTTCATGGCCGACTTTCGCCTTCCCTAAGTTCTGGAAGCTGTTCTCCTACATCTTCCCTTCGACATTCGGCTGCAAGGCCTACATCAACGGGACCGTGGCCGGAGGCGACATCAGCATCATAGGGGGATACCTGATTCACATGACCATACAGACGATCGTCTACTATTTCCTGGCCTGCGCCATGGTCCATATCGAGAACAAGATTATCCGCCACAAGGATGAGCTCAGGGAGATAAGGGACAGGCTGGCGGCGATGCATGGAATCGACATTGAGAAAAATGTCAGAATCATCGCGGGAGAGAAGGGTGCCGAAGAGTATTTCAAACGCACGAATAAAGACTAGCATGTTGAATATAAAGACTTTCCATGTCAACCCTTTCCAGGAATGCTGTATCCTCGCCTGGGACAGGAATCTGGAAGGAGTCGTAGTCGATCCCGGCTGCCTCGGCGGCACTGAACTCGCAGAACTGGAGTCTGCAATCAGTTCGAAGGGGGTCAAGGTCCGCGCCGTGCTGCTCACCCACGGGCATTTCGACCATATCTTCGGACTGACGAGGCTGCTGGAATGGCTCGGAGGGGAGGTTCCGGTCTATATGGATTCCTCCGACCAGGTCATTCTTGACAACGACGCTCTGATAGCCGGGAGCTTCGGCCTGCCGGCTCCTGATACTTCCTTTACATACACTCCCGTAAAAGAGGGAGATGTGCTCACCTTCGGGGAGACTTCCTGGAAAGTCATCTCCACTCCGGGACACACCCCGGGAAGCGTCTGCTGGCACGACGAGGCCGACAAGGTGCTCTTGAGCGGAGACACCCTTTTTGCGGGGAGCATCGGGCGGACGGACAATCAGTGGGGCGATTATGACAAGATGATCGTGGCTATCATGGACAAGCTTATGGGCCTGGACGGGGACACGAGGGTGATTCCGGGCCACGGTCCGGAGACAGACATCGCCGAAGAGCGCACCCACAATCCCTTCCTCCAGCCTTTCAACGAGCCGGGTGGCGACGAGCTCAATTGGGACGAAGACGGGCTCTCCATAGATGGCGGTGCCAAATAATTTGCTAACTTTGCATGGATAGCAAGGCAGCGTCATGCATATAGGCATAGCAGGTAACATAGGAAGCGGCAAGACCACCCTTACCAGAATGCTCTCAGAGCATTACGGATGGACTCCCAAATACGAGGCCGTCACATATAATCCTTACATAGAAGACTATTACAAGGACCTCCGCCGGTGGGCCTTCAATGTCGAAATATATTATCTGGAGCACAGGTTCAACGACCTTCTCGAAATCGAGAGGAGCAAGGAGACCATAGTCCAGGACCGCACCATCTTCGAGGGTGTCTACATTTTCGTAGCCAACAACCATGACCTCGGAAACATGAGCGACCGTGACTATGAGACCTATATGTACCTCTTCAATTCGATGATGTCGACCGTGAAGTTGCCCGACCTGCTGATTTATCTCCGTTCCTCGGTCCCGCATCTGGTGTACCAGGTCGAAAAGCGCGGCAGGGAATACGAGAAGAGCATGACGCTCGACTATCTCAAGGGCCTGAACGACAGGTACGAGAAATTCATCAATGAGGACTACAAGGGAAAGGTCCTGACTTTCGACGTGGACGATATGGACTTTGAGAACAATCCGGACGATTTCGCCAAGATAACGGACAGGATTGATTCCGAGCTCTACGGCCTCTTTCCGGAAAAAATTGAAAACAACATTTAGCCATGCACATAGCTATAGCAGGAAATATAGGCAGCGGCAAGACTACCATAACAAAAATGCTTGCGGAGCACTATGGATGGACTCCGAAATTCGAATCCGTAGACTACAATCCTTATCTGTCGGACTTTTATGAGGACATGGAGAGATGGAGTTTCAATCTCCAGATCTACTTCCTCAACAAGCGATTCAAGGACGTGGTGGACATTTCCAAGAGCAATGAGGTTATAGTCCAGGACCGCACCATCTACGAGGACGCGAAGATTTTCGCCCCCAACCTTCACGCCATGGGGCTCATGAGCACCAGGGACTTCGAGAATTACAACGACCTCTTCAACCTCATGATGAGTCTCGTCAAGGCGCCGGACCTGCTAATATATCTGCGTTCCACCATACCGAATCTGGTCGCTCAGATCCAGCACAGGGGGCGCGAATACGAGAAGGGTATCAGGATTGACTATCTTACCGGCCTCAACCAGCGCTATGAGGACTGGATCAAGGATTACAAGGGGCATCTTCTGATTGTCGATGCGGACCGCTACAAGTTCGGCAACAAGCCGGAAGATTTCGCTGCGGTCTGCGACATGATAGACAGCGAATTATACGGTCTGTTCCCGGAGGAAAAGACCGGAGAATAAGGCTGGGGAAGGATCACGCAGAGTCAGCGGCGGTCCGATTCTGAATAACAGCGGGTGGCTGAAGTCGACAGACCTACAGCCACCTTTTTTATCAGGCCGGAGATACCCTGTGCTTAGAGAGAAGGCCCGCCGATTTTAATTCATATGCGAAATTGAAATTTCATCTCAAAATAGGATCGAAATCGTTATTTTTGCATCAGAATGAAAAATATAGAAAAATCGGCCTGGGGGCCGCTTGAATATATAAAAATCCGCGGCGCCAAGGCACACAATCTCAAGGGTGTGGACGTAGACATTCCGAGAGGGAAATTCGTGGTCGTCACCGGCCTTAGCGGAAGCGGAAAGTCTTCTCTGGCCTTCGACACCATCTACGCCGAAGGTCAGAGACGCTACATGGACACCCTTTCCCCTTACGCCAAGCACTTCATGGGAGTGCTTGACAAGCCTGAGGTAGAGGAAATCACGGGACTCAGTCCGATAATCGCCATAGAGCAGAAGACCACGGGCAACAATCCGCGGTCCACTGTCGGGACCATCACGGAAATCTACGACTTCCTGCGCCTTCTCTTCGCCAGGGCTTCCAGGGCCTACTCCCCGCAGACCGGCAAGGAGCTCGTGCGCTACACCGACGAGCAGATAGTGGACCTGGTGATGAGCGGCTACCAAGGCAGGAAATGCTACCTCCTCGCTCCTCTGGTCAGAGGGCGCAAAGGACATTACCGCGAACTTTTCGACAGCATGAGGCGCCGCGGCTACACCGAAATCCGCATCGACGGCCAGATCCGCGACCTCTCCGGCGTGACCCAGGTGGACCGCTTCAAGCCGCATTTCATCGAGCTGGTCGTGGACAAGCTCAAGCCTCAGCCGGGGGACGAGAAACGCATCAAGGAAAGCGTCGTGACGGCCCTCCAGCGCAGCAAAGGTTCCGTGGCAGTCATGGATATGGAAAGTGGCGAAGTGAGGCATTATTCCAGGCACCTGATCGATCCTGATACCGGAATTTCTCTCAAGGAACCTGCCCCGCACAGCTTCTCCTTCAATTCTCCGGAAGGCTACTGCCCACATTGCAAGGGCCTGGGGACCATCGTGGACGTCAACATGGACACGATAATCCCCGATCGAAGCGTATCCATAGCCGAAGGTGGCATCGTGCCGCTTGGCAAGATACGCGAAACCAAGAAATTCGACATTATCCGCTCCATAGCAAGAAAATACGATTTCAGCCTTTACGACCCTATAGAAGCCGTCCCGGACGAAGCCATATCGCTGATAGTCTTCGGTTCCGACGAACTTTTCCGTGTCGGGGACGGGATTTCTTCAGAAATGGAAGCCTTCCCCGGCTTAGTGGGAGATATCGAAGACAAGGTCACCTGCCCCGTCTGCGGAGGGACGAGACTCAACAAGGAGGCCCTCTGCTTCAAGGTTGACGGGAAGACCATAGCACAGGTCTCCGCCATGGAGATGAATGACCTCCTCTCCTGGGTCGACGCTCTGCCGCAGAGGCTGAACGAGAGACAGATGCGGATAGCGGCGGACATAATTAAAGAGCTCCATGAAAGAATACGTTTCATGCTGGATGTCGGGCTGGATTATCTGACTCTCGACCGGCCGACGGCCACCCTTTCAGGAGGAGAGAGCCAGAGAATCAGGCTTGCGACTCAGATCGGCTCGAAACTGGTGAACGTCCTCTACATCCTCGACGAGCCCTCCATCGGCCTCCATCAGAAAGACAACCGCAAGCTCATCCATTCCCTCCAGGAATTGCGCGATGAGGGCAATTCAGTCATGGTCGTGGAGCATGACGCCGAGACCATGTATTCTTCCGACTGGCTGGTCGACGTGGGTCCGGGAGCCGGAGAGAACGGCGGGAAAATCTGCGTAAGCGCACCGACGAAGGCCCTTCTGGAAGGAGTGAAGCCTGACCCGGACACCCTGGAGCACTGCATCTTCGGGAAGTCTCTGACGCTGGACTACCTTAAAGGAAAGGAGACCATTCCGGTGCCTTCAGTCCGCCGCAAAGGCAACGGCCTGACGCTCGGGATAAGGGGCGCAAGAGGCAACAACCTCAAGAATGTGGACGTGGACTTTCCTCTCGGCTGTCTGATCGGCATCTCCGGAGTAAGCGGCAGCGGCAAGTCTTCGCTCATCGAGGAGACTCTGATGCCCGTCATAATGAACCGTCTCTACAGGGCCAAGACCCGTCCTCTTCCATACGATGAAGTGGTCGGGCTCAAGAACATAGACAAACTCATTGAGATCGACCAGAGCCCCATAGGCCGCACGCCGAGGAGCAATCCGGCGACTTTCACGGGCGTATTCAACGACATACGCGCCCTCTTCGCGGACACCGTCGATGCCAAGGTGCGCGGTTTCGGGCCGGGAAGATTTTCTTTCAACGTTCCGGGAGGCCGCTGCGAGGAATGCAAGGGAGCCGGAATCAAGATAATCGAGATGAATTTTCTGCCTTCGGTCAACGTGGTCTGCGACGAGTGCCGGGGTAAACGCTACAAGGAGGACACGCTCGCCGTCCGCTACAAGGGGAAGAACATCAACGATGTGCTTGAGATGTCGATAAGCGAGGCTTACGAGTTTTTCAAGCCCGTACCGGCCATAGCCCAGAAGCTTAAGACCCTCGTGGATGTGGGTCTGGGCTACATCCGCCTGGGCCAGAGCGCCGTGACCCTCTCCGGGGGTGAGAGCCAGAGGATGAAGCTCGCCTCGGAATTGTTCCGTAAGGCCACAGGTAACACCCTTTATATACTCGACGAGCCTACTACAGGCCTGCATTTTGATGATATCAAGGTGTTGCTCGGCGTTCTGGGAAGACTGGTAGACCAGGGCAACACGGTCATCGTGATCGAGCACAATCTGGACATCCTCAAGAGCGCCGACTACCTCTTTGATATGGGGCCTGAGGGTGGAATGAAGGGAGGCAGAATAGTGGCAAGAGGCACTCCGGAAGAGCTCATCTGCAATCCGGAATCGGTTACGGGGCCTTACCTGAGAGATGTATTGGAAAATCCAGCGCCCTGAACGGCAGCCTGAGAGCTTGTGAAGAGAAACAGAAAGAAGTCTGATATGGAAAAGAATTTCAAGGTATACTGCAAGAATGACGGGAAGTCCTACGGGGTGAGCCTCGGGACGACCCTGAAGGAGATGGCCGGGAAGGCCGGCATCAGCAAGGTCAAGGACGAGAAGAGCGGCGAAGAGTACGATGTGCTGGCCGCC
Source organism: Bacteroidales bacterium UBA7258 (assembly GCA_002472565.1). GTDB lineage: Bacteria > Bacteroidota > Bacteroidia > Bacteroidales > UBA932 > Cryptobacteroides. Next base: position 22,708 of record DKSK01000008.1, on the reverse strand, counting down.
CTCGTGGACAATAAGCTCAAGGAATTGAGCTACTGCCCCTTCGACCAGTGCGTAGTAGAGTTCATCGGCTACAATCATCCGGATGGGCGCCGCACCTATAACCGCTCGCTCTCCTTCATTCTGCAGAAGGCCGTGAGAGAAATCTTCCCGGACAAGGTGCTATATATAGATCACTCTCTTCCGAGCGGCACCTATTGCGAGATACGGGAGACCGCCAAGAAGGAAGACGGAAGGGCGATAGCCTATCCGGTCAGCGAAGAGGAAATAGACAAGATTAAGGCCAGGATGAGGTCTATCGTGGAGGAGGATCTGCCTTTCGGTAAGGTCAAGATGAGCACGGAAGAGGCCACGGCCGTCTTCAGCGCACACAACCAGCCGGAAAAGATTGAGCTTCTTAACAGCCTCGGCTTCTGCGTATGCAGCATGTACGAGCTGAACGGAGACTTTGACACCTTCCACGGGCCTTTGGTTCCATCGACTGGGAAGATCAAGAACTTCGATCTGATTCAGTTCAGGCAGGGCTTCTGCCTTCAGCTTCCTCTGATGAACGACTTCACCAAGATCACCCCCATGCACCGCCAGAGCAAGATCGCATCTACCCTGGAAGAGTATTCACAATGGTGCGACATCATGGGGATTCATGGTGTAGGAGACCTCAACAGGGCCATCCATGAAGGTCATGCCGTCAAGCTGATCAACATCGCCGAAGCCCTACATGAAAGGCGCTATGCCGACATAGCCGACATGATCTACAAGCGCCGCGGCCAGGTCAAGGTCGTTTTCATAGCCGGGCCTTCATCCAGCGGAAAAACTTCCTCTTCCCTCCGCCTGGCCCTCCAGTGCATGGTACTCGGCCTGAAGCCGAAGGTCATCGAGCTGGACAATTATTTCGTGGACAGGGAGCATACTCCAAAGGACGAAAACGGGGAATACGACTTCGAATCCCTCTACGCCATGGACCTGGCTTTTCTCAATCAGCAGCTGAACGAACTGATTGACGGAAAGGAGGTTGAAATCCCGAAATATGACTTCAAGTCCGGAACAAGGACCTTTACGGGGAAGCGGATGAGACTGGGAGAAAAGGACATACTCATCATGGAAGGCATCCATGCTCTGGACCCGAAGATGATTCCTGACGTGGACCAGTCGAAGGTGTTCAAAGTCTACGCCTCCGCCCTGACTTCGCTCAATCTGGACGAGAACAATGACATTTCGACCTCGGACAACCGCCTGCTTCGGAGAATGGTCAGGGACAACAGGGTCCGCGGAATAACTCCGGAGTCCACGATAGAGCGATGGAACAGCGTGCGCCGCGGCGAAGAGCGGAATATCTTCCCATATCAGGAGAATGCCGACGCTCTCTTCAATTCCGCCCTGATTTTCGAGCTGCCTATGCTTAAATACTACGCCGAGCCGCTGCTGATGCGGATTGCGCCTAATTCTCCGGCCTACACCGAGGCCGTCAGGCTGCTGAAATTCCTGCGCTACATAGTGGCTCTACAGCCATCGGAAATCGAGGCTATTCCTCCTACCTCCATCATGCGCGAATTCATCGGAGGCCAGACCCTTTGATGGGGAGATGGAGGAAGAGGGCATGAAGATGATTGAAGTGGCGGCCGCCGTAATAGAAAACAGCGGGAAATATTTCGCAGACCAGAGAGGCCGCGGAGAATGGAAAGACTGGTGGGAGTTTCCCGGCGGAAAAATCGAGCCTGGAGAGAGCCCTGAAGAAGCGCTCAAAAGAGAAATCCGAGAAGAGCTTGACACGGAAATCTCGATAGACCGCTTCCTCATGACCATAGACTACGACTATCCCGCCTTCCATCTGAGGATGCACTGCTATCTCTGCCGTCTGAGCGGGAGTGGGCCGAAGCTTCTGGAGGCAGAGGATTCCCGCTGGCTCTCGCCTTCCGATCTGCTTTCGGTACGCTGGCTGCCCGCCGATGCGAAACTCATAGAAAGCCTATCTGAGAGCAAGGGAGGCTATTTGCAGATGTCCGTGTAATCTGAATCCATGACTATCTCGAAACAATAGTCCGGATACATTTGCCTCACCCCTGAAGAGACCTCTTCATAGACGGCGCTCCGGTCTGGGGCGTCGAAGCTGATGACGACGTCGAAACGGATCTTCTTAGCCTTCTCGTCCATGAAGAAGGCATGGACCTCGAGCACACCCTTAACTCCAAGACAGAAATCTCTGATACGCTTCTCGGTTTCCGCCTGTATCCCCTCCTCCGTGACCTTCGAATAGATGCCGACGGCCGTCAGGATGACTCCATAATCGCAATATACCTTCGAGGAAATCTTTCTGGAGAGGACGTCAATTTCCGCCACTGAAAGGGTGTCCGGCACTTCTATGTGGAGGGAACCATAATATTTGTCCGGGCCGTAATTGCTCAGCACTATGTCATAGACCCCCTTCACCTCTGGATATGACAGGGCTGCGGAACGGATCTTTTCGGCCATAGACTTGTCCACTCGCTCGCCCAGGAGCCTGGAAATCGTCTCCTGGAGCATATCTATTCCCACCTTGATGATCAAGAGCGAAATCACCGCGGCCAGCCAGGCATCGAGCGAGATTCTCCATATCATGAAAATCACGGCTGATACGAGGGTGGCGAAAGAAATCACGGCATCCATAAGGGCGTCTCCTCCTGAATTGGAGAGGGCGTCTGAATCCGTCTCGCGGCCTTTCCTGCGGCAATAAAAGCCCAGGAAAATCTTCACCAACACGGCCGTGGAAACCACGATGAGGGTGGCGGCGGAATAGTCCGGAGCCGAGGGACTGATGATTTTCTTCACAGACTCCACAAGGGCCGCGATACCGGCATACAAGATGAGGACGGCCACCACGAAAGCGCTTACATACTCATAGCGCCCGTGGCCGAAGGGATGCTCGCGGTCTGGCTTGCGTGCCGCCAGTTTGGCTCCGATTATCGTCACAGTCGAGGATCCGGCATCGGAAAGGTTATTGAGGGCATCCATCACTATGGCTATGGAATGGGCGGCAAGTCCGACTATGGCCTTGAAAGCGGCAAGGAGGATGTTGGCGACAACGCCGACGATTCCGGCCCTTATGATTGTCCTTTTCCTTGAAGTGTCTATTTCTTCCATATATTAGGGCCAGTGGCGCATATCGCCACTGGCCCGCAGATGCAAATATAAGAATTTATTATTACGCCGTTCTCTCTCTCCTCGGAATTTATCTTCCAAAGGATGCGATCAAAGGGCTCATGGCAGGGATCTCGGTGGAATCGGAGAGCGTGACCTGCCCTCCCCCAAGAACGTCTTCTCCGGTAACCGGGCCGCTCACAAACTCGGCGAAGTGGCTCCAAGGGAGTTTCTGTGCGGCGGAGGAGGCATTGATGAAGACAAAGACCGCCTCAGAGTCAGTGTAGCGGAAATAGGCGTAGCAATTATTCTGAGGGATAAAGTGGAGAGTCTTTCCGCGGCGTACCGCTTCCGATGTCTTCCTCCAGAGGAAAAGCCGGGAGGTGAAATCGTGGAGTTCCGCGGCATCTGCATAGGCTCCTCCGGCGGCTTTGGCCGCCGTGCGGCCTTCAGGGGTGAAGAGATTGACCTCGTCCCCTTCCCAGCCTCCAGGGAAATCTATGCGCTTAGCCCCGTCGCTCCAGCCTCCGTTCCTCGCCGAGAACATCATCTCATCCCCGTTGTAGAGCTGCGGGATGCCCCGCAGAGTTGCCACCATGCTGAGCAAGAGTTTCTGCTTGCGCGGATCATGGCCGAAGACATCACCGAGGCGGGCATGGTCGTGGTTGGCCCCGAAAATCATCATACGGGAAAGATCGTGGTAGATGAAGTCGTGGGAAAGGGCGTCGTAGACCTGCCGCATGGAATTGGCATCGGAAGGGTCTGTACCGCCGGCGGAAGCTACGGCCGAAGTCATGGCCCCCCACAGAGGGAAATCCATGATCGAAGGCAGATGGCTGTCGAAGCCGTCTGCATTGGCATTTCCGCCCTGCCAGTAGGCAAGCTGGTCTGGGGCGGAGGTCCAGCATTCACCTACGATGTTGAAGTCAGGATACTCGGCCAGCACGGCCTGACACCAGCGGCTCATCGGCTCCTTCTCGTTGTATGGATAGGTGTCCACGCGGAAGCCGTCAAGGCCCGCGTACTCCACCCACCAGACGGCCCACTGCTGGAAGTATCTGAGCACGAAAGGATTGTCAAGATTCATGTCGGGCATGGCCTCGACAAACCAGCCGCTCTCCTCGATGTTTCTGTCGTAAAAGGAGGCGTTAGGGTCGAGCTGGGTGCTGAAGACGGCGTTCGTCTGGGTGTAGGAGTCGAAATGATGGACCCAGTCCTTGAAAGGAGGGTCGGCCATCCACCAATGGTTCACCCCGCAATGGTTCGTCACTATGTCCATTATGACCTTGATTCCCTTGGCATGGGCGCTGTCCACCATTTCCTTATAGAGAGCGTTGGAACCGAAGCGAGGGTCGATATGGTAATAGTCGTCGCAGGCGTAGCCGTGATATGATCCCTCTTTTGCGTCGTCCAGGAGGAGAGGAGTAGACCAGATGGCCGTAGCTCCGAGGCCGGCCACATAATCAAGATGGTCGATTATTCCCTTGATGTCGCCTCCATGGCGGGCGTTGTCATCGCCCCTGTCAGTTCCTTCGGCGGTGAAGGCGGTGGAGTCATTGGAAGGGTCTCCGTCGGCGAAACGGTCAGGAAAGATGAGGTAGATAAGGTCATCCGTCGTGAAGCTCTTCCTCGAGGCCGAAGCCATCTCTCTCCGGGCGATCTGGTAAGGCCTGCGGAAAAGGTCTTTTCCATCCTTGGAGAAGACCAGCTGGCAGGTGCCGGCTTCCGCGACATCTTTGATCGTGACGTCGGCGAAAAGATAGTTAGGGCTGTCGGCCTTGTGGATTTCCTTGACGGAAACCCCGGCGAGCCCCTCGATACGCACATCGCAGGAGGAGATATTCGGTCCCCCTATCAGAAGCTGGAGAGGAGTCTCCATGCCTGTCCACCACGAAAGCGGCTCTACTCTTGCTATCTGTGTGCTGTCAGCCTCCGGAATGTCCATCACCGCCTCTTCATGATTTTTACAAGATATCGTCATTAGACTTGCAAGCATGAGGACGAGCGCCGCATTTATTGTCCTCATGTGATTTATTTTTCTTTCAGTTCGATTGCGAAGCCTCCTGAAGTGGCCATATGGATTTTCTTGGTTGTCGCTGAAGATACTTCTTCGCTGAAGATGCTGTAAGACTGAGGCTTGGACTCCCAGCTCGCATCCGGCCCGTCCACATAGAACCTCGCCTCGTAGGTCTTGCCCTCTGGAAGGAAGCCGAAGTTCACCTCTATGTCTCGGGCGTTTTCATCGGTCACGCCACCGACGAACCACACATCTTTGGCGCCGGCGGCATAGGCGGTGGCTCCGTTGACATAGCCCTTCATGCCGTCAGGCAGGGTCTCGACTCCCTTTGAAGCGGCATCCAGGCTGCTCTTCTTGGCCTGTCTGGCCACTACGACATAGTCCCCCGGTTCGGCCGCGAGATAGACGCTCTTTTCCCAGTCGAGGGCCACATCCTTGATGAACTGGAAGGCGTCCATGTGAGCCTGGTAATTCTCAGGAAGGTCTGCCGCCATCTGAAGAGGCGAATACATGGTCACATAGAGGGCCAGCTGCTTGCAGATGGTGGACTTGAACTTTGCCTGGACAGGATCCTGTTTAGGATTGAGTTTACTGAGGTCCATCTCGAAAATACCCGGGGTGTAGTCCATAGGTCCGCCCTGGAGCCTGGTGAACGGAAGCACGGTGACATGGGAAGCCTCTATGATGCCGCGATACTCGGTTCCCATGGCAGCTTCGTTGCCGATGAGATTAGGATAGGTCCTGCACAGACCTGTAGGGCGGACAGCCTCGTGGGCGTTGACCATGATGTGGTGGGAGGCGGCCTGGGTGACGCAATAGAGGTAATGATTGATCATATCCTGGGTGTAATGATGCCAGCCGCGAGGGATGATGTCTCCTACATAGCCGCTCTTGACGGCGTCATAGCCATATTTGTTCATCAGGGAATAGGCCTCCTCCATGTGCCTTTCGTAATTTCTCACGGAGGCGGAGGTCTCATGGTGCATAATGAGCCTGATGCCCTTGGAATGGGCGTAGCGGTTCAGGGCCTCAATGTCGAAATCCGGGTAAGGGGTCAGGAAATCGAAGACATAATCCTTCTGATGCCCGTACCCCTCCCAGCCGATGTTCCATCCCTCGACGAGGATGGCGTCGAAACCGTTGGCCGCGGCGAAATCGATGTAGCGGCGGACATTCTCGTTATTGGCCCCATGCAGTCCGTGCGGCTTCGCCTTGGAATAGTCCGTCACCCCGATCAGGACCGTAGGATAATCGGATGTGTAGGACCACTTCGACTTTCCGCAGATCATCTCCCACCATACTCCCATGTACTTCGTAGGGTGAATCCAGCTGACATCCTCGTAGGCGCAAGGATCGTTGAGATTGAGTATCAGTCTGCTGGAAAGCGTCTTGACTGCCGAATCCGTGACCATGACCGTTCTCCAGGGGCTCTTGCACGGGGTCTGCATGAAGCCCTTCCATCCCACGGCGTCCGGAGTCAGCCAGGTCGTGAAGGTCAGGGTCTTCTCGTCAAGATTGAGGGAAGTCGTAGGATAATCCACAACGGCAGCCTCATGAATGTTGATATAGAGCCCATCATCGGTGCGCATCTGGAGGGCGGTCTGGACTCCAGTGTCGGAGAAGATCTGCTGGGAAGCATTTCTGAGTATACCCTTGGCTTTATAGACAGACGGTATCTCGCTCAGGCGGGACTCGTTGTAATTGTACTCCTGGTTGTCGTAGTCCCCAGGAATCCACCATGCGGTGTGGTCTCCGGCCATGGCGAAGCTGGTCAGCTCCTCTTTTATGGTAAAATAGCTGAAGTCCTGCTGAGGGAATTCATAGCGCAGGCCCAGGCCGTCATCATAGAGGCGGAAACGGATGTTCATGAGGATGCCGGTGGAGTCCTGCTTCAGGGCCACCAGCAGCTCCCTGTAATTGTTTCTCACGCTGGACTCTTCTCCCATCACCGGATGCCAGACTTCGTCGAGGCTGTCCGTCGAAGAAGTCAGGAGGCTGAAGCCGTCGTGGAGAGATTTCGGGGCGCCGTAGATGGCCCCCTTCTTGTAGGAATAGTCACGATCACCCCTGATCTCGTAGCCCAGAGAAGAAGGAAGGATGACATTTTTCTCCTGATAATCAAGAGAATACATCGGGGTACCATCTTCCGAGAGGGTGAATTTCATGGTGAGTCCTCCGTCCGGGCTCTTCAATTCCAGAGCCTTGGAAAAATCAGCCGCCTGCTCCTTATCAGAGGCAGTGCAGCCCGCGAGGAGGGGGATGGCCGCCAAGGAGGCGGCAAGAAGTTTCGCAAAAATTCTCATTTGTCTTGTAGTGTTATTCAATCTTTATTTTAGTGTTATTCAATCTTTAAAAGGGGCGAGGGCAGAAGGAGGGTGAAGAGCACTTTCTTCATCATTCAGTCTTGGCGGCAGTCTCTTTCTTGAAGATCCTGTACTCGAGGGGAGTAAGCGGGAGGCGTCCGCCTATCCTCACTGATTTTCCGTTCACGAGGTTGGTAAGGGGGATGTCGCGCCAGGCCTGGGGAACGCTGGCGGCCAGGGTGGAGTCGCGGACGTTGACTACCACGAGGTAGTCAGCAGCTTTTCCGTCTTTCTCGTACATGAGGACGTCATGGTCAGTGTAAGACTTCGGAGCTCCGAGATGCAGCTCAGGCTCGGACTTGAAAATAGAGAGGAGCCTGCGATACTCTTCGCGGACATCCGGATTGGCCTTCCAGTCGACCGGAACATAGTTAAAGAAATTGATCGAATCAGGATAGGCGGCCTCCTGCTCCCCGTAGATGAGGGCGGCTCCGCGGGTGAAGATGGCCGCGGCATAGGCCGCGAGGGCTCCCTTCTTTCCGCCATAGTCGCCGAGCGTACTGTTTTTGGCCGCTTCGTCATGGTTTGTGGTGAAGCGCAGTTTGAATTTTCCTTCAGGGATATTGCTGTACTCGGCGCTGTCAGCCTGGATCAGCTGCACCGCGGAACTGTCGTGGGCAAAGACGTTGCGAAGGGTCCCGAGATAAGTCCAGGCATAGTTGAGCTGGAAGCCGGCCTCAAAGGTCGCAGGATCAGCGCCCTCGGCGAGCATGAGGATAGGACGGCCTGCGCAGGCCTTGAGCGAATCTATGGCCTCCTTCCAGAAGTCGGCCGGAACCTGGTCGGCGACATCGCAGCGGAAGCCATCGACTCCGGCCTCCTTGATCCAATACTCCATGGATTCGATCATAGCCTGCCTCATCTGACTGTTGTCATAGTTGAGATCGGCCACGTCCGTCCAGTCCGTGCCTTCCGGGCAGATGATATTTCCTTCGGCGTCATGAGTGTACCAGTCAGGATGCTCCCTGACCCAGACGTTGTCCCAGGCCGTATGATTCGCGACCCAGTCCATGATGAAGGCCATGCCGCGCTTGTGGGTCTCCCCGACAAGGGTCTTGAAATCTTCCAGGGTGCCGAATTCAGGGTTGACCCCCTTGTAATCAGCTATGCTGTAAGGACTGTTCTTGCTCTTTTCCTTCCCAATCGGGTAGATCGGCATTATCCATACAACATTTGTTCCCAGGGACTTGATACTGTCGAGCTGAGGAATGACGGATTGAAAACTATTGTTCGGGGCGAAAGTCCTCGGATTGACCTCGTACATCACCACGTCTTGTGGGGCAGGCACTTCGTAGGAAGCGGCCTCCTTCTTGAGGAAGCAGGCCGGCATCATGGCGATTAGGGCGGTCCCCATGAAGATTTTTCCTATTTTCATCATTGTATTGTTTTCTTTAAGCAAAGATAAGCTTATTTCTCCGATCTGCACTATTCCGGCAAAGATGAGAGCGCCCCGGGGCACTACACGCCTCGGCCATAGTCTCCTAGGATTCCGCGCAGGCGGCCGTTCAATTCCTCTTTCGAATCCAGCCCCTCCTTTCCGTCGAGCGGAAGATGGATGCGGTAGCGCCAGTAATAGCGCGGAATCGCCGGCTCGTTGATACGCTCCTCCTTCGGATCCCCCTGCCAGCGCACCGCCCCGTCAATCGAGAGCCAGTCCTGAAGAGGCAGGATGGCGAGCATAGCAGGCGACTTGGCATGGGCGCGGATAATCTTCTCGCAAATCCAAGGCTCGCAGAAGAGCGGAGCCTCCCCGCTCTGGCCAAGCATCTTGTGATAGAAATCCTCGGTAGAGCGCCTATCCTCCTCCCACCAGGCCCTCAGCGACGAGGTGTCATGGGTCCCTGTCGCACAGACGCACAGATAAGGGTACCAGTCAGGGTTGGCGAATTCTTCCTCAGGCGACTTCGGCATCCTCTGGATTTCCAGTGAGAGAATACGGAGCTCCTTCATCACCTCCGGTACGCAGGCCGGAATCATGCCGAGATCCTCTCCGCAGGCGAGCATCTCCGTGGAACCCAGCAGGGCGGGCAGCTTGCGCAGGGCCGAAGCACGCCAGAAATCATTGTGGCGGCGGAAGAAGAAGTCGTTGTAGAGCCTGTTGTAGGCATCTTTTCTCCATTGCTCGAGGGCCCTGTAGGAGAGGGTCTGCTGTCCGGCAATACGAGGGTGGTACCAGCCCGGCCTGCGCGGATCCTCGACAAAGAGCACATCGTCGAGAAGGCCCATAAGGCCATCCCTGAGGCGTTCCTCCCTGGAACCAGGCTCAGCGGCGGAAAATTTCTCCGCTATCTTTTTCTGAGTGTCGACATCTTCGGCAATCTTTCCACCTACAACGTATCTCGACTGGACTTCCGAAAGAAGGTCGCCGAAAATTTCGGCGAGGGCCCAGTCGGCGGCGAAAGGCTTAGAGCAGAAGTCCGGATCAAAGCCGAGATTCCTCAGCTCGCCGGCCGAATAAGGCAGGGCCGGATTGAAATGGCCCAGGAGCCCGTGGACGGCATCCATCGGGATTTCCCAGATACGGAAAAAGCCCAGGATATGGTCGATGCGGAATGCGTCGAAATATTCGCTCATTTTCGAAAGCCTCTGCTTCCACCACAGGAAGCCGTCTTGGGACATCTTATCCCAGTCGTAGGTCGGGAAGCCCCAGTTCTGGCCATTCACGCTGAAGGCGTCAGGCGGGGCTCCGGCCTGGGAATCCAGGTGGAAGAGCTCGGGATGCTGCCAAGCATCGGCGCTAGTGCGGCTCACCCCGATAGGGATGTCGCCCTTGAGCGCAACGCCATGCTTATGGGCATAATCTACGGCCTCCTTGAGCTGTCTGTCCGCCTCGAATTGCTCCCAGCACCAGAAGCCCACTTCATCCGGATGGGAGGCGGCATATTCCTTGACCTTGGCGGCAGAATATTTCGCCCATCTGCCCCACCTGGCAGTCTCGCAGGTCTTGTTTTCATCACGAAGGCAGCAGAAGACAGCATATGGCAGGAGCCAGGCCTCTTCCGACTTCATGAAGGCCTTGTAGGCGTCGGAGGCGAGGAGAGCCTTGACCTTTTCCGTCCGGTAAGTCTTGCGCAGCAAGTCAGTCTTGGCCTTGTTGACCCGCTCGTAATCCTCCTTAGGAAGGGCGTTCAGTTCGTCTCTCATAGCCTTATAGCGGGCGTCCGCGCGGCAGCCTGCCGCCGGGAGATTAATGAATTGCGGATGAAGGGCGAAGATGGAGTTCGCGTTGTAAGGATATGAATCTTTCCATGTCCCGGTCATGGTGGTGTCGTTGACAGGAAGCAGCTGGATGACGTTCTGGCCGCAGGCCGCGGCCCAGTCCACCAGGGCCTTGATATCCAGAAACTCTCCGACTCCGAAACTATCGGAGGTGCGGAGCGAGAAGACAGGTACGGCGGTACCGGCTCCGCGCCAGGGCAGGATCGGGAAGACCGGAGTCTGGCCGGCGAGGACGAGGGCTGAACCCTCGGCCGGAACATCGGCGCAGAAACGGTTCTCGCCACTTTCCCACATCAGAGGGGCGAGGTCTCTGCGGCCAGCGATGACAAACTTATACTCGAAAGGTTCAGTAACCCTCAGGCTTATCTTCCAGAGCGGAAATTCAGAGTCATCAAGGGCGATGAACTTGGTCCAGTTCTTAAAATGCTTTCCTCCGCCGGTAATCGCGACAGTCTGGTCCGGGCGGATTTCCGGCGAATAGAATTCGATGGTCACATTGCCTTCACCCTCCTGTGGCCGGGAGGCTGCACGGCGGAAAATCACCGATTTGAAGAACTTGGAATAGAACGGGGCATTCTCAGGCATGTCTAACCACCTGTCCCTGACCTCGAGGTTCTTCACCTCCTCCGGAATTCTGACCTTATGGCCGCGCCATTCCTTTGCAACTACCTCCTCTCCGCGGCGGACTTCGTAGGTGTAGGAGATTTCGGAACCCGGCCTGCGTATTTCCTCCTCACAGGCCCAGACTCCGCCGGGGAAGAATTTCATTTCCTTTGAGCTTCCGTCCCGGACCAGCCAGAGGCTTTCTCCCCAGGCTGTCCAATATTCGATTCCGAAATGTATCTTCATGGCGTATATCAGTTTATCTTATTCTTGAACTTACCCCAGCCGATGACCGGGAGAACGATGGCAAGGACGCAGGCCGCTATCCAGAACCACCTCACGCCCGTAAAATCGCAGCCTCCGTCTGGATGCTGAATCATAAGGCCGGAGACGATGTCCTGAAGACCGGCGGCGACATAACTCGATATGCCCACTATGCCGAGAGCCGCGCCAGTCGCCTTGCGAGGAACGATGTCCAGAGCCATGAGGCCGGCCACGATGCAGTAGAGGACGCCTATGGCCAGGCTGAAGAGGGCGACGTAGAAGATGTTGGTGAAGTAGCCTCCTCCGCTGAAGAGGAAGAGGCCGAGGGAGGCGAAGCAGAGCAGCCCCGAGATTATGACAGGGAGGACTCTGTTGCCTTTGAAGACCTTGTCGGAGAGCCAGCCGGCGAGGATGGTCCCGACTATGCCGAAGGCCTCCGAGAAGGCTACGATCTGGGTTGAGGCTTCCAGCGAGAAAGCTTTGGACTTCTGCAGGAAGAGGACGCCCCAGCCGCTGACGGCATATTGGGTTATGTAGACAAAGGCGCTGGAGAGAGCTATCACCCAGATGCCCGGATGGGTGATGACGCTCTTCTGGAGGACCCTCGTTGGCTTGCTATCGCTTCCGGCCGGAGTCTCGCCTGAAAGCTCCTGCACCGTAGGCAGGCCCTGGCTCTCGGGATTGTCAGAGACGAAGATCACCACGACCACGGCCCCGACGAGGCCGCCAAGGGCGGCGAAGAGGAAGCCGAACTGCCAGCCTATCTTGGCCGCGACGGCTCCAATGAAAACGAAGGTGACGGCCTTCCCGATGTAAGGGGTCGCGCTGAAAAGGCTGTAGTAAGATCCCCTGGCCGAGAGCGGGAACCAGCGCGAGAGGCTGATCACTCCCGGGGGCGAACCCATGCTCTGGGCCCAGCCGTTCACTCCCCAGAGCACGGCGAAGGCGAAGAAGATCACCGGGGTGGAGACGTAGGAGTGCAGGAGCCCGAGGCAGCCCAGGACGAGGTTGACCGCGGCCGAGGCCAGCAGCCCCGTCGCCATGAACCTCCTGATGTTGCAGTAGTCCGCTATGAATCCGTTGACGAATTTTCCGACGGCGTAGACGAGGAGCATGGCGGAGCCGATGACCCCGAGCTGGCCGGCCGTCAGTATGCCTCCGTCGATGATCGGGCCCTTCACGACGCTGAGGGTCATCCTGCAGACGTAGTAGAGGCTGTAGGCCGCCACGGCGCCCCAGAAGGTCCTCGAACGGAGCCTCCTATAGGTCCTCAGGACCCTCTCCTCCGGGACTTTCGTCTCGGAAGGCTTGGAGATCCTGTAGAAGCTGTAGAGGCCCATGGCTTAGCTCTGCCTGCGGTTCCAGTTGAGCAGAGGCAGGAGGAAGGAGATGACGGCGGCGCCTATCCAGAAGACCGCGGCGTAGCTGAAGTCGTAGACCTGGGTGCCGTCGGCGAGGGTCTGGATGTTCTTGTCTATCAGCTGACCCGAGACAATGTCCTGGATGCCGGCGGCCGCGTAACTGGCTAAACCGACGATGCCGAGCGCAGAGCCCGTCGCCTTGCGTGGCACAAGTTCTACTGCCATGAGCCCTCCAACAAAGCAGATGAGGACGCCGATGGCGATTCCGAAGAGAATCATGGCCACGATGTTGACGGCCAGGCCGTTGCCTCCGTAGAGGAAGATGGCCAGGGCTATGGACTCGAGGATTCCGGCGAGGAGTGCGGGGTACTTGCGGTTGCCCTTGAAGAGGGAGTCCGATAGCCATCCGGAGAAGACGGTTCCGAGGACACCGAAGATGGTGTTGACGCCGATTATGAGGCCGGCCATCTTGATGTCGAAGCCCTTGACCTTCTGAAGGAAGAGCATGCCCCAGCCGTTGATGGCGTAGCGGGACATGTACATGAATGCGCTGGATGCCGCGAGGATCCACACGCCAGGGTTGCGGAGGACGGACTTCTGGATCTCGCTCACCTCCTTCCTCGACGACTCCTTCTTGGCGAGCCTCTCGGCGGCCTCGGCGTCGAGCTGGGCCTGGGTCTTCTCGCCCGAGAGGACCTCGACCGGAGGAAGCCCCTGGCTCTCGGGCGTGTCCCTGAGCCAGAAGAGGATGAGGACGACCCCGATGATACCGGCTATGGCGGCCCCGAGGAAGCCCCACTGCCAGCCGAAGGCGCCGACTATGAGGCCCACGAAGATGAACGAGAGGCCCTCGCCGAAGTTGTGGCTGGCGCTGAAGAAGCCGTAGAAGGTCCCCCTTATCTTGAGAGGGAACCACCTGGAGAGGCTGATGATCGCGGGCGGTGCGCCCATGCTCTGGGCCCATCCGTTGAGGCACCATATTATTGCGAAGACGGTCATGAAGACCGCGCTGGAGATTGCGGCCCCCTTCTCGGCGAAGCCCAGGCAGCCCATCACGAAGTTGGCGAGGGTGCTGACGGCGAGTCCCGTCGCCATGAACCTTTTGATGTTGCTGTAGTCCGCCATGAATCCGTTGACGAACTTTCCTATCGCGTAGGCGAAGAGGAGGCAGCTGGAGACGATTCCGAGCTGGCCGGCGTCGAGGATTCCGCTGTCGATGATAGGCTCCTTCACGACGTTGAGGGTCGTGCGGCAGACGTAGTACAGGCTGTAGCCCAGGGTGGCGGCGATGAACGCCTGCATGCGGTCTCTCTTGTAGACCTTGTCGACCTTCTGGGCGGGTACGGTGAAGTCAGCCTTTGGGCTGGTCTTGTAGAAATCGAGGAATTTGCTCATGTCTTTTTTCCAAACCCGACAAATTTAGCAATATTTTAAGTAATTTTGCCTTTACTCTTAAAAGGATTTGGAAAATGACCAGGTTTCTGACCATGGCGGCCGCCTCTGTTGCGGCCCTATTTCTTTCTCTCGGACTGCCTGTCGGCCTGTCGGCCCAGGACAAGACCGACTACGATTTCACGGAGGCCTCCGACCTCACGCTCGTCGGCAAGCTCATGCCGGACACTCCATGCCCATACGCAAGGGTGGACACCGTGAAGTTCAAGGGTTTCACGAAGCAGGAGAATTTCCAGGTCAGGATGGCCACTGGCCTTTCGGTCGCCTTCAGGACGGATTCGAAGAAGATCACGGTCATGGCCGAATACGCGCAGATCCAGAACACGAGCAACGCCAACTTCTTCGCCTCCAGGGGCTACGACCTCTACATCAGGAAGGACGGGAAGTGGCTCTGGGCCGGCTCGGGCTGCCCTACGTTCATGAAGGAGAACGGGAAGAACACCACGATAGTGGAGAACATGGACGGGAGCATGCACGAGTGCCTGCTCTACCTGCCCCTGTATTCTGAGCTCAAGTCGGTGAAGATCGGCACGCTGGCCGGTTCGACCATAGAGCCGCTGGAGAACCCGTTCCGCCACAGGATTGGGGTCTTCGGGTCGAGCTACACCCACGGTTCTTCTACCTCGAGGGCCGGCATGACTTATCCTGCCCAGTTCTCAAGGCATACGGGGCTCCAGCTCCTGAGCCTCGGCTGCAGCGGCAACTCCAAACTCCAGCCATATTTCGCGGACGTGCTCGCTGCGGCGCCCGACATCGACGCCTTCCTCTTCGACGCGTTCTCGAATCCGTCCCCGGAGCAGATAAGGGAGAGGCTCTTCCCGTTCATCGAGAAGGTCCAGGCCGCGCATCCTGGAGTTCCGCTTATATTCCAGCAGACCATCCGCCGCGAGAACCGCAATTTCGACACGAAGAGGGATGCGGACGAGAGGGCGAAGATCGCGACGGCGGACAGCATGATGAATATCGCGGTCAAGAAGTACAAGGACGTGTACTTCATACATCCGGACGCCACCGCGCCGGACCACGAGGCCACCGTCGACGGCATCCACCCGACCAACTACGGCTACGAACTCTGGGCCAAGTCCATCGAGAAGCCCGTCCTGAAGATTCTCCGCAAATACGGCATCAGATAGCCCCCGCCAGCCCCGTTCCGCCGACTCGCTCCGCCGACTCAGCTCCAACGACTCAGCTCCAACGACTCAGCCCCGGCGGCCTCGCTAACTGACTTCGACGGCAGCCACCGCCATGTGCAGCCCATCCCGTAACTAACTGATAATCAGCATGCATTTTTAAAGCTTGCACATCGAGGACCGGTTTCGAGGTTCACGATGTGCAACGCCTTTTGTAAGTCGCTGATAATCAAGCCTCTATTTTTCGGCTGCACATGGCGTACCTGAAAACAGGTGGTGCAATTCGATTTTGGACACGGCGGGGTTAGTACAGGCGCTTGAGCCAGTCGGCGATGAGGGCGAGGGCTTCGGGGGCGAAGGTTTCTTCGATGCCCTTGTATTCGGAAGGGCTGCCGGTTTCGCAATGCTGGAAGAGGTGGTTGACGCCCTCGACGGCGTGGATCTCCTTAGGGCCGCCGAGCCCCTTGCGCAGGAGGCCCAGGTTTTCCTCGCAATTGACCTGCCAATCCTTCGTGCCGTTCAGCGCGAGCACCGGGCAGGTGATCTTGCCGAGCCGGTCCGAAAGGTCCAGGGCAAGGGTACAGCGCATGTATGGGGTGGCGCACTGCGCCTTCACAGCCTGGAGGTTCTGGCGGAGCTCCGCCGGCAGCCCGGCAGAAACCTGTGATACAGAAGATTCCGAAGAAACCGTGGCAGAAGATTCTGAAGAAGCAGAAGCCCCAGAAGATGCCGCGCCAGAAGACCCCGAAGATGCCCCGGCAGAAGATTTCGCCGCAGATGCCGCAGACGCCGCAGGCGCCCCGGCGGAATCCCCGGCCTTGGCCGCGTCGAAAATCCGCTCGAGCTCCTTGCAGTAGAGGCCGACGACCTCCTCGGAATACCCCGCCTGCCCCAAGGCCAGCCGGTTCTGCGCCAGCAGGGTCTTCTCACCCGAGACCACGTTGCCCGCCAGGCTCACGACGAAGTCCACCTTCCCCTCCGCGGCCAGCATCAGCGCGATGGTGCCGCCCTCGCTGTGCCCCAGCACACCGACCCGGTCGAAGCGCGAACGAAGCAGATTGACCCCCGCCAGCGCATCGCCCTCGAAGTCCTCCGTCGTGGCGCCCGTCAGCTCGCCCGTCGACTCCCCGTAGCCGCGGTCGTCATAGCGCAGCGTGGCGAAGCCCTGACGCGCCAAAGCGTCCGCGATGACCGCAAAGGGCCTGTGCTCGAATATCTCCTCGTCCCTGTTCTGCAGGCCGCTGCCCGTGACCATCAGCAGCACCGGCGTCTCGCGCGTGCAGCCCGGCGGCGTGACCAGGGTCCCCTTCAGTACGGCATCGCCGTTGCGGAAGCTCACCTCCTCGGTCCGATACGGGAACGGAGGGACCGGCGTCTGCGGCCGGTTGAGCCGCGCCACGCCCGGCTTCAGCGTCAACGGAATGGAAACGCCGTTCTGCCGGAAGGTCCCCACTATCATGGTCCCGAGGCAGACCCCTTCGTAGCGGACTCCGATCGACGGCACCGAAAAACCGATGCCCGTCGCGGTCCGCTCCAGTTCGCCCTTTATGCCCATGACCCCCTGGTCCGGGGAGTCCAGGGTGCAGGCGTCGCCGTCGATGTGGAGCACCAGCCGCAGTTCGGTCCCCTCCACCTTCAGCCTGCCCGACCAGGCACCGTTCACCTGTATGTCCTGCGCCCAGGCGGCAACTGCCACGAGGCTCGCAACCAAAACGACCATGAATCTTTTCATGGAGGCCAAGGTAGCAAAATTTTCGTCTCCATGGAACCGGCGGCTCCGATGAAGGTGAATTTTGTATATTTGCGAAGATGCAAGAAAGAATCACTAAAATGACCATAGACATGAAAAAACCATTGACATTGCTCGCCGTCCTGCTGACGCTGGCAGGCTGTGGCGCCGGAGGAAAGAAGAACGCAGAGACGGTCCAGCCTCGCAAGAGCGTGGTCGTCTACTATTCACAGACGGGCGGGACCGAGAAGGTCGCCAAGGAATTCGCCAGGCAGCTCGGGCTCGACACGCTCATCAAGGTCGAGCTCGCAAATCCATACGACGGCACCTACGACGAGACCATCGCGCGCTGCCAGAAGGAGATGGAGGGCGGCGAGGTATCTCCGCTGAAGGCCCCGGGCGTAGACGTGGCCGCCTACGACACCGTCTTCCTCGGCTATCCGATATGGTTCGGGACCTACGCCCTGCCGATAAAGTCGCTCCTGAAGGAGGTCAACCTCGACGGCAAGGTCGTCGTTCCATTCTGCACCTTCGGCAGCGGCGGGCGCCAGAGCGCGGAGGCCGACCTCAAGGCCGCGCTTCCGAATTCCACGGTTCTCCCGAGCTACGGTGTCCGCGCGGCGAGGGTAGACAAGGCCCCGGCCGAAATCACGAAGTATCTGATCGCCAACGGGATGCTGAAGGGCGAGGTCGAGACCCTGCCGGATTTCTCGGCCCAGAGAAAGGTCACGGCGGAGGACGCGGCGCTCTTCGAGGCGGCCTGCGGGGACTACCAGATGCCGCTCGGCACGCCAGACACCGTCGGCGAGCGTGAGACCCCGGACGGGACCGAGTACATGTTCAAGACGAAGTCCGCAGGCCCGGACGGCAAGGAATCCGTGTTCACCATCTACGTCATCCGTGGCAAGGAGGAGGGCGCCAAGCCCGAGTTCACCGAGGTCGTCAGGTAACCCAGCCGACCAGGCGGGACAAGTTCCCCCAGGCAACAGGCCCCTTGGCGGGCGCCACCAGATTGCACCGTCGTCCAGTCATGGGCGCACGGTGCAATTTGCTACATATTCGCCCGTGCCCACCATGCAAACAGATCCTTATGCAACTCGCCGACACTCAGACAAATAACTCAGTCTCGTCCTTTCACAGAAACACCCGCATCATCATGAAAGCAGCCAATCTATGGCTGAAACAATTAGCGGCGCTTGATGTCCTTTTCCAGAATGGCGCCGATAAGGCTCTCTATGTAGCTTCGCTTGTTTCTCAGCCGCTGGAGTTCCGGGAATCCTCCGGTTGTGATATAGTCCATGAAGGCTCTCTTGCGGGATGCTTCCGCCTTTGTCGTGATGCCAGTGGTGTCTATATGATGATAGGAGCAATATTCAGAGAAAGAGAAGGGGAAAAGGCGGATTTCGTTGTAACGTCCCGTCAAGTGGGTCGCAAGTTCGCTGCTGAGCAGTTTAGCGTTGCTACCTGTGACGAAAACCCTCATCCCGCTTCTAAGCAGACGATTCACAAAGAGATGCCATCCGTCAACGTCCTGAATTTCGTCGAGATAAAGATAAAAATAATTATTGAATTCCGATAAAATGGAGTATTAGGGCAAATCGCCATCTTACGCATCTATGGTTCTTGCCGAGGTAAGGTGGATTCCATTAGGTTGATGTTCACCACTGCCAACATGCGCCAGCGGCCTATTTTCAAGGCCGAACCGCTGGAAAGTTACCAAACGTTGGTAACTTTGCCGAAAATTGGGATAGATGAAGAACACGTCGGTCGCACTAGGGCACGAAGGGATGGACATCGGATGACATTTCAAGACAAAATCTATTTTCAAGGCATAAATCCATGGAAAAGACAAAGGTAAGCCTGGAGCCCCTGCAGGCCGACGACAGGGAGCAGTTCATAAGCGACAACCAGTGGGCGTTCAGGTACGGCGCCCAGATCGAGTTCGGGATGAGGGACAACCGTTGCGAGGAGGGTGAGGAGACGATCTCACGCCGGACGATCGAGAATTCTATCGACGGGAAGAACGCTGAGGCGTACAGGATCGTCGTGGACGGCAAGAAGGTCGGTGGCCTTGTCCTCCAGATAGATCGGAAGGAGGCGAAAGGCGACCTCGACCTGCTCTTCGTGGCACCGGAATGCCATGGAAAGGGCATCGGACAGGCCGCATGGAAGGCTGTGGAGACGATGCATCCGGAGATCCGCGTATGGGAGACCATGACCCCATATTTCGAGAAGCGGAACCTCCATTTCTACGTGAACCGTTGCGGCTTCCATGTCGTCGAGTTCTGGAACAGGCACCAACCTGGCCCCAAGGTCCCAGAAGAGGAGGCGGGCCACTGGAACGAGGACGACGAGATGTTCGTCTTCAGGAAGGTCATGCCCCAGGCCCCCGCGACCGACGACAAAAACCTCTGAGGCCATACTTCAAGGCCCGAGAAGCGCCTGCCATAAAATCCATGGCGTCCCAAAATCGGTCCTCGATGTGCAAGCCCCTAAAATTCGCATTGAGTATCAGGTAGTTCGAATAGTCCCGCACACGGCGGTGGAGAAGAGGGGGGCGGGGCGCCAGAAGGCGGAGGCCTACCTCAAGGCCGACTTCAGCGCCACCCACCCGAATTCCACATGGCCGGGAAAATTTCCTTCATCCCATGACCAATATCCGTATATTTTACGTATCTTGCGCCCAAGTCGATAACTTAAAACGGCCAAATAGCCATGGCACGCACTTACCGACATTTCAACTTCGCAGGCCCGGGAATACTCCTGACCCTGCTCATGGTCATCTCCAATACGGCATTCGCCCAGAACGAGGTATCGTACAGACGCGGTGCGACTCAGCTGGAGGATATCCTTCCTCCTTCTCCCGAGGCGGCATCGAAAGTGAAATACGCCGACGTCCCCTTCACGCACAGCATGGGTGCGGCCGAATACAGCGTACCCATCTATGAGCTCAAGGGCCACCGGCTGACCATCCCCGTCAGCCTGGACTACTGCAGCAACGGCATAAAGCTTGATGAGATCGCCGGCGTCGCGGGCCTAGGGTGGACGCTCAACGCCGGAGGATGCATAACCAGGGAGGTCGTCTACATGCCGGACGAGTTCGAGGACGGCACGTTCTCATACAGGTGGCCGGACTCATCCGTTCTTCAGAGCCTTCTCGCCAGGACCACGGACAACGCCTCCGCCTCCTTCCTGACCGGCGTGGCATGGAACCGCATGGACACCAATTCGGACAGATACAGCTATAGCGTGATGGGCCTGAAGGGACAGTTCATCCTCGACCCTGACGGGAAAGTGGTCCAGATTCAGGGCGACGGCGTGGAGATATCCTACTCCACCGAGACCGTCGGCGGGCGCGAGGAGAAGGCGTTCACCGTCACGGGTCCGGACGGGACGGTCTACACCTTCGGCTGCCGAGAGGCGGCCACCCGCAAGGACCAGTACCGGGAACCAACCTATTCCACCGGACAGCAGGTGGACTGGAGCGCCACGACCGCATGGCATCTCACGCAGGTGACGAGCCGTGACGGGACGGAGTCGGCCTCCTTCAGCTATGCGGACGGCGGAACATGGGACCGCAGCACGGCGACCGTGTCCAAGACGGTCACCGAAACCCCGAGCCGGAACACGTCCGGCCATGACGAGAGCTACGGCTCCGAGTACACGACCGTCAGGTCGTCCCATCAGACGAAAGTGCTCACGGGCATAACCCTCTCCGGCTACACGGCGTCATTCAGCTACGAGTCCGTCGCTTCCCGCTCCCTCCATTCGGTCACGTCAGGGTCGGACGCGGCGAACTATCCGCGGCGTCTGACCCGGGTCAGGGTGACGGACGCGGCCGGGAGACAGCTGCTGAGGGCCGAGACCGACACGCGCCGCGATTCCTACGACGGGCGCATCGTGCTCGCCGGCGTGACCTTTTACGGGTCGGACGACGTCACGGTTGAGGACCGGTGGACATTCGCATACCATACCGCCAAGGGCGCGGTGTCCCGCTACTCTCAGGACTGGTACGGCTACTTCAACGGAGAGAACGGTGACGGGACCATGCTCCATCCCATAGACGAGGACGCCTCCAGGACAGACCTCTGTCCATACCTCCTCAACTCTTCCCCGAACTACACGATGAGTCTTGCCTACGGCGCCCCGAAACCGGCGGAAGCGAGCTACATGATGCTGACCTCGGCGGACCATGACGGGGCCCAGACCGAGTGGGAATACGGGGGCGCCCTCACCGGCGCCCAGATTACGGTGGCCGGCAAGACGGTGCCTGTGAGCGTGGGCGTGAGGGTGGAGAGCATCCGGGTGCTGGACGGGGCCGCGCTGAAGCGGGTCAGGACGTTCTCATACGGAAGTCCAACGACGAGCGCGCCTGCCCTTCCTCTGAAGGAGGTTTACCTTCGCACCTCGGCGCGTCTGGTCCTGGATAACCTGACCCTGCCTTCGGCACGCACGGCATGGACCTTCACCCTCAGCGAGACCCCGGTCACGGACGGGCAGGCCCTCACGTCCGCCCGCGTGTGGTACGGCTCGGTCACCGAGGACGTCTCCGCGGACGGGAATTCCGTCGGGAACAGGACCGTGTACACCTATGACACGGCCCCGGTCTACAACCCCGTCTACGATGCCGGAGCGCGCTTCCCGTCCACCTGGCGGGAAACCTACTCGGAAGGACGCCTCGGAATCGCGCCGTTATCCGGCGTGGAACAAGAGTACACATACGACGGCGCTTCGACGGCGCCCCGCCTGGTCAGGAGAGAGACCTACCGCCGCAACCCTTCCACCGGAACGGCCGAGCTGGTGGAAAAGGAGGAGACCTCCTACACCTCCTTCCCTTCCGCCTCCCAGCTGACGGGCTACAGGGCCGTCCGCGTGATGCAGCGGCTCGAAGAGGGGCCCGTCTATGACCAGGATTTCCAGCACTATCCGGTCTACAGCCAGCGCAGCATGGGCTCCGCACCTTCGTCGGTGACGCGCATCGGCTATCACCATTCCGGCAACGACACGACGGTGGTCAGCTACGGCGTGGTGCGCAATTCGTATGACAAGCCGGCGCGCAGGACGTCGGTGACCGTAAGCTCCTCCGACGCCGTCCGCTCCGTGACCCTGACGTATCCTGACACCTGGCCCGGAGTGGCCCCTTGGTGGGCCTCCTCGCTGGCCTCAGCCCACGCCCTCTCCGAGCCCGTGAAGAGGACATACGGCATCGTCTTCCCGGACGACGACGCTCCGGTCATCCGGCCCCTCCGTACGCTTCCAATCGGCGAAATAGTGCAACCTTTTCCGAGCCCGGATTCCGCCAGGTCGAGGAGCACGGTGACCGAGTACGGCACGTTCGACGGCAGGCTCATGCCGGCGCGGACAGTCGAATACGTGGACGGCGCCGAGTCATGGCGAGAAGAGATCCTCTCG
Organism: Bacteroidales bacterium UBA7258; assembly: GCA_002472565.1. GTDB lineage: Bacteria > Bacteroidota > Bacteroidia > Bacteroidales > UBA932 > Cryptobacteroides. The sequence goes on along the minus strand of DKSK01000008.1, from coordinate 47 downwards.
AGGGACGTCCTGGGCAACCCGACGTCTGTCAAGGAGAAGGGAAGGCC
>DKSK01000020.1 GCA_002472565.1 Bacteroidales bacterium UBA7258 | reverse complement strand
CTTATTTCAGGACAAGTCAGCGTGAACGGAGTCCCCCCGGCACCCCACACCCCTCCCGACAAAAAAAGAGGCCAACTCACTTTTGAGTCAGCCTCTTGTTGAACTGAGTTGAACCGAGTGCGCTGCCGTCCGGTTGGAGTGTCGCTGCCGGTGCCGGGCTGGAGCTGCCGCCCGGCGGCGGGGCTCAGACTACGATGAGGAGTCCGTTTTTGAGGTCGTCGATGGCAATCTCCTTGAGTTTGTAGTGGATCTTCTTGCCAGTCGCGTTGTAAGGAAGCTGATTGACGAACCTATAGTAGCGCGGACGCTTGAAGTTGGCTATCATCGGGCTGTCCTTCATGAACTGGTCGAGCTCTTCTGCCGTGAGCGACTCATCGTCCTTGACGATGTAGGCCGTGACTATCTGGCCGCGGAAACTGTCCGGGACTCCGGTCACCATGCAATCTTTGACCTTCGGGCATGAATTCAGAACTTCCTCAACCTGCGTAGGGTAGATGTTCTCTCCCGAAGAGATGATCATGTCATCCTTTCTTCCGAGAATCGTAAGGAAGGAATTTTCATCCCAGGTGGCGACGTCTCCGGTATAGATGAAATTCTTGTAGTATTTTGCCTCCGTCTCCTTAGGATTGTCGCTGTACATGTAAGGCGATTTTGCAGGCGAGGAGATGATGACCTCTCCGATCTCCCTCCCGTTCTTGGCGACTACCTCATCAGGCTCGGCCTTCTTCTCTTCGTAGACCCTCACTACACGCACGTCGTCGTCGATGCATGATGAGCCTGCCGTTCCGGCGTTCTCAGGAAGGTCGAAAGGACGGAGGAAGGTGTTCCAGAAGGTCTCCGTGGTGCCGTAGCCGTTGAAGATGTTCGGGGTGAGAACTTTCTGGTAGCGGATGCAGGCGGAGCGCTGGAGCGGGCTGCCCATGGTGACGATCCCCTTGAGGGAGCCGAGGTCGTAGCCTTTGCGCTCCTGCTCGTCGGCAAGGCTTTCAAGGACGGTCGGCACTCCTATGATGAAGGTAATCTTGTATTTCATGGCATACTGGAGCGTCAGCGCAGGATCGAACTTTCCCATGATGACGAGGGAGGCTCCGGCATAGAAGGTCGGGCAGGGACCTGCGCAATGGAGGCCTCCGCGGTGGAACCATGGAGTCGTGTTCATGGTGACGTCTTTGTAGCACATAGGGAAGTGGATCATGACGTCATGGCTGGAAAGCACTTCGTTGATGCTGGTCAGCGGAACGCCCTTCGGCCTGCCTGTGGTTCCGGAGGTGAAGAGCCTCGTGGTCTCGTCGTAGATGTTGTATTCGCAGGTGAATGGCGGCTCGCTTCCGTCGAATGGCGCCACGTAATCGGCGAAAGAGGTGACTTCCGCATCGCTAGGAGCGTCGGTGATGACAAGGTGCTGAGGGCGGAACTTGGCCATCTGGATGGCCTCCATGACCGTAGCCCTGGATTTGGAGTCGAAAATCATCACCTTCGGGCGGGCGTCCTCGAGATTGTAAGAGAGCTCTCCGGAGCTGAGCCTGAAGCTTACCGGACTGTTGACGGTGTGCGTCTTGTGCGATGCGATATATGTGAATACGAACTCGGCGCAGTTCGGCATCATCATCATCACTACGTCGCCCTTTACGAGCCCGTCATGGAGAAGTGCGTTACAAAGCCTGTTGGTGTCCTGGTTGAGTTCTTCGTAGGTCCATGTCTTGCCGGCTTCAGGATCGATCATGGCCGTCCTCTTGCCGTAGCGTCTTACATTGCGCATGAATCCTTCGATCCAAGTGTAATGTCTTTCGAAAATAGTCTTGAATTCGTCCATTGAGTTTGTACTGTATTTGACGACGCGAAGATAGCCATTCACCCTTGATAGTGTCAAGAAGAAATGGCTATCCTCTCCCAGATGTGGCGAAATCCGGCCAATGTGGCGACTTATTCCGCTAAAATAAGGCTTATTTCACCGTAATTACCGTGCGCAGGTAGCTTGTCATAGGGTTTTGCGCGTTGTCGCGGACCCTCATGACGGCATGGATGGTCTGCCCAGGAACGGCGTCTGAAGGAACGGTGAGTTCGGCCGTGCATTTCCCTTCGGAGATGACCGGAGTGAACTGGACCTGGCCCTTGTAGGTGCCTACGCCCCAGATTTTCCACTCCTTGGAGGTCTGGTTCACGTCAGGGTCGCTTACGGTCACGGCGAGCTTCAGCTTCTGGCCCGGCTTGGCCTCTATGGCGAGAGGTCCGCTGATGACCGGAGCGTGGTTGGCGGCGGAATAATCGGAATTCACGGACCACTGCAGCCTCGCGGCCAGGTCTTCCTGGACTTCGATGCGGAAGTCAGGGAGGACGGTGTCTATCTGGGCCTTAGGCTGGGCGAGCAGTCTTGCCCACCTCTCTTCGTAGGTCGGCTGTTTTTCCTGAGCGCGGGCCGGTCCCGGCCTGTTCGCGTCCGCCAGCCTCTTCATGAGGGCCGCCATGCGCTCCTTGGCCGCCTGGATGTCGGCCTGGGTAGGGTCCGGCTCCAGGCGGCCGGTGAAGCCGCCCCAGGTCCAGTCCTCCCAGGCGCGGAGTCCGTTGCCGTAGAAGTTCATGAAGCAGCCGTTGTCGCCCTCGGAAATGTAGGTGCCCTTAGGCAGGAGGAAGCCTCCGCGGCCGCCGGTTACTTCAAGCAGGAGGGGGTCGTCAGGATCGGAGAAACCGTAGATTTCGGAGCTCTTTCCCTTGCCGGCCATGAATTTGCCGTCGCCCCAGACGTACTCTTCGGCCCCGAGAGGACCGACGCCGGTGACGTGCTCGTCCATCCAGTCGGCCATGTAGTAGGCCCTCGCCTCGTCAGGCATGCTGAACTGGGAGTTGTAGGCCATGCCGAGTCCGGTGCCTCCCACCCTGTTCTTGGCCGGGGTGTTGTCGTAGTCGGCGGTGAAGTAGGCCTTGACGTCAGGCCAGACCTTGCTGATATAGTTTTCGTAGGTGTTGTCCTGGTAGCCGGAAAGGAAGATGACGAGGGTCTTGTTGACCTTGGCCTTCACCTCTTCCCACTGCGGAGTTCCGGAATATTCGTCCTCTATCGACTTGAGGGCGCGGGCGGCCGTGGAAGGACCGCCCCAGACCTGGACGTAGAGAGGCTGGTCGGAAGGGGCCAGTATCCTTTCCTTGATCAGGTCGGAACCCGGAGTGTCCTCGGCGTAGTCGCCTTCGAAGTTGACGTTGCCCCAGCGCACTACGGCCTTGAGGGAGTCTGGGGCCGGGAATTCAGGGTCATGGACTTTGAGGTTAGGGTAGACCTTGGTGTAGGCGTTCAGCACCCTGTCGATGAATAAGGTGTCGCCCTCAGGTGGCCAGCGCATCTGCTGGAGCCCGTCTCCGCCCATAGGGCCCTGATGGATTCCTCCATGGAAGACCGTTCCCTTGCCGTCTCCCTTCCAGTGCCAGCAGCTGCTGGCGTAGACGAGGCCTTCCACCTTGAATTCGTCAGTGTGGAGTATGAAACGGATGAGGGAGTTGTTGTCGTCGAGCTCAGGGTCGGTGGTGACGATGAGCCTTGGCTTTTGCGGCTCCTGCCCGCCCTTGGAGATTTCTCCGCTGCAGGAGGCCAGGCAGCCGGCCATGAGGCAGGCCAAGGCAAGTCCGGCGATGATTTTCAGATTTTTCATATCTATTGATTATTGGTTTGTCTTTCTGCTTTGGTTGCCGAGAACAAACATAAGCAATCGAAATTGAAAATCAAAAGAAATCGGAAAATAGTCGTCAGCTAAACTATCAGCAGCAGGCCGTTCCTCAAATCTTCGGCGGCGAGTTCCTTGAGTTTGTAGTGGACCTTCTTGCCCGTGGCGTTGTATGGGAGGATGTCGACGAATCTGTAGTAGCGGGGCCTCTTGAAGTTCGCCAGCATAGGACTGTCTTTCATGAACTTGTCAAGTTCCTCCGCCGTCAGGCTCTCATCGTCCCTGATGACGTAGGCCGTGACGATTTCGCCCCTGTAAGCGTCCGGGACACCTGTCACCATGCAGTCCTTGACCTTAGGGCAGGTGTTGAGGACCTCCTCGACCTGGGTAGGGTAGATGTTTTCTCCTGAGGAGATGATCATGTCGTCCTTTCTTCCGAGTATGGTGATGAATGAATCTTCGTTCCAGGTGGCTACGTCGCCGGTGTAGATGAAATCCTTGTAATATTTGGCCTCGGTTTCGACAGGATTGTCGCTGTATTCATATGGCGACTTCGCCGGGGAGCTGATTATCACCTCGCCGATGTCGCGGCCGTCTTTCTTTACGACCTCCTCCGGCTCAGCCTTCTTGTCGCCGTAGACCTTGACTACACGCACATCATCATCTACGCACGGAGAACCTGCCGAGCCGGCGTTGTCCGGAAGGTCGAAAGGCCGGAGGTAGGTGTTGCAGAAGGTCTCCGTGGTCCCGTAGCCGTTGTAGATGTTGGGGGAGAGGACCTTCTGGTAGCGGATGCAGGCCGAACGCTGGAGCGGGCTGCCCATGGTGAGGAGGCCCCTGAGCGAGCTGAGGTCGAAGCCTTCCTTCTCCTGTTCGTCTGCAAGGCTTTCAAGGACGGTCGGCACACCTATTATAAATGTGATCTTGTATTTCATGGCGTATCGGAGGGTGAGGACGGGATCGAACTTTCTCATGACCACGATGGCCGCGCCGGCGTAGAGTGTAGGGCAGGGGCCCACGCAATGGAGGCCTCCCCGATGGAACCATGGCGTCGTGTTCATGGTGACGTCCTTATAGTACATGAAGAAATGTATCATGATGTCATGGCTCGAAAGCACTTCGTTGAGGCTGGTCATAGGAACTCCTTTCGGCCGCCCCGTCGTTCCGGAGGTGAAAAGTCTTGTCGTTTCGTCATAGACGTTGTAGTCTCCGGTATATGGCGGCTCGCTCCCGTCGAAAGGAGCGGTGTAATCTGCGAAGGAGGTGACTTCCTCGTCACTCGGAGCATCTATGACGATGAGGCGTCCGGGCCTGTAATGAGCCATCTTTATCGCCTCCATTACGGTCTGCCGGTACTTCGCCTCGAAAATCAACACTTTCGGGCGGGCATCCTCAATATTATAGGAAAGTTCGCCAGGGCTGAGCCTGAAGCTGACCGGGCTGTCCACCATGTGTGCCTTCTGGGCGGCGATATAGGTGAGAACGAATTCCGGGCAGTTCTGAAGCATCATCATTATTATGTCGCCCTTGACGAGTCCGTCACCAATAAAGGCCTTGCTCAGACGGTTGACGTCCGAATTCAGTTCTTCATAGGTCCAGGTCTTGTCGAAGTCAGGGTCGATCATAGCCGGACGGCGGCCGTAGCGCCTTACGTTGCGCATGAAGCCTTCGATCCAGGTGTAATGTTTTTCGAAGATAGTCTTGAAGTTGTCCATATCGCTGTATTTTTGCTGAAACGAAAATAGCCATTCGTCCTTTTACGTGGCAAAGGGGAATGGCTATCGGATTACGTATGTGGCAAAAACCGCAGAATGTGGCGGCTTCAATTCGCCCCGTTATAAGGCTTTTTACTGCTGGGGCGTTGGATTTCAGCCAATTACTTCGACATTATAGGCTTTAAGGGCGCCTATTTCCTTCTCGGTGATATTGTCGTCCGAAATGAGGTAATCGACCAGAGATACCTTCCCGAGGGCGGCGAAGGAGCTGTTGCCGAACTTCGAAGAGTCAGCGAGGAGGTAGACCTTGTTGGCAGAACGCACCATGGCCGTCTTGACTACGAGGTCGCTCAGGCTCGGATACGTAAGGTACATGTCGTCCGAAATGCCGGCCGTGGCGAGGAAGCAGGATTGTACGTGGATGTTCTTCAGCGCGGCGCCGGCCATCTCTCCTGTCAGCGAGAGGGTAGGGGCCTTGAACTCGCCGCCGGTGACGATCAGCTGGATTCCCGGATTGGCCCCGAGCATCATGGCGATGTTGAGGGCGTTGGTGATCACGGTCAGAGACTTGAAGTTAAGCAGCAGCTTGGCGAGCTCGGTCGTCGTGGAGCCTGAGTCCAGGATGATGACGTCGCCTTCGGAAACATACTTTACGGCCCTGGAAGCTATCAGCTTCTTTTCTTCCATGTGGGTCTGATTGAAGAGCATGTCGTTCTTGGCGAAGGTGTCCACTCCCTTCAGAAAGGCTCCTCCGTATTCCCTCTGGACGAAGCCGAGATTTTCCAATTCTTCCAGGTCCTGCCGGATGGTCACGTCAGAAACTTTGAAAATCTCCACCAGCTTCTGGACTTTTACATGACCGTCTTCCCTTATCATGTTGAGGATTTTCGTTCTTCTTTCGTTCAGTGACATATGCGATGATTTTTCTTATGGGTCTGCAAGTTACTCAAATATTTTTTTTGATACAAGCGGAAAAGCGGACAATTATAAAATCGATAAAATTCTTTTGGTTATTCTTCATTTTCTTTCGATTTCTTTTGATTATTTCTTTTCTTTCATTATTTTTGTAACGTTAAATCAATTCTACAATGGATACCGCAGAGCTGAAACTGATGGCAGAAAAAGGCCGCAAACGCCTTATTCAGTTGATATATAAGGCCAAAGCAGGCCACACCGGGGGTGACCTTTCGGTTCTGAACCTCCTCTATACTCTTTATTTCCACGTGATGAACGTCGGCAAGGACAAGCTTGACGATCCGGACAGGGACCGCTTCATCCTCAGCAAGGGCCACTGCGTAGAGGCCCTCTATTGCGTGCTCGAGGACAAGGGGATTCTCCCTGCCGCGCTGGTGGACACCTACGGGGATTTCAAGTCTCCGCTCGGAGGACATCCGCTCAACACTCTGCCGGGAATCGAGTTCTGCTCCGGAGCCCTCGGACACGGGCTTTCCATCGGCGTCGGCTGCGCCATAGCCGCCGAGATGGACTCGCGCCCGACCAGAACCTTCGTAGTCATGGGTGACGGAGAGCAGCAGGAAGGCTCTATCTACGAGGCGGCGATGGCCGGGGCCCAGTACAAGCTCGGCAACCTGGTGGCCTTCATCGACCGCAACAATCTCCAGATTTCGGGAAACACGGAAGAGGTCATGGGGCTGAGAAATGAGGCCGCCAAATGGACGGACTTCGGCTGGGAGGTCAAAGAAATGAACGGCGACAAGATCGAGGACATCATCAAGGTCATGGACACGGTCGACTACGGCCTGGACCGGCCACACATGATAATTTCCCATACGACTAAGGGTCTGGGAGTTTCCTATATGGAGAACGTCGCCAAATGGCATCACGGTGTGCCTGATGAAGCCCAGTACCAAGAGGCTATGAAAGAATTGGATGAGAGAATAAAGTCCGAAACACTCTGATTTATAAAGCTTAACCTAGATGGATACGAAGATAGCATGCAGGAAGAGTTTTACTTCCACACTTCTTGAATTAGCGAGGAAAGACAGGAACATCGTGGCGGTGGCCACGGATTCGAGAGGTTCTGTGACCCTGACCGACTTCGCGGCGGAATTGCCGGCCCAGTTCGTGGAGGCCGGCATCGCCGAGCAAGATGCGGTCGGAATATCTGCCGGCCTGGCCAACGGCGGTAAAAAGGTCTTCTGCTGCGGGCCTGCCAGTTTCTATGCGGCCCGCGCCATCGAGCAGGTAAAGGTTGACATCGCCTACAGCAAGACCAACGTCTGCATCCTCGGAGTCAGCGGGGGACTGGCCTACGGCGCCCTCGGCGGGACTCATCAGTGCGTCTATGACATCGCAGCGATGGCCACCTTTCCAGGGCTTTCGGTCTTTATCCCAAGCGATGCCTTCGTCACGGAGAGGCTTGTGAAAGAACTGGCGGCGAGACCGCGCCCTTCTTATGTGAGGGTGGGCAGGGCCTCCGTGCCTACAGTCTACGACGAGACTCTCGACTTCACCCCGGGCAAGGCCATCGAGACCCGCGGGGGAGAGGACCTGACCATCATCGCCACGGGCGAGACGGTCTGGCATGCCGCCAAGGCTTCTGACGAACTCCGCGCCCACGGAATCGAGGCCAGAGTTCTCGACTTCTCCAGCATAAGCCCTTTCGACGCGGAAGCGGTCAGAAAAGCCGCCCGCGAGACCGGAAAGATAATCACGGTCGAGGAGCACAGCGTCCACGGAGGGCTCGGAGCCCTGGTGCTTGAGACTCTTTCGGAGGAGCCGGTTCCGGTGAAACTTCTGGCTCTTCCTGTTGAGGACCTCGTCCACGGCGATTCCGCCCAGCTCTTTGAATATTACGGCATCGATTGGAAAGGAATCGAAAAGGCCGCACTTGAATTTCTAAAATAAGACAGGAAATGGCTGTAAGAATCATATCCATAGACCAAAGCACGTCTTCAACGAAGGCCTTCCTCTTCGACTCTGAGGGCCATATCCTGGCGAAGACCAGCCTTCCTCATAAGCAGTATTACCCTAAAGAGGGCTGGGTCGAGCATGACGCCGAAGAAATCTACGCGAACACCTTGAAGGCCATCCGCGCCGTTGTAGAAGAAGGCGGGAAGGAGGGAGACGCCTATTCCATCGCCATTACCAACCAGAGGGAGACCGTCGTAGTCTGGAACGCGGAAAGTGGCAGGCCGCTCTGCCATGCCGTTGTCTGGCAGGATCTCCGCGGCGAGGCTTTCTGCGAGAAGCTCAAGGCGGAAGGCAAGTCTGACTTCGTGATGAGCCGCAGCGGCCTTCTGATAGACCCTTATTTCGCCGGAAGCGGTGCGAAATGGATTCTCGACAATATCGAAGGAGCCAGGGCGGCGGCACAGAAGGGCCTTCTAAGGATGGGAACCATAGATTCATGGCTTGTCTGGAAACTCACCGGAGGGAAGGTCCATGCGACCGACTACACCAACGCCTCCCGCACCCTTCTTTTCAACATCCACACCTTGGACTGGGACGACTACCTTCTGAAGCTCTTCACCATTCCAAGGTCCATGGTGCCGGAAGCCTGCCCGTCGGATGCTGGTTTCGGGGAGACTACTGCTGAAGGCTTCTTCCGGGAGCCGGTCAAAATCGCCGGCGTGATAGGAGACTCCCACGGAGCCCTCGTAGGCCAGATGTGCTTTACCGAGGGTCTCGGCAAGGCCACCTATGGCACCGGCTCTTCGGTGATGGTCAACATCGGCCTCAAACCCGTGCCGGCTCCCCAGGGTCTCGTGACCTCGGTGGGCTTCGCGGCTCTCGGCAAGGTCTGGTATGCCTTCGAAGGCAACATCCATTCTACCGGAGCCACCCTGAAGTGGATGGCCGACAACCTCAAACTCATAGGCGGCCCTTCGGAGACAGAGGCACTTGCTGCCTCCATTCCGGACAACGGCGGAGTCTATCTCGTCCCTGCCTTCGCTGGCCTCGGAGCCCCGTACTGGAGCGCCTCGGCGAGGGCCGTCATCTGCGGCATGACCTTCTCTTCCGGTAAGGCCCAGGTTGTAAGGGCCGGCCTTGAATCCATAGCCTACCAGGTGTCTGACCTTCTTGGGGCGATGACCGAAAAGGCCGGGATTGAGCTCCGTGAACTCCGAGTAGACGGAGGCCCGACTCACAACAAGTTCCTCATGCATTTCCAGTCGGATCTCCTTCAGGCTCCTATACTCCGTTCGGTAGTGGAGGATGCCTCGGCCTTCGGAGCCTTCATAGTCAACGGCTTTGCCACAGGCAGGATAAAGGACTTCGCTGATGCAGAAAGACTCGCCCGTTTCGATTGCAGGATAGAGCCGGATCCGGAGAATACTGCGGTCCGAGAGGCCTACAAAGGCTGGGGCAGGGCCGTGGCCATGGTGCTTTCGGCCGCGGAAAATCAATGATATTATAAACAGCAATAACATAAAAAACTGACAACCATGTACAAGAACGGCAAAAAACTCTGCTTCGGTCTCATCATCGGGACCAGGGCATATTTTAATTCGGCACTCGCAAAGGATGTCAAGGCTTCCCTGCTCAAGACTTTGGACGAGAAGGGCTATGACTATGTAATCCTCCCGGAAGATGCAACCCCTACCGGAAGCAGCACGATCGAGACCGTCGAGGACGGGCTCAAATGCGCCGCCCTTTTCCGTCAGCACAGAGATGAAATCGACGGTATCATCGTCTGCCTCCCTAACTTCGGTTTCGAAGTTGGTATAATCAACGCCATCAACACTGCGGACCTCCGCGTCCCTGTACTCGTGCAGGCCTGCGACGACTCCAACGACAAGGTCGACCTTGACCATCGCCGCGACGCCTTCTGCGGAAAAATCTCCGTCTGCAACAACCTCTACCAGTACGGGATTCCATTCTCCCTGACAACCCTCCACACCTGCGCCATCGACTCCGAGAGCTTCCTCCGCGACCTCGACAAGTTCGCGGGAGTGTGCCGCGTGGTAGGCGGACTCCGCCACTGCCGCCTCGGCCAGATCGGCACCCGTCCGCTCGGCTTCAACACCTGCCGCGCCAGCGAGAAGCTCCTCCAGAGGAGCGGCATCACCGTGGTCCCTGCGGACCTCTCCGAGATCATCTTCGCCGCCAAGAAGATCGACGACAACGACCCGGCGCTCAAGGCGAAGATGGACTCCATCTGCGACTACGCGACCGTCCCTCCGGCCTACAAGGACAAGGTCATAAGGCTCGGAAAATTCGGTCTGGCCGTAGAGAACTGGATCGAGGAAAATCATGTCGACGCCGTGGCCATCCAGTGCTGGGACAGCCTTGAGAAGAACTATGGATGCGCCCCTTGCGTGGTCATGTCCATGCTCAGCGACAGGCTCATCCCTTCCGCCTGCGAAACTGACCTCACTGGGGCCGTCTCCATGTATGCCCTCGCCCTCGCGGCCGGCACTCCTTCCGTCCTCGCGGACTGGAACAACAACTTCGCCGACGACCGCAACATGTGCGTCTGCACCCACTGCGGCAACTTCGCGAAGAAATTCATCAAGAACGACATCCACCTCGCCCCTCTCGGGGTCCTCGGCCGCACCCTCGGCAAGATCGACACCTTCGGGGCCGTAGACGGCGACGTGACCGCCGGTCCTTTCACCTTCTTCCGCATCAGCACCGACGACCCTGAGGGAGAGATCAAGGCCTACGTCGGCGAGGGAGAACTCACCAACGACGAGTACGGGATGGACGGATGCATAGCCGTGACCAAGGTGGACAACCTCCAGAAGCTCATGAAGCACATCTGCCGCAACGGCTTCGAACACCATGTGGCCATGGTCCGCGGGGACGTAGCCGATGTTATCGAGGATGCCGTGAACAACTATCTCGGCTGGAATCTCTATGTCCATGAGTAAAGAAGGCCTATGATACTCGTACACAACGTTGTCCTTGGCTTCATCTGCGCCATCTACTGCTGCCTCTGCTGGGGTTCGTGGTCGAACACTGAGAAGCTCGTCACAAGGAAGGAATGGACTCCCGCCCTCTTCTACTGGGACTATATCTTCGGCTTCACCCTCACCGCTCTCCTCGGCGCCCTCACCCTGGGCGTCCTGGGTGGGGGTGAGCATACCTTCTTTACAGATTTCTGCTCAACCTTCAGCTGGAGGAGCGTCGGCTATGCCGTTCTGGGCGGAATAATCTGGAACTGCGCCAACGTCTTCCTCACCGCCGCCATCGCAATCTCCGGAATGTCCGTCGCCTTCCCGATCGGAGGAGGTTTCGGCTGGGTGGGAGGCGCCATCTATCTCTATCTCGTCCAGGAATTCGGCGGAGCCGGCTTCACCGGAACCAAGTGGCTCTTCTGGATCGGCATGGCAATAGCTGTGGTGGCGATGGTCCTCTGTGGTCTCGCCTACGGAAAGCTCAGCGGTTCTCAGTCCAAGAGCCCTAAGAAGGGCATCATCCTCGCCCTCATTTCGGGCGTCGGCTTCATGTTCTTCTACGGTCTAGTAGGAAAGTCTCTCGATCCTTCTATCTTCAACGGCGGTAATGGAACCTTCATTCCTTACACTGGAGTCTTCTGGTTCGCCGTCGGAGCCCTCGTGACGACCCCTGTTTTCAACGGAATCGTCATGAAGCATCCTGTCGACGGCACAGAGCCTGTCACCTTCAAGGACTATCTCACCAAGGGCGACACCAGGAGCCATCTCATAGGAATGCTCGGTGGTTTCATTTGGATGAGCGGTATGGTCATCAGTTTCGCCGCCAGCGGCCTGCTCAATCCGGCCGTCGCCTATGCCCTGAGCAACGCTTCTCCTGTAGTCGCGATGATCTGGGGCGTCTTCGTGTGGAAGGAATTCAAGGGTGCGCCTAAGGGCACCGGAAGCCTTGTCTTCTGGATGTTCACCCTCTTCCTCCTCGCACTTGTACTCGTCTCGGTCGCGAACAGCTAGCCGACAATTAAGCAATCAACAAAACTAATAACTGAATTATGAAAAAAGTACTGTCAATTCTGGCAGGGCTCTTTGCCGTCGCGCAATTTGCTATTGCCCAGAACGTAACCGTAACAGGCTCTGTGACAGATGAAAACGGACAGCCTCTCCCGGGCGCCGGAATCATCCTGCACGGAACAACGACCGGAACCGAAGCGGACATAGACGGACACTATTCCATCTCCGTCCCTGACGGCTCCACCCTCGACTTCTCTTTCTTCGGCTACATCGGCGTATCTAGAAAGGTCAGCGGAACCGCCCCTGTCAATGTGCAGCTGAATCCTGACACTCAATCGATTGAAGAGACCGTCGTGGTCGGCTACGGCGTCCAGAAGAAGAGCGATGTTACCGGAGCCATCTCCTCCGTCAAGGCTGAAGATCTTCAGAACAGGACCATCACGACCGTCCAGGGAGGACTCCAGGGCAAGACTGCCGGTGTCCAGGTGGTAACCACTTCCGGAGCCCCTGGCGCAGAGTCCACTATCAGGGTGCGCGGTTATTCCTCGAACTCCGATTCCAAGCCTCTCTACGTAGTCGACGGACTCCGCACCACCAACATCAGCTACCTCGATCCTAACGACATCCAGTCCATCGAGGTGCTGAAGGATGCGGCCTCGGCCGCCATCTACGGCGCCCAGGCCGGAAACGGAGTCGTGCTCATCACGACCAAACGTGCCTCCGAAGGAGTCACCAAAATCTCATACGATTTCCAGTACACGGTCAACAAGGTGGCGAGAATTCCTAAGGTCCTGAACGCCAAGGAGTACATCAACTGGGCGGTGAACGAGGGCGGCCTCGTTTCCCAGAGCCGAATCGACCAGTACTATGACGGGACGACCGACACTGACTGGGCCGACGTGGCCTTCGAAAACGGCAGCATGCAGCGCCACAATGTCAGCATATCCGGCGCCACCAAGAAGGGTTCTCTCTACGCCTCCTTCGGAGACGTGAAGAATGACGGACCTATCATAGGCAAACAGGATACTTTCGACAGACTCACGGGATCGCTAAACGCCAGCTACAACCTTTTCAGCTGGCTCCAGTTCACCACCAACAACAGCTTCGGCCGTTTCCACGGCAAGAGGGTGCGTGAAGGAGGCATGTATTCTATGCTCTCTTCCGTCATCCAGATGGATCCTCTTACCCCTGTCATCTATTCCAAGAATGATGTTCCCGCCCACATCCAGGCCCTCATCGATGCGGGCCACCTCTTCCTGACCGACAAGAACGGAGACTACTACTCCATGTCTCCTTTCCAGGAGTCTAACAACATCAACCCTTACATCATGAGGGACGCCTACCACACTGAGAGCGAAGGCCTTAATGTCCATGGTTCTACCTCTTTGAACCTGAAGCCTTTCAAGACTCTGACCATCACTTCCAGAGTTGGTTACGACTACATGAACCGTTCCTCTTACTCCCTCCAGTGGCCTCACGTCGTAAACACGGATACCAACTATGATTATGTCGTCATTGATGCGAGCTCTGGCTCGAACGCCTATTGGCAGTGGGAGAACTTCATCAACTATGACGAGACCTTCGGAAAGCATCATTTGAGCGCCATGGCCGGTATGGCCTTCGACAAGAGGTCGACCTATGACGTGACCGGAAGCGTTTCCGGAAACTCTTCATCCAACATCGGAATCACCAAGCTCGACAGGAACTACGCCTATTTCGCCAATCAGACCGGAACAGCGATCAAGACTATCTCCGGCGGCGAGAAGATCCACCGGGCTGACCTCTCCTACTACGGCAGACTCTCCTATGACTATGCCAACAAGTATTTCTTCCAGGCTTCTCTGCGCGGTGACGCCGCCGACCTTTCCATCCTTCCTGACGGACATGACACCCGCTGGGGCTATTTCCCTGCCCTTTCCGGAGGATGGACAGTTTCCAGGGAGAATTTCTTCAAGAATCTGAATCTCAAGGCTGTCGACTTCCTCAAGCTGCGCGCTTCATGGGGCCAGAACGGCAGCATCGCCGGCTTGGGCAACTACATGTACGCGTCTACGATCTCTTCTGACATTCAGTATTCCCTCAACGCCAGCGGCTACAATGTCGGTTCCGTGCCATCTTCCACCGGCAACTATAAACTCAAGTGGGAGACTTCCGAACAGACCGATCTCGGTCTTGACCTGAGAATGTTCAACGACAGGCTGACCTTCGGCATGGATTGGTACAAGAAGAAGACCAAGGATCTGATCATGACGACTATCATCTCCTCGCTCGACGTCGGCAACACCATTTCCCCTCTCAACGCAGGAAACGTGGAGAACAAGGGCTGGGAATTCGACCTCGGCTGGCATGACCACATCGGAGAATTCAACTACGGCGTCAATGCCAACATCTCCACCCTCAAGAATGAGGTCACCTACATCTATCCTACCCTTACGAGAGTAGCTGGAAATTCCGGCGGATCGGGCGTTACGACCTATTTCGAGAAGGGGCATCCGCTATGGTATATGAGAGGTTACAAGTATGAGGGCGTCGATCCTTCCAACGGCTATCCTATTTTCAAGGACGTGGACGAGAACGGAGTGATCAACGACGACGACAAGGTCGAAATCGGCTCAGGTATTCCAGACATTACTTATGGAGTAACCCTCAACATGTCGTGGAAGGGCTTTGACTTCCTCGTCTTCGCTAACGGAACCTCCGGCAATGAAATCTGCTATGCCGTCCCTCGTTCCACCCGTATGCAGGCAAACACCCTCAAATATTTCTATGACAGAAGGTGGACCACTCCTGGAAAAGACGCCAAGTACATCGGGGCCAAACTTCATGACTATGACAAATATTGCCAGTCGTCAGCCCTCGTCTTCGACGGATCATATTTCAAGATCAAGCAGATCCAGCTCGGCTACTCTCTTCCTAAGGACCTCATCAGCAAGATCTACCTTACCAACGCCAGGGTTTACGTCTCCCTTGACGACTACTTCACCTTCACCGACTATCCAGGCTTCGATCCGGAGGTCTCTCTCAGCGGAAACGGACTCGGCCTCGATTACGGCCAGTATCCTACCACCAAGAAGATCGTCTTCGGTCTCAACATAACTTTCTAATATAGAGATACCATGAAAAAGAAATTCTTATATGCGATTCCTTGCGTAGCCGCCCTCTTCTTCATGACGGGCTGCGAGGATCAGCTTGACATATGGCAGCACAGCGTCTCCGAGGTTTCGTCCTACTACAAGACCGATTCCGAGGCGGAAGAAGGCATTGTGGCCGTCTATGATGCCGTGAAGTCCCTCAATAGCGGCTTCAGCTCCCTGGTGATGGTCCTGGACATGCTTGACGATGACTGCTGGACAGGAGGAGGAAACCATTATGACGGCGACTTCCACCAGATCGGCGACTATACTTTCGGTTCCGACTACGGAGCCATATCAACTATCTATTCCAATCTCTATAAGGTTATCTACAGGGCTAACGTCGTCATTGAGAATGTGAATGGAGACTCCGAAGTGATGAAAAGGGCTGTGGCCGAGGCCAGGGTGCTGAGGGCTTTCGCCAATTTCGAGCTCGTCACCCTCTGGGGAAGCGCTCCGCTTGTGCAGCATACTCTTTCGGAGAGCGAATACATGCAGTCTAATTCCACCCCTGAGGCTCTCTGGGCCGCAATTGAGGAGGACCTGAATACGGCGATCAGCAGCGGCGCTCTGAGCCAGAAGAAAGCCTTGTCCGATAAGAATTACAGGGCCACGAAACAGTTCGCCCAGGCGCTTCTGGGAAAGGCTTTCCTCTTCCAGAAGAAGTACTCGGAGGCGGCCGCGATGCTGGACAATGTTGTCAATTCCGGCCTCTACTCCCTCCCCGACGATTATTCTCTGGTGAATGTTCCGGGTGGAGAAGGCAGTGCGGAGTCCGTCTTCGAAATCCATGTCCTGAACGACCCTTCCAACAGTAACGTGAACAATAACTTTTTCTGGACCATGCAGGGCCTAAGAGGTGAGAAATACTCTTATCAGTCCAATTCTCCTTTCGCTTCGGCCACTTGGGGCTACATCAATCCTACCAAGGACCTTTACGATGATTTCGTCAAGGTTGAGGGAGCGGATGGCTACCGTCTCAAGAACTCGGTCATAACCAGAGATCAGCTCAAGAATGAATACGGAACCGTGAACATCATGGATATCACCGACAACGAGGGACTGTGGAATTTCAAGACCAGGATTCTCAAGAAATATTGGGCAGGTTATTTCTACGCCAATGACTGGAGAATAATGCGTTACTCCGAGGTGCTCCTTCTAGATGCCGAGGCCCAGCTTCAGGGTGGCAACCCCGCCAAGGCGGCTGAGTATCTCAATGTGGTCCGTAACCGCGCCAAGGCTCCGCACGCCTCCTCCGTCACTCTCGAAGACATTCAGAGAGAGAGTCGTATCGAGCTCTGTTTCGAAGGTCTCAGATTCCAGAACCTTGTCCGCTGGGGCCTCGCTTCCAAGAAGCTCTCCGCCAAGGGCACCAAGAACCCTATCCTTAAGACCGACGGCAGCGTCGGCTGGGAGGTCTATAATGAGAATGCCGCCGAGTGCGGATTCAAGGAGGGTAAACATGAACTTCTTCCATTCCCGGCAACTGAAATCGCCGTGAATCCGAACATCAAGCAGAATCCTAAGTGGTAGAAATTACCTATCTTTACTGAATGAAAACGATTATCGCCATATTGGCTTCATCTGCGGCCGCGGGTCTGCTCATGGGGGCCTGCCAGCCGAAGGCCGAGGTGTCCCAGACTCCTCAGCCCAAGCCCAGGACCATAGTGACCTGCGATCCTGAGCTCGACGACAACAACTCCATGGTCCGTTTCATCCTGCATTCCACCGACTTCGACATTGAGGGCCTTGTGGAGACGAGCAGCCAGTTCCACTGGTCCGGTGATGGAAAGGGAACGAAATATTTCCATCCAGGCCGCGAGTACGACCGTCCGGGCTTCAATCATGGCCCTATGGAGTCTTACCGTTGGGAAGCCGACTCCGTAAATTTTATCAATCGTATCCTCGATGCCTACCAGGAGTGCTATCCTAACCTGAAAGTCCATGATCCTTCCTATCCTGATCCTTCCTATCTGAAGAGCATCTCGGTAGTCGGCAACATCGACTTCGAAGGCGAGATGGACCATGACACCGAAGGCTCAAATCTCATCCGCGACCGCATACTTGCCGACAAGCCGGGAGAGCTCTTCCTTCAGGCGTGGGGAGGTACAAGTTCTATCGCAAGGGCCCTCAAATCCATCGAGGACACCTATAAGGGTACTCCTGCCTGGGATTCCCTCGTGAACGTAATCAACTCCCGCGTCGTCCTCTGCATGTCAGGCGAGCAGGACGATACCTATAAAGATTACATTCATCCCCATTGGCCGGGTATCCACCGTATGAACGTTATGGGCGGCGGCCTCGGCCTTGCCTACAATTCTCAGAGACGTCTGCGTAATCCTGAAGATTCCGTTTACTACTCCGCGAAATGGATGGCCGACAACGTGACCAGCAAAGGTCCTATCGGCGCCAGAGTCTATGTGTGGGGCGATGGTAAGCACATATCGAAGGGCTTTGACGCTTTTGACTACTTCGGAATTCCGGACAAGACCAGGGAAGAACTTCAGGAGATGGGCTATTTCGTCTGGTCCGCTCTCCAGCCAAAGGGGCAGTTCCTCGCAGAAGGAGACGACGGCTGCTACACGAACATGATCGGAAACGGTCTGCGTGCATGGCAGGACGAGACCTGGGGCGGCTGGGGCGGAAGGCATCGCGAGATGCCGCAGGCCGAAGGCGGAGATACCATGAAAGAACTCAGGAGACAGATGTTCCAGGCGGACACGGTCTTCCCTGATTTCCTCCCGGAGGCTCAGAACGCATATGCCGCAAGGCTTCTGTGGTCTGTGACCCAGGACTATTCCGCGGCCAATCATTATCCCGTCCTTGCCGGACCGCTTGAGCTCTCCGCTAAAGCGGGAAAGACTGTCCGGATAAAGCTGGACGCGAAGGATCCTGACGGGAACGCTCTCACAGTAGACTGGCACGTATGGGCAGTCGGTTCCTATAAGGGCAAGGCTTCTCTCACTGGAGTCAAAGCCGACGGAAAGGCCGTGGCTGATCCTCGAGCCTTTACCTTTGACGGAGGCAAGTTGGAGGCTTCTCTGACTGTTCCTGCCGACGCGGCTCCCGGCCAGACCATCCATGTAGTTGCGAGGGTCACCGATAATGGAAAGAATCCTTTGACGAAATATCTTAGGACAGTCGTAACTGTCAAATAAGCTAAGTTTATTGCTGTTAGTCGCGGCGGGGCTCAGTTTTCGGGTTCCGCCGCTTTATTTACGGAGAATTTTCTTTATCTTGTGAAATCTCCGTCAAGGAAATCTAACCACATAAATATGGAAAAATATAAACTTATCCTTTCTCTTGCAGCCCTCTCCGCCATGAGCTGCGCCTGCGGCCCCAAGTGGTCTGAGACCCCTATGCAAGGCTGGAATCTAGTCGTCCAGAAGGGTGGCGACACCCTCGGCTATTCTCCCGCTTCCGGGGTCAAGCTCCTCACAGTCAACGGCTACGCCTTCAAGGACCTGAGCCGGGACGGAAAACTCGATGTATACGAGGACTGGAGACAACCTTACGAGAAGAGGGCGGAGGACTTGGCGTCTAAACTTTCGATTGACGAAATCGCCGGCCTCATGCTCTACAGCGCCCACCAGTCAATTCCGGGCAAGTCTTCCGGTTTTCTCGGGGGGTCCACCTACGGAGGAAAGTCCTTTGAGGAGAGCGGGGCTGACACCGCGGCTCTCACTGATCAGCAGAAGAAGTTCCTCAGTGAGGACAATCTCCGCCATGTGCTCGTGACCACCGTGCCGAACGCCAGGGTGGCCGCACGCTGGAACAATAATGTCCAGGCCTTTGTGGAGGGTCTCGGGCACGGAATCCCGGCAAACAACAGCTCTGATCCGCGCAATGAGACCAAGGCTACGGCGGAATTCAACAGGGGAGCGGGCGGAGAGATTTCTCTTTGGCCTTCTCATCTCGGCCTCGCCGCGACCTTTGACCCGTCAATTGTGGAGCGTTTCGGAGAGGTGGCTTCGCGGGAGTATCGCGCTCTTGGAATAGCTACCGCTCTTTCTCCTCAAATCGACCTCGCCACCGAGCCGCGCTGGGTGCGTTTCAACGGCACCTTCGGAGAGGATCCTGACCTTGACGCAGACATGGCGAGGGCCTATTGCGACGGCTTCCAGACCACCCCGTGGGCAAAGGACGGCTGGGGAAGACTGAGTGTCAACGCGATGATAAAACATTGGCCGAGCGGAGGTCCTGAGGAGGGTGGACGCGACGCCCACTATTGTTACGGCAAGTATGCAGTCTATCCAGGCGGGGCTTTCGAGACCCATCTGAAGGCTTTTACAGAAGGCGCCATGGCTCTTTCCGGACCGACTAAATCCGCCTCTGCCGTCATGCCGTATTACACAATCTCATATGGTGTCGACCCGAGTGGAAAAAATGTCGGCAATTCCTATAGCCATTACATCATCTCCGACCTCTTGCGCGGAAAGTATGGCTTCGAGGGGGTAGTCTGCACGGATTGGATGATCACTGCCGACAATACCGCCGTCGAGAGCTTCACCGGCAAGTGCTGGGGTGAGGAGACCCGGACCGTGGCCGAGCGCCATTTTGATGTAATCAAGGCCGGAGTCGACCAGTTCGGAGGTAACAACGACAAGGGTCCAGTGCTCGAGGCCTACAAGATGTTCGCCGAGGAGTTTGGAGCAGACAGCGCTGACACTCGTTTCCGTCAGTCGGCAAAGCGCCTGCTGCTCAATATTTTCCGCGCCGGTCTCTTCGAAAATCCTTATCTCGATCCGGAGGAGTCGGCCAAGGTCGTCGGCCGTCCTGAGTTCATGGAGGAAGGCTATTTTGCCCAGCAGAAGTCCGTCGTCATGCTCAAGAATCATGGGGCAGTGCTCCCGAGGTCCGGCCGAGCCAAGGTCTATGTCCCGCAGCGGTATTTCCCGGCTCAGGCCGGCTTCTTCGGAGGCGTCAGCGGAGAAGGCCACATGGGCTATCTGATTGATACGGCCATAGTCGCGAAGTATTTCGATATCACCGAAAATCCTTCCGAGGCTGATTTTGCGCTGGCCGCCATATCCGAGCCTTCTTCCGGTAACGGATACAGCGTCGCAGACCGCGAGAAGGGTGGAAATGGTTATTTGCCTATCTCCTTGCAGTACAGGGACTATACGGCTTCTACCGCTCGTGCGGTCTCCGTAGCCGGAGGTGACCCGAAAGAGAATTTTACCAACCGGTCTTACCGCGGGAAGACTGTTAAAACTGCCAATGCAAAGGATCTCGAACTGGTCATGAATCTCCGTAAGGTAATGGGAGACAAACCTGTGATTGCAGTGGTCAGCGTGTCCAGGCCTTTCGTCCCAGCCGAGATCGAGCCTTGTTGCGATGCCATTCTGCTCTCATTCGGAGTTCA
This sequence comes from Bacteroidales bacterium UBA7258, assembly GCA_002472565.1. Classification (GTDB taxonomy): domain Bacteria; phylum Bacteroidota; class Bacteroidia; order Bacteroidales; family UBA932; genus Cryptobacteroides. The sequence goes on along the minus strand of DKSK01000020.1, from coordinate 49,393 downwards.
GAGCCAGGCGGTGCTTGACGTGATTTCCGGTGCTTTTGAGCCGTCCGCTCTTCTGCCGATGCAGCTTCCTAAGAATATGGAGACCGTAGAGGCTCAGAACGAGGACGTGCCTCGCGACATGGAACCATATGTCGATGCCGACGGCAACTCTTATGACTTCGCCTTCGGCCTCAATTGGAAAGGCGTCATCAAGGACTCCCGCGTCCAAAAATACCGCTAGCTCCCCTCCGCCCTGCCGTCCTGTCTCCCGCACCCCGGGTGCCGACAAAACAACATAATCTTTTCAGACTCTCCAAATTGTTGCTATATTAGCGACAAGGGGGAGAGTCTTTCTTTTATTCAACTTTATATACGATATGAAAAAGTTAATCTCTATCATCTTCTTTTTGATGATTTTTGACGTGGCCTTTGCCTGCACCGTCGTCAGCTTCACTTCAAAAGACCATTATTTCGGGCGCAATCTGGACCTCGAGCGCTCTTATGGCGAAATGGTCGTCATAGCGCCTCGGGAATACGTGTTCAAATTCAGACATCAAAAAGAACTTTCCTCTCATTATGCGATGATCGGCATGGCTGCCGTGGTAAACGACTATCCGCTTTTTTTCGATGCAACGAATGAAAAAGGCCTCAGCATGGCGGGACTCAATTTCCCGAAAAATGCATATTTCCCGGAAATGAAAAAGGGAAAAGACAACATAACTCCTTTTGAATTCATTCCATGGATATTGAGCCAATGCGCAAGTGTCTCTCAAGCAAGAGAATTGCTCGAGAAGATCAATCTGCTGAACGAGAACTTTAGCTCTCAGCTGCCGCTGCAGCCGCTTCACTGGATGATCAGCGACAGAAACGAGAGTATCGTTGTGGAGTCCCTGCGTGACGGCCTTAAAATCTATGACAATCCGGTTGGAGTCATGACCAACAACCCGACTTTCGACATCCAACTTTTCAATCTCAACAATTATCGCAGCGTTAGCCCATCGTCTCATCCGGTCACTTTCGCGGATGGACTTGAACTCGATGAATATAGTCGCGGTATGGGCGGAATCGGACTGCCGGGGGACCTTTCGAGCTCATCGCGCTTCGTTCGCGCTACCTTCACTAAACTAAACTCAGTCTGCTCCGGGGACGAGGCATCCAGTGTCAGCCAGTTCTTTCATATCCTCGGTTCCGTGGAACAACAGCGGGGCTGCTGCCGCCTGGGAGAAGAATATGAAATCACGATATACTCATCTTGCGTGAATACCGACAAGGGGATATATTACTACAGGACCTACGACAACAGCCGCATAACCGCGGTAGACATGCATAAAGAGAATCTCCAGAGCTCCCAACTCCTGACCTTCCCGCTCAAAGCCCAGCAAGACATCCTCATGCAGAACTAAACCTTGCGTGGGACCCGGTGTGGGACCCTGCGTGGAATCAGCCGGTTCCGCCCCGGGCGGGAATCGAAGAGATGAAAGGGTCTGAAATGGGTTGAACGGATTTGACATTGGCGACAGCTTATTATAGATTGATTATCAATAAGTTGTATATGATTTTGAGCCTGTTTCGATTCTAGTACAGGACCACGAGAAATCAATAATTTTCAGCTAAGTCGCCAAAATGTCGCCAAAAATTTATTACCTTTGTGGCGAGCTAAATGGCTGATTTATAGCGACTATCGAATATTCACTGTCCAGTAAGAAGGACAAAACAACGGGAAAACAGGAGATTTTGGTCAGATTTTTCCATGGAAGGTTCAATCAGAGGGGGGAAAACGAACCTATACGGACATTCTGACGACTGGGATCAGGACCGGCAAAGGTTCGTGATTCCCAAGGTCCGTATGATGACCGAAGAGAAGCGGAAGGAAATCCAGGAACTCCAGAACTTGAATTCCGAATTGGATGCGATATCCAGGTTCCTGCTCGATGCCTTTGTCGCAGCGGGATCCGGAAAGGTCCCCCTACCCAACAAATGGGTTGCGGAGAAGTTGCTTGATAGGACCGTCGAAAGCCTGGATCTCCCTGCCGTGGACGCATCTGAGGAGGATGAACCTACAGAGGAGAAGAATGACCTGCAGAAAGAATTCTTCGACACATTCGAGCATTTCGTGTCCATCCAGAAGATATCACTCTCCCGGATCCGACATTACAATGTTATTATCCGTGCCCTGAAGCGCTTCGCAATATACAGCGCCCAGGAGGTGAGCTTCGCCACGCTATCCTCGGATCTGCTCCGGAAGTTCTCGAAGTTCCTGGAGAATGAACACAAGTTCGTTGTGGAAGGAAAGGACGGAAAGCCCTGCATCAAGGATCCCCTCTATAAGAAAGCCTACAAGTCTGTCCCGGAGTGTCGGTTCCCGAAGCAACGCGGCCAGAATTCCATTATCGGCACGATGTCCCGTCTCCACACTTTCGTCCGCTGGTCGATCAAGAGAGGCTACATGAACCGTGACCCCTACGATGATTACGTCATCGGCACGGCCATCTATGGCACTCCCTTCTATCTCACTAAGGAAGAGCGGAACCAACTATACCAGGCGAAGTTCCCGGACAACCCCGGTCTGGATGTCCAGCGTGACATCTTCGTCTTCCAATGCTTCATCGGATGCCGTGTCGGCGACCTGATGAAAATGACCAAGGCCAACATCATCAACGGCGCCATCGAGTACGTTCCTCGTAAGACCAAGGAAGGCCGTCCCTATACTGTCCGGGTCCCACTCTCGCCCACCGCATTGGAAATCCTGGAGCGCTACAAGGACCAGCCCGACGGGCGTCTTCTTCCTTTTATTTGTGAGCAGGACTACAACCGTGACATCAAGAAGATGATCAAACTCGCTGGCATCGACCGCGTCGTCACCACACTGAACACCATCACCCGCGAGGAGGAAAAGCATCCCATCTGGGAAGTCGCCTCCTCCCACATGGCTCGTCGCGTCCTCGTCGGTAACCTGTATAAGGAAGTCAAGGATCCCAATCTTATCGCTAAGATCTCCGGCCACGTCGAGAACTCCCGCGCCTTCAGCCGTTACCGCGACATTGACGAGGAGATGGCCAAGGAGGTCATCCTGAAACTGGAATAATATTAATCAGTTGTGTTCTCAACGTCAACTTGTGAAAAGTTTGTGGTACTACCTCAAAAACTACCACATAAACTACCTCAAAAAGAACTTACAACGCCTTTTTCAACTTGGTTCAGTGACAATCGTATTTCTTAGTTTTGTCACAAGGATAATCAATTATTGATTATTATGCGCACAAAAGTAAGCCTCATAATTTGCCATAAGTGTCCTATTTCGGGTAGATATGGCAAATTATAGAAGATATAGTAACATGCAATCGAATGTAATAGCTGTCCCGATGCGTTCTTTACATTCGTTCTGATGTATTAACCACGGAGAGGCCCCAAATTATTATAAATCTTGTCACTTTTCCATAATACTGACAGGCATTATATACTTTATCGGAAGCAAAATCTTGTGGATGCTTTGGACTAAAGAAATATATTTTGTACCTTTGCGGTTAGTGATATACAAACCGAATGGAGACAAAATATAATAAAACGGTTTCTTCTTCCGAAAGCGCCCTGCTAGGACTCCTGGCTGAAGAGGGAAAGCAATGGTTTACCATTGAAGAGGCATACGCTGCCTTTCCAGACAAATCGGAAGAGGCGGTGCGTTTCATGTTGAAGCGAATGTTGGACAAGGGGCTGTTGATTAAGATTTCCAGGAAAGTTTATTGGACGGTTCCTTTTGACCAAGAGGCGGAAGACTATCTTCCAGACTGGCATTTGATGGCCGAACCACTAGCTGGAGGCAAACACTATATAGCCTACTATTCAGCCCTTCAGATTCACGGCCTTATTACCCAGCCGTCACTGAAAGAACAGATCGTCCGTGAGCGTCATAAAACGGAGACCATTATACTGAAAGGAGTTGAATTCCAGTTCATTTACCACAACCCCAAGCATTTTTTCGGGATGAGGAAAGTATGGATAGATTCATACAACAAAGTATCCTGCTCCGATTTGGAAAAAACGATGATTGACTGCTTGTATATGCCGGCTTATGCCGGAGGCATCGTTGAGGTGGCGAAAGCGCTTTGGACGGCAAGGGAAAAACTGGACTATGGAAAACTGCTTGCTTACGCAAAACAATTTGACAGCCAGGTTGTCATCAAAAGACTTGGATTCTTGCTGGATAAACTGGAGATCAGCACGAATATCATAGAAGAACTTCGCAGCCTACGCAGCGCGACGGTGTCACCATTGGACACGGAAGTCCCAAATGAGGGAAAGATTTCCACCAAGTGGAGTATCCGGCAGAATGTTGAGCTCGAAACAATTATCAACGCAATAAACAACTGATATCATGATACGTCCGGCAGAAATTCAGAAGAAAGCGAACAAGGAAAAAGTGAGGGACACCCAGATAGAAAAGGATTATATCCTTACATGGATTCTCACAGGCGTAGCCAATAATGAAGCCTTGTCCCAAGCTTTAGCCTTCAAAGGCGGCACGGTCCTTAAAAAATTCTACTTCAAGGACTACCGCTATTCCGAGGACCTTGATTTCACCTTGGTTGATGATCGTCTTTCCAATGAGGAAATCCAAAATGCTTTCAAGGAAGTGTTCCTATATGTTCGAGAAGAAGCCAACATTCCGCTCTCCATGGAGGATTTCGGCATCCACGAAACGGGAAACATCAACTTCTATATCTCCTATGTTGGTCCTCTCGGAGGGACAGGTGCCAACAAGCGTGTCAAGGTAGACATCTCCCGGACGGAATTACTTTGCTTCAAGGTGGAGAAAAGACCAATGTTTGACTCCTATTCCGACCAAGAAGACTGTTCGGTCCAATGTTATTCTTTGGATGAGGTGATGACGGAGAAGATGCGGTCGCTTCTTTCCAGAACCCAGCCGCGTGATTACTATGACCTATGGTATCTGTCGGAAATAGAAGGCATGGAAATGACCGATCACCGAATTGAGTTCGAGGCGAAAGCCCGACACAAAGGCCTTAACCCGGATTCCCTGCAGGAGAAACTTGACGGGAAGATTAACGTTTTCAAGTCCAGATGGGAGAGTTCCATGAAGGACCAGATCGCAGAATTACCTCCCTTCGATCAGGTCCATCACGAACTGGGCAAACACTTCCGTCATCTGTTCAAATAGTAGCGACGACAATTATTGAGTGAATCAAAGCCGTTATGCATAACGATTTGAATGAACGCAGAAAAGCCAAGAAACGCTTGGCGCTGAACTCCCGTGATATTCATGTTGGGTGGATTGTGGGAGCGGGCGTTTCTATGCTCATCTTCCTGCTGGCCACTTTTGCCACGGCTTACCGCCATGACGCGTATTCTTCGAGGTTAGGGTTAAGGGATTTGATGACTACCGATGTTTGGTTCCGAGTGTTCCTGGCCTTAACCTGCTTTTCGTTACTGTTATTTCTGGGGCTGCTTGTTTACACATTCATCGCCGGAAGAATCGGCGGATCCGGTGGCAATGAAGAACAGGAATCGAAGCCAGTCGTGAAAATCTCGCCTGCCGAGGAGAGTGTTTCGGACAGCGAAGAGAAAGCCCCCGCATTCGAACAACTGGAACGAGTGATTATCAATGAGGCACGTCTCCGTACTATCTTTAACTCGGACTATATGACTAGCTGGTCTGACGAGCCTGGTAAGATGTACGTTGATAAGGTCATTGAAGACTTGCAATTTGTCCGAGACAATTACAAGCATGGGGCCAAGGACAAAGTCCACTTCACGGACAAAAGTATCATCGAGATAGCTGATATCCTTCATAAGAACCGGTACTTTCGGAAGATCACCAACTCATTTACTGAATGGCGTTGCACGCTGTTCGAGTGCCTGTCTATCGACTTGCCTGAACGTGGTAATATCAAGAAACCTCAAGAATATTCCGACCTCGTCAAGAAGCGTTTCTTCTATCTTCTCTAAGGGAGAATAATCCGGAATTTACAGGAATAATCCGGAAGTATAATCCGGAGCATGCCGACAATTGAATGGTAATCAATCAATTGCCGGCATTTTCGTTTAATCCGGATCTTTGTTGTCCCCTAAAATCTTATCTATGTTTGTCACGGCCAATCAGGAGCCGTGAGATTTCCGACCACGTGTTCCGGAGGCCCGAAGCCAAGTGAGATCCCCATCGGAAAGGGGATCAAGAGAGGCAAAATTCCAAAACATATTTGACTATGGATATGAAATTGGACTTGTTCGAGCTCCTCCGGGAATTTCCCGAAGCAACCTTGACCGTTCACGCCGGAGACCTGGGCCATTTCGCCCGGGAGCTCCTGGCCGAGGCCCGTCAGGACTTCGAACGCGAGCGCGCTGCGATCGCGGAAGGAAAAGCGGAGGAGTACCTCACCCCTGAGATGGTCAAGACCCTGCTCAGGATCTCGGCGAGCACGCTCTACCGGATGGCGAAAGCCAAGATTCTCTTCCCTGTATTTGTCGGCGGACAGAAGCGCTACCGGCGCTCCGACCTCGACAAGATCCTTAGCCCCTCGTAGCGATGCTATACACGATTATCTATGATTTCATGTGGAGAGACCTGCGGCTTAGAGGTGCAGAAAAGGAAGTCTTTGCCGTGATATATGGCTTCTGGAAGAAAGGAAAGGCTGCTGTCGAAGTCCCGGTCAAAACCGTCATGGACATCACCGGCCTCAGCCGGACCGCAGTCCTTATGGCAAAGAGGAATCTGCTCGGCAGGAAGCTGATCGCCGCCCATGAGACCCGTGGAAAGCCCTCCCGCTATGTAGTCCTGATTCCGGACCCGCTCAAAACCAGACGGGTACGGAGTCTGAACGGAAACCCGTCCAAAACTAGAACGGGTACCGGTATCAAAACAATACGGGTGCAGAGACGGCACCCAAAATAAACAATTATAAGAAGAATAATAAAATAGAATTGAATTATGGAACGTACACAAAAAATGAATCAAATTGTATCAGCTCTCGTGGAGCATTCGACACTGCCGACAAGGAATGACCTTGTCGCCAAACTCCCAGCTCAAATAGAGGGAATGGAAAAAGAGGCGTTGGTGGAAGCGCTCAGTCAGATCTACCGCAAGGCCGTCGAGCCCCGCGGTATCGAATTCCAAGATATCGCCGGGAAAGAGGTCGCATCAAAATCCAGAAGGTCGCCGAATGGATGATGGAAAGCCCTTCCGCTCCGGCCTGCTCCTCCAGGGAACCATCGGTTCCGGGAAGACTACTCTCATGTACGCGATATACGGGCTCTATAAGCAGCTCGTCTCGCCCGTGATCTTCACCACTGCCTTTGACCTGCACACCCAGTTCAAGCACCAGCAGGAGAAGGAGGCCTCCCACTACGAGGAATTCCTCCGGGCGAAGATCCTCTTCGTCGAAGAGGCCGGCGCGGAACTGGAGAGATGCCAGAGCTATGGTACGGATTACACACCCATCCAGAATCTGATATCCTACCGCTATGACCGGAAGCTCCCGACCATCATCACCACCAACCTTGCCGATGACAAGATCCTGGACCGCTATGGCCCCCGAATGATGGACCGCATCAATGAGATGTTCTCCATCCTCCGGTTCAAGGGTGATTCCTATCGGAAGTAATGAGTGGCACACTCCGCATGTGTTTCGGGGAGATGCCCTCCCGAAACACTATGCTAGTTTTGCCGATGTCGAACAATTCAGCTGCGCGATTGTCCAACTCCCGGCGGGGAAGCCTGCTCGCAAGCTCGCATCCGTGGCGGAATTTAAACATCATTAGTTATGAAGAAGAATTATTTTGATCCCAACAATTTCAAGGTCAACAAGACCTGCAGGATGGGATTCCGTGCCACTCAGCAGGAGCAAATCACCATACAGGCAAAGGCGCAAGCCTGCGGTAAAGCCGTCAGCAGCTACATCCGCCAATGCGCCCTCGGCCACAAGCCCAAGCTCCGAATGACCCGGAGCCAAGCCCAGGCCTACATCAGCATCAGCGAAGCCCGGTGCGACCTGATCCACATCAAGCACGCCCTAAATGCGATGAGCCAGGAAGACCGCGTCCGCTGCTTCGCAGACTCTTATTTCATGAGAAGATGGATTTCCAGCGCGAACAAGCTCATCAAGCGCTGGAGAGAGATTGAACGAACCCTAACAGAATAAAGCCATGATAGCAAAAGCCAAATCAATATCACACGGCGGGGTGTCCCTCGGATACATTACCCGTCAAGGAAAAGCACAGGTAGTAAAACTGAACCACCTCCCGGAAGATGCCAGTCCCCAGGCCATCTATGGGTATATGAAGCTGCACCAGAAACTCAGGGAGGAAGAGTTCCAACGCCTACCGCTGAAGAACAACATGATCCGGATGGAGATCTCTCCGTCCAAGGAAGAATCCCAGGGCTGGACCCTGGAAGACTGGAAACAGTTGGCCGAAGATTTCGTCCAGGCTTTCGACAGGGTCCGGCTGCCCGGAGAGGAGAAGCTCCGCAGATCTCCCTGCCGCCTTCCCAACTCCCAGTACATCATCACGCTCCACACGGACAGCAAGTCCGGTATCCCTCATCTCCATCTTGACTGCAACCGCGTCGATATGGATAACTGCCTGAACAGCGACCACCGGATCGGCATCCGGGCCAAGACTGCCGCCGAGGAAGTCAACCGCCTTAGCGGCTGGAAACGCACGGAGGAGAGGTTCGAAGAGAACAAGGCCCGCATCAAGAAGGATTGCCTTGCGGTCCTGTCTGGAATGTCGGCCTTCACCTGGGAGAAGTATACCGCTGCGCTGGAAGCCAAAGGATATACCGTCAAGCTGAAGCTGGATGCCTCTGTGACTGTCCGGGGATACACAATCCTGAGTGGAAATTCCGCCTACAAATCCTCCATCATCAGCCGTGACCTGACGCCGGCGAAGATCCAGGAGACCTGGGAAAAGATGCGTCCGGAAAACAGATACGGGCAGATGACCTTTGAGGAACGCCTCGCTTTTGCCACGTCCGATGAAGGGAAGGATTATCTGTTCCCGTTGGGGTTAACCTTGGATGGGAAGAGATATGAAACGAAAGCTTCCGGGAATGCCGTGAAGGCCTTTCATGAAGAGAGTAGAGCAATCGAGCGAACCCATTCGCCGGAAGAGTCTGGCAATATCTTTCGGACAGCATTTCTTCTTTTCGTCGGGCAAGTCGATGCCGCCACCTCCTTCGCCCAAAACTGCGGAGGCGGCGGATCCGCTCCCGACCCCAACTGGGGCCGCGACCAAAACGAGGACGACATCCTCTGGGCCCGCCGCTGCTTCCGCAAGGCACGGGAGATGGTTACTACGCCGGTGATAAGGTGGAGTAGAAGGCGATGAGCCTAATTAACGTGTTGAACTGCCAGGATATTCTTGGCAGTTCATTGTTTATCAGTGGTTGTTTCCAAAATGGAAAGAACCACGACTGTTTCCATTTTGGAAAGAGTCGCCTCTTTGTGTACCTATTAAACTTATTATGAAGTTGGGTCTCAACAAAAGTGCTTTTTAAAGACTTGTATAGAAATTAATTGCTAAATTTGTAATTGCAATCCAACAAGGAAAGCTTTTTTACATACCGAAAGCGTTTAGCTTTGATTCCGACCAAGTCGAATCGCCAATTCAAAGGGTACCGGAGTTCAAGTGAGACGCTTGCGCTGGCTATAATATGGGCTTCGGCTCACACTATAGCAGTGCGAGCCGTTATTACTTTAACTTGTTCGTACCCGGGGCTTTGGCGAGCCTGACTTGGAGATCAAGATCTAAAGGAGGCTCGCACTTTCGCGTTTATAATAGGTATTCGCTCATCGGGCCAGAGCAGACAAGTTGAATCTATGGCCCAGATATACGATAATATCGAGGTTAAGTTCACAGAAGGTCTAAGGGGTATTATCTCCAGCATTGGGGTGAAGCGCGTGGACTTTTGCGTGGGATATTTCAACCTTCGTGGATGGAATCTTGTAGTTGACCAGATTGATAATCTTCCTGGCGACAACGTCTATGAAAATGATGAAAAGAGATTCCGCACCTGCCGCCTCCTTATCGGGATGCACCGCCCGCCGGAGGAATTGATCCGACAGCTTTATAGTGGCGAAGAATATCATCCCGATTCAAATGACGTACAGGATGCTAAGTTGAAGATAGCTGAGGACTTCCGCCGCCAGTTGCTCCTGGGTCTGCCGACTAATGCCGACCAGGCTACACTTCGGAAACTATCTCGGCAACTCAAGGAGAAAAAGGTGTGTGTGAAACTTTACTTGCGGGAGCCGCTTCATGCCAAATTGTATTTGGCTTATCGCCCGGATGACCACTTCAATCCTATTCCGGCAATCCTCGGTAGCAGCAACCTAACATACTCTGGACTGACAAAACAAGGCGAGCTAAATGCTGAGTTCGCAGACAGTGATAGCGCAAAGAAACTCTCCACTTGGTTTGAGGATCGCTGGAACGACCGCTTCTGCGTCGACATCACGGATGAGTTAATCAAAGTGATTGACGAGAGTTGGGCCAGCGACAACGAAATTCCGCCCTATTACATATATCTCAAAACTGCATACCACCTTAGCGAAGAAGCCCGTATGGGCGTAAAGGAGTTCTCCCTCCCGCCGGAGTTCCGCAAGGACCTGTTCGACTTCCAGCAGACCGCTGTTAAGATTGCTGCCCGTCACCTCCATAACGAAAAAAGAGGTGGTGCTATGATTGGTGATGTCGTAGGTCTTGGTAAGACCATTACAGCCTGCGCTATCGCCAAGTTATACGAGAATACCTACGGTAGCAATACCCTCATCATCTGTCCGGCTAACCTGCAAGAGATGTGGAAAAAATACCGGACAAAATACGACCTCAAGGCTGATATCATGTCAATGGCCAAACCCATTGATGTTGCCAACGCGCGGTACTACAAGCTGATTATCGTTGATGAGAGTCACAACCTTCGCAACTCCACCGGCTCCCGTTACCAGAATATACAAAGCCTGATACAGAAACAGAACAGTAGCGTTCTCCTGCTCACGGCTACGCCATACAACATGGACTTCCGTGACCTGAGCAACCAGCTTAAGCTGTTCATCGAGGAGGATCAGGATCTTGGCATCCGTCCAGAAATCTATATTAAATCACTGGGAGGAGAACGTGAGTTCCTAATGCGCCATAATGAGGTATTCATCCGCAGCATCAAGGCATTCGAGCAGAGTCCATTCGTTGAGGACTGGAACGAGTTGATGAAACTCTTCCTGGTACGCCGTACCCGTACCTTCATTAAGGACAATTACGCCAAGAAGGATGATAGCAATGGCCGCCGGTACCTCGAGTTCCCAGATGGCTCAAAGTCTTATTTCCCTGACCGTATCCCAAAGTCTATTAAGTTTCCGACAGAACCAGGTGACCAGTATTGCCGCCTCTACTCGGATGAAATGATAGATTTGATGGAGTCGTTGAAACTCCCTCGCTACGGCCTTATTCACTACATCAGCGAAGAGAGGACTGTGGATGCTTCCAAGCCGGAGAAACTTCTCATAGAGAACCTCTCCCGAGCCGGTGAGCGCATGATGGGCTTCTGCAAGAGCACTTTCTTCAAGCGTATGGATAGCTGCGGCTACTCCTTCCTCTTGACGCTCTATCACCATTTGCTACGCAACGCCGTGTTTATGTATGCGCTTGACAACGGCCTCGACCTTCCCATTGGTGACGAGAATTCCTTGCCCGACGATTTCATTGACGATGAAGATACCAACATCTCCATCTTCGGCGACAATCCGGATCAGTATCGTGCAAACGGAAGTATCCTGGCTGCTAAACCGATACCGACAGACCTTTCAGTGTACGAATGCCTGGCTAAAGAGCATTATGAGGTCATCAAACTGAAGAATAATGTTTCTTGGCTGAAGCCTACCTACTTCAAGCGCACACTGAAACAGCAGCTCAGAAAGGATTCGGACACCATCATCAAGATGATTGAGTTGTGCGGTGTTTGGAATCCCAATGCCGACCGTAAGGTTCAGAGTCTCTACGACCTGCTGAATAAGACCCACGCAAAGGAGAAGGTCATAGTGTTCACCCAGTATTCAGATACGGCTATGTACCTATATGCCCAGCTCAAACAGATGGGCATGAAGCAACTCTACTACGTGACGGGCGACAGCAAGAATCCGACGGCATCAGTGGATCGATTCTCTCCCAAGAGCAATGGTCAGGAAATCGAATCTGCTGACCAGTACCGTGTCCTCATCGCTACGGATGTACTTTCCGAAGGTCAGAACCTGCAGGACTCCCATGTCATTGTAAACTACGATATGCCCTGGGCCATCATCCGCCTCATCCAGCGTGCGGGTCGTGTTGACCGAATTGGGCAGGAGTCCAAAGAAATATACTGCTACTCCTTCTTCCCGGCTGATGGCATCGAAGACATTATCCGGCTCCGCAGCCGCCTCAACAAGCGCATCAACGAGAACGCCAATGTTGTTGGATCTGACGAGGTGTTCTTCGAGGGCAACGAGAAGAACTTGATGAACCTCTACAACGAACAGAGCGGCATTCTTGACCAGGAGGAGGGCGACTCCGATGTTGACCTCTCTTCACAGGCGTACCAGATATGGCAGAAAGCCATCAAGTCTAATTCGAAGTTGAAGGAAATCATACCGAGTCTTAGCGATATGATCTATGCTACGAAGGCTGCATCTCCGGACCGCCCTGATGGCGTCATCACCTTCTGCCGCACATACAACGACTTCGATATTCTCAGCTGGTACAACCGCGCAGGGAATCTTGTCAGCCAGTCTCAGAAGAAGATTCTGACAGCAATGGAGTGTGGCCCGAAGGAGCCTGGCCTGAACCAGATGCCAGACCACTTCGATCTGGTTAAGAAGTCGGTTGACGACATTGCTGATGATGTACCTTCAGCAATGGGTGTCTTGGGTAATCGATTCAGCACTCGCTTTAGGCTTGTTCAGTTGCTGCAGAATTTCTATGACCAGCAAACAAATCTATTCTTCGACGTTGATTACAAACAGCAAGTTAAATTGGCAATAGACGACATATACAACTACCAGTTAATAGAAACCACGAAGACCGTAATCGGTCGTATGTTGAACAAAGGCGATTCACAGGAAGAAATTGTTGAAGCGGTTCTTGATTTCCGCAAGAAGGGAGTACTCTGCCGCAAGCAGGACAGTGATTACAAGGATAAATCCCCGAAGATTCTTTGCTCAATGGGTCTCATTAAACAATAATGGCTTATGGCACTGACTAAGAGACAATTCGTCCAATACCTGAAAGATGCTGACTTCCGCACACTCTTCATCGAGGAAATGGGGTGGAATAAATACAACGCATCAATTGCCGATGTGCCTACGATGTATGTCGAGGAGAAGGCTTTCAGCCTTAAAACGATTGCACATCGTAATGGTTTCCAGGTGCTTGTGTGCAATGTCCCTGAGTTGCCAACAAATTCGGTGTGCAAAAAACTGGACACGAAACTCAGGAAGGCGGCAAATGACTATATCTGCATATTCGTTATTCCTGGCACAGAACATCATCAGTGGGTCGCCCCTGTAAAGACTAATGAAAAACGGGACATCGTAATCATCGAGTATGCCGAGGCTGAAAAGGCACAGTTCTTATTTGAGAAGATAGCTGGTCTTTCTTTCGACCTCGACGAGGTTACGACCATTGTTGATGTGAAAGAGCGAGTCCAAGGTGCCTTTGCCATTAATTCTGAAAAGATTACCAAGGATTTTTATTCAGGGTTTGCGAAGGAACATAAGTCTTTTGCTGGGTTCATTACAGGTATTGACGATCAGATTGCCACCAAAAACAATAAGAGCAAGCAGTGGTATACTTCTGTTATGCTCAATCGCTTGATGTTTTGCTATTTCATCCAGAAGAAAGGTTTCCTTAATGGCGATGAGCATTATTTGCGAAACAAACTTCGTTGGGTGCAAGAGCAACGTGGCAAAGACCAGTTTTTCAAATCCTTCTACAAGGGCTTTCTGGTTCACTTATTCAGGGATGGGCTCAATTCTCCCAAGCATGAAGGATCGTTTGAGAACATGTATGGTCGTATCCCGTACCTTAATGGCGGCATGTTCGACCTTCACCAGATTGAGAGAGAATACGCCGACATAGACATAAAAGACGAGGCTTTCGTTTCGCTTTTTGAGTTCTTCGATAAATGGCGCTGGCATCTGGATACACGTATGACGGCCTCTGGCAGAGATATCAACCCGGATGTTCTGGGTTACATCTTCGAGCAGTACATCAATGACCGCTCTCAGATGGGTGCTTATTACACGAAAGAGGATATTACCGAATACATAGGCCGTAATACCATCGTTCCATATCTCCTGGAAGCAACGGAGAAGCAGTATCCGGAGGCGTTCGCCCCTCATGCACCATTCTGGCACTTTATACGCAGTAACGGCCAGGACTTTATCTATGATGCTGTCAAGAAGGGAGTTCATGAAACGATACCAGAAGATATTGCGAAGGGCCTCAATACTGATGCGCCAGACTTGTTGGAACTCCGTAAATCATGGAATAATCCTACGCCTTCAAACTTGGGTCTACCTACTGAGATATGGCGTGAAACTATCGCTCGTTTCAAGCATTATCAAGAAATTGTTGACAAACTACAAGATGACAAGTTCACTTCATTCAATGATTTCATTACCTATAACCTCAATATCCCAAGAATTGCATACGATTTCCTAAATACAACTGACGACCGGAAGTTCATAGAAGTTTTCTATAGCGAATTGCTAAAAGTAACCATCCTAGATCCGACCTGCGGCTCTGGTGCATTCCTCTTTGCTGCGCTCAACCTTTTGGAGCCTTTGTACGAGGTTTGTATTTCCCGGATGGAGGAGTTCAACGCCCAAGATTCAAATGCGTTTAAGGAGCAACTGGCCGAGATACAGAATAAGTATCGTAGCAACATACAATACTTCATCTACAAGAGCATTATCCTTAGGAATCTCTATGGCGTTGACATTATGGCTGAAGCCGTAGAAATCGCCAAACTTCGCTTGTTCTTGAAGATGGTGGCTGTTGTTGAGGTCGATAAACGGGCTGACAATATGGGACTTGACCCGCTTCCGGATATTGATTTCAATATAAGATGTGGTAATACTCTCGTTGGATATTCAACTGAAGAGCAACTCTACCACGACCTTGACATTGCAACAGATTTCTTACAGCAACTTGCGAATCAGGATCTCAAAGATCAGTTGCAGTCGAAACTCAATGACGTAGCCGATACTTACGAGATTTTCCGGTTAGAGCAATTGAGCAAAGATGCAGATGTTGCTGTACTAAAACAAGCGAAACAGTCTCTCAATAATGAGTTGGCCTCATTGAATAATTTGCTAAACAGGCATTTATATGCGGCTTCCGGTTATTCGGATTACGATAAGTGGCTGTCATTACATCAACCTTTCCATTGGCTGGCTGAATTCTATCAAATAATGCATGGTGCAAACGGCTTCGATGTTGTGATAGGAAATCCGCCATATGTTGAATATCCCAGTGATGATGTCCCCTATTCTTTCGACCGCCTCGTGACCGCAGACTGCGG
This sequence comes from Bacteroidales bacterium UBA7258, assembly GCA_002472565.1. Taxonomy (GTDB): domain Bacteria; phylum Bacteroidota; class Bacteroidia; order Bacteroidales; family UBA932; genus Cryptobacteroides. The sequence goes on along the minus strand of DKSK01000020.1, from coordinate 33,846 downwards.
GAATCTATATGGGTGCTGTACAGAGAGGGCACTATCGATTAGCCAACCTAATGGAAGATTTAGTTTTATTGTTCCAGTTGCAATTACTTGTTCCAAGCGTATGACTCCGGTAATCTCCTTGATTAGGGAGAAGGCCAACATGGCTCTGTTTGCTAATTTTGACGATAGACCGGGCAAATTATTTGAGATGCTTCAACATCTCCGAGCTACAATTTTCATCGTTGATAAATGTGACAGAGCGACAACGCCAAGGTTCTTCGCGACCAAGTATAATAGATGGTACTCCGAGTGTCGGAATATTTTGTTCGGGAACCTTAGTTATGTAGAGGTGACAGATTTCGTTGGAGAGTTTGTTGTTCCGAAGTATTCTTATCCTATTGAATTGAATATCAAGAAAAAGTTGCTTGCAGCCGATAAATGCATTTCATACACTTACGGAATAAAACAATCCGTAAACAATGTTTTTTATAGAGCGGCCGGCGGTGGTTATTTCCTGTTAATAAAGACCGAGAAGAGTATTACGTATATAGATAATGTCTTGGAAGACGTCAAAGCTGAGAAATCTATCCCGATAAAGCCAGAGATAGATAATGCCACCATCGCAGCTGTTCTATCCTCTTCTCTGTTCTATTGGGATTATATCGCCCATACCGATTGTCGTAATCTTACAAAGTCATTCATCGATAACTTTAGGATTCCTGGAGCCTTACTGAACGACACAAGTGTCGCAGTAAAGGGGAAGTCCCTTTTCGCTGATTATGAGGCGAATAAGTATAAAAAAGATACATTCTATCAAACAACAGGAAGAAATGTAGTTTATTATGAGTATTACCCTAAGTTATCTAAGCGTTTGATTGATATTATTGATGAGGCTATTGCACAACACTATGGTTTTACACAAGAGGAAGTGGATTATATTGCTAACTTTGACATTAAGTTCAGAATGGGCGGCGAACTCAACGAGGAATAGCCCATATTAAATTCAGTTTATTAATCGCTAAGTGTCTGTGTTTGAAGAATTAATAGCCCATTTAAAGAATTACTCTGACCTGGCTACTATCCAAAAAGAATTCAAGGACAGCAGTGGAATCATAGAAGAGTTATGCTCATACACCCTAATGTGTAGCCGGAAGATTATTGATCCGGACCCCGACAACTATATTCAGTACGGTCCGGACGACGCAACTGTTATTGGCCTGCTGATTAAACAACATAAGGGTCTTGAGCAACTTATACAAGCACATAATTCAGGAACTCTTGATGTTGCATGGTCTTTCATCAGAATCAACTACGAGGCTTATATCAAGATGCGGTATTTGATTCGCGAGGGTAAATCCGCTCAACGTGATTACAGGCTTAAATCCTACAAGAATCGCTACAAAATGTATGAGAAATACAACAGGAAAGGCAATGGCGTCACGGATGTTTTCCTATACAAGTTTCTAGAAGATATAAAAGCAGAAGGATTTACGATACAGGATTTTGAGAGAATCTCATCCTGGAAGGCGTTCGGAGGTAAGTCATTCGAGATGCTCATGAAAGAGTTTGAGCCAGAAGAATTATATCTATCCAGTTATGCTCTTGGTTCAGATTCTATTCATTCTGATTGGGGCGATATTCGACAACTACATCTTCAAGAACTTGATGGCAATTTTGCCGTTAGAATTGAACCCGAGAAATACCATAGCAGGGTTATCCTCTCTTGCGTTTATCTCCACCTTCAGGCACTCGAGAGTTTTCTTCAATGGTACAAAACAGATTTTGGCGCGGTAATAGTTAATGCAGATGACCTGATATCGGAACTAAAGAGAGTAAGCAGAATCCTATTGTCACACTTCCTAGATGTGTATGAATATCAGCCAGATGTGTTTGTAAAGAATTAAGATGCACTTGAATCATGGTCGGCAAATACCCTGTAATAACCCTCTGCGGCAGCACACGCTTCAAGGATCAGTTTCTGGAAGCGCAGAAGCGCCTTACCCTCGCTGGCAACATAGTCATCAGCGTGGGCCTCTTCGGGCATTCCGGAGACGATGAGGTGTGGACAGAGGGAACGAAGGAGATGCTGGACGATATGCATAAGCGCAAGATAGATATGGCCGACAGAATCTATATAATCAACGTAAATGGTTATATCGGCTCAAGCACCCGCTCCGAGATAGAATAAGCAAGAAAAAAGGGTAAGCAGGTTTTGTTTCTAGAACCCGATAAAGCTATCTGATTTCCCATGACGGTAGAAGAGCATCTCCTGGTTCGCAGAATCATTCTGCACAATAGAATCGGTTGCATCGTCGCAAAGATGTCCGAGCTTTTCCGTATTTCCCTTACGGAAGCCTTGGACGTATTCTATAGAAGCAATACCTGCCGCCGGTTCCATGATGAGAAGACGGGACTGTATCTTTATGGGGATCTGTATATCATCGACGAGTTGGAGATAGAGCTGCTGGGAGCGAAAGGAGATAGTGTACTCCGCCGCATTCTTTTTCAATCCTTCAGTACTGACGAGCAGATGTCGGAAGTGGAAAAGTTCAGGCGATTCTTAAAGGATAATGTTTCCTTTCTGGATCCTCAACCTATGAGTATCTAGAGCGCTTAACAACGCTTTTCCAAATGCACCAAGCAGGGACCAAGTCAGCACCAAGTTAGCCCTAAGTCGCCAAAATGTCGCCAAAAATCGAGACGCGAAAAGAGCTAACCGCTGAAAATCAGCAAGTTAGCTCTTTTTAAGGTGCCCCGGGCGGAGATCGAACGGTGCGCTTTGCTTATCGGTTTAAACAATTTCTAAACACTATTCGAAGAATCTGAGGCGGAGATCGATGCCGCCAATGACAAATCACAAGCCAGGGGACTGGCCTATCGGCTAGACGCGAACTTTGACAGATATGCAGCTTACGGACTTTCCAGCACTTCGAATTCGATGCACTTTAGTATTGATTTCTACATATTGCAATAATCCAATTAAACATTTTTTTAGAGTAGTAGTATGGTAAAGGGGCTCCGCCGTGAGGCGCAACCCCTTTTTTGATCTATAAGACTTAGTCAGAGCTGTATGCCGGATATCTATTTCTTTCCGGAGGCGAACCATTTCAGAGAAGCCGCAGCAAGCTCGCTGATCCGATTCCAGTCCCCGTTAGCGACGGCATCCTTAGGAAAGAGTTTGGAACCCATGCCGACTGCTGTCACGCCGGACGCGGCCCAAGCCTTCAGATTTTCTTCTGCAGGCTCCACGGCGCCTGTAGCCATGAGCATGGACCATGGAAGCGGAGCGAGGATGTTCTTTACGAATGACGCTCCTCCGACACAGCCTGCGGGGAAAACTTTCACAAGGTCGCAGCCGAGCTCCTGGGCGTTGCTGATTTCGCTCACGGTGCCGCAGCCTGGAGTGTAGGACACTCCGCGGCGGTTGCAGAGCCTGGCTACTTCGGGATTGAGGCATGGAGCCACGATGAAATCAGCTCCGAGCTGGATATAGAGGGCCGCGGTAGGGGCGTCAAGTATAGTGCCGGCTCCGATGACCATCTCAGGGCAGGCCTCGGCCGCCCAGACTTTCAGATCGCGGAAAATTTCGTGGGCGCGATCTCCGCGGTTGGTGAATTCGAAGGCACGGATGCCTCCGTCGTAGCAGGCCTTGACGGCGTTTTCCGTCACTTTGAGGTCCGGGTTATAGAAGACCGGAACGACTCCGGTCTCCTTGATAAGACTCAATGAATGAAGTTTGCTGAATCTTGCCATGATTTCTGAATTATCTTGAAACGCGACCCGAGCCGCTCCCTTCCATGAGAGCCTCGACTTCAGGGACGCTGACACGGTTGTAGTCTCCGAAAATGGTGTGCTTAAGGGCGGAGGTCGCGGCCGCGAATTCGAGCGCCTTCTGGTCGTCCCCATAGGCGAGAAGTCCGTAGATCAGACCGCCCATGAAGGAATCGCCGCCACCGACGCGGTCCACTATGTCGGTGATGTCGTAGCGGCGCGACTGCCGGAGGACGGAACCGTCCCAGAGGACGCCGCCCCAGGTGTTGTGGTCGGCGTTGACCGAGCCACGGAGAGTGATGGCGACTTTTTTGCAGCGAGGAAATTTAGCCATGAGCTGGCGGCAGACGCTCTCGAAGCGGCTCTGATCGATTTCACCGCCAGTCTTCTCGCTGTCAAAGCCCTCCGGCTTTATGCCGAATTCTTTCTCGGCATCCTCTTCGTTGCCGAGTATGAGGTCGCAGCCGGCTACCAGGCCCGGCATGACTTCGGCTGCGCTCTTGCCGTATTTCCAGAGTTTCTTGCGGTAGTTGAGGTCGCAGGAAACCTTGACCCCGAGACGGTTGGCCGCGGCGATGGCTTCCGCGCAGACGTCCGCGGCTCCCTGGCTGATCGCCGGGGTGATGCCGGTCCAGTGGAACCAGTCGGCCCTGCGGAGCACCTCGTCCCAGTCGATCATGCCCTTCTCAATGGTGGAAATGGAGGAGCGGGCCCTGTCGTAGATGACCTTGCTGCCCCTCGCCACCGCTCCGGTCTCGAGGAAGTAGATTCCGAGGCGTTCTCCGCCGCGGATTATGTGTCTGGTCTGCACGCCGAGCCCGCGAAGTTCCGCGAGGCAGGCCTCGGCTATGTCGTTTTCAGGCAGCCTGGACACGAATTCCGCATCCATGCCGTAATTGGCGAGGGACACGGCCACGTTGGCCTCGCCCCCACCGAAAGTGGCGTCATACTGCCTTGCCTGGCCGAAGCGCAGGTGCCCCGGCGTGGAAAGTCTCAGCATGACTTCTCCAAATGTAACAATCTTTCCCATAATGGTTTATCTCATTTCATCGTATGAAATCTTGTCCATGTCGCCATAGTCCAGATTCTCTCCTGCCATGCCCCAGATGAACATGTAGTTGGAGGTGCCTGCCGCGGCGTGGATGGACCATTCAGGCGACATGATGGCCTCTTCGTTGGAGAGCCAGACCAGCCTTTCCTCCTGAGGCTCGCCCATGAGATGGCAGATGCGGTTGCCCGGGGTGAGGTTGAAATAGAAGTAGGCCTCAATGCGGCGGCCGTGGGTGTGGGCCGGCATGGTGTTCCATACGCTGCCCGGCTTCAGTTCGGTGAGCCCCATCTGGAGCTGGCAAGGTCCTTCTTCAAGCACATTGTTGACTATGAGCTGGTTGATGACCCTGTCGTTGCTTTCTTCCATCTTGCCGGCCGGGAAGGAGTTGGCCTTCAGGGAACCCTTGCGTCCGTCAATGGTGACGAGCTGGGTCTTGTAGGCCTTGTGCGCCGTGGCCGAATTGAGATAGAACTTGGCCGGTTTGGAGGTGTCTTTGCTCTTGAAGATAATTTCCTTGTTGCCGCGGCCTACGTAGAGGGCGTCCTTGAAGTGGAGCTCGTAGTCTTTGCCGTCGACGCTGACGATGCCGTCGCCACCGATATTGATGATTCCGAGTTCGCGGTTGAAGAGAAAATACGGGGCCTTGAGGGCGTCGACAACCTCGAGGCGGAGAGGCTTCGTCGCAGGGACGGCTCCGCCGAAGATGAACCGGTCGTACATCGAATAGGTGAGGCGGATCTGGTCGTTGACCATGACCGAATCCATCATGAAGGCCTTCCTGAGCCTTTCGGTGTCGTAAGTCTTGACGTCCTGAGGATTGCAGGCCGTCTGGATTTTCCATGAGGTCTGGGCTCCTGCCTGGAGGACGAGAAGAGAGAGACCGATTGCCAAAACTGCTTTTTTCATATTTCGTGCTATTTGTTGACTGTCTTTGCCGCGGCGGCCTGAGCATGGGCCTCGCGGATGATGTTGCGGCGGTTCCTGATGGACATCGCCGTGGTGAGGATGACGAGGGCTCCGCTTCCTATCCATTTGAAATCATGGACGCAGTGGAAGATGACCCAGGAGAAAAGGCTCGACGCGAAGTCGAGAGAGCCGCCCTGGAAGCCTTCCGGTATGGCCACGGCCGCATCCTGTGTCTTTGCGTAGACATCCTGAGCTGCCTGGGTGAAGAACGGGGCCAGGTCGGTGACGAAGTAGAGACCTATCGTCAGAGAAATGAGTCCTATGATGAAGGTCTTGACTACGTTGCCCTTGGTTAGGGGCAGGATGGCCGGGAAGACGTAGAAGATTCCGGCGATGGAGGCCAGAGGCAGGAATTCGTTGCCCGGCAGAATGACCGAGAGGAAGAGCAGGACGGGAATCAGCAGAAGGGAGACCACTAGAGTCGTAGGATGGCCGATCACGAGGGCCGGAGACATGCCGATGAAGATTCCTGCCGAATTTTTGAATTTCCTGGTCACCAGATCCTTTGTGGCTCCAGCGATAGGCTTCAGGCCCTCGATGAAGAGGGAAGTGATGCGCGGGATGAGTTCCATGACGGCTCCCATCTTTATGCCTAGGCCGAGAATCTTCGGGATGCCGGAGACGACCTCGCCCCAGCTCCTGCAGGCGAGCAGGCCTATGCCTACGCCGACGAGGACTCCAAGGAAAAGCGGCTCTCCGAGGATGCCGAACTTCTTCTTCATGCCTTCAGCATCGATATCAAGCTTGCTGAAACCAGGAATGAGGTCCAGCCCCTTGTTGATGAGTGCGGCGAAAGGCACGAAACCCTGGACGAAAGGCTGGGGAATCGAGATTCCGTCGAGGTCGCCGTAGTATTCCTGGAGCTTCGGGGTGGTCATGTCGGCTATCACAAGGGTAATCACGAAGCAGATTATCGCCGCGAAGAAGCCCCACCAGATGTTGTCGGTGGCGAAATAGACGACGGCCCCTATGAAGGCGTAATGCCAATAGTTCCAGAGGTCGATGTTGACGGTCTTGGTGCATTTGAGCGCCAGCAGAAGAATGTTTATGGCGAGGCAGACCGGGATGATGAAGGCTCCGACCGTGGTGTTGTAGGCTACGGAAGCCGCCGCCGGCCAGCCCATGTCGAAGATTCCCAGCTTGAGGTCGTAGATTTCGGTCATGGTCTTGAGCGGGGCGCCGAGGCTGCCGGTGAGCAGGGCGGTCACTACCGAGAGGCCCACGAAGCCGACGCCGACCAGCAGGCCGCTCTTCAGGGCCTTGCCGAACTTGATTCCTATGCAGACTCCGAGGATGGTGAAGATGACAGGCATCATCACCGCCGCTCCAAGTCCGATTATATAACTGAAAACTTGTTCCATATCTTTATTTTACCTTGACTTCGAGAGGCTTGCGTACTGTCTGGGCGAAGCGGTCCAGCCTTTCTTCCCAGTCCTGGAGACCCTTGATTCCCGCCTTGCTCCAGCCGCTGCCGAACCAGTAGTCCAGTTTGCCTCCGCTGGAAGGGAAGGTGGCCAGGACATGGCCTATGGCCGTGCCACCTTCATGGCCGAGGGGAACGAAGCCGAGGGAGAGAGGCTTAGAGGCGAAGGCCATTCCGCAAAAGATTTCACCGTTCTCCCCGATGTTTCTGTCGCCGAGATCGGCGTAACCGGCGTAGTCTTCGCCGAGGACATAGGCCTCGGGATTCTCCTTGTGCACGACTATCCCGGCGGCTATGCGGAGGGAGTCGGCGAGTCCTGAATAGGAGACTTCCACCCTGTTGAGCAGGGAGCCGGCGTCGCTGGTGATGATGCGGGTCTCGATCACCGTGTCCTTGCCGACGGTCACGGGACTGTAGGTGAAGCGGGCCCTGAAGCGCAGAGGCCCGTTGTCGAGAACTTCGTAAGAGGTCCAGCACCAAGGGTAGACGAGGCTGTCGGCGGACACGATTGCGGTAGTCCCGTCGCCGAGCGTAGGCCCGACACCGTAGGAATCCATCCCGTCGCCGTGGTCCAGGTGGAAGTTGACCTTCGGCACGCCGTAGATGGCAGCGTCGAAACGCTTCTTCATGACCGGAGTCTTGACGCTCTTGGTGAAGACGTCGTAGCCGTAGGCCCTTTCTCCGCTCTTCTCGAGAGCGGGGCCGTAGGTCCTGTAGCCCGAAAAGTCGTTCTCCCAGATGAAGTCGTCCATCCTGTCGGGACGGTAAGAACCGCAGGCGAGAGTGTCGAAAGGCTCCGGCACGCCTTTGCGGATGGTGTAAACGGCCGTGCCTCCGGCCTTCACGTCGGCCTGGAAAAGCAGGTTCCCGTCGGAGGTGAGCTGATATGCCACCTGCTCTCCGTCGGAATTGAGTACGACGAAGCCGCCGGCTTTCACCTTAACTTTTCCGGCCGGGACTTCGACTATTTCTCCCGCCCTGTCGAAATCCAGGGGGTTGGAGATTCTTACCTCGACAGGTCTCGAGCAAGCGATGGCCAGCGCCATGAATCCGAAAATGGTTGAAATCCTGTTCATTTTACTTAGGCTGCTTTCCGATGTAGGCGAGGATGCCTCCGTCTACGTAAAGGACCTGGCCGTTGATGAAGTTCGAGGCGTCCGAAGCAAGAAAGACGGCCGGACCCTGGAGGTCTTCCACCGTGCCCCAGCGGCCCGCCGGAGTCTTGGAAATGATGAAGGCGTCGAAAGGATGGCGGCTGCCGTCGGCCTGACGCTCGCGCAGAGGGGCGGTCTGGGACGTTGCTATGTAGCCAGGCCCGATTCCGTTGCACTGGATGTTGTATTCTCCGTATTCAGAGCAGATGTTGCGGGTCAGCATCTTGAGCCCTCCCTTGGCGGCCGCGTAGGCTGAAACCGTCTCTCTTCCGAGCTCAGACATCATGGAGCAGATATTGATGATCTTGCCGTGGCCGTTCTTTATCATCGAAGGGATGACGGCCTTGGAGCAGATGAACGGAGCCGTCAGATCGGTGGCTATCACGTTCTGCCACTCCTCGAGGCTCATCTCGGTCATAGGGATGCGGCGGATGATGCCTGCGTTGTTGACAAGAATGTCGAGGTGGCCCTCCTTTGCGAGGATGCCGTCGACCATTTTGCCGACCTGGGCCTCGTCGCGCACGTCGCAGACGCAGCCTTCGGCATCGACTCCCTGAGCCTTGTATTCGCCGAGAGCTCTGTCGAGATGGTCCTGACGTGAGCTGTTGAAATAGATTTTGGCGCCTGCCTGTGCGAAGGCTGCAGCTATGCCCATTCCGATTCCGTGGGTCGCTCCTGTGACGAGCGCGACCTTGCCTTTTAGAGAAAAATCAACCATATCTATATCATTTATCTGTTGCCGTTTCTTTTGGAGGAAAGCCTTTCCCTGAGTTCCGTCTTGACCTTGACTACTTCATCGCTCCCGTCCAGGAAGGCCAGGGCGGCCTGTCTGCCTATTTCATAAGGATTCAGGTCGAGGGAGGAGAGGGGAGGGTTCATGATGGACGTGAAATCCTCATTGGCCGTGCCGACTATCCCGAAGTCTTCAGGGATGTTTTTCCCTGCCTCGCACGCCGCTTCAACGGCTCCAAGAGCGGAAAAGTCACCGGCGCTGTAAAGTGCGTCACAACCGGCCTCTATGGCCTTCTTCCCGCTCACGCGGCCTGTTTCCTGAAGAATGGAGCCATAGTAGACGAGGCTCTCGTCCCTTGACATTCCGGCATCAGAGAGGGCCTTGAAGTAGCCGTCCAGCCTCTCTTTATAGCAAGATACATTCATGTAGCCGGCCAGAGTACCGATTTTCTTATAACCCATCCGGAGGAGGTGACTGGTGGCTTCGTAGGCACCATGGAAATTGTCGTTGACTACTTTAGCCCCCGGAAGGTCGTAGAATACCCTGTCGAACTGGACCAGTTTCGACCTGCTGTCCAGAGCCTCGCGGATATGGGAAGAGTCTGCGGATTCTATAGAATGGGAGATAAGGATGCCTGCAACCCTGTTCATGCTCAGGGTCTTGAGAGCGTTTTTCTCGTTTTCGACTTTTTCGTGGGTTTGGCAGATGATTACCGTGTATCCGGCCTCGTTGAGGACCGATTCTGCCCCGCTGATGGCGTTGCCGAAAAACATTCGGTTTATTCTCGGTACGATTATACCTACCGTCATGGCTTTGCCGCTCCTCAGAGAAGAGGCGACGGCATTTCTTTCGTAGCCCATCTCGGCGGCCGCCTTTTCCACGGCCTCCCTTGTTCCTATTTTGATGCGGGGGTTCCCTGCGAGGGCTCTGGAGATGGTGGAGGGGGTCAGACCCAGCTTCTTGGCAATGTCGGTTATTGTAGTTTTAGCCATGTTTGCAAACGTTTGCAATTTCTTTACGAGGCAAAGATACAAACGTTTGCACAAAAACCAAATCAAATCCGGATAAATGTCCTGTCTTCAGCCTTCAGCTTGTCTGTGGCTTGACTCACCGCCTCCCGCAAGTGCAAAGGCCCTTACCTAAACTTGACGGCCAACATCTGGATAACAGACAAGACTAAACCGAAGACAAAATCAAATTGATTCGGACAATTTCAAAAAGTTGCCTGCTTATGCCGAAATTGACTATCTTTGTAAGACTACCCATGATATGAGACGCTTCATAACGATATTTCTCGCCCTCCTCTCAGCCACCTCTCTTTTCGCTCAGAGCGGTATCCGTTTCAGACACTTGACAGTTGAAGACGGACTCTCTCAGAGCATAGTCAAAGCCATAGTCCAGGACAGGCTGGGAAATATCTGGCTTGGAACGCAGTCCGTACTCTCCTGCTACGATTTCTCCACCAGTTTCAAGAAATACGTCGGCTGTCTCCCTACGGAGTACGGCAAGGTGAAGACAGACGAAAAGAAATGAGAAAATTCTTCCGGCTCATATCAGCGGCCCTCACCGCCCTCCTCGCCATAGCCCCGGCCCGAGCCATTGACACCTCCGTCTACCGCTTTTACCAGATGCCGGAGACATCTTATTATGGTGGCGTCCATTCCATTGCGAAGGACAGCATCGGGAGAATCTGGTTCAGCGGCTTCGATGCCGTCTACATGTTCAACGGGGACAGCTTCAGGCGGATGAATAAAGAAATCTTCAGGTTCAACCCCGAGACCCACTGGGCCATGGGGCATGTCGTGACCGACATCCACGGCGATGTCTATGTGGCCACCGACCACGGCCTCTTCCGCTTTGACTATGCCACCGAAGGCTTCAAGCTCGTAATAGACGGGAACATCGGTAATGTGGTGGCCGGAAAAGACGGGCTTATCTGGCTTATCAGGGACAACAAGATAGTGGCTTTCAGGCCGGAAAGCCTGCAGGAGATGAGCACCTTCCCTTTGCCCGAAGGGGTGGAAACCTCGATTCCGACCCTCTCCCTAACCTGCGACGGGCCTTTCACCTACGTCGGAAACGCCGGTGTCCTCTACAGGCTTGACGCCTCGACCGGCAATTACGCCCGCTTCGTCCGCTTCCCTTCCGACGGCACCGTTGTCAGGGATGTGATGGACGTGGGAGGACACATCTTCGTACTCACCCAGATGGAAGGCATCTTCCAATACTCCGCTGACGGCCTTCTGGAGAAGAAATATCCGCTTCCGGAGTCCGCCAGCTCCAAACAGCTCTATCTCGACAAAAACGGAATAATCTGGGTCGCGACCCAGTACGGCCTCCTTCTCCTCGACCCTTCGACAGGGGAGACCTCGATGCTCCGTTCCGATGTCGGTTCCGATGAGAGCCTGCCGAACAATTCAGTCTGGTCCATTTTCGAAGACCCCGATGGGTGGGGAGTCTGGGTCGGGACTTACGGTGGCAAGCTAGCTCTGACCACCATCTCCGCCGAAGCTGCCGGGAAATTTTACAGAGCCTCCCGCGACGGGCTCAGTAATCCTATCGTGAGCTGCTTTGCCGAGGCATCCGACGGCACGCTCTGGGTAGGAACCGAGGGCGGAGGCCTGAACAGGATCTCCAGAGACGGCAAATTCTCCTATTTCACCCAGAACAACGGCAGCGGGATTGCCTCCAATATGATCAAGAAGATCGCATGGGGAAGAGATAGTTCCCTGCTGGTCAGTGAGTTCAACGGAGGTATCAACGTCCTCCGCAGAGGCTCCACCCATTTCGGTACCCTCCCCGGTACCGAAGGTATCAGCGTCTATGATTTCCTCGCCGAAGGGGACCGCGGCTACTGGCTGGCCGACCCCGACGCAAGCCTCCGCTTCCTCGACACCGGCACCGGCACAGTCGGCGACATCAACATCCTCAGCCATGACGGAATCTCCCTCAAAATGCAGGTCGAGACCATGTTCCATGACCAGAGGGGCAATCTCTGCCTGCTCACCCATACGGGCGTCTATTCCATCGACGTGCACACTCACAAGGTCCTCAGGCAATACGTCCTCGAGGACAAGCCCTATTCTTCGAACAACATCTGCTCCTATGTCCGGACCCAGGACGGAGAAATCTGGTTCGGCACCAGGGGAGGCGGCATCAACGTGCTGAGAAACAACGGCTCCTATGCAAGCCTCAGGGATTCTTCCGGAAACGCTCTGGAGGGAAAGATGATTTTCAGCATGCTGGAGGATGTCCCTACCAAAGATGTCTGGCTGGCCACCAACGAGGGCGTCTGGGTCTTTGACAGGTCCCGCTGCCTCTTCTTTAAACCAGACCTCGGCCTCAGCTCTGGCAACGGCTCCTACTATGTCCGTTCCTGCTTCAAGCGTTCTTCCGGACAGATGCTTTTCGGAGGGACGGATGGTTTCACCGCCATCTTCCCCGACAGGGTGGGAGTGTCGGCGGCGACCCCAAAGATTTATTTCACAGACTTCCTGATAGATGACAAGGACGTGAGCCCGGAGATGGAGGACTCTCCGATTTCCAGATCCATCTCCACCATGAACGGCTCCCAGACCATAAGGCTGAGCCACAGGCAGTCTAACATAGAGGTGAGATTCTCCTCGGACAGCTACCTCAATCCTGTGGGCAACCGCTACGCCTACAGAATGTCGGGCCTCTCGGACAAGTGGACCGAATTGCCTCCTGGCCAGCGCGCCGTCCAGTTCTTCAACCTCAGGGCTGGCTCTTATCAGCTCCAGGTGGTGGCCGCCACCGCGGGAGGGGAGTGGGGCGCCCCGGCCACTCTTTCTTTCCATGTGAGGCCTGCCTTCTACAGGTCGGCGTGGGCCCTGCTGCTTTATGCCCTGGCCCTGGTCTTCCTGGCCTACATGCTGTGGAGATACCTGACCAACAAGAAGATATATGAGGAGAGGCTGGAACTAGAGCGCAAGAAAGAGGAGAACCTCAGCGAGCTTAGCAAGGCGAGGATCAACTTCTTCACCAACATCTCCCATGACCTCAAGACTCCTCTCACCATGATTCTTGACCCTCTCAGACAGCTCAAAGAAAGAATCCCGGCCACGGACGAGGTCAGGAAGGATGTCGACCTTATAGAACGCAACGCATCAAGAATCAGCCACATGGTGAGCCAGCTCCTTCAGTTTAGGGAAATCGAAAGCCAGAAAATCACCATGAATCCGCAGCCCGGCGACATCCAGGGTTTTGTCAAAAACCTCTTCTCCCTCTTCGAACCTTTCGCCGCCAAGAGAGGAGTGGAAACCGACTTTGATTCCAAGTTCACCAAGGTCTATACGAACTTCGACCAGGACATCATAGAAAAGATTTTCAGCAATCTCTTCTCCAACGCCTTCAAATACACCCCGTCCGGTGGTCATATCGGAGTAAGCGTGACAGAGGGTGAGAAACCTGGCTTTCTTCGTTTCACCGTATCCAATTCCGGAGCTGAAATTTCAGAGGAAACTAAAACAAATATCTTCGAGGCTTTCTCGCGAGGCGGTATGAAACCGAGAATTGGAAGCAGCTCCGGACTGGGACTTGCCATAGTCAAACAGCTGGTGGACGTAATAGGCGGGACCATAGAGATGAAATCCGAGAATTTCATCGTTTCTTTCATCCTTGACATTCCTTCTCCTGAAGTCAGGGCAGACAAGTCTGAGTCCGATGAAGACTCGGCCTATGAATATGCCGCTTCGGAGGTAGATGAACTTGTCAGTGAGACCGGACGCGATGATTCGGATAAGACTATGCATGAGCGAAAACGCTGGAGCATAGTCCTGATAGAGGATGACCGAGGCTTCCGTAATTATCTCTCCGACAGGCTTTCGGAGGACTACAACGTTTACGCTGAATCCAATGGACGGGATGGAATTGCCCGTGCAGAGAAAACGGCCCCTGACATAATCATTACTGATCTTATTATGCCTGAAGCGGACGGCTTCGAGGTCTGTCGTGAGCTTAGAGCCAATATCAAGACCAGCCATATTCCAATCGTAATGCTCTCTGGATTGGGTAATTCTGGAGATAACCGCACCAAGGCGCTCGAGGCCGGAGCCAATGTCTTCCTCGACAAACCTGTCGATCTGTCTTATCTCAAGCAGCAGATCAAGGCCTTCTTGAAGTCAAGGGAGGATATGAAGAATCTTTACAGCAAGCGTTACATAGCGGAACCTTCTAAGCTCGTCATTTCCTCTGTTGATGATAAACTTCTTCAGAAGGCCATGGACTGCATAGAACGCAACATGGATAATTCCGACTACGATGTCGACTCCTTCATCCGAGACATGGCCATGGGCCGCACTCTTCTTTATGAAAAGATCAACCGTCTGACTGGCATGTCCATCAAGGAATTCATCATGGATATGAGACTCAAGCGAGCCGCCCAGCTGATGAAGGACTCTGACCTTAATGTCTCCGAAATTTCCTTCAAGACAGGTTTTGCAAATCCGAAATATTTCAGTATCTGCTTCAAACGCCACTTCGGTCTCACTCCTACGGAATTTAAGAAAAATAGCTCGGAAGATTGACCTGCCGTCGCTACCGGACATTACCTTTTGTCGGTGCCGCCGTGACTCTTGGCGGCCATTAAATGGGTAATAATCTTCCGTATCCATCCTTTTCGTACAAAAATGAACTATTTCTGAACTTCTGATTACCCTCAGAATGTGTGTTTTTGTCCAATTTTGTCTTGCAAAAGGTTTTAAATTGCTCGCTGTTTAAGACCGGCCACGAAGACACAATAGATTTCTACAATACACTAATAACATCGTGAATATGCTTTCAAGCATTCAAAAACCATCATTAGGAGGCACGATAGTCTTGGCTGTGGTATTCTCTGCCATGACCTTCCTGCCTGCCCAGGCTGGCGGAAGGCACCCTTCCTCTGTACAGGGATGGATGACACCTGCTTCCCCGGCTGAACAGACACAAACCCAGTCTGCTCGTGCTGAATTCACCGTAACAGGAAACGTCTCGGATGAGGGCGGTAATCCTGTACCGGGTGCCGTCGTCATGATTAAAAACAATCAGAATGTCCATGCCATCGCAGACATTGACGGAAACTATTCCATTAAAGTTCCTGACAGATGGGCTGTCCTTGTATTCAGATCAATGGGCTACCTCACCAGAGAAGTTCTCGTCGGCAACAATAAAATTGTGAACGTAACTTTGGCTGAAGACATCGGGCAGCTTCAAGATGCCGTTGTTGTCGCCTATGGCGAGCAGAAGAAGGAGTCTGTCGTCGCTTCCATCGCATCCCTGGATCCTGGAAAACTTAAGGTGGGAACATCTCGTTCCATGAGTAATAACCTTGCAGGAACAGTTCCTGGTGTTCTCTCAATTCAGAGCTCTGGTGAGCCTGGATATGACAATGCTACTTTCTGGATCCGCGGAATTTCGACCTTCCAGAGTGCTGGTCGTGATCCGCTTGTGCTCGTGGATGGAGTTGAAAGGGACATCAACAATATCGACCCTGAGGAAATTGCGTCCTTCTCCGTGCTCAAAGATGCCGCCGCAAGTGCGGTTTATGGAGTGCGGGGGGCCAACGGTGTAATCCTTATCAACACCAAACGCGGAGAAATCGGCAAGCCGAAGGTTACAATCAAAACGGAATTCGCGGCCACTGAACCTGTGAAACTTCCTGATTTTATCGGCGCCGCAGATTATATGCAGCTTCTTGACGATATTCTAGTAGACGGAGGCTCGAGCCCGATGTACACGGACCGAATCGCTAAGACCAGAAGCCATTATGATCCAGACCTTTATCCTGACGTCAACTGGATTGATGCCGTCACTAAAGATCATGCGTCAAACCAGAGAGTGACTGCTGAGGTATCGGGAGGAAACAACGTCCTTACCTATTCGCTTGTAGCCGCCCTCTACAATGAACAGGGAATCCTGACTAAGGATCCTGACAGGGATTGGGACCCTTCCATTAAGCTCCAGCGCTACAACGTAAGGTCGAATGTCGATATCAACATCACCAAGACGACTAAATTCAGAGTGAATATCGGCGGTTATCTCCAAGACAGAAAGTCAACAACGCAAAGTGTCGACCAGATTTTCAGCAGAGCCTTCAGAGCGGTTCCGTTTGATTATCCGGTAAGGTATTCTTCAGGTGAAATCCCGGCAGGAGCCGAGGGAAATGTATGGGCGATGGCCACTCAGATGGGCTATAAGACCACTACTGCCTCAAAGATTGAGACTCTCTTCTCTCTGAGCCAGGATCTTAAGGCCATCACACCCGGACTCAAAGTCAAGGGAACATTCTCCTTTGACCGCTACTCGTCAGGATCCGTATCCCGTTCCACTTCCCCTGACCTTTATAATCCAACCCGCGAAAGAAGGGAAGACGGAACTCTTGTTCTCAACAGATCCTCCGTTGGCAGCAATACCCTAGGTCATTCGGTCTCCGGAGCTTACGGAAACAGACGACTCTATGTTGAGCTCGCTGCGAATTATGACAGGACCTTTGCCGAGAAGCATGTCGTAGGCGCCATGTTGATGGTCAACAGGAGTAATTACGACAATGGTGACAAGCTCCCTTACAGAAACCAGGGAATGGCAGGACGAGTATCTTACTCATACGATAAGAGGTATGTCGGAGAATTTAACTTCGGCTACAACGGATCAGAAAACTTCGCACCTGGCAAACGCTATGGCTTCTTCCCTTCAGCCGCCCTAGGTTGGGTTTTGTCAGAAGAACCTTTCATGGCCAGGTTTAAGAATGTTCTAAGTAACTTTAAGATACGAGCTTCTTACGGACAGACTGGAAATGCTTCACTCAGCGGCCGCCGCTTTGCCTATCTTTCTACGATCTCCGATGATTATGCTACATTGGATATGTACAAGTGGGGAGTAGAAAGTGCTTATGCGCTTACCGGTATGGCGGAAGGAGAATTCGGCGTTCCTGACCTCACATGGGAGAAAGTCAACAAAACGAATCTCGGAATCGATGTCGGACTCTGGAAAGGAGTTGTAGATCTGTCCCTTGACGTTTTCGATGAGAGGAGAAACAATATCTTCATGGAAAGATCTTCAATCCCTCTTACAGCAGGCTTCATCAAGTCTCCTTGGGCCAATTATGGAAAGGTGAAAAATCAGGGAGCCGAGGTGTCTCTGAATGTAAGAAAGCAGTTCAATAAAGACTGGTACTTCTCCGCCATGGGCTCCTTTACCTATGCCCACAACGAAATCATAGAGATGGATGAACCTAAGTCAATAATCGGAACAAACAGGGCGCAGACCGGACATCCTGTAAACCAGATCTTCGGCTATGTCGCCGAGGGTCTTTATACCGACGCGGATTTCAATCCAGATGGAACATTGATTTCTACACTTCCTGAATGTACCCTCTCTACCAAGGTAAGACCTGGAGATATCAAGTACAAGGATGTCAACCATGACAACAGAATCGATGTCTACGACAAGACAGCCATCGGAGGAACCATTGCGCCTGAGATAGTATACGGCTTCGGCATGAGCGCAAGCTATAAGAATCTTGATCTTGGCGTACTCTTCCAGGGTGCCGCCCGCATGTGGAGAATGCTTTCTTCAAATATTCTTCCGGGGCAGAATTCAGGCGGATACTACAATGTATTCTCTAATTACAAGGACAGGTGGACGACTGATAATCCTAGCCAGAACGTCTTCTACCCTCGTCTGACCTATGGCCCGAACACAATCAATGCCCAGCCTTCCACCTGGTGGCTCAAGAACACCAGCTATGTCAGACTCAAGAATCTGGAAATAGGATATTCTCTCCCTAAGAAATTTGCCGAGAGGTCGTTCATCTCTTCCGCAAGAGTTTTCCTCCGCGGGACTAATCTCCTCACCTTCTCTCACTTCAAACTTTGGGATCCTGAGCTCGATGCCTCTGATGGAGGCCAGTATCCTCTGATGAAATCATATTCTGTAGGACTTGAGTTCAAATTCTAGAAATCGTCAGTATGAAACAGTATAGATTATTTATTTACATAGCCGAGATTCTTCTCGGTCTCGGAATCTTCGCCGGATGCTCGGACTACCTCGACAAGAGGCCTGACGACCAGCTGGACCTCAAGACCACTTTCGAGAATAGCAAAAACCTCTACAGGTGGCTTGCCTACATATATGACGGCATCCCTCAGACCTACGCCGACTCGAACTGGGATACGATCGGCGATGATGCAGCAACCCCTGCCGAGTGGATTGCGGTCGGCAACAAAGTCTGCAATTATCAGGTTGGTAACTGGACTCCGAGTGACGGACAGATAATTAATTTCTGGAAAGACCTTCCTAAGAGAATCCGTTCCGCGTACATTTTCATTGCCAATGCGCATGCGTTAACCGATGTCTCCCAGAAGGATATCGACATCATGAAGGCAGAATGCAGGTTTTTCATCGCATACTATCATTCTCTTCTGGTTATGACCTATGGTTCAGTGCCCATAATTTCCGAAGCAGCCCCTACGACGAATGCCTCTGACCTTATGCTTAAGCAGCGTCCTTTCTATGAGGTCGTAGACTGGTGCGCCAACGAGCTGGAAGAAGTTTCCAAACAGCTTCCTGTCTCTTATTCGGACCAGGCGAACTCTTATGGCCGCGCCACTTCACTGTGGGCTCTGGCTATGCGTGCAAGGCTTCTGACTTTCGCCGCAAGCCCTCTAGTGAATGGTAACCCTGACATGCAAGGAGTAGTGAACTGTGACGGTGATAAAATATTCAGCTCAACCTATGATCCACAGCGCTGGAAAGAGGCGGCCGATGCTAATAAGGAGCTCATAGATGCAGCGGAGGCTAACGGCTACAAACTTTATGAAGCCGAATATGTCAACGGTCACTCCGACCCTTATATGAGCTATTTTGGCGCTCTCATGCTCAGAAGGAACCAAGGCAATTACGAAATAATAATGCCGAGAACAGAGGACGGACCGGGTTGGCTCGACCTTAAGTCTGCTCCTAAGAGCATCCAGAATCAGTCGGGAGTCTTTGGCGTAACTCAGAATCTGGTAGATGCCTTCTTCATGGCCAACGGGAAGGTCGCGATAACGGGTTATGGTGCCGATGGTACCCCTATCATCAACAAGGATTCAGGCTATTCCGAAAATGGTTACTCTACTTCAGATTTCTCCGCAGATACCAGGTACTTCTACAACAACCCTAAGGGGGTCGATGGTAGTGAAGAGAATGTTATCACCGAGAAAGGAACCTACAATATGTATTGCAACCGAGAGCCTCGTTTCTATATCTCAGTGATGTACAACGAGTCTTTCAACTGGGCCAAGACTCACAAGGACCAGACGTCTCAGCTGCCTCCAAGAAAGAATGTGAACTTTTTCTTCCAGAAGGAAGACGGTAAGTCCGGTTCCGATTATCCTACCGCCGGCTACCTCATGAAGAAGAGGATAGCGCCTGACTATTGCGGAAGTTCTTCTTCCGGCCAGTACAACAAGAGGCACGGAATCGTCTACAGGCTTGCCGAGGCCTACCTCTCCTATGCGGAGAGCCTCTACGAGTACAGCGTGTCCGACGGCGTGAACCAGTACGACGCCAACAAGAGCGAGATCCTCAAGTATGTCAACAAGATTCGCGCGAGGGCGGGCATCCCTGAATACGGCAGTGCCGAACTTCAAGTTCCTTCTCAGAATGAACTCAGAGACCTCATACGCCGAGAAAGGAGGATTGAGCTTAACTGCGAATCGGGTCTGCGCTGGAATGACCTCAGGAGATGGAAGCTTGCAGAGAGTGTGCTTGACGGTCCGTTCTACGGCATGAACATGATGGCAACTACCCGCGACGACTTCTATGTGCGAACCAAGTATCAGGAGAGAAAATTCTTGAGTTACTGGTGGCCTGTCCCTCAGGATGACATCGACAGAAATCCTAATCTCAGACAGCTCCCGGGTTGGTAGCAGTCAGAACTTTGTCTACGTTTTAGAACATGTTGAATATGAAAATACTTAAATCAGCATCGTTTGTCGTGGCTGTGGTCTCTCTGGCCGCCTGCTCGAACAATTACGATGAATATGACAACTCCTACATCCTTGATAACAAGGAGACGATGACTCTGACCTCTTCGGAGACCTCGATGAAGCTGGTAGAGAACACCCCCGCGGACGAACCCGTAGTAACCTTTACCTGGACTCCGGCACGAGAGATGCCTGAAGAATATCTCGTGACCTATGTTACGATGCTTGACTTGAAGGTCAATCAGTTCGGAACATCTACCGTGATAAGAAACGTCGAAGACGACGGTGTCTTCTCTCGCTCCTTCACCACCGCCCAGCTGCAGTCCTACATTACCAATCTATGGGGACAGCCGGTATCTGAGGACGTGACGCTATCATTTAAAGTCATAGCAAAGTGGAGCGGTGGAGATAAATTCATTATGCCAGAATCCAGAACGGTCGATGTGGATGTGAGACCATATCGTCCTGTAGTCTTTGACGCTGATGTGGTCTACATCTCTGGCTCTGCAAAAACGGGAATTTCCAGACAGATCGTGACCAAGACTCTTGAGAATGATTATGTCTATGCCATAGTTTCCAATCTTAAGGAGGGCGGCCTGACCATCCCTGTAAGCTATGAAGGACTTACTCAATACATTTCTCCTCAGGGGGACGGTACTTTCCAGGATGGTGTAACTCTTCCTGCCAAGATGCTCGGAGAGAACGAAGACGGCACCGCTCCTGACGGAATCAGTTGGCAAATTCCTTCATCCGGGGATTATAGAATCGTGATAGATATGCTCGACAAGACCGTAACCATCTATTCTCCGGAAAACAAGTTCAATGAACCGTTCACCGTTACCTGGCAGCCGAACTCTAATGCCAGCCTCACGCCTATCACTACCGTAGTGACGAATCTATGGCTCAGAGGAGCAACCGCCGGCTGGGCTAAATATGGTAAAGACCTTAAGCTCACCCAAAGTCTCGCTGATCCTCAGGTACTCGTATACAAAGGCGATCCTATCAATAACGGCGATGGCAGAACAAGTTTCTCCATAATCTCGAAATACGTCTATGATGGAAATGGCGATGGATCTGAAGAGGAGTATAATGCGAACAACGCCTACCAGTTCGCTCCGGCTCGTATCGACAGTGATGGTGACGGAATTCAAGACAAGGGCTCGGACTACACCCAGAATCTGGCCCTTGGTACATGGATGCCAATGTCAGGGGGAACTGATATACGAGGTAACTATTTCAAGTGCAACAAGGGAACCAACTTCATCGTCTTTGATCTCAGGAACATGAGAATCAGATTCGAGACGAAGTAAAGTATGCCATGAGAATAAGAATCCCATTCATTGTTCTTTCTGTTGTCCTGACCGTCGTCTCCTGCTCGAAGAGCGGGACCGATGGCCCGGACAAGAAAGATACAGACAATTCAAAGGTCTATGAGGAAGTGACCTTTAATTCCGACAGAAAGACTATACGCAAGAATCCGCTTTGCGGATGGGTGATGTATGCACCTCTTGTGGACGATCCGGATAAGTTATGGAAAACTTACGACTCCTTCCACTCTTCTGCAGGCGAGATTAAAGTATCTGATTATGCTACGGTGCTTTATATAAGAGGACCATGGTCGGATTTTGAGCCGGAAGAAGGTGTCTATATCTGGGACAAGGGAGTTAATACTCCTAAAGCGCAGAGTCTTAGGAAATTGACGGAAGGCGCCGCAGAGAGGGGGATGAAACTTGCCTTTACGCTCACTACTGACAGCCGAGACAAACATCAGTTCTGTACTCCGGAATACGTAAGGAATAAAATCATAGAAAAGTATGGTTCCGACACTGTCGGAGGTTTTTGGACAAAGACAGGCTCAATGGATGTGTGGTCTCCTTATCCCGACAACCCGGTATTCCAGGAGTGCTATGAAAGATTCATCAAAGCCATGGCTAAAGAGTATAACGACCCGTCAAGGGTTGAGTTCATCAGCGGCCTTGGAATGGGGAAATGGGGAGAGTACCATACCTGTGTCTATTCGACTGGCGATGAGACCCCGAGAGAAGCTGTCTTTGACTGGGTTACTGATTTGTACGTCAACGCCTTTGACAGGATCCCGGTATTTACCAATTATCACAAAAATGTAGGCTCGACCAAAGGCTCTGGCAGTAAAGATCCGCTTTCTGCTGTGCTTTTGAATAGGGCGATAGAAAAAGGCTTCTCGATGAGGCATGATGCCTTCGGCATGAAGGCAGACTACGGCTATGGAACCTGGGAAAGAAATTTCATAGCCAACTGGAGATTCAAAGTCCCGGTTCTTGGAGAAGGTGGCTGGGTCCAGGGTCAGCACGACTTCTCAAGTGACTATCCTGACGTGAGATCTCTTAGAGAAGGTGAATTTGCCGAGATGCAGGGGGCTTATGTCAATATGATGGATTTACGTTACAGTGAAAACATCGAGAAGGGGGAAACATATTCATGGTTCAATGATGCCTTTGACCTTGTCCGCCAATTCTCCGAGGAGGGCTGTTACAAAGTCCTGCCTGACAAAGTTACCTTTCCCGTAAAGATTGTAAATGGAAAGACCTATACTTTACGGCATCGCTGGGTGAACGTGGGACATGCATATTGCCCTACCAATATCAAGCAGTACAAAGACAGATTTGCCGTAGCTTTCGCAATACTCGATCGCAACACCGGAAAGGTAGTCAAAACAGCCGGCGGTTATGCCCTTTACTATGATGACAACGCCCATCTCCATGATCTTACAGGAGGCAGGTTGTCTTATGAGATGTCGTTCTCTCCAGAGGGAATCCCTGTCGGTGACTATGACTTTGCGGTCGGGGTTGTGGATAAGTATCTGAGTAATGAAAAATCAGGGGATTTCAAGATCGGAATCTACCTAAGTGCAGCCGGCGAGTATACCGATGGCGGTTGGCTGAAAATCAAGCAGATATCGGTTCAGTAATAATTCAAAGAAAAGATGGATATTTTGACAAAAGCCGGTGTAATCAAATCTCTGGGACTTAAGATTGTGGGGCTGTCGATTCTTGCGTTGCAATTGAGCGCAACATCATGCGGCTGTACAAAGAATGCAAGCGGTTATGATCCTGAAAAGCCCGATTCCGGAGACGGAAAAACGGTGGTCGTCAAACCGAAGTATAACTCTTCGAAGGTCTTAAGAAATCCTCTGTCCGGCTGGGTTATGTATGTAGGTGCGAATTCAAAGCCTGAGTACTTTAATATGGAATATGTGGTGCCTACCCTCGGACAGGCCGTTAAAGTCGTAGATTATGCTTCTGCAGTGTATATGCGTACGAGCTGGGCGAAGATGAATCCGGCTGACGGTGTCTATGCCTGGAATGATCCGGCCAGCAATATTTACAAGCTGATTCATGCGGCTTGGGACCGGGGACTTCCGATTGCCTTCAGAATAGTCGTCGATGGAAGAGACCAGGGCGCTAACACTCCCCAGTTCGTCATTGACGCCGGTGCCGCTTATGCCATAGACGATCCTAAACATCCTGACAGAAAGACACCTATGCCTCAGGATCCTGTTTTTCAGAAGTACTATGCGAAGTTTGTGGAGGCTTTCGCCAAGGAATTCAATGATCCGGTCAAGTGTGCTTTCATTGACGGGTACGGACTCGGAAAGTGGGGAGAGGGACACAGTGTTGCCTACGATACAGATAATTGCTCGGCCGTTAATGAGAATACGGAGACTCTTAAGCGTGAGGTTCTCGACTGGATTACAAAGCTCTATGCTAAGAATTTTACCAAGATTCCTCTTGTGATCAACTATCACCGCGTAATTGGTCATCCGACCAGTACCGGGACTCCTAATCCAAACAGTGAGGCCATGATAGCTCTTGCCGTTCAGAACGGCTATTGCCTGCGCCATGACGCTTTTGGTATGACCAACCCCAGCTGGGGATATTCTACGTGGGAGAAGGGCATAGCCGCAAACTACAAGTTCAAAAGGCCTATCATCATGGAAGGAGGATATATCGTTAACCAGCACAGCTACTGGAATGATCCTGCTGGTTATCGCCAAGGACATCCTGAGGATGTGCGCAAAGGCGAATTCGAGCAGTCGCAGGAGGCCCATGTCAACATGATGGATTTCAGGGTCGGTGCTGAGACGGCTTCATGGTTCGAGGATGCTTTCTCTCTCGTCCAGCGTTTTGTTGCTGAAGGTGGTTATAGGGTTTATCCTGACCAGGTCACTCTTCCTGAATCTGCCTCCGCCGGCTCCAGATTCTCCGTTTCCTACCGATGGAGGAACATGGGCTGGGGCTATCTGCCTGACAACCTTCCTCAGTGGAACTACAAATACAGGGTTGCCGTGGCTCTGCTCGATGCCGACGGAGCTGTCAAGAAGGTCTATATTGACACTAAGACGGACCCTTCGGAATGGGTTGACGGAACCGCCTTCCCTTACACTCTGGACGGAACTCTCGACGTGCCGGCGGGCAAATATACCTGGGCTATCGGTATAGTCGACACTACCGGAGATACAACCAAGACGGCAATCAAGCTTGCCGTGAACGGAGATATTACTTCGAGAGGTTGGCTGAAACTTTCAGACATGACAGTCTCTGACTAGTTGTCTTTTGCGGATGAAGTTTATTGTGGTTTCGTTGATATCGGCCATGCTGTACATCCTTCCGGGATGGGCGGCTGGCCTATTTATCGAGTCCGAGTCTTTCCGGGAAAAGGGAGGCTGGGCCCTGGACCAGCAGTTCATGGATCAGATGGGTTCCCCGTATCTCCTGGCCCATGGGATGGGCCGCCCGGTGGAGGATGCCCAGACCACTATAGATGTGCCTGACGAGGGTATATATTACATCTTCGTCCGTACTTTCAATTGGACTTCACCTTGGTTTTCCGGGAAAGGCCCCGGAAAGTTTTACCTTAAGATTAATGGCAAGAGAACCACGAAAGATGCTCTTGGCTGCCAAGGGTCATGCTGGGAATGGCAGAGTGCAGGAAAGACCATGTTGAAGAAAGGTCAGGCTACCCTTGCTCTCTGCGACCTGACAGGCTTCGATGGCCGCTGCGACGCCATCTATCTTACCAACGACCCTGAAGACATTCCTCCTTCAGAAGTTCCGTCCCTGGCCGCTTTCCGGAGAAAGGCCCTGGGCCTGCCGGAATCTCCTTCCGGGGCCGGGGACTATGACCTTGTGGTCGTCGGCGGCGGAGTTGCCGGAATGTGCGCCGCCGTCTCCGCGGCAAGGCTCGGCTGCAAGGTCGCCCTCGTGAACGACCGTCCTGTCCTTGGCGGTAATAATTCTTCTGAAATCAGAGTCCATCTTGGTGGCAGAATCGAAGTAGGACCTCATAAGGGGCTCGGCAGGATGATTCGCGAATTCGGTCAGTCGAGGCAGGGAAACGCACAGCCTGCGGCCAATTACGAGGATGGGAAGAAGCAGGCCTTCATAGAGGCTGAGAAGAATGTCACCCTTTATCCGAACTGCCACGCCGTCAGGCTCATGACCGGAGAGGGCGGAAGCATCAAGTCGGTCATTGTCAGCGACATAGAGACCGGACGCGAGACTCTTCTCTCGGCCCCTCTCTTCGCTGACTGCACGGGCGACGGAGTCATAGGCCTCATGGCCGGGGCCGACCATATGAGCGGAAGGGAAGCCCGCTCCGATTTCGGCGAGAGCCTTGCACCGGAAAAAGCCGACTCCATGGTCATGGGCGCTTCTGTCCAGTGGTATTCGGAAGATACGGGGCGCAGGACCTCCTTCCCGGAATTCAGCTACGGCCTCGAAATCAACGAAGACAATTGCGAGAAGACGACGAGAGGGGAGTGGAAGTGGGAGACCGGCATGGACAGAGATCAGATATCTGAGGCTGAGAGGATCCGTGACTATAGCCTGCTGGTTATATATACGAACTGGAGTTTTCTAAAGAACGGCATGAAAAACAAGACGAATTTCACTGATAGGGATTTGGCATGGGTTGCCTTTCTATCAGGAAAAAGAGAGTCTGTAAGGCTCGTTGGTGACTACATTCTCAAACAGGACGACATTGACAAGCAGGTTTTTCATGAAGACGCCTCCTTTACGACGACGTGGGACCTGGATATTCATTTCCCTGATTCCCTGAATTACAGCCGTTTCCCTGGAGGAGCCTTCAAGTCGGCTACCGTCCATAACAAGATTTACCCCTACGCCGTTCCTTATCGCTGTCTCTATTCGCGCAACATCCCGAATCTCTTTATGGCGGGCCGCGACATAAGTGTGACCCACGTAGCCCTCGGCTCCGTCAGGGTCATGAGAACATGCGGCATGATGGGGGAGGTAGTCGGCATGGCCGCCTCTATCTGCAAGGAGCATTCGGAACTTCCCCGCGACGTCTACAGGTACCGTCTGCCTGAGCTCAAGGCCTTGATGGACAAGGGAACGGGAAAGACGGACGTGCCTGACAACCAGAAGTTCAACCTCGGCGAAACGCTTGACGCTCCGCTGGTAACTGTCAGAGGAAGATGAAAAGAGCCCTCATAACCCTGGCGCTTCTCTTCCTCGCCGGCTTCGTCTCCGGAGCCAGGACTCCTTATGTCGGCCGCAGAGGGGACACGCTTTCCATAGGCAACTCCCTTATTGAAAGGAGGCTGGTCTGGACTGACAAGGGTCTGAGAACCCTCTCTCTTGAAGACAAGTCTTCGGGCAAGATATGGCTGAACTCGGGCTCCGCTCCGGATTTCCAGATTTCCGGGGCCGCCAAGGCCGGGGATTTCAACTTCTCCGTCCATGAACTTGAGGCCGACGGCATCCGCAAGGAGAGGCTGGAGGCCGTTGCTGAGTACAGCCTCGGCGGCCTGAGGGTCAGGAGGGTCTACACCGTCTACCCGGATTCTCCTGCGATTTCCTGCATTACCTTCCTGCGCGGAAGCGGGGCGGTAGGCTCTTCCGGAGAGAAGCAGACCTCGGAACTCGGCGGCATCGAATCCTCGGAGGCCGCCCGGGCTACGATTGGCGGAGGCGCCATCCTAGACCAGCTCCGCCCCGGCGGAATGCACTGGAAGGCCCGTGCCGTGGAATTCCAGGATGTCACCGACTGGAACAACAACCTTGTCTATGAAAGGAACTTCATCCCTTACCGCAGGGTAGGCTACAGGGGCAATATTTTGATAGCCAGGGATATGACCGCGGACGGAGGAATCTTCATGATAAAAGAGTCCCCGTGTTCATCCAGCGAGCTCGCCTACGGAGGCTCCGATTTCTATTGCGAGGCCGGAGTTTTCCAGGCCACGGGCCTCGGAGTCACCGACAAGGACCTCGGCGACACTGCCTGGACGAGGGCCTACGGAGTCGCCACTGGCCTCTGGACCGGCGGCGAAACAGCCTGTCTGAAGGCAATCCGCCTCTATCAGAAGGACCTCCGCATCATGAAGGAGGGCCGCGACGAGATGGTCATGATGAACACCTGGGGCGACCGCAGCCAGGATTCTAAGGTGAACGAAGCCTTCTGCCTCGCCGAAATCAAGCGGGCCGCGGCCCTCGGCATCACTCATTTCCAGATTGACGACGGCTGGCAGAGCGGCAAGAGTCCTAATTCAAAACTTGCCAAGGGTTCTTTCAAAAACATTTGGGATAATCCCGACTATTGGGAGCCGGACAGCGTGAAATATCCCCGCGGCCTGAAGCCCGTTGTGGACTACGGCCGCAACCTCGGTGTGGAGGTCTGTCTCTGGTTCAACCCGAGCGTACAGGATGATTTCGCCGACTGGGAGAAAGACGCTTCGACCCTTGTAAAGCTCTACCGTTCCGCCGGGGTGCGCACTTTCAAAATCGACGGCCTTCAGATTCCGACTAAGAAGGCCGAGACAAATCTACGCCGCTTTCTCGACAGAGTCCTCGCTGAAACTGGGAACGATGTCGTATTCAATCTGGATGTGACGGCCGGACGCAGGGGAGGCTATCATATGTTCCAGGAATACGGCAACATCTTCCTCGAAAACCGCTACACGGACTGGGGCAACTACTACCCTTGGCAGACGCTCCGTAACCTCTGGATGCTGAGCCGCTATGTGCCGGCGGAGAGGCTGCAGGTCGAATTCCTCAACAAGTGGCGCAATGCCGATAAATATGGAGACGACCCCTTCGCCCCGGCCCGCTATGATTTCGAGACGCTTTTCGCCATAACCATGGCGGGGGAGCCTCTGGCCTGGATGGAGGCTACGGGCCTGCCAGACGAGGCCCTGGCCCTTTCCGGAGCCGTCATGACCTATAGGGCCCATATGCATGATTTCCATTCCGGGATTATCCTTCCGGTCGGGAATGAGCCAGACGGGACAGCCTGGACCGGCTTCGAATCCCTGTCCGCCGGCCACGGCTACCTTCTCTTCTTCAGGGAAGCCTCTCCGGATGCGGAAGCCGTGATTCCCGTAGATCTTCCTGACGGCGCCTCTTTCGAGAAGATTCTCGGCGAAGGCAAGATCAAGGTCAGAAAGGGAGCGGCCAGGGTCTCTATACCTAAGCAAAACGGATATGTAATGTTCAGATATACAGAGAGATGAATAAACAGATACTGATGCTCGCCGCCATGGCGGCCCTCGCGGCCGGCTGCGCGGGAAACGATATTACCCGGACTGTGGACGGAGCCATAGACAAGGCCGCCGCCCAGGCCCTCCTCATGGCTGAAAAATATGCCCCGCAAGACAGCCTTCTGCCGAAAACCTTCGAGAACGGCAAGGACGTCTCTTCTGATTCCCGCTGGTGGTGCAGCGGCTTCTTCCCGGGGGAGCTCTGGTACCTCTACGAGGATAGGGGCGGCGCCGCCCTGCTTTCTTATGCGAAAGAATTCACTGCCAGGGTCGAGCGTGAGAAATTTACCACAGACAACCATGATGTGGGTTTCATCCTGAACTGTAGTTTCGGAAACGGCTGGCGCCTCACCGGAGACAGTACCTACGCCGCCGTCCTTGTTCAGGGCGCGAAATCCCTCGCCACGAGGTTCAACCCCAAGCTGGGAGTCATACGTTCATGGGACGGACATCCTGAGTGGCAATATCCTGTCATCATAGATAATATGATGAATCTTGAACTCCTCATGGAAGCCTCCGAGATCACCGGTGACTCAACCTTCAGGGCCATGGCGATTTCCCATGCCGACAAGACCATGAAATGGCATTTCCGTCCTGACTACAGTTCTTGGCACGTTGTCTCTTACGACACTCTGACCTGTGTCCCCGAAAAGCGTCAGACTCATCAGGGCTGTTCCGACGAGTCGGCCTGGAGCAGGGGCCAGTCTTGGGGGCTCTATGGGTTCACCGCCATGTACCGTTGGACAGGATTCAAGCGCTATCTTACCCAAGCTGTCAGCATCGCCGACTTTCTCATTGGTAACACTGACATGCCTTCCGACGGCATACCATATTGGGATTTCGACTGCCCTGACATACCCAATACCCCTCGTGACGCTTCTGCCGCGGCAATAATGGCATCAGCTCTGGTGGAACTCAGCGACTTCGTGGATGGAGGAAGATCGGAGAAATACCTCTCCTTTGCCGAAAAACAGCTGAAGAGGCTCGCTTCCGATCAGTACACGGCAAAGCTTGGGGAGAATGGCTGTTTCATCCTCAAACATTCCGTAGGAGCTTTCCCTCTGAATTCCGAGGTCGACGTGCCTCTGACCTACGCCGACTATTACTATGTGGAAGCTCTTACAAGACTTAAGAAAAAACTGAATAAAAGATGAATTCATGGAAAAGATACTCGTAATAATACTTGGTCTGCTTCTTACCTTCCCTTCAATCGCTGCCCGTAAGCCAATATACAAAGACTCTTCAAAAAGCATTGAGGAGAGAGTAGAAGACCTGCTCTCCAGAATGACCCTCGAAGAGAAGGTGCTCCAACTCAACCAGTATACCCTCGGACGTAACGACAACGCCAACAATTTCGAGGAGCAAGTCCACAAGCTTTCTCCCGAAATAGGCTCGGTAATATATTTCAGCGATTCTCCCGAGCTCCGCAACTCGCTCCAGAAGAAGGCCATGGAAGAATCAAGACTCGGCATCCCTGTAGTCTTTGGTTTTGACGTGATCCACGGTTACAGGACCATTCTGCCCGTGCCTATAGCTCAGGCATGCAGTTTTGATCCTGAATTGGTGGAGGAAGGGGCCTCGGTGGCTGCGATGGAGGCAAAGAAAGCCGGAGTTGACTGGACTTTCAGTCCTATGGTAGACATCGCCCGTGACCCAAGGTGGGGTCGTGTAGCTGAAGGCTACGGCGAAGATCCTTACCTCGCTTCCGTCATGGCGGCGGCAGCTGTCCGCGGCTACCAGGGAACCGACCCTTCCGACGGAAAGCATATCGCCGCCTGCATGAAGCATTTCGTCGCCTACGGAGCTTCCGAGGCTGGGAGAGACTATGTCTACACAGAAGTTTCAAGACAGAGTCTCTGGGATACATACCTTCCTTCTTTTGAAGCAGGAGTCAGGGCCGGCGCTATGACCGTAATGTCTTCTTTCAATTGCATTTCAGGGATACCAAGTTCAGCAGATAGTTACACCCTGACAGAAGTCCTGAAAAACAGATGGGGTTTCGATGGTTTCATCGTCTCTGACTGGGGCTCCATACAGCAGCTACGCTCCCAAGGCTTTGTAAGTGACAAAAAAGAGGCGGCCATGGCCAGTATGAACGCAGGCCTTGACATGGACATGATGAACGAGTGCTATGACGCCTATCTCGAAGACCTCGTCAAGGAAGGCAAAGTCTCGGAGGCGAGACTTGACGATGCTGTCCGAAGGGTGCTGCGAATGAAATTCAGACTCGGGCTCTTTGAGCATCCTTATGTGGAGCCAACAAAGTACATGGAAAGATTCCTCCTGCCTGAATACCTGGAGACCGCAAGGCGCCTGGCTGAGGAGTCTATGGTGCTTCTGAAAAACGATGGCGGCCTCCTGCCTCTCTCCAAACCTTCTTCCATAGCCGTCATAGGCCCGATGGCTGAGAGTAGATTCCATCACCTCGGTTCATGGCAGGGCAAGGGTACGGGAGAATTTGTGGTCAATACCGTCGCCGGACTAAAAAAAAGATTTCCTGATGCACAGATAGTCTCAGCCCAGGGCTGCGATTTCGATGGCGGAGACAGGAGCGGCTTCGAAGCCGCCGTCAAGGCCGCCTCCGAGGCCGACGTGGTATTCCTCTGTCTCGGCGAAAAGAACAACTGGAGCGGCGAAAACGCAAGTCGTTCCACCATAGCTCTCCCTGCTATCCAGCAGGCTCTGGCTGAGGAGATCGCCAAGGCAGGGAAGCCAATCGTGCTGGTGACAACCAGCGGCCGCCCTCTTGACCTTCATCTCCTCGAACCTCTCGCAACTGCTATGATACAGGAATGGCAGACGGGCCTTGAGTCAGGGAATGCCCTCGCCGCCCTTGTCTCCGGCGACTATAATCCCTCGGGCCGCCTCGCCATTACTTTCCCGTATTCTACCGGCCAGATTCCTATCTACTATAACCACCGCCAGAGCGCCCGCACCAATCAGGGCTTCTACCAGGACATTCCCAGCAAGCCTCTCTATGACTTCGGCTACGGCCTAAGCTACACTACTTACAGCTACGGCAAGGTCGAAGTCTCTGATTCCCTTATCACGAAGGATTCTAAGATCAGGGTCCGCGTGCCTGTGACCAATTCCGGTTCCGTGGACGGCACCGAGACCGCCATGCTCTTCATCCGTGACCCTTATTGCAGCGTCGTTACCCGTCCTGTAAAGGAGCTCAAGCGCTTTTCCCGCCATGAAATCAAGGCTGGGGAGACCTATGTATTTGTCTTCGAGCTTGACCCACAAACAGATCTAAGCTTTGTAGACTCCGAGGGCAGGCGCTTTCTTGAATCCGGTGAATACGATATCATCGTCAAAGACCAGATAATCAGGCTTACACTAAAATAACACAAAATTCTATCAATTATGACCAAAAACAAAGAAAATCGTTATCTCAGCCCGAAGGCTGAAATGGTAACCCTCAATCTTGAAGAGGCTTTACTTACCCAATCTGCAAGATCGAATAATATTTCAGATTGGCTATATGATGATCTCGAGCCAGATGAGGATGAAACTTTCTAGGAGGACGAATCATGAAAAAATCATTCTTTTTGATTGCCGCCTCTGCGGCGGCTCTCCTTTGCTCTTGCAGTAAGGAACAGGAAGAGAAGACGCTCTCGGTCGAGGAGCCTTTCTCGATCTATGCCGGATTTGCCACGACAAAAACCACCACTTCCGACGGGACAAAGGTCTCTTGGGTCAAGGACGATGCCATCAATGTCTTTCATGTGGAGACCGGGACAACAAACTACGTTAATGATGGCAAATTTACTATTGCCGATGTGTCTACTGGCCGCTTCACGGGGACTCTGGCTTCGGAGCTGGAAGACGGCAAGTCCTACGACTGGTATCTTCTCTATCCTTATAAAGACAATGAATTCTATGATTCACCTGATAAAGCTAGAATGTGGGTCGGCGGAGGATCCAGCTTTACCGAGACTGCTCGCGCAGGAAATCTTTACCCTCTATATGGTAAGGTGAAAAATATGAAAGCGGGGAGCCAGGTGAATGCGGCCATGTCTCAACTTGCCACTGTTTTCAAAATCAAGATTACTAATGATAGCGAAGTTTCTCTCGCCCTCAGCAGTGTAACCTTTGCCGTCTCTTCATATCGTGATCTGAACGGACAATATGATATCGACTTCACCGGTGACGCTCCAACCTACAAGCTCTATTGGGGGGACGGGAAGGTGAATATGAATATTTCGGATGTTACGGTCGCCCCTGGAAATTCAACCTACGTGTACATCAGTACGATCCCGTTTACCGTTGCCGCCGGGAGTACTATGTCTATGAGCGTTAACGGCTGCACGAAGACTAATACCGTAAAGACGGCAAAAAAATATGAAGCAGGCAAAGTCTACAATCTTTCGTATTCTTACAGAAATGGAGCTACTCTGACAGGAACTGCCCTCAGTAAAGAGGCCGGCATGACCCAGACTCTCGAAAATTCATCGGTCTATGCCTGGGTAGGTACTCTGAGCGCAGGCAAACTGGGAATCCGTATTACCGATACGGACGGTACGAGCTATGTCAATGCCGGTACAAGCCTCAGCGAAGGCGAGGTTGTGTCAGTGACCACCCAGACAGCTTCTTCCGAGATTACTATCCCGAGCGAAGATACCTACAGAGTGGTACTCGACACCGAGTACAAGACCCTGGCCATCTACAATTCGGCGAATGAGTTCAACAAACCATTCACGGCTACCTGGCATCCAAATAACAACTCCAGTCTTGCCGCTATCACTACGGAAGTGACGAATCTATGGCTCAGAGGAGGAACCGCCGGCTGGGCTAAATATGGTAAAGACCTTAAGCTAACCCAGAGTCTCGCTGATCCTCAGGTACTCGTATACAAAGGCGATCCTATCAAGAACGGCGATGGCAGAACAAGTTTCTCCATAATCTCGAAATACGTCTATGATGGAAATGGCGATGGATCTGAAGAGGAGTATAATGTGAACAACGCCTACCAGTTCGCTCCGGCTAGTAGCGTTAAGGACTACACCCAGGATCTGAACCTTGGTGAATGGATGCCAATGTCAGGGGGAACTGATATACAACGAGGGAACTATTTCAATTGCAACAAGGGAACCAACTTCATCACCTTTGACCTGAGAAACATGAAGATAAAATTCGAGAATAGGTAGTTTTCCCACACACCTCCCACCAATACAACAGAGGGCAACCCGAAAGGTTGTCCTCTGTTTGGTTAGCCTTGAAGCGGCCTTTACATTATTTTCAGAATCTACATCTTGGAGAGCTC
>DKSK01000015.1 GCA_002472565.1 Bacteroidales bacterium UBA7258 | reverse complement strand
TGACGATAGGGGCCATTAACTTGGCAGGGTAAGAGCAAAAATAGCCATTTTTGACTTTACCGGTCCACTCGCATGGACCCCTATGAGCATCAAGGAACAAAAAAGAGGCTGACCTAAGTCAATTTGACTTTTGTGGTCAGCCTCTTTTTGATTTCACTGTCCGCCGGGCCTGCAAGGGGCGCATAGGGAGCTATTCTCCCGAAATGTATTTGTCGTGGCTGTGGAGCCAGCGTCCTAGAGCCTGGGCTATGTTTGCCTTGGCGAGGCAGGAGTCGAGAATGTCTTTCTCGGGAGTGTCGAAGGGGGTGATTTCCAGTGTGTCATAGAAACCTTCCCGGAGAAGGGCTTCTCTGTCGTCAATCCTTCCGGACATCAGCAGCACGGGAATCGATGAATCTTTCTTCGAAACTGAGAGGCGGACGGCTTCCAGCACGCCCTGGGGCACCTTGCCTTTCAAAGTCTGGGAATCCGACCTTCCTTCTCCTGTTATTACGAGCGAGGCTCCTTTTATCTTTTCCTGAAAAGCACTCAGCGAAAGGACCTCTTCAATTCCTCGGCGCATCTGCGGATGGAGAAAGGCGCACATTGCCCCACCAACACCCCCGGCGGCTCCCGAACCTGGGGAGTGGAGAATGTCTTTCCCGCTATATTCTGAATAGATGTAGCAGAGGCGGCTCATCCAGTCGTCGAGGGCCGCGACCATTTCCGGCCCGGCCCCCTTCTGCGGTGCGAAGACCTGGGCTGAACCGCCGGCGCCGCAGAAAGGAACGTCGACGTCGTAGAAGCCGGTAAAGGAGCAGCGGGAGAGACCCTGGTGACGGCGGCTGGGGTCGATGCAGGTAATGTCCCCTAAGACCGCCCGTCCGTCTTCGAGCTGGCCTGCGGGAGTGAAGAAGCGGTATCCGAGAGCCTGCAGAAGGCCGGTTCCTCCATCGCAGGTTGCGCTGCCTCCGAGACCAAGCCAGATTTCCGAGACCCCCTCATCCAGGGCGGCGGAGATGAGTTCACCGGTGCCGTAAGATGTGGCGTGCAGGGGATCGCGTCTTTCCTGCGGGACGAGAGCCAGGCCGCTGGCGGCCGCCGTCTCGATAATCGCGACCTGGCCGTCGAAGGCCAACCCGAAGGAGGCGGTCATGGGTCTGCCGAGAGGGTCGTGGACCTGAGCCGTGACCCTCTCTCCGCCCACGGCTGAGGTAAGTGCCGCGCTGAAACCCTCCCCGCCGTCAGAAACAGGGAGGGATATGACTTCGTCCTCCATTCTGAAAGCTCCCGCGGCGGCCTCCTCCGCTTCAGAGGAAGAGAGGCAGCCTTTGAAAGAGTCTATGGCAAGGACGACTTTCATCTCAGATTGTCCTGCCCGGATAGGCCTTCAATCCGGCCTCGAAGACATCAAGCGCCTTGCGGAGCTCTGGAACTTCGAGCACGTAGGCTATGCGGACCTGGTTGAGACCCTTTCCAGGAGTCTTGTAGAAAGAGGCCGCCGGGGTGGTCATCGTGGTCTGGGCGTCGAGGCGGAAGTCCGTGAGCATCCATTTGCAGAAGGCTTCCGAACTGTCTACCGGAAGCTCCGCCACGGTGTAGAAGGCTCCCAGAGGCATAGGCGTGAAGACTCCTTCCATGGAGTTGAGCCTCTCGACAGCATAGTTGCGGCGGCGAATGTATTCTTCCCTTGTCTCGTCAAAATAAGATTGAGGGGTGTCCAAGGCTCCGAGAGCGGCATATTGGCCGAAAACGGGAGGGCAGAGCCTTGCCTGAGCATATTTCATGGCCGCTTTCATGACTTCCTTGTTGTGGCTTGCGATGCAGCCTATCCTGGCGCCGCAGAGGTTGTAGCGCTTGGAGACGGAATCCACGAGGATGACGTTTTCCTCAAGGCCTGGAATGTTCATGGCGCTGAAATGAGGCTCGTCCGTGTAGCAGAATTCTCGGTAGACTTCGTCTGATATGAGGAAGAGATCATGCTTCTTGCAGATTTCTCCCAAGGCAAGCACGGCCTCCTTGGTGAAGAGCTTTCCCGAAGGGTTGCAAGGATTGCTTATGAGGATGGCCTTGGTCTTCGGGCTGATGTATTTCTCGAATACAGATGCGTCCGGTATGTCGAAATTGTGCCTGATGTCGGTAGGAACGGCCTTGAGGCTGACCCCGTTCTGGAAGCACATGGTGTTGTAGTTGGTGTAGTATGGCTCGACTACGAGGAGTTCGTCTCCCTCGTCGCAGGTGATCTGGATGGCAAGATTCACGGCTTCGCTTCCTGCCACGCACATTATGATCTCGCTTTCGTCAAGCTCTATCCCTACTTTTTTATAATATTTCCCGACCATGCCTCTCCTCAGTTCGATGAGCCCTGCGGAATTGGTGTAGGATACATGGTGGAGGTTGAGATTGCGTACGGCGTCCAGGGCGCAGTCCGGCGACTTGATGTCAGGCGCTCCGACGTTTAGGTGATAGACCTTGATGCCCGCAGACTTGGCTGCGTCCGCGTAAGGGACTAATTTCCTGATTGCAGAAGCAGGCATCTGCTGGGCCTTTCTTGAGATCGTTGCCATTTTTTTCGTTTCGTTTTATAAAACAAATATAGGGTTTTAATCTCGGAATTTTCTATATTTGTGAACGACTTAACAAATATTCTCAGATTTATGTCAACTTTTAGACAAAGGGCAATGGACTTGGCTGCAAACCACCAGCCGGAAAGATTCTTTGAGGACAAACGTCCGATTTCAGCTTATTTCGGGGAAGATGTTTTCGACCTCGACAAGATGAGCCGTTATCTTTCTCCGTCCGCGTATGCTTCCGTCAAGGATTCCGTACAAAACGGGAAACCTGTAGACAGAAAAGTGGCAGGTGAAATCGCGGAAGCGATGAAGACTTGGGCTCTTTCAAAGGGCGCCACTCATTTCACTCATCTTTTCCAGCCTCTTACAGGCAATACCGCCGAAAAGCATGATGCCTTCCTGGATTTCAGGGACGGCAGGCCTGTAGAGGCCTTCAGTGGCGAAGCTCTTGTCCAGCAGGAACCTGACGCTTCCAGTTTCCCTAGCGGCGGCCTGCGCAACACTTTCGAGGCCAGAGGCTATTCAGCCTGGGATCCTACTTCTCCTGTCTTCATCCTTGACGGGACTCTCTGCATCCCTTCTGTCTTCGTCTCCTACAATGGCGACGCCCTTGACATGAAGGTGCCTCACCTGCGTTCTCTCGAGGCCCTCAGCAAGGCGGCCACCGAGGTGGCGAGGATTTTTGACCCGGAAGTGAATTCCGTACATGTCAACATAGGCCTTGAGCAGGAGTATTTCCTCGTGGACGAGAGCCTCTACAACGCCCGTCCTGACCTGAAGCTCTGTGAGAGGACCGTCATCGGCCATACTGCGGCCAAGGACCAGCAGCTGGCCGACCATTATTTCGGAGCCATCCCGTCAAGGGCCGAGGCCTTCATGAAGGATTTCGAGACCGTAGCCTACAAGCTGGGCATCCGTCTTATCACCAGACATAACGAGGTAGCTCCGAACCAGTTCGAATGCGCTCCT
The DNA here is from genome assembly GCA_002472565.1 of Bacteroidales bacterium UBA7258. Classification (GTDB taxonomy): domain Bacteria; phylum Bacteroidota; class Bacteroidia; order Bacteroidales; family UBA932; genus Cryptobacteroides. Next base: position 95,202 of record DKSK01000015.1, on the reverse strand, counting down.
GTCTACACGGACGCTTCAAGGGCCATCGACAACAATATGACCTTGATGATCATCATGCAGAAGGTGGCCGGAAAGCATCATCTGAGGGTGCTCTTCAGCGAGAAACCTTTCGACGGAATCAATGGCAGCGGCAAGCATTGCAATTGGTCCATGCAGTCCGACAAGGGAGTGAACCTGCTCAAGCCTAGCACCGATCCCGAGAAGAATCTCCAGTTCCTGGCCTTCTACTCCTCGGTGGCGAAGGGAGTCATGGACCATAACTTCCTCATCATGACCAGTGTCTGCGACCTTGGCAACAGCTACCGTCTTGGCGGCAACGAGGCTCCGGTCCCGATCATGTCTATTTACTCCGGATCTGCTCTTACCGCGCTCTTCAAGGATATAATCAATTCCAATCCGAACCATTTCAACAGCAAGGCCGGCTTCATGAAGATAGCTGAAGAGCTGCCTGAAATCGAGCTGGACAACACCGACAGGAACAGAACCTCTCCTTTCGCTTTCACTGGCAATCGTTTCGAGTTCCGCGCCCTCGGTTCTTCAGCCAACGGAGCCAGCGCCAGCTATGTCATAAATTCCGCAGCCGCCGAGAGCCTGAAGGAATTCAAGGCCGAGTATGACAAGAAGATTGCAGAGGGAAAGGACAAGAAGCAGGCTGTCCTGGAGACCGTCAAAGACTTCCTCATAGCCGCCTCACCTGTGATGTTCGACGGAAACGGCTACAGCAAGGAGTGGGCTGAAGAGGCTAAGAAGAGAGGCCTTGAGGGTGTCACGAACGTTCCAGAGGCTTACAAGGTTTACCTCACGAAGTCTACCGAGGATCTCTTCGGCAATCTCGGAGTCCTCTCCAAGAGGGAAATAGAGGCCCGCTACGAGGTCCTCAATGAACAATACGTAAAGAAGCTTCAGATAGAGGCCCGCGTGCTGGGTGATATCTGTCTCAACCACGTAATCCCTTCGGCGGTTGAGTATCAGAACATTCTTCTGAAGAATATCAAGGAGACCAAGGCTGTCTTCGGCGACGAGTACAAGGAGATGTGCAAGTCCAGCATAGAGACTGTCAGCAAGATTTCCGCTTTCATCAATTCACTCCAGGCTTACGTGGCCGAACTTGTCGAAAGACGTAAGAAGGCCAATGCTGTCGAGGATCTTCCTGAAAAGGCCAGGCTTTACTCGACAGGAGTCAAAGAGATGATGGATAAAGCCCGTTATTGCGCAGACCATCTCGAAATGCTCGTCGATGACGAGCTCTGGCCGCTGCCTAAGTATAGGGAGATGCTGTTCTTTTAACTCCTAAACATGATTGTGGGGAAGAAGACATTCGCTATAATATTTATCGTCATAGGTGCGCTGACCCTCTCTTCGTGCGGTCGGCGCACCCTTGGCGGTTACAAGACCATCCCTTTTGTGGAGAAAATTCTGAAGGATACCACCTCCAGGGATTTCCGGCTTGTCTCCTCATATCAAACCCTCGACCATTCCGGTCCTATAATGGTGATCGGCACCCCTAAGGAGGCGCTCAGGATGACCGAGGACATTCTTACGAGCGACAGGTTTGACAATGTTGACGGTCGGATGGTCAGCGACAGCCTTCCGGATTTTGCGGGGGAGACGGTTTATGCTCTGCTAGACCAGGCCAATTCGCGTTATTCCGGCTATTTCGGAATAGGGAACGAGGAATTTCTTCAGGAGACGGCTGTGCGCAATTTTCTCTATGCTATGGATACGACGACTCTTCTGAGTTCCTATGACATGGAGCGCAAAGTGAGGAAGCCGAAGGCCAAGGTTATAGTACTGGCTTCATCCTATCTTTCAGCTTACGGCTACTATGACATTGACACTCTGATAAATATGGCTGGGAATAAGGTGCCTATCCTCGCCACGGTACAGTCGATGTATGAGTATGCATGGTCCAGACATGGCAAGGGCATCCGCATAGGCATCTGGTCTTCGCCTGACCTCATAGGGAATGGGGTATATTCTGCAGTTCTCGCGAGGGAGGGGGATGATGCTGCCGGAACTACCATCCAGGCTTTCGCCCCTGACTCTTCCGAGATCCTCACAGACAGGCTCATCAATTTTCTCAACCTCTACCGGGACGCAGGCAACAGCGAGCCTCTGGACGTGCTCCTGCTCGATGACCCGGACGTGGATATCCATGAGCTCAAGGCCGCCACGGATTCCATCATTAATTCTGACGGCGAGGGCCGCCGGTCGTTCAGCAAGCTTCTTGGAAAGGATTTCGAATGCGTCGACGCGGGTACGGCGATTTCATGGCAGTGTTTTACCCTCATGCGAGAGCGGAACTGCTTTACTCACAAGATAGCCTATCCTGCTTTCAAGCCATATATCACTGTTCCAGTCACGAATCTTCCGATCGATGCATACATGGACGACGGAAGTCTGGCGGACAGCTATAAATACAACAGGGCTCCGGATTCCGGTTCGGCAACTTATATTTCTATCGAGATGAACGACAGGTACGTTCCCGAAGAGATAACTGCCTATATGCAGGAAAAGACCCCTAAGACATATTCTCTCTATGTACGCTAAGAGTATTTCCCAAGAGGATATAGATAAGCTTCAACTCTCAAGTTTCCCTGGGGAAATCACGGTGATAGACAAGCTCGGGAAAGAATTTGATGAAGCCGTCCGCTATCTTGCGGCCAAGGATGTCATCGGGTTCGACACCGAGTCCCGTCCCTGCTTTTCGCCCGACCAGCCTCACTATGGCACTTCTCTGCTCCAGCTATCAGGGGCCAAGAAGGCTTTTTTGTTCAGAGTCAAGATGACGGGCATACCTCCGAAGCTTTGTTCCATCCTTTCCAGTAAGAAGATTCTTAAGGTCGGAGCGGCTACGGCTGATGACGTCCGCGGGCTTCAGAAATATGCCAAGTTCGCTCCCGAGGGCTTCGTGGACCTTCAGAAAATGGTCTGGGAGTACGGCATTAGGGATAAGAGTGTGAAGAAGATGAGCGCTATCATCTTGGGAGTGAGAATCTCGAAGACTCAGCAATTATCGAACTGGGAGGCCGAGACTCTGTCGGAGCCTCAGAAGAAATATGCGGCTACGGATGCATGGATTTGCCGAGAGATGTACAAGAAGCTCATGGATAGCGAAAAGAATCCTCTGAGTCCCGAGGACATGCTGCCGAATCCTCCCAAGAATCCGGCGGCGGTTCAGGGGCAGTGCGTGCCTGAGGGCGGGCAATTCTCCCCCGCCACTGCCGCTGGGCAGGTTCCGGGTTCGGATTCCAAGGCGGACAAAGCCGGGAAAAAGAAACGCAGAAACCGACACCGCAATAGAAATCAGCGCCATAAGGCGCCAAGTCAAGACAAGAAATGAGCAAGGTAATACTTAAGAAGGGCAGGGAAGAGTCCCTGCTTCGTTTCCATCCGTGGGTCTTCTCCGGAGCCATCGCCCAGATCGTGGGAGAGCCTGCAGAGGGGGATGTAGTCGGAGTTTATTCTTCAAGAGGAGATTTTCTGGCCTGCGGGCATTACCAGATCGGATCCATAGCGGTCAGAATCTTGAGCTTCAATGACGATGCGCTTAAGCCGGACTACTATAAAAACATGATTGGCAGTGCTTTGCATCTTCGTATAGCTATGGGCCTGGCGGTGAAGCCCGGGGAGGATGCTTCGGGAAGAAAGACCAATTGCTATCGTCTTGTTCACGGCGAGGGAGACGGACTTCCGGGGCTTATCGTCGACTGGTATGACGGGGTCTGTGTCATGCAGGCTCATTCCGCCGGCATATTCAGGGCGAAGAAGCAAGTCTGTGAGGCTCTGAAGGCGGTTTACGGGGACTCTCTCAAGGCCGTCTATGACAAGAGTTCCGGTACAGCTCCTTTCAAGGCTGGTCTTGAACTGGTGGACGGCTATCTCTACAAGAAGGAAGGCTTCAACGATGATGAGCAGACCGTTATCGAGAATGGCCACAAGTTTCTCGTGAACTGGACCGAGGGGCAGAAGACCGGTTTCTTCCTCGACCAGAGGGAGAACAGAGCCATGGTGGAGAAATTGTCGGCCGGCCGTAAAGTGCTGAATCTCTTCTGCTATACCGGAGGCTTCTCAATCTATGCTTTAGGCGGAGGTGCCCTTCATGTCGATTCAGTGGATTCTTCCGCCAAGGCCATGTCCATGGTGGAGAGGAACGTTCTTCTCAACGGCTTCGATCCATCCATGCATAACTCATTCTGCTGTGACGCTATGGATTATCTCCATGACTCACCGGAAGGCGAATATGATCTGATGATTGTCGATCCCCCTGCTTTCGCGAAACATCGCGGCGCCCTCCATAATGCACTCAGGGCGTATCAGCGTCTGAATGCCGCGGCGATTTCCAAGGTAAAACCAGGCGGTTTCATCTTTACTTTCAGCTGTTCTCAGGTAGTGGACAAAGAGGCTTTCGCTCTCGCCGTCTTCTCCGCCGCGGCTCAGAGCGGCCGCCGAGTGAGGATACTCGACCGCCTCAATCAGCCAGCCGACCACGCCGTCAACATCTACCATCCAGAGGGCGAGTACCTCAAAGGCCTCCTCCTCTACGTGGAATAGGCTGCAACCTTACACTGCTTCTTCCGCATATAATGAAAAATATGCCTCTAAGTATTTGGAAATTGGCAAGCTTTGACTATATTTGCATTCCCTGACAAGGTGCTATGGCCGAGTGGTTAGGCACAGGTCTGCAAAACCTGATACTGCAGTTCGATCCTGCATGGCACCTCAAGATTAAGCCTCAACAGATTTCTGCCGAGGCTTTTTCTTTTTTCCCCGGTCTTTCTTCCGCCCATGTCCAAATTTTTGACTTCTTGTCAAGAAATTAGACAGTTCCGGCATTGTCTATGCCGTTCTATCTTCCTTTATGTCAATTACTTATTCATTATTGAACGGATTTTGCTCTCTAAGCTGTACAGGTTAAAGCCATATCAACATGGATATAAAAATTGAACAGTCAAAGTGGGATAAGAGGAAGAAGTATGTACCCTTCATCGCAGGGGGCCTCGTATTGTGCGACCTATTTTCGTGGCTTGCCTTCGGAAAGCTAAGCTCCACGCTTAGCGTCAAGGAAAGGGATCTGGGCATCGTCTCGGTCGAGGAAGGAAAATTTGATGACTACATCTACATCGACGGCCAGGCGGCGCCGATAAGGGTCGTGCAGATAAGTACGGAAGAGGGCGGAATCGTAAGGTCCAAAGTTGTCGAGGAGGGGGCGCATATAAATGAGGGGGACGTTATTGTCGAGCTCTCCAATTCCAATTTGGACCTGGAAATCATGAATGCGGAAAGCGAACTCGCAGAGAAGCAGGACATGCTTAGAAATACGCAGATAAGCATGGAGCAGGAGACTTTGAATAATAAGACGGAGAAGCGCCAGCAGGATATGGAGGTTAGAAGGAAAGAGCGTGCCTATAGGCAGCAGAAGGCTCTTTGGGAAGAGAATCTGATAGCGAAGGAGGTCTATCTCCAGGCTGAGGAAGATTGGCAGCTGGCTGTGGACAAGCAGAAGCTTCTTGACGACAGGCTGGAGAAGGACGAGAATTATCGCCAGGCTCAGCTTGACCAGATGAATGACAATCTAGACAATATGCGTCAAAATGTGCTCATGGTCAGGCGCCGCAAGGAGAATCTCAAGGTCCGCAGCGCAATCAGCGGAGAGCTGGGAAGTCTGAACGTGGAACTTGGCCAGAATGTGGCGGCAGGGCAGACCATAGGCCAGGTTAATGACCTGAGTGATTATAAAATCACAGCCCAGATTGACCAGAATTATCTGGACCGCGTGACCACAGGCCTTAGTGCCGCCGCCTCGATCAATAATAAGGAGTACAGGCTTATTCTGAAGAAAATCTATCCGGAAGTGAAGGATCAGCGTTTCAGAGTGGATTTTGTTTTCGATGGAGAGCGGCCTGACAACATCCGTTCAGGTCAGACTTTCCATCTGGATCTCCAGCTCGGAGATCCGAAGACCTGCATTTTCATCCCGAAGGGGACCTTCTACGGCGTGACGAACGGGAATTGGATTTTCGTGTTGGATAAGGAAGGGAAAAAGGCTTATAGGAGGAAAATCCGCATTGGCATTCAGAATGCCAGATATTATGAAGTTCTGGAAGGCCTTGAGCCTGGAGAGAAGGTCATCCTCAATGGGTATGATGCTTTCGGAAATTATAATATATTGAAAATCAATCGATAGGTACAATATGACATCGCATTTCAACCTGAGGTCTTTTATCACTTTTCTCTCAAGGAACAAGGGCTATACGGCTGTCAACATTTTTGGAATGTCTATCAGCCTGGCCTTCATCATATTGATCGCAACCTTTCTGACGCAGTCCTACAGTATAGGCGGCGACCAGAAGAACAGAGACAATATCTATCTCCTGGCAACCAAGGTGTTCGAGGAAAATAAGGTCTATATGCCGGGCCATCAGATTTATCTCAGAGGCCTTGTCAAGGACTTTCCTGAAATAGAGGCGGTATGTGCCGTCAATGGCAAGAAAAACACCTTCTTCTACAATGGGAACGGCACCGAGGCAAAAGCGTTTTTCGTGGACAGTTCCTTTTTCACCATCTTTGATTATCCTATCGCTGAGGGCGGACTGTCTTCATGCATACGCAATCCAGACGAGATAGCCGTCTCCAGATCTTTCGCCAACAAACTTTTCGGGAAGGAGGATCCTATCGGCAAGACTATCAGCCTTGAGAACAGGGCTCCTCTGAGGATCAGTGCGGTGTTCAAGGATTTCGAGAAGACCAGTCTCTTCTTTCAGCCTGACGTGATCCTTGCTTTCAGTCACAACGATGTCAACAATGTGGCCGACATGGAGATCTATGCGGAGCAATACGGCGTGAACCTCTTCGGCTCTTTTCTCTTCGTCAAGACCAGGCCCCGGACAAGTCTGGAAGGGAAGGAAGACGCTCTGACGAAACACGTTCATTCCGTCTATCCAGGATACGGCAGTGAGGATTTCAAGACTATGACGATCCCTGTCCGATATGATAAGATCTATATGTCCGGCTATGATATGAACGATATTTCGGACGTAGTGCGTAGCAGCGACAAACTCCTTATCTCCATGCTTGTCAAGGTCTGCCTTGTCATCCTTCTCTTCGCCATGCTGAATTATATCAATCTTACCGTAGCCTTGTCGGTGTCAAGAAGCAAAGAGATGGCCACGAGAAGGCTTTTCGGAGCCGGGCGCAAAGAAATCATGAGGAATCTCATCTTTGAAAGCCTGACTATGAGCGCTGCCGCGGGCATTTTGGCGCTTATTGCCGCGGCCGCCCTGCTCCCTTTGACAGGATCGGTGCTCTCAACCTCCATGAACGCCCTAACCATGTTCTCGCATCCGCAGCTCCTGGGCTTCATCTTGGCCGTTATTCTGGTCGAAGGCGTACTGGCCGGCATAATTCCGGCGGTAATAATTTCACGGCCGAATCCTATTGACGTTGTCAGAGGCACTTTCAGACGGCAGTCCAAGATGGTGCTCAGCAAGATCTTCATCGTCATCCAGCTTTTCATATGTATAGTCTTCATTACTAACGCTTTCACGCAGGTTGCTCAGATAAGACATCTGGTGAATCTTCCCTTGGGCTACGAGACTGACCATATTATGACTTTGTCTTCCGGAGCCTTCTATGGCCAGGACGGGAAAAGGTTCAGTGATGAAGTCAGGAAGCTGCCTTTCGTGACCGATGTCACACGCTCGTTTTCAACTCCTTTGGATGGCGGAAACAATGTTACTTTCATGAGTCAGGGGAACGAGGTTCAGTCTTTCCAGATATTCACTGGAGATAGTAATTATCTGAAATTCTTCGGCTTCAAGATTCTGCACGAACTCAATCCGGACTTACGCCATGCATATTACGTCTCTGAAAGCACCTTGGCCAAAATGGGAATGAAGAGCGGCGATCCCAGACCAAGTGAGAAACTCGACACCATGCATGTAAGATATTTCTTCGACAACAGGACGACCACTTATAACGGCTGCATTTCGGATTTCCGCATCTTGGATTCTGACGGAAGCGACGGTCTGTGTGCCATGGTCTACCTGGATGATGCCGGTAATTATTCCACGTTGAGCGTAAAGGTGAGCGGAGACGAGGCCTATGCATATCGTGAAGTGTGCAAACTGTACAGGGAGACATTCCATCAGGATCTGAACATGGAACATCCTTACATGAGAGATCAGATCAGGGCGAATTATTCCAGACAGATAAGAATATCCACACTCATGTCTGCCTTCGCACTCGTGGCCATGATCATAGCCTTCCTTGGACTGATGTCCATGAGTTCATATTTCATGCAGCAGAAGAGGCGCGAGATGGCGATACGTAAAGTCTTCGGCTCCAAGAGCGCCCAGATTAATCTGAGACTTCTCAAGATTTTCGCCCTCTATGTGCTTCTCTCCTTCGTGATCGCGATTCCTTTTGTATGGCGAATAGTCGGAAGCTGGCTGATGAATTATCGGCATCGTATCTCATTCTGGCCATATCTGCTCCTCGCGGGAGCCTTGACCGCTCTCGTTTCTCTCATGGCTGTCTTCTTCCAGAGCCATGTCATAGCCAATGAGAATCCTGTAGACAACCTGAAACAGGAATAGGCTGCCTTTTCATGCCATACTCTCTGATTAGTAATAGTTTATATAGTTAAGAATATGATAAAAGTTGAAAACCTCTCAAAGTCTTTCCGTACCGAGGAAGTGGAGACAATAGCACTCAACAAAGTCTCTTTCGAGGTGGCGGACCATGATTTCGTAGCGATAATGGGCCCTTCGGGCTGTGGAAAATCAACCTTGATGAATATCCTGGGCTTGCTGGACAATCCCACATCCGGCAGATACTTCCTCTCCGGGAAGGAAGTCGGAGGTCTGAAAGAGAATGAACGCGCCGACGTCCGCAAGGGGAGAATTGGCTTTGTCTTCCAGAGTTTCAACCTGATAGACGAATTGAACGTCAGGGAAAACATCGAGCTCCCTCTGACATATCTGGACATAAAATCTTCAGAAAGGAAGCATATGGTCGATGACATCATGGAGAGGATAGGAATTAACCATAGGGCCGAACATTTCCCACATCAGCTCTCCGGGGGACAGCAGCAGAGGGTGGCGATAGCTCGCGCCGTAGTCTATAAACCGGAATTAATCCTTGCAGATGAGCCTACGGGAAACCTCGATTCTAAGAATGGAGCAGATATCATGGCGCTCCTCTCCGATCTCAATAAGGAGGGTACGACTATAGTCATGGTGACGCACAGTGAGCGCGATGCGGCCTATGCCCACCATACGATCCGTCTTTTCGACGGCCAGATCGTCGGTTGATAGCGCCTCTCTCGGGATAGGGGGAAGACTCTTGGAAATATGGAGGATTATAGATAAATTTATGGGAGAATCCAGATTCCGACAAAGATAGGAATGGCCGTGAATGTGACGCGAAAGGGGACAGTGCTCGTAGTCGATGACAACAGGCAGGTCTTGACGACGGTGAAGATGCTTCTCGAAGATTATTTCGAGAAGGTGGTCTGTGTTGCAAATCCCGTGGAAATCCCGGAGAAGTTGAGGACGGAAAAGCCACATGCTGTCCTTCTTGACATGAATTTCACCTCCGCCATAAATAACGGAAACGAGGGCCTTTACTGGCTTGGGCAAATCAAAAGGCTCTCTCCTGGAACCGGCGTAGTTCTCTTCACCGCCTATGCCGAAATAGAACTTGCGGTGCGTGGCTTGAAAGAAGGTGCCTCTGATTTCATAGTGAAGCCTTTCGATAACGGAAAAATGGTGGCGGCCATGACTGAGGTGAGGGACAGGGTCATCGGAAGCGGTAATCCGGGCGGCGAAGGGGCCCTCGCCGGACCTAGTCAGTCGAGGGTGATCTGGGGGAGCAGCGCTGCCATGAGGGAGCTTAAGGCTCTAGCAGACAAGGTGGCCTCCACCGATGCCAACATCTTGATTACTGGGGAGAACGGTACCGGGAAAGAGGTGCTTGCTAACTATATCCATGCCGAATCTTCCCGCCGAAAGGCTCCGATGATACCGATTGACCTCGGGGCCATTCCGGAAACTTTGTTTGAGAGCGAACTCTTCGGTTATATGAAGGGCGCTTTCACCGATGCCAAGGCCGACAAGCCCGGGCTTTTTGAATTGGCTCAGGGAGGAACCCTCTTCCTCGATGAAATCGGAAATATCTCCTACTCGGAGCAGGCCAAACTCCTGACAGCCATTCAGAGACGCAGCGTCCTGAGGGTAGGAGGCGCCAAGAGTATTCCGATAGATGTACGGCTCATCTGCGCCTCCAACAGGGACATCCAGAAAATGGTCCGTGACGGAGAGTTCAGAGAGGACCTCCTCTACAGAATAAACACCATCAATCTTCACATTCCTCCTCTGCGAGAGCGCAGAGAGGATATTCCGGCCTTGGCGGAAAATTCTCTGAAGATATATTCTCGTCTTTACGGGAAGAGAGTCAACTCTTTCACGTCCGAGGCGATGCTTGCTCTTCAATCGGCTTCATGGCCTGGCAATGTCCGAGAGCTTGACCATTCGGTCGAAAGGTCTGTCATACTCTGCGACAATGAGACTCTTGGCATCGGTGATGTCAGCCTCCCGGAGGAGACTCCTGGCCTTCCTGAGCCGAAGACTCTTGAGGAGATGGAAAGTATGGCTATAAGCAAAGCGATTAAAGACTTCGGCGGCAATCTTTCTGCCGTAGCGGCTCATTTAGGGATAAGCCGCCAGACTCTCTACAATAAAATCAAAAAATACGGATTATGATGGAGACCGCCCTTGTAGTCTGCGTCATCCTTCTTGCCATCGTGACGGCGGTGGCGGTGAGGCAGAAGCGGCACTATGACCGGAGTCTGCGCAAAATAGGCTACATGTTCGATTCCATCAAGAATCTGGATTACTCCTTCAGTTTTCCTGTGGACAAGGTATCCCGAAAGGATCTTGTGATGAACGCCTCGTTGAACAGGATAAAGAAATTGATAAATGACGCCAGGCTGAGCGAGGTTGAGAAAGAGAAATATTATGAGTGCATCATAGATTCTGCTGATACCGGAATCTTGGTTCTTGACGAGCATGGCTTCGTCCTCTTGCGCAATTCCGCCGCCCTGCGCCTCCTCGGGCTGGAGGTGCTGAATCATGTCTCGCAGCTCGGGAGGGTGAGTTCCGCTCTGGAGAAGGATTTCGAAAACCTAAGACCAGGAGAGAAACGCCTTGTCACGTTCAGCGACGAGAGGGGAGAAGTCCATCTGGCGCTCAGAGAGAGTGAAGTCAGACTTCGGGGAGAGTCGCGCTCTCTTGTGAGCGTGAGTGACATCAACAGTGAACTGGATGAGAATGAGATAGATTCATGGCTGAGGCTGACGAGGATTCTTTCTCATGAGATAATGAACTCGATGACTCCGCTGACTTCGCTGAGCGAAACTTTGCTGAAGAAGGTCCGTTCCGGGGCCTCGCCGGAGAAGATGGAGGATATCGCGCAGGGACTCGAGGTTATAAATAAAACCGGCTCCGAACTAATCAGGTTCGTCCAGAGCTACAGGAGCTTCACCCATGTCCCGGAACCCCGTCCGACGCTCTTCTATGTCAGGCAATTTGCCGAAAGGATGGTTTCCATGACGAGGCAGGCCGATGAGGCTTCCTCGATAGCTTTCCATGTAGAAGTGGAGCCTGACGAGCTGATTGTCTATGCCGATGAGGGTTTAATCGGCCATGTTGTTGCCAACATCTTGAAGAACGCAATCCAGGCTCCCGGAACTAAGAACATCTGGTTCAGGGCATATTCGGATTCCAGAGAAGCCGTGGTGATGGACATCGGCAATGACGGCGAGCCTATTCCCGAAGACGTTGCAAGACACATTTTCACCCCCTTCTTCACGACGAAGAAGAGCGGCAGCGGCATCGGACTTTCTATCGCCCGGCAAATTATGCGGCTGAGCGGGGGCTCCATAAGCCTTCTCTCAGCCTCTCCACGCACCATCTTCGAACTCAGATTCCCGTAGCCTCGCAGCTCCATCTCAAAACTCATAGACCGACCGTCACCCAGACGACCGGTTTCTTCGGACCTAAATGACTTGTATGACTTTAGCCAGGTTATTTTGTTAAAATTTTGTAAAAATTTCATTCTGCGTTTGACCTTTTAATCGTTTTTACTTATAATTGCGAGAACAAACACTATTAACGTATGAATAGTAGAAGAATAACGATTCTCGCCTTTCTGGTTTTGTCTGCGATAGCTTGCCAGAAAGAGTCAGAGGCTCCTCCTGTTCAGGCTGAAAGTTCTGAATCTTTGCTTGAGCTAATCAACACCGAGAGGATTTCTCGCGAAGCTGTCTATCTGGATGAAAAAGATGCCAGACAGGTTGCCGCAAAGTTTAGAAACATCAGGAGCCCTACCAGGTCATCATCAGAGGTGAGGTCTGTCTTCCCGATAGGCTATGATAACGATAAGCCTCTAATGTATGCGGTGAATTATTCAGATGGTTATGCTATTATCTCGGCTACCAAGAAGAATTATCCGATTCTGGCATACGTTGAGCATGGAAGTTTCTCGCCTCAAAGTTTAAATCCGGGATTAGCGGAAATTATCGCTGAGTATAAAATTATGCAGAGTGCGTTGATGAATCCTTCCGATTCAATCTCCGTGAATTATTCTCATGATTGGTCAATCTACGAGGAAATAGAAAGTGTCATTCAAACGAAGACCTGTGATAACGAAGAGTATTATGAAATGCTGGACCCATATCTTGCAGAGTGGCTGAGAGATGGCTATAATGTACATTACCTGTCAGACAAACCTGAAGGCATGCCTGATGACTTGTATGAATCATATTGCCTGGATGCGGAGGGAGGAAATGGGAGATGATGAAGAATTTCCATTTATGGATTGTGCCATCATTACTTACAAGGATTATTCTACGCATGAAAGGGTGGGGCCATTTTTAACTACAAAATGGGGGCAAAGATCTCCATACAATGACGCAGACCCATCAAAAAGGAGATTGGGTTGCACTACAATTGCCGCAGGCCAGATAATGCGTTTCCATGAATTCCCTGCATATTTTAACTGGGATGATATGCCAGATACCACATCGAATTCCAATTTGTCCAACTTCCTTTATACTCTTCGTAAGGAAATAGGAGTGAGCGACTCAGGAAGCGCTACCATTGATCAAGTTAAATCTGCTCTGAAAGGATACGGATATATACAGTTAAACAGATCAATCATGATGCGTCAAAAGTCAAAAGCAGCTTGAATTCAGGGAATCCTGTGTGTATGAGAGGTGACAATGGAGGTAATACAGGACACGCATGGGTTTGTGACGGCTCTTATGATAGTATGTCATGGACTGAGTATAACCTATACGAGGTTATCTTTGACTCGGGACATCCTGTTGCCATGAATAGGATTAATCAAGATAATATCTACAATTCCTTCGTTAATATGTTTCACATGAATTGGGGTTGGTACGGAATTGATAATGGATATTATATTGACAGTAGACTTAATCCGACAGAAGCGAATTATACAAAAAGTAGGAAGGATTTACTAATCAGCAAATAGTATGTTTATGTCAAATAAATTATTGAAATTGTTCTTGCTGCTGCCCCTGTTTCTTTGTGGGTGCAAAGAAGAGCCGAAAGATAATGATCAATATCAACTAAAAGATATCTACGTCATAGAAGATGGTTACCTGGCTGACGCCCAGAATTACAAGGTCTACGTATCTTCGGAGGCGCAAACAGTTGAACTTCAAATGACTTGTACAGCGTCAAGTTTATTTATAACTTCGACCAATGTCGGGCAGAAAAATAAACCAGACTGGATAACATGGGAGATGGTTCCTGAACCGGAAAAGGCCAGAAACGTATGTTACGGAACCTTGCATATAGATGTAGGGAAGAACCAATCACGCTCTGAGCGCTCATGCGAGATGTATGTCGAGACGGGAAACTTTAGGCTGGCATTCATCAAGCTGATACAGAGCAGGTAAATCAGGCAGAAGGAGGCCAAGGGATTTCCGGAGTCCTCCTTTTGCTTTCTTTATTGGTCTGATGTATTGCCGCCTCAAAGGTATTTTGTAGGATTTTCGGGAGTGATTTATTTATTAAAATGTTTAAGACTTAGAAAAAGGAATTATTTTGCCTAAATCCTTAAAGATGATAAGTTAGCAGTAGCATACATGTAACATGCATGTAAAACAAACGTCGATATTTTGCATAGAATTAACGTTTTATATCGAAACAGCTGACTTTCGAGACAATTTTGATTACAAATGTATTCGTTTTAAATTATTGATGAGAAGTGTATTACAAAAATATAGATAAAATTTAGCCGAAATTTCTTGAAAAAAGTTTGCGGGTAATCAAAATTGCCGTATCTTTGCCGTCGAGTTAAGGAACAGAGTTCTTCTCTAACTTAACTCTATTGGTTATTAGTTTTAGTGTTATTAATTATGTGGTTAGTTTGAGGTTTCACGCGGGAGCGCCAAATCTCATGAAGCGAAAAGGCCAGGAGTAGACTCCCGGTCTTTTTTTTGTTATTTGTACTTCCCAGGTCCCTTCTCCTGTCGTCTCTTCTTCTCTTGACCTTCTTCTGCCGTCTATCGGTAAGTCGGCCGCTCCCTGCCATCGCTGCCTTCTTTCCCCATTACGAGTCACTTTCTTTCTTGTGTGAGAGACGGGGTGGGTGCCCGAGGTCTTATTCCGGCAGAAGGGAAGTACCGGAGTCTTGTGCTCCCGCTATGGTAGAGAGTATCAGCAGGGCAAGAGCGGCTGGCGCTGAAATAAATGTACTTGTTTTCATATCCGTACCCATTTTGTCTTTCGGGTGCGAATATAAGCCGGAGGGGACCGGCGAGGGGAATGAAATCGACGGGGAGCGGAAATTCATCGACGAATCCCCGCCTCAGAACGCGGACTCTCAGCCTATGAAGGCTAGAAGATGGGTGTAGACGCGCTGGACCGGAAGGCCCACGATGTTGAAATAGGAGCCTTCGATGCGGGTGATACCGGCGTAGCCTATCCATTCCTGGATGCCGTAGGCCCCAGCCTTGTCGAAGGGCTTGTACTTGTCTACATAGTAATAGATCTCTTCGTCAGAGAGATCCTTGAACCAGACGAACGAGGTCTGGGAGAACTCATCGCGCTCTGCCACGCTTCTGAGCACCACGCCGGTCGTGACCTTGTGCTCGCGGCCGGAAAGGAGGCGGAGCATGCGGACGGCGTCATCCCGGTCTTTCGGTTTCCCGAGGATTTCTCCGCCACAGAGAACCATTGTGTCTGCCGTAATCAGGATTTCATCGTCATCAAGCGGCCTGTGGAAACCGAGCGACTTTCCCCTAGCCATGGCAAGGGGTATCTCATCATGGGGCAGTTCCGGCGGGAAGTCCTCGATGAAAGAGGTGCGGGCGTCGATGGTGAAATCAAGATCCAGCCTCGCGAGAAGTTCTTTTCTGCGTGGCGAATTGCTGGAGAGTATGAGTCTTCTACCTTTGAGGTCAGGCATGTTAAAACTTTTTCTTATAGAGGGAGACGTCGAAGTCCCAGCGACCTGCGGCCTTCATCACAGCGGCGATTACCTCCCTCACGCAGCCTCGGCCTCCTGGACGTTCGCTGACGAAGTGCGCCGCGGCCTTGCACTCTTCGGAGGCATCGGAAGGGCAGGCGGACAGGCCGCAGATTTCAAATACCGGGATGTCCGGAATGTCATCCCCCATGTAGAGGACTTCCGAAGGGTCGAGAGAGTGGCCTTTGCAGAAATCCATGAAGTCCGCGACCTTGTCTCGGCAGCCGAGCCTGCAAT
The DNA here is from genome assembly GCA_002472565.1 of Bacteroidales bacterium UBA7258. Taxonomy (GTDB): domain Bacteria; phylum Bacteroidota; class Bacteroidia; order Bacteroidales; family UBA932; genus Cryptobacteroides. Next base: position 79,404 of record DKSK01000015.1, on the reverse strand, counting down.
CCTGCTCCGGGACTCCGCAACTCAGAAACCGCTTTCTTATGCTCCCGGAACGGCCGCCCGTTATGATTCCGACAGGGTAGCTGTTCATTGTAGCCATCCTTACCGCGAAGCCGTCCTTCGCGTCGAAGGTGCGGTAGAGTTCGCCTTCAAGGTCGCAAAGTATGCCGCCGTCCGTGAAGACGCCGTCTACATCGAAGGTGAAGGCCTTTATCTTGGTGAAGTCAATGTCGCGCCCTGGCATCAGCTCTTCTTTCCGTTTCCGAAATAATCATCGAAGTTGAAGGTGCCGCCGTGGCCCCCGTTCGGGGCGAGCTGGCCGTCGACGTCAATGAGGCCGAACTCGTTCTCGTATTTGATGATGTTGTCCTGCAGGGCGTTGAGGAGCCTTTTGCAGTGGTCCGGAGTCATGATGATACGGTTCCCGACTATCGCTTTTCCCGGTCCAGGAAGGAAGGTCGCGAAATCAAGCACGAATTCGCTGCGGGAGTGGGAGATTATTGCAAGGTTGGAGTATGATCCTTGTGCGGCTTCCGGCTTGAGTTCTACGCTGAGGCCGCCTTTGTTATTCTGATTGTTGTTATCCATGGGTGGTTCGTGGTCCCTTAATGGACCTGCTATGTGCAAAGTTAGTCAAAAAAGAGTATCTTTGCATATTTGTGAACATATCATAACAGCTAAAATGGAATTATCTCCGACATACGATCCCTCTACCGTAGAGGACAAGTGGTATTCCTATTGGATGGACCACAAGTTCTTTCATTCAGAACCAGATTCCAGGACTCCTTATACCATAGTCATCCCGCCTCCGAACGTTACGGGAATTCTCCACATGGGGCATGTTCTGAACAACACCCTCAATGATGTGCTGATCAGAAAGGCCCGCATGGACGGGAAGAATGCATGCTGGGTGCCGGGCACCGACCATGCATCCATCGCTACCGAGAATAAGGTCATCCAGAAGCTCGAGGCCGAGGGCATCCATAAGGAGGACCTGACCAGAGAAGAGTTCCTCAAGTACGCATGGGAGTGGAAGGAGGAGCATGGAGGCATCATCCTCAAACAGCTCCGCAAGCTGGGAGCCTCCTGCGACTGGGACAGGACCCGTTTCACCATGGAGCCTGAACTTACTAAGGCCGTTGTCAACACCTTCGTCTACTTCTACAAGAAGGGGCTGATCTACAAGGGTGTGCGCATGGTCAACTGGGATCCGGAGAGGCTCACTGCCCTCAGCGATGAGGAAGTAGTCTACAAGACGACCAAGAGGAGCTTCTACTACCTGAAGTATTTCATCTCAGACGGAAAGGGCAAGCCTACGGACAAGTACATAGTGATCGCCACCACCCGTCCTGAAACCATCATGGCGGATGCGGCCGTCGCCATAAATCCTGAAGAGGAGGAATTCCATTGGCTGAGGGGCAAGAAGGTGCTTATTCCTCTCATCAACAGGGAGATACCTATAATTGAGGACAGCTACGTCAAGATCGGTTTCGGGACAGGCTGCCTGAAGGTTACCCCTGCCCATGACGTCAACGACTACGCCATAGGTCTGAGGCATAATCTGCCGGTGCTGGATATCATCGATGACCATGGCCGCCTGAACGAGAAGGCCAAGATTCTTGTAGGCGAGGACCGTTTCGCCGCCAGAAAGAAGATAGTCAAAATGTTGGAGGAGAGCGGAAATCTCGACCACATCGACAATAACTATGAGTCGGAAATCGGCTATTCGGAGAGGACAAACGCTGTCGTAGAGCCGAAACTGAGCGCCCAGTGGTTTCTCAAGATGGATGAACTTGCCAAGACCGCCCTCGCATCCGTCGACGAGGGCAGGGTGAAACTTATCCCTGACAAGTATCGCAACACCTATCGCCACTGGATGGAGAATGTTCACGACTGGTGCATCAGCCGACAGCTCTGGTGGGGACAGAGGATACCTGCATATTATCTCCCGGACGGAAGGTATGTGGTTGAATCTACGCTCCAGGAGGCTCTCGAGGCCGCCAAAAAGCTCGATCCTTCCGTCAAGGCCGAAGACCTCAGACAGGATGAAGACGTGCTGGACACTTGGTTCTCTTCATGGCTCTGGCCTATTTCTGTCTTTGATCCGGATATGCCTGGCCATCCTGACCACAAGCCGAACCGGGACCTTTCATACTATTATCCTACAAATGATCTGGTTACGGGACCGGACATCCTCTTCTTCTGGGTCGCGAGGATGATTATGGCAGGAGACGAGTTCATGGGGAAGGAGCCTTTCCGCAATGTCTATCTGACCGGCATCGTCCGTGACAGCCAAGGACGCAAGATGAGCAAGCAGCTTGGCAATTCTCCTGACCCGCTCACCCTCATCCAGAAATATGGAGCCGATTCAGTCCGCATAGGAATGCTTCTGTGCGCTTCTGCCGGAAATGACATTTTCTATGACGAGAAACAGGTCATCCAGGGCAGGAATTTCTGCAACAAGATATGGAATAGCTACAGGCTCATCAAGGGATGGACTGTTGATGAAAAACTTGAGCAGAACGATGTGAATAAATTGGCCGTCAAGTGGTTTGACTCAAAGCTCAACCAGGCTATAGAGACTGTCGAGGACCACTATTCGAAATTCCGCATAAGCGATGCGCTGATGACCATCTACAAGCTCTTCTGGAACGAGTACTGCTCCTGGTATCTTGAGATGGTAAAGCCTGCCTATGGCGAGCCGGTCGACAAGGCTACGCTTGAAGCCACCTTGTCCTTTTTCGACAAACTGCTCAAGATGATCCATCCGGTGATGCCGTTCATCACTGAGGAACTCTGGCAGGATCTCGCCCCGAGGAAGGATGGCGAGACCATCATGCGTGAAAAGACCCCAGCCGCGGGCGAGTGGGACGAGAAACTCCTTTCCGACTTCGACTCTGCCATGGAGGCCGTAAACGGAATCAGGGCTATCCGCCAGCAGAAGCAGATCTCTCCTAAAAATGCTCTAAAACTCATGGTAAAGGGAGGCTTCCCTGAGGAAATGTATCCTGTTGTATCGAAGCTTGCCAATACCGAGTCGATAGAGAAGGTGGAGGACTTCGGCAGTTCCGACGGTGTTTCCTTCATGGTCCGCACCTACGAGATGTTTGTACCGCTCAAGGGTTTGGTGGATGTAGACGAGGAGATCAAGAAGCTTGAGGCCGAGCTTGAATACCAGAAGAAATTCCTTGAGACTACCCGAAAAAAGCTCTCTAACGAGAATTTCACCGCCCATGCGCCGGAGAAGGTTGTCGCCACGGAGCGCAAAAAGGAGCAGGATTCACTCTCTAAGATAGCTACGCTCGAGGCACAGCTGAAATCGTTGAAATAGTTTGAATAAAACAAAAACGTTTATTGTAATAACATTTTTGTTATGATGTATTATGAGACAAAATTCCCGGTCCGCTACTATGAAACAGACCAGATGGGAATCGTTCATCACTCTAATTACATCAGGTACTTCGAGATCGCCCGCAACTCGATGATTGCAGACGCGGGCTATCCAATAGAGAAGTGCGAGGCTGATGGTTTCACGATTCCGGTCGTCAGCCTCGAGTGCCGTTACAGACATCCGGCGGTGATGGGCGATGTCCTCACTGTCAGCGCGGCGATAGAGCAGGTCCCTCTCGCGAAGCTCTATGTCCGTCAGGTCGTGAAAAACCAGGACGGGGTGGTCTGCGCTGAGGGGAAGGTGACCCTCGGTTTCCTCGACAAGAGAACGAACCGTCCGATCGGCTGCCCGGAGAAGATGGCCGGCCTGATCGCGGAAAGAATAGAAAAACAGTAAATTTCAGAAGTATATGATTGAGAACATAGCAATTTATCCTTTGGGCGTGATCGGTCCATGGGAGATAGTCATAATTTTCTTGGTTGTGCTCCTCCTTTTCGGAGGCAAGAAGATTCCTGAGCTCATGAAGGGCTTGGGCAAAGGCGTGAAGAGCTTCAAGGAGGGCGTCAACGAGGCCGAAGCCGAACTCCGCGAGACCAAGGCCCAGATAGACAGGCCTGTCTCCTCCGCTGCTGGGGAGTCTAAAAAGCCTGAGGCCGCCTCGGATTCAAAGCCCCAGGACCAGGCTAAGTAAGGCTCAAGGGGCGTGGCAGGAGAAAACGGCGAGATGTCCTTTTGGGACCACCTCGAAGTGCTCAGGGGCACCATTTTCCGCTCCCTGAGCGCTCTCGTTTTGGTCTCTGTTGTCGTTTTCTGTTTCAAGGACTTCATTTTCAACGACATAGTCCTCGCTCCTACAAGAAGCGATTTCTTTGTTTACAGGTGGCTCGGAATGGATATGTCCATGAAACTTATCAACGTGGACATCTCAGCCCAGTTCTTTGTCCATCTGAAAGTGGCCTTTGCCCTGGGTTTTATCCTGGCCTTCCCTTGTGTCTGCTTCGAAATCTGGAAATTCGTGGCCCCGGCCCTTTATGAAAAGGAGAAGGCCGCGATAAGGAAGACCTTCGGACTGGCCGGACTGCTCTTTTATCTCGGGCTTGCTGTGGGCTATGTGATAATTCTGCCCGTCACCCTGAACTTTTTCCAGAGCTATTCCGTCAGCAGCCTGGTCGAGAACCAGATAAATCTGAGCTCATACATCTCCCTCTTCACCTCTATGGTCCTGCTCTTCGGGATTGTCTTCGAATTCCCGGTGGCCATCCTTGTGCTCTCGTCGATCGGACTGATAACGAGGGAGACTCTTCGGAAATACCGCAAGATCGCCATAGTGGTAATTCTGGTCATAGCCGCGATAATCACTCCGGCCGACCCTTTCTCGATGCTGGTAGCCGCGGCCCCGTTGTACTTGCTGTATGAGGGGAGTGTATTGCTTTGTAAGAAAGAAGATAAAGAACAATGATTTCAATAAATAATTTAACTGTATCATACGGCGGTTTCACCCTGCTTGACAATATCAGCTTCGCCATCAGCGACAAGGACAAGATCGGTCTCGTCGGCAAAAACGGAGCTGGAAAGTCTACGGTGATGAAGCTGATCTGCGGTCTGCAATCTCCGACTTCGGGAAGCATAGACAAGCCTTCGCATCTCAATATAGGTTATCTTCCTCAGGTCATGGAGCATCACAAGGGTAGGACCGTAATGGAGGAGACACTCACCGCCTTTGAGTCTATGTCCGCCTTGGAAAAAGAGCTTGATTCGGTAAATTCGCAGCTGGCGGAGAGGTCGGACTATGAGTCTAAGGAATATATGGGCCTGATCGACAGGCTCAACGAGATAAATGACATCCTTGCTATGGAGCATTCGGAACCTCCTGAGGTCCAGGCGGAGAAGACCTTGCTCGGCCTCGGTTTCAAGGATGAGGATTTCGGCAGAAAGACCGAGACTTTCAGCCAAGGCTGGAACATGAGGATAGAGCTGGCCAAGATCCTTCTCACCAGGCCTGACGTCATGCTTCTGGATGAGCCTACCAACCATCTGGACATTGAATCCATCGAGTGGTTTGAGGATTATCTGAAAAATTATAGGGGCTCGCTTCTGCTGGTCAGCCATGACAGGCATTTTCTAGACACGGTAACCAACAGAACCATAGAGATTATGCTTGGCCATATCCATGACTATAAGGTTCCGTATTCCAGGTATTTAGACCTAAGGAAGGAGAGGCTTGCACAGCAGATGGCGGCCTACGAGAACCAGCAGAAGATGATTGAAAAGACCGAGGATTTCATAGCGAAGTTCAGATACAAGCCTACAAAGAGCAATCAAGTCCAGTCCAGGATCAAGGCTCTTGAGAAACTGGACCGCATCGAGGTGGACGAGACCGACAAGGCCAGCCTTACGGTGAAGTTTCCTCCTGCGCCGAGGTCGGGGGACATTGTCTTCAAGGCTTCGGACCTTAGCGTAGGTTATCCTCAGAAGGTGGTTTTCCGCCATGCCGATATTGAGATACGCAGGGGAGAGAAAGTCGCTCTGGTGGGCCGCAACGGAGAAGGAAAGACCACGCTCATGAGGCTCATTATGGGCCAGCTCCAGCCCCTGGAGGGTGAGGCTAAAGTCGGGTACAATGTTTCCATCGGTTATTACGCTCAGAATCAGGAGGATGTGCTCGACAAGGATATGACTGTCTACGAGACCCTCGACAATATCGCCGTAGGGGACATAAGGACGAAGCTCCGGGACATTCTGGCCGAGTTCCTTTTCAGGGGAGAGGACATTGACAAGAAGGTTTCGGTGCTTTCGGGAGGAGAGCGCGCAAGGCTAGGCATGGCCAAACTCATGCTCCAGCCATACAACCTTCTCGCCCTCGATGAGCCTACAAACCATATGGACATAAAGTCTAAGGAGATACTCCAGCAGGCGCTAAAAGCCTATGACGGTACGCTCATAGTGGTCTCCCATGACAGGATCTTCCTGGACGGCCTGGTCGACAAGCTCTACGAATTTCGGGACGGAAGGGTCAAGGAGCATGTCGGGAGCATAGAAGAATTTCTGGAAGAACGCAAGATCGAGAATCTCCATGAGCTTGAGAGACGCTTCGGCCCTTCGTCTGTGAAACTCTCCTCCGCCAAAGACCCCCTGCCCAAGACTAATCCGGAACGGGATGAAGCCAGGAGGGACTACAACGCTCAGAAGATCCTTTCAAAGGAGGACCGTAAGGTGCGCAACCGCATTTCCTACCTTGAGAGCGAGATAGGCAAGCTGGAGAAGAAGAATAAAGAGATTGAAGCCGTGCTTTCCTCGCCGGGAAAAGACGATGATATCATGGAACTTACACGGACTTACCTCGAGAATCAGAGGAGCCTTGAAGCCATGACGGACGAGTGGGGAAGGCTTGTGGAACAGCCGGGATCTTAGCAAACCAGATTAATAACGATATGACCATGACTCTTAAATTATTGTCAGTTCTCTCCGCCCTCAGCTTCCTTTTCGGAACGGTGGCTTCGGCGCAGACACTCACCCAGACTCAGGATTTTTCTTCCTTCAGCAGGGTGGAGGCTTCTTCTGCCTTCAAGGTGACCTTTGTACAGTCAGATACTTACAAGGCCGTCTGGACGGTCAACAGAGACCTCAAAGAACTTGTTCAGGTCTATGTTCAGGGGGAGACCCTGCATGCCGGCTTTCTCAAGAAGAGCATGTCGCCGGAACTTAAAAAACAGTACAAGGGTAAGAACGGCTCAGTGCAAGTCCTTAACCTAGTGGTATACGCCCCTTCGCTCGGCGCCCTTTCCCTTGCTGACGAGGCCGCGGCGGATGCCTCCTCGCTTCCTGCCGACCCGTCTTCTTTCAGCCTTGAACTTACCGGAGGCTCTTCGGTGACGAATTTGAATCTCACGACGGAGGCGCTCTCGGTCAAGATGGACAAGAAGTCCACCGCTGCGGTCAAAGCCTCTTCTGTGAAGATCTCCGTCAGCCTTGGGAACTCGGCAGCTCTGACGCTCAATTTGACTCAGGATGCCGAGACCGCTGAACTCTCACAGAGCGGCTCCTCCGTGCTCAATTTCACAGGCAATGTCTCCAAGACCAGCCTTAACGTCGGCGGCTCCTCCGAACTTCAACTCTCCGGCAAGGCCGATATCCTCGAGGTCAAGTCCGAAGGTTCCTCCAGAATCCAGGCCAACGACTTCCCGGTAGCGAAGGCTTATGTCACTATGCAGAATGCCAGCAGGCTCTATGTCAACCCTTCCGAGATTCTTCAGGTGGACCTCAAGGGTAACAGCCGCCTCGTCTACCAGAATGATCCTGTTATCAAGATCGTTCAGATAATTTCTTCTTCTCTGACTCGCTGGGAAAACGAAAAGAAGTAGTTCTGTACATTTGGATATAAATTAAGAGGCAAGCCATTTATTTTCAATGGCTTGCCTCTTTCTATAAGAGCATTCAATGATTTACGGAACTTAACGAAACAAAAATGTTAGAATTATAAACAATTTTGTTCTTATATCTTAATATCAGTTGTTTATTTCTGAATTTACAAAAGTAAGCAGGAAATACAGGGCTGAGGCCGCGAAGCGCTCGATGTTGCGGATTCTGTCGTTATGATACCTGAAAATCGCTGTTTTGACAGCCTTTCTGGAAGCCACTCCGACCCACACCGTACCTTCAGGATTCCGCTCGTCTCCACCAGGGCCGGCGAGGCCTGTAGTCGAAACGGCATAGTCGGCGTCCATGAGTTTTCTGACGCCCTGAGCCATCGCGGAGGCAACTTCAGAGCTCACCACTCCGTTCATCTGTATAGTCTCGGAAGGCACCCCGAGCACTTTTTCCTTGACAGGGATGGCATAAGAGGTCACCGAGCCCAGGAAATACTCAGACGCCCCAGGGACGGTCGTGAGCAGATGTGCGATCTCTCCGCCGGTGCAAGATTCGGCGGCGCAGAGACTCAGGCCCCTTTCTCTGAAAAGCTTTCCTACAGCGTGCTGCAGGGTGTCATCGTCCAGAGAATAGATCTTGTCCCCTAGAATTGCCTTCAGACGGCCTATTTCGGCCTCTACCCGCTCTTTGTCAGAGGCTTCCACTCCTCCGTACACCGAGAGCCTCAGACGGACTCCTGTGAGCGTATTCGGGAGATATGCCAGATGCATGTCCTTCGGCAAAGCTGCCTCCCAGGATGCAAGCTCCATGGCAAGAGCGGACTCGGCCAGGCCGTAGACCATCACGTTGCGATGGTAGATCGGGCTCAGTTCATTGTGTCTTCTGATGTCCTCGATCACGTCCGGCAGCATATTCTCGGTCTCATGAGGTACTCCGGGCATGGAATAGAGGGTGGCCTTGTGGCCGAAGTCTTTTTCCGACAGCCTGAAGACCATTATCGGGGCGGTTCCGAAGCGGTTCACTATTACTTCGCAGGTGTCAGGGACCAAGGCCTGAGCCTTGTTGATGTCCAGAACGTCCAGACCACGGCTGTGCAGAATTTCGCGTACCATCGCGGCCTGGCCCTCGTTAAGAACGTATTTTTCCGAACCGGTCAGCTCGGCGAGAGCCGGCTTGGTGATATCGTCGGCGGTAGGGCCAAGGCCTCCGGTCGTTATTACTATGTCGTTGTCCTCCAACTCTTTGCGGAGAGTGTCGATGATAGTTTTCCGCTCATCTCCGATAGAAACTTTATGGCTGACCTTGATTCCGGCCGCTTCCAGAGCGGAAGATATGCGGGCGGAATTGGTGTCGATGATCTGGCCGATAAGGATTTCATCTCCTATCGTGCAAACCGAAGCTTTTGTCATTGTTTTATATCTTTTTGTGTATCAAGACTTTGCTTTATCTTTTTCACAAGATCGGGCCCTTCGTAGATGAAGCCGGTGTAGATCTCCACAAGGTCCGCCCCTGCCTCTATCATGGATTCCGCATCCTCGGGCGACATGATTCCGCCAACCCCGATTATCGGAAGACGTCCCTTTGTTTTCTCATGGACGTAGGAGACGAGGGCGAGATTTTTGCGGAAAAGAGGGGCCCCTGAAAGGCCTCCGGGGCCTATTTTTTCTATCTGTGCGCTGGAGAGAGTCAGCTTGTCGCGGCTTTTCGTTGTATTTCCGGCCACGACCCCATCAACTCCTGAGCGGAGGCAATAATCAAGCAGGTCATCGAGCTGTTCGCGCGGCAGGTCTGGAGAAATCTTGACCAGAACCGGTTTGTAGTTGTCCATGGCCATCCTGTTGTCCAGAAGCTTGTCCATGAAGTCGGACAGGTAGGCTACATCTTGGAGATCTGTGATTCCGTTGACATTCGGGCAGGAGATATTGATAACGAACATGTCGACGAAATCATAAAGCATTGAAAAACAATAGAGAAAGTCATTCGGAATGTCATTTCTGCCGGTAGAAGCGTTGCTGGCTATGTTCGCCGCCACGATTACCTCCGGATGCTCAGCCTTGAGATGGGCAATGGCGTTCTTGACTCCCTTGTTATTGATGCCCATGTGGTTGATTATGGCCTTGTCGGGGATGTCTCTGAAAAGTCTCGGACCGGGATTCCCTTCCTGCGGTTTAGGGGTGAGGGAACCTATTTCGATGAAGCCGAAGCCGAAATCCGAGAGCTGGTTGTAATGTTCTCCGTTTTTGTCCAGACCTCCCGCGAGTCCGATAGGATTGGGGAATCTGATTCCGAAGACTTCCCTGGCCATACCTGGACTGTTATGGGCATAGATTAATCTTACAAGCGTCCTGAAACCAGGAATCTTGGAGAAGAATGCAAGCAGGCCCAGGGTAAGGTCGTGGGCTTTCTCTGCGTTGAAAAGGAAAAGCAGGGGTCTGATGAAGTGTTTGTACATATTGTCCAGCCTAGACGTCAGTAGGCAGGACAAAGATAGCAAAAACGGGCTTATCTCGGAAGAAGCTAGCGTATCTCCTCGAAAGTGTTATCATCGAAAAAGACCATTATTTTCGTTATATGTCTCTGGTTTTCAGAAGTTTGCTCCAGCTTATCAGACTCTGCCATAGCATCTGTATTTTGTGAATTTCTGTAATTCATGGCGGATGGATGGCAAATTTGCGATTCTCCAGGCACAGAGTTTCGAACCGGATCGGTTTCAGTCTCCGGCGCCTCGTCGAAAAGCTGAGCTTCCGGAGAAATGTCCTCACTTGGGAGGGCCTCATCCTTCGGGAGAAAATTCATCCTTCTTCTTTCCCGGTACATCTTTCCGTTCCCCGTAAGTATCCACTCTATGTTCAGTTCAGGATAGTGTTGGAGCAGGCTTACCAGGAAATCGGTTCCCGGCTTGTTTCTGCCTGAGATGATATGCGAGATGCTTGCCTTGGAGACACCGAGAGTGTCGGCTAATTGAGCCTGCGAGATGTTTTCCGCGGCGAGAAACTGCTGAATCCTTTCGTTCATATGTGTTAACGTTAACATTACAAAAGTAAAAAATATTTCTGTAAACTACAAGTAGAGATGTGTAATATCTGCACCATCATAGGGGAGGGAAGTGGAATCAGGCTTTTCCAATGCCTATTTAATTGTTTAGTTAGTAGACTATAAACATAAGATACAAAGTAAATTAACTTTAATCTATCCATAATAGAAACATCATTGTTGGTCCCTTTTCCGACCGTAACCTATACTTATTTTTATTTTAACTTCAATAATACACATATAAATCTTTGATAATTAATTATATATAATTTTAAATAAACATTGATAAATTTTGCTTATTTAACTTTTGTCATGATTCACATAATTGAACAAATATTTCTGTTAACTTATGTAATGTTTACAAATATTAGTGCAAGTGTTTGCATATGTTATTTAAACTAACGCTTTAACTAAAGAGATTTTCGCATTTTCGCAGAGTTGATTAATTTTGTGCCAGAAATTAAAAGAAGACTATGATTCCTGAGATTCATATAGAAGACTACGCCTATCCTCTCCCGGAAGAGAGGATAGCCAAATATCCCCTTCCTCAGCGGGATGCATCCAAACTTCTTAGGTACCGCTACGGGCAGATCGATGAATTTGTCTTTCGTGACCTGCCGGACCTTCTTCCGGAGAAGTCTATAATTGTTTTCAACGACACGAAGGTGGTTCCAGCGAGGCTTCATTTCGTCAAGCCGACCGGAGCCCATATAGAGATTTTCTGCCTCCAGCCCGAGTCCCCCTCGGAATACAATCTGAGCTTTGCCCAGACTGCTTCCTGCCGCTGGAAATGCGTGATCGGCAATGCCAAGAAGTGGAAAGAAGATGCCTTGGACTTGTATAACCCGGAAAAAGACGAACTTATAGCTAAAATGGGGCTCCAGGCCTCGCTTATAAGCAGGGACGGGGAGACCGGCACCGTAGAATTTTCATGGAAGGATGGTTCTGCTTTCTCCAGAGTCCTGGAGATTTGCGGCACTATTCCTATTCCTCCATATCTGAACAGGGATACAGAGGCCATAGATAAGGAACGTTATCAGACCCTCTATGCCAAGTTCCGGGGTTCGGTCGCCGCACCTACAGCCGGGCTTCATTTCACGGAAAATGTGCTTGAAAGGATAAAGGATAAGGGTATCGACATGGAGACGGTCTGCCTGCACGTCGGCGCCGGAACCTTTCTTCCGGTGAAGACTTCCAATGTCGCTGAGCATCCGATGCATAGGGAGCCTTTCGCGGTCAGGAAGGCCTTCTTGAAAGATGTGCTTGATTCCGGGAAGAAAATCATAGCCGTGGGCACGACTTCAATGAGGACTCTAGAATCCCTATATTATGTGGGAGTGGATATCATTGAGAAGGGGAAGCCGGAAGACGTGCGGCAGTGGGCCCCCTACGACAGAACGTATTCTTACACGACCAGGGAGGCTCTTCAGGCAATAGTCGGCTGGCTTGACAAGGAGGGGCTGGATGAACTCAAGGTGGGGACGAGGATAATCATCGTCCCGGGCTTCAAATTCCGCATGGTCGATTACCTCGTCACCAATTTTCATCAGCCGGAAAGTACGCTGATGCTTCTTGTAGCGGCCTTTGTCGGCGGTGATTGGAAGACCATCTACCGCTATGCTCTTGACCATGGATTCAGGTTCCTAAGTTATGGAGACAGTAATTTCATTTACAGGGCCGAGGGTGTAGGTGCCGAAGACTAGGACGCTTTTGAAAAGATAAGCCTTTTTACTATTTTTGTTTGACTATTCAATAATTAATCTATGGCAGACGAGAATGAATTCATAGACATACAACCGTTTACCGATGAAGAAGCGGTCAAGGCATTGGGAGAATTGGCGGATCTTCCTGAGACAAAGGAGATCAGCCAGGTGATGTTTCCGAACGAGGCTGAGACGTATCTGAGCGACTTCCTCAAGAATGTAAAGAGCATCGACGACTTCCAGACCAATGTGATGAGCAAGTTCGTCGAGCTTGTGCTTGACAGGACTTGCCATAATTTCAGCTATGACGGGATAGAGAACATCAAGAAGGTAGACGGAAGGGTGCTTTTCCTGTCTAACCACAGGGACATCATTCTTGACCCGGCCATAACCCAGGTCGTACTCTGGAAGAACCATCTTCCGATCACGGAAATTGCGGTCGGAAGCAATCTTCTCACCAATAAAGTTATCGAGGCTCTGATCAGGTCCAACAGGATGATTAAGGTTATCCGCGGAATCAGTGCCAGGAAGATGTACCTTTCTTCCCAGATTCTTTCCAAGTATATCCGCCAGTGCATCACGAGCGGAAAGAATTCAGTCTGGATCGCCCAGCGCGAAGGCCGCACCAAGAACGGCATCGACACTACGGAGCAGGGCCTGCTCAAAATGCTTGACATGAGCGGGGAAAAGGATTTCACGGCGAATTTCGAGGAGCTGAATATAATTCCGCTAAGTATTTCCTATGAATACGAGCCCTGCGATATCATGAAGGCCAGGGAGCTCTGTATTTCGAAGAGGCAGAAGTATGTCAAGGGTTCGAGAGAAGATCTCGTGAGCATTATCACGGGCATTCGTCAGCAGAAGGGCAATGTCCATCTCAATATCGGCAAGCCTCTGACTCATGAGGAAATCGCCGCCGCCTCTGATTTCACAGGAAATGACCGCTACCAGTCCATCCGCCATGCCGTCGACTCAAGGGTTATCGACGGATATAAGCTATGGAAGACGAATTACATGGGCTATGACATCGCCAATCACAGCTTCAAGTACACTAATCAGTATACTCCCGAGGATCTGAAGGCCTTCACCGATTATATCGAGCATCAGCTTGACAAAGTCGAGAGTGAGCTCAACAGAAACGAGGTCCGCGACATCCTGCTCCGTATTTACGGAAATCCGGTGGCTTCCAAGGAGGCTCTTGAAGCCGAGAGATTCCAGGACAGTTTACGTAACTAGCCGTCAGGTCTACTTCTGGATAGACTCCGCGCGGCGGAACTCAAAAAAACGGGGTCCTCATCCGAGGGCTCCGTTTTTTTTGAGTTCTATGTGGCGCGTCAGGTTTCTTAGGCCGTAGGCTCGTCCGCCTTCGTCCGCACGAGGTCGGTCCTGTCCATGTGGACATCCAGCTGAGGGAATGGGAAGGTGAAGCCATTTTCAGGAATCTGTTTGTAAATCTTCTCCTGTATATCGAACATGGCTCCCCAATAATCCGAAGTCTTGGCCCAGGCCCAGACAACAAATTCCACGCAGCTGTCTTTCAGCTCTATATGTGCCGAAGGGTCAGCCACGGAGTTCTCCTTGGCCTTGTCCAGAATCCTTGGGTCGCTCTTCACTATTTGAAGCAGAAGGTCTATAGCCTTTCTCGCATCAGTCCCATAGGCCAGATCCACGTTCCATGTAATCCTGTGGAAGTCCTTTTCGGAGAAATTGTCGATAGTGCCGTTGAAAAGGCTGCCGTTAGGGAGCACGATCACGGAATTGGCAAAAGTGCGGATCTTGGTGCTGACGATGTTAACGTCGATCACAAAGCCTTCATGACCCTGGGCGGTGATATAGTCGCCTACCTTGAAAGGCTTGAACATAAGGATCATCAATCCACCGGCGAAATTCTGGACGGTGCCGCTAAGCGCCATACCTATTGCCATACCTCCAGCAGCCAGCAGGGCTGCGAGAGAGGTGGTGTTGATGCCGAGAGTTCCGACCACTATGATGATCAGCAGGACGGTCATCGTGATAGACACGAGGCTGATGAGGAAGGAAGAGAGCGTCTGAGAAGTGTTTCTGCGCTTGAAAGTCGCAGTCAGCATGCGCTTGGTTATCTTGATCAGCCAGGCGCCTACGGCGTAGACGACTATGGCCGCAAGGACTTTAAGCCCGAAATGAATGGCGGTCTGGCCGAGGTCGGTCAGGAAACCGCTCGGGTCCTTGGCGATCTGGTTTGCTACGGCCTCAAGATGGGCTCTTGTCGAATCGGCGATATTTATAGTGTCAGAAGGAGCAGGAAGAACCTGCAGCAGAGAGAGCAAAGGCTTGATCATTATTTACGGAAAAGTTTGTCTACTGAAACTATGATGTCTTCCTCCGGGAGCTCAGGGCTGAGTACAAGGTCCGGCTTTTTCAGCGTGAATCCGTCCTTCGTGGCGTTGAGCATTCCGCCGCCGGTGATGTTAAGCATGATGACCTCGTCCTTCTTGACAACGCCATCCTCGACGGCGTGGCTGAGGCTGGCGACGGCGGTGGCGGCCGCAGGGAAGATGTCCACACCCTCTTTGTTGAAGAACTGGAGCATCCAATAAACTATCTCGTCGTTAGTAACTGCGAACATGTCTCCGCCTGAAGCTTTGAGCGTGTCGTAGAGGCCGCCGGCGATCCCGTAAGGAGGTTTTCTGTTGGAGAGCACCTTGGCTAGGATGGAAGCCGCGTATCTGCGAGACTCTTCAGGAGTAATCGGAACAAGGTCGCGCTGCTCCTTTTTCCAAGTGTCATACATCAGGGTGAAAGGCTTGTTGGCACAGGCATAGACCCTCATGTTGTTCTTGCCGAAACGTCCGTCAGCCTCAAGCCGGCAGGCATTCTCGTAGGCTGCTATGGCTCCGGTTCCTGAACCTACGGCCTGGAAATATGCGTCAGGAATCCTGCCGATGACCTCGACGGCGGAAAGCAGGGTGGTCCCCATTCCGTCGCGGCGGGCTACATTCTTGGCACCACCCTCTGAGAAATAGCGAGGGTCGGCGCAGAGTTTCTCGCCGAGGGTGATGGCATCGAAATAATCGGTGCCGTGAGGAGTCGCAATAATCTTGACGCAGGAGCGGAGTGGCCTGCGGAACCACAGGTCGCTGAAGTTGTCCTCCGGAACGCAGATTACGATAGGAATGTTGTTGTCAGAGCAGACGCGGGCGAAGGCTCGGGCCGTGTTGCCGGCAGACTCTACAACGAGAATCTTCTTCTCCTTCTTGCTCATCCTGGAGCAGACGCCGAAGGCCTCTGTCTCTTTGAAGGAGCAGGTCTCCATCTTGGCGCCGATCTTATTCCAGAAGCCGGAGAAGGTGATATAGAGGTTCTCCAGGCCAAGAATGCCCGCGAGGCCCTTGCTTTTGTAGGTCACAGGCGCGTGGGAGCGGCGCAGAGTACGCTGTACAGGCAGCCATTCCGCATATCTGTAGAGCCCCTTGAGATCATTCCTCGGGGTGAATTTCTTATTGGCGTAGACCGCCCTCACGAGAGAATTCTCGCTACTCTGAGGATCCTTGAGATCCCAGCCGGAATCTTTGAAGATCCTTCCAGTCTTTACGTTTAGAAGCTGGTAGCTTGTAGGTTTGAAAGACATGATAGCTTATGTTTTATATTTTAATGATTCAGCAATATGTAGATATAGGCAATGAAAATCAGGATGAAGACGAGGCCGTCAGCCCTGTCGAGCTTGTTGCGCTGAGGCGTGTAGGCAAAGGCCCAGAGCAGAAGGGCGCTCAGCAGGAGGACTCCCATGTCGACCAGGTTCATGTTCGCGAAAGAGAGCGGGTGAATCAGAGCGGAACCTCCGAGGATAAGGAGGATGTTGAAAATGTTTGAGCCCAGGATGTTGCCGAGGGCCATCTGGGAGCGCTTCTTGAAGGCGGCGACTACGCAGGTCGCGAGTTCAGGAAGAGATGTTCCGCCTGCGAGGACGGTAATGGCAATGACCTTGTCGCTGATGCCTATCATCTTAGCAATCTTCTGTGCCGAGCCTACGAAGAATTGACCGCCGACAACTAGGGAGGCCAGGCCGAGCAGGACCATGAAGATGGAGACTGATACCTTGTGGATCTTTCCGGCTGAGCCTTCTTCATCCTTGCCCTCATCATGGGTAAAGTAATAATACATGTAAGAGGCGAAAAGCACAAGAAGGATAAGACCGTCAAGTCTTGTAAGAGTGTTCGAGCCGAAGCCGAAGATAGTTTTGGTCATTCCGAGAATGGCGAGCAGCAGAACTACGCCGATGTTCAAGGGAATGTCCCTGTGCCTGTTTGACTTCGTCATGTACAGGGGGAGAATCAGAGCTGTGACTCCGAGGATTAAGAGAGTGTTGAAAATATTGGATCCTACGACATTGCCTACAGCTACATCGGCGTTTCCCTGGATAGCTCCTATGAAACTCACAACCATCTCAGGCGCACTCGTGCCCATGCCGACGATGGTGAGACCGATGACAAATTCGCTGACTCCCGCCTTTTTGGCTATGCTGGAAGCCCCGTCGACAAGCCAGTCGGCACCCAAGACTATGAACACAAGGCTTACAACGACAATCAGGATTTGAATTAGCATGTGATGTTGATTTAATTTAATTGAGTAACTTTATCAACCGAGCCTGGAGTCAATCATTCGAGGTGGGGGAGGCACACTTTATCAGCCTGACGACATTCTCCACGTGCTGGGTGTGCGGGAACATATCCACAGGCTGCACGTCCGTAATCTTGTATTTTCCGCAAAGGAGGGCGAGGTCGCGGGCCTGCGAAGCTGGATTGCAGCTTACGTAGACGATGCGCTCAGGCTCGGCTTCGAGGATCACTTTGACTACGTCAGGATGCATCCCGGCCCTTGGAGGGTCGATTATCATGACCTCAGGCCTTCCGTGAGCCTGGATAAAGGCAGGTTTGAGGACATCCTTCATGTCGCCGGCGAAGAATTCGCAATTAGTGATGCCGTTTCCAGCGGCGTTCCTCTTGGCATCCTCTATGGCTTCAGGCACATATTCGATGCCGATTACTTTCTTGGCCTTTGATGAGACGAATTGGGCTATCGTGCCTGTACCGGTGTAGAGGTCGTAGACGGTTTCTCCTCCTGTGAGCGAGGCGAAGTTCCTCGCTACTGTGTAAAGCCTGTATGCCTGTGTACTGTTGGTCTGGTAGAAGGATTTCGGTCCGATGTGGAAGGAAAGTCCCTCCATGGTCTCCTCGATCGTGGCTTCACCCTTGTAGAGGATGCAGTCCAGGTCAGATATGGAGTCGTTGAGTTTCGGATTAATGACGTAGTAGAGAGAGGTGATCTGCGGAAAGGCATTCGAGAGAGCGTCCAGAAGCAGCTTGCATGAAGGGTCTTCATGGGCGAAGCAGATTATCACCATGAAGTCGCCTTTCAGGTTGTTCCTGACGAACATGTTGCGGAGCAGGCCGGTGTTTTCCCTCACGTCATAGAAGGACAGGCCGTGGGATACGGCGAAATCCTTGACGAAGAGCCTGATCTGGTTTGAAGGCTCGCTCTGGAGAAAACATTGCTTGATGTCCAGCACCTTGTCGAAAAACTTGCCGACATGGAAGCCGAGTCCCATGCGGTCATTCTCCGGAATAGACTCAGGATCTTCACCTTTGAGAATCCATCTTTTGTCGGAGAAACTGAATTCCAGTTTGTTGCGGTAGAAAGTGGTTTTCTCCGAAGGAAGGATAGGGGAGACTCCCGGAATGTCGAGGTGGCCGATCCTTACGAGCTGATCTTCCACCTGTCTGGTTTTTGCCTCAAGCTGCATCTCATAAGGAAGCGGCTGCCATTTGCAGCCGCCACAGACTCCGAAATGGGAGCAGAAAGGTTCCAGACGTTTCTCCGAAGGCTTGACAATCCTGAGGATGAAGCCTTCCATATAATTCTTTTTCTTCTTAGTGACTCTTACGTCAACGATGTCTCCGGGTACGGCGAATTCTACGAAAAGTACCGCGCCGTCTATATGCGCGAGAGCTTTCCCTTCGGCGGCGACATCCTCGATCACCACATTCTCCAGGGTCAGATCTATTTTATTTTTTCCCATTCTCCTTATTTTTGCTTATGCCTGGTCACTCACGATGGACTGCGAAACATTTATCATGAAATCGCCCATGGCCTCCAGCTCATTGATCATGTCGAGGAAATAGTTGGCGCTCTGATAATTGCCCGAGCGTCTTTCTATCTGGTCTATGGCCTGCTGCCTCAGATCAGCCCTCATCTTGTTGATGTTGTCTTCCGCCTGGTAAGCGTTAGAAATGGACAAGAGCAGAGAGCCTTTAGCGGCCGTCTTTAGATTGGCGTTCATCACCTCGAAGGCCGTGTTGACTTTGGAGATGAGCATGTCGATTTTCATGACGTTCTTATCATCGAACTTATGGTTGTGGAGTCTTTCGCGCTCGAGGATGCGGCTGCAATTCTCTTCCGAATCTCCGAGGCTTTCGAGTTCTCCTATTATCCTATAGATCACCTTGACCTCTTCGGCTTCTGTTATGCTTAGCTCAATAGAGGTGGTTACCTCATTAAGGAAACTGGCGATCTCGGCCTCCATCTTGTCTGTAATTTCCTCGTAACTGACAAGTTTCATCCTGTATTCCTCAAACTTATCCGAGTCCTGCTCGTGGAGAGCGAGGGAAACGTAGGCGAAACCTTCATGGCAGACTTCTCCGAAATTAACGACCTCGTTGATGGCCTGCTGGATCGAAATGGACGCGGTTCCGACTTTTCCAGGACTAATGAACTTAAGCCTGTTGACTTCTCCGTTCTCCTGCTTCTTCACGAGTTTGGAGACGATAGCCACCAGCTTGTCCGTAAACCAGACCAGAATAAGCGTAACAAGTATGTTAAATACTGTGTGCCCCATGCATATACCATAGCACCCGGCCATGGATGAAGGAATGGCTCCGGCGATGAAAGGCGCCGACACTGGATTGACCCCGCCGAAAAGCGAGATCAGAGCCCCGATAAGAAGGGTAAAAGGCCTGAAAAGGATGAGAAAAATTACAAGGCCTATCCCATTGAACAGCAAGTAAATAAGACTTGCCTGACGAGCCTCGTAGCTGGCGTTCTTGGCGGCCAGCTGGACATTGATCGTCGTGCCGAAGTTGGCTCCGAGCACCATGGCCAGCCCCATGGAAAAAGGCATCCAGCCCATGGAGTAGGCTACGACAGTGACAACGATCGCCGCCGCCGAGGACTGGAGAATCATGGAAAGGAAGAAGCCGATTGCGAGACAGATCACAGCGGATACGCCTCCATGGCTGGACCATGCTTCGATGACCGACAGCAGGCCGGCCTCTTCGTTCAGGTCCGTCATCGTCCTCTGGAGGTAGAGAAGGCCGAGGAAGATGAGCGAAATCCCGATGACCATCTCTCCGATGCTCTTATAAGTCGGTTTTCTCATCATCTCAAAGACAAAGCCTACGCCGAGGATGAGAAAGCTGATTCTCTGAAGCTTGCATGTTATTCCTAAAAACGTTATGAGCCAAGGAGTTACGGTGGTGCCGATGTTGGCCCCCATGATGACGCCGACTGATTGGGAGAGGGTGAGCATTCCGGCTCCGACGCTGGTGACGACCATAGCCTTGGTTGCCGATGAGGACTGCACTGCCGAGGTGATTCCGAAGCCTGACAGAATCTGGCTGAACCTGCCTTTGACCATGAGATTCATCATTCTGCGGGTGGCGGAGCTCGTCAGTTTCTGAAGCCCGTTGCTCATCAGGGACATTCCGTAAAGGAACATCGCCAAGGCGCCGAAGAGGGTTAGTATCTGCAAGATCATATCTCTAACTTAACATAATGTAAATTGTATAACAAAACTGCAAGAGGGGATTGATACACAAAAACAGGTAAAAAAGCCATTCAGCAGCCTTATGGACGCAAATTTAATGAAAATGTTTATATTTGCGAGTTCAAAAACTTCAAAATACTGATTTACTGATAACTTCCGACAATGCCCGTTGAAATCAGACAAGTTGAGTCGAAGCAAGATCTGCGCGAATTCATCACTTTCCCTAACAGGCTCTATAAGGGAAATCCGTATTTTGTGCCGAAGATGGCTTTCGATGAAGAAAATTCCCTGGACCCCGCCAAGAATCCTACATCAGAATTCTGCGAGTCAGCTCTATACCTTGCATACAAAGACGGAAAGACCGTCGGACGCGTAGCCGCCATAATCAATCACAGGGCGAATGACACATGGAAACATGACGAAGTTCGTTACGGCTGGATAGACTTCATCGACGACATGGAAGTTTCCGCCGCCCTGCTCTCCAAGGTCCAGGATTTCGGCCGCGCCCATGGAATGAAGAAAATAGTCGGTCCGCTAGGTTTCACGGATTTCGATGCCGAAGGCATGGTGGTCGATGGATTCGACAAGATAAGCACGCTCTTCCTTCTCTATAATTATCCTTATTATCCGAAGCATCTGGAAGCTCTCGGCTACAAGAAGGAAGTCGACTGGATAGAATACAACATCACAATCCCCAGGGACTACAACGATCCGAAATTTGAAAGGGTCAGGCGCATAGCTTCTCTGGTTAAGGAAAGGTATCATGTCCATGTCAAGAAACCTACAAAGGCCGAAGTCATGAGGAAGGGTCTCGGGCAAGAGATCTTCAAGATGATCAACAAGACCTATGGCCCCCTATATAATTTCACTCAGTTCACCCCTAAGATGGTTGACACCTACGTGAAATCATATCTCGGCTTCATCGACATGCGCTATGTCACTCTGATCGTGGATGACTCGGACAAGATTCTCGCCTTCGGCATCAGTCTTCCTTCGGTCACAAGGGCCTTCCAGAAGGCCGGCGGCCATCTCTTCCCTTTCGGCTGGTTTTATGTACTCAAGTCCATGTTCCTCAAACATGAGGAATCCATCGAACTGATGCTTGCCGGAGTCGATCCTGAATGGCAGAAGACAGGGATCTATGCCCTTCTCTTTGATGATCTTGTGCCTCGCTACATAAAGGGTGGCTTCAAGTACGCTGAGACCAACGCCGAACTTGAGACGAATATCAAGATCAGCAAGCCTTGGGAGATGTTCGATTACAAACCGGTCAAGCGCCGTAGGATCTACGGCAAAGATTTATAGGACTTTCTCTATGGACTCCAATCTGAACAAGATGCTCCCTCCCCTCTCGGAAAGGATGCGCCCTGAGCGTCTGGATGACTATGTCGGCCAGGAAAGTCTCATGGGCCCCGGATCTGTGCTCAGGAAGATGATAGAGACCGGAAACGTCACCTCATTTATTCTCTGGGGGCCTCCGGGAGTCGGAAAGACTACCATCGCCCACATCGTCGCTTCCTGCTGCGAGAGAGACTTCTACTCTCTTTCGGCAGTCACTTCCGGAGTTAAAGACGTGCGTGAAGTGATCGACAAGGCGAAAGCGGAGAGGGCCTCGGTCTTCGGAGAGGGCAAGGCGGCTCCGATTCTCTTTATCGACGAAATACACCGCTTCAACAAAGCCCAGCAGGATGCTTTGCTCGGCGCAGTAGAGGACGGGACCATCGTGCTCATTGGCGCGACCACCGAGAACCCTTCTTTCGAAGTCATTAACCCTCTACTCTCCCGCTGCCAGGTCTTCGTGCTTAAATCTCTGGAAAACAAGGACTTGCTTAAGCTTCTCGAAAGAGCGGTCAAGGAGGACGTCGTCCTTTCCAAGCTTGACATCCGCATTGAGGATCCGGAACTTCTTCTAAACTACAGCGCCGGAGACGCCCGCAAGCTGCTGAACATTCTTGAGCTCCTGGTTGATTCAGCCCCCAAGGATAAGCCTATAGTAATAGATAGAGACAGCGTAAGTTCCTGTCTCACTACGACCTCTGCCCGCTATGACAAAGGCGGGGAGATGCATTACGACATCATTTCGGCCTTCATCAAGTCGGTCAGAGGCTCAGACCCGAACGCGGCCATCTATTATCTTTCGAGGATGCTGGACGGCGGCGAGGATCCTGTTTTCATCGCGAGGAGGCTCTCGATTCTTTCCGCCGAAGATGTCGGTCTTGCCAACCCGAACGCCATGCTGCTCGCCAGCGCCTGCTTCAACATTGTGAACCTGGTCGGCATGCCGGAAGCCCGCATTCCGCTGGCCGAAACCACGATTTATCTCGCATCTTCGCCGAAGAGCAATTCCGCGTACATGGCAATAAACGAAGGTCTGGAGCTCGCGCAGAAAACGCGGACCGCCGGAGTCCCTCTTCAAATACGGAACGCTCCTACCAAACTTCTGGACAATCTCGGCTACGGCAAGGGCTATAAATATGCCCATGACTACCCTGGCGACTTCGTGGACATGGAATTCATGCCGGAGGGTCTGGAGGGCACCGTGCTCTACCAGCCCAAGCCTAACCGCCACGAGAATGCTCTCAAATCCTACCTCCAGTCCTGCTGGCCGAAATATTATCCTGCCTCCCCTCTCTCCTCGGCAACGGACTCCCCTGCCTCCGGAGCGGGTCCCTCCCCTGCTCCGGAAAGTTCTTCCGGGGTAAAGAGTGAAGAATAAGGGCGGAAAGAAAAAACGCTAGAAAGGATAGCCGACTCCGAAGTGGACGGCATAGCCATTGTTCCCGAACCAGTCCCCGGGACCCAGCCACCGGCTTCCGGCATTGCAGGCAGGGTCATGCAGACGCAGCCCCATGTCAAGGCGGACCAATATGAAATTGAGGTCAAGCCTCAGACCCAGGCCCCAGTCAAGCGCCAGAGATTCACCGAAAGTGTTCAGCTTAAGTTCCCCCAGACCATCATCGCCGGCATCGTTGTGGTAAGTCCAGACGTTCCCGGCATCTACGAAGAGGGCGCCTGCAAATTTCCAGAAGAGCGGGAAGCGGTACTCAAGGTTAGCCTCAAGCTTAAGGTCGCCGGTCTGATTCTGGATTACGAAGGAAGAGTCCGGCTTGGAAAGACCCGGACCAAGAGAGCGGGCCTGCCAGCCTCTCATGCTGTTGGCGCCACCGGCATAGAAATGCTGCTCGAAAGGAAGGGCCTCGGAATTGCCGTAGGCGTAGCCGGCGCCGATGAGCAGTCTCGAAGCCAGAGCGCCGCCATCCTTCTTACCGAAACGCAAGGTCTTGCCAAGGCTGAACTCCCCGCGGACATATTGGGAATAAGGGGTGTTCCAGATGATGTGCGCCCCATTCTCGTCCTGTGGCATCAGTCCGTTGAAAAGGCTGAGTACATTTCCTGCAAAGCTTACTGAGAGCCTTGAATACCAATAGCTTACCTTTGGATTGGTGGAAGCGTTGGTGGTGTAGGTCAGGTTCGCCCCGGTGCCTAGGTCGAAATGGTCCTGATAGGCGTTCCTCATGAAAGGATTGCTGGCCATGGACTCATAAAAGGCCGGGTTGATGTTGAAGAGGCGGACGATGTTGTCCTGTACAGGGTAGAACTGATAGTACAGATTCCCATGGCGTCCGCTGTAGCCGAAGGCCACGGAGATAATGTTCCTGCGATATTCCGGCCTGTCCTGATAATTGTAGGAGGCTTGGATTTCGGTCTTTGGAAGATTGCGCGGAAAAAGCCGGTCCGCAAGTCCCAGAAAACGCGGGAAAGTCACGCCCGCGGAAACTCCGAATTCGGTTGAATGAATCGTCCTGTCGTTCGGCTTGAACTGGAAATTTCCCATGAAATCAAGGCTCAGCTGCTCCCCTCCTTTGAAAATATTCTTGTGGAAATAAGAGAGCTGTGGAGAAATCCCAAGCAGACCTACCGAGTTGGTAGAGGCCTCCAGATTGACCTTGAAGCCCTGGGGCCTTGACGGAGTCAGGTTTATCTCGCAGTCTACGACACCGACTGTGTCGGAAGACAGGCCGACATTGACGCTGCTGAAGACGGGAAGCGAGGAGAACCTGTTGTAGGTGTTGCGGACGGCTTCTTCGTTATAAGAATCACCCGGCCGTATCATGTTGAGATTCCTCAGGGTTTTCTCCCTTATCTTGAAGTCCTCTGGATAGCTTATCCCGACCTTCCCGAAATGGTATTTCTTGAGAGTCTGGGCCTGCTGCGGGCCTTCATTCCGGGTGTACTCGTTGATTTTCATCTCCACAGAGGCGCAGGAAGGGTCGGAAAGGGTGTCAGCCTCGAAGAAATAGTAGTTCTTGGTGAAGCCGTAGTAGCCCAGGCCTCGCAGATGGGCCGAAGACCTCTCGCTCTCGTCTTCGAGGGCTGATTCCGAAAGATAGTCTCCCCTTTTGACCGAGACCTGAGCCGTGTCGGCGAAAAAATCTGCCGCGAATTCCGGGTTGTCCGGAAGGACATATCGTAGGTCCTTGATAGGATAGCGTTTGCCGAGTTTTACCTCATACGTTACATCAACCTTCCTTCCCTTCACCTTGACATCTGCCGAGACTGCCGAGCCGTAGTAGCCGATGTATTGAAGGTGGTTCCCGATATTCTCGACGGAAGAGGCGACCTTCTCCTCATCATAGATTACCGGCTCTACGCCGATTTTCCGGATCGTCCTGTTGACGAAATTGTCCTTCTTCCCCGCCAGATTGTAGAGGTTCAGGAAGGGGTTCCATCCGAAGGCTATGTAAGTGTTCGGCTTCTGCCTCACGTACTTGGCTATGTCGGAGGTGTTGTAAGAGGGCTCATTCACCACTTTGATCTCGTTTTTGGCAAGACGATACTGGTTGTCTTCCAAAACGCGGGTCGTGCTGCATGAGGAGAAGGCCGCAGTCAAGGCGGCCGCCAAAAGGATATGAGCGGTAAATTTTGCCATGTCTTGACAAATTTACCAAATTATTTTGAGGAATATTTTAAAATACGACTTATATTTGTTTTCCTAAATGCGCCGGCGGAAGGCCGGCCTTGATTTTTAACAAAAGGCAGTTAGTCAAAGCAGTAAATGAAGAACAAATACATCGACCTGGTCGGACAGACTTTCGATTTTCCTCAGGACGAATTCAATGTTGAAGACGGACATCTTTTCGTCAATGACATCGACATGATGGGTATCATCCGTGAATACGGCACTCCCCTGAAGATTACTTTCCTTCCAAAGATAAGCAGTCAGATCCAGAGGGCGAAAAGAATGTTCCGAAACGCAATGAGCAAGGCCGGTTACGACGGCGACTACCATTACTGCTATTGCACCAAGAGCTCGCAGTTCGAGTTCGTGCTCGAAGAGGCGCTCAAGAACAATGTCCATATCGAGACAAGTTCAGCCTACGACCTCAATCTGATCCAGGCCCTCCTCAACAAAGGGCTCACCACAAAGGATCTCATCATCATCTGCAACGGCTTCAAGCGGCCCCAGTACATCAGCAACATCTGCTCTTTCATCAAAGAGGGCTGGCGCAATATCATCCCGGTGCTCGACAACAAGGACGAGCTCATGGATCTTGACGAAGAACTCGGCGATTACTCCGGTTCAGTGAACGTCGGCATAAGAATCGCCTCCGAGGAAGACCCGAATTTCGAATTTTACACCTCACGTCTGGGCATCCGCTACAGTGACATCCTTCCTTTCTATAAGAACGGTATCAGCAAGAATGATCGTTTCCGCCTGAAGATGCTTCATTTCTTCATCAACACCGGAATCAGGGACACTTCCTACTATTGGAATGAACTCAGCCGCTGCCTCAATCTCTACTGCGACCTGCGTCAGGTCTGCCCTACCCTTGACAGCCTGAATATCGGCGGGGGCCTTCCGATCAAGACTTCCCTCGCCACTGACTACGACTACAAGTACATGGTCGAAGAGATTGTCAACCAGATAAAGACGGTCTGCGACGCCCATGGCATCCCTGTTCCTGACATCTACACGGAGTTCGGCAACTTCACGGTAGGAGAGTCCGGAGCGACCATCTTCAAGGTGCTCGGCGTAAAGCAGCAGAACGACAGAGAGTGCTGGTACATGATTGACAACTCCTTCATGACCACAATGCCGGACACCTGGGGCCTGAACCAGAGATTCATCCTCCTCCCTATCAACAAGTGGAATGACGAGTACCACAGAGTCTTCATCGGAGGCCTGACCTGCGACAGCAAGGACTATTACAATTCAGAGGCCCATGCGAACGCAATCTTTCTTCCGACCGTGAAGGACACCCGCCGGGACCCTCTCTATATAGGTTTCTTCCACACCGGGGCCTATCAGGAGGCCATCTCGGGCTACGGCGGAATCAAGCACTGCCTTCAGCCTTCACCTAAGCATATCCTCATAGACAAGGACAAGAACGGCCATTTCACCTCCCGTCTCTTCGCTCCCGAGCAGAGCGCCGAGTCTATGCTCAAGATCTTGGGATATTGATGCTTTCTTCCGGGGAAATCAAACTCATACGCTCCCTGAAAGAAAAGAAGTTCAGGGATGCGGAAGGACTTTTCGTGGTCGAAGGAGAGAAGATGGTCGCCGAGGCTGGAAAATCCGGCTTCAAAATCGAGAAAATCTTTTTCCGGGACGGAGAAGACGGAATAGGCGAGGCAGCCATGGCCAAAATTTCCATGCTCTCCTCCCCCTCTCCAGCCCTCGCCGTTGTCAGGAAACCTGAAGGACTGATTTCGGACAAGCCAGCTGAACTCTTGTCCGATAAAGGTTTATACCTCGCTCTTGATTCAATCAGAGACCCAGGGAACCTCGGCACGATCATACGTATCTGCGACTGGTTCGGTATAGAGGGGATCATCGCATCGCAAGACACCGTAGATGTCTTCAACCCGAAGGTGGTCCAGTCGACGATGGGAGCCGTTTTCCGCGTGCCCTTTCATTATGCCTCCGTTCCGGAGCTCTGCATGGAGGCCGTGAAGGCGGGTGGGAAGGTCTATGGCACCTTCCTTGACGGGGAGGACATCTACGGCAAAGAACTCTCCGCCGGAACCTCTGCCCCTGACGTGGTCATAATAGGAAATGAGTCCGACGGCATCTCTCAGCAGACGGCCGCCTTCGTCACGGAGCGCCT
Organism: Bacteroidales bacterium UBA7258; assembly: GCA_002472565.1. GTDB lineage: Bacteria > Bacteroidota > Bacteroidia > Bacteroidales > UBA932 > Cryptobacteroides. Next base: position 52,005 of record DKSK01000015.1, on the reverse strand, counting down.
CTTCATACCGCCATATCCATCTGACAGAAAGGGGTCCGAATCTCTCAATGCGGCCGTTGCATCTGCCGTCACCCTCGCGGAATTCCGCCGGAGGGGAAGGAGAAGATAGGGATAATTTCCAGCCGGTTTTTACCAGTTTGCAGGCTAAGAGGGAAGCTTTACTGGCCCGAATTATGCAAGAAACAGAAATAATAGGACCTATCACTTAAGATTCTATGGCAAAACCTCTGATTTACCAGATGCTGCCCCGCCTCTGGGGCAACATGGAAGGACGGAACATCTGCGGCGGGACTCTTTCCGAGAACGGCTGCGGCACCTTCGGCAATATTGATGACCAGACGCTTGATTACCTGAGCGACATGGGCTTCAGCCATGTCTGGTACACAGGCGTCGTCCGTCATGCCACTACCGAAAACACTCATGGCTGCACCCCTTCCTCCCCTGCATGGGTGAAGGGCAAGGCCGGTTCTCCATATTCCGTCACCGACTGGTTTGACGTGAATCCTTATCTAGCCTCGGACCCTTCCAAGAGGATGGCAGAATTTCAGGAACTCGTGTCAAGGACGCATCGCCACGGGCTCAAGGTCATCATAGACTTTGTGCCTAACCATGTGGCCAGAGACTACGGGGCTTTCTCCCGCAAACCAATAATAGACGGCAGAGATGCCGACGGTCACCCCGTTTTCGGGGCTTCGGACGACGAGAGCTCCCACTGGAAGGCGGAGAATGACTTTTTCTACTATCCTGGCCAAAAGCTGGTTCTTCCGGTAAAGAACCAGCATGGCTACGTGGAAATGCCTGCCAAGGCCAGCGGCAACGCCTATTCCCCCACCCCGGGAATCAACGACTGGTATGACACCATAAAACTGAACTATTGCGACTTCCATACTCCGACCTGGGACAAGATGTACGAAGTTGTCGATTTCTGGGTCAGTCTCGGAGTCGACGGCTTTCGCTGCGACATGGTGGAGCTCGTCCCTCCAGGCTTCTTCACCTGGCTGATCGCCAAGACGAAGCGGACCAGCCCGAATGTCATATTCATAGCCGAAGTCTACCAGAAGAATCTGTACAGGAAGTACATCTATGACGTCGGCTTCGACTATCTGTACGACAAATCGGGACTTTACGATTCTCTGCGCGAGATTGTCCGAAAGAACGTCGTCGACCATGGCATGCCTCCGGAACAGTGGCAGTCGGCGGAAAGGATAACATGGAACTGGCAGGAACTGGGAGACATTCAGCCGAGGATGCTCAATTTCCTCGAAAACCATGACGAGCAACGCTTCGCTTCCGATTTTTTTGGCCTTGACCCGGACAATTCCTATGCTGCACTCTATGCCTCTCTGACATTCAACACCTGTCCTTTCATGCTCTACTTCGGAGAAGAAATCGGAGAACGCGGCATGGATAAGGAGGGCATGAGCGGGCTCGACGGTAGGACCAGCATCTTCGATTGGTGGAAGGTTGACTCGCTTTCAAGACTCTTCATGTACATCCATGGTCGTTCTTATGCCTTGACCGACAAGGAGAAGTCTACCCTGGAGAAGTACAAGGAGGCTCTGAACCTTGCATCCAGAGACAGGGCGGTGTCTGAAGGGAGTACCTATGACCTCTGCTACTACAATTACTCCTCAGACGGCTTCGACAAGAAGCGTCATTTCGCCTTCCTGCGTGACATTGAAGAAGAAACTCTTCTTGTCATCTGCAATTTCGCCTCGCATGACTCTAAGATAGACCTGCTCATACCCCCTCACGCCTTCGATTGGCTCGGGATGAGTGAAACTAGTGAACTCTCGCCGGACAAGCCTATCCGGGTAGAGGTTCCGGCCTTCGGGGCGAAAGTCATAAAAATCTGCGGCTAAGAAGGGTCGGGAAGATGAATTTCCCGAAAAAAATGCGTAAGTTTCGGCATAAATACCGGCCGAAATGAACGAAGAATCTCTGATGAGGATCAGGATCCGGAAAATCCTGATGATATGCAGCAACTATGACGCCTTCATCCTCAAGGAAGACGGCTGCATCGAGTCTGAAGTTGCAAGCGAATACAAGGAGCTGAACCTCAGCAACCCGCCGAGATTCATATGGACCAACTCTTCATCCGAGGCGAGGGAACTGATTGAAAATGATGAGGAAATTGACCTTGCCATCTGCATGTTCAACGAGCAGGACAAGGGCTTCTTCTCTCTCTCGCGCGACCTGAAGAAAAAAGGCAGGAATATCTCGTCCGTCCTCCTCATCCATTATTCCAAGACAGTGGTCGAACGTCTGGCCAAGGAAGACCTCCATGACATCGACTATGTTTTCAGCTGGCATGGAAACGCCGACCTCATCATTGCCATAGTCAAGCTTATCGAGGACAAGGCCAATGCCGAGAACGATGTCTTCGGCGTCGGTGTCCAGGTCATCCTGCTTGCCGAAGATTCCGTCCGCTATTATTCGAATTATCTTCCGGAGCTCTACCGCCTGGTGCTTTCTCAGAGCCGGGAATTTCTCAAAGAGAGTCTGAACTATTCCCAGAAGAAGTACCGCAAACGTTCCAGGCCGAAAATCTTTCTCGCCACCTGCTACGATGAGGCTCTCTCCTGTTTCGAGGAATACAAGAGCCACCTGCTCGGCGTCATTTCCGACGTCGGCATGGTCCGCCGGAAGGGAGACGATCCCCACACCGAGATTCTTGATGCTGGACTGGAGCTTACCAGGCGCATCAAGGCCTATGACCACCTTATGCCGGTCCTTCTCCAGTCTTCCCAGGCGAGCGCAGCCGGCATAGCCTCACAGCTCGGCGCTGGCTTCATAAAGAAATATTCCAGAACCCTTCTCCTGCAGCTTTCCGACTTTATAAAAGAAGAATTCGGTTTCGGGGATTTCGTCTTCAAAGACGCCGAGGGCAAGGAATGCGGAAGAGCCGCCAATCTGACGGAACTGGAGAAAATCATCCACTCCATTCCCGATGCCGTTCTGGTCAGCAACACTTCTCGCAACATGTTCTCCAAATGGCTCTACGCCAGGGGGCTCTTCGACCTCGCCAGTACTTTCCGCGCCCATCATCATACCGATGCCGGCGAATTCCGTACCTTCCTCCTCGGGGAGATCAAGGCCTATCACAGGCAAACCGGGCGTGGAATCATTGCCGACTTCCGCAGGGGCTCCTACGAGGACTACTATAGCTTCTCCAGGCTCGGAGGCGGATCCATGGGCGGAAAGGCCAGAGGTCTCGCCTTCCTCAATTACCTCATCCAGAAGCACAATCTGGACGGGAGATTCAAGGGGCTGAAAGTCTCCATCCCGCGGACCATCGTGATTACGGCTGATTTCTTCGACACTTTCATCCTTGAAAACGGCCTGCAATATGTAATAGATTCAGAGATGGGAGATGACGAGATTCTTTCGGAATTCGTGTCGTCTCGTCTGCCTGAGGAACTTATCGATGACCTGAAGGTCTATGTCTCTACGGTCAGGCATCCACTCGCCGTCCGTTCCAGTTCCAAGCTGGAGGACAGCAGCTATCAGCCATTCGCCGGCGTCTATTCCACCTACATGTGCCCTTACTCCGAGAATCCGGACAGGCTCCTGCGCGAATTGGGCAAGGCCATAAAGAGCGTCTATGCCTCGACCTATTACAAGGGCAGCAGGAACTATATACAGGCCAGCGGCAATATCCTCGGCGAGGAAAAGATGGCGGTGATAGTCCAGGACATCTGCGGCACGAGGCACGGGGATGACTTCTTCCCTATGCTCTCCGGTGTAGCCCGTTCCGTCAATTCCTACCCTATCGGCTATCAGAAGGCCGAAGACGGGGTCATGAACGTAGCCTTCGGGCTCGGAAAGACCGTCGTTGGCGGCGGCAAGACCCTCAGGGTCGATCCTGTCCAGACCAACAGAATCCTTCAGCTTACGGACGTGGGCCATGCCCTGCGCGAGACTCAGAACGAGATGTACGTTCTCGATGCCGGTGGCTCCATGTTCAAGGTTTCGAAGGATGACAGTTTCAACTTGAGGAATATCTCCATAGCTGACGGCCTGGCTGAATATGACCACCCTGAACTCGTAGCCTCTACCTATGTGCCCCAGGATGACAGGATAGTACCTGGAGTCAGTGAGAATGGCTTCCCGATAGTATCCTTCGACGGCATCTTCCAGTTCGGGCGCTTCCCTCTCGCCAAGGCCATGAGTGAAATACTTAAGATCTGCAAGGAGGAGCTGATGTGCGAGGTCGAAATCGAATTCGCGCTTGACCCCGTACCAGAATCAAAGGGTGAAGAAGCTGTGCTCAAGCTGTTGCAGGTCAGGCCTATAGCCTCTTCATCGGAAGAATCCGGCATGAGCATAGAGCAGGCTCAGGAGAAACTTGGCGTGAAACTGGTCAAGAGCTCCGATGCCCTCGGAAACGGCTGGTTCAACGATGCCGACAGGCTGGTCGTGATCTTCCCTGAAGCCTTCGACAAGATGAAAACAAAGGAAATGGCGGCTGAGATTTCCGAAATCAACAGCCGTCTTCAGGAAGAGGGCAGACACTATTTCCTCATAGGACCGGGAAGATGGGGCTCGTCAATCCCGAGTCTCGGCGTTCCTGTCGCCTGGACCGACATTTCAGGAGCCAAAATGGTCGTTGAGTACGGGATTGATGGTTTCCGCATAGACCCGAGCCAGGGCACTCACTTCTTCCAGAACATCACTTCTCTTGGAGTCGGTTATCTTTCGGTCGACCAATATGCCGGCAAAGGCTCCATAGACTGGGACAAGATGGCCTCCCTCGACAGCGTCTGGGAAGGCAGGTTCACGAAGGTGCTGAAGGCTGAGGGCCTGAAGGGCTTCATCGATTGCAACAAGGGTCTTTCTGTAATCGGATTCTGAGGTCCGGAATCATCAGACTGCCACCCTTTTTGCCGACGGCGCCACAACACATCCCGCTACCACTCGATAAAAGTGGCCGCAAAAAAAGACGGGTGATTCCGTTTGGGGGAATCTCCCGTCTGATTTGGTATGCCCGTGGCCTTGTGAGCCGCTTCGCCACTTGTCCGGTTTTGCCGGAACTGGGCGTAATTACCAGTTGAGAATCTTCTTGAAGTCGTAGTCCTCAGGGTTCGGCACGAACTCTTTGGCGGCCTCGTAGTCGGCAGGGGTGATGTAGTGGCAGATGTACCTATAGTAGTTCTGAGCTACTCCGCCGTTGATGTCAACTCTTCTCGGAGGAATCTTGCCTTCCGCATTCTGGAGATCCTTCAGGTAGAGAGGATGAGCCTCGCCCTGAGCGTCGATGTAGACCATGCAGCCTGTCTCGCCCTTCTCATAAAGCTCGTACACGCCCATGGCGAGTTCGGTGCAATATGTAAGGTCATAAGCGATAGGATCCTGGCAGCGGACATCATAGCCGATCTCTACAGGACGGGTCTTCACCTTCCAACCGAGGCAGGACTCATCTTTCTCGAGGATGTCGTTGAAGAGGACGGCCTTGGAAATCTTGCCGAGCTCAGGATGGCCGTGCTCATCGTAGGTCATGTGGACTCCGGTTCCCTTGAGGTCCTCTGGATCAAGGTCATGGAAAACGCCCTCAGCCACTACAACGGTACCGTAATGGATGCCGAGGATCTTCCTCTTGATGATGGAGGAAAGAGTCAGTTTGAGGATCTTGTCAACGGTGATCTTGGTCTTGTTGAACATCTCCGGGATGATGGTCATAGGGGCATGGGTAGCCTCACCGATACCGAGGGCGAGATGGCCTGCTGAACGGCCCATGGCGCTGATGAGCAGCCAGTTGCCGGAAGTACGGGCGTCTTCGTAGATAGTGCGGGCGAGATGTGCGCCCTCATCCTTGGCTGAATTGAAACCGAAGGTAGGAGTATTGTTCGGAAGAGGAAGATCATTGTCTATGGTCTTAGGAACGTGGATGTTGTGGATAGGATAGTTCTTCGCTACGAGGAACTTGGAAATCCTGTTCGCGGTGGAAGCGGTGTCGTCTCCTCCTACGGTGACGAGAAGCTTCACATTGTTGTCCTTGAAAAGACCGAGATTGAAGTTCTTCTCGAAATCTTCGTCAGTCGGCTTGAAGCGGCTCATCATGAGGTAGGAACCGCCGCGGTTGAAGTACCTGTCGGCTTTGAAGAAGTCGATGTCCTCAGTCTGAGGATTCTTACTGAAAAGCCCGGAATAGCCGCCGTGAAGTCCGATTACACGGAATCCATTTGAGAGGAAGGTCTTTGCTACCGAGCATACAACGGTGTTCATTCCTGGAGCCGGACCTCCGCCACAGAGGATTATGATTGAATCTTTCATGTTTAATGAATTTGAGATATGTTGTTTTTCCGGGGTGCAAAAATAAGATATTCAAGTTAAAAATCCCACAAAAGTGAGTAAATTTACCCGAGATGTCCCCCACATGGGCAAGGAGTTCCTTTTGCGGGAAAACAATATGAAGAATCGGATCCGTAATCATCAAGATCCGAGGCCAAAGATATCAAGATCCGATGCCAAGGATATATAGATCAGAGACTAATATAAATATCAAACTCTTATGGATACCTCGAAAGTGTTTTTTACGGATTTCCGCACCAAGCTGGGAATATCCCTTCCTACAAAACTTCAGAAACTCATCCGAAGGGCCGGTATCGGCACTATCGACATGGACGGCAAGTTCGTGGCCATAAAGATGCATTTTGGCGAACTCGGAAACATAGCCTATCTGCGCCCGAACTATGCCAAGGCTGTGGCTGACGTGGTGAAGGAGCTGGGCGGCAAGCCTTTTCTCACTGACTGCAACACTCTCTATCCGGGATCTAGGAAGAATGCCATAGACCATCTCTACTGCGCCCAAGTCAACGGCTTCAATTATATGACGACAGGCTGTCCGGTGATAATCGGAGACGGTCTGCGCGGAACCGATGACATTGAGGTAGCGGTCAAGAACGGAGAATATTGCAAGACGGCCCTCATAGGCCACGCCATCATGGACGCTGACGTCTTCATTTCGCTCACGCACTTCAAGGGTCATGAAGCCACAGGCTTCGGAGGGGCTGTAAAAAATATCGGCATGGGCTGCGGTTCCAGGGCCGGCAAGATGCATCAGCACAACAGCGGAAAGCCCATCGTTCATCAAGACAAATGCCGGCTTTGCAAGCGCTGCGCCAGGGAATGCGGCTCTGACGCCATTTCCTACGACACCGGCAAGGCTTACATCAATCCGGAACTCTGCAAAGGCTGCGGCCGCTGCATAGGCGCCTGTCCATTCGACGCCATAGAGAACATGAACTGGGACGCCAACGAGCAGCTCTGCCGAAAGATGGCTGAATATGCCCAGGCGGTATGCTACGGCAGACCTTGCTTCCACATCAGCCTCATAACCGATGTCTCTCCTAATTGCGACTGTCATGCGGAGAATGACGCCCCGATTCTTCCGGACATCGGGATGCTGGCCTCCTTCGACCCCATAGCCCTTGACCAGGCCTGCGTAGACCTCTGCGAAAAGGCGGAACCATTCAGGAACAGCCAGCTCGGAGACCATCTCGCCAGGGGTGACGTCCGCCATTATCACGAACATTTCAAGGACAACAATCCTAACGCCAGCTGGAGAGAGACTCTGGAGCATGGCGAGAAGATAGGACTTGGCTCAAGAGCCTATGAACTTGTGACTATGTGACGATTTACCACTCCTAAACCTTGAATCAAGGCGGAAAATGAGTATTTTTGTAAAATATAGGTAAAGGGATATGACAAGGGAAGAGGCAGAGAAACGGGTCGCCGAACTCAGAAAAATACTCTGGGAGAACAGCCGCAGATACTATGTCGAGAATAATCCGACGATGTCAGATTACGAATATGACACCCTCATGCACGAACTTGAGGGCATCGAGGCAGTGTATCCGGAACTTATCACCCCAGATTCCCCTACCCAGAAGGTCGGGAGCGATCTTGAGGGGGCGGAGCGGGAGAAGGCGAAGATAGCCAACGCAGAAGACGGAATAAAGACAGACTTCGCCCAATATCCTCACCGCTATCCCATGCTCTCCCTCGGCAATACTTACAGCATTGGCGAGGTGGAAGACTTCGCCTCAAGAGTCTCCAAGGCCCTCGAAGGCCGGGTCTTTACCTATAGCTGCGAGCTGAAGTTCGACGGCACGGCCATCTGTCTCACCTACAGAGACGGCAAGCTCTTCCGCGCCTTGACTCGCGGAGACGGGATCATAGGAGACGATGTCACCGAAAACGTCAGACATATCCGCAACATACCGACCATTCTGAAGGGTGGCTCCTGGCCGGAGGAATTCGAGATCAGAGGCGAAATCCTGATGCCTTATAAGAGTTTCGAAGCGCTCAATAAGGAGCGCGAGGAAGACGAAGAAGCACCTTTTGCCAACCCGCGGAATGCCGCATCAGGCTCCTTGAAATTGCATGACCCGAAAGAAGTGGGAAGGCGCGGCCTCTGGTGCACTCTCTACCACATCCCTTCCGACAATGTGGACTTCGACACCCACAGCCACGCCCTCGATGCCGCCGAAAGCTGGGGCCTTCCAGTCTCGGACAAGAGACGTATCTGCCATGACATCAAGGAAATAGAGGAATATATCAGCTATTGGGGCGAGCACAGGAAGGACCTTCCTTATGCCACCGACGGCATTGTCATCAAGGTCAACGAGATGGCCTTCCAGAGGGAGCTCGGTTTCACTGCGAAATTTCCTCGCTGGGCGGTCGCCTATAAGTATAAGCCTGAGCAAGCCTTGACGAAGCTTCGCTTCATCAGCTACCAGGTAGGAAGAACCGGTGCCGTGACACCTGTAGCCAACCTCGACCCTGTACAGCTTTCGGGGACGCTTGTCAAGAGGGCTACCCTCAATAATGCGGATCAGATGGCTCTGCTCGACATTCACGTCGGGGACTATGTCTATGTGGAAAAGGGTGGCGAAATCATTCCGAAGATTACCGGAGTGGAAAAGAGCAGGAGGCCTGTGGGCGCAAGCCTGCCTGATTTCCCGAAGGTCTGTCCAGACTGCGGCACCCCGCTGGTCAAGGCGGAAGACGAGGCGAAATGGTTCTGTCCCAACGTTGACGGCTGCCCGACGCAGATTAAAGGCCGCCTCATCCACTTTCTGAGCCGCAAGGCCATGAACGTGATAGCAGGAGACGCAACCGTCGAACAGATGTATGATAGCGGCATGGTGAGGACTCCTGCCGATTTCTACGACCTCCGCAAGCGCGACCTGCTCCAGTTGGAAGGCTGGAAGGAGCGCAGCGCCCAGAGATTCCTGGACAGCCTCGAAAAATCCAAGTCGGTCACTTTCGACCATGTTCTCTTCGCCCTTGGAATCCGTTTCGTCGGAGAATCCACGGCGAAGGAGATCGCGGCCCATTTCGGAGACATCGATTCTATAGCCGCGGCCTCCAAGGAGCAGCTTCTGGAGGTGGAAGATGTGGGCGAGGTGATTGCGCAGAGTGTCTGCGATTATTTCAGTGACGAGAAGCATCTCATTGAGATTCAGAGGCTCAAGGCAGACGGGCTCAAGTTCTCCATGGAGAAAGCAGAGGAGAATGTGAGCGCTGTCCTGGAGGGCAAGACCATAGTCATTTCCGGAAATTTCAGCATCTCGAGGGATGAGATGAAACTTCTCGTAGCGAAGAACGGGGGCAAAAACAGTTCTTCCGTGAGCGGAAAGACTTCCTACCTGCTGGCCGGCTCGAAACCAGGGCCGGAGAAGCTGAAGAAAGCCGCCGAGCTCGGAGTGCCGGTAATAGGCGAAGAGGAGTTCAGAAAGATGCTCCCAAGTCTGGAAGGAGCTCAGAGTGGCCAGAGTGATGGCCCGGAGAACGGACCTAAGGAAAATATTCCGGAAGACGGCTGGGACGGAATTGAGGAAGAACCGAACCTTTTTGACGGAATCTGAAGATGGGACTTGGCAAGAAAATAGAAGACGTCAAGGCCTTCCTCCGCGAAGACATCTGGCAGATTAACCTTGATGACTTGTCAAAGATGAAAGCCAGGCTCGTAAAAGACGGCCGGGTAGTTCTCCTCATGCTGAAGACCTTCTCGGCACAGAAGATCGGTTTCCAGTCGGTCGCCCTAAGCTTCTTCTGCACCATGGCGGCCATCCCTTTCCTGGCCTTCGCCTTCGTGGTAACAGGAGGCTTCGGGCTGGACAAGTACATCACCGAATTTCTCGTAGAAAACATCGACAACGAGCAGATTACGGCTTACATCCTGGATTTCGCCGAAAACATAATCGACACGGCAAAGAGCAGCGCCGTCGGTCTGATAAGCGCCCTGCTCTTCATCTGGCTGGTGATCTGGATGATGATCTGCGTGGAGAGAGTCTTCAACAACGTCTGGCGGGTCACCAAGGCCAGGGCCTGGTACAAGAGTTTCGGGGTAGATGTCGCCATAATGATACTCTCCCCCTTCGTAGTCATCCTCTTCTTTACTGGGAGCGTCGTCTATTCCAACATCCTGGACCTTCTGATGCCGGACCAGATAGCCTTTTCGGAAGGATTGCGGACCTTGATCGGCTGGCTGATTTTCGGAGTCTTCAGCATCATGATCATCTCGGCCATGTACAAGTTCATCCCGAGCTGCAAGGTCCGCTACCGCAACGCCTTCAAGGCCGCCGTCCTTTCCGGAGCCGCCTTCACCATCCTTCAATATCTCTACCTTGAGACTCAGGTCTTCGTGACCCGTCTCAACGCCATATACGGAGCCATAGCCGCCATACCTCTTTTCATGTTCTGGTTGAATTTCGGATGGTATATCATCCTGCTCGGCTCCGAACTGTCCTATGCGTACCAGAACGTTGACAAATATCTCTTGACAAGCCAAAACGATGAGCAGCCTTTCTGAATTTACACAAAACGACTATCAGGTCATCGCCAGGAGCTATGCCGACCTTAAAGAATCCGCCCGCAAACGCTGTACTAACGCCCGCGAGCTGGAAGTAGTTCAGAAGGCCTTTGAGTTCGCCAGCGAGGCCCACAAGAACGTCCGCCGACGCTCCGGCGAGCCATATATCCTCCATCCTATTGCCGTCGCGAAAATAGTCGTCGACGAAATCGGCCTCGGCTACAAATCTATAACGGCGGCCCTTCTGCATGACGTGGTCGAAGACACGGACTACACCGTGGCCGACATCCGCAGACTTTTCGGAGACAAGATCGCTTCTCTTGTCGACGGACTCACCAAAATCAAGGGCGTCCTCGACAACCAAGACCGCCAGACCAAGGGCGAGGAATATTCGGAGAGCCTTCAGGCCATGAATTTCAAGAGGATTCTCCTGACTATGAACGATGACATCAGGGTCATCCTCATCAAACTGGCCGACCGTCTCCACAATTGCCGTACTATCGAGTACATGCCTGAGTACAAGAGAGACAAGATCCTCAGCGAGACCATGTACATCTTCATTCCTCTTGCCCACAGGCTCGGCCTCTACGAGATCAAGTCGGAGATGGAGAATATCTGGCTCAGGTACAAGGAGCCGGATGCCTACAACGACATCACGGCGAAGGTCAACAGGGACATGGCCGGCAAAGGAATAGAGATAGACAAATTCATAGAGCCTATCAGCAAGGCGCTTACCGCCTCTGGCTTCGACTTCACCATCAAGAAGAGAATTAAGTCCGCCTACTCCATCTGGCACAAGATGAAGACGAAAAAGGTCACCTTCGAGCAGATCTACGACCTCTTCGCCGTGCGAATCGTCTTCAATCCGGACCCGCGGAGCAAGGAAAGCGAACGAGACCAGTGCTACCATATCTTCTCTATTATCACCGGACTCTATACCTACAAGGCTGACCGCGTCAGAGATTGGGTGAAACATCCGAAGAGCAATGGCTATGAGGCCCTCCACGTGACCCTGACGAGCAATCAGGGAAAATGGATAGAGGTCCAGATCCGTACAAAGCGTATGGACGACATTGCCGAGAGAGGCATCGCCGCACATTGGATGTACAAGAAAGACGGCAAAGCCGACAGCGACAGCGCCATGGATCAGTGGCTCCAGAAGGTCAAAGACATCTTGGTAAGCCCTAACGTCAACGACCTTGAGCTCCTCGATATCATCCATAACGATCTGGTGACCAGCGACATGACAGTATTCACGCCAAAGGGTGAACAGAAGGTTATCCAGCACGGGGCTACCGCCCTTGACTTCGCCTACCAGATCCATACCGAGATAGGGAACAGAGCCATCGCGGCAAAGGTCAACATGAAGCTTGTACCGCTTTCGACCGTACTTCACCAGGGAGACACCGTCGAGATTATCACGGCCGAGACCGGGAAGCCGAGCAAGGATTGGTTCCGCTTCCTCCAGACCAGACACGCCAAGAACAAGCTCATGGACTATTTCCGGGCCGATTCCCCGGAGATCACAGAATACGGACATCAGGCCCTTGAAGCCGCATTGAAGGCCGCCGGAGCAAGTCTTGACCAGCGTACAGTCATGAGGCTGGTGAACAACCTTGAGGTGAAGAGCAAGGACGAACTCTTTTTCCGTTACGCCCTCGGACTCATCACCACCGACCAGATCCTCCAGAACCTCTCCATGGATGCCATCAGGGCTGACAAACCGGGAAAAATCGATCATGAAAACTTCGTGATAGGCTCCCCTTCTGACCCGCACAAGTACGTTATCTCCGACTGCTGCCATCCTATCTCCGGAGACCCTGTAATCGGGATCCTGACCCCGGACGGCACCGTCACCGTCCACAAGAAGGCCTGTCCGGTGGCCCAGAGTTTCCTCACCAAGCACGGGGAATGGGCGGTCATCCCGCACTGGACGGCGGCCGACGACCAGAGTTTCCTCGTGAGGATTGCTCTCCGGGGCATCGACAGGGTGGGTATTCTCAACGAAATCACGGGGAAGATAAGCCGGGAGATGGGTGTCAATATGCGGAAGCTTCAGATTGGAGCTGACCAGGGCATCTTCGACGGCAGCATTGACATGATGGTCAAGGACAAAGACACCCTTGAGAAGATCATCAGCATCATCCAGGGCATCGACGGCATCCAGACCGTCCAGAGAGTAGACATTTAGGAAATGAACAAAAAGATAAAAGAGAAACTCGGTTTCGGGCTCGGCCTGCTCTTCGCCATGGGGGCGCTTGCTTTCCCGAACTCCTGCGCCAATACAACCACGCCTCCTTCAGGCGGCGACAAGGACACCATTCCTCCTGTGATCATCGGTCTCAGCCCTCTCCCCGGAGCGACGAGGGTGCCTACCCACGGAACGCGCATCAAGATAACCTTCAATGAATACGTGACCGTGAAAGATCCGAAGAATATCTTCCTCTCCCCTCCCCAGGCGAAGAGGCCGAAATACAGGATTCACGGCAGGACTCTCGAAGTCTATTTCGAAGAAGATCTGGAGCCGGACAAGACCTACACCCTCGATCTTACCGGGGCCGTGCAGGATAACAATGAGGGCAACCTCTTCCCCGGCTACACCCTGTGTTTCTCCACCGGAGATCATATCGATTCTATGGCGGTGACCGGTGTTGTCCAGGACTGCAACACCCTTCAGCCGGTTCCGGGGGCTACGGTCATGCTCTATAAGGATCAAGCCGACTCGGCCATCTATCTCCACAGGCCGGATGCCGCCGTGAAGACCGACGAATGGGGCTTTTTCGCCCTCAGGAACGTACAGGACACGGTCTACAGGCTCTACGCCATCAAGGACGAGGGAGGCAATAACATCTACGACCCGGACAACGACCTCGCCGCCTTCCTTGATACGGTGATACGTCCGACTCTGAGGGTCAGCGACACCCTCAAGGAGCTCCTGAAATACGACATGAAGGATACGCTTCATTGCATGGCAAGGGTGGCGGAGCATGAGCTCAACCTCTTCAAAGGCAAGCCGGACAAACAGCTCATCGACAATCAGGGAAGGACGGGAGAGAGGTCAGGTTTCATCGCTTTCATGGCCTCGGACGCCAAGATCGATTCGCTCTGGATAAGGGGAATCCCTTCTGACCGCCTCATCCTCCAGTTCAACCAGCTCAGGGACAGCCTCAATTTCTGGATCAACGACCGCAGAAAGATGCCTGACACCCTGCACGTCTTCGTAGACTATCTCAAGACCGACACTCTCAACAAGAGAGAACCTTTCACCGAGCATCTCAAACTGACCGAAGAGAACAAGTCCATGTCCAGAAGGACGGCCCGCAGGGAGGTCCGCAAAGAAGACACCACCTGCACCGTCAACATAGAGGCTAAGCCCGAAACTGTCGAACAGTACGGCTTCACCTTCCGATTCAGCCTTCCTGTCATCAAAGAGAACTTTGATTCACTGACTCTCTCGGCCATAAATCCGAGACAGCAGGAGTCCAGGATGAAATTCAAGGTCACCAGAGATACTCTCAATCTGATGAAATATGTTCTCATGCCTGAAGGAAAACTCCAGAAGGGATGGGACTACCGCCTCAAGGTACCGCACCACGCCTTCATGGACATAAACGGAAGCTGGAGCGACTCAACCGATGTCAAGGTTTCTCTTCCGGATGATGACAAACTCTCGAAGATAAGCCTAAGCCTTACAGGAGTAGACCACAAGTACATAGTAGATCTGCTGAACGAGGACAGGACGAAGACGCTCCGTTCCTACAACATCAAGAGCGACTGCACCCTGGACTTTCCTTACCTCGAAGCCGGCAAATACTCCATAAGGATAACGAATGACGCCAATGGAAACGGAATCGTCGACACCGGAGACATACTGACGAGAAGGGAGCCGGAGAAGGTCAAGTTCTACAGGCTGAGGGACGGTTCCTACGTCCTGACGGTAAACGAATCCACGGAAATGGATCAGCACATCAACGTTTCTGACTTATTCAAAGACTGATGAGAAAGATTATCTGCATATCTCTGATCTTCACGGCCATGCTTTCATCGGCCCACTCCGGCGGCGCCCGAAACAGGAAGACGGCGCCGGGAAGCGACACGACCTTCACTCTCGCCTTGACCGATTCGTCCGGGGCCGTTCAGATTGACTCCGTGACCTCTTTCTTTCTCGACAGTGTCTACAAGAAACCCCGCCTTCTGACAAACGACTATACGACCGTCGGCTTCCAGTACGGGGTGGCCATGAACCAGATGATGTTCAACCCTGCGAAGAGCCAGAAGCAGCTCATGACCCCCGTCAACTTCGGCCTCCTCTACACCAGATACGGAAAACTTTTCGGTTATATGCCGTATTTCGGAATCAGAGCAGGAGTCTTTTACGGCCAGGACGGCTATAAATTCAAAACGGACCTGGAGGAAGGCGATACTCAGGAATCGGTGGACGGAGCCACGAAGGCAACCTATACTTTCATAGAAGTTCCGGCAATGGCCCATCTTCATGTAGACGTGTGGCGGGTGAAATTTTTTGCGGACGCCGGCCTCTACGGAGCCTACAGATATAAGGTCGAACGCGAAGGAAAACTTGCGGAAGAGAAGTACAAAGACCATTTCTACAGCTACGACAACAAGCTCGACTACGGCCTCAAATTCGCAGGCGGACTGGCCTTCATGCTGGACCCGGTGGAAATCGAAGTCCAAGTAGGCTACAAGTATTCATGGGGAAGTCTTTATGATGCTGATTATCATAGTAGTTATTATTATAGGTACGCCTACCCTTCCGACCTCTCAATCAGCTTAGGCCTGCATTTCCAGCTCACAAAACGAAACGGAAAGACCAGGGCTCAGCTCCGGGAAGAGGCCCGCAGGGCGGTCTACGGAACCGAAACAGAGAAATAAGAATATGAAGAATCTTACAGCTAAGGTAGGAAAGGTGCTCATCGGCGGAGGGAATCCCATCGTCGTCCAGACCATGTGCAACACACACACCTACGATGTCGATGCCACAGTGGAGCAATGCGTGAGGATGTATGAGGCCGGGGCTCAGCTGATCAGAATCACCTGCCCGGGACCCTCCGACGTGCCTCATATAAAGGAGATCAGCGCCCGGCTCAGGGCCAGAGGGGTAGACACCCCCCTTGTCGCGGACATCCATTTCTCATCCGAAACGGCCATAGCTGTCGCCCCTTATGTCGAGAAAGTCCGCATCAATCCTGGTAATTTCAACAAAGATTTTGACGAAGCCTGCAAAAGGCTCTCGGAGCTTATCGCAGTCTGCAAGGAGCACGGTACCGCCATTCGTATCGGACTCAATCACGGCTCTCTCGGAGAGAGGATAACCACTCTCTACGGAAACACTCCCAAGGCCATGGCGAAAGCCGCCATGGAATGGCTTGAACTCTGCGTCAAGGATGACTTCTACAACGTCGTCGTCTCCCTTAAATCTTCCAATACCGTCGTGATGGTCCAGGCCTACAGGCTGCTGGCAAAAGCGATGGAGGAACGCGGACTCGTCTTCCCGCTTCATGTCGGAGTCACCGAGGCAGGCAATGGTGACAGCGGACGCATCAAATCCTGCGTGGGAATCTCCACGCTTCTTTCTGAAGGGCTCGGAGACACCGTCAGGGTTTCCCTCACCGAGGACCCTGTGAATGAAATCCCGGTAGCCAAGTATCTTGCAGACCGCTATGGCTCACTCATTCACTCCTCCATGGTCAGCGTCCATGTGGAAAATGCAGGAGAGGAGAAGGTCGCAGTTGCCAGATATGAGGCTCCTTCCAGAGAGAGACTTCTCGAAGATCTCAGCTGTGATTTCGGCAAGGCCCTTATGGATAGGACTTTGGACGACGTGAAATTGACAGGGACCTATCTTGACGCGCAGGGCAGGACCCTCGACATAGAGGCGGATGGTTTCGGTGAATATCTCGAAGATGAATTGCTTCAGGCCACCCGCCGTCGTTTCTACAAGCCTGAATTCATTGGATGCCCGGGCTGCGGACGTACCATGTACGATCTCCAGAGCGCCTTCGAAGAAGTCAAGAAGCGCACCGCCCATCTCAAAAACGTGGCGATTGCCGTCATGGGCTGCATAGTGAACGGTCCTGGAGAGATGGCCGATGCCGACTGGGGTTATGTCGGAGAAGGCAACCATAAGGTGACTATCTACCACAACCACGTCCCGGTACTCCGCCATGTGCCCGACACCGAGGCCGTGGACAAATTGATCGCCCTCATAGAGGAGGACCAGAAATCAAAGGCTTAAGCCTTAGCCTTCTCGGAATTATCTGCGGCTTCCTGAGAAGGGAGCCGCTTTACTATCAGCTTGTCTATGCGGGCTCCGTCCATGTCCGCGACTTCGAAAGAAAAACCGTTCCACCCGACAGTCTCCCCTGCCGTAGGAACATGTTCAAGCTCCTCAAGCACGAGGCCTCCGACCGTGGAAAAATCAAAGTCCTCGATGTCATCCTCGATGTCGAAGAAGCTCATGAAGTCATAGATAGAGCATTGTCCGTCCACAAACCAGCCATCTCCGTTCTTGCGAGGTACGATGTCCGGCTCCTTGAGATGAGAAGGCCCGATCTCGCCCACGAGAGCATCCATGATGTCCTTGAGAGAGATTATGCCTGTCAGCGAACCGAACTCGTCGCAGACCAGGGCCCTGCTGACCTTCTTGTCCCTCATCAGTTCCATGGTGGCGTAGACGCTCATGTTCTCGTGGACATAGTCGGGAGTCTTGATGAATTTCTTCATGTCGAAATTCTCTCCAGAATTCAGGCAGCGGACATAGTCCTTAAGCGAAAGAACCCCTACGATGTGGTCAAGGTCCCCGTCGACGACAGGGTACTGCTCGAATATATTAGAAAGTATAAGTCCGCCAATCTCCTCCTTCCCCATGTCAATGTCAAGCCAGACTATGTCATCGCGGAGCGTCATGATGTTGCTGATAGACATGTCTCCGAGCTGGAAGACCCTTTCCACGATGTCCTGCTCGACCGGAGAGACCTCGCCCTCGTCGGTGCCTTCCTGGACCATGGACACGATGTCATCTTCTGTCACCCTTTCCTCTGAGCCAGATACCCCGAGCTTGCGGGAGATGAAGGCGGTACACTTTGACAGCAGGGCTATGAAAGGGGCGGCGATGAAATCGAAGACCTTGAGGAAGGGGGAAATCCTTTTCGCCCATTTCTCGGGGTTGGCCATCGCAATCCTCTTAGGAACGAGTTCTCCGAAAAGAATCGTCAGGAACATCACCATAAGGACTATGAGGGTCTTCGCAAGGAAGGAAGACAAACCGTCGGAAAGGCCCGCGTCGCGGAACAGTCCTGACAAGGCAAGCGCTATCTTGTTCCCGGAGAAAATACCGGTAAGGATGCTGACGGCGGTGATTCCCGTCTGGACAGAAGAAAGAAATTTGTCCGGATCCTTCGCAAGCACAAGGGCTTCCTTGGCCTTCTTGTCACCGGTTTCATCGACTTCGTTCTGGAGCTTGTTCTTCCTGACGGAGATCAGCGCCACCTCGGCGACGCAGAAAACTCCGTTCATGAAGATGAGAAAGAGTATGACGAAAGCTTCAATCATATGTTAAGGAAGCTCGGCAATTACGGTCTCGCAGGCCCTGGTCAGATCTCCCTTACGGACCATGATCTTGGCATCGAGAGGCAGGAAGATGTCAATCCTCGAGCCGAATTTGATGATTCCGCACTGGGAACCGCTCTTCACCTCCATCCCTTCTTTTGAATAGCAGACGATGCGCCTGGCGATGAAGCCGGCTATCTGCTTGAAAAAGATCTCCCCGTGCTCATTCTTTATCGCAGTCGAAGAGTGTTCGTTGTCATCCGAAGCCTTCGGGAGGAAGGCGAGCAGATATTTTCCTGGATGATACTTATAATAGGAAACAGTCCCGTCTACAGGCCAGAAATTGCTGTGCACATCGAAGAAGTTCATGTAGATCGAAACCTGGATGCACTCCTTCTTGAGATATTCCTTCTCGTAGACCTTCTCCAAGATCACGACTTTCCCGTCGGCCACCGAAGTGATGACCTTTCCGTTTCCGCAACGCCTGCGGACAGGCACCCTGTGGAACCAGGCGATAAAGAGCATGTAAACCACGGTGATTCCGGTCAGGATCCAAGCCACGGCCTTAAGGCCGATGAATTTTTGCCATATGAAAATCAGAACAAGGCAGAAAAGCCATGTCAAGATGATGGTTCCGTAGCAGTCTTTGTCAATTTTCATGGTTTACATCAAATCAAAAGCCATCAGATAAAGAACACCGATAGGTACGGCGAAAAGTGTGCTGTCAAAACGGTCGAGAAGACCTCCGTGCCCAGGGATAATATTGCCGGAATCCTTAAGTCCGTACACCCTCTTCCACTGGGATTCGAAAAGATCCCCGTAGACTCCGGCAACATCCATGATGATGGCGAGGATGACGCAGTGATACCACGGGAAGCGGAACAGGCCCAGTCTGTGAAGCACCACAGAAGCGGCTACAGTGCAGAGCATACCGCCCCAGAAGCCGGCCCAGGACTTGTTCGGAGAAATGGATGGGAAAAGTTTACCCCCGAATTTCCTGCCGAGAGTTATGCCGAAGCAGTAGGCTCCGACATCTCCGGCCCAGATGAGGATGAAGAAGCAGAGCATCGGCATCCCGTCGAATTCATCGTTCCCGAACATGATGAAAGGGGCCATTGAAAGCGGTATCGCTATGTACATCAGGCCCGTATAGATGTGGGAGAATTTCGCGAATTCGGACTTGTCCTTTGTGTAGAGCGAGGTGATCATCAGGATGATCACGGGGACGAGCGCGAGGGCCGTCATCTTCGGAGTCATGTCGAAGGCCATGGCGCAAAAGATGAGGATAAAGAGTACCACACCTGCGACAATGGCGAGCGCCCTGGAATACCTGAAGGAGGAGCCCATGGTCATCTTGTAGAATTCGCGGAGCATTCCCACGATCATGAAGATGAAAAGGGCCGCGAATATGTATTCGTTGAGAAGCAGACCGCAGAGAAAGACCACCAGAAAGATGGTCCCGGAAATACTGCGTTTTACTGTCGTATTCATCTGTTCTTCTATTCCTTCGAGGCTTCGCCGGTCTTGTCTCCTCTCTCCCCTATATCTTCTGCGGAAACATCCCCGGACCCCTTGTCCGGAGCCCCCGATTCGGTTTCACCGCCTTCAGGAACATAGCCCTCAGGCCTAACCTTAGGCCCGAATACAGCCTCAATGTCGGAGGCGAATATGACTTCCTTGTCCAGGAGCATTTCGGCGATTGTCTTGAAGCCGGCCATATTATTCTCAAGAAGTTTCACGGTACGCTCGTGAACCTTGCTCACGATCTCCTTCACCTCCTGGTCCATGATCTCGGCGGTCTTCTCGCTGTAAGGCTTGGTTAGGTCATATCCTCTTGCTCCGGTAGAATCATAGAAAGAAAGTTCCCCTACCCTCTCGCTCATTCCATAGTACTGCACCATTCCGTAAGCTATCCTGGTAAGCCTTTCCAAATCGTTGATCGCGCCGGACGCAGGCTCCCCGTTGATGATTTCCTCGGCGGCCCTTCCTCCCATAAGCGTGCACATCTCGTCCTCGAAATAAGATTTGGGAAGAATCTTCCTCTCGTCAGGCAGGGACCAGGTGAGGCCCAGAGCCTGTCCGCGAGGAATAAGGCTGACCTTGAAGACAGGGTCGGCATTAGGCAGCAGCCAGCCTACAACAGCATGGCCCGCCTCGTGATAGGCTGTCGTCCTTTTCTCCCGAGGAGTCATAATGGTGGCGCCTTTGCGCTCGATTCCGCCAACTATCCTGTCGACGGCATCGAGGAAGTCTTGCTGGTCGATAGATTTCTTGTTCTTGCGGGCCGCCGTCAGAGCAGCCTCGTTGCAGACATTGGCGATGTCGGCGCCGGAAAAGCCCGGAGTATGTTTCGCAAGGAAAGAGACATTGAAGTCCGGATCAACCTTGAGACCGTTCAGATGTACCCTGAAAATATCCTCGCGCTCTTTCAGCTCAGGGAGTTCGACATGAATCTGTCTGTCGAATCTTCCGGCCCTGAGGAGGGCCTTGTCGAGGATGTCCGCCCTGTTTGTCGCCGCGAGAATGATGACTCCGGAGTTGGTCTCGAAGCCGTCCATTTCGGTGAGCAGCTGGTTGAGAGTGTTTTCGCGTTCATCATTGGAGGAGAAACCAACGTTCTTGCCTCTCGCGCGGCCGACGGCATCGATTTCATCTATGAAGACTATGCAGGGAGCCTTCTCCTTGGCCTGGCGGAAGAGGTCGCGGACACGGCTGGCGCCAACGCCCACGAACATCTCCACGAAGTCCGAGCCGCTGATGGAGAAGAAAGGCACGTTAGCCTCTCCCGCGACGGCTTTCGCGAGCAGGGTTTTTCCTGTCCCCGGAGGGCCCACAAGCAGGGCCCCCTTCGGAATCTTCGCACCGAGGGCGGTATATTTCTTCGGATTCTTGAGAAAGTCCACAATTTCCATGACCTCCTCTTTCGCGCCGTAGAGACCTGCGACATCCTTGAAGGTCACGCGGACCTGATTCTTGTCCGCCAACTTGCCGGTAGACTTGCCGACGTTGAATATTCCGCCCTGTCCTCCGGCTCCGCCCGCGGAGCGTCCGATGCCGCGGAACATCCATATCCACATGAGAACGAGAAGGATAGGGAAGATTATCCATTCAAGGACGTTCGACCATATCTTGTCATCATTCTCCATGACGACCGGGAACTTCTCTCCCTCAGGCAGCTGCGCATTGAGCTCTCCGAAGGTCAGCTCTGGATCGAACTTGCTGGAAACCAGAAAATAGAAATGAGGAGAGCTGGAAGGAACCTTGCCTCCGAATTTGCCGGCATATTTCGCCAGCCTGTCAGGCCGTATGGTTATCTGCCCCTTATAGTCATTGCGGACGAAATTGATCTGCTTGACATCTCCGTCCGTAATCATCTTCTCCACCTCGGCCCACTCTACTTTCTGAGGCCTGGTAGAATTGCGCTGGCCGAGGAGCATCCATACAATTCCGATTACCAGAAGAATATAGAACCACGAAAAGCCTATTCCGGGCAGTTTCATGCCCGGAGCATTATGTTTTGAGTCGTTTTTCTTTGGAGCCATTCTACTTGTCCTTCTTCATTTCAGCCTTCTTCACCGAAGCTCTAACCTTGGAGACGGCCTTAGGCTTGATTCGTTTCCCAGGCTTTTTCGTCTCGGGAACGAAGTCCTCGTCCGTGTAATCCTGCCTTGGAGCGTCGGCCCAGAGGTCTTCAAGACGGTAGAAATCCCTGTATTCGGTCAGGAAAATGTGGACGACGATATCGCCGTAATCCAGAATTATCCAGAAATCGTTCTCGAGACCCTGCATGCGCAGCACCTTCTGACCGAGTTTCTCCTCCATCTTCACAATTATATTGTCCGTGATTGCGGCAACTGCCGTAGTAGAATCAGCATTGCACACCACGAACCAGTCTGCTATCGCAGAACCGACCGGCCTGAGGTCAAGCGCCGCCACTCTTTTCGCCTTTTTTTCTAGCATCGCTTCCGCGATGACTCTTACTGGATCAAGTTCCATCCGTGTATTTTTTCTTATATTTGTTATGGAGATTTGTCAATCCTCCATATTCGTACAAATATAAGTGATTTTTTTCAATATAATGAAGTGTAAATTCCCGATAAGCTGGGTAGATGAGATCGACTCCACCAACAGCGCCCTTCTGAGGGACACTGACAAGATTCCGTCCGGAACTCTCTTGGCCGCAAGACATCAGACTGCCGGCCGCGGTCAGCGGGGAAACAGCTGGAAAGACGCGGCAGGAGAAAATCTTACCTTCTCCATAATGCTGAAACCGGGAAAAGGCGGGATTCCGGAAGTGAAGGCAAGGGAACAATTCGTACTCAGCGAGGCGGCCAGTCTTGCGGTGCGGGACCTGCTCAGGGGCGAAGGCGCCGGGGTAAGAATCAAATGGCCGAATGACATCTATTTCAGAGACAGGAAAATATGCGGAATGCTCCTCGAAAACGGACTTGACGCAGATCGGATCGCCTTCAGCGTTGTGGGAATCGGCATTAACATAAACCAGTCAGATTTTTCTCCAGAACTTCTCAACCCGGTGTCTCTCAAGAAGATAACAGGCAGAAACTATAACACGGAACTCCTTCTGGAGAAGTTTGCGGACATCTTCGCGGAAAAAATAAGCCTCTCCGCTACGCCTGAGGGCCGCGAGGCCTTGAAGGCTGACTACCTGGACGGACTCTACCGTCTTGAAGAAGAGGCTTCCTACACCGATTGCACAGGCGGAGGAGTCTTCCGAGGCAGAATAAAGGGCATCACCGACATAGGAAGACTCCTTGTGGAGATGCCCGATGGTAAAATCAGAGATTTCGGCTTCAAAGAGATCAGCTACATCATTTAGAGCCTCCTCTGATGGCCTCTATCGCCGCGGCGGGATCTTCCGCATTGAAGACGGAACTGCCTGCGACGAGGATGTCGGCGCCCGCCTCTGACAGGGCGTCAGCATTCGCGGCCGAGACTCCCCCGTCGACCTCTATCATGCAGACCTCGCCACGGCTGTGGATCTCTGCCTTCAAAGCCTTAATCCTGCCGTAGGAAGCCTCTATGAATTTCTGGCCTCCGAAACCTGCGAATACCGACATGACCAGCATGAAGTCGGCTTTTCCGATGTATGGAAAGAGCTTTTCGACAGGAACGTCAGGGTCAATGGCCAGTCCGGCCTTCACCCCGAGGTCTCTTATAGCTGAGAGGATTTCTGCAGGGTCCTTCCCCTCGTCCTCAGCGGCCTCAAGGTGGAAACTCATCATTGAGACCCCTGCCTTGGCGAAACGCGCGATATACTTTTCAGGATGGACAATCATCAGATGAACGTCCATCGGCCTTCTCGCTTCTTTAGCTATGGCTTCGACAACGGGGAAGCCGAAAGAGATGTTGGGCACGAAGGTCCCGTCCATTACGTCAAGATGGAAGATGTCTCCGCAATCATTGACAAGGCCGACGTCCCCGCGCAATGCGAGGAAATCGGCCGAAAGCATCGATGGGGCTACCAGTCTCATCATTAAAGATTTACGATGGTCTACTTAAAGGAAGTCACCACGTCGGCGAGATGAGCTGTGAATTTGTCGAGACTCTCCAGGTCGAGCTTCTCGCCCGGAGTGTGGACGCCCCGCAGGGTAGGGCCGAATGAAACCATGTCGAGGCCCGGGAACTTCTGGAGGAAGAGCCCGCATTCAAGGCCTGCGTGGATGGCCTTGACCTCAGGGTCATGTCCGAAGAGCTTGTGGTAGCTTTCCACCGCCACCTTCAATATCTTCGAATTGAGGTCGGGAGCCCAGCCCGGATATGCGTCGCGATTCTCAACCTTGGCTCCAGCGAGGAGGAAGACGGCCTTGATCTTGTCGGAGATGTAATCTCTTTCGCTGTCGACCGAACTTCTCTGGCTGGTATAGACTTCGATCTCACCATCGTTCTTCATATGGACAGAAGCGAGGTTGTTGGAGGTTTCCACCAGACCCTCGATGTCCTGGCTCATGCCCAGAACACCGTGATAGGCCGCAAGCATGGACATGATGAGCTTATCGGCAGTTGCCTTTGCGATAGGCTTCTCATTGCACCTGATAGCCTGGGCCGAAACCTTGACCATAGGGTCAGACTTGTGGTATTCCTCGGCGAGGGTCTTTCCGAAGGCTTCAAATTCGGCTCTTACGTCCGCCGCCTTGTCGGAAGGAACCGCTATGATGGCCTGGCAGTCACGCGGAATCGCATTGTGCTTGCCTCCGCCGCTGATTTCTATGAGCTGATAAGGAACCTTCTCCTCGAAGAGGAAGCGGCAGAGCTGCTGGATAGTGTTGATGCGGTCCTTGTTGATGTCATCTCCGCTGTGGCCTCCGAGAGTATTCCAGATCTTGAGGGTGAGAGTAGCCACACCCGGAAGAAGATCCTCTCTCTCGTAATTGAAGGTGGCCACGGTGTCAATGCCTCCGGCGCAGCCGACAAACATCTGCCCCTCGTCCTCGGAATCAAGATTGACAAGGGTCTTGCCTGTGAAAAAGCCTTCTTTCATGCCGTTGGCGCCAACCATGCTGGTCTCTTCGGAAGTAGTGAAGATTCCCTCGATCTTTCCGGTCTGGAGGCTCTCGTCCTCAAGAACGGCGAGAGTAGCGGCGACTCCGATGCCGTCGTCGGCTCCGAGGGTAGTTTCGCGGGCGACCATCCAGCCGTCTTCGATTTCATACTTGATCGGATCCTTCGAAAAGTCGAAGTCGCTCCCCGACACTTTCTCGCAGACCATGTCCTGATGGCCCTGAAGCACGAGCGTCGGCACGTTTTCCTTGCCCTTGGAGGCCTCTCTGGTGATGCAGACATTCCCGGCCTCATCCTTTTTGTAGGCGAGATGGTGTTCTTCTGCGAAATTCTTCAGAAACTCGGCCATCTTCTCTTCATGACCGGACTCCCGCGGAATCTTTGTGATCTCGCGGAAGATTTTCAGAACTGAATTTGAATCCATGTTACCCTGTATTATTGGCGTACAGGCACAAGCATCTTCTCGATATCGGCTACGTATTGTCTGAATGTCTTGTCTGTTGACATGAGATCCGACACGGTCGTACATGCATGCAGCACTGTAGCGTGGTCTTTCCCTCCAAGTTCCGCGCCAATCGTAGAGAGCGAGCAATTCATGAGGTTGCGGCACTCGTACATGGCTATCTGACGAGCCTGGACGATGTTGCGCTTGCGGGAGCGGGAAAGAAGAGAGTCGCGGCTGATGTTGAAATAGTCGCAGACTGTCTTCTGGATCTTGTCTATGGACAGGTCACTCTTGACTTCCCCGACCAGATTCTGGGTGACCTGGGAGACCAGATCCACGGTTATGGCCTTGTGGGAAAGGGTCGCGTGGGCGATCAGAGAGATAAGGGCTCCCTCCAATTCACGGAAATTGGACGTTATCTTGTTGGCGAGATATTCCAGCACATCATCGGAGATGTTGACTCCTTCGCGAAAACTCCTGTTCTTCAGCATAGAGAGCCTCGTCACGAAAGACGGACGCTCGAGCTGGACGGAAAGTCCCCATTTAAGACGGCTCAGAAGCCTCTCCTCGAAATTCTGCAGGTCCGCAGGAGCACGGTCAGAGGTGAATATCAACTGTTTGCCGTGTTCATGGAGATGGTTGAAGACATTGAAGAAGGCGTTCTGCGTGGCCGTACCAACCATGTCCTGGATGTCATCGACGATGAGGACATCTATCTTCATGTAGAAGGCGAGGAAATCCGTGAGCTTATTGCGAACCGTGACGGCATCCATGTACTGAGTCTTGAACTCGTTTCCGGTCACATAGAGAACCGTCAGGTCAGGATACTTGTCCTTTATAGATATTCCGATCGCCTGTGCGATATGGGTCTTGCCGAGGCCCGGACCTCCGAAGAGGAAGAGCGGGTTGAAAGGAGTCTTGCCTGGGGCGCGGGCGATGCTCTGGCCGGCCGTGATGCCCATCTTGTTGCACTCCCCTTCCACGAGATTGTCGAAACAGTAGACCGGATTCAATCTCGGATTGATCTGGATACGCTTGAGACCCGGGTAAACGAAAGGTCCCGGATTGCCCTGTGTAGGGTAAGTATTTACGGAGATGGTCTTGTTGACCGGGGTCGGCCCCGGGGCGGCTGGAAAACGCATCGCCGAGGACTGGCGGACAGGGCGGACCTTATAGATGAGTTCCGCATCGCTGCCGATCACTCTCTTGATGGTAGCCTTCACGAGCTCAAGATACACGTTGTCGAGGTACTCCCTGAAGAAATCAGAAGGCACCTCAAGCGTAAGAGCGGAGCCGACAAGAGATACAGGCTTTATAGGTCTGAACCAGGTATCGAATTTCTGCGGCTCTATTATCTGGCTGATTATAGACAGACAATTCTCCCACACGGATAGTTGTTTTTCTTGCTCCATCACTTAGCTCGTTTGCTTCTTGGTGCAAAAGTGGGAAAAAATTGTTACAAAAAAAATCAGAAGCCTATTGCTTTTGATAATCTTTTTGCTTTATTAAAAAACGACTTACGCACAAAATGTGCTTTTATAAACTATTGATAAATAGCGTGTTGCAATTGAAGCGTTTGCATATCTCCCGTCAAAATCAGGGACTTTTGCTTTTAGAATATTTATAATATAATCATTTTAGTCATTTATCGGCTTCCAGGGAGCTCAGAGGCCGAAAAAAGGAAAGTCCGCGGCTATTTCTGACGGATGATTTCTCCGTCCTCGACCTTGACCAGAAAAGATCCTGAAAAAGAATTTTGTATCTTCCGGCAGTTTTTCCTCGCTTCTTCCAGCGAAGATGAAGTCCCTATTATATATTTATAGAGTGAGCCGGATTTGACTGCCTTCGGCTTGTATCCTTTGAAGAAGGGGTCGGAGTCCTTCATCTGGCGCGGAGTGGCTATGACCTGGGTTCCGTACCATATTGCAGTCTCTGCGCCGGTCTGATCATCCGCTTCGGAGTTCTTGACTTCTTTTGAGGTCTTGGCTACATTGGCGGTCTTAACTTCCTTGGAAGTCTTGACTTCCCTGGAGACGGCTTCGTCAACGCTCAGACTCCCGTCATAATCCTTTTTGAACTTTGCGAAAGCCTGGAATATATCCTCCGCGATCCCCTCGCGTCCCTTGTCTGTCTTCATCACGGCAAGATCGGAAGCGTTCGAGATGAAACCGCACTCTATCAGCACCGCAGGCATGGTCGTCTTCCACAGAACCCAGAAAGGGTCCTGTGAGAGTCCCCTGTTAGTCCATATAGGGCCTTTCGCCGCCATCTGCCTTGTCACATCCTCTGCGAATTCAAGACTCCGTTCCAGATTCGTGTTCTGCATCAGACTAAAGAAGATGTAGGATTCGGGATCTGTAGGGTCAAATCCCTGGTAGGAAGTCTGGTCTTCCTCCAGAAGGATGACGCTGTTCTCCCTCTTGCAAAGCTCCATATTATTCTTGAACAGGTCCCTGTTCTTGTTGGAGCTTTGTCCGAGCACATGGACGGAGAAGCCCTTGGCGGAGGTCGACGTGGTTGAATTGATGTGGACGCAGATAAAGAGGTCGGAGTTGTTCCTATTCGCTATGTTGGCCCTCTCCGTGAGCGGGATAAAGGTGTCGTCATCCCTGGTCAGTACGACCTTGACGCCCGGATAGGCAGAGCGTATCTTTTCCGCGAGTTTCTGCGAGATGCCCAGAGCCAGGTCCTTCTCCTTTGTCTTGCCGTCCTTGCTGACACAGCCTGCATCGTGGCCGCCGTGGCCAGGGTCGATGGTAACGGTCTTGAGCCCCAAGTCTCTCGCGGCCGGTGGGACGGAGGCGGAAAGCGGGGCAAGGGCAAGGAGGAGGCCCGCCAATATGCTTATTGAGGTTTGCGAAAGTTTCAAAATGGTCTTATATTTGCATTTTGCAAATCTACAAAAAATGCTTCGAAAACCATCTCGCGACAGAGCGCGATGGAAAAAAAGAAGAAGGCCTTGATGTCAAGACATAATCTTACACAAGCCCTCAAAGATGAGGGCAGATGGCTTCTTGCCGCTCTGCTGCTTCTTGCCGTGGCCGCCATAAGCTTTCCGGGCTACTCCCAGAACGACAGGCGTCAGCGCAGGAAGGCTCAGACGGAATTCAGCCAGGCGGTGGCTTTCAACAGGGACAGTCTTCCGCCCCTGTCTGATTCAGTCTTGGCACTGCGGGATTCTCTGCGCAGAGTCGATTCTCTCTTCAAGATTGATTCGGCGGCCATGCAGAAGCAGAGTTCTCTGAGAAAGCCGGCCTTTACCGGGGCAAAAGACTCCGTGATAGAGGTATTCACGGACGGGGAAAGGAAAGTCTTCTATTATGGAGACGTGACCGCAAAGTACGAGGACATGACCCTGACTGCCGATTTCATGGAGTATGACATGAAGACAGGGACCGTCTATGCCCATGGAACGAAAGACACCCTGACCGGCGAAATCAAGGGAAGGCCTACCATGACCCAGGGCAAGTCTTCCTATGAGATGGACGAGCTTCATTACAATTTCAACACCCGCAAGGCCCGCATCACCAACATGATAACCCAGCAGGAGGAAGGCCTTCTCCATGGCCATAACATAAAGATGATGCCGGACAAGAGCATAAACATCACCAATGGCCAATATACCGTCTGCGATCTCGAGCATCCGCACTATTATCTCCAGCTTTCAGCCGCCAAGGTGATAACGAAACCTTCCCAGAAGATTGTCTTCGGCCCGGCCTGGCCTGTCGTGGAAGATGTCCCTCTGCCGATAGCCCTTCCTTTCGGCTTCGTCCCGAAGAGGCCGAGCCGCGCAACGGGCCTGCTTATGCCTACATTCGGAGAGGAGAACTCCAGAGGCTTCTATCTCAGAGACCTCGGCATGTATTTCGTCTTCGGGGATCATTTGGACCTTTCCCTGACGACTGACTTCTACACCCTCGGCTCCTGGGCCATAGACCTTAATTCCAGGTACAAGTTCAATTACAAGTCTAACGGCAACCTTTCTGTCAATTATTCCGTAGACCAGACCGGCGAAAAGGGCTCGGCCGACTTCTTCCAGACCAAGAACTTCGGCGTGACCTGGTCTCATCAGCAAGACAGCAAGGCCCATCCGGGAACTTCTTTCAGCGCGAGCGTCAATTTTTCCAGCCCGTCGAACAATACCTACAACTCCCGTTCTGTGAGCCAGGCACTTGAGAACCAGAGCTCCTCTTCCATATCATGGTCGCACAGCTGGGACGGCAAGATGAGCCTGAGCATCAACGCCTTGCATAGCCAGAATTCAAGAGATTCCAGCTACGCCTTCACTCTTCCTAACCTCACTTTCACGGTTTCGAGATTCTACCCTTTCAAGCGGCAGAACCGTATCGGGAAGGAAAAGTTCTATGAGAAATTCTCCCTCGGCTACTCCACGAGTCTTCAGAACAAGATCAATTTCAAGTCGAGCGAGTTCATGAAGGATGACTTTTTCGACAAGTTCAAGAATGGTATGACCCATAATTTCCAGATCGGTCTGCCGGACTTCACCCTTTTCAACTACATTAACGTAACGCCTTCTGTTTCATACGGTCAGAACTGGTTCTTCAGGAAGACGGAATATTATTTCGACCAGGGGAGCAATTCGCTCAAGACCAAGGACAGCGGAAGCATGGGGGCCTTCGGCATAACTCAGACCTATTCCGGCTCAGTGTCCGCCAGCACCCGAATCTACGGAATGTTCAATTTCGGAGCGGCTCACAAGCTCCAGGCCATAAGGCACGTGGTATCACCTTCCATCTCGCTCTCATTCAGCCCTGAGCAGGGAACATCTGCCAACGGATGGAGAACCCTTACATACACCGACAATACCGGCACCGTCAGGACCTATGACTATAACCTTTGGGCCGGACAGCTCTATTCCGCTCCCGGAAAGGGCAGGAGCGCCACCATGAGCTTCGCCATAGGCAATAATCTCGAGGCCAAGGTGCGCGACCTGCGCGACACCACCGGGAAGGGCGTTAAGAAGATAAAGCTGATTGACCAGCTGAACATTTCCTCTGGCTATAATTTCCTCGCCGATTCTCTCAAGATGAATACGGTAAGCATGAACATGTCTACCAGCGTCTTCGGGAAGGTAGGCATCAGCGCCAGCGCCAATTTCGACCCTTATGCGATTGATGAATACGGCCGCAGGTACAACAAGCTGAACTTCGTCAAGGAAGGTATCGGGAAGGCTCTGCGGCTCACCAATGCCAGTGCTTCGGTATCCTATTCGCTTTCAGGCAAGGGCCATATCAACGGCAATGACGGAACCAAAACAGCGGGCCAGAACGGCGCTTCTGCCTCTTCCGAGAATGCCGCCGACTATTATCAGAGAATTTATTATCATCCTGTTACCGGAGAATATATCCCCGGCGGCTGGCTCTATTACACGAACCCAAACGTTCCATGGTCGCTCAACATTAATTATTCCCTCTCCTATTCGAAGTCTTACCAGTACACGAACAATCAGCTCATTACCAACAACAGGTATACCCAGACGCTAGGACTTTCCGGCAACGTGAAGCTGACTCCGAGGATGAGCCTTAACGCGACCACCGGTTACGACATCATGGCCGGAAAGATGACGACCACCCAGCTTAGCGGCACCTTCGATCTCCATTGCTTTAATATTTCTGTTTCATGGGTGCCTACGGGTACATGGCAGTCATGGTCTTTCAGGATCGCGGCCAATGCAAGCGCCCTCTCAGACCTTCTCAAATTCAAGAAAAACGCCAGCTACTGGGACAGGTTCGGCAGATAAAATTTGCTGAATTTCTTATTTTTACTATATTTGCATCAGATATGGAGGGGAGATTCGAGGCGTTCTATCATTTTCCCACCTCATATCGGGAATAATCAGAAAATCTTAACAGTTCATCGCCCTCTTCCGGGGCACACTTTTTAAATATGCCATATACCTTATTGCAATTGAATGGAATGAGCGAAGACCAGCTCAGGCAGATTGCCGAAGAAATCGGCGTCGAAGGCGTGAAGAAGATGAGTCGTGAGGACGTTGGTTACGCCATTCTCGACCGTCAGGCAAAAATCAAATCTCAGCAGCCTGAGACTCCTAAGCCTCCTAAACAGCGCCGCGCCCGCGCCGCCGTCCGTCCTGAGCAGAAGACTGACGATAACAATAAGGATCAGGCGGCGGTCGAACAGCCAGCGGCTGTTCCTCAGGACGCGCCTGCACCGGCACCGAAGCGTCGCGGGAGGAAGCCGAAGGCCCTCAAAGAAGCTGAAGCCGCCGCGGCAAGCGCCCAGACGGACGCCCGTCCTGCCGAAGTTCCTGCCGACCAGAATCCAGCCCTGACGGAAAACGGCGTACAGGGCGAGATGAAGACCGAGTCCGCCGCCCAGCATACCGATCTGAGGCGCAAGCATGCTCGCGGCGCCAAGAATACTCGCCCGCAGGTGGCGGATGAAACCTCCGCGACTTCTCAGGAGACCGGCACCGAGGGAGAAAGCCTGCTCCCGCTTCCTGCCACTGATTCCCAGCCGGCACAGGAAGCTCCTAAGGAAGCCGCTGAGACTGATGAGGATTCCCGCGTAATCCCAGGAACCAATGTCCGTTACACCATCAACCGCAACTCTTCCCAGCGTAAATTCGAGGTTCACGGCGGAATCCCGCGCCCTCATCAGAAGAACAATTGGCAGAACGGCCAGCAGGCCCAGCAGAATGCTCAACAGCAAGGCGGCGCTCCTCAGAACGCTCAGAATAACCAGGTTCAGCCGAAGCCACAGATCCCTGAGTATGAGGGTACGGTAGAGGCTACCGGTGTCCTTGAAGTCATGCCGGACGGCTTCGGCTTCCTTCGTTCTTCGGACTACAATTATCTCAATTCTCCTGATGACATTTACGTTTCTCAGAACCAGATTAAGCAGAACGCTCTCAAGAACGGGGACACCGTGACCGGAGAGATCCGTCCTCCGAAAGAGGGCGACAAGTACTTCCCTCTCGTAAAGGTCAAGCTTATCAACGGTCTCACTCCTGAGAGGGTACGTGACAGGGTTCCTTTCGATTTCCTCACCCCGCTCTTCCCTAACGAGAAATTCAATCTTCTCGGCCATGGACACGAAAACGACGAGAGCTGCCGTGTAGTGGATATGTTCACCCCAATCGGAAAGGGACAGAGAGGCCTCATCGTGGCCCAGCCTAAGACTGGTAAGACCATGCTGCTCAAATCCATAGCCAACGCCATAGCCGACAATCATCCTGAGGTATACGAAATCGTACTCCTCATAGACGAGCGTCCTGAGGAGGTCACTGATATGAGCCGCAGCGTCAAGGCCGAGGTCATAGCTTCCACCTTTGACGAGCCTGCAGAGAGGCATGTGAAGGTCGCCAATATGGTGCTTGAGAAGGCTCGCAGACTTGTCGAATGCGGTCATGACGTGGTGATTCTGCTTGATTCAATTACCCGTCTCGCCCGTGCCTACAATACGGTGCAGCCTGCTTCCGGAAAGGTGCTGACGGGAGGTGTAGACGCTAATGCCCTTCAGAAGCCGAAGCGTTTCTTCGGCGCCGCCCGCAACATCGAAGGCGGCGGATCTCTCACCATCCTTGCAACTGCCCTTACCGATACCGGTTCCAAGATGGACGATGTTATTTTCGAGGAATTCAAGGGTACCGGCAACCTGGAGCTCCAGCTTGACCGTGGTCTCTCCAACAGAAGGATTTTCCCTGCCGTCAATGTGGTGCTTTCCAGTACTCGCCGCGATGATCTCCTTCTCGATCAGTATACCCTGAATCGTACCTGGATTCTCCGCAAGCTTCTCGCCGACCTTTCTCCGCTCGAGGCCATGAACGGAATGCTCCGCCTGATGGATGAGTTCAAGACTAACCGCGAACTCCTCGACAATATGAGCAAGGTCAGCAAAGTCGACCTCACCGGAGGCGTTTCTTCCTGGTAGACAGGTGATTTGCCGGCGGTCTGCGCGAATAAAATTCTCCAAATACGCCAATAATATTCTCCAAATAGAAGGGTGATCGTAGAGTCCAAAAGACTTTATGGTCATCTTCTTTTTTATTAGGCATCCAAACCTTGGGCGCAGATCACTACTGAAGTGAATAGGAAGGATAAGCTCCCCTGTCTATGGTTGGTTTGTAGGTTATGGGTGACGGGAATGTACTACATAGAGCGTATATCGTTTTCGGTCGACTGGTGACGGGGAGAGCTTGGCAGGATGGGGCGGATGGCTGGGCGGGGTGTTTATTGGTTCTTTGTCGAATTATCGTTACATTTGGGGCATCTAAAAGGCGTTGATATGAAAAAGATTATTATCGTAGCTGGGATTATGGCTATGTTGATGACTGGGTCTTTGATTTGGGGCCGCTCATTCAACGGAAATGGAACGGAGGCTCGGAACGGGTCCATGGACATGAGCCAGTATGACAGCCTTTCTGTCAACACTTTCCGTGCCGAGATCGTCGAATCCAAAGAAGGCAAGATCCTTGACGTCCGCAGATTCGAAAGGTTCAGTTTTTTCCAGACTGAAGCTTTCAATGCCATTATCCGTCTTGACACCTCCACGGGAGCCTTGGACATTATCATCTGTTCATCGGACAGATTTAGGGATCATATATTCCCTGTCGCCGGCAAGCTTGTGTCAGATGGAAGCACCACGGCCAATGGAACTTTCGGAATCGTGGCCCTCAATTCTTACCACAACTTCCTGCTTGTGAACTATCTCTCTGGAGAGACGTGGCATGTCATCTGGGGCACGAGCCCGGAGAGATGTTCGATAGAAAAAATGGAATAGGAGGAGGGCTGCGACCAGGTATGATTGAGTACGAAGATGAACCGGCCATGAAGCTTATGACGGGGAAAATCGATTCGTCCGAGAAGATGATTTCGGCCATAAGGCATTATGGTATAATACCTTTCTTCCACAACCGTATTCCTGGCTGGTCAATTGAAGAATTGACTGATCCTGAGTTCTGGTTCGATTCATCAGACTATTTAGGACCTTGGGACTGGAAAATCGATGTTCTCCATGAAGGAGACATCGCTTATGGAAAGTTCCTTGACGGGAAGGCCGCCTTTGCGACCTTGGAATGGTATCGGCACCTGATGAATTGGAGACGGAGTCTTCCTAAGTACAGGCTGCCTCTGGGGGAAAAGCTGCCTCTAAGGACAGGGAACGATAGGCTCATGTGGCTGCTCTCCCCTATCGCCTTCAAGGCTATTCTTGATGATGGAGCCATGGAGACTGCGGCTCTTCGGAGTTTTTGCGGATCTATGGTGACTACCGCACGGCTTAGGAAGCTTCCTCAGCATTACAGGCTAATGGTGCAGCCTGTTGTGAGGAAGAATATCATGGATTCGGTCATGAGCTATCTTGAGATGGGCACATGGACCGTGGTCGGAGATATTAAGAGGATATATCGCGGACCGAATCTTGAGTATAAGGGCTGGCAGCGCTGTTCGTTTACGACGCCTGAGGCGCTGTTCATGCTGGAAGGCTTGGCGGGAATTGCCGGGGCTTCCGGACTAGGCAATTGTGCAGGGACCGGATCCGATCAACGTTTGTTCGAACCAAAACCTCAGGATGTTCCCTTTTGGGCGAAGATACAGGAAGGCGGCGAGAACGAAAAGCCGGTTGAGAGCCTATCCCCCGAGGCATCGCGCCAAGCCCTTGTCAACCATGTGCTTGACTTCTTCCCTGATGCCTCTGAGGCCCTCGGGAAAATCATCTGAGGCGGGGCTCCATGTACCTCATGGGGCTGACTCTCAAGCCTTTTTCCAGTTCCATTGTGTAAATCGACGTTTTTCACACTCATTCCATAGACCGCGGCAAATAACTATATTCTTTCCAATCGATACTGTTTCAAACAGTATCCTTCTCTTGGAAGAGAGTACTAATTTTTGTATCTTTTGGAGAAATAATTAACTTAATTTCTGCCCGGAATATTGCCGGACACAGGTGATATGAATATCGAAATAAAACTCAAGAGGGTGTATGAGCCGGCTGAGGAGGGCGACGGTCTGCGCATTCTCGTGGACAGGATGTGGCCGCGAGGCATAAAGAAAAGCGACTTAAAGTGTGACATATGGGCGAAGGAAGTCGCTCCCTCGCCAGAGGCGAGACACTTCTTTCACGATGATCCAGAAGGCAATTGGGAAAAGTTTTCCGAACGCTATCGTTCTGAGCTTCGAAGTGGCGAGGCTCTTTGCCAACTGGCGGAGAAGATTCGAGAGAGCCGGAAAGATACTGTGACTCTGATTTTTGGCTTCCGAAACCCAACAAAGAACCACGCCCTCATTCTCAAGGACGAACTCTCCTCGCTTTTGCGCTAAGCCTTCCCCTCATGAAGGTCCCCCTCCATTGGCTTGGAAGACGGGGAAAGCAAAGAGGGGCTATTTGCCGGCCTTGCGAAACTCCTTCTTGGCGGCCTGGAGCATATCCATAAACTCCGGGACGGCGCACAGACGTGCGAAGGTCACGCTGGCGGCAAGACGGCCGGCCTGGACGTCGCTCTGATAGTGGAAACCTGCGATCACCCTGCTCTGGCCGATCTCGTAGGCCACTTTCATAATCTCCTCAGTGTGCTCAGGATCGATAGAAGTCAGAATCAGTCCGCTGAGCCACGCCATATGAGTATGACCTGAAGGATAGCTCGTGAAATCCGTTGCGCCCTCATCCTTCGGAACAGAAGTAGGTTCCTTGAACTGCTGATAAGGACGGACGCGGGCGAAATATTGCTTGGCGCTCCGCCCCGCCAGCATCTCTGACGTATGGGCCTTGTCCAGGAGTTCATATAAGACAGGATAGGCCGCCTTGGTCAAGTTGCGATGCATGGCCGGAGAATAACGCTCCATGATGTAATTCGTATTGATGTCAGCGTCTTTTACCGCGAGAGCGCCCCTTTCAGTGTCACGGATAGATTTCCCCCACTGATATTGACACCAGTCATTGAAAAACAGAGGATCGTTCAAGGA
Organism: Bacteroidales bacterium UBA7258; assembly: GCA_002472565.1. Lineage (GTDB taxonomy): Bacteria > Bacteroidota > Bacteroidia > Bacteroidales > UBA932 > Cryptobacteroides. Next base: position 15,710 of record DKSK01000015.1, on the reverse strand, counting down.
CGGCGGAGCAGGCAAGATCTTTTCGAGATGAGGCGCTTCTTCTTGGCTGATGAAAGTACGAGGAAGGTTCGCATAAATGTCCTGGGCTGTCGCTATGACAGGAAGAAATGCCAGGGAAAGCAGGATCAATGTCTTTTTCATAAAACAAAGCTATCAAAAAAAACCGACATTCAAAAGGCTTTGCGATTCTGAAAATAATGTATAATTTAATGTTCACCTAAAAAAAAGAAAAACATGGGAAATAGATTCAGATTCATGGCCTTTGCCACCGGGCTCTTCGTTCTGGCCGGTACTATATCCATCCATCCATCCTTCGCACAGCCTGGCAGAAGACCAGCCTCACAAAGCCAAGATAGGCCTGCAAAACTTGCCGGCGATAGTAAAATGGTCTGGATTGAGGGCGCAGTCGGAAAACTCTCAGCCATAATCCAGACTCCGGAACTGAAAGAGGGCGAAAAGGTCCCGATGGTTATTCTCTGTCATGGCTTCATGGGCAGTAAGAGAAGTCCGCTTTTCGACGCCATCTCCGATAGCCTTGTCAATCACGGAATCGCCGTGACAAGGTTCGATTTCAACGGTCATGGCGAGAGCGAGGGCGCCTTCGAGAATATGACGGTCCTCAATGAGATAGAAGACGCCAAGAAGGTTTACAGGTATGTGAGCGGACTCGGCTATGTTGGAAAGATTGCCATGGCCGGGCATTCCCAGGGCGGCGTCGTGACCGCGATGACGGCCGGCGAACTCGGCGAAGGGAAACTTGCGGCAGCAGTCCTGATGGCTCCGGCCGCGGCTCTGAGGGATGACGCCTTGCGCGGGAGTACTTTCGGGAAACAATACGATGCGGAGAATCCTCCTGCGGAAGGTGTAGAGCTCTTCAGGGGAAGGGTTATCGGCAGGGATTACATACTGACGGCGCAGTCGCTTCCAATATATGAGACCGCGGCCCTCTATCAGGGTCCAGTTCTGGTCCTCCATGGCAAGGCGGACAGGCTCGTCCCCTACACCTATGGAATCCATTTCCATGAAGTCATGAGGTACAGCCATATCGACATCCTTGACGGGATGGACCACGGTTTCTCCGGCCACGCTCCCCTTCTCGCCGGCCTCGTTACCGCTTTCTTCATCAAAGAATTACAGTAGCTCAGCCGGGGAGAGAGGCGGGACTGGGGCTAGTATTCGTCCCAGGCTTTAATCTGGAGGGAGTCGAGCGGAGCGGCGCAGAAAGCACGGATGAAGGCCGTGGCCAGGCGTGCGTTGGTGAAGAGGGTTATGTTGAAGTCCACCGCGGCACGACGGATCTGATAACCGTTGGAGAGTTCGACATCCGAGAAATTCTTCGGAATGTTCACGACCATCTCAACCTCCTTGCCGCGAATCATCTCAAGGGCAGACTTGAAGCGGCCCTTGAAATTCGGGTTCTCCTCCTCCGAAGGCCAGAGCACCCTTGTGCACGGGATGCTGTTCTCGATGAAATACTTGTATGTTCCTCCCGTAGCATAGATATCGTAGCCCTTCTCGGCGAGCAGCTTGCAGGCACGAAGCATATCCGCCTTCTGGAGAGGGTCTCCGGTAGAAAGCAGAATCTTCTTCTTCGGAATCTTGTTCCCCACTGAAAGGACGGACTTGAGCAAGGCCTCGTTGAAATCATCCCCGAGGCAGCCCACCTCGCCTGTAGAACTCATGTCCACGCCAAGCATCGGGTCAGCTGCCTCAAGACGCGCAAAACTGAACTGGGCGCTCTTGACCCCGACATAATCCAGATCGAAGGCGCTCTTCTGCGGAGCGGTAGGATGAAGGCCGAGCATTACCTTTGTGGCAAGGTCTATAAAATTGATTTTCAATACCTTGGACACGAACGGGAAACTGCGCGAAGCCCTGAGGTTGCACTCGATGACCTTGATCTCATTCTCCTTCGCAAGGAACTGGATGTTGAAAGGTCCGGAGATGGAAAGCGCACCAGCAATCTTGCGGGCCACCTTCTTGATCCTGCGGGCCGTTTCGACATAAAGCTTCTGAGGAGGGAATTGCATCGTGGCATCTCCAGAATGCACTCCGGCATATTCGATGTGTTCGGAAATCGCGTAGGCGAGGACTTCTCCCCCGTCGGCGACTCCGTCAAAGTCGATCTCCTTGCACCTGGTCATGAATTTGCTTATGACGACAGGATGTTCCTGGCTGACTTCGGCGGCAAGGGAAAGGAACTGGCGGAGTTTGTTCTCGTCGTAGCAGACGTTCATGGCGGCCCCGGAGAGAACGTAGGACGGACGCACAAGGACAGGGAAGCCGACTTTCGCTATGAACCTGTCCACATCCTCTATGGTCGTGAGCTCAGACCACTCAGGCTGATCCACGCCTATAGCATCCATGATAGAGGAGAACTTGTGCCTGTCCTCCGCCTTGTCAATGTCTTGGGCTTTGGTGCCGAGAATCGTGATTGAGTTGCGCGAAAGCCTGAGAGCCAAGTTGTTAGGAATTTGTCCTCCGACACAGACCACAACCCCCTTAGGACTTTCGTAATCAACTATATCCATGACCCTCTCGAAGGTCAGCTCGTCGAAATAGAGCCTGTCGCACATGTCGTAGTCGGTCGACACGGTTTCAGGATTGTAATTGATCAAGACTCCCCTATAGCCGTTTGCCCTGATCGTGTTGATGCAATTGACTGAGCACCAGTCAAATTCCACCGAACTTCCGATCCTGTACGCACCGGAACCAAGAACGATGATGGATTTCCCGTCGTTCTCGAAATTGATGTCGTTGGCAGTCCCGTTATATGTCAGGTAGAGGTAATTGGTCTGGGCCGGGAATTCCGCGGCCAGAGTATCTATCTGCTTGACGACAGGCACGATGCCGAGGCTCTTGCGGTAGGCACGCACGATGTCCTGGTACTTGGGCTCGTCGACGGTAGACTTGTAAATCGCCCTCTGGATCTGGAAATCACTGAAGCCCTGGCGCTTTGCCTTTAGGAGAAGATCCCGCGGCAAGGACTCGACCCTCGAAAAGGCTGTCATCTCCTTCCATGTGCTCACGATGTCTTCAAGCTTGTCGAGGAACCACCTGTCTATCCTGGTGAGTTCATGAATCTTGTCAACTGAGTAGCCTGCCTCATTCATGGCCTTGGCTATCACGAAGATACGCTTGTCAGTAGGCTCGCATAGGGCCTCGTCCACGTCGGCGACCTTGAGCTCCTTGTTGCCCACGAAGCCGTGAGCCCCCTGCCCTATCATTCTCAGACCCTTTTGGATGGCCTCCTCAAAGGTCCTGCCTATGGCCATCACCTCGCCGACGCTCTTCATGCTGGAGCCGATCTTGCGGCTCACGCCCTTGAACTTCGAAAGATCCCAGCGGGGAATCTTGCAGACAATGTAATCAAGGGCAGGCTCGAAGAAGGCCGGAGTGGTCTTAGTCACGGAGTTCTTAAGGTCGAAGAGACCGTAACCGAGGCCTAGCTTCGCAGCGACGAAGGCAAGCGGATAACCGGTCGCCTTGGAAGCAAGGGCGGAAGAGCGGCTCAGACGCGCGTTCACCTCTATGACCCTGTAATCCATAGCGTCAGGGTCGTAGGCGTACTGAACGTTGCACTCCCCTATTATGCCGATATGCCTGATAATCTTGATGGAAAGTTCGCGAAGGTAATAGTAGTCCTTGTTGGAAAGAGTCTGCGAAGGAGCGACCACGATGCTTTCTCCGGTATGGATTCCCAGCGGGTCGAAATTTTCCATGTTGCAGACCGTTATGCAATTGTCATAGCGGTCGCGCACCACCTCGTACTCAATCTCCTTCCATCCTTTCAGAGACTTTTCCACAAGCACCTGGGAAGAAAAGCTGAAAGCCTTCTCGCAGACCTCTTCAAGCTGCTCGTCATTCTCGCAGAAACCGGAGCCCAAGCCTCCCAGGGCATAGGCCGCCCTGATAATCAGCGGATAGCCAAGTTCGTGTGCGGCGGCTCTGGCTTGCTCCATGTTGTCAGCAGGATGGGACTTGATGGTTTTGACTCCGATCTCGTCAAGCCTTTTGACGAAGAGCTCTCTGTCCTCGGTATCCATGATGGCCTTGACAGGAGTTCCCAGAACGTTCACCCCGTATTTCTCGAAGACCCCGCTCTCATAGAGTTCCACACCGCAATTAAGGGCAGTCTGCCCGCCGAAACTCAGGAGGATGCCCTCGGGGCGCTCTTTCTCTATGACTTTTTCGACAAAGTAAGGAATGACAGGCAAGAAATATATCTTGTCCGCCACCCCCTCGCTGGTCTGGACTGTGGCGATGTTAGGATTGATGAGGACTGTCTCTATTCCTTCCTCCCTGAGGGCCTTGAGGGCCTGGCTTCCCGAATAGTCGAACTCGCCGGCCTGGCCTATCTTGAGCGCTCCGGATCCTAAGATGAGAACTTTCTTTATAGTGGTGTCTTTCATGGTCTTCTAAAGCATTTGGATGAATTCGTCGAAGAGGAAATTGGTGTCGGTAGGGCCGCTGGAAGCCTCGGGATGGAACTGGACGGCGCGGAAAGGCAGGCTCTTGTGCCGGATGCCCTCGTTGGTGCCGTCATTCATGTTGATGAACCATGGTTCCCAGTCTTGTCCCAGAGTCTCGTTGTCCACGGCGTAGCCATGGTTCTGAGATGTGATGAAACACCTGTTGGTGCCGATCATGCGGACAGGCTGATTATGGCTTCTGTGTCCGTACTTTAGCTTGTAGGTGCTTGCCCCGCCTGCCCTGGCCAGCAGCTGGTTGCCCATGCAGATTCCGAAAATCGGCTTACCAGCTTCCATTGCCTTGCGGATGTTTCTTATCGTCACTTCGCAGAACTCAGGATTACCAGGCCCGTTGGATATGAAGAGCCCGTCCCAAGGAAGGGAATTGAAATCATAGTCCCATGGAACCCTGACCACATGTACGCCTCTTTCGACGAAGCAGCGGAGAATATTGTGCTTGACCCCGCAATCCACCAGGCAGACAGTCTTGGAGCCTTCTCCGTAGGATTTCACCTCAGGCGAGCTGACAATGGCAATCTGATTCGCCTTGTTAGGATCTTCGATCGGAAATTCCTTGGAAACTCCGTCCGGAACTATCATTCCTAGCATGGAACCCTTCTCGCGGAGGGTCTTGGTCACCTCTCTGGTATCGATTCCGAAAATCCCCGGAATCTTCTGCTCCTTGAGCCAGTCGCCGAGACTCTTGACAGCGTCCCAGTGGCTGTAGTCGAAGGAATAGTCGGAGATCACCAGACCGCGGACCCAGATTTTCTCTGACTCGAAATTCTTGGAAATGCCCAAAAGGTCCGCACCCTCGTCAGGCACGCCGTAATTACCTATCAGAGGATAGGTCACGCAGAGAATCTGGCCGCTGTACGAAGGGTCGGTAAGACTTTCGGGATAGCCTACCATGGCAGTCGAAAAGACCACCTCCCCGTCGCATGGAGCCTCGTAGCCGAAGCTCCAGCCCTTGAATTCCATTCCGTTTTCCAGACGGAGAGTCGCTCCGTGCATGCTGCTTTCATCCATTCCCATTACCTTAGGTCAGAAAAAAGGCCACCTCAAACGAGATGGCCCGATATACTAATTAAATATGTTGTCCGAAAAAACTTGTAGGCATTGCTTGTACCTATTTCGGGATACAAAAATAATATTTTCACTCGATAATCACAAAATTTTTCTTCCACTTTCGTTTTTCATAATTTTTATCGAAAACCGAAGATTTAAAAAATAATTTTTTTAAATTCAAAGACATTCACAAATATATATTATATATTGTATAGGCCGTATTTTCATGGAAAGAATATCTGTTTCACTTCGAAAGTATAATTTGTCTAAATTTTGAATAAACCATAACCCATTAGTTAATAATGCATAAATGTAAAATTTTAATTAGTTTAGATATTTTGAAGATATAGTTAAAATGATTAAAATTGCATCGTCATTCTGTGAAGCAGTAATGATATGGCAGACAAAAGTCCGCCATGTAAACAAACCACACTAAAAATGTTTAATCGGCTCAAATCGATCATGGTAATGTTTGCGCTCACATCTTTCATGGGCGCGGCATTCTTTGCCGGGGCCCCTTCGGCTTTGGCACAGGTATCCCAGCAGGGAACCGTCACTGGCTCCGTCGTCGATAATGTAGGCCCCGTCGCCGGTGCCAGCATTATCATCAAAGGGACCACGACCGGAACTATCACCCTTGATGATGGAACTTTTTCCCTCCCGGGAGTCAGAACAGGTTCCACTCTTGTAATCTCCAGCATCGGATACAAGGATGCTGAGGTAGTATGGAACGGCGGACAAGTATACGTAACTCTGGAGCAGGACAATGAACTCCTCAATGAGGTCGTCGTTACCGCCCTCGGTATTTCCCGAGAGAAGAAATCCCTCGGATATGCTGTCCAGGATGTAAAGGCGGACCAGATCGCCCGCTCTGGAACCGCGACCCTCACTGACGCCCTCCAGGGCAAGGTCGCTGGTCTGCAGATTAATGACTCAGGTACCGGCGCCGGCGGATCAACGAGGATCGTCCTCCGCGGTAACTCTTCTCTGTCTGACAACAACGAACCTCTCTACGTCATCGACGGTGTACCTTATGATACAGGCGGTCACGACATTGACGGCCAGGCCGGCCTCTGGGGCGGCACCGACCGTGCTGGCGGAGCCTTCGATATCAACCCTGAGGACATCGAGTCCGTCTCCGTGCTGAAAGGCCCTACCGCCGCGGCGCTTTACGGATCCCGCGCCGGTAACGGTGTCATCCTCATCACCACCAAGAAAGGCGGCAGGACGGAAGGAAAGGTCGGAGTGACCTATTCCGGCAAATTCTCCTGGTCTCCAGTTTCCTACTATCTCGATCTCCAGGACACTTGGGGACAGGGCGAAAACGGAGCCTATGTGGCTACTTCAGAGAATTCTTGGGGCGCCAGGATGAGCTCCTCCACCATGGTTCCTGCCTGGTATGACTCCAGCGTCAAGGTCCCTTATTCCGGAACCAAGAATCCTTACACCAAGTACTACCGTACCGGGAACATGCAGTCCAACAACGTCACGATCCAGGGCGGCAATGCAGAAAATCCTTTCCGCCTGACCATCGGACATGACGACACCCAGTCTATCGTAAGGCCTACAAGGCTTGACAAGACCAGCATCGACTTCGTAAGTTCCAACAAGGTCAACAGGTGGCTCTCCCTCGACGTTAAGGCCAACTATGTAAAGACCATCGGCAACAACCGTCAGACCCGCGGTCTGTACGGCGCCACCTATCTGATCAACAAGATCCCTCGTTCCATCGACCTCAATTCCCTCAAGGAGCATGAGTTCGACACCAGCAGACCTGGTGAGTTCATCGAGGACAACTACTATGGTCCTGACGCTGAGCATCAGAACATCTACTTCGTCCAGGATCAGTTCAACAACAAGGACGTCCAGAACAAGTTCTTCGGAATGGCCGCCGTCAACATCAACTTCACCAAGGACCTCAAACTCCGCGTGAAGGAAGGTTATGACTGGACGGACTACACCGTCAAGTACAGCTGGCCTTATCCGGATCCTGTATTTACGGGCCACTATCCGGGAGTAGAGGAGTCCAAGTACAGCCGTATCGAGGAAAACACCGAGGCTCTCCTTTCCTGGAACCACAAATACGGCGACTTCGATCTCGGACTCAGCGCCGGAGGCAACATGATGCGTTACCATTATGACGGAATGTGGGCTGAAGGCCGTTCCATCGCCCTCCAGGGTGCACAGTTCATAGCCGCTGGTTCTACCATCCACGCCAACAACTCTCTCTCCGAGAAGCAGATCAACTCCGTCTACGGCTTCGCCAACCTCGGCTATAAGGATTGGCTCTTCCTCGACGTTACCGCGCGTAACGACTGGTCTTCCACCCTTCCTAAGGACAACAGGTCTTACTTCTATCCGTCAGTCAGCGTTTCCGCCCTTCTCACCGGAGCCGCCGATGCATACGGCCTGACCTATAACAAGGACGTCATCGATTACGGCAAGATCCGCTTCTCTTGGGCGAAGGTCGGCAAGGATACCGATCCATACCAGCTTCAGAACACCTACAGCACCACCACCGGAGCCAACGGCTACCTCTACATCGAGCAGCCTGTCACCATGGCCAATGCTGAACTGAAGCCTGAAATGTCCGACTCCTTCGAAGTTGGTACCGAATGGCACTTCTTCAAGAACAGGCTCGGTCTTGACCTCACCTACTATCATACCGCCACCAAGAACCAGATCATGTCCGTCGACATGAACTACGCTTCCGGTGTGCAGAAGAAGTACATCAACGCCGGCAAGATCACCAACCAGGGTCTTGAGCTCTCTCTCAACGGAGACTTCATCCGCACCCGCGACTGGAACTTCGGCGCCACCGTCAACCTCGCAAAGAACTGGAACAAGGTCAACACCCTCACCGAAGGAATCAAGATGTATGAGCTCGGCCACATGACCGGCAGCGCAGGCATCTATGTCTATGCCATCGAAGGCGAGTCTCTCGGAAAGATCTACGGCTACAAGTACCGCCTTGACAAGGACGGCAACAAGATCATCGGATCGGACGGTCTTCCTCTGCGAGACGCCAGCCAGGAAATCGGTGACATCAACCCTAATTTCACCGGCTCCTTCAGCCTGAATCTCTCTTACAAGAACCTCGGACTCAACGCCCTCTTCGCCTTCCAGAACGGAGGAGACATCTTCTCTGTATCTGAGTACAGCGCCGCCCGCCTCGGAACCGCCAAGCGTACCGAGAACCGTGACAACATGGTCATCAAGGGCGTCACCGAAAGCGGGACAGCCAACAAGACTTCCGTAAGCGCCCAGAACTACTGGAACAATTCGGTCGACGAGGAATTCATCTACAACGCCGGCTTCCTGAAGCTCTCCGAACTTTCGCTTACCTACAACCTCAGCCACGACTTCGTCGACAGGCTCACCAAGGGCATCCTTGACAGCGCAAGGTTCTCTGTCTACGGAAGCAATCTCTTCTATCTCGTAAAGCATACTCCAGGCACGACTCCGGACGGTTCTCTCACGGATACCTCCATCTACGCATCTGCCTTCGATATGTGCCCTTACCCTGGAACCCGCAACTTCGGCGTATCACTCACTCTCGGTTTCTAAACTGATTGAACAATGAAAAAGTACATTATACCATCCATCCTTGCTCTTTTTGCAGTAGTAAGCTGCGGAGACGAATTCGATGACATGAACACGAGCAAGACCGAAATCACGGAGTCTTCGCTCCAACCTGGACCGCTTCTGGGAAGAGCCATGTACTACGGCTCTTCCGCAGACCACCAGCGCAACTTCAACCTTTTCGATGATGAGTACGCCCACTATCTCTCCCCTATGGGACTGGGCGGCACGAACCAGTACGTCTACAACGCCGGCTGGGGTGACATCTTCTGGAGGGATTTCTATACGGCCCGTCAGAGGGAGTTCCTCGAGGTCAAGGCTCTGTGCGAGGGAGATGCTTCCCTGAAGGCCGTCGGCGCCATGAACGACATCTGGAATGTCATCATGTGGCTCCGTATCGTCGACCGTAACGGCGACGCTCCTTACATGGATGCGGACGGCAACTATGCCGGAACCGGCACCACCATTCCTTACAACAGCCAGGAAGAAATCTACCTCGACTTCTTCAAGAGGCTGAAGGCTGATTCCGATGTCCTCGGCGACACCGAAGGCCAGGTAGGAATCGGAGACTACGACCTGATCTACGGCAACGACTTCGCCAAGTGGCGCCGTCTCGCCAACACCCTCATCATGAGGCTTGCCCTGCGCGTATCCGAGACCTCTCTCGCCGCCACCGCGCAGACCTACTACAAGGGAGCGGCCGCTCTTGCTATGAACGCTCCTTCCGACTATGCCAGGATTTCCTGCGACTCCGTCATATGGGGCGACTACTATGACCGCACCTACTACGACTGGGCCAACACTATCCCTGAGGATTGCTTCATGAGCGTGCTCAACGGCACCAACGCCGGCTACACTACCGGTGTCGTAGACCCTCGCCGCTCATTCTGGTTCGAGGCCGGAGACCTTACTTCCACGACCGGAAACCAGTGGGACGGTTATCCTAACGGAACCATCCCTAACGGAACCGACGCGGCCCAGACAAGTGCGCATGGCGGAAACTTCGCCGGCAACTCCAGCTCCTACGCCCGCCTGAACTGCTCAAGCAAGGATGGCTTCTTCTTCTTCGATTTCCACAACTCTGCCAACCAGAACCTTTCCTGGTGCTATGCAACCTACTCCGAGACTCTCTTCCTCAAGGCCGAGGCCATCCTCAGGGGCTGGGACAGCGGAAACGCAGAGTCCGTATGGAAGGATGCCATCAGGGCTTCCATGGACGAACTCGCCTTCTTCATCACCCGTTCCTGCGGCAGTAAGACTATTTCTTCCGCCGAGTATCAGGCTTACGTTGCGGCTCTTCCTGCCTTTGGAAGCAGCAACGAACAGAAGCTGCGCAGCATCGCCATCCAGAAGTGGATCGCCCTCTTCCCTAACTCAATCGAAGCATGGGCCGAAATCCGCCGCACCGGCTATCCTGCCGTATCCGACGGTACTGTACAGCTTCCTCTCTACAACTCCGGAGCCCAGGTCGAGAAGGGCAACCTCATCCAGAGGATGCCATATCCTGAGAATGAGCTTCAGACCAACGAGGACAACATGCCGGCAGACTTCAGGTCCAACGGAGCGAAGTATACATACCGCACCGAATGGGGTCTCTTCTGGTCACAGGCGGCCGTCCGTCATGACGGCAGACTCAAGGCCACGGATGTTCCTGTGAACTTCTAGGACGAAAATATCTCAACTTTCCTTCCGAAAGGAAGATTCAGCGGGAGACGGACATCACAGACAGGTGTCCGTCTCTTGCTTTTTTATTACGATTTCGTATATTTGCTCATAAAACACATTAAAAACTATAAGCTAATGACCAAGGATAACGAAAAACTCTTAATGAATGCCAACAAAGTCGTTGATTTCTTGAAAAAAGATCCCCTCACTTTCACGAAAGCGGACATTATCAGGTACATAAGGGAGAATGGGGTCCGGATGGTCAATTTCCTCTATCCGGGAGGCGACGGCAAACTTAAGACCCTCGGCTTCGTCATAAATGATCTCTACTATCTGGACACTATCCTGACCAGCGGAGAAAGAGTCGACGGTTCAAGCTTGTTCGGCTTCATCAAGACCACAAGCAGCGACCTGTACGTCATTCCCCGTTTCTCGACGGCCTTCATGGATCCTTTCGCTCCGCCTGAAATTCCTGCCCTGGACCTTCTCTGCAGCTTCTTCGACAAAGACGGAAGACCGCTGGAAAGCGCTCCGGAAAGGACGCTCTCAAAGGCTCAGGAGGCCTTCGGAAAGGCCACGGGAATGGAGTTCCAGGCCATGGGAGAACTGGAATACTATGTGATTCTGGATGATGACGGCAGCTTCCCTGCAACGGATCAGCATGGATATCATGAATCCGCCCCCTACTGCAAGACGTCCGCCTTCAGGGCCAAGTGCATGGACTATATCTCAAGAGCCGGCGGGCAGATTAAATATGGCCATAGCGAAGTGGGCAATTTCCGCATGGACGGGAAAATTTACGAGCAGAATGAAATCGAATTTCTCCCTGTCAGGGCGGAGACTGCCGCGGAGAACATACTTCTTGCGAAATGGATAATAAGGAGGCTCGCCCACATGGAGGGATACAATGTCACCTTCGCGCCTAAGATTACCGTAGGAAAGGCGGGCAGCGGGATGCATGTCCACATGAGGCTGATGAAAGACGGCAAGTCCATGATGACCGGCCCGGACGGAGAACTTTCAGCCGAGGCGAGGAAGGCCATTGCCGGAATGATGGATCTTGCAGAAGGGATAACCGCCTTCGGCAACAAGAATCCGATGTCGTATTTCCGTCTCGTGCCGCATCAGGAGGCTCCGACCAGCATCTGCTGGGGCTATCGCAACCGGGCCGCCCTTGTCAGGGTGCCTCTCGGCTGGTCCGGCACCATGGACATGTGTTCTCAGGTAAATCCGTTTGAACAGTCTTCCATGCTCGACCTGTCCGCAAAACAGACCGTAGAGATGCGCTCCCCGGACGGTTCCGCAGACATCTACCAGCTTCTCTCCGGGCTCTGTGTCGCCTGCAGACACGGATTCGAGATGAAAAACGCTCTATCTCTCGCAAAAAAGACCTATGTGGAACCGGGAGGAGATGTGTCCTCATTCAGACAGCTCCCGGACAGCTGCGCCGCTTCCGCCGACTGTCTGGAACGCCAGAGAGGCGCCTTCGAGGAGCAGGGGGTCTTCAACCCGGAGATGATAGACGAGATAATCGCCCACTTACGCTCCTTCGGGGACCGAACCCTGCGTTCAGACATTGAGGGAGACACTTCTTCCCTGCAGACTCTGGTCGACCGCTATTTCCATTGCGGCTGAATCAGCCTTCCGAAGAAAATATGCCGAGTATTTCCATGGCTGAGAAATAAACAGGAAAAAATATGTTTATCTTAGCCATGGAAAAGTGAAAATATTCGGGCTGGAAATATCTGGCGCGAGGTTTATTCTTGTCTCCGCCCTTTTTCTTTTGTCCACGGCTTTGAAGGCGGAAGTGCCTCCGGTCGTGGACTCTATCCCTGCATGCGACACCTTGAAGGCTGTCTTCGATGACGGAGCCTCGTTCTTGGTGGGCAAAATCATGGACTTCTCCGTCTCCATGAATGAGAATTACGGGGAAAGAAAGAGCGATGCATACATCAAGTGGCGGATCCATACCGTCAAGCGCAACGTCATCATGAAACTGATCCCGTCCCTCTACGTCATAACCAAGGAAAATCCCGACTACATAAAGGAATATTACAGGACAGTCTGGTTCAATGATGCCAAAGCTAAGGAGAAGACCGACCGTGCGAGCGCGGGAACCATCCCGATCAAGAACAAGGTCAGTGTGCCGATTATGGATCTGTACACTCCTGACATCTACGCAAAAACCTTCTTCAAGGAAAATATTCTCTCGCCCTTCAACAGGACAAACCGTAAATTCTACAGATACAAAATCATCCGGACCACCGACAGCACGGCGGAGCTTGCATTCAAGCCCAGACTTAACAACCCTCAGCTGATCAAAGGCGCCGCCCTTGTGGACAAAAACACCGGCGAAATCCTGAGTACCTCTTTTGCGGGCGAGTACGACCTCTTCAGATTCAAGACAGACATGGACATGAACAAGGAAATTCCTGTACTGCCGGAGAGAAACAATCTGAAAGTCAGCTTCAGCTTCATGGGCAACAAGCTCTTGGCCGAGGTCAGCTGCCAGTTCCTGCCTCCTAAGGACTTCCCTGACTCCGCCGAAGCCGTATATTCCATGGGCAGTCTCAGGCCCTTTCCGCTCGACTCCATGGATAGGTCCATCTACTCAAGGTATGATTCTCTACAGACGCTCAAAAACCCCGACAAGAGTCAAGCCTCAAGGAATTACAAAAAGGCATGGAAAATAGTCCAGGAGACCTTTGCCAACAGCCTCACGGCCGACCTTGGCGCTGACGACAAGCTTTCCCTGAAATTCTCTCCCCTGGTCAATCCGAGCTACCTCAACTATTCCCACAACAGAGGCCTGAGCTACCGCTACGACATTCGCGGACTATACCGCCTGGGAGACAATTCTGGCATCTACACCAAGATCAAACTCGGCTACATGTTCACCAAGAAGCAGTTCTACTTCGATGCGCCGTTCTACTACTCTTTCGATGCGGCAAGACACGGGACGATCAGCTTCTCTGTCGGGAACGGCAACCGCATAACCAATTCTTCCGTCCGGGAGCAGCTCATAGAAAAGCATCCTGAATCAGTCCGTTTCAATGATATGGACTTGAACTATTACACCGACAATTATTACTCGCTCAACCTTTCCTACGACCTCACTCCATGGTTCAGGAGCGAAGTCGGGGCGATGTACCACAGAAGGACCCCTGTCAACAAGAAAGAATTCACAGATGCGGGACAGCCGGTGACCTACAAGACTTTCGCTCCTTGTCTCGAACTTACCTTCCTGTCCTTCAAGGGGAAAGGACCAGTCCTGACGCTTGACTACGAGGCCGGGATCAAAGGAGTGATGAAATCGGGCGTCGCATATGAAAAGATTGAGGGAGATCTCAGCTGGATCAAGAATTTCAGCAGCGTAAGTTCCATTTCCATGAGGGTCGGCGGCGGTCTCTATACGGACAGGAGCCAGGACATCTATTTCCTAGACTTCTCCAATTTCAGAGAGAACAACCTTCCCGGCGGCTGGAACGATGACTGGAGCGGAGAATTCCAGCTCCTGAACTCCGCCTGGTACAACATCTCGAAATACTATTATCGGACGAATCTCACATACGAGCAGCCCATGATGCTCTCCTACGTGCTTCCTTTCATCCGCAAGGGGGTGGAGAAGGAACGCTTCTATGCTAACTTCCTGCTTACGGACAGGATCCATCCATATGCAGAATATGGCTACGCCCTCACGAACAGTCTCTTTTCCATGGGCATCTACATCTCGACCAGGGACTGGAAATATCAGGATCTGGGCTTCCGCTTCTCCATTGAACTCTTCAGTAGATGGAGATAGCCTCTTGGCACAGGCCGGACCTTTGGATTGATGAGGCTAATTGCTAAATTTGGGAACAAGAAAGTCCATGAACATGAATTTTTACGATGACACAATTGCGGCTCCGGCGACCATCCCCGGTACCGGAGCGATTTCCATAATCAGGCTGAGCGGCCCCTCCGCCTTCGCCATAGCCGACAAGGTTGTCAAGCTGCACAGCGGCTCCGTGGCCGAAGCCAAGGCGAACACCATCCATTTCGGGACCATATTCCAGAGCCCGTCAGAGCCTCTTGACGATGTCCTCGTCTCAGTCTTCAAGGCCCCACACTCCTATACCGGCGAAGATTCGGTCGAAATCAGCTGCCACGCCTCTTCCTACATTGTCCAGACCGCCCTTAGCCTTCTGCTCAACGCAGGAGCGAGAATGGCCATGCCGGGAGAATTCACGCGCCGGGCTTTCACTTCAGGAAAGATGGACCTCGCACAAGCCGAATCGGTCGCCGACCTCATTGCGGCATCGTCTGAATCCGCGCACAGAGCAGCCTTCAATCAGCTCCGCGGCGGCTTCTCCTCGGAGCTGAAGGAGCTCCGGGCCGAATTGCTGGAAGCCACTTCGCTGATGGAGCTGGAACTCGATTTCAGCGAAGAAGATGTAGAGTTCGCCGACCGCGATAAACTTTCCGGACTCATTGCAGAGGCCTTTGCAAAGGTCTCCTCTCTCGCCGATTCTTTCCGCCTCGGAAATGCGATACGCAACGGCGTGCCTACGGCAATAGCCGGTCCCGCCAATGCCGGGAAAAGCACTCTGCTGAACGCCCTGCTGGGAGAGGACAGGGCCATAGTATCCGACATCCCGGGGACGACCCGCGACACGGTCGAAGAGACGGTCAATCTTGACGGGGTTCTTTTCCGCTTCATCGACACCGCGGGCATCAGAGAGTCTTCGGACACCATAGAAAAGGCCGGGATCGAGAGGTCTTTCCGCAAGGTCAGAGAGGCTGACATAGTCCTCGCCATCGCGGACATCTGCAAAAGCCCTCTCGCCGACCTCTCCATGATCATTTCCCATGTGGACCCTTCCCACCAGAAGCTCTTCATCCTGCTCAACAAGTCCGACATCCTTTCTGCGGGCTCCCCTGCCC